>NZ_CP194228.1:1200000-2400000 GCF_050908145.1 Flavobacterium sp. SM2513 | reverse complement strand
CAGCAGTATATTATTGGAACGTTTGTTGGCATTTTCAAAAAACAAGGAAGAAACACAAGTATTTGTGCATTTTAGTGGTGAAAAATTTGAAATTGTAGTGTTGAAAAACCAGCAATTGTTGTTGTACAATTCGTTCGATTATTCGACCAAAGAAGATTTTATTTACTACTTATTATTTACCGCAGAACAACTGCAACTCAATCCCGAGTATTTTAATTTAAGCCTTTTAGGAGCTATTTCGGAAGAAGATGAATTTTTTGAAATTGCCTATAAATATATCCGAAACGTACAATTACTGGACGTTTCGGCATTACAACACCGTAATAATTTTACAAAAGCCGACAATCTAAAGCATTTTATACTTTTTCAATCGTGAGAATAATATCTGGAAAACACAAAGGAAGACGCATTTCGCCACCCAAAAATTTACCCGTTCGTCCTACGACGGATATGAGTAAAGAAGCATTATTTAATGTGTTGAACAACCATTTTAACTTCAGCGGCCTTAAAGTACTAGATCTTTTTGCCGGAACCGGAAACATCAGTTATGAGTTTGCCTCCCGAGGTTGCGACAACGTAATTTCGGTGGATGGTGATTTTGGCTGTATTAAATTCATCAAACAAACGGCAGACGAATTTGATTTTACCATTACGGCCATTAAAAGTGATGTGATGAAATTTCTAAAAAAAAACAATAACTCCTATGATATTGTTTTTGCCGATCCCCCTTATGCATTTGATCAAGAAACGTTTGAAAAAATTGTGAAAACGATTTTTGAACGTGAATTATTGCAAGAAGACGGAATGATGATAATCGAACATTCTAAATACACGAAAATGACGCATTTGGATAACTTTTCTTTTCAAAAAGGTTATGGCGGTTCGTTCTTTAGCTTTTTTGAGTTGAATCAAACTGAGGAGGAAGTGGATGGTTTTGAGGAAGAGGAAGGATAGAAATTATAGTTTTTGATTTATCAATATATTGAAGAAAGCCACTGAATTAGTGGCTTTTTCGATTAACGTAATGCATGAACTACAAAATAGTTTTTCCCACAGTAACACTTTTTGATTGATGATTTATCGTATTCGATTGACGTTTTCGTCAACCTGTTTTTCTTTAAAAGTAGATGGTTTTGCTTTTCCATAGGTATATCTCAAAGCAATTGCAAATTCGTTGGTATCTTGGAAAAAAACGGCTTGGGAATTAAGCAAATTACTCTGGATTTTTTCTTCAAATTCACCGCCTTTAAAGATATTGTTATAACTCAAAGTACAGGTCCAGTTCTTGTATTTTTTAGAAATAGCACTGTCTAAAACAAAAACATTTTTTCGTTGAAAAATGCCTTCACTACGATTGGTAAGTCCCCAAGCGACAAAACTCAGCGTCCAATCTTCTTTTAATGTAAAAGTTTGGTTGGAATAGTAATACAAATAGGGTTTCGCATCACTAAAAGCGAAGGATTGGTCTTCGTATTTGCTTAAATTTAGACTTAAGGTAATATTTGAGGTCCAAAATCTATATTTAAATGGATACGAAAATTCAATGTTGTAACCTGTTTCCAAATCAAAATTCTCAGGTCTGTAATTCAAAACATTTTCACCCTCACTGTACTGAAAACCGTAATTCATAACATTTTTATTGGTATAATATCCCACTGTTATGGACTTGTTTTTGTATTGAAAATTAGCAGAAACTTCCTCACCAATTGCAGGATTCAAATTGATATTACTGGAAAAAACAAAATACGGATTAATCGCCGTTTGCCCATTACTTGTTGAGGAATAATCGGGACGGGTGATGGTTTTGGCATAGTTAAATGTAACCGTTTTTGTAGAATCAATAGCAAAATCAATTTGTCCTTTTGGGAAAAAATACGTGTAATTTTTACTTATTTTTGCAACAGTTGCGTCTCCGTATTTCCCATTGACATTCGTGTTTTCCACTCTAATTCCCGACGACCAAGACACTTTTTTTATTATTCCTGAAAGTTGCATGTATCCAGAAGTGTTTTGCTCTTTCAAGTTATAGGT
Source organism: Flavobacterium sp. SM2513 (assembly GCF_050908145.1). GTDB lineage: Bacteria > Bacteroidota > Bacteroidia > Flavobacteriales > Flavobacteriaceae > Flavobacterium. Next base: position 2,397,969 of record NZ_CP194228.1, on the reverse strand, counting down.
TGAATTACTGTTATTGTTTGTTTCGAAGTTATTCAACAGCAAATTTGTATTTGCATTTGCATAGGTATGTAGCGCTCCAATTTCTAAGTTCATCAAATTGTCAAACTTTTTTTCGAAATCAATTCTTTCAGATAATGCCTCCACTTTGAAGTATTGGTTGACTGATTGAAAAGGACTGAAACTCGTTTGATTATAATTATTAGACGAATTTATTCCTAGTGCATTTACAAAACTGCTGTATTGCAATCCTAAAAAAAGGGTAGCATTGGCTTTGATTTTTTTATTGTAATTTAGAAATGAATTCACAAAATTGCGGTTTCCCCTAGTTCTTCCTTCTGTTTCAATTTCAGAAAATTGATGATTAGTCTTGGTTTTAAAATCAAAATCGTCTTCTTTTAAATGACCATTGAGCGAGAGTGAAAAAGTATCGGTATTGGCAAAAGTATGGTAAATTCCCATTCCATACACGTAATTATTTCTATTGGTAAATCCAGCCACATTATAATCTGAAATAATCTCGAAAGCAGGAATTTCATAACTATTGGCATTACTTTCCCAAGGATTTAGTTTGTTGTAATTGAAGTTGGCCTTAATCTCAGTAGTTTTAAAACTGAAATTAGAATTGATTCCCAAATAATTATTGAAGCTCTTTTTAAAAGAAGCCGTTTCAGAAATGGTGGTCTGAAAACCTTCATTAGTACTTGTTTTTCGGGTAATTAAAATAACAGCTCTACCTTCCGCTTCGTACTTTGCAGATGGATTATGGATGATTTCAATGGATTTTATATCCGAAACCGAAAGTGCTAATAAGTCGTTTACCTCTATTTTTTGATTGTCCAGATAAAGCAACGGATTTCCTTTTCCAACTATTGAAATTAAGCTTCTATCTCCGCTAATTTGCACTTTTGGCAACTTGGAAATCAAGTCCAATGGATTAGCAACCGAGCTCAAAATACTATTGGAGACTTCTACTTTTATATTGCCATTTTTATATTTAAAAGCGTTTTGAATTCCCTGAATTTGTACCTCTTCCATCTGAAAAATGCTGTCTTTTTCAAAGACTTGAGCAAATCCACTAGTTGAAAATAAAAAAGCTAAAGTCACTATTATATATTTATTCATCTTATTAACTTTTCAACCATTCCAACCAATCGCTTGCCACTTTATCCCAATTGTATTCCTCTTCAATGATTTCACCTTTATCGTTTTTTGGAAAATAATTGTGCTCCAAACCTACGTAACTATTAAAAGTAATATTCCTTTTATGTTGCTGAATAGCTTCAATTTGAAACAAATCATTGTACGCCACACTCCAATCTTCGGTGCCATAAGTAATTAAAACAGGGATTTTCAAGTGCATCAAATTGTCGCGTTGCGGAAGCGAAAAACTATAGGTTGCTTTGAAAGTGTCGCCACCATCGTATTGAATTTGTGAAGGATTCGCTACTACCTTTTTCCAATGCTCCACTACATTTTGTCCTTGTGGAATAGTTCCTTTTTCATCCGACCGCCTTTTCTCTAAAATAGAGGTAATTCTACCGTAAGGATTTCCGCCGGAGTAAATAAGTTGCGTGATTTTCTTGTTCAACGACGCCATTTTTACCGCCACAGTACTACCTTCTGAATGACCTGCTACTAAAAGTTGGTTGGTTTTTACCCATCGTTCCTTAAATAATTGTTTCAATATCGAATTATTTCTGAAAACATAATAGTCTAAATAATTTCTGTCGATATACCCTTTTGGCGGAATTTCCTTCTCTTTATCTTTTAAAAACATATAGTTTTTACCCAGTTTATTGACATTTGAAATAATCGGAATAAAAGGTTTGCCAATAATTACGATGTGGAAATCATCTAAGAATGGCGTCTCGTCAAACGGCAAAGTCCCATACAATCCCGTTTCGTCGTACTTCACGACCGGTTGAGGCAAACTGCCTTGGCAAAAAAGAAAAATAGGCTTCGCTATCTTTTCTTCTCCAGGTTTTGAAATCACGATAATATCGACTGGGTCGTCCAGATATTTCATTTTAATATGACGGTATCCGAAATCTTCAGGTATTTTTTGAGCTAAAGCAAAGGTTTTGGAGAGTAAAAACATAGTGATATAGATTATGTGATTCATGATTTTTAGTTGTTTACAAATATGCTTCTATTTCGTCGTTGCGAAAGTTAATCGTAGGTTAATGCAGGGTTAATGTGTGATTTATAGAAGAAAAGATGTATTTTTGAGGGGTATTTATAAATCCTATGCGACAAAAAATAAACTTATTAATTATCATTTCTTCGGCTGTATTAGTCGGGCTGATTGTGATGCAATATTTCTTAGTCAAAACCGCTTATGAATATAAAGTAGAGCAGTTTCGACTGGAAGTAAAAGAAAAAATTGCTAAAATCACCAACGATTATAGCGATATTGATTCGACTTTATTTGTCAAAAAAGATTTGTATTACAAGCAAGTTGCTATGGATTATTTATTGAATCCTGAACGAAAAGAACGCATCAAGCAATCGATTTTACAAAACAGTTTTAAAAAAGAATTGACCTTGAAATTGCAAAAAGCGTTTCAAAAAGAAATTCCCGATTTAGAAATGGATTTTGCCATTGTTCTAGACAAATTTGTTTTGTACAACAACACCGAAAGCGATACTATTTTTGCCGAAAAACCCTTAATTGCCAATAAATTATATGGTGATTTAGTTTCTCTAGACAATGCATTCTTAGTTCGCAATTATGTAGGAACTAGCAGTGGCGTTTTAAACCCAAATATAGCCAATTCCACCTACCAACTATTGACCGAAGACACGTTATATGTTTCTATAAAAAACTGGGAATGGATTGTTTTGAAACGAATGACGGGCATATTTTTATTGGCTGTTTGTTCGATTTTAGTGCTCGTTACTTTATTTGTAATTGCGTTGAAATCGTTGATTCAGCAGAAAAAAATCAGTGATATCAAAACGGATTTTATCAATAATATTACTCACGAATTGAAAACGCCATTGACTACTTTGGCAGTTTCTACTAAATTATTGAGTCGCCCTCATATTGCAGCAAATCCAGAACATCTCAATGGACTTTTGGACACCATAAATCGACAAAACAATCGTTTGCAAAACTTGATTGACCAAGTCATGACCAATGCTTTGGGTCACAACGATATCGATTTGCAAAAAGAGAAAACCACGATGCCTGATTTTCTGAATCTAATTATTTCTGATTTTCAAATCGCTTTTCCGAAAGTAGCCATTAGCACCGATTTTGGAACTACAAAAGCCACTTTACAACTCGACCGCTTCCACTTAACCACCGCCATTACTAATGTTTTGGAAAATGCGGTAAAGTATGGTTGTGAAAACATTACAGTTTCCAGTGTTCTGAAAAACAACGAATTTTGCATCGCGATTCAGGACGACGGCATTGGAATTTCGAAGAAAAATCAAGCTTTATTGTTTGATAAATTCTATCGAGTTGAACAAGGAAATATTCACACTACCAAAGGTTTGGGACTTGGTTTGTATTATGTAGAACAAATTTTAAAAGCCCACAAAGGCAGTATTCAAATTGTGAGTGATTTGGGAAAAGGAGCCACTTTTAACTTGACAATTCCCACAGTTTAAGATGAAGAAAATTCTATTAGCCGAAGACGATGCTGACTTTGCTCAAGTATTGAAGCAATATTTAGTGCTTTTTGACTTTGAAGTACATTGGGCTTCCGATGGTGAAGAAGCTTTTTCTACTTTTCAAAATGAAGTATTTCACTTTTGCATTTTAGATGTAATGATGCCAAAAATGGATGGATTTACTCTTGCGGAGAAAATGGTGCAGTTTAATCCAGAAGTTCCTTTCTTGTTTTTGACTGCAAAGAAATTAAAGGAAGATAAAATTCGTGGACTAAAATTAGGTGCTGACGATTATATTGTGAAACCCTTTGAAGCCGATGAATTGGTTTTACGGATTCAAAATATTTTAAAACGCAGCGAAAAAACAATTTTAAAAGTACCTCAAAACGAAGAAATTCAAATCGGAAGTTTCTTATTTCACACCCAAAGATTAACTTTAAAAAGTGCAAATTCACTTCAACAGTTGACCGAAAAAGAAGCTTTACTCCTGCTCTTTTTGTTTGAACATAAAAATCAGTTATTGAAACGCGAAGTGATTTTGCAAGCGGTTTGGCATACGGATGATTTCTTTTCTGGTCGAAGTATGGATGTTTTTATTAGTCGGTTAAGAAAATATTTCAAAGAAGATTCTACTATTTTGATTGAAAGTAAGCGGAATTTGGGATTGGAGTTTAAAGTTTCTTGAACTTTTTATCTCGCAAAGTCGCAGAGACGCAAAGCTTGTGTTTATAGAAGTTTATCTAAATTACGAATGGATACTGAAATAAATACGCATGACAAAACGCAAACTACCTACGTCAGGAATGCAGCGTGAGGGATAGCAGTGGAGCTCTTAATTGCTTTTTGAAAAGCAATTAAAGCGGGAATGAATAGCCCGACCCTTGTGGTCACGCCCAAAAAATTGTTCTGATTGTTAGAAAAAAAAGCAGACCTATAAGCCGGGTTCTGTTCACATTGAATTTGACTTCAACGTTGCCTTATCATTTATCTAGGCTTGCAATTACTCACAAGCTCCATCTTTCTACCCTTCAACAACGGGCGAGTGACCCTTAAATGTTGATATACTTGAAATTTCACCGCATAGAGTTTACCTGGTTTCACTACAGCATTACCTGTACATACTTTCTGTTGCACTTGTCCTAATTCCGATAAATCGGAACCGACGGATGTTATCCGCTATGCTACTCTTTGGTGTCCGGACTTTCCTCCTCAATAAATTGAGACGATAAGGCGGTCTGCGGTGCGAAATTACAACTATTAAGCGAAATAATAAGGTCGATAAATGTTATAACTCACAAATTAAATTACGTAAGGCAGTTGCAATGTATTAAAAGTACTTTTATTTTATTATAAATTCATTAAATTAATACATCATGGAACGTCAAATGTATCATTATGCGACCGTATCAAAAGCGTTGGAAGAGTTAACTGCAAAAGGATATTCTGTAGATTATAATTTGCAGGAAGACAAGATAATTAACAGTCCGGCAGATTTTACAATTGAAGAAATTTATCGCTATGAAGGAGAAACAGATCCTGGAGATGAGGCCACCGTATTTGGAATAAAGGCTTCCACGGGCGAGAAAGGTACTTTTGTTGCTGGATTGAACGCGTATACCGAAAATAGTGCGGCTCAGGTTTTGAATGAATTATTCATTAAAGGTCGCCAAGAATACAACGCTAGTAAAGAATAATTTCCGATGCGGAATCTTCAAAATACATTAGAGAAAATCGGGAGTGATTCTAAAGTTACTGCCAAATCTGTTGGACTTCGATATGCTGGAGTTTCAGAAAAAGGATTTTATCGATTTAAAAAAAGAACTAAATTTATCTACAAAGATGAAAATGGCACTTTGATTAATGACGATGAAATCCTTTCTCGTATTGCGAAATTAGTAATTCCTCCAGCTTGGGAAAATGTATGGATTTCGCCGTATCACAACGGGCATTTGCAGGTAACTGGCAATGACGCCAAAGGCAGAAAGCAATATCGGTACCACGAAGCGTGGAATAAGATTAGAAATCAATCCAAATTTTATCGTTTGCGGAATTTTGCGAAGGCATTACCGAAAATCAGAAAGCAAGTTGATAAGGATTTAAGCAGACGCGGACTTCCCTATGAAAAAGTAGTTGCTTTAGTAGTGAAGTTGATAGAAAACACGAACATCAGGATTGGCAATGAAGCCTATAAAAAGCTCTACGGTTCGTTTGGGTTGACGACACTTCGGGATAAGCATGTGAAATTTCAAGGAAGTGAAGTCACGTTCACTTTTAAAGGAAAAAAAGGAGTGCATCACGATATTCATTTGAAAGATAGAAAGTTGATGCATTTGGTCAAAAAATGCAAAGAAGTTCCAGGACAAGAATTGTTTCAGTTTTATGACGATAATGGAAAACACCATTCTATTGGTTCGAGTGATGTTAACGCGTATTTGCAGGAAATCACGAAACAAGATTTTACTGCTAAAGATTTTCGGGTTTGGGCAGGAAGTGTTCATGCACTTTGTAACTTTTTAGACGACGAAGCTCCTGAGAACCCAACCCAATGTAAGAAGAAAGTTATAGAAGTTCTAGACAAGGTAGCTCAGAAATTAGGAAATACACGAGCGGTGTGCAAAAAATATTATGTGCATCCTACTGTTTTGGCTGCGGCTGAAAAAGGTTCTATTTGGTTGTACAAAGGTGCGAAAACAGTGAAACATCGCAACTTAAATCCAGAAGAAAAGGTGTTGATGCATGTATTGGAGAATGAAAAAATAGCGACGGTTTTGGGTTAACGTTAATCTGTAAAAAACTTATTTCTTTAAATTTCACAATCCCCATTTTATAAACTATATTTGCTTTCCAAAACTTTTCTATGGAAGAATTTGTTGTATCGGCTCGTAAATACCGTCCCCAGACATTTAAAGATGTTATAGGACAACAAGCCATTACCAATACTTTATTGAATGCTATAGAAACCAATCACTTGGCTTCCGCACTGTTATTTACGGGACCTCGAGGTGTTGGAAAAACAACTTGTGCTCGAATTTTAGCACGAAAAATCAATCAACCCGGTTACGACGATCCGACGGAGGAATTCGCTTTTAATGTTTTTGAATTAGATGCGGCTTCGAACAATTCTGTGGACGATATTCGGAATTTGATTGACCAAGTTCGGATCCCACCACAAACAGGACAATATAAAGTCTATGTCATTGACGAGGTGCATATGCTTTCTTCGGCGGCTTTTAATGCGTTTTTGAAAACATTAGAAGAGCCACCAAAACATGCTATTTTTATTTTAGCGACTACAGAAAAACATAAAATTATACCTACGATTTTATCGCGTTGTCAAATTTTTGATTTTAAAAGAATAACTGTTAAGGATGCCAAAGAGCACTTAATGGAGGTTGCCAAAAGCCAAGGTATTGACTATGAAGATGATGCTTTGCACATTATTGCTCAAAAAGCAGATGGTGCGATGCGCGATGCTCTGTCCATTTTTGATCGTGTGGTTTCCTATTGTGGAAAAAATTTAACAAGACAAGCCGTTACTGAAAACCTAAACGTACTTGATTACGAGACGTATATTCAGGTTACTGATTTGATTTTGTCCAATAATATTCCCGAAGTTTTAATTACCTTTAATGACATTCTTTCGAAAGGATTTGATGGACATCATTTTATAGCAGGATTGGCTTCACATTTCAGAGATTTATTAGTTTCCAAAACTCCGGCGACTTTGAAACTTTTAGAAGCGGGTGAACAAGCACAGAAAAGTTACTTCGACCAATCACAGAGAGCTTCTCAGGAATTTTTATTGCAAGGAATTGACTTGGCTAATACGTGCGATTTAAAATACAAAACAAGTCAAAACCAGCGTTTGTTGGTTGAACTTTGTTTGATGCAACTTGCCTCTATCACTTTCGATGGAGAAAAAAAAAAGTTGACGGGTATATAATTCCACCTTCTTATTTTTTCAGTCGCGTATTAGAAATTGACGTTGTTGTTCCCGAAATTATTAAAGTTGAAACTCCACCACAAGAAGTAAAAGAGGAACAATTTTCTGTATCAAATCAAGTTGTCACAGAACCGGTACCACCTGTTTCGCAAGCTGACAATTCTCCTCAACAACCAAAAGTTTCAGCTTTATCATTGTCTAGTATTCGTGCGAAACGAGAATTAGCAAAAAATAAGAGTCAAGCAGAAAAAGAACATATTGATTTGCCAACTGAACCCTTCTCGGAGACGGATATGTTGCTAATTTGGAATAAATTCGCAGAAAATAAAGGTCATAAAGGTCAGAAGATTATTGAAGCACTATTGCTAATAAACGACCCAAAATTAGAAGGAACGACTATAATTCATGAATTACCAAATGAAGGTTCTAAAATAGAATTTGAAGCCGTTAAGTACGAATTAACGGGTGCTTTGCGGGGTAAATTGCATAATCATGATATAGCAATTGAGGTTATTGTTAATGAAAACATCAGTTCAAAACGAGCATTTACTCCACAAGACCGCTACAATCGTTTGAGTGAAATTAATCCCAATTTAGAAATTTTACGGAAACTTTTTGATTTAGAAATTTAGATTTTACCATAATACATTGCTTTTATAATTCCGTCAGAAAGTCCAATTTTAGGAACATAAATATTTCGAGCTCCGCTCCACTTCATTGCATTTAGGTAAATTTTGACGGCAGGAATAATTACATCAGCTCGGTCAATATTTAAACCTAATTCCGAAATTCTTTGTTCATAAGACATAGCATTCAAACTCGCGTATTGTGCATTTACATACATATAAGAAAGTGGTTTTTCTTGAAGTTTCCCCGACATTTTAAATAATTTATTGATGTTTCCACCCGAACCAATTAGTGTCACTTGGTCGAAATCTTGGGTATTCGTTTTTATCCATTTTTCAATTTCCTGCCACACCACGTCATGTACCATATTATTTAACAAACGTACCGTTCCAATTTTAAATGATTTGGAAACTACCATTTTACCATCATTAAATAACGAAAATTCAGTACTTCCTCCACCAACGTCAACATATAAATAGGTTTCATCCGTTCTTAGCAAAAATTTCAAATCAGTTGAAGCTATGATTGCCGCTTCCTTTTTTCCATCTATAATTTCAATCTTAATATCGGCTTTTTTCTTAATTAACTCGACAACTTCTTTACCGTTGTAGGCTTCTCGCATAGCGGAAGTAGCAAATGCCATATATTTTTCCACCTTGTGTACCTTCATCAATAATTTGAACGCTTTCATTGCATCAACCATTCGTTCAATGTTTTCGTCGGTAATTTCACCCACGGTAAAAGCATCTTGTCCTAACCGAATAGGCACTCGAACCAACGAACTTTTACTAAATTGAGTTACTTTTCCGTTTTCTTCGACAATATTTGAAATCAGCAACCTCATGGCATTAGAGCCAATATCAATCGCTGCATATTTTTTGATGGTTAACATAAAATCAGTGGATGATTAAAATTATAATTTTTCTGTAATGACTTCTAGATTGTTTCGGTAATAATTGTAGGTTTCCAATTGTGCTCTAAATATCGGTTTATTTCCTCGAAGACGGTACTTATTGTCTAAGTTTTCTGAGTGAATTCGGGCTTTTACATTTCCTTTCCATCCTATATCAAAATTATCAATTAATTCCTTTTGAATACTTTTATCATAAATGGGACACGTTACTTCTACCCGACTGTCTAAATTTCGGTTCATGAAGTCCGCTGAAGAAATATACACTTCCGGTTCGCCGTCATTACCAAAAATATAAACTCTTGAATGTTCTAAATATTTATCAACGATACTTATTGCTTCGATATTTTCGCTCATGCCTTTCACTCCGGGAATTATACTGCAGATTCCACGAACTTGCAACTGAATTTTTACTCCTGCCCGACTTGCATCATACAGTTTATCAATCATTTTAAAATCTGACAAACTGTTCATTTTCAATTTCATGTAGGCAGGTTTGCCCAAATGAGCATTCATTATTTCTCTATCAATCAATCGATTAAAACGAGTTCGTGTATAATGTGGCGATACAATCAAATGTTTGTAGCGATGCAAACGGTAATTCACATCGAAGAAATCAAATATTTTTGCAACGTCTTTTAAAATTTGTTGGTGACTGGTGAAAAGCGTTACGTCCGTATATACTTTCGCTGTTGATTCATTGAAATTTCCCGTGGAAATAATTCCATATCGGTGTATTTTACCTTCTTCAATTCGCTCAATCATGCAAATTTTACTATGAACTTTCAATCCTTTTATTCCGAAAATAAGTTCAATACCTTCCATCTGCATTTGTTCGGCATAATAAATATTACTTGCTTCATCAAAACGGGCTTGTAATTCAATTTGAACGGTAACTTTCTTTCCGTTTTTTGCTGCATTTATCAGGGAACTAATAATTTGTGAATTTCGAGCAAGTCGGTACAATGTGATTTTTATTGCAGTCACTTTTGGATCTAAAGCCGCTTCACGCAAAAATTTAATGATGTACGAAAAGGACTGATAAGGTGCGTTTACCAAGTAATCTTTTGTCTTTATTTTTTCTAAAATACTTCCCTCTAAAGATAAACCTTCCACCGGCAGTGGCGGATTATTTTGGTATAGTAAATCAAACCTACCCAAATTCGGGAAATCCATATAATCCCGTCTGTTGTGGTATCGTCCTCCCGGAATGATACTATCTGTAGAATCGATATGCATTTTAGATAAGAAAAATTTCAACGTATCTTTTCCAATAGATTGATCGTAAACAAAACGCACAGGTTCTCCAATTCGGCGGTCTTTTACGCTTGTCGCAATTTTTTCAAGCATACTTTTACTTAAATCACTGTCGATTTCGAGTTGGGCATCACGTGTAATTTTAATCATGTGTGCCTCCACTTTATCAAATTCAAAAATATTGAAAATATGATTTAAGTTGTACCTAATTACGTCATCTAACAAAATAATAAATTGCTTATTATCATTTTTTGGCAACTCCACAAAACGGTTAATCGTTTTCGGAATTTCAATTATGGCATAACGAATTTCAGCTTTTGGAGATTTTACAATATTTAATAGTGATGAAGATTTCTCTTTAGGTTTCATTACCAACTTTATCGCTAAGTAACCCGAAGTGTCTTTTAAAACGGGAAATTCTGCTAAGTCATTTAAGATGATGGTCACTAATGCTGGACTTACTTTTTGTATAAAAAAATCTTTAACAAAGTTCTGCTGGTCAGCACTAATTTCTTTTTCATTAATGATAAAGACATTTTCTTTTTCGAGCTGATTTTCAATATTACTCAAAATTCGTAAGCTTTCAGATTGTTGTTGAATTACAATCTGCGTGATTTCCTTTAGCAATTTTTCAGCAGAAATTCCTCCTAAAATTTTTTCACCCGAAACACCAGACAAACTCAGTCGTCTAATTGCAGCAAATCGCACGCGAAAAAATTCATCTAAATTATTAGAAAAAATTCCTAAAAAACGCAACCGGTCTAATAATGGGACGGAAGAATCTCCCGCTTCTTGTAAGACTCTGGCATTAAATGATAACCAACTTTTTTCTCTATCTATGTACCTATTCTCTGTCATTTTACTTTAAATCTCTTGGGAAAACTACTTTTTTGGTGTGGCCTTTATCCATTTCTTCCCAAGAATCAATATCAAAATCAATTGACACAAAACCAGATGTCGAAACGTTTTCAATAAAGGCGTCCCCAAATTTATTAACAAAATCGGTGATTGCTTCATTATGTCCAAAAACTATAACACAATCATAACTATTATTGCAAGTTTTGATAATTCTAGCCAATTCATTTACGTCAAAAGTGTAGAGTTCTTCTTTAAAAATGATGCTTTCCAGCGGATAAGTCATATTCTGCAAGAAAATAGTAGCAGTATCTTTGGCACGCTTCGCGGTACTACTCCAAATAATACTCTTTTTGGGTAAAAATGCTGCGATATGAGAAGAAACCAAGTGAGCGTCCTCAACACCTCTATTTGCTAAGGGTCGTTTTTTATCTGTGGACGGCGAATCCCAACTCGATTTAGCATGCCGTATTAAAATTAAATTTTTCATTATTTCATCAATTTAAAAGATATGGATGTCAAATCTAAATTTAGTAATAATTTTCAAACAATAACTAAAAACTTTAACAACTTTTAAATTAAGGCTGTAATCGGTCTATTTTCCAGTTAAAATCTTCCTGAAGTTGGTACCGAATGCGATCGTGCAGACGGTTTGGTCTTCCTTGCCAAAATTCGACAGAAACTGGTTTTACCACATATCCACCCCAAAATTCAGGTCGTAAAATATCTTTTCCCTTATATTCTGCTTCCAATTTTTGCAATCGATTTTCTAAGACCGCTCTTGAAGCAATAACTTCACTTTGATTGGAGACCATCGCTCCTAATTTACTTCCGTCCGGACGACTTTCGAAGTAACCGTCAGACACATTTGGAGCTACTTTTTCTGCCAAACCTTTAATAATCACCTGACGTTCATGTGAATGCCAGAAAAAAGACAAGCAAATATGTGGATTTGCTGCAATTGCTTTTCCTTTTTCTGATTCATAATTGGTGTAAAACACGAAACCATCTTCATTGAATCTTTTCAATAAAACGACTCTAGATTTCGGAAATCCATCCAATCCAAATGTGGAAACGGTCATTGCATTTGCTTCATGAACCGAACTGTCGTCTACCTCATGAAACCATTTTTGAAATAATGCAATTGGATCTTCAGGCAAGTTGATTTCAATTAACTCACTTTTCTCGTAGGATTTGCGGTAATCACTCAGATCTTTCATAATTTTTATTGCTATAAAATATATTTTATCTACCTATACTTTTAATCAAATTCAAAACTCTTTCCATCATCTGCCAATAAGACGTTCTGAAAAATAGTTTGAGCTTCTTCCCGAAACATTTCAATTGAGGGATACCTTGTTGAATAATGTCCTAAAACCAACTGTTTCGCATTTGCCTTTAAGGCAATAGTTGCCGCTTGTTTTGCTGTAGAATGCATTGTCTTTCCAGACAAATGTGCTTCAGAATCTAAAAACGTGGATTCGTGATATAATACATCAACGTCTCGAATTAGTGGAACAATACTTTCATCAAAAATAGTGTCCGAACAAAAAGCATAACTTTTCGGAGGCAAGGCGTCAAAGGAAAGTTTATCATTAGGAATAATTCTTCCGTCTTCTAAAGTAATGTCTTTTCCGTTTTTAATGTTTTGAAAATAACATTTCTCAATTTCGTATTCTTGAACCGCATTAATGTCTAATTTTCGTTCACCCATTTTCTCTTGGAATAAAAAACCATTGGTATAAACTCTATGTTTTAAAGGAATAGTACGAACTAAAACTTTCTCATCTTCAAAAATAACTTCACTTTCTGTTGAAGTTAATTCATGAAATATCAATTTATAATTGGTCCACGAATTGGATAAACGAAGTTGGAGGTTGATGATTTGTTTGATTCCTTTTGGCCCATAAATATGTAAATCGTTCACACGAGCGAGCGACATAAATGTGGAAACCAAACCAATCAACCCGTAACAATGATCACCATGAAGATGTGAAATAAAAATTTGATTTATTTTAGAAAACTTGATTTTATTTTTGCGCAATTGCACTTGAGTTCCTTCACCACAATCAATTAAAAATAAGCGGTTTTGCATTTCTAAAACCTGTGAAGTAGGATTTGTAATCGTTCTTGGAGTTGCTGCATAACAGCCTAATACAGTTAAGTTCAAAGTGAATTCTTTAATAAATTTAGCAAACTAGAAACCTAGATCGCGTTCAATTTCATCCATTGCAATAATATCGTTCGCTTCTAATAAAGAGGGAACAACAACAAATTCTTCTGGAAAAGCATTGAAATCAGTAGCTGAAACAACTAGTACAAAGGATTTCTTATTCCGTTTATGTTCCGTTGAAAGCGGTTGAAATAAAAGTAAATGTTTATCCTCAATTGTACCGTAATTCGATAAATCGATAATTAAATTGGTTCCCTTATAATTATTGATATCATAGGTTAATCGTGAAATAAATTGTCCCAAATCATTTTGGGTATCTCTAATTGTTGTAGCGTGTCCTTTGGTTGTAAATTTCATGTTATCGAAGGTTTTTATGTGAAATAAAACGAAATCTAAATGTACAAATTTTATTTTATTTTGGAAGCCAAAAGATAAATAACCGCCATTCTAATCGCTACCCCATTTTCAACTTGATTCAAAATAACAGACTGTTGCGAATCAGCAACATCAGACGAAATTTCAACACCGCGATTTATAGGTCCTGGATGCATGATGACAATTTCTTTGCTTAGCGAATCCAAAAGTGCTTTATCTACACCGTATTGTTGGGCATATTCTCTGGTAGAAGGAAAATAATTAATGTCCATTCGTTCGTTTTGAACGCGTAACATATTAGCCACATCGCACCATTCTAATGCTTTCCGCAAATTGGGTTCAACCGTAACTCCTAATGATTCAATATACTTGGGAATTAAGGTTTTTGGCCCACAAACTTTCACTTCCGCACCTTGCATTTGCAAGGCATAAATATTAGAAAGTGCGACACGTGAATGTAATATATCACCGACAATCACGACTTTTTTACCACCCACTTCACCTAATTTTTCTCGAATGGAATAACTATCTAACAATCCTTGTGTAGGATGTTCATGAGCTCCGTCACCAGCATTTATTATACTTGCTTTTACATTTCGCGATAAAAAATAAGCGGAACCTGGATGCGAATGCCGCATGACTACCATGTCTACTTTCATAGCAAGAATATTATTTACCGTATCAATTAGCGTTTCACCTTTCTTCACAGAAGATTGTGCGGCTGAAAAACTAATTACGTCGGCGGAAAGTCGTTTTTGTGCCAGTTCAAACGATAATTTGGTTCGCGTACTGTTTTCAAAAAAGATATTTGCAATCGTAATATCCCTTAACGACGGCACTTTTTTAATGGGGCGGTTGATGACTTCTTTAAAATGATCGGCAGTTTCAAAAATCAGGTCGATATCATTCCTATTGATGTATTTGATTCCTAATAAATGATTTACGCTTAATTCTTTCATCTTTTATGGTTGAATAGTAGTTTCAAATAATACTTTTTAGTTTAATTGGTAACCAAATAAACAGCGTCTTCGTTCTCGTTTTCTTGCCAAGAAACAATTACTTTTTGATTGTTAATGGCATCCACTTGACGGCCTCGATAATCCGGTTGAATTGGTAAATGTCGACTGAATCGTCTGTCAATTAAAACCAAAAGTTCAATTTCCGAAGGACGTCCAAAGGATTGAATGGCTGTCAATGCAGAACGAATACTCCTTCCTGTATATAAAACGTCGTCAATAAAAATCACGTTTTTTCCTTCCACTAAAAAGTCAATTTTAGTTCGATTCGCTTCTATAGGTTTGTCCGTCCGGCGAAAATCATCGCGAAAGAAAGTGATGTCTAAATAGCCTAAAGCGACATCCTTAATTTGGTAATCAGTTTCCAATATTGTCTTCAGCCTTTCGGCTAAAAATGTACCTCTTGGCTGTATTCCAATTAAAATAGTATTTGAAAAATCGAGGTGTTTTTCTATCAATTGACAGGCCAAACGATGCAGTATAATTGCGATTTCCTTTGAATTAAGCAATATTTTTTGACTCATAATGCTGTGGTGTTTGGTGTGTAAAAGTAAACCTTTTTTTAGAGTTGATAAACCTATAACAAAAAGAATCTGAAACTTTATATCAAAATGTTGTAATAATTTACAGAATCAAAAAGCTGAAATTTGAAGTATTGTTTGACACTAAAGACTTTTTGAAATTAAATTAAGCTATTTCAATCTTTATTTACGTCAATCAATACAATTAAATGAAATAACTAAAAACAATAATTATGAAAAAGTATATAACTAGAATCAGTTTATTCCTACTAATGCTAATCAGTTTACAAAGTTGCGAAGTCGTTGGAGGAATCTTTAAACTTGGTATGGGTGTTGGAATTTTTATCGTCATTGCCATCATTGCGGTAATCATTTTTATTTTCGCAAAGTTGACGAAAAAGTAAATTATTTAAAAGTGTTTTTTGAAAATGTCAGAAGCCACTTTTTTTAATCTTAAAAACTATCACAATCCGACTAAACAAAATCAGGTGTTTTCTTCTACATATATTCTTTTCTAAATTTACAAAATCATAAAACACTTCAATAAGCAAAAGCAAAACAGTAACTTTGCATGCAAAATTATTGAAAATCGCATTGTCAAAATATGTCAGATACTGAACAATTTATTGAAGTTTTAGGGGCTCGTGTCCACAATCTTAAAAATATAGACGTTTCCATTCCTCGAGAAAAATTAGTGGTGATTACGGGACTTTCGGGTTCGGGAAAATCTTCACTTGCTTTCGACACGATTTATGCCGAAGGTCAAAGGCGTTATGTTGAAACGTTTTCAGCTTATGCCAGACAATTTTTAGGAGGTCTAGAACGTCCTGATGTCGACAAAATTGATGGACTCTCTCCCGTGATTGCCATAGAGCAAAAAACTACAAGCAAAAGTCCGCGTTCCACTGTAGGAACCATTACTGAAATTTATGATTTTTTACGATTACTTTTCGCTCGAGCTTCGGACGCCTACAGTTACAATACGGGTGAAAAAATGGTCAGTTACAGTGACGACCAAATCGCAACATTGATAAATGAATCATTTACTGGAAAAAGAATTAATGTTTTAGCCCCAACCATTCGCGCAAGAAAAGGTCATTATGCCGAACTTTTTCAGCAAATTGCCAAACAAGGTTTTGTGAAAGTTCGTGTTGATGGTGTGGTAAAAGACATCACACCTGGAATGAAACTCGACCGTTATAAGACGCATGATATCGAAATTGTTATTGATAGAATTGTTGTTGACGAACTTCCAGATACACAGAAACGTTTGTCCGAAAGTATCAATACAGCAATGAGTCACGGCGAAAATGTATTGATGATTTTAGACCAAGACACGGAAGATATTCGCTATTTCAGTCGGAATTTGATGTGTCCCACTACAGGAATTTCGTATCAAAATCCAGAACCCAATTTATTTTCATTTAATTCCCCAAAAGGAGCTTGTTCCAACTGTAATGGTTTGGGAATTATCAATGAAATCAATCCTAAAAAAATAGTTCCGAATCCAAATATGTCCATTAAACAAGGTGGTTTTGCTCCTTTGGGCGAATACAAATCGTCTTGGATTTTTAAACAACTGGAAACTATTGCCGAAAAATTTGAATTTAAATTGACGGATCCGATTTCGAAAATTTCAGACGAAGCGATGGATGTGATTATGAATGGTGGAAAAGACAAATTTACGGTTGCTTCCAAAACGCTTGGTATTACGAAAGAATACAAAATTGATTTTGAAGGAATTGGTCATTTTATCAAAAATCAGTTTGACGAAAACGCTTCAACAGCTATCAAACGTTGGGCAAAAGAATTTATGGATGAAATTCCATGTCCCGTTTGCGACGGAACGCGTTTGCAAAAAGAAGCTCTTTATTTTAAAATCAATGAACGAAACATTGCAGAACTGTCGGCCATGGATATTTCTGAATTGACCGAATGGTTTTTAAAATTAAACAAACATTTATCTGCAAAACAAAAACGCATTGCGACTGAAGTAATTAAGGAAATCAACGACCGACTTTCCTTTTTGATGAACGTGGGTTTGAATTATTTGTCGTTAAGTCGAAGTTCAAAATCACTTTCAGGTGGTGAAGCACAACGGATCCGATTAGCAACACAAATTGGTTCGCAGTTGGTAGGTGTTTTGTATATCTTGGACGAACCCAGTATTGGTTTACACCAAAGAGACAACGAGAAATTGATTCATTCTTTGGAACAACTGCGTGATTTAGGGAATTCTGTTTTGGTAGTGGAACACGATAAAGATATGATCGAACGTGCCGATTACGTCATTGATATTGGACCAAAAGCGGGGAAATTTGGTGGCGAAATCATCAGTAAAGGCACGCCAAAAGAGCTTTTGAAAGAACATACCACAACTGCTCAATATTTGAATGGTGAATTGAAAATTGAAATCCCTAAAGAACGACGCAAAGGAAATGGCAATTTCATGAAATTAACTGGAGCGACAGGAAACAACCTTAAAAATGTATCTATTTCGATTCCATTGGGAACTTTAGTAGGAATTACAGGCGTTTCTGGAAGTGGAAAATCGACTTTGATAAATGAAACGTTGTATCCTATTTTGAACGCACATATTTACAACGGCGTCAAAAAACCAATGCCGTACAAAAAAATTGAAGGTTTAGACTTTATTGACAAAGTCATTGACATTGACCAAAGTCCAATTGGACGAACACCACGTTCCAATCCAGCGACGTATACCGATGTTTTTTCGGAAATTAGAAAGTTGTTTACCATGACTTCTGAAAGTATGATTCGCGGTTATAAAGCCGGACGTTTTAGTTTCAATGTAAAAGGTGGACGTTGTGAAACCTGCGAAGGTTCAGGCGTTCGGACAATTGAAATGAATTTCTTGCCCGACGTTTATGTGGAATGTGAAACCTGTCAAGGAAAGCGTTTTAATCGTGAAACTTTAGAAATTCGTTACAAAGGAAAATCTATTTCTGATGTATTGAATATGACGGTGGATGAAGCGGTTCCGTTTTTTGAATTGATTCCGAAAATATACCGAAAAGTAAAAACCATTCAAGATGTTGGATTGGGATATATCACGTTAGGCCAACAAAGTACAACGCTTTCGGGTGGTGAAGCACAGCGAATTAAATTAGCCGGAGAATTATCTAAAAAAGACACGGGAAATACCTTTTATATTTTGGATGAACCCACAACAGGACTTCATTTTGAAGACATTCGTGTGTTGATGAACGTCATTCAGAAACTGGTAGACAAAGGTAATACCGTCTTGATTATTGAACACAATATGGACGTTATCAAACTTGCAGATTACATTATTGACATTGGACCCGAAGGTGGAAAAGGCGGCGGAATGGTTGTTGCCAAAGGAACTCCTGAGGAAGTAGCAAAAAGTAAGAAGAGTTATACGGCTGTTTTTTTGAAGAAGGAGTTGGAGTCAAAATAAAGCTTAATTAATTTTTCTACATTTTTTACTCTTTGGTTATACATAAATTATCCATAAATACTTAACTTTGACTATTATAATTTTCAATTATGAATACAGAAACAACTATTTTGAATCAGAAGTTGGAATTAATCCAATGGCTTTCGACAATTGAGGATTTTTCAATTATTGAAAAAATAATGGCTTTAAGAAAAAATGAAACCATAGATTGGTGGCATTCGATTTCCGAAGATGAAAAGCAATCCATTGAACTTGGTATAAAGGATGCCGAATCCAATCGATTAAATCCACATTCTAAAGCAAGAGATTTCTATGAAAAGTGGTTATGAAATTCTTTGGACTGATAATGCCTTAAAAGAACTGTCGAAGACCATAAACTATCTCGAGGAAAACTGGACTGATAAAGAACTTCAAAATCTTGCTAATCAACTTGAGCAAACCCTTAAATTGATTTCTCAAAATCCTTATCTCTTTCAAGTATCTGATTTCAAAAAAGATGTTCGTAGAGCTGTGGTTTTAACTTTGAACACATTATATTATAGAATATCGGAAGATAATGTACAAATTTTGTCCTTTTTCTCAAATAGACAAAATCCGAAGAAAAGGATATTGAAATAATTAAGGTACTAATTTCAAAGTTTATAATTTACAATCTTTGAATTTAACAATAAAACGTTTAGCTTTGAATAAAGAGAATTTCTCCAAACCCCCAAACCCCTAGCCCTGATAGAAGTGGCATCCTTTTTATTTTTTATTTTTTATTTAAAAATAAAAAGATAGAACGAATAGCAGGAAACAGCTCCTGAAATAAATTTTGAAAATATAGAGATAAATAGATTCTGAAATGAATTCAGAATGACAAAAAGTAAAGAAAACAATGAGATTAGAAGATTTTGATAACGACGAAGATAAAATAATTCAAGACCGATTGAAACAGCGAACATGGAACGAAATTCGCACCAATGATTCTTGGGCAATTTTCAAGATTATGGCTGAATTTGTAAACGGATACGAAGCCATGGGACGAATTGGCCCGTGTGTTTCTATTTTTGGTTCAGCACGAACGAAACCAGAAGACCACTTTTATAAATTAACGGAGCGAATTGCTTATAAAATCAGTAAAGCCGGTTACGGTGTGATTACTGGCGGTGGACCGGGAATTATGGAAGCTGGAAATAAAGGAGCTCATGCAGGAGGCGGAACTTCAGTAGGATTAAACATTGAATTGCCTTTTGAGCAACACTTTAACCCGTATATCGACCGCGATAAAAACCTAAACTTTGATTACTTTTTTGTAAGAAAAGTAATGTTTGTGAAGTATTCTCAAGGATTTGTGGTTATGCCAGGAGGTTTTGGAACCTTAGATGAAATGTTTGAAGCGATTACTTTAATTCAGACAAAAAAAGTCGCAAAATTTCCTATCATTCTAGTAGGTACTGAATTTTGGACGGGTTTAATGGACTGGATTAAAAATGTATTGGTTGCCAATATTGCTACTGTAAGTCCTGGCGATTTAGATTTGATAAAAATCGTAGACCATGAAGATGAAGTCGTAGAGGTACTCGATGCTTTTTATAAAAAATACAATTTGAGTCCAAACTTCTAATAAAAAAAAATTAACATGGAAAAGTTCGCATAAAAGACGCTCTAAAACGTTTTTAATGCGAACTTTTCGCTTTTTTTGCAATACATTTCGTATGTATGATTAATGAATGATTATTCCCAAAACAAATCGCGCTTGAAACTTACTCTTAAACTCCTTTTCAACTTGTTTGCTCTTGTATTTACTTCGCTTTCATGGAGCCAACATTCGAGTATTTGTAACGTAGAATTAAATCCAGACAAGAAAACGCTGACCGTGCAGCAGGAATTGATTTACTTTAATCAATCCAATGACACGCTGAAAAAAATCATTTTGAATGATTGGAACAATGCGTATTCGGATAAATATTCGCCTTTAGGAAAACGTTTTTCAGATGAATTTGTTCGGAATTTTCATTTAGCGAAAGACGAAGAAAGAGGTGCAACTACAGATTTAACATTCATCGACCAAAATAAATTATTTCTCGACTGGAGTCGAACGAGCGATCATCCCGATTTAATTGAAGTAATTTTAAGAGATAAAATTGCACCACAGCAAAAGTTTTCCATCTTTATAACTTATAAAATTAAGTTGCCAAGCGATAAGTTTACAGGGTATGGCTACAATGAAAACGGTAATTTCATGCTGAAAGATTGGCTCCTCACTCCTGCGCGATTTAATAACGGACATTTTGCAATGTACAGTAATGTCAATTTGGAGGACAGTTCAAATGCGGTAAGTGATTACGAAATTAACCTAACCTTGCCTCAGAATTACGAATTAACTACTGATTTGAATAAAATAAATCAAGTAGGTTCTAAAGTTACTTTAAATGGCGAAAAACGTTCTCAATTCTCCATTTACCTCTCCCAAAATTCCAATTTTCGCTCTTTCATTTTGCCCAACTTGAAAGTCCAAACCAACATCAACGACAACAACCTCAACGAAATTAAAAAAGCCTTGTTAATCAAGCAAATTACGGAATATGTTGAGTCAACTATCGGTAAATTCCCGCATCAAAATATCGTGGTTTCGCAAGCTGATTATGAACGAAATCCGTTCTATGGTTTAAATCAACTGCCTAGTTTCATCAGTCCTTTTCCAGATGATTTTGTATTTGAAATCAAGTTCCTAAAGACGTATCTGAATAACTTTTTAAAAAACAGCATGACGCTTGATGAACGAAAAGACAACTGGATTTACGACGGAATTCAAGTCTATACGATGATGAAATACATCGACGACTATTATCCCAATATGAAGATGATGGGAAGTGTGGCGAAGCTTAAAATTCTTAAAAGTTTCAATCTGGTAAACCTGGATTTCAACGAGCAATACAGCTACTTTTATATGTTGATGGCGCGAAAGAACCTCGACCAACCCATTGGTGAATCAAAAGAAAAACTAATTAAATTTAACGAACAAATTGCTTCGAAATACCGTGCAGGTTTGAGTTTAAATTACCTCGACCATTATTTAGAGCATAATATTCTCCCGCAAAGTATTCAACAATTTTACCTTTTAAACCAAGAGAAAAAAGTAACCGAATCCGATTTTGAATCCATTCTAAAACAGAAAGCATCGGTAGATATTGATTGGTTTTTCAAAACAATCATTCATTCGCGTGACATTGTAGATTATAAGTTTTCTGACGTTACTAAAACCAACGACAGCATCACGTTCACCATAAAAAACAAAACAAATACCACAGTTCCCATTCCCGTTTACGGCCTGAATAACAACCAAGTGGTGTTTAAGAAATGGTATTCGGGAATTAGCAACGACAGTACGTTTACCATTGCGAGAAACAATGTAAATAAAATTGTTTTAAACTACGAAAACGACGTTCCTGAATTTAATTTACGCAACAACTGGAAGTCTTTAAAAGGTTTTTACCCCAATAACCGTCCGTTCAAATTTGTGCTAATGAAGGATTTAGAAGACCCGTATTACAACCAAATTCTATACGTCCCAACAATTAGTTATACCTTATATGATGGTCTTTCGCCGGGTTTCAGGTTTCACAATAAAACCATTTTAGACAAGCCATTTAATTTTGATGTCAACCCTATTTATTCCCCAAATACGCAATCATTAACGGGTCATTTTTCCTTTCATGTAAACCAATTTAACAGGGAAAGTAATTGGTTCAATACGCGATATTCACTTAGCGGGACCTATTTGCATTATGCGGAAGATGCCGCTTATTTTAAAATAAATCCAGTGCTGCTTTTTAGAATTCGAGAGGATGACATGAGAGACAACCGTTTCCAAGCAATTCAAATTAGGCAAGTCATGGTCAACTTAGACCCGTCAAAATTCGTGACCGAATTTGATGGAAATCAAGAAAGTTACAACGTTTTCAATGCTAAATATTTCAACACTAAAACAGAATTGGTAAAACACGTTAATTTAGTTGCCGATGTACAAATAGCATCCAAATTCGGAAAAACATCGATTGAAGTTGAATATCGAAAACTTTTCAATAACAACAGGACAATCAATTTACGCCTTTTTGCAGGAACATTTTTGTACAACAATACCAATTCGGACTTCTTTAGTTTCGGGCTTGACCGTGCTTCAGATTATTTGTTCGACCACAATTACTACGGTCGTTCTGAAGAAACGGGCATTTTTAGCCAGCAACTCATTCTTGCGGAAGGTGCGTTCAAATCAAAGTTGGATACACCCTTTGCAAACCAGTGGATGGTAACTACAAATGCAGGTTTTAACATCTGGAATTGGGTGGAAGTCTATGGCGATTTGGGTTTTGTAAAAAACACGAACCAAAACGCCAAATTCATGTACGATTCTGGAGTGCGTTTGAATTTAGTTACCGATTATTTTGAATTGTATTTCCCTGTATATTCAAACAACGGCTGGGAAATTGCCGACAAAAACTACCAAGAAAATATTCGGTTTATTGTAACACTTGACCCTAGAATTTTAGTGAATTTGTTTACCCGAAAATGGTTCTAATTATTCGCGAATTATAAGAAAAGCTGCATTAAATCCAGTCGATAAGTTCCATTCTTCCTGATAAATGGTTTGCCCCTTATCTCTAATTAAAAAAGCGCCCGTATTTGGAAACGAACTTCCTTCATTTAAAGCAATAAATTCAATGCGATTAAAACCTTTTTTTAAAGGAATTTGAAGTGTCTTGAAAGTAGAATTTAAAAAGATGCTTTCATAAATCACAACTCCGTCTTGCGTAATTTTTACATAATCGCCATCAATAGCTTGTGGGTCTCGAACGGCAACTTCAATCGATTCTGAATCGGTTTTAAAATCACCAAAATACTGATTTCTTCTAAATATTTTATAATCACCATTCCCCTCGCCTTTCAAGCTGTTATTCATTTTTTTGGTATAACGGTCGGCAGGGTTCAAAAAATCATCTTGCTGGTTAAATTCCCGTTCTTTAGGTTTGTCCCATGGGTTGGTCGTTACTTCTTCTTTGGGTTTAATATCCCAAAGACTCGGTGCTTTTTCGGGAGTAATTGTCGGCATCTTAGGCATATTCACCGGCGGGATATTAATTGTACCACTTTTACCGTCAAATTGCGCAAAAGAGTGCATCACGGAAAAACAGATAAAAAAAAGTAGGAAATACAATCGCATAGAATACAGATGTTCAGAATTTTGAAAGGCTAAAATTATAAAAATGCAGTTAATATTCAGGAAATACTTTTCAAATTAACGAAACATTATCGTATTATTTCTAACAAAGAACGTTCCATAAGCCCACATTTTTAAAACATTAATTATAATAAACCTATCTTTGCAACCTCTTTGTACTTAATTCAGAGTACTCAAAAGATTTATATTTATGTTATTCGAAGATTTATCACTTTCTAAAAGTATACAAAAAGCCGTTTACGAACTAGGTTATTTGGAGCCAACACCCATTCAAGAACAATCCATTCCTTCTATTCTTCAAGGCCGCGACCTGATCGGTTGTGCCCAAACAGGTACTGGAAAAACAGCCGCTTTCGCCATTCCAATCATTCATCAATTGCACCGAATTGTTGGTTCTTCTAAAAAAAGCAAACAGATTCGCTGTTTAGTGGTTACGCCAACTCGGGAATTAGCCGTTCAAATTGGACAAAATTTTGACCAATACGGAAAATACACCAACTTGACTTCACTAACTATTTTTGGTGGTGTGTCTCAAGTGCCACAAGTCGATATGTTACGCAGTGGTATTGATATCCTAGTCGCAACTCCTGGTCGTTTACTCGATTTAAACAAGCAAGGTTTCATTGATTTGGACCATTTGCATTGTCTAGTTTTAGACGAAGCCGACCAAATGTTAGACATGGGTTTTGTCAATGATGTCAAAAAAATTGTAAAACTTACACCAGATAACCGCCAGACCTTATTGTTTTCGGCTACAATGCCAATGGCAATCCGGGAATTATCTGAAATATTCTTAAAAGACCCCGTAAGTGTAACCGTTTCTCCAGTTTCTTCTACAGCTGAAAATGTGGAGCAACGCGTTTATTATGTTGACAAAAGCGAAAAACGCAACTTATTATACCATTTAATCAAAAACGAAAATTTATCCGACGTTCTGGTTTTTTCAAGAACCAAGCACGGTGCTGATAATGTGGTAAAATCATTGAGAAATAAAGGCATCGCTGCCGAAGCCATTCACGGAGACAAATCTCAAAATGCAAGACAAAGGGTTTTAGATGCGTTTAAAGCAAAAGAAGTAGGCGTTTTAGTAGCCACAGATATTGCCGCAAGAGGAATCGACATCGACCAACTGCCTTTTGTAATCAACTTCGATTTACCCAATGTGCCCGAAACGTACGTTCACCGAATTGGTCGAACAGGCCGTGCAGGAAACGGTGGTATCGCAATTTCTTTTTGTGGAAAAGACGAAGCACCTTACTGGAAAGACATTCAAAAGTTGATTAAAGTAGATGTCGAAGTAATCAAAGACCACGAATTTCAATGGAAAGAAGGAAGTCCCGACGAAACTGCCCCTAAGAAAAACTCAAACAGAAGCAAAGAAGCAAATAATTCAAGAAAATCTACCGCTTCTAAGCAAAATAAGAAACGCTGGTACTAAACCCACCATAAAACTATAGCACAAGGTCAAAAGGAACGCGACGTCACAAGTAACACGACATAAGTGCCACGTAGTAAGCAACATGCAATAAGTAACACGTCATAAGTACCACGTCATTGCGAGGAACGAAGCAATCCCACAACGATAAACACAACGATAAACACAACGCTATAGCCCAACGTACGAAATAACATGCAAGGAGTACCACGTTACAAGTACCACGTCATTGCGAGGAACGAAGCAATCCCACAACGCTATAGCCCAACGTGCTAAGCACCAAATCACACAAAGCTTTTCCCTATAATTATAAAACAAACATTTATAACTACAAGGAAAAGCTTTTATTTTATAAAGAATACATTGATTTTATTAAAACAAAAACTGAAAAAACTAAGTATTTCCTGTAACTAGGTAAGGGTCTTTCTGTTTTTAGGTAGGATTTCTTTTCACTTTATAAGAAACAACATTCACTCCCTAAGGAACAATCTTAACTCTATAAGGAACAATCCTAACTCCGTAAGGAACAATCTTCACTCTATAAGGAACAATTCGTACTTCGTAAGGAACAACCTTCACTTAATAAGGAACAACATTCACTCAATAAGGAACAATCTTCACTATATAAGGAACAATTTTCATCCTATTAAGACTTCTATTCATTTTATAAAACAAAAACATAATTTAGTAGATAAATACCCGCAATCTCATAGAAATGTACCCAACCCAAACCTATTTAAAACGCAGTCGAACAATCTTATCCTTTCCTGCACCAATTGCAGTCGAATCATTCATAAACCGAATTGTATATAACGAAGAATCGCCTGATAATTTACTCCACTTTTCTCCAGCAGTTGAAGAATAATACAACCCTGAAGCACCCACACTTACTAATTGTTCCCCACGAGAATTAGGAACATACTGAACACAAGAAGCATAACCAAAACCTTCTTTTTCTGCAATCAATTTCCACGTCTTTCCACCATCTTTTGTGATGGCTTTGTTGCCAAAATTTTGAGTAAGTTTCTCATAATTCCCTCCCGCTATGAATCCATTCTTAGCATCGTAGAAATCAGCGGTAAAAATCCCCGTCATTGCTTCTCCCTGAACGATGGGCGTTTCCACAACACTCCACTTTTGCCCTTTATCAGCTGAATAAAACACCCGTGATTTCGTTCCTCCAGAAACCATCCATGTCTCACTCCCTTTTACAACAAGATTGGTATTGCTTGCTGCAAAAGCGGCTTCACCTTCTCGTACTTTGGGCAAGTTCTCACAAGAAACTTTGTTCCATGTAGTTCCTCCATCCCGCGTTATGACTACCGAAAGACAATCATCAGTTGGATCTCCTATTGCTATTCCTTCTTCATCATTCCAAAATTGCATACTGTCGTAAAATGCCTTAGGATGATTTTCTTGATACATTTTCTTAATCCGCGAACCGTCTTTAGAAATCCGATACAATAAAGCAGGTGTTCCTACATTCAATATAAAAATGGATTCTTTAGTCTTTGCAATGCTTCTAAACTCAAGTGATAAAGTATCTTTTGTCACATGTCCGCTGAATCTTTTATCAGTTCCCAAATCAATCGACCCATATTGCCCCTTACTTCCCGCATACCAAACCGTATTAGAATCAATTAAAATGGCTCGTATTGAAATTTCTTCTTGTAAAAGTGTATCAACAGCCACCGAAGTAAAAACTCTTGATTTCACTACAGGTAACGAGTCATTTTCGGTCTTACAAGAAGTAAATAATAGTAAGAACAGCCCTAGAAATAGTAAATTTTTCATGATAATAAATATTGCTGCAAACTTATCATTTTTTTTTAAAGCAACATCGTAAATAAATCGGTCAATATAAATTAGGTATTGTTTAATTATCTAATTTTGTCTTCTTTATAAATGATATGAGTAGTGCAAAAAAAGGCCATTTGAGCCAATTGTCGTTAGGCGGTTTACTGATTACTTTGGGAATTATTTATGGCGATATTGGTACGTCACCGCTGTACGTAATGAAGGCGATTATCGGCGGAGCTGCCATAAATGCGGATATCATTTTAGGAGGAGTTTCTTGCGTTTTTTGGACATTAACGTTACAAACAACGGTCAAATATGTAATCATTACTCTAAATGCTGATAATAATGGTGAAGGAGGAATCTTTGCCTTATACGCTTTAGTCCGCCGAACAAAGGTGAAATGGCTCATTATTCCCGCCATCATTGGAGGAAGCGCTCTTCTCGCTGACGGAATTATTACGCCACCCATTTCCGTTTCTTCCGCAATTGAAGGCTTAAGAACGTATTATCCATCTATAAATACAGTTCCAATTGTCATCGGAATTTTATTCGTCTTATTTTTTATACAACAATTTGGAACAAGTATCGTAGGCAAGTTCTTCGCTCCCATGATGCTCATCTGGTTTGGAATGTTGGGAATCCTAGGAGGAATTCAAGTCTTTGATAATTTTGAAGTTTTTAAAGCATTGAATCCCTACTATGCCTTTCACTTATTAAAATTACACCCAGAAGGTTTTTATATTTTAGGCGCTGTTTTCCTTTGTACCACCGGTGCTGAAGCATTATATTCAGACATGGGACATTGCGGTCGAAAAAACATTCGTGTCAGTTGGATTTTTGTTAAATCCATGTTGGTGCTGAACTATTTTGGCCAAGCTGCTTACCTACTCCGTTTTGAAGGAAAAACACTTGTAGAATTAGGTGGTCCCAATGGAAACCCGTTCTACTTAATAATGGCCGACTGGTTCCAACCCATCGGAATCACCATTGCGACACTTGCGGCAGTAATTGCTTCTCAAGCTTTAATTAGTGGTTCTTTTACGTTAATTAATGAAGCCATGCGATTAAATTTCTGGCCGAAAGTTACCATCAAATATCCAACAGAATTAAAAGGACAAATGTACATTCCCTCTGTCAATTGGTTGTTGTTTTTAGGTTGTGCTTTGATTGTAATTCACTTTGAAGAATCTACCAATATGGAAGCGGCTTATGGTCTCGCCATTGTTCTGTGCATGATAATGACCACTATTTTACTTAATTTCTATATGATAATGAAACGCGTAAAATGGTATTTTATCGCCCCAATCATCACTATTTATGGAATCATTGAATTTAGTTTTTTCTTTGCAAACATTAAAAAATTCTCACATGGAGGTTATGTAACCATCATAATTGCACTACTATTAATCACAATTATGTTCACCTGGTTTAGAGCCAAAACAATTAGTAAATCCTACACAAAATTTGTCAAAATCAATGATTACAAAAAGGTGTTGGCTGAACTAAGCACTGATTTGACTATTCCAAAATACGCCACACATTTGGTTTATCTCACCAATTCCAGTCGTACCGATGAAATTGAAGAGAAGGTAATGTATTCTATTTTGCAAAAACGTCCCAAAAGAGCTGACATCTATTGGTTCATCCACGTCAATATTCTGAACGAACCTTATAAAACAGAATATAAAGTAACCGAAATCTTGCACGACGATATCATCCGAGTTGATTTTAACTTGGGATTCCGTGAACCTACCAAAATCAACATTATGTTTCGCGAGGTTGTCAAAAACATGGTACAAAACAAAGAAGTTGATGTCACCAGTCGTTACGCATCGTTAAGTAAAAATAACATTCTAGGTGATTTCAAATTTGTTCTTTCTGAAAAATTCTTATCGAACGACAGTGATATGATTTGGCACGAAAAGTTAATCATGAATACGTATTTTTTGATTAAAAAATTAAGTTTATCAGAAGAAAAAGCATTCGGTCTGGACAGTAGTTCTGTTAAAATTGAAAAATTCCCAATGGTCGTTAATCCTCCAGAAAGTATTTGCATGAAGCGTATTGATTAGTCATCACTGTTTTTGCCATCAAAAATGTACATCCAAATCAATCTGGAATATTTAAAATTAATAGTCATCAAGAATACTGAAATTCCAGCCATTATAAAGAAAATGTGTGCTAAGTCGGTAACAAATAGACGAGAAATCACAAAGATAGCTACCATACATTGCTCCAAAGAAATAACCTGGCTCTCTTTCAAAACGATGACCACATTCTTGACAGTTCTTATTCATTTTAGGCATTTGAAATAAAAAAGGATTTCCGTTTTTATAAAATACTTGTCCTTTTTCACAATGAGGACATTTACCTAAAAACATTTTTATAATTTGCGACATTTTATTTGTATTTTTATTCTGCAAAGTTATTACATTAGCAACTTATCGACTTTACACAAATACTTCACTTTTTGGACAAATAAGACATTTACTAAGAATGAAAAATATTCAAGTTTTAAATATTGAAAAGTTTTTATCCAGTGAAAATCAGAAAGAATTTTATGTTTCTGATTTAAAAACACACATAGAAATAAACAAAAGTTTTATTACCCATCCGCACAAACACAATTCCTATTTATGTGTTTTATTTACAAAAGGTTTTGGCACACATGAAATTGACTTTACGAGTTATGAAATTAACGAAGGAAGTTTATTCCTAATAGCTCCAGGACAAACGCATCATTGGACGTTATCCAACGATATTGATGGTTATATATTTACACATACTCAAGCGTTTTATGACTTTCATTATACTAAAGAGCGAATTAGTCAATTTCCTTTTTTTCAATCCATTCATAACAATCCACATTTAAATTTAAAGGTTTCAGATGTAAAAACAATTGTTAATTTCTTTGAGTTAATTAGTTTTGAATATCAGTCGCAACAACTTTTAAAAAGTCAAATGATACTTAATTATATTTCTATAATTTATAGTGTTTTAAGTCGGATTTACATTTCAGAATCTAAGAACCTTATTCAAAACTCTTCAAAATATATTGAAAAGTACCATCAATTTGAGCAACTAATAGAAAAACAATTTTTAATTGAGAAATCACCTTCAAAATATGCCGATTTGCTTAATATCTCTTCCAAACATTTAAATAGAATTACAAAGTCCAGTATCAATAAAACAGCTTCAGAACTAATTTCAGAAAGAATAATCCTCGAAGCAAAAAGAAAAATAGTACATTCAAAAGTTAGTTTAAGCGAAATTGCTTACTCGTTAGGTTACGATGATTACGCTTATTTTTCTAGACTTTTCAAACAAAAGGAAGGTATTTCTCCAGCTGAATTTCTAAAAAAATACAGTTCTCAAGTTGTTAAATAAATATTAATCTTCAAATAGTGGCACGTCTCTTGTTTTATTGTTTTCAAATCTAATCAAAAAACCAACTTTTAAATTTAGAAATCATGAAAACCAAATTACTTTCCCTAGCCTTATTTGGGTTGCTAATCCAAATTCCTCTTTTTGCTCAAGATAGAACTACTGTAAACGCTACAAGTAATGAAATCAGCGATAACTTAGATTTACGAGCGGTAGCTTCTATTTTTGGAGATGCAAAAAATTTACAAGATTTCGAACAACGATTAAACGACCCAAAAAATCAAATTTCAAATTTAGATTTGAATTTTGACCGTCAAGTTGATTATTTGCGAGTAATTGAAGTCGTAGAAAGCAGTACCCACTTAATTATTTTACAAGCCGTTTTAGAAAAAGATGTTTTTCAAGATGTAGCTACCATTGAAGTAGAACGTGATCGAAACAATAATGTTCAAATTCAAGTCGTAGGAGATGTATTCATGTACGGCCCAAACTATATTTATGAACCTGTATATGTTTCCCGGCCGTTGATATATAACGTTTTTTGGGTTCACAATTACAATCCGTATTATTCACCTTATTACTATAATTACTATCCAACCTACTATTATGCATGGACTCCTTACCCTGTTTATCGATACCGAAGAAACGTGCATGTACATATAAATGTGCACAACCACTACAATTATTCAAATCATAGAAGCAGTACACGTGCGGTTGCATTGTATGAAACGAGAAGAACAAATGGTTACGAAAGAAATTACGATAACTATGCCACTCGTAGAAATAATTATGCTTCAACAAGAAGTTCGTCAACTAGAAACGATGTAGGAACTAGAACTACTTCTGGAACAAGAAGCCAATCTTCAAACAGTAGTACACGAAGTAATTCAAATTCTGCTGCATCAACGCCAACACGAACTACTAATACTGTTGGAACTAGAAGTAATTCTGCAACTAGAAACGACTTATCAAACAATAGCACAAGAAGCAATTTAAGTGCTGCATCAACGCCAACAAGAACAACCAGTAATTCTGGAGTTAGAAACGAAACTTTAAACAGTAGCACAAGAAGTAATTCAAGTGCTGCATCAACGCCAACACGAACAACTAGAAATTCAGTTTCGCAACAAGCAACAACTAGACAAACAACTCAAGGTTCTAGCGCTACTCGAAATACTGCTCAAGTAAGCGAGACGCGTTCTTCAAACACAAGAAGCTCTGGTACATCAACCAGAAATGGAAGAAACTAAGCAGCGAATACATTTTATAAATGCCTGAAAGAAATTTCAGGCATTTTTTTTATACCAATAATTTTAAAAGTAGCACGAAAGAAATTACCTTTAGCCTCGCAATTTTGCACTTTAATTTACAAGGTTTTCTCTGATATGGCATTTTTAAAGCTCATCCGCTATCAAAATTTATTGTTACTCATTTTTATGCAGCTTTTGTTTCGCTATGGATTTCTAAATTTACAAGGAATCGAACTGGCCTTAAACAATTGGCAGTTTGGGATTTTAGTGTTTTCAACCGTTTGTGTTGCTGCAGCAGGTTATATTATCAATAACATTTTCGACAGAGAGACTGATTTAATTAATAAAAAAGAGGTCATTGTAGGAGCTTCTATCAGCGAAGCAATGGCTTACAATTTATATTTTGCATTAAATGTAATAGGTGTAGGAGGCGGTTTTTATCTGTCTAACCTTATCGAAAAACCAGGTTTCTCTTTGTTATTCATCATCATTTCAGGAACTTTATATCTTTATGCCTCTTCCCTAAAACAATCCTTGTTAGTTGGAAATTTAATCGTTGCGATTCTAACAGCCATTAGTGTAATTATTATTGGTTTGTATGATTTATTACCCATAATAACTCCTGAGAATCAAATGCATTTGGGGATTTTATTTAAAATATTGTTGGATTACGCATTATTTGCTTTTTTGATTAATTTCATCCGCGAAATTGTCAAAGATTTAGAAGACGTTAAAGGAGATTACAACTTAGGAATGAACACCTTACCCATCGCACTTGGCGTCGAAAGAACAGCTAAAATCGTATTAATTTCAACTGCAGTAATTACTGTCTATTTGCTTTACTATATTTATGAATACTACTTTAATAATAATTTATACATCAGCACTATATATAGTTTATTGACGGTTATTGCTCCACTTTTATTCTTTTGTGTAAAATTGACAAACGCTAAAAATTCAACTGATTTCAAGACTTTGAGCTTAATTTTAAAATTGGTTTTGCTTTTTGGAATCGTATCGATAGCTGTAAATAGTTTAAATATATCATATAATGTTTAGTCAAAAACTGAAAGAATACAAAATCATTCTAGCGTCTGGGTCACCTAGACGCCAACAGTTCTTTAAAGATTTAGGATTGGATTTTGAAATACGCTTGCGCGAAATTGAAGAAGTATATCCAGATACTTTAAAAGCCGATGAAATAACCGACTATCTAGCTGAATTAAAAGGAAAGGCATTTGATGGAGCTCTTGCAGATGATGAATTGTTAATTACTAGCGATACCATCGTCTGGCATAAAAATAAAGCGTTAGGTAAACCAAAACACGCACAAGATGCATTTTTTATGCTGAAAAACCTTTCAAATTCTACACACCAAGTAATTACCTCCGTTTCTTTCAAAACCAATAAAAAAGTCACTACCTTACATGATTACACTGAAGTAACTTTTGCGCAATTAACTGATGAAATGATTCATTTTTATATTTCAAAATTTGAACCATTTGATAAAGCAGGTTCGTATGGAATTCAAGATTGGATAGGTCTAGTTGGCGTCACGTCTATCTCAGGTTCTTATACAAATGTCATGGGATTGCCAACACATTTAGTTTTTGATTATTTTAAAAATTTTTAGATGATGGATTTTTTTAATTTTTATTTTCGCGAAATAATGATAACCGGCATCATGACTGTTTCATTAGCAATCTTGCGTTATATAACTATAGTATTGGTAAAAAAATACGCTATTAGAAGCGAGGTATTGGAATACCGTAAAAACTTAGTAATTAAATACATAAGTGTATTTTTTACCTCATTATTTTTCGTGAGTTTAATTCTTACTTGGGGCGTTAAAACCGAAGATTTATTTCTTACATTATCTTCTGTTTTAACTGTAATTGGTGTCGCCTTATTTGCACAATGGTCTATTTTGAGTAACATCACTTCTGGTTTTATCGTTCTTTTCTCTTTTCCTTTTAAAATAGGCGATACCATAAAAATCCACGACAAAGACTTTCCTATTGAAGGAGAAATTATTTCGATTCATACTTTTTATACTTTTCTAAAAACAAGTGAAGGCGAACTGGTTACTTACCCCAATTCTCTATTCTTGCAAAAAGGCATATCTACACTAAAGCGCTAAAAAATTCATCTCGTCTTATACAGTGTAAATTCTGTAATGTATTAAAGTATTTTTATAAGATATAATTACTTTTTTTGAAGCAATTTTGTTTTAAGTTCCAATTGCCATTATCTCAAATAAATTGGTTTACTTTCCAAAAACAAATTTTATCAATGACTACAACTTTAAAGCTACCTTTTTATGTCAAGCTATCGCTGACTTTAGTAAGTCTAATTGCGGTATTTTTCACTTTATATATTGCACAGGAAGTACTAATTCCATTAATGATGGCGCTGTTATTCTCCATTTTACTTAGACCTTGTTGTGCGTTTCTAAGTGAAAAATTAAAATTCCCTCATGTTATTGCAGTAATGATTTGTGTGCTTTTGTTTGTCATTTTTTTTATTGGAGTTGTGACATTTATCTCTTGGGAAGTAACTGATTTTGTAAAAGATTGGAATACAATTAAGCGTAATTTCAATATTCATTTACTAAATTTAAAAGAATTTGTTCGTAGCAATTTTGACATCAGCACTTATGAACAAGATAAATATATTGAAGACGCTACAAATGATAGTGTCGAAACTGGTAAAGAAATTTTAGGCAGTACGCTTCTTTCCTTTACAGATACATTATTAAACCTTACATTGATTCCTATTTACATGTTTTTGATTTTATTATACAGAACTCATTTTATGAAGTTTCTTAATAAACTTTTCAAACCAGAACACCACGAAGCACTTTTTGATATTTTGTGCCAAATTAAAGTAGCCGTAAAAAGTTATTTAATGGGGTTAATCATTCAGATGGTTTCCGTTGCAACAATGACCTCAATAGGCTTCATGATTGCAGGCGTAAAATATGCGATACTTCTAGGTGTTTTAACAGGTTTACTTAACCTAATTCCGTACTTGGGAATCCTAGTGGCGATGGTCATCAGCATTTTTGCAACTTTAACAGGTACTCCAGATGTATCTATAATTCTTGGGGTAATAATTGTTACCATTATCGTTCAAGTAATTGACAACAATATCCTAGTGCCTTTAGTTGTAAGTTCAAAAGTAGAAATAAATGCAATGGCTTCCATCGTAGGTATAATCATAGGTGGAGCAATTGCTGGAATTCCTGGAATGTTTCTAGCCATCCCAACAATTGCGATTTTAAAAGTAATTTTTGACCGAATCGAACCCTTGAAACCTTGGGGCTATTTGATGGGAGACGATTTACCTAAAACCTATGAGTGGAGAAACATAAGACTGACTAGGTACAGTTACAGTGTTCAGAATGAAACTTCAGAAGAAAATGACGACAATCCATCTGCTGAAGAACAATCATTATTTACAGAGACATCCACTTTCAATGACAGTGAAAAAAAAACAAATTAACTTGTAATTAGGTACAATATGAACAAAAAAATACCTTATTCTGAAACGATTTCTGAAGATGGAAAGCATATTATCATGCCTAAAGAAATTTCTATCAGAAAGAAAAACAAAATTGAAATTTTTCTTGAAGATGTAGGAAATGCAACGAAGTTTGTTCTTAAAGTCCTAAAAAACATTTTCGGTAAAGACTTTGAATTCAACCAATTTCTAAAGCAATGTTTCGCTATTGGAAATCAGTCTTTAGGATTGATTTCAGTAACAGGAATCATCATCGGGTTGGTTTTAACCATTCAATCCAGACCTGTTTTGGTAAATTTTGGAGCCGTAAGTATGCTTCCTGGAATGGTGGCAATTTCAATCATTCGTGAAATGGGTCCTGTTATTACCGCTTTAATTTGTGCAGGAAAAATTGGTTCCAGTATGGGTGCCGAAATCGGTTCTATGCGAGTTACAGAACAAATTGATGCCATGGAAGTTTCCTCGACCAACCCCATTAAATTTTTAATCGTTCCAAGAGTTTTAGCTGCTACTTTAATGTTGCCGTTGCTAACACTTTATGCCGATGCTTTGGGAATTTTAGGCAGTTGGATAGGTGCCAATATTAAGGGCGATGTAAGTTTTGTATTGTTCATTTCACAAGCTTTTAGCGGTGTTGAGTTTTCCGATTTGTTTCCTGCCGTAATCAAAACATTTTTCTTTGGAGCCGTAATTGGTTTCGTAGGTTGTTATAAAGGTTTTAATGCCGGACGGGGAACCGAAAGTGTAGGAATTGCAGCTAATTCAGCAGTAGTAATGGCTTCCTTATTAGTAATTATCGTCGATTTAATTGCTGTACAAATAACTGATTTATTATGATTTCAACAGAAAAAAAAATAAATGACGAAGTAGTTGTAATTCAAGATTTAATGAAAAGTTTTGATACGACAGAAGTTTTAAAGGGAATCAATTTATCTTTAAGAAAAGGTGAAAACCTAGTTGTTTTGGGTAAATCTGGAACGGGAAAGTCGGTTTTAATAAAGTGTATTGTACGATTACTCAACTCAGATTCTGGTTCTATAAAAGTACTTGGAGACGAAGTGACGGAACTAAATAATACGGAAATGAACGAAGTTCGACGAAAAATTGGCTTTTTATTTCAAGGTGGCGCTTTGTACGATTCAATGACTGTTCGAGAAAATCTGGAATTTCCATTGAAAAGAATGTTTAAAGATTTATCTAAAAAAGAAGTAGATGCTAAAGTAAAAGTAGCCTTAGAAAACGTAGGCCTTCCGGATTCTATTGACAAAATGCCTTCGGAACTTTCAGGGGGTATGAAAAAAAGAATCAGCTTGGCGCGAACCATAATTGTAGATCCGGAAATCATGCTTTATGATGAACCAACTACTGGATTAGACCCCGTAAGTTCACATGAAATCAGCTTATTGATTAATGAGGTTCAACAAAAATACAAAACATCTTCAATAATTATTACACATGATATTGAATGTGCCAAAACAGTTGCCAACCGGATTATCATGTTACAAGAAGGTAAAGTGTACAAGGAAGGAATCCTTTCTGATTTTGAAAATTCAGAGGATGCACTTGTCAACTCTTATTTTAAAAGTCAAAATATTACCAATACAAAAACACTATAAATATGGAACGTAAAAATTATAAAATCAGATTGGGATTATTTGTCACGGCAGGAATCATCCTTTTTTTCCTTGCAATTTTTGTAATTGGAAAACAAAAAAACTTATTTGACCCAGTATTTGAAGTCAAAGCTAATTTCCAAAATGTAAGCGGATTGCAAGTAGGAAACGCAGTTCGGTTTTCAGGGATAAATGTGGGAACAGTTGACCAAATTTCTATTGTGAATGATTCGACCGTTCAAGTAACAATGTTGGTTAAGAAAGATGTTCAAAAATTCATTAAAGAAGATAGCGAAGCGGGTATTGGTTCTGAGGGAATTATCGGTGATAAATTAATCGTTTTATCTCGTGGTGGAAAAAGTAATAAAGTGGTCAAAGAAGGTCAACTTATCGCTTCAACCGAACCCGTAGAAACGGATGCGATTATGGAAAGTTTACAAATAACGGCTGATAATGCCGCAATTGCAACAGGGGAAATTACTGAAATTCTAGCAAAAGTAAACGATGGTCAGGGTAGTTTAGGAAAACTCATCAACGACGATAGTATGGCGGAAGATTTAGATGCTACGATGAGTAATCTGAAAACAAGTACCAAGAAATTAGACGAAAACATGGAAGCTGCTAAACACAATTTCTTACTTCGAGGTTATTTCAAGAAAAAGAAAAGAGCGGAAGAACGCAAAAAGAAAGCAGCCGAGAAAGCAGCCGCTAAAGCCGCTAAGGAAAAAAAATA
Source organism: Flavobacterium sp. SM2513 (assembly GCF_050908145.1). Lineage (GTDB taxonomy): Bacteria > Bacteroidota > Bacteroidia > Flavobacteriales > Flavobacteriaceae > Flavobacterium. Next base: position 2,360,271 of record NZ_CP194228.1, on the reverse strand, counting down.
AATACATAAAGCTTTTATTTCAAATGAAATAAAAGCTTTTATTAGTTTATGATAATTTCAATATCATAATACTTGCAACATCTTCACACGTATTTGTCATTCCGTAGGAATCTAATTCTAAATTGAGCAACCATTAATAGACTCCTACGGAGTGACAAACTTGGAAATTATTGAAGTAGATAACTGTATTTCAAAAAAATTTCAAACCTACCTCAAAATCTATTCATTTTATAAATACATTTACGTTTAATAACGCCAAAATTGTATAAAATGAGTACAAAACACCAACCCTTAGTTGCCATTCCTCAAGAAGTTATCGACCAAGTGACTCAAAAACTTGAAGAATGTAAAGATTTAGTGCATCCGTATACGCAAGGATTGACGGCAAAACAACGGATGTCCATGTTTAAAATGAGTAATCTGTCGCAAGCGATAGTTTTAAAAACCAAGTCGTATATGAAGACCAATCCTGAATTTATCCCCTATTATTTAGACCAGAACGATTTCTACAGAGACGAACTAATTGCCCGACAGCTCCAACCTATTGCCAATTTATCAAAGCAATTATCTACAGATATCAATGATACCGCAATGTTGGCGGGAAGTAACACCATGAAAAAAGTTCAAATGTATTATGGTCAAGTTTTAGAAGGCTTCAAAAAAGGCGTCGAAAGTTCACGAGTAATTTACGAAGACTTATCGAAACGCTTTGCAAAGCAAAAGAGAACGCCTTTATCTACTCCTAAAAATAAATAATTCTCATAAATTTAGTTTTAAACCGCTATTTCATTATTAATAACTTCAATTTATAAGTAATTAATTATTAATAAGCAGCTATTAGCTGCTTATTATAAGCTATTAGCTCCTTTTAAGAAGCTAAAAGGTTATAATTATAAGCTTTTAGCTTGTTTTAATTAGCTAAAAGCTCCTTTGAAGAAGCTAAAAGCTTGTTTGTTCAAGCTATTTGCCTGTTCGTTCAGGTTATTAACCTCAAATAAGAGGTAACTGAGTTGAAAATTGAGGTTGTGGAATTTATGGAGGAGGATTATTGGTTTATAGAGAAGTTTAAGTAGATTGAAGTTGAGGAGATTTTTTTAGGATTTGTTTTGGAAAGGAGTATATTTGGAACAAAATTGTAATTTTAAAGTAAAATGTAAAATAACCAATATAAAATTTATTAAATAAAATATCTAATGAATTTAAAATATAAGACAAATTTGACAAAACGAATTTTTGCGACGCTGATTGATTATGGACTATATTTATTAATCTTTTCTGTTTATGTACTGTTTTTTGGCACAGAAAATCATGAAGGTGGTAAAACGGTAAGTGGATTTTTAGCTTTACCTCTATTTGTTATATGGTTTATCTATTTTATAGTTATTGAAACATTAAATGGTGCCACACTCGGGCATCATTGTTTAAATTTAAAAGTGGTAACATTAAAAAGAACTGATATTAAAATTACACAATCTATAAAAAGACATGTTCTTGACCCAATTGATATTTTATTTTACGGAATACCTGCAATTATTGCCATCAAGAATTCAGAAAAGCATCAACGAATTGGAGATATGTGGGCAAAAACTATTATCATTGATACTAAAGATATAGAGCAATATCTCCCGCTAACTGTTAGGGCGGATTTATAATACATGTCTACTATAAAAATATTTAATTATTTTAAAAACAAAAAAAAAGGGTTTTACCGCAAAGTAAAACCCTTTTTCTATTTATATTAATTCAATTAAGAATACATCGTTTTTCTCAATTCCTGCACTTTTTCATCATCCAAGTATTCATCAAACGTCATGTAACGGTCGATGGCTCCTTGCGGTGTCAACTCAATAATTCGGTTACCAACGGTTTGTGCAAATTCGTGGTCATGAGTGGTAAACAACATCGAACCTTTAAAGTTTTTCAATGAATTATTGAAAGCCGTAATCGACTCCAAGTCCAAGTGATTCGTAGGTTCGTCGAGCATCAATACATTGGCACGCTCCATCATCATTCGGGAAAGCATACAACGTACTTTCTCTCCTCCAGATAAAACTCTCGACGTTTTCAATGCTTCTTCACCAGAGAAAATCATTTTCCCTAAGAACCCACGGATGAATACTTCGTCGCGTTCCTCTTCTGTTTTTGCATATTGACGCAACCAATCTACTAACGATAAATCGTTTTCAAAAAACTCGTGGTTTTCACCTGGTAAATACGCTTGATTTGTTGTAATTCCCCAGTCAAAAGTTCCTGTATCCGCTTTCTGATTATTATTCAAAATTTCATAGAATGCTGTTGTAGCACGCGAATCTTTCGAAAAAACAACGATTTTATCTCCTTTTGCCATGTTCAAATCGACATTAGTAAATAAAACATCACCATCAACTGAAGCACTTAAGTTTACAATATTCAAAATCTGGTCACCCGCTTCTCTTTCTTGGTCAAAAATAATCGCAGGATAACGACGGCTCGAAGGTTTGATTTCAGAAATATTTAATTTCGAAATCATTTTCTTACGGGAAGTCGCTTGTTTGGACTTCGCCACATTCGCAGAAAAACGACGAATAAATTCCTCTAATTCCTGTTTCTTCTCTTCTGCTTTTTTATTCTGCTGAGCTCTTTGTTTCGCCGCTAACTGACTTGACTCGTACCAAAACGTATAATTACCAGAATAATGGTTGATTTTACTAAAATCAATATCCGAAATATGCGTACAAACCGAGTCTAAAAAGTGTCTATCGTGCGAAACAACGATTACTGTGTTTTCATAATTGGCTAAGAACGTTTCCAACCACGCAATGGTTTCAAAATCCAAATCATTGGTAGGCTCATCCATAATAAGCAAATCAGGATTTCCAAAAAGCGCTTGTGCAAGAAGCACCCGAACTTTCATTTTTCCTTCCACATCACTCATCAATGAGTAATGCATATCTTCGGCAATTCCTAAACTTGATAGTAACGAAGCCGCATCCGACTCAGCATTCCAACCGTTCATTTCTTCAAACTGTACTTGCAATTCCCCAATTCTGTCGGCATTTTCATCCGAGTAATCAAGATACAATTCATCCATTTCTTTTTTAACGGCATAGAGAACTTTATTCCCCATCAAAACCGTTTCAAGAACCGTATGCTCATCAAACATGTTGTGATTTTGATTTAAAACCGACATTCTTTTGCCAGGTTCCAAATGAACATGTCCCGAAGTTGGGTCCATTTCTCCCGCAATAATTTTAAGGAAAGTCGATTTTCCAGCACCATTGGCACCAATAACTCCGTATATATTTCCGTGTGTAAAAGTGGTATTTACTTCATCAAATAAGATTCGTTTACCAAACTGAACGGATAAATTATTAACTGTTAACATTGAATGTATTTAAATTTTAAAAAGTGGTGCAAAACTACGAAAAATATGTGTATTAAACATTTAACAGTACTACGGATTTACCGTTTAGAATAGTTTAACTATGCCTTAACACTCAAATACAACGGAACTAAATATTTTTGTTTCAATAATTTAAAATAGTCTTATTATCAGAACCTTTTTATATTTACCCTTACTTGCTGTTTTATCGTTAGTTTCCTGCAACCAAACTTTTGAAAGTGATGATTATACCGCTTATTTTGGTGGAAAAGTTGTAAATCCCAGCAACCGTTACATTTTGTTTTGCAAAGATTCAAAAGTACTTGACACTATTATACTGAATCCAGACAATACATTTTTCAAGAAATTTGACTCACTTACTCCGGGATTATATTCCTTTAAGCACGAACCTGAATACCAGTATGTCTATTTTGATAAAAATGACAGCTTGATGGTTCGTATTAATTCGCAAGATTTTGATGAATCAATAATTTTTTGTGGTCGCGGTGATGAAAAGAATAATTTTCTAATGGAGTTGTTTTTGAAAAATGAACACGACAGAAGTTCTATGTTTAGTGTTTTTGATGAAGACGTACCTAAATTTGATAAAGTAATAGACTCTGCGTTTGCTTCCAAAAAGAAATTTTATGATGAGAAAAAAGCGGCGATTGAATGGAACGATGATTTTGACCAATATGCGAAAGCAATGCTCGATTTCTTTCATTATTCCAAGAAAGAACTGTATCCTGTTGTTCACCAAATGCGAAGCGGCTCTGACGTTGAAAAAGAACTACCGAAAAACTTTTATGACTACCGAAAAACGATTGATTTTAATAAAAAAGAATTCACCAACTTCTCTCCTTTCGTAAGGTATCTATCCAATATGATGAATAATTTGAGTGCAAATGAAAACTGGACAGATTTTTCTGAAGTGGATAAAGCATTCTTAACCAGCAGTAAAAAGTTGCAAATAGCGGATTCTATTTTCAAAAACGAAAAAATAAAGAATACGGTGTTAGACAATATAGCTTTTACGTATTTATTAGAAGACCAGAACATTGTAAATAATAAAAAGTTTCTAGACAAATACCACTCTTTATCTACCGATAAAAATCAGCACAACGAAATCAAGAAAATTGGAGATGCAATCCAAATGCTGAAAGAGAACAATCCATTGCCTAACGCTAATCTAGTTGACGAAACTAATAAAGTTGTTTCTGTAAAATCACTCATAACTAAAAAAACAGTAATTTTCTTTTGGACTAAAAACTTAGAATCACATTTTGTTGCCGCACATAAACGAGTGATGGATTTAGAGCAGAAACACCCTGATTATGAATTCATCAGTATTTGTGTTGACGAGAATCAGGACAAATGGCAAAGCTTACTCAAGAATTATAAATTCAGTGGTATTCGGGAATACCGTGTCGAAAATTTTGACGATGTCAAAGACCATTGGGTAGTGAATAAAATTCACCGTACGATGATAATTAACGCTGACGGAACTATAAATAATGCTTTTGTAAGTTTGTTTGATGCGACTTTTGAAAGTCATTTAAAATAACCCATTATATTAAAAAGCATTTTGACATTCAAAATGCTTTTTTTTATGAACATCCACCGCTTATAAATATTTCTTAATTAAGCGAAAGCTGACTGCATTTTACTTAAATTTGGCAAAATTTACTGACTTGAAAAGCCTTTTTACTATACTCTTCCTAGCTTTAAGCACGCTTCTTTTGGCACAAAAACCAAAAGACATTATCATTGAATATTCGGAATTTGCTGACCGAAATGAAACAGAAGCTCCAGGTGCTGCTTTGTTAACAGGGAATGTCAGAATTAGCCACGATGGTGTGATTATCACTTGTAATAAAGCCTATTATTTTCAGAAAGAAAACTATGCTAAACTTTTTGGGAATGTTCAAATGGTGCAAGGCGACACGCTGTTTTTGAATAGTAAATACGCCGAATACAGTGGAAATGAAAAGAAAGCATACGCCACAGGTAGCCCTGTTTTGCGAACTCCTGATATGACTTTAACGACGGATACGATTAATTTTGACAGAAATATTCAACAAGCCTTTTACAATAGTTTTGGTAAAATCATCAACAAGGACAACACCTTAACAAGTAATGCGGGTCGCTATTATGCCAGTGAAAAGAAATTTCAATTTCTATCTACTGTTACGATTACCAATCCAAAATATACAATTAAATCAGACCATGTTGATTATTATAATAATTCCGGACATGCTTATTTGTTTGGCCCGTCAACGATAACGAGTGAGAAAAACTTTATTTACACTGAGAAAGGTTTTTACGACAGTAAGAAAAACGTAGGTCACTTTCTACGGAAGTCCTACATACGTTACGACGACCGACTTATCGAAGGCGACAGTATTTTTTACAACCGAAACACCGAATTTGCATCTGCAACACGAAAAGTAAAAATCACAGATACCGTCAATAATGGAATTGTGAAAGGGCACTATGCGGAAGTGTACAAGTTAAAAGATTCAATGATGGTAACTGGTCGAGCAGTTGCGATTAATTTGGTTGAAAATGATTCGATTTACATTCACGGAAAGAAATTAATGGTTACTGGAAAGAAAGGAAACCAGATAATTCGTGCTTTTAATAATGCTCGATTCTTTAAATCAGATATGAGTGGAAAATGTGATTCTATCCATTCAAGTACCTTAAAAGCATTGACACAGTTAATTGGAAGACCCGTAGTTTGGAATGGAGAAAATCAATTGACTGGCGACCTAATCCATTTAATTGGAGATAATAAAACCGAAAAAATTGATTCCTTAAAAGTAATTAATAATGCTTTTATGATTTCGCGAGATTCGTTAGGTACCGGATATAATCAGGCAAAAGGCTTGAACATGTACGGAAAATTCAAGGACAACAAACTCGATTATATTGATTTAGTAAAAAATACAGAAGCTATTTATTATGTGTATGATGATTCTACTTTAACGGGAATTGAAAAAAAGATTAGCAGTAACATCAATATTACTTTTGATGACAATAAAATAGATGTGATGACTTCTTACAAAAATGTAGAAAGTCAGATGTATCCTGAAGCTGAATTACCTGAAAACGCAAGAAGATTAAGAGGTTTTGTTTGGCGTGGCGATGAAATTATCAAAACAAAAGACGATATCTTCCCGCCTGAAGAGGAAGAATTAGATAAGGAAATGCAGAAAGACCACGACCGTGAAGCCGCTAAGGAAAACAAACCGATGGAAATTCGGAAAGAGACCTTAAATTACGACAAGAAAAAAGAAGTTAAGAAGTAGTTTTTCTTTTTGAACCTTTAACCCCATTCGATTATACTATTTTTTAGTTTTCAAAAATGAAAGACGATTTTTTAAAATACCAAGCACAAACTTCTCCTTATCCTTTAGGAATGGAAGTTTCTCACGCGATTGGAAGTTATATTTATGATAATAAGGGCAAAAGCTATCTAGACTTTGTTGCAGGAGTTTCCGCATGTACTTTGGGCCATCAAAATAAAAGAGTAAACGACGCAATAAAAGCACAGTTAGACAAGTATTCGCATGTGATGGTTTATGGCGAATATGCTCAACAACCGTCAGTAGATTTTTGCAAATTACTCGTGCAACATTTACCCGAATCCTTGAATCAAGTTTATCTTGTAAATTCAGGAACTGAAGCTACAGAAGGTGCTTTAAAATTAGCAAGAAGAATTACAGGTCGCTCCCAATTAATTTCGTGTCACAATGCTTACCATGGAAACACGATGGGTTCGATGAGTGTCATGGGTTTTGAAGAACGAAAGCAAGTTTTTCGTCCTTTGATTCCAGATGTTGATTTTATCACATTCAACAATGAAGCTGATTTAGAAAAAATAACTAGTAAAACTGCTGGAATTATTTTAGAAAGCATTCAAGGTGGTGCTGGTTTTATCGAGCCAAAAGATGATTTTTTAATTAAAGTTAGAAAACGTTGCGACGAAATGGGTGCTATGTTGATTATCGATGAAATCCAACCTGGTTTTGGGAGAACAGGAAAATTATTTGGCTTTGAAAATTACGGAGCCGTTCCTGACATTATGATTATTGGAAAAGGAATGGGTGGCGGAATGCCTGTTGGTGGTTTTGTGGCTTCAAAAGAACGCATGGAATTACTTACCAATCCGAAATTAGGACACATCACAACCTTTGGTGGACATCCTGTCATAGCGGCAGCTTGTCTGGCAACACTGCAGGCACTCACGGAAACCACATTGATTCCTGATACTTTAGAGAAAGAAAAATTATTTCGTTCATTATTGGTACATCCTTTGATTAAAGAGGTTCGAGGACGTGGACTCATGTTAGCACCAATGACCGAAAGTGCTGATATTACAAATCAAGTAATTTTGAAATGTCAAGACAAAGGACTCATCTTATTTTGGTTACTTTTTGAACCTTGCGCTATAAGAATTACACCACCATTAACCATCTCAGAAAATGAAATTAGAGAAGGTTGCAAAATAATACTTGAGGCACTTGATGAAGTGGCTCAAATTAAGGCTTCTAATTGTTAAGTAAATTGTTGAAAAAGATTACGTATTTCGAGTTTTTATTGAAATAAAATACTTAATTTTATTAGAAGCTAATCATAAAATATAAAAATATGTATTTAAGCGAAGAAGAAGACGACTATAATTTATCCTTATCAAAATTTGAGTCGATGTTGAAAACCAACAAAGTTCTCTTTTTTGATTCTGAAGAATTTGAAGAAATAATCCTACATTACCTCGATATTGGCAAAGCCACCTTAGCAAAGAAAGCACTGAAATTAGGTTTGGACCAACATCCAAATTCTACAGGACTAAGACTTGTTCAAGTTGAAATGTATATTTTCGATGACAAGCTTGATTTAGCAGAAAAACTTCTGAATGAACTTGAAGCGATTGAACCACAAAACGAGGAAATCTACATTCAACGAGCGAGTATTTTTTCCAAAAAAAATCAAAACGAAAAAGCAATAGAATGTTTAAAAATTGCTTTAGAATATACCGATGACACTGCTGATATTTATAATTTATTAGGAATGGAGTATCTTTTTATGGACAATTTGGAAGAGGCTAAGATAAGCTTTATGAAATGTCTTGAAGAAGATTATGAAGACCAAACGGCCTTGTATAATGTCGTATACTGCTTTGAATTTCTTGAGCAAAATGAAGAAGCCATTGTTTATTTAGAAAAGTATATAAATGAAAATCCGTACAGTGAAATCGCTTGGCACCAGTCAGGAAGATTGAATTACGGTTTGAAAAAATACGAGGAAGCATTAAGAGCTTTTGATTATACGACCTTGATTGATGATGAGTTTTTAGGCGCTTTTATGGAAAAAGCAAAAACTTTAGAGAAATTAAAAAAATATGAAGAAGCGATTGCGTCCTATCACCGTACTATCGAATTAGACGACCCTACTAGTTTTGCCTATTTGCGAATAGGAAAATGCCACGAACGACTAGGAAATAAGAAACTAGCTATTGATTTCTATAATAAAACAGTTCACGAAGATCCTTTATTAGACAAAGGCTGGATTGCGATAACTGATTTCTATTTGCGTCAAAGAAATTTCAAAAAAGCATTATTGTTTTTAAATAAAGCATTGAGTATTGACAATGAAAACAACCAATATTGGAAAAGGTATGGAGCGATCAATCATGAAATGAAATTTTATGAAGAAGCAGAATTAGGTTATCGAAAGGCAGTTGAATTTGGCGATACGGAACTAGATACTTGGTTGTTTTGGGTCGATACATTGCAATTTACCGACGAGTTTGAAAGTGCTGTCAAAACGCTATTGCAAGCGACAGAATTTTACCCAGAATCATTTGAAATTGAATACCGTCTCGCAGGATTATATTTTATGTTGAGCGACGACAAAAAAGGAAAGTTTCACATCAGTAATGCCTTGCGATTGAATGGCAAAAATTATTTGTTATTGAAAGAGTTGTTTCCAGTAGCTTGGAATCGCAGAATGGTACAAAACATTATAAAAAAGCATTTAGAGAGTGGCAAATTCTGATATTGAAAAATACGGTTTAATTGGAAAGAACATTGTTTATTCCTTTTCAAAACAGTATTTTACGGACAAATTTAAACAGGAAAACCTACCCAACTTTTCTTATGAAAACTTTGATATTCAGGACATCAATCAGTTGCAATCTGTTGTATCTGAAACCATTTATCTAAAAGGATTAAATGTTACCATTCCTTTCAAAGAAAGTGTATTTCCGTTTTTAGATAAAATCAATAAGAAAGCGCTAGTAATTGGAGCGGTAAATACTATTAAAATCACAAAAAACAAAAAACTAAAGGGTTACAATACCGATTATTATGGTTTTAAAAAATCCATAAAACCGTACTTAAAATCACACCATAAGAATGCACTAATTCTTGGAACAGGTGGCGCTTCCAAAGCAATAGCTTATGTTTTGCACGAGCTGAATATTGAATATAAATTTGTCTCAAGAACGCCCTCTATTAACCAGTTTTCTTACGAAGAATTAGATGCAAAAATATTCAGTGCTTTTACAATAATTATCAATTGTACACCAGTAGGAACTTATCCAAACCATTCCGAGTATCCGGCACTTCCCTACTCTTTTTTCACTGCACAACATCTTGCATTCGATTTGATTTATAATCCCGCAGAAACGTTGTTTCTTCAAAAAGCGAAAGAATTTCAAGCTGAAACCTTAAACGGATACCAAATGTTGGTTTTTCAGGCTGAAAAGGCATGGGAAATTTGGAATAAATAACTCGTTTTATAAGTTTCCACAAATCAATTTACTTAAGTGAAATTCTTGATTAAACACATTAACAAAATTTAACATTTTTACTTTGAATTCTTGATAGGCTTTAGTACCTTTCGCATTCAATTTTTTACAAACCCTAATCATTTCATAAAATGTTAGACGAGACGAATGATAACCTGCCAAAAGCAGATGGAACACTAGAGCCTACGGCAACGCAAACGCCTAAAAATGAAACTGAAGAAAACATTATTGAACTGACTCCTGAGGAAGTTCAGAACGATTCGATGATTACTGAAGAGCCATTGCCAAATCAAATGACACCTGATTCTGAAACAGAAGATGTAGAGGAAACACAAAGCGACGACGATGATGAAGTAGAAAGTAGTGAAGTTCTCATAAAAAATTATGAAAACTTGTCTATGGATGAGTTGGTTAGTGAAATGGAACAACTTTTGGAGCTCGACCAAATTAACAAGATTAAAACACAAATTGAAGATATAAAAAAAGAGTTTCTTTCTCAATACCATCATTTAATTGATGAAAAAAAGGAAGAATTTTTAGAGCAAAATCCTGAAACTACAGAGCAATTTGAATATCATTTGCCTGCAAAGACAAAGTTTGACCAAGCTTATAGTCAATATAGAGAAAAGAAAAATGCTCATTTTAAAAAGTTGCAAAACGATTTGCAAGGCAATTTAGACAAACGTTTAGAGATTGTTGAAGAAATGCGAAATCTGATTAATCCGGCAGAAAAAATGCAGGACACTTTGAAGCATTTTAATGAATTGAGGGACCGATGGAAAAACATTGGGCCAATTCCGAAAGATAAATATAACCACGTTTGGAACAACTATCATTTCCATGTAGAAAATTTTTATGATTATCTGCATTTGGATCGTGAAGCTCGCGATTTAGAATTCAAGCATAATTTAGAGTTGAAACAAAAGTTGGTAGAACGTGCTGAAGCTCTGGAAGAAGAACCGGATACGAACGTTGCTTTTAGAGCTTTGCAAGGTTTACACCGCATGTGGAAAGAAGAAGTTGGACCAGTAGGAAAAGATCATCGTGAAGAAATTTGGGATAAATTTTCGGCTGCAACTAAAAAAATTCACGACAGAAAAGATGCATTAAACGAAGAAATCAAGCAACGAGAAGTAACTAATTTAGAAATAAAGAAAGCGATTGTTGCTAAAATTGAAGAATTAGCTCAAACCAAGGTAGATTCTCATGCTCTTTGGCTTAAACAAGCGGATATCGTTGAAGGATTGAGAAACGATTTTTTTAATGCAGGGAAAGTTCCGGCAGAATGGAATGAAGAAACCTGGAGTACTTTTAAAAATGCAGTTCGGGCATTTAATATTTTCAAGAATGCCTTCTATAAAGATATGAAGAAAGACCAACATGAAAATTTGGTTAAGAAAACAGCTTTATTAGAAAAAGCAAATGAGTTAAAAGACAGTACGGATTTTGAAGCGACAACTCCAATCATGATGAAAATTCAGGATGAATGGAAAACGATTGGTCATGTACCCAGAAAAAACTCCGATAAAATTTGGAAAGAATTTAGAGCAGCTTGTAATTTCTATTTTGAAAATTTAAAAGAGCAAAGAAGCGAAATCAATCAAGAAGAAGAACAAGCGTTTGAGAAAAAGCAAGAACTATTGGAAGCTACAAAAGCGGTAACGCTGATTGGTCAACACAAAGAAGATTTAGAAACCATCAAAACGCATATTGAAGCATGGAAAATGGTTGGTCGCGTTCCAAGAAACAAACGTCATATCGATGGAAAATTCAACAAAGTGCTTGATGGTTTATTTGAACAGTTAAACGGTAGTAAAAAAGAATCAGAAATGGTACGTTTTTCAAATCGTGTGGAGCAGTTAGCTGGAGAAGACGACGGAAGAAGATTGGAAAATGAAAAAATATTTATCATAAGAAAGATTGATGAAATTAAAAATGAAATATTCCAGTTAGAGAATAATATCCAATTTTTCAGTAGTGCCAAAAATGCTAAAAAAGAAAATCCGATTGTGGTAGAAGTTCGTAAAAACATCGAACGACATAAGGAAAGTATGAATTTGTGGAAAGAGAAATTGCAGCAGTTGAGAGAAATTGCAAAGTAAATGTTATCCTGAAATACAAAAAGGTCATTAGTTTTTCTAATGACCTTTTTTTATGCTTTCAAGTACCGTTATACTAAAAAAAATCAGCACTTGTTGATTTTTTTGAAAATTATCAAGACTATTAGTTTAAACATACTCGATATTAAAGTTTATGATTTTGAACAAAAAAAGCGTGTACATGTACACGCCTTTTCATTAGAACTAATTAGCCTAATGACTAGCTTCCGCTTCTAAAACATCTACATCTATTCCCTGTTTTTGTAAAATCCTTTTTACCATGAAACCATAAAATGCCAAGTAAACAAAACAAAACACGGGGATAATATACGATTCATGAATACCGATAATATCAGAAATTTTACCTTGCAAAGGCGGGATAATTCCACCACCTAAAATCATCATTACCAAAAATGCTGAACCTTGAGATGTATATTTTCCTAAACCTGTAATTGCTAAAGAAAATATCGCAGGCCACATAATACTACAAGCCAAACCTCCTGATAAAAAGGCATATATTGCAACCGTTCCAGTAGAAAATAACCCGATTACCATTGCAGTTACACCAAATAACCCAAACAACATCAAGGTCCGAGCCGGCTTGTTTTTACTGATAAAAAACGCAACAATTTGCAATAACACACAGAAAACATAGTAATAAAGTGGCGTCATATCTTGTTGTGCAATTGTATTGACCCCAATAATGACAGAAAATGCAATTAATGGGACAATAATTAATGCCAACATTCTTTTATTAGTGCTCAAATTGAAAACACTAATGGCTCCTGCCCAACGACCAATCATTAAACTTCCCCAATACATCGAAATGTAAGGTGCAATTTCAGATGAACTAAAACTCCCAAACTCTGGCAATTTTAACAATTCTCCTAAATTACTTCCTACGGCAACTTCCACCCCAACGTAAGTAAAGATGGCTAACATTCCCAAAACTAATTGTGGATATCGCATCGCTCCCCAACCTTCATTATTCTTTTTAGCACTGAAATTTGCAAATAATAATCCGCCAATAATAACCACCAGTGCCCCGAAAAGCCAGTACATTCGATATTGTTCTAATGGATGCTTTATTGAATTGATTTCCTTTATTTTGGGTGCTACTACAATTTCTAGAAGGTTAATTTTTTGAATAATTTCTGAATTATTCACGGAATTGTTTTGTGTATTTTTACGTTCCAATTGTACCAACTCGTGTTTTAATTCCCTGATTTCAGTAGTTGAAGGCGAAATAACGTTTTCTAGTTCAACAATTTTTTTTGCTTCATCAGAATTGTAACTATTAAAAACAGGAGCAAACATAACCGCTAATAATCCAGTCATAATGATTAAAGTGGTTAGTGCTTTATTCGCTTTCTCAACAGGTTCATTTGAAATTCCTGTTGGTAATTTTTTTGAAAAATAGAAAACACTTGCTGCAATTAAAAATAAGATTCCAACTCCGATGTAAAGAAGCGTCACTTTATCTAAACCTAAATTCTTAATCTGGTCGTCACTAACGGCTGCCGTTGTCCCAAAAAGTGCAAAACCAACGATAATTGGTCCAATTGTAGTTCCAAAGGAGTTGATTCCTCCCGCTAAATTCTGTCTAGAAGCACCCGTTTTTGGATCACCAAGCATTACTGCAAAGGGATTTGCAGCTGTTTGCTGTAAAGAAAATCCTAAAGCAACTATAAATAATCCTACTAACATACCTGCATACACATTCGCTTGTACGGCTACAATCATTGCTCCAGCACCTAAAGCTGAAAATAGCAAGCCGTAAACGATACTTCGTTTGTAACCCCATTTTGACACCAAGTCTTTTCCATTTAAAGCACCAAAAGCAAAAAGAATAAGCGCTCCTAAATAATAAGCCGTGTAAAATGCAAAATCAATTAATTGTGATTGAAACTGGTCTAAAGAAAAATAACTTTTACAAAATGGAATAAATATACTATTTCCGGCAGCGATAAATCCCCAAAAGAAGAAAACGGTAATTAAGGTATAAAGAGCTGGATAATTGGTTTTGTTTTGTTCAGTAGTCATAACATAATTTATAGAAATAAAAACAAGGAATTGGTACACAAAAATTCAAGTAAAATACAGGAACAAACTTCATATATCTTAAAATTTTTATAAATATCTATGATAAATAACTATTGTACAACTGAATTTCAATTTATTTTCAACGAAAACGTTTGCGACACTTTCATTCTTAAAAATTGGTGCGTTTTGAACAAAAAAAATCCTTCATTTCTGAAGGACTTAGAACTTATTTTTGATTTACAAAATCTTGGAGGTAACTAAACCTTTCCGTTAGTTTGCCTTTATCGGTAATTTGAGCACGATGTAAAATTCCATCTTTATCGTCATTGAAAAAAGCAGGAATAACGTGGTTCATAAACATTTCGCCAAAACCTTCACTAGCATCTTTTGGCAGTTCACATGGCAAATTATCAATTGACATTACAGCGATAGAACCAGGATGAAACATGTCTACCTCTTTTGCTTCACTTGGCAAATAACCAAAAACAGGATCTGCAATTGTGGATGCCTTAATGGTACAAGCTACTGGACCATCAACATCACATGAAATATCAGCTACAACTTTGATGTTGTTCTTTGCTGATTTCAACATATCATTTGTCAAAATATACGGAGCGTTGTTTCCATAAAAATGTCCTGCAATAAATACGTCCGCTACTTGAGAAAATTTCTCAAAATCAGAAGTGAAATCAGATGGTTTTTTATAAAATTCACTTTTTACAAAAGCACCACCGTCTAGACGCTTGTAATAATCGCCCACTTCTATTTGCGTATAAACCGGCGAATCATATTTCTTGTTTAAAAAATCTTGAGGAGAAACTTCTTTCATTTTCATGGCATCCAAAATTTCTTTAGCACCCATACCTACTTTACCGCTTCCTGTAAGTACCACTTTTATTGGAGGTAAAACCAAACGCTTTAGTTTTTCAACTAAAACCGCTTTGCCATTTAATGTTTCTGCTTTCGGCAATTGAAATAAATCATACTTTAATCCAAATGCTCTAATTCCGTTGTAAGCGCCAACATTTCCTGCGTAACGTCCAAAACCAATTAGTCGCTTATTATTTGCATCGACGATGGTTTCGTGGTCATACAAATCGACCTTTTTTTCTAAAATCGATTGCAAAAGTGCCCGATTATAGGGTTGCTTCTTAATCGTGTGCGAAAAAAAGAAATATTTTTTATTGGGTATCAAAGCGTCCATAGGCACTTCTTTAACACCAAAAAGAACATCACAATCACTTAAATCATCTGACATTTCAAAACCTGAAGCTTCATAGGTTTCATCTGGAAAAACCCGAATGTCCGAACGCTCGACAACAATTTCAGCATCAGGAAATTGTTTTTTGAAACGAAGTAATTCATCAGGTGTGAAAACTACTCTTCTATCAGGTGGATTTTTTCGTTCTTTTATGATTCCAAATTTCATTATAGTTGTATTTTTTAGTGGTAAAATTCTGTAAAAAAGAACTGTCGTATTTTAAATTCGCTTAAATTGAGAATTTTACGTATTTTATTATAATTGCCCCAAATATAACCTTAAATACAAATGTTAGCAATCTTTTGTATCGAAAAAAACTATGTTATAATAGTGAAATAAGTGGCACTCTGGTTTTCAAAGTTTTGCGTTTTTTAACAGGCTTTTAATCTAATCTTTTCCAAAATAGCACCTGTAAAACTATGATATTTATTTACATTTGCACTTTTGCATTTTTCCCAATGAACAGATTCAACACCTACCTTTATAGTACGCTCCTAATTTTGTTATTTTCTTTAATTTCCTGCAAAGAGGACAAAAAACCCATTAAAAAAGAGACAGCGGTTGCCATAGATACTTTTCCGCATATACTTCCAAATTTGGAGAAGCAAAAAAAACTTGTGCCAAATTATGTTGCCGAAAATAGACGTAAAATTGATTTATTTTACAAGAAATATTGGGACAAAAACAACGTTAGTGGTGGCTTATTAGTCGCAAAAGATGGGCAGATTATTTTTGAAAGATACTCAGGATACAGCAATTTCGATACTAAAAAAGAAATTGATATCAATACGCCAATTCACTTAGCTTCAGTTAGCAAAAGAATTACAGCAGCTGCGATTATGATTTTAGTGAATGCTAAAAAACTAGAATTGGACCAGAAAGTAACTACAGTTTTACCAACATTTCCTTATCCGGAAGTAACTGTTAGAACCTTATTGAATCACAGAAGTGGATTGAAAAATTATGCATACTTCTTTGATGATACAAAAATTTGGGACCATAGCAAACAAGTGACTAATCAAGATATTCTAGACGAATTTATAAAAAATAACGTACCACTAGATTTCAGCACCGACAGAAGATTTGCGTATTGCAATACGAATTATGCAATGTTGGCTTTAATTATTGAGAAAGTAACAGGTTTGACTTACAGAGAGGCGATGAAGAAAATCATTTTCAAACCTTTGAAAATGGACCACACGTTTGTAATTGATTATGCCACGGAATATAAAAATCAAAGCCAGTCGTACAAAGGCAATTACCGCAAACATGAATTGAATCATTTAGAAACGGTATATGGTGATAAAAATATTTATTCTACACCGAGAGATTTACTAAAATTTCAGCAAGCAGTTGCTTCTAAAGACTACCTGACTCCTGATTTAGTAGATGAAGTATTTAAAGGATACAGTTATGAAAAGCGGGGAACGAGAAACTATGGTTTAGGTATTCGAATGATGGAGTGGAATGACGGCAAACAACTTTTTTACCATAATGGTTGGTGGCACGGAAACACCACATCCTACGTAGATTTGAGAGATGAGAATGTAATTATAATCGCCTTATCAAATAAGTATACCACAATGACTTATAAATCATTTTTATTAGCGACCTTGTTTGGCGATTATCCATTAAAGTTAAAAAAAGATGAATTAGGTTTTTAAATTTAAATTTAAGTGTAACTTTGCAGTCTACTTTAGGTAAAAATTAAGTAGAAACATGGGGTCGACTGGTTTTGACAGCAAGTCGAATTGAAATGTAAGCACGTTGAGAACTGGGACAATTCTCATAAATAAAAGGTTTCAAAACATTTACACGGCGAAGATAACTACGCTTTAGCTGCATAATCCGAATTATAGTACGATTACGCCAAGTTCCTATTAGATAGGAAAGCTGGATTCTCCTTGAAAGCCTTGGTTTGTGGCGTTCTATTAAGGAGAACCGTAAAAATAAACCTAGAAACGGTGAAGCTTTGGCGCTGTTTTGACACTAAAGAAGATAAGTATTGAATGGCTGTTCCTGGCCCACCTCAATATCGAAAACTCAATCAGGAAATAAGCGTGTAGAAAGCCTTTTAGTTGCTTGTTTGGACGGGAGTTCGACTCTCCCCGACTCCACAAAATCAACTTTATTAAAGTTCAAAAGCCTGTAAATCTTATAATTTACAGGCTTTTTTGGTTTTAGACCTATTCAAATTGTACATTAAGCCGCAAAGTAAACGATACAAATTAGATACATGGAAAAAAAATCAATTCTCAGATAAAGAATTTTACATTTACCTTTGCCGATAGAGCTCTTACAAAGTTTTTCATAGTTTATAAAATCATATAAAATTCCATTATCTGTAATGTAATCTTAAGTACATTTTATGCAAATAAGCTTTAGTTGATAACTTCAATTATAAACCAATAAAATGTATTTCACTAAAATTTTTATCTACAACCCAACAATTTTCACTGCGAACGAATATTCATCAAAAATTATGATTTCGTTATCAATCTCAATACTTTAACTTTAAATAGCAATCCTTTTACATTATTTTAAAGTTTTGGTACTGCGTTTCAAAATTTGTCTAATTATATTACGTAAAAAAAGCTCATTTTCTTTAACGTTCAAAGGTAATGCTTTGCAACTACATCTTCCTTTATTGTATTCATACCTATCTATAGCAACTTCATAAACATAAGATTTTCCCGTTCCTAACTTGAAATATATGTTTTAAATATAATTCAGGTGATTCAATTTCCCTTACATATTGTTGTATCGGATATTTTTGAATAATTGCTTCTCCTTTAAATTAGAATTCTGTCAAAATCAGTGGCAACCAACACTTCCTTGTTTCCTTTACCAATTTATTTTTCCAGAAGTAGAACCAATTTCCATGTTGAAAATCCATTTTTCTTCCTTAATCATTTGATTCTAGAATCAGGAAAGCTAAAATTTGATTCCTAAAAATGAAATCATCTGTACGAAAACGAGTTTGTGTATCCGCTTGCTCAAAATAAATCACCGATTTTAATATTAAAATTCCATCGTAGACATATTGGCAAAACATGATTTATAAATAAGGCAGTAATTGTTAACGCAATTCTATAACCTTACGAGTGATATCAATTCACTACCTCATCAAAATTCCAAGGTTCTTGTTCGTCGTGATGACCCGAAAAATGTGTTTTGCAAAACGCGCACTATTTTTATGCTTCTCTAAAATTAATATACGTGGTAGCTCTATTTCAAAATAAATTCAACATACAAACAGTCTGAATTTATCAAAATGCAATAATCTTGTTAAAATCAACTTACAATAAATTATGATAGCGATTCAGGATCTTACTTAATGATAAACTATACTATTATCAAGCTAATTTGTTGGGACAAGATAATTATAGTGACGCCACAGTTGAAAAATCTGATAATTAGCCTTTTATTTAAGGTCCAAGGCTGTATAACATCTTAATTTTACCTCAACATTACTACAACAAAAAAATTATTCTATAAAAATAATAAATATGTTACGAAATAAAAGAAAGCTTTTAGTTACAATAATTCAATCGTTTTCGAAGGTTTAACTGATGTATAGTTTTTATATTACGAAACCGAAATAGTTTGAAGTAAAAAAATGTAGATTTGAAACTTAAACTAACACGTAAAATAATTAATCATGAAAAAAATTACACTACTATTTATCCTTTTGACTTTTTCATTTGGATATTCTCAAGATCTTTTATTGGGTTTCGAAACTGGAGAAAGCGGTGGTATAGTCGCTGAACCTTTTGGTGGCGCACCTGCCCCAACAATCGAAGCTGGAACTGGAACTAACACGACGCAAGTGCTTAAAATGGTTGGTAATCCAACTGGCGAACCTTGGCAAGGAACAAATTTAAATTTAACATCTTTAGTGAATTTGTCGAATACGCAAACGATGACGATGGATGTTTTTTCGGACTCACCTATTACATTTTTAGTAAAAGTTACTGGAGGTGTTGGAGGTCCAGCTCAAGTTGCAGCTGCTGCTTCACATACAGGTGGAAGTACATGGCAAACAATTTCATTTACATTTAATACTTCATTGGACGGACAAGCAGCACTTGCAAATGGAACATACAGTGGTTTTGTAATACATACCTATTGGGCTCCTGGTGCAGTAGCATTCTTTAATCCAACAGTTCCTACACCAGAACGTACTTTTTATATAGATAATATTAAAGGACCACTTGGAGCAGAACCTGTTTTTGCAGCACCAACTACCGCAGCACCAACTCCTCCTGCAAGAGCTGCTTCAGATGTACGGTCTATTTTTAGTAATGCATACGCACCAATTTCAACAATTGGTTATTCAGGCGACGTAGATTCTTTCAACACTACTTGGTCTCCTGCTTCAACAACATTGGTTTCAGTAGTAGGAAACGACACAAACAAAGTTACTGGTTTAGGTTTCGAAGGAGTTGCATTTCAAGCTGGAAGATTTGATGCTACTAATTTTACACATTTCCATATTGACTTTTGGACTGAGACTGCAACTTTAGACAAAAGTTTTAATGTAAAGTTTTCGAATTGGAATAACGGAACTCAAGAAGCAAACGCTATTGAACTTTCAATCACAAATTCAAACTTTTTAACTAATCCAAACCCAGGAACATGGTATTCAATAGATGTTCCTTTATCAGCTTTTGCTCCTGTTAATGGCGCAAATAGAAATGACTTGGTACAGTTTATTATTACTTCTGATTTGGGCACTGTATATTACGACAACTTATATTTGCACAAAAACACGGTACTTGGAACTAACAATTTTGTAAAATCCTCTTTCAAAATGTATCCTAATCCAGCTAAAGGTTTATTAAATGTTTCCAGCGATTTCTCTTTTGACAACATTTCTATTCATAACACTTTAGGTCAATTAGTAGCTACTCAAAAAAGCGGAAACAATAAAGAATCAATTGACGTAAGTAATTTACCTAACGGTGTGTATATATTATCTGCACAGGTTGGAAATGAAGTTATCAAAAAACAATTTATTAAAGAATAAACTCTAATAAACTGAATTAAAGTAAGGCACGAAAGCAATTTCGTGCCTTTTTTAATTATATCAAAAAAAACTAATTTTACTTTATAAATATCATCTGCTAAAATAAAATTTTTAGTTTATTCATTTAAAAATAGAATAAATAAACTCTATCTTTAAATCCAAATTATAAATAAATCATTAAATAAATGCACATTTGTAAAATTCATGTAAAGTTGCTACTTTTTTGTATTGCTTTTAGCATACTGGGTTACGGCCAAGAATTACCTCCAATTGTAAAATATACGCAAAACGTATATGATGCAGGTAGTCAAAATTGGATGATTTCTCAAGATAAAAACAACTTTTTGTTTTTTGCAAATAATGAAGGTTTATTAGAGTTCAATGGCTCTGTATGGACACTTTATCCGTCTCCTAATGAAACTATAATGCGGTCTGTAAAAGTTGTTGGAGACAAAATTTACACAGGTTGTTACATGGAATTTGGATTTTGGACAAGACAACCAAATAACCAGCTGAAATATACATCACTAAGTTCAAAAATTAAAAGCAAAATTATTGATGATGAGCAATTTTGGAATATTCTTACTTATGACCAATGGATTATTTTTCAATCTTTAGATCAGATTTATATTTATGATACTAAAAAAGATACCTTCTCTATAATCAAGCCTAAAAATCAAATTCTAAAAGCCTTTGAAGCCAATAATTCGCTGTATTACCAAGTAACAAATGAAGGATTATTTGAAATTGAAAATGGCAAAAGTAAGTTAGCATCAAATAACTCTATTGTAGTTAACAATAAAATTGTAGCGATTTTTTATATTGACCAAGGTCTACTTCTTGAAACGCAAATTAATGGATTTTATACTTTTATAGATAATAAATTCGAACCCTATTTCTCTGAAATTAATACGCAAATCGCTAATAGTAGCGTTTACAGTTGTAAACAGTTATCTGACCGAGGATTTGCCGTGGGAACCGTTTCTAACGGTATTTTTATATTATCGGAAACCGGCGAACTTATATATCATATTACTCAAAACAATGGCATCAGCAATAACACTGTTTTATCTATATTTGAAGATATTGACAAAAATTTGTGGATTGGATTAGATAATGGCATTAACTATATCAACCTGCAGTCGCCCATTAGAAGCTATCTGGACACTACTGGTTTTTTAGGAACCGTGTATACTTCCCTACTTTACAGGCAGCGATTATACATAGGAACAAATCAAGGTTTGTTTTATAAAAATTATAACTCGACCGACTCCTTTCGTTTAGTAAATGGAACAAAAGGTCAAGTATGGTCCATATTTGAGTATGAAGGAACGCTATTTTGTGGACATGATTCAGGAACATTTATCATTGATAATGACCGAGCCTCTTCAATTTACTCTTCATCGGGAACTTGGAAATTTGAAATTGTTCCAGGTCGAAAAAATGTACTGTTACAAGGTAATTATTCAGGCATATCAGTATTAGAGAAAAAAAACAATCAATGGTTCTTTAAAAATAAAATTTCAGGCTTTGATTATTCGTCGAAACATTTTGAAATAACTAACAATAATGATGTTTATATAAGTCATGAATATAAGGGAGTTTTTACTTTTCATTTAGATAATGCATTTACAAAGGCAACTAAATTTAAAACGTTTAAAAATCCTACTAAGGGAAAAAATGCTAGCCTCACAAAGTTTAAAAATAACATTTACTATGCAAATAAAAAAGGGATTTACATACTGGACCAAAAGACAGATACGTTTGAAATAGACAAGGTATTAAGCACCGTTTTTGACACTGACGAATTTACTTCTGGGAAGTTAATTGTCGATGATTCAGATAAGATGTGGCTGTTTTCAAAAAATTATATCAACTATTTTACCAGTAGTAAACTTAGTGATCAATTAAAACTTCACTCCATACCGATATCTTCTTCCTTAAGTAATTCTATGCTTGGTTATGAAAATATAACACACCTTTCAAATTCCACCTATTTGATTGGAACTACAGATAGCTACTATACAATCAATACGAACGACTTACAGTTTAAAAATAATAGCGTATCCATTACTAATATTGCTTTTAATAAATTAGATCAAAAACCCTTTAACTGCTCTATCAAAGAAGTTGGTAATTTAAATCATGCTGAAAATAACGTAACTTTTAATTATACCGTTCCTGAGTACAATAAATATATTTACACCGAATATCAGTATTTACTTGAAGGCTTGCAGGAAAAATGGAGTTCGTGGTCATCCAAAACGGCTACCTTTTACAAAAATTTACCTCCTGGAGATTATGTTTTTAAAGTAAGAGCAAAAATAGCTAATTCAACTCCTGAAAACATTGCTACTTATAGTTTTACAATCAATAAACCTTGGTATGCAACAAATTTTGCTGTAATTATTTATTTTGTTTTAAGTTTCATATTAGCGATGTACATACATCGAACTTACAAAAGATATTACCAACAAAAAGAGGGGAAGCTAATAGAAGAAAATAATCTATTATTAGAAATCGCTGCATTAGAAAATGAACAGCAATTAATGAAATTAAAAAATGAACAGTTATCTAGTGACATGAATAATAAAAAGCGAGAGCTAGCTGTTTCTACGATGAGTTTAATTAAAAAAGACGAGCTTTTAACGTTAATAAAAAATGATTTAAAACAGTCTTCTACAGGAGATTCGCCTAGAAATATTAAATCAGTCATCTCAACTATTACCAAAAACATTACAGAAGAAAACAGTTGGACCGTTTTTAAAGAGGCGTTCGATAATGCTGATACCGATTTTTTAAAGAAAATAAAACAAATACATCCTTCTTTAACTCCTAATGACTTACGTCTTTGTGCTTACCTAAGATTAAATTTATCGTCTAAAGAAATTGCCCCATTACTGAATATTTCCGTCCGAAGCGTGGAGATAAAGCGATATCGTTTGCGTAAAAAAATGGATTTAGACCATGAACAAGGTTTAGTCGAGTATATATTATATATTTAATTATAAATAAATAACTTTTTTACCTATACATAACTACAACATAGGTCTGACTATTAAGTTTTTTTTAAGAATAATACATTTCTAATAAAAAATCAATTAGCTAATAATCAATATGTTATTATCAATATGTTATGTTTAATTTTTAACAAAACGACCCGTATGTTTTTTGTTGAGGTTAATTTGTCAATAATGTAATTACGCATTACTATTTTTATCAAATCAAAAAATTAAATACCAAGTTTTTGTATAATTCATTTAATCTTCTATTTAAACTAACAAAACCAAATGAAAAAAATTATTTTATTACTCCTTTTATGGTGTTATTCACAAAGCATTTTTTCGCAAACAGAAAAAGTATTTGTAGATGTGAATAATTCACAAATGAAACTTAAAGTAAACGGAAAAGATTTTATAGTTAATGGAATGAATTGGGATTACTTCCCAATTGGCACCAACTATAATTATAGCCTGTGGAAACAGTCTGATGACGTAATTAAAGCCGCATTAGATACAGAAATGTCTATGCTCCGAAACATGGGAATCAATGCCGTTAGACAATATACAGGTGTTCCACCACAATGGATTGAATACATCTACGAAAAATATGGTATCTATACCATGTTAAATTATTCATTTGGAAGATACGGCCTCAATGTAGGTGGTAAATGGATACCTAATACAGAATATTCTGATTCTAAAACAGAAGCTTTACTTATCTCGGAATCCGTTTCAATGGTCCAGGAATATAAAAATACTCCTGGAGTTTTGTTATTTTTATTAGGTAATGAAAACAATTATGGCCTTTTTTGGGATGGTGCTGAAACTGAAGACATTCCTGTTGAAAATCGAAAATCCACAGCTAGAGCTGAGGCAATGTACAAGGTTTTCAATAAAGCCATTGTAGCAATGAAAGCCATTGACAAATCTCATCCTATGGCAATATGTAATGGTGATTTATTGTTTCTGGATATCATTGTTGCAGAATGTCAAGATATCGATATATTAGGTGTAAATATGTATAGAGGTGTAAATTTTACAGATGCCTTTGACAAAGTTAAAAAGGACTTTAATAAACCATTATTGCTTACAGAATTTGGTGCTGATGCATTTAATACAATTGAGAATCAAGAAGATCAAAAATCGCAAGCCTACTATGATGTAGAAAATTGGAAAGATATTTATGCTAATGCAGCAGGTATGGGTAAAGCCGGAAATGCAATTGGTGGTTTTACTTTTCAATTTAGCGACGGCTGGTGGAAATTTGGACAAACCAAAAATTTAAATGTACATGACAACAACGCCTCTTGGTCTAATGGAGGATACGGAATAGATTATAGAGTTGGACAAAACAACATGAACGAGGAGTGGTTTGGTATATGCGCGAAAGGACCCGTAAATTCAAGAGGCCTTTACGAATTATATCCAAGAGCTGCATATTACGCATTACAAGAAGTGCATAAAATAAACCCTTATGCGGCAGGGGTTACTCCTGAAACTTTAAAAACTTCTTTTGCAGCTATTAATATCATGGATGCCGTTTTACGGGCCAGAGGCGACAAAGCAGCAATGGGTGGAACTAGTGGTGATATATTAAAAATTAGTAATTTAAGAGCAGAGTTCACCACCTTCAGTACAGGAGGTAGTTTGCTAACTACTCCAGAAACTGCTGATCCGCTTAATCCAGATGCGTATCCAAACCAAACAGGTTTTGATCACATGGAATCCTATTATGTGGGTATTGAGGGAAATCCAGCACCGAATATGAAAGCGAACGTAAATGTGAACATTTTAGGAAGAGTTGCAGAAAATCCAATAAACGAAATCTTCTATGAAAACAGAGGTAGACCGCAAACAGTTTCTACACCAGACGGTCCTACAATAATCAATGATGCGAATAGAGTTCAAATTTATAGTGCATCCTATACCTGGACTGAAAAGGATTTTGATTTAAGAGGATTTTACAGAACAGGTCATTACCATTGGGGATATGAAGGTGATTTCTTTGGTTTATATCCTGAGGCCAATTATGGACCTAATCTAGACATTTACAATGGAGAAACTTTAGGTTTAGAAATTGACGGAAAAGGTAGTTTAAATGGATTTAAAGCGGCTTTTGGTCCACAGCTTTGGTGGGGAGCTAACCCTACAACTTTGCTTAAGTATGGCAAAAATTTTGGTTCTTGGAGCGTGGCAGGAATCTACCATAGAGACCTCAATACCTCTATAAATTATGACGCAAGCGGAAGACGTATCTTAAATGAAAGCCAAGTTAGAAGTGGTGTAATTCCTGCATGGCCAACGGAAAGAGCCACATTTGTGGTAGAAAAAACGCTTGGTGATTTTGGATTTGTTTTAGGTGGTATTTGGGCTGGTAAACCTTTAAATGGAAGTTCTTTTATAGTGTATGATAATGGAGTTGCAAATGAAAACAATAAAATAAGTGGACGGGACAATTGGGGTGGTAAAGCGAAAATAACCTTCTCAAAAGGCAGGTTTAATGTTTATACGCAAGGTGCAATTATGGGATTAGTAGCTAACGGCGGTGCAGATAATACACAAACATTTACGGGTTGGAGATTAAAGGATAGCGGAAGCGGAAATCAAACTAACGTATTAGCAGGATTGACTTATAATGTTAATTCAGATTTTCAAATCGCACCCAACTTTCTTTGGCAAAAACCCTTGATAGATGCGATGCCAAATGGTGTAGATGCACCCGGAAGATTGCGAAATATTCTAGTGGATCCTTTTGTAGTAAGAGCGAATAGAGAAACATTAGGCGGAGAATTGTTGCTAACTTACGATCCAACACCTGCAACTTGGATGTATGAATGGGATAATGATTTAGCGGAAGATGCAAAATTTGCGATAAGTTCAGGTTTTGTTTTTAGACATCTACCTACTACGCAAGATGCAGCAATCGGATTTTTAGCAAATCGTTCACTTTTTGCGTTCGAAAAATCAGCACCAGCTCAAGATTTGTGGGAATCAAATACTAGAGTAGTTTCGAAAGTTTCTCCTGATTTTGGACTTATTGCAAATATTTATTTTGGAAATGGTCAAGCAAATGGTGATTCTGACCGAACAATTAACAGAGCGGGTGGAGATTTTCGGGTAATTTACAGAAAGGTAAAAGTAACAAGCTCAATAAAATTCAATGATTGGGGACCTTTTGATTACCACAGAGATTTTAACATCACCTTTCCTCTTCAAACAGCACTAGACATCTCAACTTCTGTTGGAAAACCAGACTGGTTTATATTGCCTAATACTAAAATTGGAATCATGGGTATATGGCGTTCACTAGACCAAAACTCTGGAGGACGATACGCCCCTAATGCAATACCAGCAGATACATTTCCAGCTGTGCCAACTATTAGTCCAGTGGGTTTTGGAAATGGGTCTGAATGGGAAATTCGTACGTACATTCACATAAACATTGGAAAATAATTTTATAAAATAAAGTGAAAATGAAAAATAAAAAAATTAATTATTTGAAAAACATGTTGCTACTTTTTGTGGTAATGTGTACTAGCTTCAGCTGCGAACGTGAATTGACCGATGACAAGACACCGGCAACATTCTCTAAAAAAGGCGAAATTTTTACAGATGATTTTATTGCTTTGGGAAGCGATTTTTACCTTCCTTATGGAGATTCAAAATTTACGGCATTCTCCGTTGATAGAACTGGTGGATACAATTCAAATGCTTCTATTCGTCTAGATGTTCCTAACGCGACTGATCCACTGGGTAGTTATGCTGGAGGTATATTTAGAATTGATGGAGCCGGAAGAAATTTGACCGAATTTGATGCTTTAACTTTTTGGGCAAAAGCTTCTCAAGGAGTTACCGTTGCCGAATTTGGTTTTGGAGAAGATTTCTTAGACAATAAATTTATTACTACTATGAGAAACGTTAGTGTAGGAACTGGTTGGACAAAATACACAATTCCAATACCTAATGCTTCTAAACTTTTGCAGGAAAGAGGAATGTTCAGATATTCTATGGGAACAAACGGAACTAATGGAGGAGGTTATACTGTTTGGATTGACGAATTGAAATTTGAAAAATTAGGTACAGTAGCACACGGACAAATATCTATTATGAATGGAACAGACGTTTCTGAAAGTACATTTGTCGGAGTTAGTTCGGGTGTAGAAGGGATTCAAGCTACCTTCAATTTAGCCAATGGAGTAAATCAACCTGTAAGCATCAGCCCCGCTTACCTGGATTTTGTGTCTTCAAATCCTAGCGTTGCAAGTGTAGATGAACTTGGTTCAGTGACTTCATTAAGTCCAGGGATTTCTGTTATTACAGCAAATTTTGGCGATATAACCGTCTTGGGGAGTTTAACAATCAACTGTGCTGGAAATTATATCAATGCTCCAACACCCACCAGAAATCCTGCTAATGTAATTTCAATTTTTTCAGATGCCTACAACAATGTGCCCGTAAATTATTACAACGGATACTGGGCTCCTTGGCAAACTACAGTTTCAAATGACTTCTCTGTAGGGAATGACAATGTTCTAAACTATACGATTTTCAATTTTGTGGGTATTGAATTTAGTAGCCCAACAATCAATGCTGCAGCAATGACCGGAGTTCATTTAGATGCTTTTATTCCAGGTGCTATTACTCCAGGAAGACAACTTAGAGTTCTAGTAGTAGACTTTGGTGCAGACGGTGTTTTTGGTGGAGGCGATGACACGAGACATTCTACCATTTTTACAGCCAGTACTCCTACAGCCGTGGTTTCTCAGAGTTGGATTTCCATTGACATCCCTTTTTCGGCAATGCCAAATCTTACAAGTAGAACTCACCTAGCACAATTAATTTTAGAAGGTGGAGATGCGTCAGTTATTTATGTAGACAACATATATTTTTATAATTAATTAAGGTGAAGACCTTTAAAAAAATTAAAATGAATAAAAAAAATAATATAATTAAAATAAGCGTACTTTTTACAAGCGTACTTTTAGCACTTTCAGGCTGCTCTACTGACGAAAAACAAACCGTTATTACGAAAACTAAACTAGTAATGGAGGAGGAATTTAGTATAGACGGAGCTCCAGATGCAGCATTGTGGAGTTACGAAATAGGAACAGGCGATAATGGTTGGGGAAACAATGAATTACAGTACTATACGGATAGACCTGAAAACATTGTTGTAGCTGATGGAATGTTAAAAATTACTGCAAAAGAAGAATTACTACTGGGTTCTTCTTACACTTCTGCACGAATTTTAACGAAAGGAAAATTAGAACAGAAGTACGGCAGAATCGAGGCAAGAATAAAATTGCCTTATGGAAAAGGAATTTGGCCTGCTTTCTGGATGCTTGGAGCAAACTCTGAAACCGTTTCCTGGCCTCAATGTGGTGAAATAGACATCATGGAATATCTAGGTAATCAACCTACAAAAGTTTTAGGTACACTCCATGGACCGGGTTATTCTGGAGGAGGTGCAATTACGAAATCATATTCCCTTATAAAAGACCGATTTGATACTGATTTTCACATTTTTGGAATTGAATGGGGAGAAAATTACATCAACTATTATGTAGATGATGTTTTATATAACCAAATAACACCAGCTGATGTTACTGGAGAATGGGTATTTAACGAGCCTTTTTACATTATTTTGAATGTAGCCGTGGGAGGAAATCTTCCGGGTGCACCAAATGGTGATACTTCTTTTCCGCAAACAATGTTAGTGGATTACGTAAAAATCTACGAATAATAAACCCTTTTTAGTACACAATTACCAGTTATCTTGAATTAGAATTTTAAATGATTATGAGCCCAAACCTACCGAATATGAATCAGAAAGACTCAAAAATGGAAGACAAAAACGTTTCAATGGAAATGGTTGAACTTAACGGGGAAAACTATTATAAAATATCCAATTCCGATCAAATGCGACCGTTTTTCATGAGCATTGTAAGTGATTCAAATCATTGGATGTTTATCTCGAGTAATGGCGGTTTAACTGCAGGACGGAAAAATGCCGAGTTTGCCCTTTTCCCCTATTATACCGATGATAAACTTACTGAATTTGCGGATGTAACAGGCAGTAAATCTATTTTTCAAATTCATTTAAAAGAGGAAACGCATATCTGGGAACCATTTTCAGAACGATTCAACGACAAGTATAACATAAGCAGAAATTTATACAAGAATAATTTCGGTAACAAGATTATTTTTGAAGAAATTCACCATGATCTTCAACTGACCTTCCGTTACCATTGGAATTCGAGCAACATCTTCGGTTTTGTTCGAACTTCTGAAATCATCAATAATGCAAATAAAAGCTATAGCATCACGCTTTTAGATGGAATTCAAAACATTTTACCTCATGGCGTGAGTAGTGATTTGCAATCGAGCACAAGTAACCTTGTAGATGCATACAAACGAAGCGAAATTCACCATCAAAGCGGCTTAGGGATTTTCGCCTTAAGTGCTATTATCGTTGATAAAGCTGAACCAAGCGAAGCCTTAAAAGCGAATATTGTTTGGTCTTTAGGTCTAGAAAAACCTATTCACTTATTATCCTCGTCACAACTTGCTGCTTTTCGTAAAAAACAAATGCTTACTGAAGAAATTGATGTAAAAGGCCAAAAAGGAGCTTACTTTGTTTCAACAACCTTAAATCTTGAGACAAATGCAACGAAAAGTTGGAAAATTGTTGCAAATGTCAACCAAAATCAATCACAAATTATTGCACTAGCTGAATCAATTTGCACGGATAAAGCACTAGAAAAACATGTTATAGACGATGTAAACTTGGGTACTCACAATTTAATTGCATTAAATGCCACGGCAGATGGCTTGCAGTTTACAGAAGATTCCAGAAAAGATTCGCGTCATTTCTCTAACGTTTTGTTCAATATCATGCGAGGTGGTATTTTTGACCATAATTATCAAATAGAGAAAATCGATTTTACAAGCTATATTTTTGGAGCGAATAAAATAATTTATGATAAAAACAGGTCACTTTTTAGCCATTTTCCTGAAACATTTGATCATGCATTTATAGAACAGTTTGCCCATAAAAGCGATGACCCTGATTTAGTGCGACTTTGTACGGAGTACCTTCCGTTAAAATTTAGCAGAAGACATGGCGACCCAAGTCGTCCGTGGAATAAGTTTTCCATCAATACAAGAAGTGAAATTGATGGCTCTAAAATACTAGATTATGAAGGAAATTGGAGAGATATATTCCAAAACTGGGAAGCTTTAGCTTATGCATTTCCTGAATTTATTGATGGAATGATTCACAAGTTCCTAAATGCCTCTACTTTTGATGGATACAATCCGTATCGTGTCACTAAAAGTGGTTTTGACTGGGAAGTTAGTGAACCAGATAATCCTTGGTCATACATCGGTTATTGGGGAGATCATCAGATTATTTACCTTTTGAAATTTTTAGAATTCATTGAAAAATACCAACCTGGAAAGTTAAACGACTATTTTGACAAGGAGTGTTTCGTTTATGCAGCAGTACCGTATACTATCAAATCATACCAGGAAATTCTTAAAAATCCAAAAGATACAATCGGTTACAACCATGATTGGGAAGCCAAAATAAATGCTAGAAAAAAACAAATTGGTGCTGATGGATCTTTATTAAGAGACAACAACAACGAAATTTATCATGTAAATTTCATCGAAAAAATTCTTGCAACCGTGCTAGCAAAAATGTCCAACTTTATACCCGAAGCTGGAATTTGGATGAACACCCAACGGCCCGAATGGAATGATGCTAACAATGCACTTGTAGGAAATGGTGTTTCGATGGTTACCTTATACTATTTGAGAAGATTTCTTAAATTCTTTGAGCAATTATTAGAAAATTCAAATAAAGAAACCATCAAGATTTCTAATGAAATGGTAGAATTTTATCATGCCATTCGTGAAAATTTAATAGCATTTCAGCCGCTACTTTCTTCTTCGATAAGTAATGAAGATCGAAAAAAAATACTTGATAGTTTAGGAAAAGCAGCTTCTGAATACCGTTTTCAAATTTACAACAGCGGTTTTTGGGGTAAAAAACGAACGCATTCCATGGCGGGTTTAAAAAAGTTTACCCAAGTAAGCTTAGCATTTATTGAACATGCCATTCAAGCCAATCAGCGAAAAGACAAGTTATATCATGCTTATAACTTAATGTCAATTGAAAAAGAGGCTGTTTCTATTTCTAATTTATCAGAAATGTTAGAAGGCCAAGTTGCGGCACTGAGCTCTGGATATTTAAACGCAAAGGAATCGCTCGAGGTTTTAGAAGCACTGCGAAACAGCGCCTTATACCGTCCCGATCAACAAAGTTATATTCTGTACCCAAACAAAGCGTTACCAAAGTTTTTAGAAAAAAATTGTATTCCTCAGGAGAAAGTAAAACATTCTGACTTACTTCAGCAATTACTTGTAAACGATAATTCTCAACTTATAAATAAAGATATCAAAGGTGGTTTTCACTTTAACGGAAATTTCCATAACGCGAATGATGTCGAAAATGCACTACAAGAAATCAGTAAGAACCCTGAATACAAAGATTTAGTTACAAAAGATTCCGAAGAAGTACTACAGATTTTTGAAGAAGTATTTAACCACAAAGCGTTTACAGGTCGTTCCGGAACATTTTACGGCTATGAAGGACTAGGTTCAATCTATTGGCACATGGTTTCAAAATTGCATGTGGCCGTTTTAGAGGTTTGCGAAGCAGCAACCAAAAACAACGAAAGTAAAGAAGTACTTGATGCTTTAACTAAGCATTATTACGAGATTGGCGAAGGTATTGGTGTGCACAAATCGCCACAAGTTTATGGTGCTTTTCCAACTGATCCGTATTC
This sequence comes from Flavobacterium sp. SM2513, assembly GCF_050908145.1. GTDB lineage: Bacteria > Bacteroidota > Bacteroidia > Flavobacteriales > Flavobacteriaceae > Flavobacterium. The sequence goes on along the minus strand of NZ_CP194228.1, from coordinate 2,327,810 downwards.
GCACACGCCATTTAATAAAGGTGCTCAACAACCAGGAATGACTGGACAGGTAAAAGAAGACATTCTTACACAAATTGGTGAATTTGGTGTGCAAATGCATCTAGGAAAGCTGCAGTTCAAACCTATTTTATTACAGAAAAAGGAATTTTTGTCACATCCAAAAGAAGCAACCTTTACTTTAGTGGATGGAACTTCTATAACACTTACCATCGAACAAAACTGCTTGGCATTTACCGTTTGCCAAGTGCCCGTTATTTATAAAATTGATTCTGTTAATGCGATTCAATTGACATTCAAAGATGGAACTCATGACAAAATGCAATCGCTTGAACTAAATAAAATAAACAGTAATCAAATATTCCGCAGAACAGGTGAAATTACGCAAATCATAGTTTCATTAAACGAGACTATTTTACGATAATGAAAAATTTGATTTACATCTTATCCCTAACATTGGTTCTTTCGTGTAATCAAAAAAAAACTGAAAATACAGCTTCAAAAGAAATTACAGCCCAAATGATTTTAGGAAACAAAGAGCACCAAGCGATATGTTATGGTGGATATCGAAAAAATTCGCGCGACATTCAACCCACAATTGATGAATTAAAAGAAGATTTAAAAATCTTAGCATCTGCAAATATAAAAGTGATTCGCACTTATAATGTTCATTTAGCACATGCTTCAAATGTTTTAAAAGCAATTGATGAATTGAAAAAAGAATATCCAAATTTCGAAATGTATGTAATGTTAGGAGCTTGGATAGATTGTCTAAATGCATGGACAGATTTAGAAAAAAATCACGAAGTAGAAAGCGAAAGAAATGCAATTGAAATCGCTGAAGCTGTCAGATTAGCCAATAAATATCCAGAAATTGTAAAAATTATCGCTGTTGGAAATGAAGCAATGGTCAAATGGGCTGAAGAATATTTTGTGCAACCCAATATAATTTTAAAATGGGTAAATCATTTACAAAAGCTTAAAAAAGACAACAAACTTTCAAAAGATTTGTGGATTACTTGTTCCGATGATTTTGCCTCTTGGGGTGGATTAGATGATAATTATAAAGTCAAAGACTTAGAAGATTTAGTCAAAGCTGTAGATTATGTTTCTATGCATACGTATCCTTTTCATAACACACATTATAATCCGGAATTTTGGAAAATACCAAATCATCAAGGCAACTTACCAAAAAAGGATTTAACGGATGCAGCAATGAACAGAGCCGTATTATTTGCTAAAAATCAATACAATTCAGTGAAAAAATATGTACATAGCATTAGTCCAAACAAACCAATTCATATTGGAGAAACAGGTTGGGCTTCAAGTTCGGATGGTTTTTATGGAAATGAAGGTTCTAAAGCTTCTGACGAATATAAACAAGCCTATTATTACAATGCCATTAGAGAATGGACCAACAAAGAAGGAATTTCATGTTTTTTCTTTGAAGCATTTGATGAACCATGGAAAGATAGTGGCAATCCTTTAGGATCTGAAAACCATTTCGGGATTTTTACTGTAGATGGAAAAGCAAAATATGCCTTATGGAAATATGTTGATGATAAGGCTTTTGAAAAATTACAACGAAACGGAAAATCAATAACTAAAACGTTTAACGGTAACAGCGAAAACCTAATGAAAACGGTTTTAACTCCACCAAGACATTAAGATTATGAACTATTTAAAACACTTATTTTTCACCTTTTTAATTTTGACAATGATCAATTGTGATAAAAAAAATGATGCTTTACAAGTAGAGGTTTATGAAACTTCTGCGGCTGGAAATGCTTTAACAAAAGTGACTGAATTTGCTAAAAGTGATAGTCTAATTACAATTGACTTAAATTCAGATGAAAAATTTCAAACCATTTCTGGTTTTGGAGGATCTTTTACGGAATCTTCGGCCTATTTACTCAATCGTTTGAGCAAAGAAAATCGTAAAAAAGTGTTAGATGCCTATTTTAGCGAAGAAGGAGCAAATTACTCCTTAACCAGAACTCACATAGCTTCATGCGATTTTTCATTAAGCAATTACACGTATGCTAAAGTCGAAAATGACATGACTTTGGAAAATTTTACTATTGCAGATGATAGAGAAGATTTAATTCCAATGATTAAAGATGCAAAAGCAATTTCTAAAGACGGATTTAAAATTATTTCTTCACCATGGTCTTGTCCACCTTGGATGAAAGACAATAAAAATTTTGTGGGTGGAAAATTGTTACCCGAATACAATGATGTTTTTGCTTTATATTTTTCTAAATATTTAACGGCTTACAAAAAAGAAGGAATTGATATTTGGGGTGTAACTGTTATCAACGAACCACATGGGAACGGAAATAATTGGGAAAGCACTCATTTTTCTCCAAAAGAAATGACCGATTTTGTTCAAAATCATTTAGGTCCAAAATTAGAAAATGACGGTTGGGGAAACACAAAAATATTTGGTTACGACCAAAATAGAGCGGGAATCAAAGAATGGGCAGACGAAATGTATAGAGATGAAAAATCGTCTAAATACTTTGCAGGAATGGCCATTCATTGGTATGAAAGTACCTACGAAGTTTTCCCAGAAGATTTACTATATGCTCATAATAAAGCACCCAACAAATACTTAATTGAAACAGAGGGTTGCATCGATTCTGAAATTCCTCACTGGCAAGATGATGCTTGGTACTGGAAAAAAGAAGCTACCGATTGGGGTTGGGATTGGGCAAGCGAAGAAGATAAATACTTGCATCCAAAATACGCACCAGTAAATCGTTATGCCAATGATATCATAGGTTGTTTAAACAATCAAGTAGACGGTTGGATAGATTGGAATATGGTTTTAGACCGCCAAGGAGGACCAAACTGGTTCAAAAACTGGTGTGTAGCACCTGTGATTGTAGATCCAGAAAAAGACGAAGTGTACTTCACTCCTCTTTATTATACAATGTCTCACTTTAGCAAATTCATGCGACCTGGTGCCGTGAAAATTGGTTGTGTAATTGATTCAAAAGAAGTAGTTTCTACAGCTGTGCAAAATCCAGACGGAACGATAGCGGTTGCAATTTTTAATCCAACTGAAATAAGTTATTCAGTAGAAATTAAATTAAACAATAAGAAAAGTATCATGACAGTACCTGCAAAAGCTTTGCAAACGGTTGTGATTAAATAACAAAGAACAAAACATGGCTCATCTTCCTTCAAATAAAACAAATAAAATACCACTGTTGCAGAAAGCGGCATTTGGTTCAGGACATTTAGTTAATAATTTACTACCGGGAGCTTTAGGTGTTTTTTCATTTTTCCTAATCACAGCTTATGGAATAAATCCAGCTATAGCAGGATTATTAGCCGCAATTCCAAGGTTTTTTGATGCATTATCTGATCCAATTATGGGTTTTATTTCCGATAATACAACTTCAAGATGGGGTCGTCGAAGACCCTATATTTTTGTAGGTGCAATTTTATCCGCCATTTTATTTGCGGTGCAATGGCAAATGTTTGAAGCAAATGGCTCTGCCTATAATTTTTGGTATTTCTTGACATTTTCTGTTTTATTCATTTTTGCAAATACCATTTTTTCCACACCTCTTATCGGTTTTGGATACGAAATGTCATCTGACACAAAAGAGAGAACCCGATTGATGGGGATAGCTAATAGTGTAGGTCAAATTTCATGGATGATAGTACCTATTTTTTGGGTCTTAATTGCAAATAAAGATTTATTTGATTCTCAAGCAGATGGTGTAAGAACGTTATCCCTTATCGTAGGCTTTGCTTGTCTGTTATTTGGAATTATGCCTGCTATATTTTGTAAAGAAAATGATGTTTCTGATGCAGATAGTAAAGCTAAAATTACCTTTAAAGAATTAGGAAACAATCTATCCCTTTTATGGAACAATATTAAAAACATGACCAAAAATATGCCTTTCATGCGTTTATGTGGTGCAACTTTTTTAGTTTTTAATGGTTTTCAAATGGTAGCGTCTTTTAGTTATTTTATTATTGTTTTTTATATGTACAATGGTAGTTATGAAATGGCTGGAACAGTGCCTGCAATATTTACAATTTTAGGAGCTTTCTTAACAGCCGTTTTAATAATTCCAATAGTTTCTTGGATGGCAAATAAATATGGAAAACGGAATGCTTTTATAATTTCTACAATTATTTCAATTGTTGGATATATCCTAAAATGGTGGGGATTTGTTGTCGTTGATGAAAATACAGCGGTACTTTTTAATGATGTCATTCTACAAATTGGAGTTGTTAAATTCTCTCTAGAAATGCCCATTATATTATTATTACCCATTCCTTTTATGGCTTTCGGATTAGGTGGCTTATTTACGTTAATGATGAGTATGACAGCCGATGTTTGTGATTTAGACGAATTAAGAAATGGTTTACCAAGAAGAGAAGGTACTTTTGGAGCTGTTTATTGGTGGATGGTAAAAATAGGTCAATCCATTGCTTTGGCATTAGGGGGATTAGTATTGTCTATTGTAGGATTTGATGCAGGTAAGTCCGTTCAAACCTTAGAAACAATGAATGATTTAAGAATCGCAGATATTATAATACCATCATTAACTGCTGGTTTAGCCGCATGGATTATGTGGAATTACAAGCTAAATGAAGATGAAGTTAGTACCATAAAGGAACAGTTAGAAGAAAGACGTACAGTGAAAAAATTAAAAACAGAAAAAAATGTCATTTAGAAAAGATTATTTCGAACATTCAGAACGTGTGGATTATTCTAATCCAGAGTACGGAACTGGACTAGATTTTACTGAAAAAACTTCAAAGAATATTCAAAATTTATTTAAAGATATTTTAGAGGAAGGAATGCACGGGCTTTGTTTTAGTATGTACGAAGATGGTCAACAACCAGGTGATATTATTTCAGAAGAGCAAGTACGACGAAGAATGAAAATTATTGCACCTTATACAAAATGGGTTCGCTCCTTTTCATGTACAGAAGGAAATGAATTTATTCCAAAAATTGCTCGTGAATTTGGAATCAGAACTTTGGTCGGTGCATGGTTAAGTGATGATCCCGAAAAAAATAAAAATGAAATTGAAGCTTTAATCCAATTAGCAAAGGAAGGTTTTGTAGACATTGCAGCTGTTGGCAACGAAGTGATGTACAGAAAAGATTTATCTGAAGACGAATTATTGGATTTTATTGACCAAGTAAAAAAAGAAATCCCTTCCACTATTCCCGTCGGTTATGTGGATGCCTATTACGAATTTACCATAAAACCAAGAATAACTGAAGCTTGTGACGTCATCTTAACCAATTGCTATCCGTATTGGGAAGGTTGCGAAATGGATTATTCTTTGGCACATATGAAGAGTATGTTTTATCAAGCCTTAGAGGCTGGAAAAGGTAAAAAAGTTATTATTACAGAAACCGGCTGGCCCAGTAAAGGCGAAAGCTTCAGACAATCGCATCCTTCGGAAGAAAACGCGATGAAATATTTCATCAATTCGCAAATTTGGTCTAAAGAAGCAAACATTGATATCTTCTATTTTTCGTCTTTTGATGAATCTTGGAAAGTAGGTGCTGAAGGTGAAGTGGGTGCGTATTGGGGCATCTGGGACAAGAACGAAAAGCTAAAATTCAGCGAAACAAAATCTTTGATTTAAGGACTAATACAGTCTACTCAAAGTACCTAAATTAAATCCTATGAAAAAAAGTACCTGTTTTCAAATTTTTATATTCTTTTTTCTAGTGACACCTCGTAGTTTTGCTCAAGTTGATGTGGTGTACAATGATTTAGTTTGGTCGGATGAATTTGACGCTGATGGTGCAGTTAATGCAACCAATTGGCACCACCAAACGCAATTACCGGGCGGCGGCGGATGGTTTAACGGAGAAGTACAGCATTATACCAACCAACTAGCCAACTCCTTTGTGAACACTGGTTTCTTAAACATAAAGGCCATTAAAGAACCTTACACGGATCAGGGTGTTACCAAACAGTATACCTCTGCCCGACTGAATTCTAAGTTTGCATTTCTCTATGGTCGTGTAGATGTTCGCGCTAAAATTCCTACCCATCAAGGCACTTGGCCTGCTATTTGGCTTCTTGGAAAAAATGTCAATGAAGACGGTGGCTTTTTTGATGCACAATTTGGTACCACCAATTGGCCCACTTGTGGCGAAATTGACATGATGGAACACGGAATTACGTCTAATGAACCCACGAACTACGTTCAGAGTGCGCTTCACACTCCTTCTTCGTTTGGAAATACCGTGAACATTGGCGGTACAGTGGCCACTGATTTAGTGAATAATTACCATGTATATTCGATGAACTGGTCTCCCTTTCAAATCACATTTTTACTCGATGGAGTTGCTTACTATACCTACAATCCTGCTATTAAAACCCCAAGTAACTGGCCTTTTTACGCGGAACAGTACTTGCTTTTAAACATCGCAATGGGTGGTGTAGCGGGAAATATTCCAGCCAGTTTTACTGATGCATCCATGGTCGTTGACTATGTGAGAGTGTACCAAAATACAATACCTGACACAGAGAGTCCTACTAATTTTACGGCAGCTACAGGCACCATCAGTGGTTCGACTGTCGAACTGCTGCTGAACGCCAATGACAACTCAGGAACGGTACTTTATACCATCAATTACAATGGTACAACTACGACTGCTGCAGGAACAGCTGGTATACAAAAATCAGTAATGGTATCGGGTTTAGTGCCCAATACCGATTATACTTTTTCTATTGCAGCGACTGATTTAGCTGGCAATGCTTTTGCAAATAATCCCATTGTTTTAAATGCTACTACTGCCACTTCTACAGAATGTTCGGGGACAGATACTCAAGCTATTCAAGGCAATTTTACCACAGGATACAATTATGAATTTGAAACTATAGGCACTGATGTCAAAATTACCTTCGAATTGTTAGACACCAACCAAGTAGGCGTTGTAGCCTATTTGTGGAAACAAAGTCCGTTTTCGGAAGTTCAAATGTCTAATGTATCAGGTAACATTTTTACCAAAACAATTACGAATCAAACTAGTGGGTCCAACATAAATTATGCAGTTAAATTTGCGTTTGCAGGCGGTTTAGCAGTGACAAAATACTTTACGTACATTGTGGGAAACAACTGTACATTGGGAACTGAAATTCCGTCCAAGCTCAATACGTTTACATTTAAAAATCCTGCTAAAGATATTCTCGAAATTCAATCAGAACTACCTATTGATAAAATTGAAATCTACAGCATGACGGGTGTTTTAGTAAAAACGGCCACCGAAGTCAAAAGTAGTATAGACATTAGTGCGCTTTCAGAGGGAATGTATCTATTGACTGTTTATTCAGGCAGCGAGAAAAGCGTAAAAAAATTACTTATAAAGTAAACTACTATCTGCTTCAAGTCAGTATCGTAATAGTTTGCCACAGATTAAGAATATGAGCACAAGTTAATCCTTTTAACCTGTGGCAAAGTATAACGCCTTCGTGAACTTAAAAACGCTACGTACATAAAAAACTTAGTGCTCTTTGTGGTTAAATTCCTATTCTCCCTTGCAAACTGAAACGCCTTCGTGAACTTAAAAACGCTACGTACATAAAAAAAACTTGGTGCTCTTTGTGGTTCAATTTCTTACTTTCCTAACAAAGTGAAACGCCTTCGTGAACTTAAAAACGCTACGTAAATAAAAAACTTGGTGCTCTTTGTGGTTAAATTTCTTACTTTCCTAACAAAGTGAAACGCCTTCGTGAACTTAAAAACGCTACGTACATAAAAAAAACTTGGTGCTCTTTGTGGTTAAATTCCTATTCTTCCTTACAAAGTGAAACGCCTTCGTGAACTTAAAAACGCTACGTACATAAAAAACTTGGTGCTCTTCGTGGTTAAAAATACTCCCATCAGTAAAAACAAAATAGTAAACCGCAAATCTTACAATTTACCACAAATTAAAACCCGCATGTTCTTATGGTTTTAAATAGAAAAGCAGCAAAAACTTTTTTTTTGAAAATTTAACTAAAATTTTTCAACCACTTGTGTTACGTAAACAAAAATTTTCTATTTTTACTACATACTAACATTAAAGCCTGCACATTAGCCAAAAAATTTTTGTTAGTATTTCAAGTAGAAGTCCTCCCAATTGCTCGATATTTTAAAGGCAATACCCCACCGAAAGTACAGTATTTTAATAGATTTTACAACCTTTTTCAAAACACTAATAGCAAAGCAACGAAGCCGGAAATAAATACTAAAAATCTAAATTATAAGCCATGCACGCCATTCACGCACCTCCCCTAAAATAACATGACCATACTGGACCAAGCTACTACAGTATCCTAAACGCTTTAGACGTATACAGTACGGAGCTACCATAGTATCCTAAACGCTTTAGACCTATACAGTACGGAGTTACCATAGTATCCTAAACGCTTTAGACCTATACAGTACGGAGCTACCATAGTATCCTAAACGCTTTAGACCTATACAGTACGGAGCTACTATAGTATGCTAAACACTTTAGGCCTATATAGTACGGAGCTACTATAATATTCTAAACATTTTAGACCTCTGCCGCATCAAAAAAAGCACGGTGCCAGAACCTGGAATACTTAAAAATGATTGTAAAAAAATAAATAAACAAATATTATGAAACCTAATCCTCGAATGCTTTTTGGGAATATTTTTGATGATGTAAAAATAACGCCCAACTATATCGCTCGCTTTGCTGATGATACGCAAGCCAAACTTACTGAAAACAACCAAAATAACGAGTACGATGCCGTACTCAAGCCATTGACAGAGGCTATTTTTCCGTTGCGCAACGAACTGGGTGAAGTAGATACTACGTTAAACGTGCAGGTGGGAAAAACAAGTACGGTAGATGGTTTTATTGTAGTCTTCAAAGGTTATATGAACGATAAATACATCCCTATTGCCGCGGCACTCAATGGCGAGAAAACGCCTGAATTTATGGAGTTTTACCCGAAGGGGAAATCTGAATATACCCAAGTGACCAAGACGCAAATGCCCACTCTTATGGGGCGGCTCAAGGTTACGGCTGCTAAATATGAAACGCAAATAGGTGCTAAAATTAGTGGTGAATTGCAAGCGTTTCAATCCCAATGGGAAGACGTTCGTAACAAACAACTGCAAGAGAAAGCTGCCGTAAAAACCAACCGAACCGACCGAAGTGTGGCACGACGAGCGGTAGAACTGGAATTGCTAAAAACCATCCACTTTATTGGCGCTAAGTTTCCCGGTGATGTGGCTAGATGCCAGAGCTTCTTTGACTTTAACCTGCTTTTTGGCGCTCGCCATAAAAGTTTAGAAAACGCTCCACCAGAAGGATAAGATGCCCCCTAGCCCCAAAGGGGGAAACCCTGTTTTGTGGTGTGGTTGTCATAAAAATTTAGCAAACGCTCCTCCAGAAGTATAAGGAATTACTCTTTTTGTTTTAACGCACTTGTCTTATGATGTAGGACAGGTGCGTTTTTTTTAGCCCCATAAATAGTGTAGCCGTAGCAAGAATCGTCGTGTGCTTTGTCAAGCGAGTATGGGACGAACGGGCACGTTTAGGGAAACTTCTTGCACCGCAAATTGCACAAATTAGCACAAATTATAAAGGGCATCTTTATAAAGTACTCCTATTGTACTACATTGCGTTGCAAACGCTTACTATGGTTTTCAAATGAAAAGTAGGTACTCGATGCAATCGAGAACCAATATGGAGGACAAACGAGGACGAGGGGGAATTCCGAAGGGATTTCCAAGTAAGCGAGGACAAGCCATTGCTTATACAATTTGTTAACAAACGTTATTCTATTTTAAGATTCTAATATTTCAGAAATAAGTGTCTTATATTTTTGAGAGTCATTTTCAAATTTCCTTTGTAGAGCAACCCATAAAAGAACTCCTAATACTAATATTATTCCTCCAAATATGTACAGTGAATTACTGTTACTTATTCCAGCGATTATTGCAATTAATAAACCCAAACCTAAAAAGATATGTGTAAACATTAAAATTCTTATTAAAAAGTGTTGATTAAAATAAATTTCCACGTTGGTCTTATCTTCAGTATCTATTTTCAGTAATTTTCCATTAATAATAGTCCAATTTTGGTATGCCCAATACCACCCATAAATAATCCGTTTACGGATTTTAAATGTTATTGATTTTTTTTCATCATTATCCACACTAAAAACAAATCCATTATCAAAACCAAGCTTGGATTCTAATTTCTTACTGATGTCTGTAGGATTACTTTCTGTCTTAAAATTCCATGTTTTCATATTTTTAGTTTTAAATTCTGACTAACGTCAAATTTACTATAATTTTCCCACGCAAAAATTTTACTCGTTAGCTAAAGAAATTAGCGGGTTTTTCTTTTATGGGCAATGTTTGGTAACGGTTCTCGGCTTTGAAAGGTTGCGAACTTCGTAACCGATTACTTTCCACTAAGATAAATGTTCTTGCGAAAAATAGACGTGAATTTCCCACATATTTCGCAATCTTGCAAAACCGTTGTTAGCGGTTGCCGTTTTACTCGTATCCGTGTCCTGTAAACCAATCATATCCTTCAATTTTTCTGTATTCTGTCGGAACAGAATTTACAATTTTTAAAATTTTATTTTTGTCGCCATATGGTTGGTCTGTTGATATTATTACCTTTCCCGTTTTTACACCTTTATCGCTTTTTTGGTACGAAATATATTCCAAGGTGTCCACTTTTTCGGCAATCCATTTGTATTTATACATTTCTGTTTCGCCTGGATGACCATAACAAACTCCTCGAATAATTTTTTCTTTTGGTGAAAATGTTGGGTTTATAAATTCAATATTTTTTGAAAACGTCTTTTTGTCTGGACGAAGTAGATAGATATTGCTAAAAGCTTTTAAGCAACATCCTGAGCTACCATACCAATTAACAACAAAATCTTTTAAACCGTCACCATTTATATCTCGAATTGTGTCATTTACATATGTCATATTCCACTGTTCGTGTGAAATAACTTTGTTAATTCTACTACCTTTTTTTGAAAAAATATCTATATAAATTGAGCCTGGCGTATTTCGTCTGATTATCAAATGGGGATTTTCTTTTGAGAAATAAAAATCACTAATTATACTGATTTCTACCTGATATAAACTATCAGACATTGTTTCTACATATTCTTTTTTGAATTTATCTAAATTTATATTTTGTTCGGCAATTTTTATTGCATTTTTCAGAAATTTATCAAGGTTTAAACTGTCGATTTTATCTTGTTTCTCGATTTCTTTTCTTTTTTCTAAACGCTCTTTTTCTTTTTTGTCAAAGTTTTTCTGCAAAGTGTCTGTTGTAACCACAGCAACATTCTTCTTCTCGTTTGGTTGTCCGCACGAAAAAAGTGTTATTAAAAGTCCGAGTGTCAATATGTGTAGTGTCGTCTTCATACGGTTACCGCTAACTAATAAATATACACAAGTTTAAACAACTTTTTACTCATTGCAGCCATCCTAACTTAAATTTTATTGGTAATATGCAGCAGGCTTTCAGGTCAGAAACCATCTAAGAGCAGTTTGATGAGCATATTGTTACGGTATTGCGAATAATCAAACGTAGCAAAAATATACTATTATAGCAAGAGGAGAGGAGAATTAGGAATTAGGATTGGGGAGTGAGGAATTGATATTGAAATTGAGATTGAGATTGAAATTGAGATTGACACCACCCCTTTTCAAAACATCTTAATAATTAATCAATTTAATATGCAAGGTTTTATTTTCCGTCAAATCAAATTTGCAATCTTCGTATTTGGGTGCCGACATACTAGGTTTAATATTGTTTGAAAATCCGTAAGGTTCCTTTGGAATGCCAATGAAATTTCGGTTGCATACGTTATCTGAATTTTGGTCGTGGTACATCGTGATCGCATATTCGCCTTTTGGCAAGTCTTTAATAGTAAGCACAGCCGTACTGTTTTCCACTTTAATCGAATAATTTTTGATAGCGTGTCCTTCTTTCAGAAAATTAGTTCCTGTATTGAAAACGCCAATTTTAATTTCTCCTTTTATTTTTTCAATATTGGAAACCTTAATTGTTAAATGCGGGTTATTCGTAGGTTGTTGAATAGTTAGGAGTACAAGGCAGAACATTAGGGCTTTTATCATAATACTTTCTTGATTAAAGATGGGGGTTTTATTAGGAGTTTTTAAACTTCTGAACTCAAAGTTAGGGAATAATAAAGCATTTGAGCGCTTATATAAAATGGACGTTGCAAATTTACTGCCAAAAGATACTTTATGGACACGCTTATTTGTTTTACGATTTTACATCTACGCTATTTATACATTAAAGTTTGCCTTAAAGGAAAAAAACTGACCCAATGAAAACATTCACCAAGTCAGTTTTATCCAGATTAAAGCAGCTTGTAGGCTTTAAATCTAATTTCTATATTCTATTTTTTTGTTCTATTTTCTTACAACGGAATATTCCCGTGTTTTCTCTTCGGCTGGTCACTCACTTTATTTTCCAACATGCTAAACGCTTTAATCAACTTACGTCTGGTATCTTGTGGCAAAATCACCTCATCGATAAAACCACGTTGAGCTGCTCCGTAAGGTGTGGCAAATTGAGCCGCATATTCTGCTTCTTTTTCTAAAAGTTTAGCAGCAGGGTCTTCGGAAGCTGCAATTTCTTTTTTGAAGATAATTTCACTCGCTCCTTTGGCCCCCATAACTGCGATTTCTGCAGAAGGCCAAGCGAAATTCATATCGGCTCCAATGTGTTTTGAATTCATCACGTCGTAAGCGCCACCATAGGCTTTTCTTGTAATAACGGTAATTCTTGGCACAGTCGCTTCGCTTAAAGCATACAATAATTTCGCACCGTGAACGATAATTCCGTTCCATTCTTGGTCGGTTCCAGGTAAGAAACCAGGTACGTCCACAAGTACTAAAAGTGGGATATTAAAACAATCGCAGAAACGGGTAAAACGAGCTGCTTTAACGGAACTATTCACGTCTAAAACTCCGGCTAGAAAATTCGGTTGATTGGCAACGATACCAATGCTTCTTCCGCCAATTCTTGCAAAACCTACGATGATGTTTTCTGCGTAATTTTTATGCACTTCATAAAACGAATCCGTATCAATAATTCCCTTGATTACCGAATGCATGTCATAAGGTTTATTAGCGTTTTCAGGGATGATATTGTTTAGTTCTTCGCGAATTTCATCACTAAAATCATAAGGAACTTTTGGCGTCGTTTCCGTATTGTTTTGCGGCATATAGCTCAACAAAAGCTTGATGTCTTCCAAACATTCTACGTCATTTGCAGAAGTAATATGAGCCACTCCTGATTTAGTGGAATGCGTGCTTGCTCCACCTAATTCTTCAGAAGTTACCGTTTCATTAGTTACCGTTTTTACTACATTTGGCCCGGTAACAAACATATAACTGCTGTTTTCTACCATCATGGTGAAATCAGTCATAGCAGGCGAATAAACCGCTCCACCTGCACAAGGTCCCATGATAGCAGAAATCTGTGGAATTACACCTGAGGAACGTACATTTCTGTAGAAAATATCGGCATAACCTCCAAGTGAACGAACACCTTCCTGAATTCGAGCGCCACCAGAATCATTCAATCCAATCATTGGGGTTCCAGTTTTTACCGCTAAATCCATCACTTTGCAAATTTTCTCTGCATGTGTTTCAGACAAAGCGCCACCGAAAACCGTAAAATCTTGGGCAAAAACATACACCATTCGGCCGTTAATTGTTCCGTAACCTGTAATGACACCGTCGCCATAATACAGTTCTTTTTGCATGCCAAACTCCGTTGTACGGTGTGTAACTAGCATTCCAATTTCTTCAAATGAACCTTCGTCCATCAAGTATTCGACTCTTTCCCGAGCGGTTAATTTTTTCTTACTGTGTTGGGTTGCAATTCTTTTTTCGCCTCCGCCCAAACGGGCTAAGGCCATTTTATCTTCTAAATTTTTTATTTTATCTTTCATATGTAGATAATGCTTAATTTTTAATGGAATATGGAATTCGCATATCTTCATTGATACTTACGACCAAATCTTGGTAATGCTCATTTCATGAAAATGATTCTTTATTGTTGAGGCAAACGAAGCGTGTTTTGGTCTTTTAAATATTGCTGAAGTGCAACCATTGCCGCAACTTCTGCTTCTTGTTCTTGCTGTACTTTCAAATGTTCAGCATCGTAATAGTTCTTCACAAAATGCGTGTCGAAATCTCCTGAACGAAACGCTTCATGTTCCATTACAAATTTTCCAAAAGGCAAAGTCGTACTCACACCTTCCACATGGTATCCATCAATCGCTTGAATCATCAATTGAATGGATTCTTCACGAGTAGCTCCGTAGGTAATTAACTTGGCCAGCATCGGGTCGTAATAAATAGGCACATCCATACCTTGTTCAAAACCATTATCTACCCGAATTCCTTCGCCTTTTGGCAAAGTATATACGTCTAAATGACCTACACTTGGCAAGAAATCATTCAACGGGTCTTCGGCATAAACGCGTAATTCCATCGCATGGCCTTTGATTTTTAACTCTTCTTGTTTCATGGGAAGAGCTTCGCCACGAGCGACACGAATTTGCAATTCCACTAAGTCCAAACCAGTAATCAATTCGGTAACTGGATGTTCTACTTGCAAACGGGTATTCATTTCTAAGAAATAGAAATTTAAGTTTTCATCTAATAAAAACTCAACTGTTCCCGCACCTAAATAATCACAAGCTTGCGCGACTTTTATAGCTGCTTCGCCCATTTTCCTTCTCAATTCAGGCGTAAGAACTGCAGAGGGTGCTTCTTCTACTACTTTCTGGTGACGACGCTGAATACTACATTCGCGTTCAAACAAATACAGCGAATTTCCATGCGAATCCGCCATCACTTGAATTTCAATATGACGTGGAGAACCTACGTATTTTTCAATAAAAACAGAGCCGTCGCCAAATGCTGAAGTTGCTTCACTAATGGCACGCGTCATCTGAGATTCTAAATCTTCTTCTTTTTCAACGACACGCATTCCTTTACCTCCTCCTCCAGCGGAAGCTTTGATTAAAATTGGAAAACCAATTTCTCTCGCTATTTTCTTTGCTTTCTCCGTGTCGGTAATTGCTTCATCAATTCCAGGAACCATTGGAATATCGTAGGCTTTTACCGCTTCTTTTGCGGCAAGCTTACTTCCCATCATGTGAATGGCTTTCGACTCTGGTCCGATAAAAATCATTCCATTCGCCCGAACCTCATCGGCAAAAGCGGCATTTTCACTTAAAAAACCATATCCTGGGTGAATCGCGTCGACGTTTAACGATTTCGCCACTTCCACAATTTTGCTTCCCAATAAATACGATTGATTTGAAGGACTTTCTCCAATCCAAACGGCTTCATCGGCAAACTTTACATGGGGTGCATTTCTATCCACCGTCGAATAAACCGCAACGGTTTTGATACCCATTTTTTGAGCAGTTTTCATAACCCTGATGGCTATTTCGCCTCTATTGGCTACTAATATTTTTGTTATTTTCATTTTTTGTTTCAGGTTTATTTTGCTTAAAATTTCAGGTTCTTGATATAAGGTGAAACTTTAAACTTTAAACATTTTTAAACATTCTTCTTACTCAAATTCAATCAACAATTGTCCTTTCTCCACAGCATCGCCTTTTTTCGCAGAAATAGATTTGATAATTCCTGCTCTTGGCGAAAGGAAACTATTTTCCATTTTCATCGCTTCAAGGATAAGTAAACAATCGTTTTCTTGTACTTCTTGCCCTACGGAAACGCTCATTTCCAGAATCAAACCGGGCATTGGTGCTTTGATTTCATTGACTTGCTTCGACCCGCCTACTAAAAATCCCATTTCCTTAATCAACTTGTCCAGAGAGGTGGCTATTGCAACTGTGTAGCTGTTTCCGTTGACTTTAACGGTATAGTTCTTTCCAATAAAATCAGCTTCAACAATATCGGCCGTATAGGCTTGATTGTTTTTCAGAATGTGAAACTTCGAAGAAGAAACTTCTACTGCATCAAGTGTGGTACTTTCTGATGCTTTTCGGTCGTAAATCTGGGTATTGTTTACGGTAATTTGGTAACTATTATCCATACTTTAAATTTGATAACGGTAAAAATAAGGAAAAAGTTGCCGTTAGAAAAAACATTTGATAATATAGAAAGATTTTAAGTTCAATGTTGTTCGGCTGACTTACCGTTTTAATGTACCAGACAGAGCTAATACATAGTTTAGCCCCTTAATAGTTCGGAGTGTTATTTTAAATTTCAAAATTATATATTTGAGATATGAAATACAAGAAATGGACTTTAGCTCAGAAGCTAGAAATACTAGCAGCTTCAGAAGATAGTGGTATTATAGAAGCATGCCGTAAGTTTGGCGTGAGTACCGCAAGTTTATATAACTGGAAGAAGAAGTATGAGCACAAAGGCGAGGCTGGCTTAAAAGTCACCTATGACACTAAAAGCAAAGAGCTTAAAGAGGCAGAAGAGGAAAATCGTATTCTACGCAAGCTACTAAGCAATAAAGAAATAGAATTAGAGGTACAAAGGGAGCTTTTAAAAAAAAAGTTTGGGACATCCGATCCAAGAAAGATTTAGTGAACTATATTTTTCAAAAGCATAAGTGTAGCAAGGCTAAAATAATAAAGATGGTTGGTATGGTTACTAGTAGCTACTATAGAAAACCTAGTTTTGGTAAGAAGGGCAATCATCCTACGGAAGTAACGTTCCATCAAAACAGTGGTTTTGTTAGTCAATCAGATGTTGTTAAGTCTATTAAAGATATTTTAAAACATGAATTTATAGACTGTGGTTATCGGTTGATGACCAAATATCTAAATAGAGATGGCTACCTAATAAATCATAAAAAACTGTACCGAATTATGAAGGAGGAAGGTCTTTTAAAGCTTGAGAATAGAATTAATAGAAGTGGTGCTGGACGCAAGTTTGTGAAATTTAGGAAGGTTTATACTTCCAGACCCTTCCAATGCTTAGAAATGGATATTAAAATGGTGTGGGTGCCAAATGTGGGTAAAAATGCTTATTTGTTATCTGTAATTGATGTTCATACACGACGAATTTTAAAGGATTATTTTTCTTTCAATATAAAGCAAAAACACGTTATAGAACTACTATCTCTACTTTTTGACGAATATAACTACCCTGAAAGCGTAGTTATTAGGAGTGATAATGGAAGTCAATTTATAGCTAAAAGTGTCCGTGAGTATTTAGGATTAATAGGAGTTCAACAAGAATTTACACATGTCGCAACACCAGAAGAAAATGCTCATATAGAAGCTTATCATGGAATCTTGAAGAAGGAAGTATTTTCACGGTTCGACTATCGAAATTTTGGAGAGATTCAGCAGATATTGAAACGATTTGTGTCTTTTTATAACAATGAACGACTTCATGGTCTCCTAGGAAGAATTACTCCTATGCAGAAATGGAACTCGGATAAACATCTAATAGTAATGAAAAAATTAACCGCTTAATTAAAAAACCGAAATTTAGAATAGTACTCTTGTTTTATAGGGGTCAAAACAATACAAAAAAGCGCGTACTATTTTTTGTTTGTGAGAAATTTACAAAAAAAATGTAGAGAAGAAATTTAATAAACGTAAGAATTCCCACTAAACTTCAACAGATTATCACAATGTTGAATGAATAGTGGGAATTTAAATAAAATAAATGAGTAAACTGACGAGCAGTTTTAACCATTATAAGTCGCTTACTTTTCTAGTGCATCTTCATTAATATCATGGTAGGCAGCTTCAGTTAAAGTTTCATCCGCATTTTTCTCTTCAAGTAATGATTCCACCAATAAAGCGGCAGCATCTTTTTCGCCCAAAGCTTTTGCCCAAGCAGCTAAAGTTCCATAAGTTGCAATCTCATAGTGCTCGATTTTTTGTGCAGCAGCAATAATTCCTGCATCCCGTACAGCACCTACTTCAGTTTCCTCCATAATGCTTTTTCCTTCTTCAATCAGTCCGTCCATGGCATCGCATTTTTTAGCAACTGCTTTTTCGCCAATTAAACTAAAGACTTTTTCCAAGCGAACAATTTGACCTTCTGTCTCTACTAAATGTTGCGTTAAGCCATCTACTAATTTAGGCGCTGAAGCGTTTTTCGCCATCTTAGGAATTGCTTTTGTCAAGGCCTTTTCTGCCCAATAAATATCTTTTAACGAGTCTACAAATAGCTCCCGTAATTTTTCGGCAGCATCTGTTTTTGCCTCAATAATGTGTTTACGTTCAATAGTCTTTTTTAGATTTTCTACATTCTTTTCAGCGTTCTCTTTTGAATTTGTTGTATTTTTCATAGCATTTGAAATTTTTGATTTATTCAAAATTATTTATTTTTCAGTAAAAAGAATTTACAGAATTACAAAACAATCTTATAAATTTAAAATGCCGTTTTTTAGAATTTAAAATAAGTGCATTCAGATTTTAATGTAATTTTCTAAATTGACAGGTCTCTATTATCGATAAACGTAATGGGTTTGCGGCTCATGGCAGGAAAAGCAATTTTATTTAATAACTCTTGGCTTATAAATTCCACTTTTGGGGTTACCCTCAGCTTTGCTCTAAAATGATTTTTGATATCTTTCATCAACTCCTCTGAAGCATTGTCAGAGGCAATTTTTATTAGAATTTCATCTGTACCTAAGTCATTTGTTGAAACCTCAATTAAATGACTTTGTACATCTTCAAAAAAGCGTAACAAATCATGCATCGCTGGAGGATACAATGTGGTGCCCTTGTATTTTATCATGTGTTGTTTTCGTCCAACTACTGGACCTAAGCGACTGGTATTTCTGCCACAAAGACAAGATTCAGCATGCAGTTGAACAATATCTCCCGTTTTGAAACGAAGTAGAGGTAGTGCTTCAACACCCAGCGTAGTTATGGTTAATTCTCCACTTTCACCGTCTTTGACAGGTTGGTTTTCATTATCTAAAACTTCCGTAATAATTAATTCTGGGTGCTGGTGTCCTCCCTTAAAATGTTCACACTCATTAAAAGCAGTGCTCATTTCAGTAGAAGCATACGTTGAAAATAATTGGACATTCCATTTATTCGTAATCCTCTTTGCCAAAATAGAAGGTGAAAAATCCTGATTTCGTAAGGTTTCACCAATACATATAATGCTTTTAACGCTCGAGGCATTGAAATCGATTTTATTATTCTCCGCATACTCTATCATTTTTAATAAAAACGACGGAACGCCAATTAAGTATTTTGGCTTGTATTTTAAAATAGAATCCCACTGTAATTCCGGAATTCCTGCACCAACTCGAATCACCCCAACACCCAATTTTCTAAGACCCAGAAAATAGGCCAATCCAGCCATAAACCTCCTATCCATTGTGGTCATCAACTGCACAACATCTCCTTCTTTAACGCCTGAACAGGCAAATGAAATTGCTTCGTTATAAGCCAAGCGGTCCAAATCTTTATCAGTTAAACCAAATGTGACGGGACTTCCCAATGTTCCAGAAGTTGTAGCGTAATCTATGATTTTATGCATCGGAACACAAAAGAAATCATCGTTGTTCAATTGAAGGTTAGTTTTAGTAGTAACTGGAATTTGAACTAAATCCTCTAAAGTTCGAATTGTATTTATATCTATTTTTTCTTTTACAAACAAAGCTTTGTAATAGGGAGAATATTCCGATAAATATGCCAGCGTTTCCCTCAACTTTTCTTCTTGAAATTGTTTGATTTCCTCTACGGACGCTTTTTCTATCGCTGGTATCATTTTCGTTTTCGATTTATTTTTTTTAGATAATTCTCTATTTGAATTTTATCTTTAATGGTTGTAACCTCTTTCTGTAGTGCAATTTTAAATGCTAGTTCAGATGCTTTATACCATCCTTTATTGTAATAATATTGTCCTGCTTTAAAATAAACAATCCAATGATTTGGATTTTGATTTTGATACTCATTTATAAAATCTACTGGTAAATCAGTCCTTGTAGAAATAGCTGTATCGATGATTTTATCATTAATCCGGTACTTTTGATACGCTTTAAAAGCTTCGGAATCTAAAAATATATCTCTAGGAATGTGCATTGAATTTATACCCTGACTTTTAAACTTTTGTTCTTTCTTATTGAAAATTAAATTCAAATCGTAAGCTACAAATTCCCCAATTTGATAGGGGTTGGATGAAACCCACACCATTCTGCTTTCTGGTTTAAAAATAACCCCGTGGTGTGCCAATAATTGATTCAGTGCCTTCTCATTTCCATAACCAATTTCTTTATCGTTTACCCCTTCTTTGTTTCGAAGTATTGCTGCAATTTTTAAAGGAGTCAGTTTATTATTTTGCGCTACTAACTCGGTCATACGTTCAAAGCGATACATGGAATGACTCTCTTCTATTTGATTTAAATTTCGCTCGTCTGACTGATACACTTTACTTTGAAAATGATTGGTGCAAATTAATTGGTTGCTATTTTCAACTTCATAAACCCCAAATTTTTCAGGAGAAACTTCAATTAGAACTGCTTTTTTATCCTTGGCACTTCCAACCATAATAGATTCTGAAACAAAGACTTGACGTTTTTTTGCAATTATAATAGCTTCATCAATTGTAGAAGCATATTGTAAAATTTCTCTTGCAACAATAGAAATAGGCGTTTTTGCGATTAAAGGAATTTTTGATTTTCCAGCATTTATAGTAACTGTTAATCCATCCCTGTTCATTCCTGAAACAGCACCAATCATTCCGCCCCAAGTTACCGTCATAAATGGAATTCCGTTATCAGGAGTTATAAATGCAACTATTTTATCTTCAGCAAATTCATCTCCTGCATAAAAATCAAAATTTCTACCGATTAACAATTCACCATCCTCGGATTTATCTCCCCAAACTGCAACAGAAGAACAACCTACCAATGCCAAATCTTGCAATGCATGTCCGATATCATGTGCACTGTGAAGGTACAACGTTCGTAAATACTTTGGGGCTAAATTATTATAATCGTCTGAAACGTATCTCGACACGCCATATATTTCGGTTTTATATTCTTCAGGTACATGTAGATACATTTTTCGGTTGTACCATTTCAAAAATTGCCTCAATAATTTTTGTTTAAACTTTGATGGCACCATATCTTCCACTTTGGTAAAAAAAACGCGTTCTTGTTTTTTTACCAAATGCTCGGAAAGACTTCCTGTTAACAGTCCTATTTGCAAAGGGTCACCCGAAACATAAAGTTCCCAAAGTTGCTGATTGTTTTTTACAAGATAATTTGTTCCAGATGTAAAAAGCGTATCAGCATGGTTAACAACAACAGGTACTTCCTGATTATAGCTTTTGATTTCTGGACGATTGTGGATAGACTTGGAAGTTCCGCAAGACAACATCAAAAACATAAATCCGGAAAAAATTACTATTTTGAGATTGCTATTCATGTTTACTCTGTCAAATTACGGTTTATTTTATCAATGAGATAATCTTTTCCTAAAATCTCAGAACAAGTTACTACAGCCCCAATTGTCACACCTAAAACACCATGCATGTTAATACTTTGCCCCGTCAGAAAGAGATTTTCTACCTTTGTTTTTGGCGAGATAAATGTCCGCATCGGATTGTTGGAATCTTTTACATACCCATATAAATTACCACCATGACCTCCTATGTAGTCTCGATAAGATAATGGCGTGGAAGAATGTACCGACTGAATGCAGTCCCGAATATTTGGAAATTTTTTTTCTATTTCCTTTAAGAATGTTTCTGCTCTTTCTGCTTTATAAAATTCATACAATTCTCCTCGTTCTCCTTTATCAGAAA
Source organism: Flavobacterium sp. SM2513 (assembly GCF_050908145.1). Taxonomy (GTDB): domain Bacteria; phylum Bacteroidota; class Bacteroidia; order Flavobacteriales; family Flavobacteriaceae; genus Flavobacterium. Next base: position 2,306,000 of record NZ_CP194228.1, on the reverse strand, counting down.
CAGTATTATGGGTTGTCTTCCATTTTTCGAATTCTTCAAACTTCAAATAAGTAATTGCCGTCAAACTTTCTGCCCAAATCTGATTTTCTTCAGAAATATTCATGGAAACCATATAGGCTTCCGGCCAGGAATTTTGTGTATATTCATTTGCCTTCCAAACACGGGTACTATCTCTGAAATGGTAATAATTGTGATTCAGATATTTAAACATTTTTGGTTTAAAAACCAAGTAAAGGCTAAACGCTGAAGGTAAAACTTCTAAACCCTGAATCCTACTAAAATATGATTTTCGAAACTTGTCCTCTCCTATCATTTTTAACGTTGTTTTGGGTTCAATATTTGAAATGAATTGCAATCCGAAATAAGTTTCCCCATTCTTTGTTACTGCAGAAACAAGTTTATCTTCTTCAAATCCGAAACTCACCACTTCCCTATGTTTATATACTTCTCCTCCATATTTTCTAAGCTCTTTAATTAACAACTTTGTAATTTGGCTCCCGCCATTGATACAACGCCAAGAGCTTTGTATATAAGAGTTTACAGATAAAGCATGAACATAAAAAGGCGATTTATCAGCAATTCCTGCATATAAAAAATTAGAACCTGCTAAAACAGCTTTCAGCTTCTCGTTTGCAGTCAATTCATCCAAATAATCCTTTGCATTTATTGATAAAATTTCACTTTTATAGTTAGCATCATTCCGTAAGTTGTACAAGGGAAATGACTCGCAAGTGCTAATTAATTTATTACAATACGCACGAATTATTTCTTCTTCTTCTGGAAAATATTTTGTTAACTGCTGAATAAAATTTTCATATCCTTGAGCATGTGGGTATTCCGTCTTATCATCGTCAAATGTAATAAGATCAAATGCATCTTCGTCCATCTTTTTCAATTTAAGACGGTCCATAATACCAAGATATGTAAAGTATTTATAAAGGTTCTGTCCTTCTGCCAAACCGCCGATGTAGTGGATTCCAGTATCAAAAATAGTTTTATCACGCACAAATGTCTGCATGTTTCCACCATACTGATTGTTTTTTTCCAAAACACAAACGCTTTTTCCTTCTTTTGCAAGAAGAATTGCCGACACCAAACCGCCTAAACCGCTACCAATAATTACTATGTCGTAAATTCTTTTCACTTGTTATTTATTAAAAACCAATACGTCTTTCTCCTCCACATTTACCGTAAAACCAAGATTCATAAAATGTTTTTCTAACTCAAAATTATTCAGCAATACAATATGAACAATGCTATCCGATAATACTAAATTCTCAACGAAATCAACTCTTACATCAGAAATTAAAAGCGTGTTGCAATCATTGAAATCAACAAATTCTAAATAGCTAATTTTACGCTTTTTTAAAATATAATTTGTCGAAGCGATGTTTCTTTTTTCTTCATTTTGTATAAAAGTAGAGATTTTACGCTTGGGTTGTTGCAAAGCCAATAAAATGTCTATTTGCCCTAAATCATTTGCAATATGCATGATTTTAGCATCGTCCTTTATTAAATTATTGAGTCTGAAATAAATTGATTTTCGCTTATTGAAATCAGCTTTTAATTCTCTAACAACTTCCGGTTCTTTATATAGAAAACTGAGGAAAAGTTTACTTTTAAAATAATTTTCATCTTCCAATTCTTTTCGTAATGCACTGAAATTCTCTCGGAAATATTGATTTACTTTTTTTGTCCGTTCTGAATAATTTACTCCAAAAGAAAAATCCTCTATTGCAATTCTTTTTTCAATTACAACAGTTAAATTTTCATCATAAATAATATGGTCACCTTTGGGAAGTGTTTCCGTATTTCCATGAATAAAAATAGGCAAAATATCCAAATTAAAATGTTCCGCCAAATAAAAAGCACCTTTGTGAAAGCGTTGAATTGTACAATCTTCAGAGCGTGAACCTTCGGGAAAAACAATCAAAGAAAAACCTTGCTCTACTTTTTCTTTCAAATGTTCGACACTACCATCAACACCTTGCGAAACAGGATAAAATCCAGCTAGCTTGACTCCTCTTCCAAAAAATGGCGAATTATACACCCAATCGTTCACCAAGAAAACTACTTTTGGGCTCAACATTCCAACTGCCAGAATATCTAAAAATGAGGTGTGATTGGCAATAATTACAGCAGGTTTTTCAAATGTTTCACCATATTTATTAATCACTTTTTTACTTAAAAACGGATTCGAATACAAGACCGATTTCATGAATTTTGACATTAAACGCCTGAACCAATTTATTTTTACATCCTTTTTAAGAGGAACAATTTTCATTACCAATTCTCCAACTATTGAAAGTAAAAACCCACCAAGACCGTAATAGATAAACGAAAGAGTTGAATGGATTAATAAACGAATGGTTATTGGAGATTTACCTTTTTCTACTCTATTGAAAATACAAATTTTAAAAATAATTGGATAAAAAATAAAGGTAATTAGAAGTGCTGCAAAAACACCGATTAATGAAATTGCAGAAATTGATTTTAAAGCAGGATGTTCCGCAAAAATTAAGGCACCAATCGCCAAAACCGTAGTTAAAGCTGCTAAAATAATAGAAGCTCTATACGTTGGCATTTCATCTTTTCCGGTAGTATATTGTTTTTGCAAAGCACTTGTCATAAAAATACTAAAATCTACGCCATGTCCAAAAATCAATGTACAAACAATCGTGCTAAAAATATTCAATTGAATATCAAAAATTCCCATAATTCCTGCGGTAACAAGTCCTGTTATAATAATTGGAATTATGCTTATAGCAACTAATTCTATTCGCTTAAAGAACACGAATAAAACGAGAATTACGGCTAATAAGGAGTAATTTATTAAGTCATTAAAATCATCTTGAAGTTTTCCGAGAAAGGTTTCATTCATTTGTTGACGGTCAATTGAAACCACTTTTTCTTCCGAATTTATGGCCTTTACAAATTGGTCCCGTTGTTCATTTGAAACTTTCACAATAGATGAAATGGTGAAAAAATCGTCTTTTTCGGCAACAAATTCCTCTAGGAAAAATGCTTTTACTTTCGCATACTCTTCAAATGAAATTGGCGTAATTTTAGTTTGCAATAAATGATAAAACTGCTGATGCGTTTGCGGTTTAAATCCAATTGCATTTCCGCTTGAAATTAAATTGTTTTGTAAATTTAATTTCTTTTCGGTTGTCCAAAATGAATTCCACTTGTCAATTTTAGTTTGCTGTAATTCTCTAGTCAAAACAATTCCTCCAAGAGAGCTGAAATTCAATATTTCGTCATTTTTTTTCTTTGCTGACAGATTTGCAAACAAGTTTTGGTTTTGCTGCAAAGCCTCTTCCATTGAATTTCCGTAAGAAGCTAAATAAATCGATTTTGAAGTTAAATTAGTAGTGTTTTCGAGCTTGGCTTCTGCAATTTTAATTTCCAATGGAATGAAATTTAATTCCGAAATATTATTGTTGAATTTCACTTTTCCAAAAGTGAAAAAGCTAATGATAATGAGGAGAATACTAGAAATAATCAGAAATTTATTCCGTTCAAAAGAAAATCCTGCTATTTTATCTAAAATCGTTTTTCTTTCATCGTCGACTTTAGGACTGTATAAATGAGGAATAATAAGCAATGAAAACAAGGCAGAAACTACGACCGTAATTGCTGCGAAAATTCCCAAATCTTTCAACGCTTCTGAATTGACAAATAACAAACACAAAAAAGCCAAAGCAGTAGTCGAACTACTCATTATCAAAGGTTTTGTAATGTCTTTATACAAAGAATTCAAGTCGTTGCTATTCTTGTAATGTGTTAATATATGCAACGAATAATCGATTGTGACGCCAAGAAGAACTGCACCAACACTCAGAGAAATGGCAGAAATGGTCGTTTTTATAAAATACAAACATGCAATTGCTACTGCAACACCAAAAATGGTAGGAATAAAAATAATAATAGGTACAAATATTTTTCTATAAAAAAGAATCAAAATCAGCATTAACAATCCGAGAGATATTATAATGGTAGTTAGAATATCATGCTTGATTTGCTTGGCATTTGCAACTGCAATTAAGGAAGCACCAAAATAATCAACATTGGTTTTTCCCTTAAACTGAGCATTTAAATCGTCTTTAATAAAGTTCAACTTTTCAACAAAAAGTGTGTTTTTTTCTGTTTCGGTACCACTCAATTTTGTATTGATAAATAATAATAAAGTCGACCCATCTTTCGTGACTAAAAAACCATCTTTAAGTTGAAATTCGTCGCCAATACTTAATTGTTGCAGTTTTTTTAAGCCAATAAAAGAAATTCCTAAAGGGTCGTTTACTATAAAATCTTTTGCAACAATTCCCGTAGGCGAAATTAATGTGCGGTAATTTTTTTCAACTTGAAATGCAATACTGTCTTTGCTTAGTTTTGTATCAATCGTCAAATAATCAGCATCGTCCAGAAAAATAGGTAGATTATTATAAACAAAATCGAACGTTTCTTGAATATTTTCATCTTCAATTTTTCCTTGAATATTTTTTATGTACTCTTTACCAGATTCGATACTGTCTAAGAAAACAGTTGCCGTTTCGGTTAAATCATCAATGGTTCCGTTTTTATCTTTCTCAATTATGACAGTGATTTTATCTGAAAAATTGAGTTGCTGCAGCACTTTTGCGGTAAGGTTCGTTTGATTATTTTTAGGTATAATTCGTGTTATATCTTCTTCAAATTTAATTTTTGAAGCGAAAAAACCAAAAATTAGTAGAAATAAAAATACAATTCCGGCAGACAGAAATTTATTTCGCTGAACAAAATGATGAATTTTAATAAAAAAATGGTGCATTTACTTTCTAGTTTTTTTCCACAGCGAAAGTAATAAATAACTTCCAACTCCAAAAAGAAATCCCATAACAGTTGCAAAAACTAGACTTCCGATGAGATATTGAACAATGTGTTTTTGAAGTTCTTGAAAATTTACAAGGGTTTCTAAATTGAATTTTACAGGATTCGACACAAAAAAACTGCCTGTTTCAAGTGAACCCCATATTACAAAAGGGATTAGTGGTGGAATACTAATGTTTGAAAAAGTAAATGCTAATATTTTATTCAAACGGAAATAAGCTGCTAACGCTAAAACAATTAGGGTTTGAAAACCCCAAAATGGAGCTATTCCAATAAAAACACCCAAGGCAATTGATGAAGCCGTTTTTAATGTGGAATCGGTACTACTTAAAATGTCTTCGCGAATAAAATCCTTGAAACTTTTTTTCTTAAAACTCCTTATAAAATTTCTTGGTTTGATGTGTAAAAGTGCGATGAACACCAAAATGGTATTCAATATACTGATTCTCGTGAAATCCTTGAATGGACGAAAATGAGTTACTCGTTCCTGAGGGTCATATAAAATATTGATAGGAATGTTCTTGACTTCCACTCCATTCCAAGCACTTCGAACAATCACTTCTATTTCAAATTCAAATTTATTGGTATAGAAACGTTTTGGAATTGATTTCAGGGGATACAATCTAAATCCCGATTGCGTGTCTTCTAACGAAATTCCTGTTTCAAACCAAAACCAAAAATTAGAAAATTTATTTCCAAAACTACTTTTCTTCGGTATACCGTGTTGATTCATGTTCCGGTTCCCAATCAGTAATACCTCCATTTCTGAACTTTCTAAATTATCCAAAAAAACAGGGATGTCAGTTGGGTAATGTTGTCCATCGGAGTCAATAGTTAAGGCATATTGATAATTTAAATGTTTTGCTTTATTAAAACCCTGTCGTAACGCATTTCCTTTTCCTTTATTTTTACCAATTTTAATCACCTCAATCTGATGATACGATTCTAAAATTTCATCAGTAGTGTCAGTCGAACCATCATTTACTACGATAATATTTTTAGTATATTGTAAAACACCATCAATGACGCGACTTAAGGTTTTATGGTTATTATAGGTAGGAATGATAACACAAAGTTGTAAATTTTCAATTCGCTCACTGAAGGATTGATTTGGATTCATGATGTGTTATTTAAGAAGAAACTGCTTTTCTTTTTCACTAAAAACTTTAGACTGCTTCACGTACGCTCGGATATATTCTTTAACATCTTGCGGAACTTTGTCATAAGAATCAAGAATCATTTTTTTGTCCTCTTCAATATTTTCTTTATATTTTAAGAGTTTTGGGGTATTTTCTTGAATACTCAATCGAATCAATCTTATTTCAGTATTCTCAGGAGCATTGTTGACTGCATTTTCAAGCATTGTTACTCCTTCAATGAAAAGTTGTTTTTTTACTTTTAAACCAGACGCAAATTTAGATTTCAATGTAATTGAAGCTCCTTTGTAAGCTAGAATCACATTATTGTTTTTGGAATATTTTGAAAGTAAATCATAAAACTGTTCAGCGCTTTCCTTTGTTTTTGATGCATTATAGTAAAGTTTTCTAACATCCAGCAATTCTTGGGTTGTTAAAAATATGAATGTAACTAAAAGGGAAAACAAAGTTTTCAAAATTATGATTTTTTGTAAGTATTGGTAAGTTTTAAAGCTACTATTTCATCAAAAAATGTAGTGTTTTTTACTTTTAGTTCTGATGCTAAATCTCCAGAAATTTCCAATTCCAGATTTAAAACTGGATTTATATCTGGATTAATAAGAGCCATAAATTTCACATTAGAGGCACTTACCATAACCAAGGTACTTCCTACAATTTCTTGTGTAAGTTCTTTGATAATTTGCATCATACAGACTCCTGGCGTAACAGGATTTCCCGGAAAATGTCCTTTAAATATATCGTGCTGATTGTTTAATCTCACCACTGCACTGTATTTCCCTTCCGAAATATTTTCTAATTTTTCAACTGTATAAAAGTCCTTTAATAACATGATTATCTGTTTTAAATTATTTACTGCCAAAAGTGTACGATACACCCAATTGAAAAAGTTGGTTTAAAATTACTTCATCATAATTTCCATTCCCATTTTCGTCATTGTATTCGTCATAATTTGTACCAAATATATCCAGTAAGCCTTGTTTGATTCGAGCTTCAAATGTTAATCCATTTGGTAGTGAATATCCTACTCCTAAATTCAATCCTAAATCAAATCCAATAAGTTTTTCCTCCTGAAAAGAGTCAAAATTATCGGCTATTAGAAAATCCAAACTTGGTCCAACAGCGACTTGAAATCCTTGTCCAAATGTGAATTTATTAATAACTCCTAATGATAAATAATCGACATTAAAATCTTTTTCAAAAGTTTTAGGATTAGTTCCAAAATTATCAAGGTAAGTTATCGTTGCACCTTGTCTGCTGTAAAGCAATTCTGGTTGAAGGGTATAGAACTTCTTAAATTTGATTTCAACTAATCCTCCTACATAAAAATCAGGTCTAAAATCTGATTCGGTATTTGTAAATCTTGTGAGATTCAAACCTGCCTTAACACCTGGTTTAATGGTTACCTGAGCTTCCACACTTGAAAAAACCGACAACATTAAAGTTGTAATAATGAAAATACTTTTCATAGTTTATTTAGTTCCAAATTTATAAGCAAGACCTACTTGAAAAACTAAATTTTCTGCATCCCAATCGCCGTTTACAGGAACAATTCCTTTTTTTACTCTAGCTTCAACTTCAAAGTTATTGGTAAAACTATAACCTGCCCCAATAAAGAAAGCCAAATCGATATCATTTTCATAATCGTAATCATAATAATCAAAGTCCTCATTAAATTCACCTAACTTTTTATCATTATCATTTATTCTAATATCAAATGTAGGTCCAACGTGGATGTTGAATTTATCGAAAGTAAATTTATTTGCAATTGCAAATGACAAATAGGAAAGATTAATCTTATTATCATGTTTCACATTATTAAAATCAATATATTCAACACCAGAACCTTGTCTTGTGTACAAAATTTCAGGTTGCATGGTATAGACTTTTGATAATTTTAAAGCACCAAACAGTCCTACATAGAAATCTGTTTTAGTGTAAAATCGTTCGTTTGGATTATCCGTTTGAGTAAATCGTGCGAAATTTGCACCTGCTTTTATCCCCGGCTTAAAGGATACTTGCGCAGTAGTTTTAGTCACACCAAAAAAGCATAAAAATGCTAGAACAATTAATTTTTTCATAGTCAATTACTGATTTGATTTAATATGATTTTAAGTTTAATATTCTTGTGTTGTATAGAAATATTTTCGGCAAAAATAACTTTTTTTGCTTCAAAACCTATTATTATTTTTTCCTTAGCTTTAGATGCTGAGACAATCTTGGTCAGTTGTTTATCCGATTTATTTACATAAAAATAATTGAACCGTTTTTTATCGGCAGATTTGTAAATAATACTTTCATCATTTTCAAAAATTTCTTGTACAGGATTATTAACTTTCAAGAGTAATCGAAAATCATCCCGCAAAGTGTTGACAATAATTTTTCTATTTAAATCCTCTTGAATATAATTAATTTTGAAGTCATTTTCAGACAATTCAAAATCCAATAATGTATTTCCAAAATCAGTTGTAAAAACAACACGATGTGAAGTGTTATTCAGCCTTTTTGCTATAAAAAGACCACTCAATTGATTTCCATAAATTTCAATCGTGGCCTTATAAATATAATCTGTTTTTGGGTTTGAAAAATAAAGGTTTTTATATTCCTTAATTGTAAGTTCTTCACGAACTGCATTTTCAATGTGATACGATTTACACGAAATCACAAAAAGAGATAGTAAACTAATTTGTAAAAATCGAATCATCTATTTTTGCATTAACTTGTTTGTTTTTGAATAGAATCCGTGTAAAATCACCAGAAGGCTCAATAAGTTTAACTTCTGAAACTGTAGTTTCATAAATCGGGAACTGCAAATCTATCTGATTGATGTATTTTTTAATAGCTGTTGTTTTTGGAGTCAATTTTACGATGTAAACGCTCTTATTTTTGTAATAAGCAATTGTAAATTCCTTTTCGTCAAACATATTTCCACTAACGCTACCAACTATTAATTTGTTGATTTTTTCAAACATTTTACTTTTGGCATCTATCGTACTTTTATTTCCTTGGTCGTTAATAAAAACCTTATTGTTTTTAAAAATAATACTGTATTGATAGGGATTCGTATACTGCCAATTTAATAAATTAGGCTGTTTGAAATACATTTTGCCAGAAGTTTCAATGTCCTTCGATAGAAAATCTAAATGTTTATATTGAATAAAATCAGTTTTTAATGATTTTATATTTTTGGATTCCTTTTCTAGAATACCTTTAAAAATAGTAATTTCTGAACTACTCATTTTTTGCTCTTGCGCAAAAATGCTTAAGTTTGATATAAAGAACAACAACAAAATAACTTTAATTTTCATAAGCCTGTAAATTCAACAATTTATCAATTGGAACGATTGTATAGTTTTCGGATTTCAAGAATAGCAATATCTGTTCCAAAACAGTTACCGTCTTTAAAGAAGTGTCGTGTAGCAAAATAATTCCGCCAAGAGCGACTTTACTTTTCACGCGTTTAATAATTTTAGATTCCTCTTTAATAACAGTATCAAGTGACCGAATATTCCAACCTATTGCAAAATGTTTGGTTTGCTCAATCGCTTTAGCAATTCTAGGATTCGTTACTCCAAATGGAGGTCTGAAAAACAGTGCTTTCTTACCGGAAAGCTGCAGTATAATGGTGTTAGTATGGTCAATTTCTTCCTTTACTTTTTTAGTTGAAAAAATTCCAAAATAATTCGAATGCGAATAACTGTGATTGCCTACAATGTGACCTTCGGTAAGAATTCTTTTAAAGATATCGGGGTGTTTTTCTATTTGACTACCGATGCAAAAAAAAGTAGCTTTAACATTATTTTTTTGAAGTACATCCAAAACTTTTTCGGTTATCGGATGTGGTCCATCATCAAAGGAAAGTCCAATTTTTCGTTGTTTTTCATTCGGATTATTGCAATATGTTTTTGTAAAATAACCCAATCTGATTTCTGAAGAACCCCAAACTGTTACTATCAACCAGAGTAAAATAGGCAATAAAATGAACCACCATTTTACTTCAAAATAAAAATATAAAACAACTAATACAAAAAATACGGAAATACAAAATGCGGTGATGTTTTTGTGTTTTAACATTGCTTCAACACAATTAAACTGTGGTCTTTTCCACGGTATTGATTATACATCAAAACAGTTTTATAATTTCCTTTAAATTGATTATTCTTACTAACTATTTCTGGTATTTCTTGTAATTTTATAATATTGGATGCCACCCAAAAACCAAATGCAGATGCGGTATTGTATTCGCCACTTAAATGCTTGTAATAAACTTGTGGAATTTCTTTAAAAATAGTGTTGGAAAAATTATAATAATCATCAAATTCGACATCGCCATTGTTTCCTAAAATTATGGCATCAATATCTGCTATTTTTAAATTTTGGGCTTGTAAAAAAGACTGAATAAAGGTTTCAACTTCATCAGCTTCCAATATATTTATCATTGAAACGGCCTGAACAGAAGCATAACTACTTTCCTTTTTTTCATTTTCTAACACAAAAAAACTAGCACCTTCGCTAAAAACAACACCTTTAGAAGTTGAACTTAAAACCGAGTAAGGCTTGTCGTTCTCTTTTTTAATTAAGTTTATGAGTTTATACAATTCAAGTGTGTGTGCTCCAGTTTCATCAATGCCGCCAATTAAAATGGACTTTGCTTCGTCGTTTTCAATTTGCATTTTTGCATCCAACAAAGCCGTTTCAAAGGAAACAGCACCATTTACATACGTGAAATTATACGCTTTACATTGCAATCCTAAAGCTATTTGTCCACCGACAGTATTATGTGTAGATTGAATAAAAGATGTGGGTGTTAGAAATTCTTCATTATTATCAATAATTGCTTTCAGGAATTTCTCGGAATCTTCGACACAACCCATTCCTGTTCCCGTAATTATCGCATCTGGCATTGTAACATTCGCTTCTTTCAATGCTTTTGTTGAAGCTGCAATGCCCATTTTAACACCTTTTGCCATTCGACGAATGGCAACTGGGGAAATAAATTCTTTATAGAAAGGTTGGTTAGCAAACAAAACATTTTCATTTTCGTTGATTACCACATCGGATAAAAAATCGGTTTCAAAAGTATTTTGATTCGAAATACAACTTACTCCATTGATATAACACGTTTTCATTTGCTTTTTGAAAATATAACAGTTGAACAATTTCCTCCAAATCCAAATGAATTGGAAAGTACATTATGAATCGGTTTTTTCTTTAAAGTAGTTTCCGGAATTAAATCAAATTCCTCCATTGGTGTTTCAAAATTAAGATTTGGAAAAACCACATTATGTTCTAAAGCCAAAATACTGTAAACTGCTTCAATTGCAGCAGCAGCGGCTAAAGTATGTCCCGTAAATGCTTTTGTGGAACTAAAATCAGGTAGGTTTTCTTCAAAAATTCGTAAAATTGCACGACCTTCGGACAAGTCATTATTTGGCGTTGCCGTTCCGTGTGCATTTATATAATCAATAGCTGAGGGTGCTAAATTAGCGGATTTTAATGCTTTTTGCATCGCTAAAAACGCTCCTTCCCCATTTTCTGAAGAGGCAGTTTGGTGAAAAGCATCATTCGCATTTCCGAATCCCGCAACATAAGCCAAAACTTTTTTGTTTTCTTTTGCAACAATTTCCTCCGATTCTAGAACTAAAAAAGCGGCAGCTTCACCTAAATTTAAACCTTTTCTGTTATTATCAAAAGGCTGATTATCAACATCGGATAAAATCATCAACGTTTTAAATCCGTTGATGGTAAATTTAGCCAAACCGTCTGTTCCTCCGACGATAACGCGGTCTAATTGTCCTGATTGAATCATTCTAGCACCTAACATTATTGCATTTGCAGCAGAAGAACAAGCCGTACTAACTGTAGAAACAAATCCTTTTAAACCTAATTCTATGGCAATTTTATGGGTTGAATCTCCTGCATCGTGACCCGTTATGTATTTTCTATTGACATCGTTTTCAAAATATTGATAATAATATTTTTCACTCATGTCCATGCCACCAACGCTTGTTGACGAAATTAATCCTGACCGACAGTCATTTATATTTTCGATTCCAGCATTTTTAACGGCTTGTTTTGCAGCAATAGTTCCTAACAAAGCTGTTCTGCAAAAATCATTATCTATTTCAAGACCAAGTTGATGCGACAATTCATGGTTTGTTAGTTTAATTTCTCCCACTTTAATTACATTCTTGTGAATGGTGTCAAAGTTTTCAATAAAAGAAATCCCCGACTTACCGTTTATTAACGCATTAAAATTTTCTTCGACTGTGTTTCCAATCGAAGAAATCATTCCCATACCGGTAATGGCAACTCGTTGATTCATAAATTATTTTGTTCTGTTTGCCGATATAAAATTAGCCATTGTTTCGATAGAAACGAAAATCGATTTTCCTTTCTTAGGATCCGTCAATTTTATTCCATATTCTTTATCCATAAGGACAATCAACTCTAAAGCATCAATAGAATCGAGTCCTAATCCATCACCAAAAAGGGTATCGTCATCATTGATATCTTCAACCGTAATGTCTTCAAGGTTTAAAACTTCAATGATTTTTGCTTTTAATTCCTGTTTTAATGCTTCCATGATTACTTGTATAATTGATTAATTGTTTGTTCGTTATGTATTATTTTGCCCTGTTTTTCTACGAGATAAACAAAAGCTTTGAAATTTTCATTGTAATATTCTACCCAACCGCAAAGTACTTTTTCGGCTTTATTGGTTTCTAAAAGAACATTAGCATAATTGCTCATAAAATGTGCATTAAAATCTTCAAAAACAAAAAATGCATTTTCAGATTGCAATTTATGCTTTATGCTTATTTCTCCAATGCAAATATTTGGCAATGTATAAACAAATACTGAAGGACTTGGGAAATACGCTTCTTTATCTGTAATTGAAGCTTGGTGTTTTACATCGGTATCTAAACTAGACGATTTGTTGGCAAAAACCACTGCGATTTCATTATCTACTTCTTTATCAAGAGTTTGATTTAGAATTAATTCTGCCGCAAGAAAAGCTAATTTACTTAAATTATCCATTTTGAAAAATTTTGGATACTCGATTTCAAAATTCTTGTAAGCCATTTTCGAAAATTCAGCAAAAGACGATTTTTCTGTGTCAAATTGTACTTCACCATCGATTTGAATCGAATTATTTTCGATTTTACAATAGTGCGATATGTAGTTATTTTTAGTCAAAATCAATTTACTTTTTCAAATAAAACCGCCGTGTTACAACCTCCAAAACCAGAAGCTGTTTTTAGAAAATAATTAATTTTACATGGACTATTTCCCTTTGTAATTGCTATCGCTGGTGTTACGCCAATTTCTGTGAATCCTTTTGAATCTAACAATTGATTTTCTCGCGCACTTTCAATGGCAATCACAGTTTCCAATAATCCAGAAGCTCCTAACGTATGACCGTAAAAGCCTTTTAAACTATTGACTGGTACATTATGTAATCCCAATCTATTAAAAGCCACAGCTTCCATCTCGTCGTTATAAAAAGTAGCCGTTCCGTGGGCTGAAATATAAGATAATTTTTCAGGATTTAATCCAGATTCTTTAAAGGTACTTTTTATACTTTTAAACAATCCATCACCTGTTCTCGAAGGTCCAGAAATATGATTAGCGTCGTTAATAGCTCCGTCACCAATAATTTTTATATCGTTCTTTTTTAGTTTATTTTCATTTGATGAAATATAAACTGCAGCAGCAGCCTCACCTAAGGTTACGCCATTTCTGTCTTTATCATACGGTTTACAAGGCAAAGCACTCATGGCCTGAAATGAATTAAATCCGGATAAAACAAATTCTGAAACCACGTCTCCTGCAACTACGAATGCGTCTTCATAAACCCCAGATTGTATCATTCTTTTTGCAACAGCAATTGCTAAAACACCAGAAACACAAGCATTAGAAACTACAATTGGTGTTGTGGAAAACTTAAAAACATCACTTATTTTTTTGGCAAGATTCGATAAATGAGCTGCCTCAACTCCTTTTTTCTCTTGTTCTAAAAGACTAATATTTCCTTTTGTTGTTGAAAAAATAAAAGCGGTTTTGTCTGTAATTTTTTGTTTGTCAATTAATGGTTTTAGTGCCAAAATCAACATTTTTTCTAATTTAGTGAAATGAGTTTCCGTTGAAATTAATCCAAAAGCGATATTTAATTTTTCTGAATCGATAATTGACGCATAAAATGACTCAAGCATTCCCACTTTTTCTTGCAGTTGGATGCCTGAATTTCCTTTTAGTAAAGATTCCCAATTAGAAGCTGTATCAAAACCTAATGGCGTGATGCAGTTTGTATCGGAAATATAGATAGTTTTAGTCATTATTTTAAACCTACTTTCTCTCGCCATTCTTCAAAAAATGGCGGGAAATTTAATGATAATGTTCCAGTTGCATCAACAAATACTTGAACGGTTTCACCTGAACAAGCAATTTCGTTATTGACATCGTAAATTTTATATCTGAAAATCATTTTTGCCGCTGGCGAATTCACGATGGTGGTTTCTATTCGAGCCACATCTCCATAACGCAATGATAATTTATGTTCACAAATTGATTTTACAATTGGGGTTGTGAATCCATACTTGTGGACGTCCAAATAGGAAATACCATGTTCACGCCCAAAAGCTTCACGACCGTCTTCAAAATAAGTGATGTAATAGCCATGCCAAACGATACCCAACGGGTCAGTTTCATTAAAACGAACGCGAATTTCTTTACTTACGGTAAGTTCTTCGACTTCGTTATACTGCTCTTTTCTTTTTATCATAGATTATGGCGATGGATGTTGTTAATACAAAAAACAAAAGTAATAAAATAATGTCGGGAAGTAACTGAAGAAAGCTTCCGTGACGTAAAAGCACGGTATAAAATGCATTTAAACCCCAATTCATCGGAGAGAAATTCGAAATTACCTGCATCACTTTTGGCATTGCAAAAACAGGAATCCAAACGCCTCCAATTGCCGCTAATAACACGACTGAAGTTGCTCCAAATGGTGCTGATTGTTCTTGTGTTTTTGCAACCGTTCCTAATAATATTCCGAATCCGATAGCTGCTAATCCTGAGAACAATGCAACAATACTCATCAATACTAATTTTCCTTCAACTTCTAAAATAGGAAGTCCTAAATAAGGAAAAAGATAGACGCCAACAGCAACCATAAGGTAAAATTGAATCATGCATATAATCAAATAGGTCGCGGTTTTACCGGCAATAATTACAAAATACGGAACTGGATTCGTAATTAAGCGAATTTGTGTGCCTTGCCCTTTTTCCTTTACAATATTGATGGAAAGCGGCACGATTATGAAAAATATTGCAAACAATGTCCAAGCTGGAACGTTGTGTTGTACTGAATTGGGGAGAATTTCTTTATCATTTACCCGGGGAATAATTTCTTTGAACGTGATAAAACTTTTTTGTTCAAAAAGAGTCTCATCACCTTCTCCCAACTGATCTTGAAATGCAGCATAAATAGATTTCGTTTCAATTTGAGAAATCATCTTGTCTATGGCACTTTTTACAGCGTTCTTAAAAGTGATTTGCGTTGCTGGGTCAAAATACAACCTAACCTCTTTTGGAGCGATTTCTTTAGTAGTATTGGCATTTTCAGATGCTTCGTTCATTCCAAAATTGCTTACAATTTTTTCAACATTTTGATTTACTTTTAGTTGTAAATCAGCACTTAACTTTGCGGGAATAATTATCGCTAACTGGTATTTCCCTTGAAAAACGGCTTCTTTAGCAGAAATTTCAGTTGCTTTAATTCCATCAATTGTTGATATAACTTCAAATGAACCGCTTTCTTGCAAATTCAACATTACTGTTTTCGAAATCGAATCCTTATCATTATCTACCAAAAGAATGGGAATTCTATTTTCTGAAAGCGACTTAAAAGTGGTGTCTTGAATTAAAGTTATTGTAACGATAAGAACTAAAGGCATCACAAACAAAATCACAAGTCCTCCGAAATCTCTTTTAAGCAAAAGCATTTCCTTGTAAACCGACATGAAAAATTTATACATCATCGCGAAGCTCTTTACCTGTTAATGAAATAAAAACATCTTCTAAATTATGGGCATTTGGTGTATTTTCAATTAATGATTTTGGAGTTCCTTCAGCATAAATCTGACCTCGATCAATAATTGCTATTTTTGTACAAAAATCTTGTGCTTCCGATAAATGGTGCGACGTATAAATGATGGTTGTTCCGTTCGCATTCAACTCCTTTAAATAATCAATAATTACATTTTTAGATTGCACATCAACACCAACAGTGGGTTCATCGAGAAATAAAATTTTTGGCTGGTGCAAAATCCCTGCAATTAGATTCACCCGACGTTTCATTCCGCCCGAGAACGTTTCAATTCTTTTATTTGCAAACTTTACAAGTCCCAAATGTTCCAAAGCTTCATCCACTTTTCGATGCAATACTTTTCCCTTTAAGCCATACATACTTCCAAAATATCTAAGATTTTCACAGGCTGTTAATGTTGGATATAAGGCATATTCTTGTGGAACGACTCCAATGATTTCTTTTATTAGAGTAGCATTTTTATCGTATGACAATCCATTGATTGTAAACGTTCCAGAAGTAGGCTTAATCAAACCACACAACACTGAAATTAACGTAGTTTTTCCAGCACCATTAGGACCTAGGAGTCCAAAAATTTCATTTTCTTCAATTGACAAATTTAAGTTGTCTACTGAAAAAAAATCGGCATCTTTGTACTTTTTATAAAGCGCGTTAACTTTGATTACAGATTGACTCATCGTTACTAGATTGCTTTTTTAAGTTTTCTAAAAAACGTTTCCTCTAGTTCGGCTAATTTTAATAATTCATCTGCTAGACTATTGTAAACATCAGTTTGATTGCTTCTTTTTTTGTAAACACGTGAAGCATTTACAGCAAAATCACGCCATAAATCACCAATTTTCGTCATTTCTATAGAAAGTTCTCTTAATTTATCATTTTTCAAAATAACGGCAGCTTCTTGTAGAAAAGCCGCATATATAAATCGAAATCCACCGCCACCTGTGCCTATTTCTTCCTGCATGCGAACCATTTGTGCCAAATAGTGATTGGCTACTTTAACTCCCTTTTTTACAGGCCATTTTCTGATACTCCTGGACAAAAACCGCATTCCTGCAACGCCAATAATTGGCAAAGGCGCTAACATGTCGTTACACGTATTTTTAATTCCTTTTTTAATCGCATTTTCCCAATCGATGTTCGTAGGAATTTCAACTGGATAATATAATTGACCTTTTGGAGCCAGTGCCCCTTTTGCAAAGCGTACTTTTTCTAATTCTTTTTCGGTTAAAGTAGTAACTTTTTCCATGACCGGATCACTAATTAAAAAAGTGTCTTCTTTTTTTCCGTAAACGACCAAATTGTGTGCATTAAAATGAAAACGATATTCATCTGGAAAATAGGTCAAGTTATAAACACCTACTTGCAGTCCTGAAGGAATATTTTTACTTAAATTATCCTCTAATGCTTTTTGAGCGGCAGCTGGATTAGAAAACTTTACTCTTTTAACCTTAATTCCCAATCGCTTAGCGGCTTTATTAAAAATTGAGCCTGGCATAGGTCGATAACTAATTGCTGGAGCGTGATTTACTTTTAGAATTGGCAAATAGAAAAAGAAAAGTCCAGAACCGATTCCGAAAACCATGGGTTCACTAATGTTTATTCCGTGGTGTTTCAATAGATTAGAAGCGACACCATTTTCGCAATGTGCTGATTGATGATGAATAAAATTAGTTTCCATTAATTACCGTTGAATTTTTTTAATTCTTCCACCGAAATTTCAAAAGCCTCGGCATATTTTTCTAGAATTTTGGTACTCAAATCCTTGAATACAGATGGTTTCCCATGTCTTTTGACCCTCCACTGCCACATATTTACATAGCCTGAAAGTGTCATCCAGTCCATTTTATTTAATTCCATAAAATAGATAATTGGACTTGCTTTTCCGTTTTTTACCTCTTGATTTGCAATTTGAATCCGTTCATTAATATCTTGAATTGAATTTTCCAATGCAATTGTTTTTGGTTCCCAGCCACTGCTTAATGCCGTGGTGTAATTTCCTTTTTCGTCTGTCGCATAGCAAAGTTCCTTCATCTTTATGGATGAAAGATTGCTTTTATCTTGCGGCACTTCCTCTTTTTTCATTATTTTTTCTCTTGAATAAATAAATTTATTTCCGCTTCAAAAATTATTTCTTTATCACAAATTGTATTACAAATCATTGTACAAACAATATATTCATCTGTATCAAAACGGGACGATAAGACCGCATTTGTGTAAATTAATTGTCCAACTTCCGGCAACGCTATTACTTTTACTTTCTTAATTCCGCTAATAAAACCAATCACTTTTACATCACCAATTTCGTTATCTGGTTCTTTAGAAAAAAAAGATTGTCCGACAATTGAGGAGCATGTTTGTGCAGCATTTTCAATAAGCCCTATTTCTGAAAAAAAATTATTTTCGACAAAAATATTATCATTTTTAATTTCAAAAACAGTTTTGACCGCTTCGTTATTAATTTCTGAAATCCAATCCACCATCAGCATAGGCTTTCTGTGCGGCAAATAATTTTGAATTTCGATATTTTGGAACAACTGCATAAGTTAAGTAGCTAAAACTGTTTTCATTTGTCCACGGGCAATTTCTACATCATTTACTTTTGAAACAATATCTACCAAAGTGACGCCCATAAATTCATGAAGTACGGTAACTTTCGTTTCTACTTTATCATTTAAATTTGGTAAAGTTGTGATTATAATTGACTTAATTGAACCAATATATCCTGTTGGTGCCGGTTCATTTTTCAGATAAAACTGATAACCTGTATATAAAGCTACGGACTGAGCCATATGTTCAATTAACCCTGATTCTTGAAAAATTCCTGAGTCGCAAAATATATTTTCTTCTAAAACAGTCACACCCGCTACTACTTCATTTTCTGAAAAAGCTAGTAACTTATCAACCATTACAAAAGGAGATTTCTGTGGAATTAGGTTTCCAACAAAAAATTTATCTAATATAGGTAATTTATTTTCCATTAACATACCGTTAAATAAGCATAAGAATAAGAAAATCTGCCACTTTCTGGAACAGATAACATAATCGTATCGCCTTTTTTTAATTTATTTGAGTTTTTCAATTCTTCTACCATTAAGTAAATTGACGCGGATCCTACGTTTCCTACTTTATCGAGATTCATAAACCATCGATCAAACGGAATATCCACACCTCTTTCTAATAATTCTTTATTTAATCCCGCAACAAAATAGTGCGAAGAAACGTGTGGAAGAAAATAGGTTATATCTGTTGCATTAATTTTATTCTTATCCATGGCTGCTTTCATACTTTCAGCTCCTTTTACAAGAATATACTGATCGAGCACTTTTACATCTTGCTTTATTGAAAAAACCGATTTTTCAAGCCAATCATTTGATTTATAATCACTCCATGGTTTAATTTCGCCATTTTCTAATTTATCTCCACCAGCATACATACACGCTTCAAGTTCATAAGCATACGAAAATGCTTCCATCCACTCAATTTTAAGTGGATTTTCTCCATTCGGTTTATTTTCTAATAAAAAAGCGGCGGCTCCATCAGACAGCATCCAACGCAGAAAATCTTTCTTAAAAGCAATTATAGGTTGCTCTTCTAAACGTTTAAGATTTTCAATTTCATTTTCAAATTTATCCGCAAGCATCCAACTAGAAACCCTTTCTGAACCTGTGCAAATCGCATTATTTGTATTCCCAGATTTTACAGAAAGGAACCCAAATTTTAGCGCATTCATTCCGGCGTTACAAACTCCTGAGGAAGAATTTAATTCTACCGATTTATTTTTCATTAAACCATGCACCATTGCGGCATGCGAAGGCAACAAATGATCTGGTGTTGAAGTTCCACACGAAAGAAGTTCTACGTCTTGTGAAGTGAAATTTTCGTCAAAAAGTTGTTTAATGGCGTTATTGGTTAATAATGCATTCGAATGTGTTGGATTTCCATTCTTGTCTAATGCATAATAACGAGAAGTGATTTTGTTATTTCTGAGAATTATTCGGCGTGCTTTAGAAACTGAATCATTTATTAACCCAAGAAAGGATTCCATTTCATCATTTGAAACAGGCTCGTTTGGCAAATATTTTTCACATCTAGTTATATAAACTTCTGGCATAGGTTAAGTAGGAATATATTTAAACTCCTTTATAATACACTTTTTCTTTCCTGATTTTCGCGTATTTAAATGGAAATGTAATCAGGTGCAATATAAATACTATTGGCGCTATTATCCAAATTGCTATAAACAAATATATATAAAATCCTTTCAACCAAATGGGTCGTGAACTGGTCTTTTTAATTATTAAATTAGCCCATATTTTAAACATTTTATTCGCCTTTTTATCCATTTCAATTAAAAATGGTCGGATTTCTATGGCGTTATTGTTTACCAACTCTTTTTGCAAACCAATATAGGAATCTACTTTTAAATATTTTAAAATTATTGTACCAAATTTTGTCGATTCTACAATGTCTTTTTCAGACACTCCCGGTTTAGGAAATAGACCTAAATACTTTTCTTTTTTTCCAGTAAACATCCATTTTACAATCGTAATTACGCTAATGTGATTTATGTGCCGATCAACCAATGCAATATTGCCGACTATTTGTGAATTAGCATTTTTTATTAAAATTTTGACCTTTTCTTGAGCCATAATCCACATATTTCTCGACCCTGAAACCGTGATAACTGGCGTGTTTTCAATCAATTGTTTTGCAAATTTACTTTTAAGAAAAGACGTTATAGGAATGGACGGCGAAAGGTACCAAACCTGATAAGCTAAAATAACTAAATCGTATTTTTGATTCAGAATATTTATTGAAGGCTCTTTAATTACTGATGGAATTTGAAGAAAAGATTCAGGAAAAACATCGAAAAACTGTTCCGATTTCCATGGAAAAGGAAAGGGTTTTGTCATTTGAATGTTAAAAAAAGAAACTGAAATATCTGAATCTGCCAAAAGTGGTTTTGCAATATTGTTTGCAATTCTTCCAAGTTGTCCAGATTGTGTAAAATAAATTATTAAAACATTTTTCATCTACCAATTTTATAATCCATCAAAATATGTTCCCTATCAATCGCTAAAAAATTCCTGATTAACTTAGTCAACTTCCTTAAAAGTACGCTTCTTATCTTCTCTCTTTTTATAGATATAATCACTCCAAGTAGAAGCATCTTCCGCATCAAAAATAGTAATCTTTTGTGTACCATCTTCTATTAACAAATCATCTGGATGGCAATTCAAAATTTTTGCAGCAGTTGCTAAACCTGAATATGTGGCTCCTGTAACGCCATGCGACAATGTACTTGCTCCACAAAGAAATAAATTTTCGATTTCCGTTTTATTTTTAAATGCAAAAGGCCCCACTTGACGCAAAGTTTTTTCCGTTCCGTAGACATTTCCCCTTGTTGAATTAATATAGAACTGATTTGTCTTAGGCGTTCCTAATTCTGCCTGAATTATATGTTGACGGGCATTTGGAATTAGTTTTTCAACACTGTTGAGGAATTTTTCAATGATTTTATTTTTAAAAACCTCGTATTTGGGACAATGATAATTTGTTCCCTCAAATTCGTTGAAGCTTTCATAATCTACATAGGTTACCACTTCAAAATTATGAAAGCGACCGTTGAAACTGACCGGGTCTTTTAAAGTCGTGCAACTCATGAAAAAGGCAGGAAATTCTTCGCCTTGCGTGATATCAGCTTTCATTAAAGTTTCAAAATGAGCATCGATATTTTCGTCTTTAAAATGCCAAATATTTCCAGAATCGATTCCATACTTCGTTACATCCATGTCCAAAGTTAGAAATAAGATTAATGATGTAACGGAATATTTGGTCGTTTCTAATTTTTTGCTGAGTTTTTTACTTATATTTTCTTTACCAATTAATTTGAGATAAGTTGTAGTTGGATCGGCATTAGAAATGATATTCTTGGCTAAAATTCTTTCGCCAGAAGACAATTCCACTCCAACAGCTTTTTTATTTTCAACTACTATTTTAGTAACGGTTTGTTGGGTTTTAATAATTCCTCCATAATTTTTTATTTTAGAAGTAATTGCTTTTACAATCCCGGCACCGCCGCCCATTGGATAAAAACCACCTTCAAAATAATGATTCATCACTGAGCAATGTACCGGAAAACTCGCTCGACTTGGCGGCAATCCATGGTCGCCACATTGTGCATTCAAAACCGCTTTTAGCATCTCGTTTTTTGTGTGCCAATTTACCACTCTTTTCAAACTAAAAAGCGCGAATTTTCCAAAATGTTTCGTTCGGAACGGTACCGTTATATTTTGCCAGAAGCCTTTTAATTTCGGAATTAGTTGCAGTTCTTCGCTGACTTTTTTCACTAAATTCAGGTATTCTTTTATATTCTTTTCTTCTGTAGGAAAATAGTGAATTAGATTTTTTTCGAGATTTTCGATTCCAGCTGGAAAGTCAAATTTTTGTCCATTAATTATACAATGGTCGTATGCTTTTTTATTCATGCGAAAAAAAACTATATCGTTAGCCACTCCAAGTCCTTTATACAAATCACTTGTAGATTGACCTTCATCAAGCAGTCCAATATAATGTACTCCAGGACTAAACCTCTGACCGTTTAAGGTAAAACTATGACTCCAACCCCCAGGAACTGAATGCTGTTCGAGCACTAAAACCTTTTGTCCCGCTCTTGAAAGACAAAGCGCTGTTGCCAAACCTCCTGCTCCAGAACCAATTATTATTGAGTCAAATTCTTCCATAAATTATCAATATTTAGCTAAAATTGGAATGAATTTAGTTTCAAATTTTCGCGAAAATTATTTTTTTATTCTGCTTTATTCCAAAACATAAAATAGTTAAACCATTGGAGCGGATATTTTTCCAGCATAGCTTCAACACTTTGGGTGTATGCTTTCAGTAGACCTTTTTCGTCTCGTTGTTTTACCTCTGCTATCTTTGCATAAAGGTGGTAATGCAAATTTGGCTCTTTCATAACATACACAAAAACCACGGGAACTTTTAATCTTGAAGCAATTAAAAAAGGACCAGCGGGAAAATTAGCTTCTTCACCTAGTAGCAATTCTGACATGCTTTTCGTGCCTTCAAAATACCTATCTCCTGTAAAACAAATTAGCTCATTATTAGATAATGCGTTGTTAATCTCAAATATATGAGACATATCATCACTTACAAATATAAATTTTATGGATGATTTTAGACTCACACTTTCCAGATAAGCTTTAATAACGGAATGCTCCAAATCAGTAGTTACCAAATTAATCTGGCAGTCCAAATCGATATCTGCAAAAAAATGCTCAGCAATTTCAAAATTACCAATATGAGCACTAATCAAGACGCCTCCTTTTTTATCTCTTAAAAGTTGAGTAAGCACTTCGATACCATCGAATTCATAAGTAAATTTATTTCTTAAACCCGCTGAAATAGCCATCTTATCGATAATAATTTGACCGAACGTAAAATAGCTGTTATATAGATTGACAATTGACTTAAAATAGGGATACTTAAGTCGTTCTCTTAAATAATATAATGTAGCTTTGTTAGATTTTCTTTCGAATAAAAAATAATAAAAAGCTACAAAAACCAATACAGAATATGCTGCCTTGATTCCTAGCTTTTTAATACAGAATACAAATATTTTATAGCCTAAAAGAGTACCTTTAGATTTACCATCCCATTCACTCATATTGTCTTAATTCTTACTTTCTATTTTACATACAATCATATTGTAAAAATCTTGAAAAGTAGCAATTCCAACAAAATCAGGTTCGGTTAATTTTACACCTAAATTAGCCTCTATGGTAACAACCAAATCGACATAATCTAAGCTATCTAATCCTAAAGTATCTTTAAGATTTGCTTCGGGAGTTATTACATCGGAATCGACTTCAAACTCGTCAACTAAAATCGCATTGATTTTTTCTAAAATTTCATCTTTATTCATATTCATTTTTTAAATTTCTTCACTACTATTGCGGAATTTGTACCTCCAAACCCGAAAGAATTTGACAAATATATATCAATTTCTTTATCTATCCTCTTGGTTGCTATATTTAACTTCTTAGAGTCTTCATCTGGATTTTCAAGATTGATATTTGGTGCTATGAAATCATTTTGCATCATAATCGTTGAATAAATAACTTCGCTAGCACCGGCCATCCAACATTCATGACCTGTCATCGATTTTGTGGAACTTACATGCGGATTGCTTTCTCCAAAAACTTCAAATATCGCTTTGGCTTCATTAGTATCTCCAACAGGAGTGGAAGTTGCATGTGCATTTATATAATCCACTTCACTAGGATTCAATCCAGCTTGTTCCAAAGCACGACGCATCGCTGTCGCAGGTCCTTCAACATTTGGAGTTGAAATGTGACCGCCATTGGAAGAGAATCCATACCCCACAATTTCTGCAAGTATAGTTGCACCACGTTTTACAGCTGATTCATAACTTTCGATAATTAAAGAAGCTCCACCGCCACTTGGCACCAAACCATCTCGACTAGAATCGAATGGTTTTGAGGCTTTAGCAGGCTCCTTTTCATTGGGAGAAAAAACGCCTAAACCATCAAAACTCGCCATGGCATATTTATTAATTTCTTGAGCTCCTCCACAAATAATCATTTCCTGCATTCCGCTTTTAATCAACAAAAACGCCAAACCTATTGAATGTGAGCCGCTTGCACAAGCAGCACTTATGGTCATGTTTATACCACGCAATCTAAAAATAGTAGAGAGGTTCATTGTTACTGTTGAGTTCATGGACTTAAAAATAGCTCCAGAACCTATTAACGAGGTGTCTTTTTTCTCACGAATAATATCCGTAGCTTCAATAATAGCTTTCGAAACGCTATCATTTCCAAAAAGAATACCTACTTCATTTTCATCAAAATAATTATCTTCTATTTTAGCATTTTTTAATGCCTCGATTGTTGCCATGTAAGCATATTCCGTCTCTTCACCAATACTGATTCGCTGACGGCGACTTAATAAATTTTTCAGGTCTGGTTTTGGAACCATCCCTGTGATTGCAGACTGAAAGCCGAATTCTTTTCGATTCTCGTCATATACTATCCCTGATTTGCCTTCATAAAGTGACTTCTTCACTTCTTCAATTGAAGTACCTATACACGAATATATTCCCATTCCCGTAATTACGACTCTTTTGTCCATTATTTAAAATGTAGTTTTATGAATAAATTCCGCCATTTATATTAACAACTTCACCAGTAATATATCCTGCTTTTCTCGAAGCTAAAAACCCTACTAATTCAGCTACTTCTTCCGCTTCTCCAAATCGATTGGCTGGCACCATTTTAATCAATTCCTTCTCGTCCAATTCACTTGTCATATCCGTTCGTATAAATCCTGGAGCTACTGCATTTACAGTTATATTGCGTTTGGCTACTTCTTGGGCCAATGCTTTAGTAGCGGCTAAAACCGCCCCTTTTGCTGCAGAATAATTAGTTTGACCCGCGGTACCTTTTACACCTGAAAGCGAAACCATGTTGACAATTCGTCCATATTTATTACGGAGCATTTTCTGCATAAAAAAATTGGTTACATTAAAAAAGCCATTTAAACTAGTATTTATAACCTTACTCCAATCTTCATGCGTCATCCACATAAAAAGCCCATCTTTTGTAATACCAGCATTGTTGACAATAACTTCTACTATTGCTAACGGATTTGCATCTTGCCATTCCGTTAAAACAGTCTTAACTTCTTCTTCATTGGCAACATCAAACTTCATTATCTCCCCTGTTGCCCCTCTTTTAATTACTTCTTCTAACGTATTTTCAGCAGCTTCCTTATTAAATTGATAATTAATCAATATATGATAATTGTTATCCTCAGCTAATTTTTGACAAATAGCACTTCCAATTCCTCGGGAACCTCCTGTTACTAGAGCACACTTCATATTTTTCTATTTAATATTAAATCAATTGGTAGCTTTAAACCATTTCTTTTTCGAAAATTCTAACTGCAAACTAACCTTATTTCGTGTAAAAA
The DNA here is from genome assembly GCF_050908145.1 of Flavobacterium sp. SM2513. Lineage (GTDB taxonomy): Bacteria > Bacteroidota > Bacteroidia > Flavobacteriales > Flavobacteriaceae > Flavobacterium. The sequence continues at coordinate 2,279,849 of NZ_CP194228.1, read as the reverse complement.
AATTAAAAAACCGTACTAATGAAAAAGTAGCGTTTCTCATAATTACAAGATAAACGTTCTCTGATTTTTAGTTGTCCATCAAATATTCTTTTACTTTTTGAACAAAGGGATACATCACTTGATCTTGTTTAAATGTAGGAATAATACTTCGAACTTCATCATACATCTTTTTGGTTACGGAAGAAACAAGTTCTTTTTGTTCTAAGGCGTCAATTGCTTGAACAATGGTGATCAGTTCTATAGCCAATACTTCAAATGCGTTTTCAATAACTTTTCCTGTGATAACGGCTGCATTTGTCCCCATACTTACAATGTCTTGATTGTCATTATTATTTGGAATGCTGTGTATATACATCGAAGTTGACAACGTCTGGCATTCTGCCGTCGTAGAGGTTGCCGTGAATTGAACCCCTTGCATTCCAAAATTAAATCCCAATGTGCCTAAATTAACAAATGGAGGAAGAATCTCGTTGATTTTTGAATTTAGCAAATAATTCAATTGGCGTTCCGCCAACATGGTTAATTTTGTTATTACTAATTTCAATTTATCCATTTCTAATGCAATATAATCTCCGTGAAAGTTTCCACCGTGGTAGACCTGTTGATTTTTTACATCTACAATTGGGTTATCGTTTGCAGAATTAATTTCATTCTCTAAAACCATTGCTGTATTCTTGATAGTATCGAGTACCGGTCCTAAAATTTGAGGTACACATCGCAGCGAATAATATTCTTGCACTTTTTCTTTAAAAACGTCTTCTTGGTTTGTACCATTATAAAGATGATCTTCTCGTTTCCTTACCAGCTTACTATCTTCAAGATTTCCGCGCATTTTCTTTGCAATTTCTTGTTGCCCGAAATGATGCTTTGTATTGTTTAATTCTGCTGAAAGATGGTCGTCATATGCCTGAACAATTTCATTGATAGCACAAGAACATTTCACCGACCAATTCAGCAATTTTTCCGATTGATGAATGTTTACAATACCAATACCGGTCATTACAGAAGTTCCATTCATGAGAGCGAGCCCTTCCCGAATTGCTACTGTAATTGGCTGAAGATTTTCCGTCTCAAAAATTTCTTTAGTATTACGTCTTTCTCCTTTATAAAACACTTCGCCTTCTCCTATTAAAGTCAATGCCAAATGTGCCAACTGAACCAAATCTCCACTAGCTCCAACGCCTCCGTGCTCAAAAATAAGGGGTGTAATGTCTTTATTAATGAACTCTTTCATCAAGTGAATCACTGAGGGATGAACTCCGGAATTACCTAAAGATAGTGTATTCAGCCTGGCCAGCATTGCTGCTTTAACACAAACGGAGTTTAAAGGTTTCCCCGTTCCAGATGAATGACTTCTAATCAAATTATACTGCAATTGTAATCTGTCTTCATCTTTAATTCGATATTGAGCCATTGGACCAAAACCCGTATTTACACCATAAATTATTTTGTTTTTTGAAAACTTTTCTAAAAAATTAAAACTTGCTTCTACTCGATGCAAAAGATTGTCACTAAGCTCAATATTCTTGTTATTAAATACAATTTCTTTGAATTCTGACAAGTGTAAATATTCGTTTATGATACTCATTAAATCTGTTTTTTCTTAGAAAATATATAAGCTATATTATATAAATTAAATTTTATGTCTTTATATTTGACCGGGACAAAGTTAAGATAATATTAATAAGAAAAAATAAAAATATGACTATGGAATTTGTTGATGTGTTAGTAATTGGAGCAGGTCCTTCGGGCTGTGTTTCTTCGTCATATCTTCATAATAATGGAATAAAAGTTAAGGTAGTAGAGAAAACTAGGTTTCCACGTTTAGTAGTTGGCGAAAGTCTTATACCTCGAGTAATGGATCATTTTGCTGAGGCTGGATTATTAGAAGCGCTTGACACTATGAACTTTGAAAAAAAATTAGGTGCCCGTTTCATCAGAGGAAAAGAAATTTGTTTATTTGATTTTAGCAATAAGTTTTCTGAAGGCTGGGACTGGACGTGGCAAGTGCCAAGAGCCGATTTCGACAATGCAATGGCACAGGAAATTATTAGAAAAGGTATAGATTTAGAATTTGAAAGCGAAGTTACGGCAGTAAAATTCGAGGGCAGTGATTCCATTACCACAATTAAGACTAAGGACGGACAAATAAAAGAAGTGCATGCAAAATTTATTATCGATTCCAGCGGATACGGACGCGTTTTACCTCGCTTACTAGATTTGGATGCTCCATCTAAATTAGACCCACATTCGTCTATTTTTGCACATGTAAAAGACGTTAACCGACCTGAAGGTGAAGAAGGAACATTAATTTCTTTTGATATTCTTGAAAAAGAAGTGTGGCTATGGGTTATTCCATTTTCAAACGGAAATACGAGTATAGGTGTTGTAGGTTCAACTGCATTTGTCAATGCGCTTTCAGAAACTAATAATACTACTGAAGCCTTAAAAAATGCAATCCAATTATCTGATTTTTATATAAATCGTTTTGGGGATGTCCCTTTTTTATTCGAGCCAATTAAGCTAGAAAATTATTCTCGTGCAGTTAAGCAATTGTACGGAGATGGATTTGCGTTAACAGGTAATAGCTCAGAGTTTTTAGATCCTGTATTTTCTTCGGGAGTAGCTTTTGCAACCGAATCAGGAATGCTTTCGGCAAAATTAATTCACCGACAATTAAATGGTGAACAAATAGATTGGGAAGTCGAATTTTCTCAATACATGAAGAGCGGAATTGCCGTCTTCACGACGTACGTAAAAGAATGGTACACAGGTAACCTTCAAACTTTATTTTTTCATCAACCAGAAAATCCAGATGTTAAACAAAAAATATGTGCGGTTTTAGCCGGTTATGTTTGGGACCAGGATAATCCATTCGTGAAAAAACACGATAATTTAATAAAGAACATGGCACATCTTTTAAATTTTGAAAAAACATCATAAAAAAAAACCGGAGTTAAAAACTCCGGTTTTCACAATAATAAAGACGCTTAAATTAAAAAGCTTTTTTCGCTATAAGTTTGCTCATCGTTTTGGCAGTTTTTGCAAAACCTTCACCTATTCTAGATTCGTTACTAAAGTTACTACCCCACTGATCGCCAGGAGCTTTATCCGTGTGGATTTCAAGAACAACATTGTTTCGGTTCGCCGTTTCAACAAATCTTAAAATCGTACTTACTTTTGCTGGTTGTTTCATCACTGCTGCATCCCAACCTGGATAAATCCAGACAACATCTACAATTAAAGTGTATTTGGCATTAGCTAATCCTTCTTGGAAAACAAGATTTACTTTTTCTTTTGAAAGCACAACATTTGCTAGCTCTAAAAATTTCGGATTCCAAATAAATTCTTTACTACCTTCCCATTTTTTCTTCCAAACATCTCCAGTGCCTTTTGATTTTTCATTGAGGTCTTCTGATCTGTTTTTTACATATTCTTCTTCAGAAAATTCTTCTTTCAGTAATTTCAAATTACTATAGACAAATTCTACATTTATTTCCTTTTGATTGGAAAGGAATTTAAAATCTCCTTTTTTAACATCCACTTTTTGAGCCATTACTACTCCCGTAAATAATAATAAGAAAAGAACTGCGTTTTTTTTCATTCTGATTGTGTTTAAGGTTAAAATTCAGTTGTAAATATATTGTGAAATTTTGATCATTGCAATATATAAATCATTAGTAGGAAAAAAATCAAAAAAAAAGCCTCCAATAAGGAGACTCAATTTATTTTTAATTCAGTATTAGTTAAAAGCTTTGAAACTTCCATTGGTTACAGCAACTGTTACTCCGTTTTCATCTTCACCGGAGAAACTAAATGTTCCGATAACGTATTCTTCACTAACACTTGTTATTATCATAGTCCCAGTTACACCGTCATACGTAGCATCTCCAACATATAAAATGCCGCTGTGCAACGTGTTAAGATTAGTATCTGTAACAGTTTCGTCTGTAATGTTAAATGTGCCTGTTGTAGGGTTTTCGGGCATCCGTAAGCTTAATCTTGTTTGAATGTCGTTTACATCTTCCATTCCATCAATCAATTTTTGTCCCGATGTAATTGTTGCTGGCTCAAAATTATATTGTTGACCTTCGTAGGTGAACTTTATGTAAAGATCATCCTGTGTACTTCCTCCTCCGTCATCACTTGAACATCCTGCAAACGTTGTTGCGATAACCACTAATACTAATGTAACTAATTTTTTCATTTAATTTATATTTTTTCCAAAACTAGTCTTTTTATTCTAAAGACACAACCTCTTGAAATTTAGAGGGTAAAGAAGCAAGAAAAACAACTGATTTAGCCTACTCCTTCTTTTCGTTAGCTTCCTCTATATCATTGGCGTCGGGCTGTAAAGCTTCTTGTTCCAAATGGGCTTGTGCTTCGTATTGCAAGCTGATAAAGATGGGAAAATGGTCGGAATTAAAGTTTTTCAGGCGGTGAATCTCTTTCAATTTCCAATCCGTTGAAATAAAAGCATGATCGAGTGGAAAACGCATAAAGAAGTAGTGGGCATGAAAGGTATTGAAAAAGCCTCTTCCTATTCGCGGGTCTAACAAACCACTCATCTTTAGAAAAAGCGTAGTCGTATAGCTCCATGCCACATCGTTCAAATCACCAATAACAACAACGGGAATTTTAGAAGCCTTAGCAAGGTCAGCTACCATCAAGAGTTCCTTGTCGCGTTCTTCAGAAGACGGGTTTTCATTAGGAACTGGCGGTGTGGGATGGACGGCATAGAGTTGGGTTACCGTTCCATTTTTCAATATTACTTGTGTGTGAATTGAAGGAATATCCGCTTCTACGAGGTATTTTATACTTGTTTGCTCTAGCGGAAATTTAGAGTACAACACCATTCCGTACTTGTTTTCTAGTGGCACTTTTACGTGATAAGCAAAGTCATCTTCTAGTTTTTTTGTAGCTTTTTCCCATTCCGCATTAATTTCTAAAAGCAAAACTACATCAGGGTTCATGCGGTGTACTTCTTGCAGACAACCCTTATAATTGTTATTGTCTTGCAATACATTAGATATCATAATATTAATACCGTTATCAGGCATTTCTTGGTCAATGCAGACGACTTGCACTTTGGCCAACTTGGTAAAGGGAGAAATAAGGTAAAGTAAGTAAGCCGCGTTGAGAATCATTGCTATTAGAAAAATAAGCATAACAGTGTCGTCTATTGAAATGTAAAAAATCAGTACTACAATAGATAATAATGTTGCAACAAATTTTTGAAGACGGGGATATTCGCAAACCCTAAACACCCAATACTGTTTTTTAACAAAAGGCATTAAAGTAAATAATAAGAGTAAGGAACAAAAGACAATCAGTCCTGTTTTCATAAGAATAGCATAATTTTATTAGATGTATTTAATTAGAATTTTTTTATACAAATACAATTCGAATATACGACTTTTCAAACAGTAACACACAATTTTAAATAAGCATTTCAAAATTGTGATATTAAAAATGCGGTTGCTTAAAATCACATAAAAAACGAATTGAATTCTGTAAGATTCGTTCCTACTGTATTTTATAATTTAGTAAAAAGATTTCAAGCCCATCTTTGCTCATTAATTTTTACGCACGTAGAAACAAAGACAAAGAAAAAATTGAAAACTGATTGGTTTCGTTTGATACTAATAATCAACGAAATAAAATAATCAACGAAATAAAAATTGAACCGATACTTGTTGCAACGAAGGTCACGGGTAGTCAGGTTGTCGAAGTAGCTGTAATGGCGTATGTCCTTTCCACCCGTTCGGGCATGCATAAAAAGCTTACGTCTCCAATGTTTAATGGGGAACCAGTCACACGGCAATAATCCAAGTATCGGTCAATTTTTTATTGAAATGTTTGGAAAATTACATTTAAACCCTTAAAATCAGCAAACGCATAATTGCAGCAATCGCACCAAAATTCAATCGTTGCACTTTAACTAATTTTCCTACCTTTACATTAGAAAATCCATCTAATGAAAATACTCCACACCGCTGATTGGCATTTAGGCCAACTATTCCACGAATACGACCGAACTTTTGAGCACCAAGCATTTTTAAATTGGCTTATAGAAACAATTAATTCTGAGGAAATCGAAGTGCTTTTAGTAAGTGGAGATGTATTTGATATTTCCAATCCTTCTGCAACTTCCATTAAAATGCTTTATACATTTTTGCGTGAAGCAACTGCTCAAAATTCAAATTTACAGATTGTCATAACGGCTGGAAACCACGACTCCGCTTCCCGTTTAGAAGCTCCTAAACCCTTGTTAGAATCTTCTAACATTCACATCATAGGAACCATAGAAAAAAATAGTGATGGAAGTATCAACTATGAGAAACTCACTATTCCTCTGCGAAATAAATTAGGCGAAATTACCATTTGGTGTCTCGCCATTCCTTTCTTAAGAATGGGTGATTATCCAAGTGTTGCAAATGCTTCAAATCCTTATTCGGAAGGTGTGACGGCTTTATATCGGGAAGCTTTCGAGTTTGCAAAAACACGAATGTCAGATAATCAAACCATTATTGCAATGGGACATATGCATACCCATCACGCCGAAATTTCGGACATGGACAAAACCGAACGTTTAATTATGGGCGGTGTTGAATGTATTTCTGCAACGGCTTTTGATTCCGAAATGAAATATGTCGCTTTGGGACACATACACAAAGCACAACGCATTGGCGGAAAAGAACACATTCGGTATTCGGGAAGTCCGCTTCCGATGTCGTTTTCAGAAAGAAATTATAAACACCAAGTCGTTATTTTTGAATTGGAAAATGAAATTACTTCTCTAAAAACACTTGAAATTCCTGTTACAATTCCACTTTTGCGAATACCATTAAAAGCTGAACCTTTGGAAAATGTACTTGTAGAACTGCAACAGTTACACGATAAAAATGATTTTGAACAAGCACCTTATCTTGAAATTCAAGTACTTTTAGAAGAACCTGAACCTGCATTGCGGTACAAAATCGAGGAAGTGCTGAAATATAAAAATGTCAGACTTGCACGAATTCAACCCTATTATCCCAATAAAAAAGAGTCGACAAGCGAATTCAATCAACAAGAATTATTGCACGAATTACAACCTGTTGATGTGTTTACCAAATCGTATCAAGCGAAATACAGTGCGGAAGTTCCCGAGCATTTGATGGAACTTTTTCAGCAAACCCTAATTGATGTCAACCAAACAGAAGCATAATGAAAATAAACGCTATTCGAATCAAGAATTTAGCATCTTTAGAAGGAACCACTGAAATTGACTTTACAAGCGAACCTTTGGCGTCAGCCGGAATATTTGCGATAACGGGTCCCACAGGTGCTGGAAAATCAACATTGTTAGACGCTTTGTGCTTGGCGCTTTACGGAAAAACACCTCGTTACCTTCAAGCTAAGGAAATGGGAATCGAAATCCACGACGTTCAAGGAAGCACTATGAGTCAAGGTGATGTAAGAGGTATTCTTCGGGATGGAACTTCCGAAGGCTTCGCCGAAGTAGATTTTATTGGAACAGATGGGCAAAATTACCGATCGACTTGGAGTGTCAGACGTGCCAGAAATAAAGCAGATGGAAGTTTGCAAGCCGACACAATTTCACTCAAAAACACCTCAACAAATACCGATTTGCCTGGTAAGAAAGCGGAAACGTACAAAGAAATTGAACGGTTAGTCGGTTTGAATTTTGAGCAATTCACCCGTTCGGTTTTATTGGCACAAGGCGACTTTACTGCATTTATGAAGGCAAGTAAAGATGAAAAATCATCTTTGTTGGAAAAATTGACCGGGACACATATTTACTCAGAAATATCAAAGAAGATATTTGAAAAGTATAAAATTGAAGAGCAAATTTTTCGAGAATTGAATATTCGAAGAGAAGGAATCGCAACTTTGAGTGAGGAGCAAATTGATCAAATTCAAAAAGATGAGGAAGTTTTAGTAAGTCAAACCAAGCAACTTGCTTTAGAAGTTGATGGACTCACGAAGGAAATAAATTGGCACGAACAGTTTACCCAATTGTTAAATAGTAAGGAAATTGCGAATGTAAATTTGCAAAATGCTAACCTGCTAATCGTTCAGTCAAAGCCACGAAAAGAGAAACTTACTCAAGTAGAACAAGCTCAAACGACACGAACTTGGAACGATGCTTTATTACACAATCAAAAACAGTTAGTGGAGCAAAATAGTGCATTAGCAGTTTTAAAAACCAAAATAGTTGAATTAAATTTTCTGCATGAAAACCTTGATACACAATTTAAGAAAGAAGAAATAGAATTTCAACAAGCTGTTGAATTACACAAAGATGCTTTGCCAAAATTAGCTAAAGCCAAAGAGTTAGATACGTTAATTTCAGAGAAAGAAAAGCAAAAATTGGTTGCAAAAACAGATGAAGAAACGGTCAGAACGAAACAAAGTAATCATCAAAAACAAGTTATAGAAAAGGAGAATGAGCTTGCAAAACTCCTCCATGAAATTAAAAATAGTGAAGATTGGCAAACAAAATATAAAGCCAAAAAACCCATTGCAGAACATAAAGATATCATTGTTTCTAAACTTTCTGATGCTGAAAAATTAGTAGGTTCACAAAAAAATGCACATATAGAAAAAAGGGATTTAGAGCAGAAAATTGCCATTATAACTTTAGATATTAAAGCATCTTCAACCCATTTTAAGGAGTTTGAAAATGATTACATAATCCAACAAAAAGCATTTGAAAAACAATCCAGTGCGGTTTTACTGATTCCTATTGAAAAGTTGCTTCTTAATAAAGACGAAACCGACCGATTACTACATGCAACTGTTAAAGCACAGTCCATTTGGAGTGTTTTACACAATATGAATTTGGACTTTCAGGCTTTGCGCCAAAAACAAACAAATGACCAAAATAATGATTTGCAGAAAAAAGAAAATTTAGTAAAGCTGAAAACGCAATTAGAACGTCATTATGTTGCAAAAGAAACCTCGGAGAAATTGCTTCAAAAAGCACGGTTGTCGGCTAGCGGAAGTGCGGAAACCATTCGAGCAGAATTAATTACTAATGAGCCATGTCCCGTTTGCGGAAGCGAAGAACATCCTTATGTGTCGCACAATCCACAGCTTGAAAAAGTGTGGAGTACTTTGGAAGACATACATCAGCAAAATGAGAAAACGTACTTACTGACTTTTGGCGAAAGTAGTAGTTTAGAACAAGAATTAAAGAGTTTAACAGCGCTAATTCAGCGGCAAGAAACTGAAATTAACTCTAAAAGATTACTTGTTGAAAATAAAACTAAAGAATGGAATTTAAATGCTGTTTCTGTTAATTGTCAAAACATTGATGATGAACAAAAATCAATTTGGATAGCCGAAAAAGTAAAAAAATTAAAAGACGAACAATTAGATTATCAGTTGCAAATAAAAGCACATACGGAACAAAAAAATCAGCTTGAAAAAGATAGAGTATTGCTTGAAAAATTGAAAGAAAACAAAGAAGTTTGTGGCAATACCCTGAAAGAATTCAAAAGCCAACTTGCCATTATCAATGAAAAGTTAGAAGGATTGTATAAAGAACTTTCGCAAGCAACTACCGGTTTGACAGAAATTCAAAACAAGCTTTCAATCTACTTTACAGCCTCGGATTGGTTCGGAAAGTGGACTGAAAAACCATCTGATTTCATTCAATCAATTCAAAATTTTACTATCGAATGGAAATCGAAATCGGAGAAGTTAGAACAGGATAAAAACCAGCAATCACTAGCTTTAGCAACGTTACAACAATTGAAAAGTCTAGAAAAAAGTATAGAGGAAGAACTTTTGCAAAAATCGAATCTTTATAAATTCCATGAAAATAATTGTATTGAATTAGAATCCAAACGAAATGCCATTTATGACGGTATTTCTGCGGAAGTGATGGAACAAAAGTTCGCAAAAATCGTTGAAATAACTCAGAACAATTTAACATTAACGAAGAACAATTTACAACAAAATAAAATTGATTTAGCTACAGCAGAAACTTCGGTTAAAGAAATTTCGAATGGTATTTCAAAATTAGAATTAGAATTGGAAATTTCAAAGACTAAAATTCTGAACTGGTTGAACCATTACAATCAAAAGTTTCAGCAACCATTGACACTTTTAGAGTTAAATGACCTACTGAGTTTTACTACAGACTGGATAGAAATTGAACGAAAAGTCCTGAATAATTTAGAAGAAGAATATACAAAAACAGCTTCCATCCTACTCGAGAGAACACAAAACCTTGAAGAACATTCTGCAAAAAGACCATCTGAACGAGTGTTAGAAGATTTAAAATTATTGTTTGCAAGCGCTAAAGCTCAACATGAAAATTTCACACAGCAAAAAGCAAATATTGGCTTTAAACTCAAAGAAGACGAGGCAAATAAAAATAAAATTGGTGATTTATTGAAGGAAATTTCAGCACAAACAAAAATTACCGATAATTGGAGCAAATTAAATGATATAATCGGTTCGGCAGATGGAAAGAAATTTCGCCAGATTGCACAAGAACACACGTTAGAAGTATTGCTTAGTTATGCTAACATTCATTTGCAAGTGTTGACGAGTCGTTATAAAATTGAACGCATTCCTAGTACGTTGGGTCTTCAAGTAGTCGATTTAGATATGGGCGACGAAATCCGAACCGTATATTCGCTTTCAGGTGGAGAATCGTTCTTGGTATCGCTAGCTTTGGCATTAGGACTTGCTTCGCTTTCATCTAGTAAAATGAAGGTAGAATCCTTATTTATTGACGAAGGTTTTGGTTCATTGGACCCAAATACGTTGAACGTTGCCATGGATGCATTGGAACGTTTGCACAATCAAGGCCGGAAAGTTGGTGTAATTTCACACGTGCAAGAAATGACTGAACGAATTCCGGTACAAATTAAAGTAAGTAAAAAAGCAAGCGGAAGAAGTAAAGTAGAGATTGTGGGAATTTAATGTAAAATTATTTCTTTTTAATGCAAAAAAAATGCCGTTTTATCAAACAGATAATCCGGCATTTCTAAATATTTTACAACACTTATTGAAGCAGTTGCTTAACCAATGAATTTTATTAATGTAAATCCTCCAATCAATACAACGGTAAAAACAAGAGCCAAAAGGTTAAAATATCTTTCAATAAAAATCTTAATACTTGAACCGTATTTCCATATTAACCAGCCTATAATAAAAAAACGTGCTCCACGACTTACTAATGAGGCTATCGCAAACATAGCTAAATTGATATCAAAAGCACCTGCACTAATCGTAAAAACTTTGTAAGGAATAGGTGTAAAACCAGCGGTAAAAATGACCCAAAAATCATATTCTATAAATAAGCTTTTAATGTTTTCATATAAATCAACTGAAAAACCGGGAACATTTGTAAAAAAGAAATTGGCAAAAGGAGAGAATTCCCCAGCTGCAGTCAACCACAAAATGTTTCCGATGTAATAGCCAACAAAAGCGCCCAAAACGGAACCCATTGTACAAATAAATGCATATTTGAATGCTTTACCCGAAGCACCTAAAGCTAAAGCAATCAATAAGATATCTGGCGGTATCGGGAAAAATATGGATTCGATAAATGCCAATATAAAAAGAAAAGTAGGACCATATTTAGATTCCGACCAACTGATAACCCAATCGTAAAGTTTTTTCAACCAATTCATTATACTAAAAAATTTGAAAGATGATTAACGCATAGATTACAAACCGCACGTATCGGAACAAAGCCCATAAAAGATAATTTTTGAAATCGTATTTAATTAATCCGCACGCCAAACTCACAATCGAGTGTGGCAAAGGTAACATGGCGCCAATAAAAACAAATAAGCCACCCCATTTACGTAAATTATTGATGTGTAGTGCAATTTTGTTTTCAATGTGATTTTTTACTGCCGGAATTAAGAACAACCGATTTCCTAGAAAATAAGCAATAATTCCTCCCAAATAAGACATGGTTGCTAAAATAAACAGAAATAGCCATGGAGAAGCTGACTTTGAAGCCCAAGCGATAAAAATTTCAGGCGGAATTAATCCCAAGACAGTTTCTGATAATAGAAAAGAGGAAAAAATTACTGTTGGAGAATAATTGGTTACTAAACTATCCAACATCGCGTTAAAATCTAAAAAGAAATATTCTAAAGCAAGTAAAACAGTTACAAAAAATACAATTGCAATTCCGCCCTTAATGGCTGTACTCTTTAAAAAAGAATAAAATTTTGTAATCTTATAATAACGATTGAAAATGTGCAACCGGTTATTTAAAATTCTCTTACTTGTAGTTTTGCTATCTTTCGCCATTCCGAAATTTATTTTTAAAATCTATACACTGCTCCACTTATCAACTTCGAATGTTAAAGAAATAAGTCAATTATTGAATCAAAAATCCAAAAGTATGCTAATTTTCGAAACTATTTTAGTCTTAAATCTGTTATTATTTAGAGTCATTTTACATGAATTGACTTCAATTCGCAAACCTAATTAAAAAGAAATTATATTTAGCTGTGCTGGAATTATTTTAGAGTAATTTAACAACACTTTTATAAAAAGAAACCCGTTCTTAACCAATTTAGAGCTAGGAACGGGTTTATTCAGATAGAGTGTTTATTAACAACAACCACTTTTTGGTTCACAACAACTTTCTGTTTTTTCAGCGTAAACTGTAATACTAAAAATGATATTTGGTTTAGAATTATAATCTGCTATTTCTTCCTCTGTAAGGTAATTTTTCAAAATATCATTCGGAACAATAATTGGTTTTTCTTTTTGAAGTCTAATATTTGTAAATCCCGCGTCTTTGATAATTTGCAAATATTCGTCTTTTTGAATGGCACTTGCCACACAACCGGCATACATCTCAGCGGCATTTTTAATTTTTTCCGGTAAATTACCAGTCAAAACAATATCAGAAATACTAAAATGACCTCCCGATTTCATAATCCGAAATACTTCGCCAAAAGCTTTGGGTTTGTCTGGAACGAGATTCATCACGCAATTACTTACGACTACATCAGCCACATTTGCAGTTATTGGAAGTTTTTCAATATCGCCCAATCGGAATTCAACATTATTAAAACCTAGTTTTTCTGCATTTATTCGTGCTTTGTCAACCATAGCTTCAGTAAAATCGACACCAATTACTTTTCCGCTTTCGCCCGTTTCATGTCGCGCTACAAAACAATCATTTCCTGCACCACTTCCTAAATCGACTACTAAGTTTCCTAGTTTAATTTTGGCGTATTCTGTTGGCAAACCACAACCTAATTTCAAATCAGCATCAGCAGTATATCCGTCCAAATGGTCGTATTCGTCGCTCATAATATTATAAACTTCGGTACTGCAACCGCCACTTCCACAACAGGAACTCGCATTAGTGTCTTGGTCTTGCAAAGCAATTTCACTGTATTTTTGCTTTACCATTTCTTTAATCTCTTCGTTGGTATTCATATTTTTTAAATTTTAGCAGTTAACAACAAGTAGTTCTTTTTGAAATACGTTCAGAAATATGAGCGATGTAATCATTCAAATGTTTCAGCGCATTTTCGTCAATACAATAACAAATTGCAGTTCCCTCAATCGTTCCTTTAATCAAACCTGCATTTTTTAATTCTTTTAAATGTTGTGAAACGGTCGGTTGTGCAAGAGGCAGTTCCTTCACGATGTCTCCACAAATACAAGTATCAACGGTAGATAAATAATCAATAATTGCAATTCGAGCGGGATGACCTAGTGCTTTAGCCATTCTAGCTAATTCGTTTTGACGTTCTGTGAAATGTTCTGTTTTTGTCGCACCCATATTTCTATTGTTTATATATTGCAATATTACGATATAAAAATTAAACAGTGTATAAATGAAATGATAAATTTTAAGCTAATAAATTATTTACTTCAATAAAGATTTAGTGAAAAAGATTTATTCCATTTGTTCTGCTTCATTAGCGAATGCCCAGTTGAACCTCGTTTACTATTAAAATTATATGTTTATTTGGAAGTCATCGTACAACACAATTTTTTGGTAATGTCCATTGGTTTCGGAAGTAATATAAATTACAAAACCAATATTATATTTAATGAGCGTCGCATGAAATAATACTTATTATGCGTAAAATAAGTTCATAATTATTAAAACTACGACATATGCCTTATTTCTTTGCACATATAGTATCTGTAATTTTGGAGGATAACTTTAAAAAATAAAAGATATGAAGGCTTTAAAACTACTTTCGAAATGGTCCATAGGACTTTTATTATTTGGATTTGGGATGACCTCCTATGCAAATAATCTTCAGATTTCTGGAACAGCAGTGACTGGGTCAGACATTTCCTTCAACATTAGTTGGGAAAACAGTTGGAACACAAATTTAGCTCCAGCGAATTGGGATGCGGTTTGGGTTTTTGTAAAATACCAAGACTGTGCAACGGGACAATGGTACCATGCAACAATCGCTACAACAGGAAATACAGCAGCTTCACCTTTACAAGTGGATATGGTGACTGATGCTAAGGGGGTTTTCTTGAGAAGAAGCGCTCTTGGCGGTGGAAACATTCCGAGTACATCAATTACTTTAAAATTAAATATTCCAGCTGGAACATATAACTATAAAGTGTTTGGAGTAGAAATGGTGAATATTCCACAAGGAAATTTTGAACTTGGAGATGGCGTTAGTGTTGCAAAATACAACAGTATTTCAGTAACATCCTCTTCGCAATCTGGTGGATTATCCGCTGCAGTCTTAGGTGGTGCTTCTGTTAATGTTCCTAACACTTTTCCAATGGGGTATAACTCATTTTACTCAATGAAATATGAAATGACACAAGAGCAATATGTAGAGTTTTTAAATACCTTGACTTACGACCAACAAAAGGAACGTACTGCTATAGACCCGATTGCAGCTGCAGGAACTGGCGCTTTTACGACAGGGACCCAATATAGAAACGGAGTAAAATTAATAACGACAGGAAGTAATAGTATTTTACCTGGTGTATTTGCTTGTGATGCTACTAATGGAATCGAAAACAATACAGATGACGGTCAGAACATAGCGATGAATTGGTTGAGTTGGGCAGATTTAGCAGCTTATTTAGATTGGTCTGCTTTACGTCCTATGACAGAAATGGAATTTGAAAAAATATGCCGAGGACCGCTTGCTAGAGTTGAAGGTGAATACCCTTGGGGTACTACTGATTTCAACGCTTATGCCTCAAACTCTGTAGTTGCAGCTACTGCATATAAAGCCGATGAAAATATTGCAACTGTAGTAAATGGTAGAAATTTATTTAATGGCAGCGTATCTTTTCAGGCTACTTTTGGCCCCGTTAGAGTCGGTTTATTTGCTACTTCATCTTCTGGAAGAGCTTCCTCTGGAGCTGCTTATTATGGAGTAATGGAAATGTCTGGAAATGTTTGGGAAAGAACGGTAACCACTGGAAATGCAATTGGAGCTTCATTCACAGGTGCTTTAGGAAATGGAGAATTAACACTTTTAGGAGATGCAGATGTTGCGACTTGGCCTTCAAATACTACAGGAATCGGTTTAGGTTTGAGAGGAAATGCATATTACAATCCTTCCGCTAATCCTTCAAGAACTTCTGATAGATCCAATGCCACAACTGTTTCTAACACGAGAAATTATACGTATGGCGGAAGAGGTGTTCGTTAAATCGTTCATTTGATATAAACACAGTTAGAGTAACTCTGTTTAAGAAAAAAAATTAATTATAAAATCAAATAACGATGAAAACAACATATATAAAAAAGGTTGTGTTCATGCTATTTCTATTGTTTAACACGTTGATTTATGGACAATACTATGGAGGTGATGCTGATGGCTTTTCTCTAGGTACTGTAACTAATGCAACATGTAGTAATCCTACTCAGTTTTATGCCTATTTTGGTGGAAACGGTAGTTTATCAACATTCAATAGTCTTACAAATACAACATGTGGTGCACCTTCCCAATCTTTTGCCTACAGAGGTGGAGATGGAGACGGATTCACATCCGAAACATTAAACACAACGACGTGCGGAAATCCAGCTCAGTTTTATGCCTATTTTGGAGGAGATGCAGATGGAGGAAGTTCTGAAACGCTAAATACAACTGTTTGTGCAAGTCCCAATCAATTCTACGCTTATTTTGGTGGAAATGCTGATGGAGCTTCCGCAGGATTTACAGCTTCGGCTTGTCCAACAGATCCTCCAGTAGCTGATTTTACGGCATCGGCAACAAACGTTTGTATAGGTGAAACGGTAACTTTTACCGATACATCGACCAATTTACCTGCGGCATGGACATGGACATTTACAGGAGGAACGCCTAATTCCTCTACGGTTCAAAATCCAGAAATTGTTTACAACACGCCCGGAAGTTATGCAGTAACATTAATTGCAACTAACTTTAACGGTAGTGATACCGAAACAAAGTCAGCATTTATTATTGTCAATGCACTTCCTACTGTTGCAACTACCACCCCAGCTACACGATGTGATTCTGGAACAGTAACTTTACAAGCTACGGCAAGTTCAGGCGCTACTTTAAATTGGTATGCCGCTGCAACAGGCGGAACGGCGTTAAATTCAGGCGCTACTTTTATAACGCCAAGTTTAACAGCAACTACAACTTATTACGTAGAGGCTCAATTTGGAACGTGTTCTTCAATTAGAACTGCTGTAATTGCAACAGTAAATTCTACGCCAACAATTGCTACTACAACTCCTGCTTCAAGATGCGGCAGTGGAAATGTAACTCTACAAGCTACGGCAAGTTCAGGAACAATTCAATGGTTTGCGACTTCAACTGGTGGAACAGCAGTATTCACAGGTGCTAATTTTACAACTCCTACTTTAACAGCAACTACAAGTTATTATGTTCAAGTGAGTCAAACAGGATGTATTTCGCCAAGAACAGAAGTAGTGGCTACAATTAACGCACTTCCAACGATTACAGCAACTACACCAGCTGCACGTTGTGATGCGGGAACTGTAACTTTACAAGCCGCGGCAAGTTCAGGGACAATCAGTTGGTTTGCTTCCATTTCAGGTGGAACTGCTTTAGCAACAGGTACAAGTTTTACAACGCCAAGTTTAACTGCAACTACAACTTATTATGTGGAAGCGGCAAACGGAAGTTGTATTTCTTCTCGAACAGCAGTTATTGCAACAATTAATGCAACACCTACAATAACGAGTACAACTCCAGGAAGTATTTGCGACAGCGGAACGGTTTCACTTTCAGCAACAACAAGTGCAGGAACAATCAGTTGGTTTGCAAATGCAACCGGCGGTGCCGCTTTGGCAACTGGATTGACATTTATTACGCCAAATCTAACCGCAACTACTTCCTATTATGTACAAGCTACAATTGGAACCTGTACATCAGGTCGAACAGCCGTTATTGCAACCGTAAATTCTACACCAGCGCTTACAGGAACTACTCCTGCAGCTCGTTGTGGAACGGGAACTGTAACACTTTCAGCCACTGCTAATAGCGGAACCATAAGATGGTATGGTAGTGCAACGAGTGGAAGTATTTTAGCTACTGGTGGAACTTTTGTAACGCCTTCGTTATCGACTACTACTATTTACTATGTAGAAGTTACTCAAAACAACTGTACATCAGCACGAACTCCTGTTGAGGCTACAATTACGGCTGATCCTTTAATTACGGCAACAACTCCTGCATCTCGATGCGGAAACGGAACGGTAACTTTATTGGCGACAGCCAGTTCAGGAACAATCAATTGGTTTGCAAATGCAACAGGTGGTGCGGCGTTATTCACAGGAGGAAGTTTTACAACTCCAAACTTAACAGCAACAACCACGTATTATACAGAAGCAACTAATGGAAGTTGTACTTCAACAAGAAGTGCAGTTGTAGCAACAATTAATGCTTTACCAGTTTTGACAGGAACAACTCCTGCCTCAAGATGCGGCAACGGTAGTGTAACGTTACAAGCTTCGGCGAGTTCAGGAACCATTAGTTGGTATGCAAATGCAACAGGTGGTGCGGCTTTAGCCAATGGTGGAAGTTTTACAACTCCTTCTTTATCTGCAACTACAACTTATTATGTTGAAGCAGCGAATGGAACTTGTTCAACAACTCGAACAGCGGTTATGGCAACTATCAACCCGAATGCAACAATTACGGCAACAACTCCTGCATCTCGATGCGGAAACGGAACGGTAACTTTATTGGCGACAGCCAGTTCAGGAACAATCAATTGGTTTGCAAATGCAACAGGTGGTACGGCGTTATTCACAGGAGGAAGTTTTACAACTCCAAACTTAACAGCAACAACCACGTATTATACAGAAGCAACTAACGGAAATTGTACTTCAGCAAGAAGTGCAGTTGTAGCAACAATTAATGCTTTACCAGTTTTGACAGGAACAACGCCTGCCTCAAGATGCGGCAACGGTACCGTAATTTTACAAGCTTCGGCGAGTTCAGGAGCAATCAGTTGGTATGCAAATGCAACAGGTGGAACGGCTTTAGCCAATGGTGGAAGTTTTACAACTCCTTCTTTATCTGCAACAACTACTTATTATGTAGAAGCGGCTAATGGAACTTGTTCAACAACTCGAACAGCGGTTATGGCAACTATCAACCCAACTGCGACAATTACAGCAACAACTCCAGCATCTCGATGCGGAAACGGAACGCTAACTTTATTGGCAACAGCCAGTTCAGGAACAATCAGTTGGTTTGCCAATGCAACAGGTGGAACGGCGTTATTTACAGGAGCAAGTTTTACAACTCCAAACTTAACAGCAACAACCACGTATTATGCAGAAGCAACTAACGGAAGTTGTACTTCAACAAGAAGTGCGGTTGTAGCAACGGTTATCCTAACGGAAGCACCAACAGGAACTGCAAATCAAACATTTTGTGCAGGTGAAACCGTTGGTCAAATTGTTACAAATGGAACCGATATAATGTGGTACGATGCAGCAACAGGTGGAAATCTGGTTCCAGATGCAACTTTAATTGTTACAGGAACAACCTACTATGCATCACAAACACTTAATGACGGCTGCGAAAGCACAACGCGTTTAGCAATAACAATGACCGAAGGTGGTTGTCTAGGAAGAGAAGTCTTGGTCAAATTTAACATGACAGTCTATCCAAATCCAACAAAATCTTTCGTAATCGTTAGTGCCAACCAAATTGTAAAACGAGTGGAATTAGTGAACATGTTGGGTCAAGCCCTATTCTCTAAAACATTTAATGAAACTGAAGTAAAAATTGATTTAAATCATTTATCTACGGGTACTTATTTAGTCAGAGTGACTTCAGAAAATCAAGCAATAACTACTTATAAAATTTTAAAGGAATAAATAATTTGTGGGTTGCTAAAAAGTCGTTTCAAGTCTAACTTGGAGCGGCTTTTTTTTTTGAAATTAATTTTAAAAACTTTTATGATTCATTTAAAATTAGAATACAAAAGCAAATAGCAATGGAGCCAGTTACTATAATCGACTATTTATAAGTTTGTGAAATTCAACTTTATTATCAATATGCACCGCCAAGACCTTGAATTTTTTTCTAATTCCGTATAAACTTATTAGTGTTTCTTCTTCTTTTAATCGAATGATAACATTATGACTTTCTAATGCTCCTAAAAATGACAATTGTCTAGTTTCATTATCTATTTCAATATCTTTTGAGGAAATTAGAATCGTTTCTATGTTTTCTATATCAATAGTGGTTTCACACATAATTCCGTATCTGAGATATAGTTTATTGTCTTCGAATAAAACAGGTCGATAAAACATTGATTTTAAAAAACCGAAAATTTGAATGCCCGAGTAAATACTTAAAATCGTAAAAACCCAAGCGATTGCAGCACTCCATTTTGACAATAATATATGAAATGTAACCGTTTCAATAGCCACAATAAATAGTATTGCAACCAATAATGAAATCGTTCCACTTTCTTTATGATACGTAAATTCATTGCTTTTCAATGGTCTTTTCTTCCACAAAATAAATCCATAATAGAAAACGGCAATTTCTGTTATCACAGGTATAACTGCAACTTTAGGGAGTATTTCTGCACAAGAAATTTTCAAAGTCGTAAAAAAGTCGGAAGATTCAAACTTATGTGCTTTATGAAATTTAATTGCTTTCTGAACCTTGTAAATTACAAATGATAAAACAGATAATTCAATTATGGGTAGTACCCAAATTTTAAATAAATTAAGGTAATATTGATTTTCTGAAGGAAGAATAAATGACCCCATTATAACTCCTATAATTACAAAAGGAACAACCGTAGTATTCGGAATATTCGTTTTTCTAATGAGTAAAAAATAAACAAAAGGAACAGTCAATAATAAATCAAAAGTTATTCCTATCGACAAAATATTTGCGTTTGTCGTGAAAACGGGTGCTTTTGCTAAAACGACTAATAATCCGATTAGGAATATTGGTATTCCAAATTGAAATAGACTTTTCTGAAAATGTATTGCTTTATTCATATTTTTTTAATGCTCTAAATCTGATTGTAGTTTTATATAAAAAACTCGTACCACTCCTTCCCCACGCCTAAGTCGATTAATTTATACAATACACTTTCGGTATTAATTGAAATTACAAATTTTACGCTAAAACCGCATCATAACTTCCACCTCCTCAAGATGATTTATATGCCAGTTTAACCCCTGTAAATCATCAGACAAAGCTCCAATAAACTTCAACTTTTTATTTAAAAATCAATGACGTTATCTCCAAAATGCTTTAGCATACATTTTACAGGTAGTAAACTCAAAGATACATTTTATACTAAAAAGTCACAAACAATCAGTAATACTCCTTTACCCCCTCACAAAGAGTTATAAGCACAAAACGAAAGTATTTACATAAATATTGAAAGCATCCCTATAAAAAATGATATGATTCGTATCAAAAACTATATGATTCATATAAATATTAAAAGTAAAGTCGCTACTTATGATGGTAAATCTATAAATATGCTTGGCACATTAGTAAATAGGTATGGAACATCTATAAATATGCTTGGCACATTAGTAAATAGGTATGGAACATCTATAAATATTCTTGGCACATTAGCAAATAGGTATGGTAAATCTATAAATATGTTTGGCGCATTAGTAAATAGGTATGGAACATCTATAAATATGCTTGGCACATTAGTAAATAGGTATGGAACATCTATAAATATGCTTGGCACATTTGTTACTCATGAAAGAACATTTATAAATAATGCTACAATAATCGTAATTAATAAAAGTCTCTGTATAATAACTATCGAAACACAAGCAAATAGCAGAGCATATTCTATACAACAACAAGACTCGCCTCAGAAACAAGAACAAAATCACTAAATTGGCACTAGCAAAATTGCAATTGAGTACCAATTTCGATTACTAAACAGATTTCACCCGATTATTAGTTAAAATCAAACTTAAATTGACATTTATCATAGTACCACTATATATTCTCCCTTAACTTTGAAATAAAAAAATATGAGCAAATATGTCACTGCACAAGAAGCTGTAAAAGTAGTACAATCCAACAACCGCGTATATATTCAAGCAGCTGCAGCAGCACCAACAATACTAACCAATGCATTAACTGAACGTGCTTCAGAATTAAGAAATGTTGAAATTTGTCACCTTCATACTGAAGGCGAAGCACGCTATGCCAATTTAGAATTGAAAGATAGTTTCCATGTCAATTCGTTCTTTATAGGTAAAAATGTACGACACACTATTCAAAACGGAAATGGCTCTTACACGCCTGTTTTCCTAAGTGAATTACCCAATTTATTCCGTAAAAAAGCCGTATTGCTGGATGTTGTTTTTATACATGTTTCACCTCCAGATCAACACGGATATTGTTCGTTAGGTACTTCTGTTGAAGCTACTGTTGCCGCTATAGAGAATTCTAAAATTGTGGTAGCTCAAGTTAATAATAAAATGCCGAGAACCTTTGGCGACAGCCTGATTGCCGTTTCTAAAATTGATTATTTAGTAGAATGCAATACACCAATTCATGGTCACGGTATTGAAGAAATATCCGAAACCGAACAACGAATAGGAAAACTTGTTGCTTCACTAATTGATGATAGAAGTACGTTACAGATGGGAATTGGCTCAATCCCAAATGCGGCTTTGGCCAATCTTACGACGCACAAAGATTTAGGTTTGCATACTGAAATGTTTTCCGATGGAGTGATTGATTTAATTGAAAGTGGCGTCATCAATTGCAAATACAAAAAAGTGGTTAAAAACAGAGCTTTGGCTACTTTTTTAATTGGCTCACAACGCTTGTATGATTTTGTAGACAACAATCCGTTTGTAGAAATGCGTGAATCGTCGTTTGTTAATGACACATCTATCATCCGTAAAAACCCCAATATGGTTGCGATTAATTCAGCAATTGAAGTTGATTTAACAGGACAAGTTTGTGCCGATTCTATTGGTGCAAAAATGTATTCTGGCGTTGGTGGACAAATGGATTTCATCCGAGGTGCTTCGTTAAGTGATGGCGGAAAAGCAATAATTGCATTGCCATCGATTACTAAAAGAGGGGAAAGTCGCATTGTACCTTTCTTAAAGCAAGGTGCCGGCGTCGTAACAACACGGTCACATGTTCAATACATTATTACCGAAAACGGCATTGCAGATTTATATGGTAAATCACTAACACAAAGAGCAAAAGCATTAGTTGAAATTGCACATCCGACTTGCCAAGAAGAGATAGAACGCTCTTTTTATCAATTGAATAAATAGATAAAAAAATAATTTCAGTTCTGGAAAGGCAGCTAATAATATAAGTTATTAGCTGTCTTTTTCAGTTCCTATTGAACCACCTAAGTAAAAATTTGTAGATATTATTCTACATCTCAATATGTGATATAACTACAACTTCTTCAGTAAAATAAAGTGATCTTTGTAACTGAGTTTGACGACTGCAATTATATCCCTCAATTATTGGCGATAGGATTAAAACCGGAAAAACTTGAAAAGTGTTACGTGATTCACTGCGAATACCGTCACAATTGATAACTAGATTACAATTTTATTCAATGTATATAATTTATAACTTATTTGAGAATCTTTACTACAAGTTTATCATCATGCCAATGGTGATACGCATTGCTGTAATAACCACCATTCTTTTTATACTATTATTAATTTTCTACGGAATTCTAAGCTTAGTCAATTATTACGTTAGAAAAAGAAGAGAGCGACGTGAGGAAATTCGAAAAGATAATAGTGATTGTTATACTGTTTTAAAAGAGATTCTAACTTTTGAAGAAGTTATTTCATTTGAATCACTACAACGTGATTTTGATGAAATTAAAGCAAGGTGCCATCCGAGACAAAAAGATATTGTTTATGAAATGTTGGTTATTAAACGCGAATTTCCTGATCAATTCAACTACGAAAATCTTCAATCATTATCTAGGCTGTTCAATCTGACACCTTATTGGGATGAAAAGTTGACTTCTAAATCGATGAAGGTAAAGATGGAAAACCTTCAAAACATTATCGAACTTCGCGCTACGATTTCAGAATCAGTATTATCGACATTGGTTTATCATAAAAATAGTGAACTTCGTAAAAAAGCCCGTATTGCCCAAATTCACTTGAGTCAACATGATCCGTTTCGGTTTTTTGATGAGGAATTTGATAAAGATTTTACCGTTTGGGATAAAGTTAAAATCCACGATATCCTTTTACACAGACCCATTCAAACGATTCCGAACTTTATTCGTTGGGTTCCAAAAGTAAAGAACGAAAACTTACAAGCATTGTTTATTTATGAAATTGGTTTTTATAATCAAATTGAAAACAAAGAGTTTCTGTATGATTTCTTCAAAATGACTCCAAGTGATCAGGTTAAAATTCAAATTATTGAAACCATGAAGATTTTGGGTATTGAAGATATGGCTTATAATTTAATTCGAAATTATAATGCGGTATCTGAAAACGTACAATTGGCAATTATAAACAATCTAAAACATGTTCAAACCGATAAATTTTTACTTCCTTTTTATGTGCATGCATTTGAGAAAGCCTATGAGCCAGGTCTGAAATTGGCGTTAGGTGAAGCTATTTATGCCTCTGAAATAAACGGACACAGAGTAATTGAAGTTTTGGAGCGTGATGCAAAAGGATTTGATCACCTCATTTTTGAACACATTAAAAATCCTTTGCTTTTAAATTAATTATTGAACTTTTATGGATACAATTTTATATGCCTACCAATATGTAATCTTCTTTTATGCCTTCTCTCTAGTTTTGGTCTATACTACGTTAGCTATTTTGGCATTTCATAAACTGACTCAATTGATGGCAAAAAAGAGTTCTGAAACTGAAAAAATTTTTAGAGAATCGCCATTCATTCCTGGAATTTCAATTATCGCTCCCGCATTTAATGAGGAAACATCTATTATTAATAATGTGATTTCGATGATGACGGTAAATTACCCCACCGTTGAGGTAGTTATTGTAAACGATGGTAGTAAAGACGATACCTTACAGTTATTAATTGACAATTTCGAGATGGTGGAAACCACGTATGCTTATGTTGAAAAAATAAAAACGAAACCGTTTAAACGAATTTTCAAATCAACAAATCCTGAATACAGTAGATTAATTGTTGTGGATAAAGAAAATGGTGGAACCAAAGCGGATGCTTCCAATGCAGGAGTAAATGTAGCTAAATACCCTTACTTTATTTGTACAGATGTGGATTGTGTATTGGATCGTGAAGCTTTAAGTAAAATGATTTTGCCAATTATTAGTACCAAAACACGTGTAATTGCAGTTGGTGCTACAATGAGAATGGTAAACAGTTGTAAGGTAGAAAATGGCGTTATGGTAGAAACGCGATTGCCAACCCGAATATTTCCTTTATACCAAGAAATTGAGTATTTGAGAAGTTATTTGATTGGTAAAATGGGTTTCTCAACAATAAATGCGGTTCACAACGTTTCTGGTGGATTGGGATTATTTGACAAAGAAATTGCAATTAGTGCTGGAGGTTATGATCCTTTATCCCATGCGGAAGATATGGATATGACCACTCGTATGATTGCTTATATGATTAATTATCAAAAGCCGTACAAAATTGAGCAAGTACCTGACACCTGTTGCTGGACTGAAGGACCTCCTTCATTTCGTGTATTGAACCGTCAACGAACACGTTGGGCTCGAGGATTGTTCCAAATATTTTCTATACATAGAAAATATCTTTTCAATAGAAAATTTAAGAAAATGGGGTTAATTACATTTCCTTACATTTTTATTTATGAATTTCTTGCTCCAATTATTGAGTTAATCGGATATCTGGCAACAATTTATCTCTTGTTAGTAGGAGGTATAAATTGGAACACCGCATTTTTAATGTTATTTTTTGTCTACATATTTGGAGTGTCACTTTCGTTAACTACGCTTCTTTATGAACGACTTTTGGAACACCGATTTAATAATAGAGAATACTTACGGTTGGTTTTATTTTGTTTACTAGAACCTTTTATTTACCATCCTTTAATTGTATTTTTCAATATTCGAGGTTACATTGATTATCTTACAAAACGAGATTTTGAGTGGGGAACTATGACAAGACAAGGGTCAGACGAAAATAAACCCAATAAATTCAAACAGGTTGAAGCTCAACCTTTACAATAAATAATATGTTTACAAAAAATTCAATAGTGAAGAATACCGCGATTTTTGCACTAGTCCTAACTTTTAGCACACTCTTTTCTGCAAAAATGTATGGTCAAGTTACAGAGGAATCTAACTTTACTAAAGCTAATAAATTATTCAAACAAGAACGTTGGGAAGAAGCAAAACAAATTGTAGATATTGGATTGAAAGAAAGCCCGTACGATGCCGATTTATTGATGCTTAACGGTAAATACTACCATTACAAAAGAAATAATGACAAGGCACGATACAATTTAATCAAAAGTTTGCAGTATGATGCAAATAATGTGGATGCCAAACAAATTTTGACAAATGTTGAAATTGAGGAGAAACATTATTCAGCAGCTATTTGTTACATCAACGAATTACTAGAAGTAAATCCGTACTGGAAAGGTCTTTGGCGTAAGAAAATTGAAGTGTATAAACTTCAAGGTAATAATGAAGAAGCAAATAGATTATTGAGAAGAATCAATCAAATTTATCCTGAAGATGAACAAATCCAACAAGATTATCGTTATAATCTGAAAACGGAAATTAGCGCATTAAAGAAATCTGGAAAATTAGAAGAGGCTTTAAAATTGACAAATGAATTAATGCTTGTTGACAAAACAAATCCGGATTTATATGTAGATGTTATCAATACCCATATTGCTGCTGGAGATTTCGACAAAGCGTTGGTTTATGCCAACAGAGCTTTGACGTACATGCCCAATAATTCTTATTTAATCACCAAAAAAGCATCTATTTTAGCAGATAAAGGTGATTATAATGAAGCGATGAGTTTTATTAAATCTAAAAACAAAAATGGAAATGCACAATTGACCGCCTTGTATAATCAATTGTTGTTACAAAATGCACGAGTTCAGAATGACAGCGACCCCTATACTTTATACGGCAAAATTCTAGAACGTTCTCCTGGAAATGCAGAAGCATTAAATTATTTATTGAATACCTCGCTTTCAAAAGGTTTTTATTCTGATGCACAACACTACATCGCTATTGCGAAAAAATCAGGTGGTGAAACTAAAGATATTCTTTCAAAGGAATACACTTTGTATTCTCAAATGGGAAATGAACCCAAAGCAACCGCCATTTTAGCCAAATTATACAGTCGTTTTCCGAACGATTATGATATTCGTGAAAATTACACTAGTTATCAATATAAGTTGGCGCGTGAAAATATGTTGAATCACCAATATCGCGAAGCATTAATCCAGTTGACATTTTTAACAAATCTTCCGAAGAATGATTACTCTGAAAAAAGCATGCAGGAGTTGACAGAAGTGTATTTGAAATTAAACAGAAAAGAAGAAGCTTATGCTACAGTTCAAAAATTAAATAGCGAATATCCAAATAATAGCAATAATATTTTTCGAAAGGTAAGTGTTTTAATAGCAATGGATCGTGATGAAGAAGCATTGACTATTTACGAAGAGTATATGAAAAATGCCAGTATGGAGGAATTTCAAAGTCACCTGATTGCTTATGATGAAATTGGAATGCAGTTTATCAAAAAATTAATTATTGCGGGTCAAACACAGAAGGTTTTTGAAGTTGCTGATCGAGTAATTCTGTTAAATCCAGACAGCGAGTTGGCTTACACTTATGCCATCAACACTGCTTTTAGTACTGAAGATTATAATTTAATGCTTAAATATGCTCAACAAGCTGTTGAAGCAAATCCAGACAGCATTTTATTTAAAACCAAATACGCAGAAGCATTATCAAAAACTAAGGAATTTGGAACCGCAAACAATATTCTAAAAGCACTTTTAGTTGAAAATCAATATAATCAAAGTGTTATAAATGCTAATACACAATTTGCATTAGATTATGGTGCAGTTTTATTCAAACTGAAAGACGAGGAACAATTAAGAAATGTAACGAGCTTAGCCTTAAAATATGACCCGAACAACAAAGAGTTGATGTATCAAAGGGGACAAGCCTACTTACTTGCAAAAGATTACGGAAATGCATTTGAGTATATGAAATTTTACACACCTTCCCCTCTTGAAGAAGCTGCTTTCAACAAGCAAATGGAATGGTTGCAAAATAAATCATATAGAAACCAAATTGCACTTACCTATCTGCGAAGTCGCTTCGCGGACCAAATTAATGTGAGTTCAATTGCAAGTTTAGAATATACTCGTTTTCAGTCAGCAGAAAATACGTATACAGGACGTTTATTTTATACAGGTAGAGATTTAGGATCAGGCGTTTTGGCACAAGCAGAATGGACGCGTGTTTTAAATCCTAAGACGTATGTTACTGCAAATTTAGGCTACGGTTCGAGATATTTTGCTAAAATAATTGCAAATGCAAGTGTTTACAGAACTTTTTTACAGGATTTTGAATTAGAACTTGGGTTAGGATACAGAAACTTACCCGATGTGTATACCTTGACTAGTATTGTGGCTGGTGTTTCACATGACAGTGAAAATATGTGGCTCAATGCTAAAGCCAATATTTATCGCACTGATAGTTCACTTACCTTATATAATGTCCTTGCACAATCTAGATTTTATATTTTTGACAATAATAAAAGTTTTCTTCAAGCGATGGCTTCCGCGGGAACCGTGCCTGAATCTGGAGCTTTAGATTTGTCTTTATATGACTCGTACAACGCCTTCAACACGATGGTTGGAGCGGGTGGACAATATATGGTAAACAAACGTTTATCGTTAGGTTTGCTAGGAAATTGGTACAATTTTAAATACAATCCACAATCATACAGCAACTTATACAATTTATATTTCACCGCGATATACTCCTTATGAAAATGATTTTATTACAAACTATCTTATGCACTTTATTATTTTCTTGTGGGAATTCCCATCAGGACAAACAAGCGATTGCGTATGACAACTATGTAATTACTAAAGCAACGGACGGAAACAAAGTAGTTTTAGATTATTTGTATTATCACCTAAATAAAAGAACCGAAAAAGGAGTAGTTTTAAAGCAAGGAGTGGATGTAATTCCCGCTAATAGCTCATCAGTTCAGTTCATTGACGCAATTGTAGATTCAAATTTAAGTAGCGATTATGAAATTGTTAAAAAAGATAATAAATTAACTTTTAAAGCAAATTCCAAAAAAACATTATATTGGTTGTTTTATCAGTATTTTCAGGCGCTAAGCGAAAATGATTCAAAAATGAATGCAGATGACTTACCTCCTGCTATTGTAAGTTTTAAAGATTCAAAAGAAGGAAATTTTGCTTTCAAATATAGAGAACCTTATTTAAAAGCGAATTTGGTTGAAGGTTATGATGTGATTATCAATACCAATAGTGTAGAAAAAGATTGGGGAATTTGGGGACACCAACTTTTTAATATAGTCAACAAAAATCCAAAAAATGAATATTACAGCGTTGTCAATGGTGAAGTCAATAAAAAACAACTTTGCTTTGGAAATCCTGAAACCTATTCATTTTTAGAAAATTACATTATTAACAATTTTGGCGAAAAAGAAAGTTATAGCCAAAACTTTGTTATTGGTCCCGCAGATAATGGCCTAGTTTGCACCTGTAGTTATTGCACAAAGCTGGGAAATACAAAAAATGATGCCAGCTTCTCGGTAATTGCTTTGGTGAATAAGTTAGCTAATCGTTTTCCTACTCATACATTTTTAACCATTGATTATATCTCGGTAAAAACGCCACCAACTTCCGTAATGCCCAAAAATACTGCAATAATTATCAGCTCGATTAATATTCCAAGAAAGTTTGAATTGTATTTGAATAATGGAAATTTAAAGGAATTTGAATCTAAAGTAACTAACTGGAAAAAAGTGTGCCCAAGCGTTTATGTCTGGGATTATATTTCAAATTTTGATGATTACCTTACACCTTACGCTCCATTATCTATTTGTAAAATAAATTTCAGTTATTACAAAAAATTAAAGGTAAACGGCGTTTTCGCAAATGGTGCGGGATACGATTACAGTACTTTTAATGCAGTTCATACTTATGTTATCGGAGCTTTAATGCAAGACCCAAGTTTAGATATAAATCAATTGGTTAGCAGATATTGTAACTTTTATTATGGTGAATCAGGTCAAATCGTAGCCGATTACATTCTTGGACTTGAAAAAACGATGCAAAAAAAGAACTACAATTTGGATTTATACAACGGAGTTAAAAAAATGACCGGAACATACTTAAATAACGCCGAGTTCTTTGATTTTTACACTACCATAAAGGATTTAAAAGATACAGGAAATGAAGAAGTTGTCAATCGAATGAATCAATTGTATACAGCATTGACTTTTTCTGCGATGCAAATTCAATTAGCAAATAGATTTGATGAAGATTTTGGCTTTGCCACTTTAAAAAATGATAAAATTCAAGTTCGAGAAAATTTCAAAGAGAGGTTTACTTTTCTTTCCGAACAGCATAAGAAAAATGACATCTTCATAACACGGGAACGCGAAGGAAATGTTACAAATTATTTAAAGGAAGTCAAAAAAACGATTATAGATGGTAAATATCCGTCTAATTTACTTAATCAGAAAACATTAACGATTACGAGTGAACTTGACGAAAGTTATACTGATGCCACTTTACTAACGGATGGAATTCCCGGTCTGACATCTGACTATCATAATGCTTGGCTAATTGTAAGTGCTCACGATTTAACCGCCAAAATTACCGCTCCAAAAGAAGCAGGAAAGTATCATTTTAAATTCAATTTCCTCTTAGACGAGCGTTTGAATATGAGAGCTCCGGACAGAATTGAAGTTCTTGTAAATAACAAAATTGCTAAAACAATCCTACCAGAAAAAAATATTTCGGAAGGTGCAGAACGCTTAACCCTTGAATCTACAGTGGTTCTAGAGCCTAATGATGTGATAAAAATCAAAATTTATCGCGATAAAACCTTAAATAAATTCGCTTGTGATGAAATCTATTTGTACAAATAATTCTACAATTTCAATTGCTCAAAAATCAATTCGATTGCTTAAATTGCTAACAGTTTTCGCACTCATAGTTTCTTGTGAATATAAGGAGGAATTAGTCGACGTGAAAATAGTGGATCCGGTAAGACATTATTACCCCATTACACAAGGACAAGAACTTAACATCATAGTTAAGTTGGAAAATACGAGCGATTACCCGTTTAAAATTACGGATATTTTGACATCATGTGGTTGTGTAATTGTTAAGAAAGGAGCTCTAGAAGTGGTTCCTGCCCAAAGCACAGGCTATATAGAGTTAACTTATAATAGTAATAAAAACATCGGACTTGTGAACCATTTTATTTATGTGTATGGTAATTTAAATAAGATGGATAAATTAGAAGCCAATTTTGATGTTCATGTAGTGCCAGATGCACTGTATACTCCAGATTATGAAGAGCTTTATCAAAAAGAAATAAGCGAAAAAGGAGGACTGAAAAATATGGTTGAAGGAAATGAAAATAACAAAGGTTACTACATTTCCTCTGGGGATAGTGAAGAGGAAAACAATAATAGTAATTAAAAAAAAATAGAAATGGAAGAATATTCAGACTTAAAATTTGACGGAGATTTATCATTTTTAAATGAAAATCTTGATGCCGCTAAATACGCGGAAAAAGAAGCAATTATAAAGCAGGAAATTGTAAAAGAGGAATCTGCAAAATTAGCTCGAGAAGAATATGACAGACAAGCACTTGCGAGAAAACAATCAGCAAATTCCGCTCTAAATGAAATCACTAACGATGAACTTGCGAGAGAAGAAACGGATAGATTAGCCAAAGCAGAACTTGATAGAAAAGAAATTGAAGAAGGAGCTGCGAGATTAGCAAAGGCTTCGTTTGAGAGAAAAGAACGTGAAGAAGCATCAGCTAGATTAGAACAAGAAGAACGAAATAAAATAAAAACACCCATAACTAATATGAGTGAAGAATTAACTCAAAAACCTATAGAAAAAATGGAAAAAAGTAATGAAACGATGAATTCTCAGGCAAATAAATCAGTTAATGAAAATGAAAGTGCTTTAGCGCCAAGAATGCAGTCAGGAATTATGAATCAAAATTTGACGCCAAGTAGTGAAAAGAAAAGTCAATTAGAGGAAATGATTCTTAATTCTGGTTACGGAGCTGAAATGTTTAATAATTTAAAAATGGAACTTCTTGAATTAGAAAAAGAGAAGATTATTATGAAATACAAGCAAGATTTGATGATGATGATTATTAAAAGCTAATAATTTTCGCTTGTTTTTAATTCCTAATTAGTATTCAAAATTATGATTCGTTTAAAAAACAGATTTAATTAATTATTGGTTAACTATTATATTGTGATTTGAAAAAAGTTTACTGAATACTATCAGTAAACTTTTTTTATTTACAAGCAAACGTAAAGTTAAGGAAGTCAATTTCGTCTTATGCTTGCCGCTCTGACTAATTTTTATATTTTTGCACTTCTTTTGAACGAATCCTACGTTTTAACTAAAAGTAAAAACTCGAAAATCGTTCCATTTTTCTAACAGGTTTTTTAACAAATTGTTAAAAGCCACCTTTCAAACGTATGAAGCAAGTCCTAAATTTATTTGATTTTTCCCAGAAGATAAACTACAAAAATGAAATTCTAGCCGGCTTGACCGTAGCGATGACCATGATTCCTGAATCGCTATCGTTTGCAATCTTAGCAGGGTTTCCTCCACTAGTAGGTTTATATGCTGCATTTATTGCTGGTTTAGTAACCGCCGTTTTTGGCGGAAGACCAGGAATGGTTTCTGGTGGAGCTGGTGCAACCGTGGTTGTAGTTATTGCTTTAATGAAATCAGACGGAATCGAATTTGTATTTGCAGCCGTTGCATTAGCAGGAATTATTCAAATTTTAGTCGGACTATTCAAACTCGGAAAATTCATACGACTCGTCCCGCAACCCGTAATGTACGGTTTCGTGAATGGTTTGGCGGTAATTATATTTATGTCGCAACTCGAACAATTCAAAACAATTATCAACGGCGAATCTACTTGGCTCCAAGGGGAAAGTTTATATATTATGTTAGGATTGGTTGCTTTAACCATTGCTATTGTTGTCCTCTTTCCAAAAGTCACAAAAGCTGTTCCAGCTACTTTAGTGGCTATAATTGTTATTTTTGCACTGGTTTTGGTTTTTGGAATTGATACAAAAACGGTTCAAGATATCGCTTCTGTAGAAGGCGGCTTCCCTCCTTTTCACATCCCAAACATTCCTTGGACTTTAGAAACTTTAAAAATTATCGCGCCTTATTCACTAATTTTTGCGGCAGTTGGATTGACCGAAGGACTTTTGACGTTGAATTTGGTCGATGAAATTACAGGAACCCGCGGAAAAAGTAATCGAGAATGTATCGCTCAAGGAAGTTCAAATATCTTAAATGGTTTCTTCAATGGAATGGGTGGTTGTCCAATGATTGCACAAACTTTAGTCAACTTGTCTGCTGGTTCAAGAGCGCGACTCTCGGGAATTATTGCTGCAATTACTATTTTAATTATCATCCTTTTTGGCTCTCCAGTAATAGGAAAACTTCCAATGGCTGCATTAGTCGGAGTTATGATTATGGTTGCAGTTGGCACCTTTGAATGGGCTAGTTTTCGAATTTTAAATAAAATGCCGAGACATGATATTTTCGTCATTATCTTGGTTGCAGTAATTACAATTTTACTGCATAATCTTGCGCTTGCAGTATTAATTGGTGTAATTATTTCAGCGCTTGTTTTTGCTTGGGAAAGTGCCAAAAGAATTCGAGCGAGAACTCATACTGACGAAAGAGGAGTCAAACATTACGAAATTTACGGCCCATTATTCTTCGGATCCACAATGAATTTTATGGATAAATTTGATATTGATACTGATCCAACTAACGTTATTAT
The DNA here is from genome assembly GCF_050908145.1 of Flavobacterium sp. SM2513. Taxonomy (GTDB): domain Bacteria; phylum Bacteroidota; class Bacteroidia; order Flavobacteriales; family Flavobacteriaceae; genus Flavobacterium. The sequence continues at coordinate 2,246,335 of NZ_CP194228.1, read as the reverse complement.
TGATTTTAAAGAAAGTCGGGTAAACGATATGTCTGCAATTGATGCTTTGAATAATTTGACTAAAAAATACAATGACGCCGGAAAAACGGTTCACCTTAAACATTTAAGCAACGATTGTATTCAATTACTTAAAAACGCTGAAGCAGTTATCGACGTCAATATCTTGGAAGACCCAGCTTATAAAGTAATGTCTAACTAGAATTAAGCGGCCATTTGTCGGCATAATTCTGCACATTTTTTACAAGCATCAGCACATTCTTGACAGTGTTTCATATCGTGTTGGCTGCATTCTTGGTAACATCTTTCACAAAGTTCCGCACATAATTTGCAGAAATTTTTCGCTTTCTCGCTTCCCAAACTCATTAATTGTGCAGCGGCATAACAAGCAGCAGCACATTCCATGTCATATTGAATGCATTTTGCCATCATTTTTATATCTTCCTCCGTTAAACATTCGGAAGCACAATGGTTGCAAAGTGCAGCACATTTTAAACAAGCTTCAATACAAGATTGGTAATCGTGGTAATTTTTCATAGCAATGTTTTTTTTAGTTCTTTCAAATTTAATTATTGATTTTATAAAAGTCATTACAGAATTTTAATCAGATTTTATAAACTTTTAAAATAAAAATTTTTCTACTACAACGTTGTAATGTTGTTTTTTGTTAGTAACAATCAGTTTTAATGTGTACTTAGAAGACTATAATTCTTAAATTTACAGGCTTGACCATTTATAATTGAAAACAAAATGACAAAATTATTTACATCCCTTCTTTTATTGCTTGGAGTTATTTTATCTCAAGCACAAACCTTACAATCGCCAGATAAGAACCTAAGCATGAATTTTAGCTTGACGCAAAATGGCGTTCCGGTTTATGAATTGACTTATAAAAACAAGACGGTTATTAAATCTAGTACTTTAGGAATTGAAACTGTGGATGTTCCTTCTTTTACTGAAGGTTTTTCATTGAAAGATTTCAAAAATAATACTTTCGATGAAACTTGGCAGCCGGTTTGGGGTGAACAAAAAAATATTCGTAACAATTACAACGAATTAGCTGTAACGATTCAGCAAAAATCAGTAAACAATAGATTTATCACTATTCGTTTTCGATTATTCAACGACGGACTAGGGTTTCGATATGAATTTCCAGAACAAAGTAATTTGACTTACTTTATTATTAAAGAAGAAAAAACACAATTTGCTTTAGCAGGAAATCACAAAGCATTTTGGCTTCCAGGTGATTTTGATACCCAAGAATACAGCACGGTAACTTCCAAATTATCCGAAGTAAGAAGCAAAATGGATGCGGCTGTAACGCCAAACGCCTCACAACAAACCTTCTCTCCTACTGGGTTACAAACGCCATTAATGATGAAGTCTGATGACGGATTGTACATTAATATTCACGAAGCAGCATTAATTGATTACTCGTGCTTATCGCTAGAATTGGATGATGATAAGATGATTCTAAACGCATTTTTAACACCTGACGCTGTTGGAAATAAAGGATATATGCAAGCTTCTACGCAAACTCCTTGGAGAACTATTGTTGTAAGTGATGATGCTAGAGATATCTTAGCGTCGAAATTAATTTTAAATTTAAACGAACCAACTAAATACGAAGATGTTTCGTGGATAAAACCAGTGAAATATGTAGGCGTTTGGTGGGAAATGATTACTGGAAAAAGCAGTTGGGCATATAATGATTTGACAAGTGTAAAATTAGGTGAAATCGATTATAGCAAAACCAAAGCAAGTCCGAAACATGCTGCAAATACGAATCATGTAAAAGAATATATTGATTTTGCTTCTAAACATGGATTTGACGCTGTTTTAGTGGAAGGCTGGAATGAAGGTTGGGAAGATTGGTTTGGAAAATCGAAAGATTATGTGTTCGATTTTGTAACTCCTTATCCAGATTTTGATGTGAAAGGTTTAAAAGAATATGCTGCTTCAAAAAATGTAAAAATGATGATGCATCACGAAACATCAGGTTCTGCAAGAAATTATGAACGACACATGGACAATGCCTACCAGTTTATGGTTGATAACGGATATAATTCAGTGAAAAGTGGTTACGTGGGAGATATCCTTCCTCGTGGCGAATACCATTACGGACAATGGATGAACAACCACTACTTATATGCTATTACCAAAGCAGCCGAATATAAAATTATGGTGAATGCTCACGAAGCAGTTCGTCCTACGGGTTTGAGCAGAACGTATCCGAATTTAATTGGAAATGAATCGGCTCGAGGAACGGAGTACGAATCCTTTGGAGGGAATAATGCAGATCATACCACTATTTTACCTTTTACACGATTAATGGGTGGTCCGATGGATTATACACCAGGAATTTTTCAAACACAAATCAAGGAGTACAATCCAGAAAATACTTCTTTTGTGCATACCACGTTGGCAAAACAACTGGCACTTTATGTAACAATGTATTCGCCGCTGCAAATGGCTGCCGATTTACCAGAAACGTATAATAAACATTTAGACGCATTTCAATTCATTAAAGATGTGGCACTTGACTGGGATGACAGCTACATTCTAGAAGCGGAACCTGGCGATTACATCACAATAGCAAGAAAAGCAAAAGGTAAAAACGAATGGTTTGTGGGCGGAATTACAGACGAAAATAAAAGAATGGCTACAGTTGATTTTAGCTTTTTACCAAAAGGAAAAACATTTGAAGCTATTGTCTATGCCGATGCAAAAGATGCAGATTACATCACAAACCCACAGGCATATATAATTAAAAAAATAAAAGTAACTTCAAAAACAAAACTAAAACAGTCCATGGCGACAAGCGGTGGTTTTGCAATTAGTATCAAGTAATCTTCAGCATAGAAAAGGCTAACAATTTAAAACTGTTAGCCTTTTTACTTTTAAAATGGTAAGAAAATGTATTGAAACTTAACTGATTTTCTACAATTTACAACATACTTTTCTACAACATATAATTTCTTACAATGTCTTCTCGCCTTCCCAATTCATAAATCCACCCATCAAATTATAGGCATTTTCAATTCCGAGTTCGTTCATTATACTACAAGCCTGTTGACTTCTTCCACCAGCTTTGCAATACACATAAAAGTTTTTGGATGCGTCCAATTCTTGAACTGCATAGACAAAACCTTGTCCTTTATAAATATCAATGTTAATTGCATTCGGGATTATTCCTTCTGCACATTCTTCTGGCGTTCTAACGTCTAGAATTACGGCATTATCATCTTGAGCGAGTTGAGTAGCCCATTCTTGTTGTGTTAAATTCATTTTATATCTTTTTTTCAAAAATACAAAAACCATTTAAAAGTATACCCGTTGATTTTCTAAAAATTATTACTTGAAAACCAGTTTTAGGTCGTTGAAATAAATTTAACAAAAGTTTATTGCACATTTGTATCTACAAATGATATTTACATTACATTTGTACCTACAAATTTTGTAGTAGGAAATATGAAAATAGAAGACATTATAAAATCGAATTCCGAAATGCCATTGGCAAAGAAAACTTTGCTGAACATCATGTACACTCAAAATTGTATTGCAGAACGCTTCAATGAAGTGCTAAAATCTTATGATTTATCTACAGAACAATTCAATGTTTTACGAATTCTAAAAGGTCAAAAAGGCATTCCAGCAAACATGTCCGTGATACAAGAACGTATGATTGCAAAAACGAGCAATACCACAAGGTTGGTGGATAAATTATTGTTGAAAGAATTGTGTACACGAGAAGTTTGTCCCGACAATAGACGAAAAATTGAAGTTTCAATCACTGATAAAGGCTTGAAATTACTTGAACAAGTGAACCCAAAAGTCGAGCAATTTGAATCCAAATGGGTAAAAAACTTAACTACAGAAGAGTTAACTGTAATAAATAATTTACTAGAAAAATTAAGAACATTATAAAATGGAACATTCAATTATTGAAAGCCTCAACTGGAGGTACGCTACTAAAAAATTTGATGAAACTAAAAAAATATCCAAAACTGATTTGGAGATATTGAAAGAAGCGGTTCGTTTAAGCGCATCGTCTTATGGTTTGCAGCCTTATCAAGTAATTTTGGTAGAAAGCGAGGAAAAACGTCAGCAGATTAAAGATGTTGCATGGAATCAAGCCCAAGTTACAGAGGCATCTGCCGTGATGATATTCGCAAATATAACGGATGTAGGAACAAATGAGATTCATAATTACATCGAAAATATGGCTACTGTAAGAGAAATTCCAGCAACAAGCCTGAAAGGTTTTGCAGATATGATGAATTCAGTTGTAGCAAAATTAACTCCAGAAGCAAAAGAAATTTGGACCGCAAAACAAACGTATATCGCTTTGGGAACACTCCTTTCTGCAGCGGCTGACATGAAAATTGACGCCACTCCAATGGAAGGTTTTGACCGTGATGCAGTCAATAAAATTTTACAACTTCCTGAAATCGGATTGTCAGCCACTTTAATTGTAACTTTGGGTTACCGACATGAAAGTGACACAACACAACATTTGAAAAAAGTAAGAAAACCAATCGAAGAATTATTTATCACATTATAAACTTTAACAACAATTAATCATGAAAAATTTTAAAACTATTGCTCTTGCATTTTTGGCATTCGGTGTAGCATCACTAACTTCTGCTCAAACTAAAAAAATTGACGCAACTAAAAGTAATATTACTTGGGTTGGTAAAAAAGTAACCGGTTCACACGAAGGAAATGTAAAATTCCAAGAAGGCTCACTTACATTTAAAGGAGCTAAACTTACTGCTGGAACATTTGTAGTAAATATGGCTTCGCTTGACGTTACTGATTTAAAAGCGGGAAGCGGAAAAGAAAAATTAGAAGGTCATTTAAAATCGGAAGATTTTTTTGGAACTGAGAAATTTCCAACAGGAACATTGGTTTTTACAAAAGTGGCGGCGAAGCAAAATGGTTTGTACACCATAACTGCTGATTTGACTCTAAAAGGAATTACTTATCCAGTTACTTTTGACCTAATTGTGAAAGGTTCAAAAGCAAATGCAGCTTTGGTTGTTGACCGAACCAAATACGATATAAAATACAACTCTGGAAATTTCTTTGAAAATTTAGGAGACAAAGTTATTTACGATAATTTCGATTTAGCAGTTGAATTATCATTCTAAATTAATTGTAAAAGCTACAAGATATCAACTCCTAATTTGCAAAAATTAGGAGTTTTTTTATGCTTTAAAAAAGGCTATTTTTGCAATCTAAATAAACCTTTTTCTACAATGAAAAAAATTGTAATCATTGATAATTATGACAGCTTCACTTTCAATTTGGCTCACTATTTTGAAGCATTAAATTGTGAAGTTTCCGTTTTTAGAAACGACGAATTTGACCTCGATGAATTGCGATTTTTTGACAAAATTGTACTTTCTCCCGGACCTGGATTGCCGTCGGAAGCAGGTCTTTTAAAAAAGGTAATTGAGACGTATGCAACTACAAAAAGCATCTTAGGAATCTGTCTCGGGCAACAAGCAATTGCCGAAGTTTTTGGTGGTAAATTGAAACAGTTAAAGGAGGTAAAACACGGCGTTCACACATTCATCAAAACGACGGTTTCTGATGAAGTTTTATTTCAAAATTTACCTGAAATTTTGCAGGTGGGTCGTTACCATTCGTGGGTTGTAAACGTCAATCTACCATCCGTTTTAGAGGCAACTTCAGAAGACGATGAGGGAGAAATAATGTCACTAAGGCATCGAACCCTTGATGTAAAAGGTGTACAATTTCATCCAGAAAGTATCTTGACTCTAAATGGTAAAACAATGCTCAATAACTGGATTGACAATTAATAAGAATTAAAATTAGTTTTATTTTTCTATAAATTTTTTATCTTAATCTTTCTGATAAGCGAAATTGCAATACCTCAAATTCGCTTTATATAAATACTCATAACTATTTGTTATTAAATATTAAAAACAAATACTATAAAATCTATCTATTGCTGTTTTGACGTCTTTTTCAAACATTAAGAAGCTCTTTTCAGTACCAAAAAAATTATTTTCTAAAAAATGTCCAGTTGTTAAAATTAAGTTAAACATAAATTAAACAAATGTTTAATTTAAACAATCGTTTAATTTTGCGTCCAATTTTAAACTGAATTAAAGAATGGATAATTTTAACGAAAAACAAGTCTGCATTTTGCAAGTGGCCGAACGGCTTTTTGCGGAAAAAGGCTTTGATGGAACTTCCGTAAGAGACATCGCTAAAGCAGCTGAAATTAACATTGCAATGGTGTCTTATTATTTTGGTTCGAAAGAAAAAATGCTCGAAGCTTTGGTGTTATTTCGCACGGATGACCTGGCCATTCAAATTGAAAACTTGAGCAAAGAACCGCTCTCGCCTCTGGATAAAATTGGACGTTTAGTTGACCTCTATCTCACCCGGATTAATCAAAATAAAGACATCTATAAAATCATCCACTTTGAATTATCTTCTAAAAAAAGAGTGATGAATTTTGAGTCTTTTAATCAGGTTAAAAAGCGAAATTCTGCCTCCATGAAACAGATTATTTCAGAAGGTCAAATGCGAGGAATATTTAATTCGGAGGTTAATATTGATTTACTGGTTCCTACTATTTTGGGCACCTTTTTCCACTTTCAAATGAACCGTCCCTACTACGAAGATATCCTCCATTTAACGACTGACGAAGCCTTTGAAAATTACGTCAAAACTGATTTAAAAAAACACATTCAACAAACCATTAAAGCGATATTACTTTATGAAATGTAAATCCCAATTGCTTTTTGTCTTTTCTATTTTAGGAATATTTTCGGCAAGAGGTCAAGAAAAAACAGTGCTATCTTTAAACGAAGCAGTCAAAATTGCACTTTCGAAAAGTGACGAATCTAAACTGGCCGATAGCAAAGTCAACACGAAATCTTTCGAAATGCAGTCGACTAAAATGAGTCAATATCCAGATTTGAAAATTTCTGGAAATTATTTTCGATTGACTAATGCGGATATTAATTTGATTTCGACTCAAGAAGCAGGTTCAAGTCCAGACGCTCAAACTACATCTTCACCCAAAGTAAATCAGCTGATTTTAGGTCAGGCAAATTTAAGTATGCCCTTATTTGCAGGATTTAAAATCCGCAACAGCATTATACGTTCTGAAAACAGTTACAATGCAGAAATGGCAAATTCAGCTTACACAAAAGAAAATGTGGCACTTCAAGTAATTGAGTATTACGCGAGTTTATATAAAGCGCAAAAATCTGTGGAACTGCTGAATGAAAACTTGGTAAGCAGCAATCAGCAAGTCACCGATTTTGAGGCAATGGAGCAAAACGGTTTATTGGCACGAAATGATTTATTGAAAGCGCAACTGCAGAGTTCGCAAATTGAATTGTCTTTGGCGGAAGCCCAAAAGAACGTGAAGTTGATTAATAACAAATTGATTACACTTTTAAAATTAGATGCAAATACGGTAATCAAAGTTAGCCCTGAAAACGTTGACGCCAACTTATTTAATTTCAAAACAGCATCGAAAGACGAAGCGTTAACCAACAGAAAGGATTTGGAATCCTTGCATTATCAACAAAAAGCGATTGAAGCAGGTATAAAAGTGGCGCAAAGCGATTATTATCCCGCTGTAAGTTTGGTGGGTGGCTACACGGCTTTGGATTTACAAAATGTGGTTCGTGTAGAAAACGCGATGAATTTTGGCGTAGGCCTTTCGTTTAACTTGAGCAGTATTTTTAAAAATGCCAAACAAGTGAAAGCGGCTAAAAGTCGTTATGAGGAAACGCAATTTCAGGAAGCGGCTTTGACAGACCATATCAAAACTGGGATTGTGGAAGCGGAAGAAAATTATACTTTAGCCATCAAACAAGACCAACTTTACAAGCAATCGGTAATTCAAACTATTGAAAATTATAGGATTGTAAAAGACAAATACGATAATGGATTGGTGGATACGAATGATTTATTAGAAGCCAATCTGCAAGATTTGACAGCCAAAATTAATCAAGCTTATGCGAAAGCCAATGTAGTATTGAAGTACTATGAACTACTTCATGCAACCGGACAACTTACTCAATCTTTTAATACCACAAACAACTAAAATACGATGGAAAATAAAAAAACAAACAAAAAATTCATATTCATCTTTGGTGCTTTAATTCTTTTAGGCGGAACGTATGGCGTTGTAAAATACATGCATGCTCTAGCTCACGAAGAAACAGATGATGCTCAAGTAGAGAAGAACATGAATCCGATTATTCCACGTGTGGGTGGTTACATTACCAAAGTGTATGTTCAAGATAACCAAGAAGTAAAAAAGGGAGATACCTTATTTACTATTGATAATAAAGATTATGTGGTAAAACTTGCCGATGCAGAAGCTGCATTAGCTGCAGCGGAAGCGACTTATATGGTTTCTAAAGCTACGGTAGGAACTTCTAATGCGAATGTTTCGGTTTCGGATGCCAATTTTAAATCGACTGCGGGAACTATTGAGAGTGCTAAAATTCGATTGAATTTGGCTACCAATGACTTTGAGCGTTACAGTAATTTGTACAAAAACCGATCGATTACCAAACAGCAATTTGAACAAGCGGAAGCTAAAAAACTGGAAGCAGAAAGTCAATTGCGTATGTTAGAACAACAACAAAAAGCAAGTGCGTTCCAAAAATCAGCTATTGTAGCACAAACTACAGTTTCTGGCAAACAAACGGATGTTGCCGAAGCCAATGTAAATCGTGCCAAAGCAGCCTTAGATGCGGCAAAACTAAACATGAGTTACACTGCTGTAACGGCATCTATTGACGGGCAAGTTTCGAAAATTAATGCCCAACCAGGACAGTTTGTTCAACCGGGACAGTCGTTGTTTTACTTGATTAATAACAGCGAAGTTTGGGTGATTGCGAATTTTAAAGAAACCCAATTGAGCAAAATGGTTGTGGGACAAAAAGTAACTTTAAAAGTGGATGCTTATCCAGACACCGAGTTTGAAGGTGTTGTTTCTTCTTTTTCACCGGCTACGGGTTCTAGATTTTCGATTTTGCCTCCGGATAATGCTACGGGAAATTTTGTGAAAACGATTCAACGTTTGCCTGTAAAAATTACGATTGACAAAAATAACGATGCTGAAAAAGTGAAAAATTTACGTCCAGGTATGAATGTGGATGTGGATGTACATGTGAAGTAAAATCCTCCCCCAGCCCCTCCGAAGGAGGGGAAGATTGGAAGATGGAATTTGGAATTTGAGTATTGGAATTTGAGTATTGAAAAACAGATTTTTTGTAATTCCTGATTTTGCGTGAGGGATGGAAGCGGAGCTCTTTTTTTCTTGGCCATTTTTCATGGGCAAGAAAAAAAAGCGGGAGTGGACAGCCCGACCCCTTTTCGGGGTCACGCCCAAATAAAAAAAATAAGAAAACGGTTTTATAAATTTATAAAATACAGAAAATGGTTCAAGAAGATGATTTAGTAGAGTACGGCTTTAGACGTGTCATTATTACCATTACGGCTGTTATGTGTGCTTTGCTGGAAATTGTAGATACCACGATTGTAAATGTGGCTTTGACGGACATGCGTGGTAGCCTTGGTGCGACGTTGACCGATGTGGCTTGGGTAATTACGGCGTATGCGATTGCAAATGTGATTGTGATTCCGATGACGAGCTGGCTTTCGCAACAGTTTGGGCGTAAAAACTACTTTGCGGCTTCGATAATACTTTTTACGGTTTCGTCTTTTTTATGTGGAAATGCCGATAATATTTGGGAATTAGTCGCGTTCCGATTCATTCAAGGTTTGGGTGGTGGTGCTTTATTAGTAACGGCTCAAACCATTATTACTGAGAGTTATCCGATTGCCAAACGAGGAATGGCTCAAGCGATTTATGGAATGGGTGTGATTGTGGGACCCACTTTAGGTCCGCCTTTGGGTGGTTATTTAGTAGATAATTTTTCTTGGCCTTACATTTTTTACATCAATATTCCGCTGGGAATTATTGCTACGTTCTTGACGATTACTTTTGTAAAAAGTCCGAAATATGGCGAGAAACTGAAAGCCAATCAAGTGGATTGGTGGGGAATTATATTTTTGGCATCGTTTATTGGTTCGTTGCAATTTGTTTTAGAACATGGGCAACAAGACGATTGGTTTAATAACAATCTTATTGTGTTTTTGAGTTGTGTAAGTGTTTTTGGACTACTGGCTTTTATCTGGCGGGAGTCTACTTATAAATATCCGATTGTAAACTTGAGCGTACTGAAGGATTCCAATTTGCGAATTGGTACGATTATGACTTTTATTTTGGGTTTTGGATTGTACGGCTCTACTTTGATTATTCCTATTTACACCCAATCTGTTTTGGGCTGGACGGCGACTGATGCGGGATTGTTACTGATTCCGGGTTCGATAACTACTGCTATTATGATGCCTTTTATTGGAAAGTTAATCCAGAGAGGTGTTCCTCAAAGTTATATGGTGGCGGCTGGGTTTTTTGTATTCTTTATATTTACCTTTTGGATGCGAAACATCATCACACCCGATACAGGTGCGGAACATATGTTTTGGCCGTTGATTCTTCGAGGTGTTGGTTTAGGACTGCTATTTGTGCCAATTACCACGCTTTCTCTTTCAACTTTAAAAGGTAAAAATATTGGTGAAGGAGCCGCTTTTACAGGAATGATGCGACAATTGGGAGGTTCGTTTGGTATTGCTTTGATTACCACTTTTATCACTCGGTTCTCGCAAGAACATCGGGTAAACCTGATTGCTCATTTAGATATTACAAAAGTGGAATTGCAAACTAGGATTCAGCAATTGCAAGCCGGTTTTATGTCTAAAGGTTTTACGGCGAATGAGGCTTTGGCCAAAGCGTATCAAGTGATTGATTTTTCTGTGATGAAACAAAGTACCGTAATGTCTTACATGGATATTTTTATGTACTTGGGTATTATGTTCTTGTTTTGTATCCCGATTATATTTTTTATTAAGAAAGGGAAAAATAAGATTAATCCTGCGGATGCGATGCATTAAGAAAGGGGTTAGCTACTAGCTATCAGCTAACAGCTATTTATCGGGTGAAAACTAAAAAATCCCATACGTTGTGTGGGATTTTCTATTTTATCAAGGTTTTTTAGGTGACGGTTTTTTTCGTTCACTTTTTCGTGTACACTTGTTTTTTTGATTTTAGTTAATTTTAAATCAATGTACTTGTCCATTACATTTTTCTCATCAAAAATGTGGTAGAAACAGAAAAGTAGTCAATTGCAATAAAATAGCACTATACAGTGTCAAAATTTACTCGGAAACCTCTTCCCAGTGGTCGGAAACCTCTTCCTAGTGATCGGAAACCTCAACGGAGTAGTCGGAAACCTCTTCCTAGTGGTTGGAAACCTCAACGGAATAGCTGGAAATGCATTCGTAATGGTTTTTGTTGTTTTCGTAATGGTATTTGTAGTCGTCCGTATTCTATTTGATTGTAGTGTATGGAATTAAAAGTAGATTGTTTTTTTATTTAATTTATGTGCAAGATTTATAAAGTCAAAATTATTTAAGGAAAATCTGTTGTTTATATTGTTAAGCTATTAATATCAAATCTTCCAAAGGATTTAAGTTTGAGCACTTAAATCCTTTATTTTATCTCGTAAAAACCAAGTTATTTTCTTTGGAAAGATTCCCATCCAGTTTGTATCCTTCGTAATCAAATCCTTTTAAATCCTCAACGGTTTTCGCATTGGTGTCTAAAATATACCGCACCATCAATCCCCTCGCCTTCTTGGCGTAAAAACTGATGATTTTAAGTTTGCCGTCTTTATAATCCTTAAAATCAGGTGTTACAATTGTTGCTTTTAATTTCTTGAAATCAAGTGCGGAAGCATATTCTTTACTGGCTAAATTAATCAGCAACTCTCCTTCTTTCATTTCTTTATTGAGGCTTTTGGTTAATGTGGGTTTCCAAAAATCATAAAGGTTTTTGTAGTCTTCAAAATGCAGTGAAGTACCCATTTCTAATCGATACGGCTGTACTAAATCTAGCGGTTTTAAGTAACCGTATAAACCAGAAAGTATTCTTAATTTGTCTTGTAATTCATCTAGTTTATTCACGGGAATCGTGTAAGGGTCTATGCCGTGATACACATCTCCGTTAAAAGCGTAAATGGCAGGACGCGCGTTTTCTGGTGTAAAAGAAGTTTTGAATGCTTTGTTTCTGTTCCAATTTAAATCGGCTAGATTGTCCGAAATATGCATTAATTCGGAAAGCTCTTTAGGTGATTTTTCTTTAATCACTTTATTCAAAACCCTACTTTGCTTCATAAATGCACTTGATGTAAATCGGTCTGTGGGTAAAGCGGTTTCGTAATCAAGGGATTTGGCTGGAGAAATTATTATTTTCATAGTTGGAATGTCAAGGTAATTTTTGTTTTCTTTCGGGAATAAAATTAAACATTTCTAGTCTAGCATTTTTCAAGCCGTTAGAGAAAATTTTTATATAGTTATAGATGTTTTTAATCCAAAAAAAATCCTGATTGGTAAATCAGGATTTTTTAATATTTATTTAATTTGAAATCAATAACTAAATTATTCCTTCATAAATTCGGTAAAATTAGACCAATCCTCAACTCTAAATGCACGAATGTCTCTAACCGAATCTTTAAACCATGGTATTTGCTTCAACGCATTCATTGCTCGAAATAAATTCGCCATATCCGTGTTTTTTGATAAATATAAACTTCCCTGCGTACTAAAAAATTCATATTTTCTCAATACTTTTCCTATTTCAAAATAAGCGTTATTGTACGGCATACCATAATGCTTATTCAGGTCTACAATTACCATATCAAAACTAATTGCAAACATCTTAAGCTAATTTAAAATACTTTTCTTCCCCAAAAAATATGCGTCCAAGTTTGTCTTTTATCGCAATAACAACTCCTCTAAATGGATTTATTTCAATGTCAATTACTTCACCTTGAATCCAAGAATCTAAACCGGTTAATTTTGGGTCTACTAATGCTTTATCTCCTTCTTTCATAGTGTACTTTTTTACAAAGTTATTGAATTAATCAAACAATTCTGCTTCAATCTGAAAACTATCTAAAAACGCAATCGTCTTCATGATATCGTAATGCAAGATACGGTCTTCCGAAACATACGGTACTTCCTCGCGGTAGCTTTTCAAGAACATTTCAATAAAATCGCTTGATTTTAATGGACTTCTAAAGGCGATGGCTTGTGAAGCGTTCATTAATTCGATGGCGAGAATACGCTCGATATTATCAACAATTCGCAAGACTTTAGTAGCTGAATTAGCACCCATACTAACGTGGTCTTCTTGTCCGTTTGAGGAAACAATACTATCAATACTTGCTGGAGTGGCTAATTGTTTGTTTTGACTGGCAATACTTGCAGCCGTATATTGTGGTATCATAAATCCAGAATTCAAACCTGGATTATCTACTAAAAATGCAGGCAAACCGCGTAATCCTGAAATCAATTGGTAGGTTCTTCTTTCCGAAATACTTCCCAATTCGGATAAAGCGATTGCTAAAAAGTCTAAGGCTAATGCCAAAGGTTGACCGTGAAAGTTACCACCCGAAATAATCTGGTCACTTTCAATAAAAATATTTGGGTTGTCTGTAACCGAGTTAATTTCGGTTTTAAAAACACGTTTCACGTAATCAATCGCGTCTTTCGAAGCACCATGCACTTGCGGCATACATCGAAACGAATACGGGTCTTGAACGTGTTGCTTTTCTTGGTCGATAATTTCGCTTCCTTCCAAAAATCCGTTGACACGTTGAGCGGTTATAATTTGTCCTTTATGAGGTCGGATAAAGTGAATCAATTCATTGAAAGGTTCTTTTCTTCCGTCAAAACCTTCTAATGAAATCGTTCCAATTAAATCGGCTAAATACGAATATTTACATGATTTTATCAAAACATAAACCCCGTAAGCACTCATAAATTGGGTTCCATTCAATAAAGCCAATCCTTCCTTAGATTGCAAAACTAATGGCGACCAGCCAAATTGTACTAAGACTTCTTTAGAAGCAACTTTCTTGCCTTCAAAATACACTTCTCCTTCACCCAAAAGCGGCAACGATAAATGAGCCAACGGTGCTAAATCGCCCGATGCACCAAGTGAGCCTTGGGTATAAATTACCGGAATAATATCATTGTTGTAAAAGTCAATCAAACGTTCTGCCGTTGCTAACTGCACACCTGAATTTCCGTAACTCAAGGACTGAATTTTGAGCAATAGCATGAGTTTCACAATGGCTTGAGGAACTTCATCCCCTGTACCACACGCGTGCGACTTTACTAAGTTTTCTTGAAGTTGCGAAAGATTTTCCTTTGATATTTTAATATTGTATAACGAACCGAAACCGGTATTTATACCATAAATTGCCGTGTCGTTATTGTCCATTTTCTGGTCCAAGTAATCACGGCATTTCTGGATATTAACCTTTGCCTCTTCTGATAATGCTAATTGTTTGCTCTCCACTACGATGTGATGAATGTCTTCAATCGTTAGTGTGCTTGAACTTATATAGTGTGTATTTTCCATCAGTTTAATTTAGATTGCCAAAATTCAGCAAACAAATGTTAATAAACAATCTTTGCCAATTAAATTTACTAACATTAACGTTCCAATAAAGCAGCCATTTCAACCTGCATTTTCAATGCTTCTTCTCTAGCCTTTTCGGCAAAATCAGTTCCGTTTGAAGCATAGATAATTCCTCTAGAAGAATTAATTAGCAGGCCCACATTATCATTCATTCCGTATTTGCACACTTCCGATAAACTTCCGCCTTGGGCTCCCACTCCAGGAACTAATAAAAAACTATCGGGAACAATTTTTCTGATTTCAGTGAAATATTCTGCTTTAGTAGCACCTACTACGTACATCAAATTTTCGCTATTTTTCCATGTTTTAGAAGTTTCCAAAACTTGCTTGTACAATTCAGTTCCGTTTGCAGTACGCGTTTGAAAATCAAAAGCACCTTGGTTCGATGTCAATGCCAAAAGTATGGTGTGTTTATTTTCAAAAGCCAAAAATGGTTCTACCGAATCTTTCCCCATATAAGGAGCGACTGTAACCGAATCGAAATTCAAATCTTCCAGAAAAGCTTTGGCATACATCGTTGACGTATTCCCAATATCACCACGTTTTGCATCGGCAATGGTAAAGATTTTAGGATATTTTGAGTTGATGTAATCAATTGTTTTTTGAAGTGATTGCCACCCCTTAATACCATACGCTTCATAAAATGCGGTATTGGGCTTGTAAGAAACTGCTAAATCATGTGTGGCATCAATAATTGCTTTGTTGAACTCGAAGATGGGGTCTTCGGTTTCTAATAAATGAGTAGGGATTTTAGTTAAATCGACGTCTAAACCAATGCAAAGAAAGGATTTCTTCTGTCGGATTTGTTCTATTAATTGTTGTGTAGTCATTGTAGTTGTGTTTGGGCAAAGGTCGGGAAAACTTATTCAATTTCACTTTGAATTTGAGTTTTTCAGAAATGATTACTTTTCTAAAAATAACACATCATTACCACTGAATATTTTATGTAGATAAATCTCTACATTTTTTTATTAAAAATTTAAAAAATCATTGTTTTTAAAATCATTTTTACTCTTTTTAATCAATAAACCAAAACTATATAAGTGACGAAAATCAAATTAATGTCGAAATAGCGAAAGAAGTTGTCGACGAAGCAGTAGAAAATTTGCAAAGGCTAGAGTGATTTTAGCTCCTTACTTACAAGGACTTACGGCAAAATAGCGAAAATCGTTTTTTTAAAATGGGTGATAAAAAAGTTGCTACAGTACAAAAAATAGGATCATACGTTACTAGTAATCCTGACTTTATACCTCACTACATGGACACTGAAAATTTTAGAAAAGATATAGCTTTAGTAGATGCTCTTGAAGAAGTGGGCAACTTGGCTTTTCGACTTCACACAGATGTAAGCGACACGAGAATACTTGCAGGTCATGAATCTTTAGTAACAGGGATGTTTTATTACGTCATCGTTAAAGAAGCATTCTCTAGAGGAGCTGCAAGTACAAGAGCGATTTATGAAGATTTACAAGTACGATTTTCTAGAGGTCCGTATAATATAAGAATTAAAAAAGACTAAACTATTTGAAAGAAAGCCTCTACTTAGAGGCTTTCTTTATGAAAATAAATGGCACCTCATTTCACGTTATACTGAATATTTCGCTTGAAACTAAAATATTTGCGTTATAAGTGAAATATTTCACCTGCAAACGAAATTTTCGAGCTTAAAGCTTAAAGTTTTGAGTAGGAACTTGAAATTCAGAGTAACGAACCTGAACTTTCAAGTTTAAAGGCTGAAGTTCCGACTAAAAACGCGAAATCAGGAGTTAAAAAGGTCAAATTTCGTAAATGAAGATGAATTGTCGAGCATTTAACTTGAAAATTGAAGTTATTAGCCATTGAATTTTATGTATAAGTTCCGTGGAATTTAATAAAAGCTTTTAAATAATTAATGCAGTCCTTACGTTAAATTGTTATAAGAACAAACTCCTTACGTTAATGTCTTTAATAGTTGAGGCACCTCATTTTTCAAATCTCGGGATATATTTTTTTAATCTCTGCAAACAGCATTACGATTATTAATTTTATAATCTAGATAATTTATCGTCATAAACAGTGGAAGATTCATCTGGGGTAACGTAGTAATAGGTAAATTACGAATAGATACTATTTCTAGGAAAATAATTACGAATCGTATGATTACCAATGCATGAGTTTTCCGAAAATATAAAAATCACGACCTTGGACCTCTAAATTTATTTCTAATTTTCATCACATACCCCTTAACATCCACACGATGGTTTAATTCAGTGTACGAAACATAAACAGAAAGCGCCGACAAAAGTGCGAGAACCCAATAGGCATTTGGATAATCCATAAAGGAAACCGTAAGGGCGGCCAATGTTCCTAAAAGAGCGGATTTAAAAATAATACCCATCGTATTTTTACGAAAGTTGAAACTAAATTTTTGCTTTACGGTGTAAAAAACATACACGCCATAAACAATATAATTGGCCGCCATGGCGAGTCCGATACCAATGAGACCGAAATAATGATAGCCCACGATGGTGAAACCAATATTCATGGCATCGCTAAAAATTTCTTGCTTGAAGTAAAGCATTTTCTCGCCTTTGGCCAAAATAATAAAGGCCAAGGGCCAAATTATCGCCTTGATAATAATGGCAAACAAAGCCCATTTTAAAATAACCACGACGTTGAGAAATTCGGTAGAGTATAAAATTGTGACTACAAGTGGCGCGAAAAAGTAAAACACAATAATGAGTGGCGTGATGAGTAAGAGCGCTATTTCCAACTGGTCGTTTACAAGTTCTTTGACTTGCTTATTGTCTGCTTGAACTTCGGTTAATCGCGGATAAAAGTCAGTAGACATGGCGCTAAAAACCATACCTACATAAGTAAGCAGCAAAGTTGTTGCTACAATGTACAAGCCCAAAACCGACTCCGTAGTGTGCTGAAAATTAAAGTAGAGTTTAAGTAAATAAGCGGTTATTTGACCAAAAATAACATTGATAGAAAGCAAAAAACCCAGTTGAATCATTTCTTTCCCTCTGGAAATTGTTTCTTTGAAAGTTACAGAAACAGGAACAACCTCTATTTTTCGTGCAAAAAACCAATTGATAATAAAATTAAGCAGGGTGGTTAAAACCAGGACTGCCACAATACCGTCCATCCTGAAGAAATAATAAATGGGGACACTGATGGAGGTAACAGCGACGGCATACACCACCGTAGAAACGGCAATGGCTTTCATAGCCCGAGACCCTTGCAAAAGCACCATCTTATTGACGGCAAGACTAGAAAATATAAAATTTACCGACAGAATTAAAAACCAATTAACGTACTCCGTAGAATTAAATGTCCAAAGGCTCAAAGGTTTGGCAAGGATAAAAGTAATCAAGATTCCTAGCACACCTGTAGCAATAGACCATCTTTTAAGTACCAAAACGGTTTTAGAAAAAAGTACATCGTCCTTTTGTGCCTTGGCCAAAGCCACCATTCTTACGCCACTAATGTTGATTCCGAAACCGGTTATGGAGGAAATAATAGCAAGCGTGTTTTGCAATAATCCAACCGTACCGATTCCTGTAGTACCAAGAAATAAGGCTACAAACTTAGACCCCACAAGGCTCACCAGTATTTTGAGTACTTGTGAAAAGCCAAAAACCCCTGTAGCTTTTAATATTGTTTTATGTGAAGAGTCTGTTTTTATAATTAATGCCGTTAAATGTTACACCCAATGTTTTGAAATTGTTTTTTGAAACTCGTCGTCCATAGTTTCCAGTCCTTAACAGTTGCATGAGGGTTATTTTCTTTTGCTAAAATAGTTTCAATTTCATCGGTATTCAAATCATTGGGAAAATTATTCATGATGTCTAACTTATCATTAAACCAAGCCTCATTGATACTTTTATTGAACTGAAAAACATCAAAGTTTTCTGGATTAAAACCCTTATTGGTTGCCGAAGATAAGAAACCTGTGGCCACATATTCTTGATTGGTTCGAGCAAATTGAATGTGTGGATGATTGTGCCAATACTTTACTGCATTTTTCAACTGCAAATTTTCATCAACTACATTCGTGTGTTTGTCCCAAAGGCTCAAAAAATAATCTTTATGAAAAATAGCGCCAGCCACACCATACATCGAGTAGTAATGCAAGGCCTTCTCCTTAGAATACAAGCTAAGAAAACGCATAAGCTTACGGTTTCCGTATCGGGTGATTCCAAAAATAAGTCGGTACAAAAGCGGATTTTTTGTAAACACTTTAGGTTTATAAAACTGAAGGTTCTCTAAAACTTTTAGTGTAGTTCCGTGGATTAATTTGGGGTTGTTGAGCCAAAAAAGCTTCAGAAAAGAAGCTTTTTCCTGTTTCAAAATTCGTTCTGTCTCTTGTAAATTTATTTTTTGGGTAAACCAAATATCATCTTCCAATAGCACGAAATAATCGGTAGCGTTTTTTGCGGCAGTAAGCCACATAGCGATTGGAATTTGGATACTTGCTGATGCACCTTCCCTCGCAATACGCTCCGACTTTTCTTTATAAAATTCGGAAGTAACAAGTTTGATTTCTGGAAATTTAAGTTGCAGTTTTTGCAGGTACTTCTCTGGAGTCCCATCGTCAAGCACCGTTATTGAAAACGTGTGGTCCAAAACATTTGTATAAATGCTTTGAATACAACGCTCCAGATAATAAGGCCGGTTAAACGATTTTATTAAGATGTCCATTCGTTGATTGTTTTAACTACAAATTCCACTTCCTCGTCCGTCATCACCGGACTTATGGGTAAGCTTAGTATTTCATCGTGTATTCTTTCGGTAATAGGAAAGCACAAGCTGTGGAACTGCGGCAATGCCTTTTGTTTATGAGGCGGAACGGGGTAATGAATTTGTGTTTGAATTCCGTTACGTTCCAAGTACGTTTGAAGCTCGTTTCGGTCTTTGGTACGAATCACAAACAAGTGAAATACATGGTTGCTTGAGTTGTCAAAAAAAGGCAACACTATTTTTCTATTTTTAATCGTTGCAATATACTTTTTTGCAATGGCAATTCTTCGCTGGTTTTCTTTGTTTAAGTGGGGCAGTTTTACATTTAAAAAAGCCGCTTGCAGTTCGTCCAATCGGGAATTCACACCAATAAAATCATTTTGGTATTTTATTTCAGAACCATAATTCCTTAACGAATAAAGAATTTTGGCTAAGGCAGCGTCATGGGTTGTTATCGCACCCGCATCGCCTAATGCTCCTAAGTTCTTAGAAGGATAAAAACTGTAGGCTACTGCGTTATTTGAGTGTTGTAGGTTGTAGGTTGTAGGTTGTAGGTTTTGAGCATCTGCATTAAATTTTGCACCGTGTGACTGAGCTGCATCTTCAACTACCCATAAATTATGTGCTTGTGCTACAGCGTTAATTTGTTGCATCGCTGCCAATTGTCCGTATAAATGTACTACCAAAATGGCTTTGGTTTTTGGCGTAATATTCTCGGCAATTAATTCGGGGTTTAAATTATAGGTAGCTTCATCAGGTTCTACCAAAACAGGAACCAAATCGGCTTGTAAAATCGCTAAAATACTGGCAATATAAGTGTTTGCAGGAACGATAACTTCGTCTCCTTTTTGCAGTTTACCTAAAGCAATATAACCTTTAAATATCAAGGTTAAAGCATCCAACCCATTCCCTACTCCAATGCAGAACGGTGTGCCGCAATAATCGGCATACGCCTTTTCAAGTTGCTCCACTTCCTTTCCTAAAATGTACCAACCTTCGTCCAATACGTTTTTAAGTTTTTCTTGCAACTGGGCTTCATAAGGAGCATTGATTTTATGTAAATCTAAAAATTTAATCATACGAATACATTTTCTAAAAGGTGAGCATTTCCCGTTTGCACTTCATAAAAATCCTGCACCACTGTATGTGCTCCAAAACTTTCTTTCCAAAAAGAGAGTCCATCATTGAGGTTTTTACCGTGATTCTCATTAGAAATCCCAAAGTCAAAGTAATTTTTGTTTATGAACACTTCCGTTAAAAGGTGGTGGTACAAAAAGTCGACACTCCCTAACTTCCCTTTGTCTGCATTTCCGGAAATATATTGGGCATGGGCCACATTGTTCGTTTCAAAAATAGTAGTTCCTGCGACAATTTTATCTTCATCATAGACGTTAAATTGTCTAATAGCTTGGGGGAATTTTTGATGCAGGCTTTCAATTTCCGCCAAAGTATGTACAGGTTTAGCAAGGTGGTTCTCAGCAAGGTTGGGAATCAGAATTTCATTCCAAAACGATTTAAAATTAAGTTCTTCTTTAATGATTAAACGTGCTTTTCTGGCCTTAGCTACTCCTTCCATTCTCCCTTTCGATACGGAAAACTGCTTTTGCAAGTTAATAACGGCATTGGTATCTCTACGAATCAGCTTGGCTTGTGCCAAAAAAAGCGCATAAGACACCTCATCCGATGGGTAACTGGCATAAAAGGCAGGTAATAATTTTAGCTGAAGGGTTGTAATACCATTGTTACTGAGAAATTCCAAAACGGTCTTGAAAATACTTATCACGGCACTCAACTTCACTTTCTGATTGTAAACTAAGCCTCCGTAAGTCAGTCCTTGGTGCGAAAACAGCGTCTCTCCTACTCTATTAGCAGGTAGTATTGCTACACACTTATTTTCGTTTTCTATAATTAAGGAGTAATCCAAAAAACGGTCGCTGTGGTATTCCATAAAATCACGATGGAAAAGAAAAGTGGCATTTTTAGCTTTTTCAACAAAAGCATTCCACATTTCAAAATCATTTTTTTGGTACAGTCGAACGGTATACTTTTTCACACTACTACTTTAATATTGGGGAAAATTACTGATTTTTTTAAGAATATGAAGCAAAGGCAATTCAAAATTCAGTGAAAATGGTGCTTTTGAGTTTCATAAATAATAGTATCTTTAAACTTTTAATACAAGATTGGTCCATTGAAAACTATTCAACAACTGTTTTATTGTGTGTTACTTTGCATTACAAGCTTGACTTGCTTTAGTCAAGATGTGGCTTTGTGGGAACAATTTAACGGTCGTTATGATTTTACGGTTGTGGGAAATACATTGAATCCGCTTGAAAATAACCCAAATAGTTTCTGCACAATTTTTACTACGTCCTCTGAAAGTTTGAATTTACAGCCCAATGATGAAATTGAAAAAGCTTATATTTATTGGGCAGGTTCTGGAACGGGCGATTTAGAAATAAAATTAAACGGCCAAATCGTAACTTCGGAACGAAATTTTCCAATGTTTAAAAACAACCTTGATTATTTTTCCGCTTATGCAGATGTAACAGCTATCGTTCAAGCCACAGGAAATGGACTGTACACAGTTTCAGAGCTGGACTTGTTATCAGCTATAACAGACACTGGATATTGCATCAATCGCACCAATTTTGGCGGTTGGGCAATTGTGGTTGTTTTCAAAAATGATTCTTTACCGCTTAATCAGCTGAATGTATACGACGGACTTCAAGCGGTTTCTTCCGCTCAAAACAACTTGACGCTAACCTTAAATAATTTGAATGTTGTTGATAATATTGGAGCAAAATTGGGCTTTATCGCTTGGGAAGGTGATGCTACTTTGGCAAACCAGGAAACCTTTAAATTCAATGGTTTTGATTTGACAAACGAATTAAATCCGCTGGGTAATGCATTCAACAGTACCAACAGTTTTACGGGTTCCAGCCAATTGTATAACATGGATTTGGATGTTTATAACATTGAAAGTTTTATTGAAATTGGCAATCCTATCGCAACTATTGAGCTGACTTCGTTACAAGATTTTGTGATGATAAGTACCGTTATTTCAAAATTAAACAACCAACTTCCCGATGCAACAGTTAGTTTTGAAATTCCTGAATTTGAATGTAATTCAAGGATTTTAAATGTAAATTATACCGTTTTTAATGTCAATAGCACTGATAATTTACCTGCTGGAATTCCGGTTAGTATTTTTGCAAATGACACTTATATAAATACTTTTTTTACTCAAAATTTAATTCCAATTGGCGGAAACGAAATGGGTAACATTCAATTCACCATTCCTTCGTCTGTTCCCGCTGATTTTGAATTGAAATTCATCGTGGACCAAGGAGAAAATGGTTTGGGAATTCAGAAAGAATTAAACGAAGATAATAATCAATTTTCACAAGATATTTCCCTTTATTTTTTTCCTGCAGTAAATCCATTGGAAAACCTGAAATCGTGTAATTTAAAATTTGGAAAAGGATTTTTTGACTTGACCAACATTGAAAATGCTGTAAAAATAAATCCAGAAGATATTGTGTCGATTTACAACTCATTTGAAGATGCAACAGAAGAAATAAATCCAGTAACCAACTTGTCACAGTATGAAGTTCATCAAACTCCAAAAGAAATTTTTGTTCGGGTAACAAATAATCGCTGTTATAGTATTACTTCATTATTACTTGAAGTTAAAAATTGTCCGCCGATAATTTACAATCTCGTAACCGCCAATAATGACGGCCCAAATGACACTTTTTACATCGAAGGATTGCGGGATATTTTTGAAAATTTCAAGTTAGAAATCTACAACCGTTGGGGCAATCTAGTTTGGGAAGGAAATCATCAAACGGAAGATTGGAACGGATTTGCCACAAAAGGACCGCGAATTATGGGCGATAAAGTTACTCCAGGAACATATTATTATATTCTGAATTTAAACGACCCTGATTATAATAAAGCTTTAACAGGATTTATTCACGTGACCAATTAAGCTTTCTGAAGCGTGGGTAAGTACCATTTAAATTTTACCGCTAACAATCGAAATGAAATCATAACTGAAGAAGTTACAATATATAAAATATTTTCCTCTAAATTAATTTCTTTCAAGGCAAAAAACACAATTCCACCTAAAATACAGACGGTTGCATAAATTTCACGACGAAAAATAACGGGAATTTCATTGCATAAAATATCTCGAATCACACCACCAAAACATGCCGTCATTGTTCCTAATGCAATACAAATTACGGGATGAAGTCCAAAGATAATTCCGCGTTCCAGACCAATTAATGTAAAAACGCCAAGTCCAATTGTATCGAACAAGAACAAAGAAGTTCGCAAACGATCCAATTTTTTACGAAAAACAACAGCCAAAGCAAATCCAAAAATAATTAAATAAACATAGCGTAAATCGAGCATCCAACTTACTGGAGTTCGCCCAATCAACATATCCCGAAGTGTTCCTCCGCCAACAGCAGTAACGAATGCAATGATAAAAACGCCAAACGAATCCAGTCTTTTGTTAATTGCCGTCAAAGCTCCTGACATAGCAAACGCTGTTGTCCCAATGAAATCTAGTAAAGTAAAAATGGTCATATGTGTCTGTATTTGATTAAAAATCACATACTTTGTGTATAAAAATTATAATCTTTTATAACCGTATTGATGAAATCAACATGATTGCCGCTCTGGTTTTTTATTCCGGTAACGGTTTCGATTTTAGCTGTTAGTTTGGTCATTAAATCAACATCCCGACTTGCTTTAGCTCTAATAAAATTTTCTTTAATAATTCGGACATCATTGTCGGAAAGCTTGATAACTAATGGATAAGTAGGTATATAGTCGTCGTGGATTTCTTCTAAAATAGTACTCGAAATATTCACGTTATTTCGCAAAGTAATTACGGAAGTTCCAGCAGCCATATCGCCCAGACGTTGTGCTTTTTTGTTCATTATTATAGAAACAAATCCAATAATTCCACTTGAAATAAAAATATCAATCATGCGAAACAACCACCGAATCAAATAATCTCCAAAACTTGCTTGATACCCTTCAATTTTAACCACTTTTATGCGAACCAATTTTTTTCCCAAACTTTGGCCTTCGAAAAAAGTTTCGAAAATTAAACTGTAAAACATCACAGGTAAAAAAATAAGCGACTGAACTGCTATTTGAGACCAACCATCTAACCCTCCAACAATTACGAAGAAACCAGTATATGCTAAAAGCAGATAAATGCTCGTTAGGTATGCAATTATAATCAGTAAATCAATACCAAAAGCTAGGATTCTATGACCAATGGAAGCGGCTGTAAAATTTATAGTTACATTTTGGGTCGTATTGATTGATAATTCTGACATATTTTATATTTTAGCCTACAATGAGAGAAGTTGCCTTCATAAAACAAAATAAAGAAAAATGGCTCGATTTTGAAGCCGCAATTTTCGGTAAAGCTAAAAAAAATCCTGATGAAATTGCAGGGTTGTACATACATTTAATCAATGATTTGTCGTATGCCCAAACGTATTACCCTAAAAGTAAAACGGTTGTATACCTGAATTATTTAGCTTCGCAAATTTACCAACGTATTTACAAAACCAAAAGACAAGAGAAAAACAGGTTGCTTTACTTTTTCTCCGAAGAAGTCCCCTTATTGCTTTATCAATACCAACGATACGTTTTGTATGCTTTTTTATTGTTTTTCCTGTTTGTTGGTATCGGAGTTTTGTCGGCAATCTACGATGATGACTTGTGTCGCTTGATTTTAGGAGATGCTTATGTAAATCAAACTTTGGAAAACATCAAAGGCGGAAATCCAGTGGCCATTTATAAATCGGGTTCTAATTGGGGTGGATTTATTGGAATTACAATTAACAATCTTCGCGTTGGTGCTATGTGTTTTATCATGGGTATTTTTGGCGGAATTGGCACTTTTTACGTTCTGTTTAAAAACTGTCTGATGTTGGGTGCTTTTCAATACTTTTTCTATCAAGAAGGCGTGTTTTGGGAAAGCGTTCAAGGCATTTGGATTCATGGTTCGATGGAAATTTTTGTAATCGTAATTGAATCTGCTGCAGGATTTATTTTAGGTGCCTCCATTTTATTTCCTAAAACTTTTTCGCGTATGACTTCGTTAAAAATTGGATTTAGAAACAGTTTCAAAATCTTTTTAAGTACCGTACCTTTTACTATTGCTGCAGGATTTTTAGAAGGATTTGTTACCCGATACTCACTTGAAATGCCCAACTGGCTGAATGTTTTTATAATTTTAAGTACACTTTCAGCAATTTCATTTTACTATTTAGTTTTTCCTTTTATAGTTGCCAAAAAAATAAAATCAATTCCCTTAATCGCTTAATCTGCTTTGAAAAAAATCCTTTTAATTTTTCTTCTATTTTTCATCGTTCCACTTCAGGGTCAAAACGTTGTTGTTTCAGAAGTTGCGAAAAATTCAACAAAAATTGCAATTGACACTGCTGCAGTTCAGCAGATTCATTTTGTCGAAAATTTCAAAGAAAAATACAACGATAAACCTTTTATTTATGAAGAAAAATCACCCGTAAAATCACTTTGGGACCGTTTTGAAGAATGGTTCACACAATGGCTGAAACGTACTTTTGATGTTCAAGATGGCGAAAAAGCAAAAAACATTTTAGATTATACCATCAACACAATCGCAGTAATTTTAATTGTAATTGTTATTTTCCTGATTGTCAAAGCAATTTTAAACAAAGAAGGGACTTGGATTTTTGGTTTAAAATCGGACAAAAATATTATTCGTTACGACGAAATTGAAAAAAATCTACATTTAGTTAATTTTGAAAAATTAATTAAAGACAGTATTCAATCCGGTGAACATCGACTTAGTGTTCGGTATTATTACTTGTTTTTATTGAAAAAAATGTCCGAAAAACAACTCATCGAATGGGATGTTGAGAAAACAAACTCCGATTATATTTATGAAATAAAATCACCTGAACTGAAAGCTAATTTTGAATACCTCTCCTATTTATACAATTATATTTGGTATGGTGAATTTGACATTAGTATCGAAGAATTTGAAAAAGCTAAAAAAGCCTTTGACACCACCATTCATTCCATTTACTAATGAATAAATCTGTGAAAATATACTTGATTTTTTTAGTAGTGGTAATCACCGGAATTATCGCTTTGGATTCCAGTACGCCAAAACCACTGAACTGGTCGCCAACGTATTCTATAAATGACAAAATTCCATTTGGATTATTCGTTTTTGACAAGGAAATAAATGCCCTTTTGCAACCAGATACATTAATGGCGATTAATGTCACTCCGTACGAATATTTTGACAATTTATATGATTATGATACTTTAATAAACACGTACCACACGTCCGGTACTTTTGTGGCGGTAAATGATTATGCCAACTTAGACGATGAATCTGTTAAGGAATTACTCTATTTTTCAAGTCACGGCAATACTGTTTTTTTGAGTATGAAAACGCTTCCGCAAATTCTACTAGACAGCCTAAAACTTGATTATCGCTCTGATTTTGAAATCAGTAACAACACTTCTCTTTGGTTTGCTAACGAAAACTTAGGGTCAGAAAAATACAATTTAGTAGAAGGGTTGGGTTCAAATTATTTTTCAAAAATTGATACTTTAAATACTACAATTCTAGGTTATCAAGGAACCGATAAGGCTTTCGCCAATTTTATTAAAGTGCCTTACAAACAAGGGATTTTCTATTTGCACTTGCAGCCTGCTGCATTTACCAATTTTCATTTACTGAAAAATAATCATTCAGAATATGCCGAAAAAGTCTTGTCCTATCTACCGAAAGGAAACATTTATTGGTACACCAAAGATTTAACGGACGGACACATTTCGCAAAATCCACTGCGGTTTATTTTCAGCCAGCCGGCTTTAAAAGCAGCTTGGTATTTGTTTTTATTGGGAATGTTGGTTTTTATTGTATTCAATGCAAAACGAAAACAACGTATTGTTCCAATTATAGCACCACTGGAAAATACGACTATTGAGTTCACAAAAACCATTGGAAATTTATATTTTCAAGAGGGAAATCACCACAACATTATCGATAAAAAAATCATTTATTTGTTGGATAAAATTCGTCGGGAATACTTATTAGACACGACTACTCTCGATGATAAATTCGTGCAAAAACTCCAACAAAAAACAGGTAAAAATCGCGAAGACCTCCAACAATTATTCGCAAAAATCAATCAGCATCGCAAAGGTCATTATGAAAGTGTGGAAAATGATTTGGTCGAAATTAATACTTTAATAGAAAAAATATTCAGCTAATATGGAAGATTTAGAAACAAATAAAGCCGAAAATGAAAATGTAAATTTTCAATCGAGATTGGACTTAACAGAGTTGCAACAAAGTATTTCGGCAATGAAAGCCGAATTGAATACCGTAATTGTAGGCCAAGAAAAAATGATTGACCAATTGCTGGTTGCCTTTTTATCCAACGGTCATATTTTGCTTGAAGGCGTTCCGGGAGTTGCAAAAACAATTACCGCGAAATTATTGGCACAAACCATGGATATTGGGTTCAGCCGAATCCAGTTTACACCAGATTTGATGCCTTCTGATATTTTAGGTACCAGCGTTTTCGACTTAAAAACATCCGAATTTGAGTTCAAAAAAGGACCGATTTTCTCCAACTTAATTTTAATTGACGAAATAAATCGAGCTCCAGCAAAAACACAAGCGGCCTTATTTGAAGTGATGGAAGAACGTCAAATTACGATGGACGGAACTACTTATATTCCAGACAAACCGTTTTTAGTAATTGCGACTCAAAATCCTATCGAGCAAGAAGGTACTTACCGTTTGCCCGAGGCACAACTCGACCGTTTCTTGTTTAAAATCGTGATTGATTATCCAAAATTGGATGAAGAAATTATTATTTTGCAACGCGAACATTTGCTGCAAAATCATGGCAAATTGGAAAACATCAAGAAAATTATCGATGCTTTTATCATTGAAAAATACCAAACTTTGGTGAAACAAATTGTGGTAGAGCAAAATTTACTTGAATACATTGCTAAAATTGTGGTCAATACCCGAGAAAATGCATTTTTATACTTGGGTGCTTCGCCACGTGCTTCGATTGCAATTTTGAATGCTGCAAAAGGTTTTGCTGCTTTGCGAGGTCGAGATTTTGTAACACCTGAAGACATCAAAGAAGCTGCGGTTCCTGTCTTGCAACACCGTGTGATGGTCACTCCAGAACGTGAAATGGAAGGACTTACCAGTGTCGAAATCATCAAGCAAATCATTGAAACAGTAGAAATTCCGAGATAATTTATTCACTTTTTTAGCAATTAAAATTTGAACTTTTTTAAAAAACTATACCTCAATAATTTATTTTTCTATTTGCTTTTGGGCAACATAGTGCTTTTTGTTGTTGCTTTCTTTTTCCCAAGATTGTACAAGATTTCATGGTATGCTTTTTTAATTTTAATACTATTTTTAACCATTGATATTTTGATTTTGTTTTTTGCGAAAAGGGGAATTGAAGCCACCAGAGTTACAGCAGATAAACTATCCAATGGTGATGAGAATTCCATAAACATCAGTATTAAAAATTACTATACTTTTCCTGTGGGTGCCAAAATTATTGATGAAATCCCGTATCAGTTTCAAGTTAGAAACTTTAATATTGTTCGAAAAATAAAGGCTTCGTCGCAAGATGAAATCAGCTATTACCTTCGTCCTACCGAACGTGGTGAATATTATTTTGGAAATTTAAACGTGTACATTAGTTCACCTTTACTACTGATTTCAAGACGATTTGCATTCGACAATAATCAGATGGTACCGGTTTATCCTTCTTACATTCAACTTCGGAAGTACGATTTGATGGCTTTTTCGAACTCGCTGTTTCAATATGGTTTTAAGAAAATCCGTAGAATTGGTCACACCATGGAATTTGAACAAATTAAGGAATACATTCCTGGAGATAACATTAGAACGCTTAATTGGAAAGCTACTGCCAAACGAAATTCGTTAATGGTGAATCAATTTCAGGACGAAAAATCACAATCGGTTTATATGGTGATTGACAAAGGACGTTTGATGAAAATGCCTTTCAACGGACTGAGTTTGTTGGATTTTGCCATTAATGCTACATTGGTTTTATCCAATGTAATTTTGAAGAAACAAGACAAGGCAGGCGTATTCTCTTTTTCGAAAAAGGTAGAAAACTGGGTGGTTGCGGAAAAGCGTTCGTCCCAAATGCAACTGATTTTAGAGAATTTGTACAACATCAAAACCGACTTTTTCGAAAGTGACTTCTCCCGATTGTATGTAGATATTAAAAAGAATTTGAAGCAACGAAGTTTAGTAATTATCTACACGAATTTTGAAACTGTAGATGGTTTGCACCGACAATTACCTTATTTGAAAGGCATTGCTAAAAACCATTTGCTGGTGGTTGTATTTTTTAACAATACTGAATTAGAAGATTTAATTCACAAAAAAGCCGATAACATCCAAGAGATTTACGACAAAGTGATCGCTGAAAAGTTTGCTTTTGAAAAGCGATTGATTGTTAATGAACTCAAGAAATACGGCATTTATTCGGTATTAACCGACCCAGAAAACTTGACTTTAGATACAATTAATAAGTATTTAGAGATTAAAGCTCGGGGGATTTTGTAGGTTTTGAAATTTTTTTTACCACAAAGCCACGAAGTCGGGAAGATTATTTTACTTTGCGTCTTTGCCACATAATTATAAAAAATAAAATAGACAGTTCCTTAGAAACTCATATATAAAATTTTCTCTGCGAACTTTGGTTAAAACTTTGCGACCTTAGCGGTAAAAATAATTCAAGATGAAACAAATCACCTCCGTTCAAAATCCGTACATCAAATCATTGCTTCAGTTGCAAGATAAAGCAAAAGTGAGAAGACAAACCGGCACCTTCATCATTGAAGGAAAACGCGAAATCGAACTGGCGTTAAAAGGCGGTTACGAACTCGAAACGGTACTATTTGTTCCTGAATTAACTTCGGAAAAGGAACTATTGTCCTTTCAAATTGCGAATGTGGAACGCATTGAAATCAGCAAAGAGGTGTATCAAAAGTTGGCGTACCGTGACACTACCGAAGGCGTTATTGCCATTGCTATAACAAAAACTTTAGCATTAAAAGACTTGAAACTATCCGATAATCCGCTGATATTAATTGGCGAAAGCCTTGAGAAACCCGGAAATGTAGGAGCGATTTTACGAACCGCCGATGCAGCCAATGTGGATGCCGTTATTATTGCCAATCCTAAAAGTGATTTGTACAATCCCAATGTGGTGCGTTCGAGTGTGGGTTGCTTGTTTACCAATCAAATTGCTACGGGTTCAACTGAAGAAGTGATTGCGTTTTTGAAAGAAAACAACATTAATTTCTACAGTGCAACTTTGCAAAATTCGACGTCGTATCACACGCAAGATTATACAAAACCTACGGCGTTGGTTGTAGGGACGGAAGCTACAGGACTAACAAAACCTTGGCGTGATGAAGCGACTCAAAATATTATTATCCCAATGCAAGGCGAAATTGACTCGATGAATGTATCGGTTGCAGCAGCTATTTTATTGTTTGAGGCGAAGAGACAGAGGGGATTTTAAGCTTTTAAAATTTGGACTTAATGACTAACAATTATAAAATATAATCCAATGAGAATACTTGTAAGTGGAGCATATAGTAATGATTTAAAAATACAATTTTCACAAGGAACTTGGAATGTTGCTATCTTTACTTTGTTTGAAAATCAAAATTTTAAAAATGTAGATTTTCCTAGAGATCCTACTTTATTTCGTTTATCAATAATCTATGATTCTGAAAACTATTATTTTGAAAACATACTATACGTTTCTAACCCTAATTTAGATGTTCTTAAATTTCATTTTTACAAAGAAAATCATCGTGTTTTCTGTAAGCTAGAATCTGATATTGTACTTGAATTAAATAAAGAAATTATATTTAATCCGCTTCCTGATAGTTTAAAGGAATTAAAAAATCTATTGGAAAATATTAAGAATGAGGGGATTGATAGTATCTAATATTTGTATGTAGTTTACCTGACAAAATGCATTTATAAAAAATTTAATACCTCATATAGATGAATCCATTTACACTTTCCTGCTTCATTATTGTTCTTCCTCTTATCTCACAAATCGTCCTTGGTTCACTTTCTATATTGAAAAAAGTTAAATGGAATTTTGATTTAATTTGTTTGATAAACCTATTTGCTCAAATAGTATTCATAGTGATTGCCCTACAAATCATCTCAATTGAACCTAAAAACAATGAGTTTAGATGCGGAATGGGGCAATTTGCAATGCTGTCTCTAGGAATTATTACTTTCATAGTAGTCGCCATAGTTATGGGTATTCAACTTTTAATAAAGAAATTTCAAAAACAAAAATAATCTTTCTGCCTTTCAGAAATCAGCATTAAATCATTCTTCAACATCAGTTGGTATTGGTATCATTTCCCCAATATGACAATTATCATTTTTAATTAAACACAACCGACTTAATTTTGACATTCAAATTAAGTCTATGAAAACTTCACTAATTCAAAAATACAACGTTCCGGGTCCAAGATATACCAGTTATCCAACAGTTCCGTATTGGGAAGAGGATACTTTTTCGCACGAATTGTGGCTGGAAAGTGTTAAGAAATCATTCATTCAGAGTAATTCGGCAGAAGGAATCAGTTTGTACATTCACTTGCCTTTTTGCGAAAGCTTGTGTACTTTTTGTGGATGTTTTAAACGAATCACGAAAAACCATGCAGTTGAAGACCCGTATATTAAAGCGGTTTTGAAAGAATGCCGTTTGTATTCGGAGCTTTTTGATGAGAAACCTGTTATCAAAGAAATTCATTTAGGTGGTGGAACTCCCACTTTTTTCTCCAGCAATAATTTACAAGATTTAATCAACGGAATTTTTGCTTTCGCAAATAAACATCCGGAATGTGAAATGAGTTTTGAAGGGCATCCCAACAATACGACCCGAGAGCATTTGCAAAGCTTGTATAATTTAGGTTTCAGACGTGTCAGTTTTGGTGTTCAATCGTATTCTGAAACGGTTCAGAAAGCAATTAATAGAATTCAACCTTTTGAAAATGTGGCAAAAGTTACGTATTTAGCAAGAGAAATTGGCTATACTTCCATCAGTCATGATTTGATTTACGGACTGCCGTTTCAAACTTTAGAAGACATTTACGACACGATAGAAAAAACAAAATCGTTATTTCCCGACCGATTGGCATTTTATAGTTATGCTCATGTGCCTTGGATTAAAGGAAACGGACAACGTGGTTTTAAAGATGAAGATGTACCAAAAGACGATGCAAAACGCGAAATGTATGAAGAAGGAAAGAGAAAATTGGACGAAAGTGGTTATCTTGAAATTGGGATGGATCATTTTGCAGTACCGCAGGATGCTATGACGATTGCTTATCATAAAGGAAATTTACACCGAAACTTTATGGGGTATAGCGCTTCTAAAACCCAACTGATGATTGGCTTAGGCGTTTCGGCAATTAGCGACAGTTGGTTTGGTTTTGGTCAAAATGTGAAGAGTTTTGATGATTACTATCAAATGTTGGAATGGGACAAGATTCCTGTAAACAAAGGTCATATTTTAACTGAAGAAGATTTAAAAGTACGGCAACATATTTTGAATATCATGTGTAAGTTTCACACAACTTGGAGTACAGGCGCCACTTATTTTGATGAAATTTACGAAGTTCTACCTCAACTTAAAGTGTTTGAAGAAGACGGATTGCTTGAATTTATCATTGATGGTATTCAAGTTACCGAGAAGGGAAAAGCCTTTGTGCGAAACATTTGTATGGCTTTTGATATGCGATTGCAACGAAAAGCACCGGAAAGACAGTTGTTTTCGATGACGGTTTAATCCTCCCCTAACCTCCCGATTTTTCGGGACAGGCTCTCCGAAGGAGGGGAACTTGAAGTACGCAAGTGTAATATACAACCTATAACGTTAAACAGAAAATTAGCTTTTCTATCTTTTTGTGTTTTTATCCTCAAAGCCCAAAAGCTAAAAAAAAGCCTGAAGATGGTTTGACTATCCCTGACAGAAGCGGTATCCTTTTCCCGCATTTTTCATGCGGGAAAAGATTTAGCGGATGGCAGGAACATGGATCAAAAGATGCCTAAAGATGTGATTCTAAAAAACGTACAACACTTAAACAGGTGCTGCAATTTCCATTAAGAACGCGGCTAATAATGCGCCATATGTTCCGGCAACGTAACCAAAAACGGCTAACAAAACCCCAACACTTGCTAATGAAGGATGAAATGCTGAAGCAATAATGGGGGCCGAAGCGGCTCCACCAATATTGGCTTTACTTCCTACGGCAAGAAAGAAAAAGGGTGCTTTGATAAGTTTGGCAACGATTACTAAAAGCAACACGTGGATGGCCATCCAGATTAATCCTACAACCAACAAACCTGGATTACTGGCTACAGAACCCAAATCCATTTTCATACCGATGGACGCCACCAGAATGTAGATAAAAACACTTCCTATTTTACTGGCTCCTGCTCCTTCGTACTGCTTTAATTTGGTGTACGAAAATATAATTCCGAGTGCTGTGGCAAAGGTTACCATCCAGAAGAATCGGTCGCCAAATGTGGAGGCAAAACTGGTTGGGTCGTTTACAATTTCAAAGTTTGCTTTAAGCAAATCAGAAATGGAGTTACTTCCCCAATGTGCCAGTCCTACGGCAGTGAAAGCGATTCCGAGAATTACCATCAAGTCGGTTAGACTTGGATTCCGCGTTACATTTGCAGCATACGTCGTCATTTTATCTTTTAATTCTTCTATTGAACTTGTATCAGCTTTCAGCCAGTTGTCAATTTTCTCTTTTCGGCCAATACCAAATAATAGAAACGCCATCCAAATATTAGCGACTACAATATCAACCAAAACCATGGCTCCGTATTTGTCCGGATTGTATTTGAAAACTTCAAACATCGCGGCTTGATTGGCTCCTCCTCCTATCCAACTTCCGGCTATGGTTGCAAGTCCACGCCACACTGCGTCAAAATCAGCACCACCAACGGTTTCAGGTGAAAAAATGGACATGACTAAAACCGCTATTGGTCCACCGATGATGACTCCGATGGTTCCGGTAAAAAACATGATTAAGGCTTTTGGCCCTAGCTTGAACATCGCTTTTAAGTCAATACTCAACGTCATTAGTACCAAAGCTGCTGGAAGTAGATACCGACTTGCTACAAAGTAAATGGATGATTTCTTGGTAATGATTTCGCCGCCTTCGCCTATTTCGGTCCATTCGGGAGAAATAATGTTGAGTGAACTAAATATAGAAGGCAATAAATAACACATTAATAAGGAAGGAAACACGACATAGAATTTTTTCCAAAATCCTTCTTGTTTACCTGACGTGTAAAATACAAATGCCAAAAGAAGCATTAGTAATCCAAAAACGATGGTATCGTCTGTAATAAATGGTGCGTTATTCATAGGTACTGATTTGTTCGCAAAATAGGGAAAATATTTTTAAAATATATGGTAGTGGGTTTTGGGTTAAAGCCATATTTGAAATGGAAGTCTATAACATTACAGATACTAAATATAATTTTGATTATACCACCTACAACATTGTGAACGCCAAAAACAACTTTAATTGTGGCAGCTGCAACATTTTAAAGGGCAGTTGTAACTATTAAAATGATTTGTTGAGCTAAAAAGTTTCATTTTGTAGTTCTCTTTGTGTAACATTTGGTAGAATATTTTTCTAAAATAGTCCATTACCCAAATAATGCTCGATTGTAAAGCGTACACAATTTCTTAAAAAGAACATAACAGCGTTTTTAATTTGGGTAGTAACATAAAAAGCAACCCTCTTGAGTTGCTTTTTATGTTATTATCTTGTATCTCTGCTCCTTTTTATCGGCACGAGTCAAGAAGCATCACGCTAGCGGTTGTGTTTATTTGCTGGGGCTGTCTGGGGGAACACTTCCTCAAACGAGCTAAATTTATTTGAGCGATGAAGTGTATTCTTTGAGTCTTCCTTTTTCAATTAGTCCAGTGTTATTTGCTTTTAAGAACTCGCCTGTTTCCACATTCAAACAAGTTAACCACATCCCGCCGTGTGCATACGTATCAATACAAATGGTATGCTTAAAATTGGCTATTTCTCCATTTTTCCGTGCGGTATGTCCACAAATCAACGTTTTTTTTGGGTGATACATTACGGGTTCTTCAAACTTTTTTGAAAATAAATCATGGCTATTCTGTTCGCTTAAACTCTTGTTTCTTTCCAATCCTGCATGAACGAAAATGAATGCTCCAATTTCCAAATACGGTAAGCAAGAATCAATAAAAGCCCAATGCGTTTTATCAATTTTATCCATCCAGTTTTGGTAGTCATGAATGTTATAGGAGTCTAAGGTGAAGGTTCCTCCGTAATCATGCATCCACTCTACAAATATTTCAGGCGAATATTTGGCAGTGGTCATCATTATCTCATGATTGCCCAAAATAAACTCGAAGTCAAATACTTTACTTTTTTTTATCAACCAATCTATGACATCTTTACTACTCGTTCCTTTGTCAATGTAATCTCCCAGAAAAACTACTTTGTCATTCTCTATTATTAAGCCCTGCTGAAAAATAGTTCGTAACGCATTTATACTGCCATGTATATCTCCAATTGCATAAATTGCCATAATGATTTTGTATTGAATGTTTGCTACAGGTTTTGCATGTAAAAATTGCAAATGCTTTTATTCTGTAACTCAGACTGTATAGTAGGTCTGCTTGCTGTTTCTATACTCTAAAATTTTAGTAAGATACCTTTGTCTTATTTTTTAACTTATTTTCTAGAATAGGATAAAGATTGTAAGTGGGATAAATTTCTGTTTTAAAAGCCTTCCATGCAGTACGCTCAATTGCTAAATTTACAGCTGATAATTTAGAAGCAGGAAGTTCCAACACCACCATTTGACCAAGCCCCATGACCACAAACCAATTAACAATAGAGACACCTTCTGGAGGGAAATTTTCATAAAAACCTTGACTAGTTCTTATTTTTTCAATTTCATTTAAGTTCATGCTTTGATCATGTTTAAGAAAGATGGTTAATAACAACTTGTCATTACTCTTTTCAGAATTAGATTTTGTCTCAAGCGATTGTGCATAACCGCTAAATTGTAACAAGAATAGCCCGAGTACTAGTATGTATTTCATGTTTCTATGTTTTAGATGTGGTATATTTTTTACTGATTATTAAATTTTAGATTTTATTCTACTTAAAGTTTCCTGTGATATATTAATATAAGAAGCCACTATTTTGTTAGGCAAACGCTTAACAATATCGGGGTTTATTTTAAATAATTGTTTGTAGCGCTCTGAAGCATCGAGTGTGGTAAAGGAAATTAATCTTTTTGAATTATTAACGTAGGCTTTTTCCAAGTAGATACTATAAAAATCTTTCCATTTGGGAATAATAGTCATAAGAAATCTAAAGTCGTCGTGGGTAATATAGAGAAGTTCACTGTTTTCAATGACTTGAATCGTTTCTTGAGCAGGTTCATTGGTTATAAAACTAACGAGTTCTGTTGCAAATTGATTTTCAAAAGCAATATAACGGGTAATATCTTTCCCTTCCTCATCGATGTAAAATAGCCTTAAACAACCTTTTTTTACAAAATAGCTAACTTGACTATTTATTCCATTTGAAAGTAAAATCTCATTTTTGTTTTTTTGTACTGTTTTAAAATAAGATAACACGATTTTTAAATCTTCATCTTCAATTGTAATATTCTTTTTTATGAATTTGGTAAGTTCTGTGTAATTTCTCATTTATCTATAGTCTCGTACAAATTTACGATAATGGATAATATCCTGTATGGTTAGGACCTTCAAATCCTGCTCATATGCAAATTGTAAAATCGTGTCCGCATTTGCCATTGTTCCGTCGTCGTTCATTAATTCACAAAGTACGGCTTCTGGTTTTAAGCCAGCTAATTTCATTAAATCTACACTGCCTTCCGTATGCCCTTTTCTTCCTAGAACACCATTTTTATTTGCTCTTAAAGGAAAAATATGACCCGGTTTGGCTAAGTCAGTGCTTCTAGCATTTTCATTGCATGCCACTTGTATAGTTGTCAACCTATCTTTGGCAGAAACTCCTGTAGTCACACCTTCTCTCGCTTCTATAGAAATCGTGAAAGGCGTTTGAAAACTACTCGTGTTTTCCTTTACCATGTAGGGTAATTGAAGTGCATCCGCTTTTTCATTAGTTAAACAAAGGCAAACAATACCACTGCATTTCCTAATCATGAGTGCCATATGGTCATTAGTCATGTTGTGAGCCGAAAATATTAAATCACCTTCATTTTCTCTGTCTTCATCATCCATTAAAATAATTCCCTTTCCATTTTGAAGATGTATTAAGGCTTTTTCTAATCGTTCCTGACTGTCGTTTCCAACTATTTTTAATGTGTCTACTTCTGTAAGTACCATTTTAAATTCTTGTTATTATTTGAATGGCAAAACTAGTGTTGTCTTAAGTCAGATTATTTGACCTAAGTCAATAAATTTATTTATTATCGAAAATCTTTTGGCACAGGACAAAAAGTATAATTCATTAAATATAAAGCATTAGGAATAGAAAAATCAGAACTAAAGGCTGATATTTATTACATTAAAAGATTTATTCTACATAATTTTCCAAATGAATAATACCAGTATTGAAGATAAAGGCACAACGCTAATTTCGGTTTTGCAATGCTATTTAAAGGACGAAGTTAATTTAGCAAGGGCCAATTATTTGTTTATTTATGACCGCTTTATGCAAAGTAAATACAATTAATTAGGACAGACTCGCCTCTGGATTCGATACAAAAATTGATAAAAGTAGCTCTTACAGAAAAAAACAAAGATTGATGGATGAATTTAACTTCGTAATGATAATGGTTTCTTCATTGATATCTCAACTGGTACTTTGTAACGAGTTCCAAATTATTAAAAAGATAATAAGAGCCTTTTTAACGCTGGTAATAAAATAAAAAGCAACCCTCTCGAGTTGCTTTTTATTTTATTGACTTGTTTCGCTGCTCCTTTTTGTGGGCACGAGCTAGAGGCATCGCGCTAGCTGTTGTGTTTATTTGCTGGGGCAGTTGCACAGGTAAAATAAAAGTTTTTATTTGCAAATTCTTAGTCTATTTCGTACTAAGCTTTGCCAACCCTAAAGCCCCTTGAATGGAATTTTGATCTGCTTCAAGAACTGAAATTTTACCTGTTTTTATATTTCGTACTCTAATTCCCACACCATTTTGTGTAGGAATATCAATTCCTTTTTCAGGCGTGCTTTCAATATAATTGTTAAATACCGAATAGTCGTAATCCCCTTTTTTAAAACTTAGATGCTCTAAATAATTGCGTGGCGGTACGAGGGTTCGGTCATCCTTGTAGTACTTGAATTTCTTGGTTTCATCTGTCAGTTCTGCTACATATTCCAGTTCTATTTTGGTTTTGGTCCCAAACCTATACACAATATACGTTCCTTTTTCCGCCACTGCAATGCTCACTCTTTTCTCACTGTCTTTAATTTTAAAACTATAAATAAGGTTCTCATGCTTTTTCAGAAGTAGGCCTTCTTTGCTTTCTACTGCAACACTAAATGAATTTGGAGGAGTCCCTGATTTATAAAAAGATTTAAAAACCATCTCATAAGGGATATTGTAATTTTTAGAAAAGGCATTTGCCACTTCATTGAACACACTGTAGTTCCACGTGCCTCCTTCCTTTATAAAACAAACGTAATCTACAGGAGCAACAACGTAGCTATTGTCTGTAATTTGAAGAATTAAATCATCGATACCGTCGTTATTAATGTCTTTCAGGTAAAATTCCATCTTCAAACCTTGTTGTATTCCCTCTTGAGTATGGGCAAAAAACAGTTTTTGCAGTGGACCTATCGGACCTATAAAACTCCCATAAGGCGGTGCATAAAACCCACAAACGGCAGATAAATCCATTGGAATGGTTGCCTCGCTTCCGTTTTCAGAAATTAAGGTAGTGTATAACCCTGTGCCATATCCTCCAGTAGGATTATTGGCATTTTTTAAATCTAAATACAAGCGCAAACGCGGGTTGGCATAGCTCGTACTCTTTATCGTTTGTGTGGCTATTAGTTTAGATTCCATTGAAGTTGGACTATAAGAAGGCGCATAATTCATGGCTACAAACTGTCCTTTTGCGTTGATAACATATCTTTTAGAATCATAAGTACGATAGCCACTTGTTTCTACGTTGGTATCTACCCAAATCGTGGCATTCACATACACTTCGCCTGGAGCAAAAATGGGCAGAATGGGTGTAAAACTTTCTACATAATCGCTTCTGCCAATGAGTAGGTGATCGGCATAATTTCCCTGCTTATCGTAGTTAATTAAATATGTAAAATACTCGTCTTCCGATTGAAAGTCAACCGTGATTGAATAAAATTCGGCCGTTAAATCTACTGTGCCTGTAATGTACAATTGCGTGTAATACTGGTTTATTTTTTGTAAACTCAATTTTGCATACACTTCCTTATCAATCAATAGTTTTTTCTGTCCTACCGTATTTTGTTCAGCAACTTCCACTAAAGTGGTGTGTACTTTTAATTTTTCTATAGTGTACAATTGCTTGATAAAACGCTCACTATCATTGCATTTTATCAAGTCATTCTCGGCTCTATTTTCTGCAATAAATAAAGGTTTGGCATCTGACATTTTTGTGGGAGTACAATACTTGCTGTTCTTTAAAAATGAAGGAATTTCTGAAAACTGATTGCTACTTTTTTCGGGTATCGGAATGTTGTTTACTACAGTTGCCGCCACTAAAAACCGACTTCCAGCAGGCAGACATCCCGTGCTACTGTTTGTTTCTGTGCTGTATTTATAAATTAACGGTGTACTTCTTTTAAACAATTGTTTTTTTAAAGGTGTAAACTCATGAAACGGATTGATGGTGAGTAACAAATTACTATTTTCTATTTCTAAAATAACATTTCATGTTCCACCATAAAAATCGCCATAAATTTTTCCGTCCTTGAAGGTCGCATTTTCAAAATAGCGGTCTTCATAATCGTCACTACTTGCATTGTACTGAATGGATAAGTTTGATCCTGCTATAGACTTGGAAATCGCTATAGTTTCTTGGTTTTTGCCGTACTGCCATACGCCTATATAATCCCAGATGTTGGAAGTTGCAGTACCTGCATCTAAATAATCAGCGGGGAAAGTTGTAGATGCATTCACTAGCTGCTTGAGCCTCTGCAGTTTTTTTGGAAACAGCACCGTACGAACCATCGTATCGTAATTGGTTGACACCTGATACTTGCATGCGAATGAATTTGTTGTGTAAGGAAATAAATATGTGGGCAGTAAGAGTAATAAAAATACGATGCTTTTCAATATTTTATTATTTAGTTGAACGAGATATTTTTA
This sequence comes from Flavobacterium sp. SM2513, assembly GCF_050908145.1. Lineage (GTDB taxonomy): Bacteria > Bacteroidota > Bacteroidia > Flavobacteriales > Flavobacteriaceae > Flavobacterium. The sequence continues at coordinate 2,205,476 of NZ_CP194228.1, read as the reverse complement.
AGAATCGCGCTCTGATTCAACCAAATATAACAAAATTAATGGCATTTAGGGGATAGTAGGGCGTTATATGTTGGCGAGAGTACAACTAAAACTATAAAATATTACATCAATGTGTACTAAAAAGAAACCAAAAATCGTGTAGGGAATAGTGCCTTTGAGGTTTTAAAAATGGTTTATATTTAACCCATTCAAAAGCAAAACACGGTTGGAAGCAGTATACAAATAGGAATTCATTTTAACCGTATCTAAAAGTCATGTGTAGAAAAGTAAGACGAAAGGATGTACTAAAATGCAGCGTATCCTCACTAGCATCCCAAAAAAAATGCCCCGATTCCCAAGGCATTTTTTTATAAACAATCATTAATATTTCTCTTTCTGGAATCCCCACTTGCGGAGTTGTTCGTGATAGGTTCTCGGGAAATTTCCTTCTAAAACAGTAATAATCGACTTTAAAATTTCGTGAAGTTCCGCTTTCAATACATTTTTATCACCCACTTTATCCGATATACCGCCATCTAATTCTCTTGATAATTTTACCAAGGCATCGTATCTGGTTTTGATATCCGTCCAGAAAGCCAATCCATATTTTCTATCTTCAAAGCTATTGTCTTTAATACCTTTAAGCATTAAGTCCAAAGCGATTTTTCGGCTACTAGCATCTCTCAACCCATCAGAAAAAAACAGCCATTTCCCAACAACCACCAAATGCTATTAAAAATAGCCAAATCATTCAAAAAAGAACGCTAGAGGTGCTCAAATGACAAAAAAATACCCTGAAACGGTCAACGGACAGCCTGAAACGGTCATCGGACAGTCTGAAATGGTCATCGGATAACCTGAAACAGTCTTCGGATAGCCTGATGGTTACTTCTGAAAACGTTTTTCGTACTTCTGAAGGCTTGATACTTACTTCTGACAGGAAATTGTATTAATTTGAATGCCTGACATGATTTGCTAATTATGAAATGAAGTGTTTTTTTGATAAAAAAAGGGCTGTTTTATTTTTGTAATACTGTAAAATCATTCTTGAACTTGTCTGATGAAGTTGGGTAAGTTACGTTTATGTAAAGAATGAAGTGGGTTTGAGGTTGGAGAGTATCGAAGAGCCTTTAGATTTTGCTGTTCATTTTGCAAACGCCTTTAAAAACTACTGCATTTCTTTTATAATTAGTTCTTCCAATTGATTTTTAGGCAATAGTAATTTATATTCAGCAACACCAATTGGTTTATTGATGTCTTGTAAAGCAATTTCTACGTCCAAATGATTTTTATCAGCACACAAAATAATTCCAATGGGTTGGTTTTCGTCTTTTTTTCGTTCAAATTTGTCTAGTAATGAAAGATAGAAATTCATTTTACCAATATATTCAGGTTGAAATTCACCTATTTTGAGTTCAATTGCTACAAGTGATTTTAAATCACGATTGTAAAATAACATATCCACAAAATATTCTTTTTCATTATATTCTAACCGATATTGATTACCAATGAATGAAAAACCTTTGCCTAATTCTAAAATAAAATGCTTTATTTTTTCGACCAGTCGCTTTTCTAAATCGCGTTCTTTTAAGGATGCTGTAACGCCTAGAAAACCCAAATTATAACTACTTTTTAAAAGTTCGTTAGCATAACTGGCTACGTTTTCTGGTAATGTTTCTTTAAAATTATTACTTTTTACTGTAGTGGTTTCTTGCAAATAAGCTCCCGCTTTGATATAGTTTAGCAAAATATCTCTTGTCCAAGCCATTTCTACCGTTTTTGAAGCATAAAATAGTGCTTCATCATCTGAAGTGGCCTTGCTCATTATCAGTAAATTATGACTCCATGGCAAAACTGCTACGGAGCGTTGCAGTTTTGTATCTGCATTGCAAAACCTATCATAAAATTTTTTCATATTCCACAAATTTCTGGGAGAAAGTCCCATGTCTGGAAATTTCATTTTGAGATCTTCAGATAATTTCAAAATTATACTATTCCCATAAGATGCAACTTGTACTTTTTGAGACAATAATGCACCTATATTCCAATAAACCGAAATAGTGCTTTGGTTTACTTTGATGGCAATATGTTGTCTTGCAGTTTGTATTTCGTTTATACAACTACTCAATTGTTATAGGGTATGGTTCTATCTGCCATTTTATTTTGCAAAATTAGGCTACAACTATTTATAGCAATGATTGATTTTACACTTAAATTTCAATTCTTAAACTGTAAATATAGCAAAAGGATTGAAAATCAAAAATAAGAAAAAAGATAGAATATAAGTTTTCTAAATTAAGATTAAAGGTTTTACAGATACTATTATCAAAAACAATTCGCACCTTCACTCACAAACAAACTCATAGTAGAAGGAGAAATGTAGGGAATGCCTAAACCTAAACCTCTTAAGATAAAAAGACAGCCGATAAAGACGGCTACATAAGGAATAACATGCTGGATTTTATTACGAAAAGAGGGCGTAACAAAAGAGTTGACATAAATAACGACACTCATTAAAGGCATCGTTCCAAGACCAAAAAGCATCATGTAAAAGGCTCCGAAAACAACACTTTGCATGGCAATGGCGCCAAAGAGTGCCGCGTAAACCATTCCGCAAGGCAGGAAACCGTTGAGTAAACCGATGGTGAAAAGTGATTTGTAGCTTTTGTTTTTAAATTGTTTTCCGAGAGAAGATTTTACTTTGGAAATGATTTTATAAACGGGTTTGGAGAAGTTGTATTGGGCCAATTTGCGTTCAGGAACAAGAATAAAAGCAATCATCAAAACACCTACAGCTATCGAAAGTTGTTGCTGCATTCCCGCCATAAAAAAACCTTTTCCCAACGCGCCAAAAATGAGTCCGATGGTGGCATAAGCTGTCATTCGGCCGAGATGATAAGTGGCAACTTGAAATGCTTTTCGGGTAGAGTTTTGATGGTCAACAGGCAGCATCATTGCGATAGGACCACACATCCCTACACAATGAAAACTACTAATAAGGCCAAATATAAACGCCGTGTACAGCATTATGATTTAATTAGTTGATGTAAATTGTTTCTTTTAATTTATAGGTTTTAGACTGGTAATCCCAATCTAAATTAATGTCCCAACGACCGCCTACCAAATTAGTTTTAGGTATGAGTAAAGATGGTTTTGACAATAAAATTGGTACTTGAAAGTCCAATTTCTTGTTAGACGGTCGGTAAAAGGACACTGTTCCTTTAATTTCTTGAAGATTCATTGAGGAAGGAAATTTAATTTCAACGGAATCGTTGGTTTGGATGACCATTGGTTTCTCCACTAAATCTGCTGCGTTTTGCATCTTGATGTAATCTTCGCCATAAAGTGCATCTTTCTTGTAATATTCTTCTACTACTAAGTCATTATCGTATTTTGAATCCGACTGTACTTTAATCACAAAGTACAGAATAAAGGACATAAACAGTGCAATTGCTATTACAATTGACGTTCCCCAGCCTATTTTGATTTTCATAACTATCTAATTAAATGTTCGCGGTCCTAAAAAGTTAGTGGTGGTCGTTTCCAGCAAATCCTCACCATTAAACACACCAATTTTCACCTTCGTTTTATCGCCGTCCAATAAGGCTTGCTCAATTTCGATGAACAAAGTTCCTTGTGATACGCCCTCGCGTTTTAACGTCACCCCATCATTTCCTACATTCTTGATGGTTCCTTTTGGTTCCAAAATTTTGAAATGAACGTTGTCGTAATCTTTAATCGTTTTATTAATGATCTTGTAGGTGTACACATTGCTAATGTTGGCTCCTTTATGTTCAAAAAGTTGTCCTGGCAATCGTAAAATAGTTGCCTCCACATCATTTCTCAAGAACAACATTCCGATTAGCACGCCTATTAAAATAACCAACAATGCACTATATCCTTTCATTCGAGCCGTAAACTTGAACGGTTCTTTTTTGACAATCTCATCTTCAGAAGCGTACCGAATCAAGCCTTTAGGTAAGTTGACGCTTTCCATAATGGTATCACATTCGTCAATACAAGCGGTACAATTGGTACATTCCAGTTGCGTTCCGTTTCGGATATCGATACCCATCGGGCACACATTCACACATTGGTTGCAATCAATACAATCTCCCTTTCCGGTAGATGCTCGGTCTTCTTTTTTATTGAATTTGGCTCTACCCTCCTCTTTTTCGCCACGAACAAAATCGTACGCAACATTGATGGATTTATTGTCTAAAAGTACACCTTGCAACCTTCCATAAGGACAAGCTATAATACAAACTTGCTCTCTAAACCATACAAAAACAAAGTAAAACACTCCTGTAAAAATCAACAGGGAGATGAAATTGCTGGTGTGAACCGCCGGTCCATCTTGCATCATCAAAAACAGTTGGTCACTACCTATTAAGTAGGCGAGAAATACATTGGCAATCAAGAATGAAATGATAAAAAAGATAATCCATTTGGTTACCCGTTTACGGATTTTCTCAGCATCCCATTTTTGTTTATTTAATCGGATTTGTGAACCACGGTCGCCATCTATCCAATACTCAATTCTACGGAAAACTAATTCTAAGAATATGGTTTGTGGACAAATCCATCCGCAAAATATCCGTCCGAATACAACGGTAAACAAGAGTAAAAATGCCACTCCAACCAACATTGCTATTACGAATAAGTAAAAGTCTTGTGGCCAAAAAGGGAATCCAAAAATATTAAATCTTCTTTCCAGAACATTAAACATCATGAATTGGTTACCGTTCACTTTTATAAACGGATTTGCCACTAAAATGGCTAACAGAAGATAACTTACGTATTGCCTGTATTTATAAAATCTTCCATGCGGTTTTTTAGGAAAAATATATTTCCGGTTACCCTCTTTATCTAGCGTTCCTATCGTATCTCTGAAAGATTCATCTTCATACGGTTCCGACATGATATTTTGTTTTATTTATTTTGTTGCCACTTCTGGACTTGCTTCCGTTGCTGCTTCTTCATTCCACACATCACCTTCTGCCGCTTTTGCATCAGCTGGATTTGTTCCTTGCAACGACAATACATAACTCGCTACTTGTTGGATTTCTGTTGGTTTCAAAATTGATTTCCAGGCTACCATTCCTTTTCCATCACGTCCACCTTCAGAAATAGTATGGAATACATTCTTGATTCCACCACCTAGTACCCAATGTTCGTCTGTTAAGTTAGGTCCAATTTGACCACCACCATCTATTTTGTGACAAGCCGCACAATTGGTTTGGTATATTGCTTTTCCTTTTGATAAGTCACCCGCTTCCGTAAGTAGCGTTACTTTGTCAGCATCCATAACATCCGGTGCTGTTTTTTTGTATTCTTCAAGTGCTATTTGAGCTTCTGCAATTTCCTTTTTCAATTCCATTTCTTGGTCGTCGCCGCCTAGCATTTCATAATGAATAAAATAAGCAACTCCCCAAATAACTGAAATGATAAAAAGGTATTTCCACCAAGGCGGTAAATCATTATCAAGTTCTTTGATACCGTCGTAATCGTGGTCTAGTAGCAATTCGCCTTCCATTGCCATTGGTCTGGTTCTGGTCAACTTCTGCATCATGTTTTTATACCACGTGCTTTCGGATACACTTAAGTTTTCCTCTGACGCCAATTTTTGTTTTTCTTCTTCAGATAGTAATTGATAGGTAACATTATCAACAGCACTAATCGTAATTTCAACTGCAATTAATAAAAACAAGAAGAATAGAAGAAAGAGTGAAACCATGGGAAATTCTATGAATGCTGGCTTACTACCGGAGTCGATAAAGAATTCCATGGTTAATGCAACTATAAAAAACAGCACGGGCACTCTCACATAAGCTGGAATAAGTTTTTTCATGTTTCTGTGTTTTAAAATTTAATTAATCGTTTAATGGAATTTGACTCATGTCGTCAATTGCTTCTTTTTTATAACCATAAACCCATATTCCCAATCCTACAAAGAAGAAAAAGAAAATAAGTAGGGAGATGATGGGGTATATTGCTACCCCAACTATTGTCTCCATATTGTGTTTTATTGCTTCAAACATAGCTTTATTTTTTAGCGTTATCTTTTACTTTAATATCAGTACCCAAACGTTGCAAGTATGCAATTACTGCTACAATTTCACGTTCGCTCATTGGTACGAATTTCTCTCCATTTGCGGCAGCTGCTTTCTTACTGTTTTCGTAACTTTTTACAAAGTCAGGATCTGCATGTAAGTTGTCTTCAATTCCTTGTGCTTGAATTGCCATCGCTTTTCTTGCGTTTGCAACTTCAGCATCCGTATAAGGAACACCTAAGGTTTGCATCACTTCTAATTTCGTTTCGATATCAGAATTGTCCATAGCTTCATTGTCAAACAACCATTTGTAACCTGGCATGATTGAACCTGCTGATGTACTTTGCGGATCCCACATGTGGTTAAAGTGCCAGTTGTCGTTGTATTTCTGACCAACTCTCATCAAATCTGGACCTGTACGTTTTGAACCCCAAAGGAATGGGTGATCGTACACGTACTCTCCTGCTTTAGATTGTGGTCCGTAACGTTCTACTTCACTTCTAAATGGACGAACTTGCTGAGAGTGACATCCCACACAACCTTCACGGATGTAAATGTCGCGACCTTGAAGTTCTAATGGTGTGTACGGTTTTACCGCAGCAATTGTTGGAATATTAGATTTGACCATAATAGTAGGTACAATCTGAACAATTCCTCCAATTAAAATAGCGATTGTAGCTAAAATAGTCAACTGGATAGGACGACGCTCTAACCATGGGTGGAATTTCTCCCCTTTCAATCTTCCTTTATTAATTGGTGCTAAAGCGGGTGCTTCTGCATAATCATCTTCAATGGCATCATTAGCACGAAGTGTTCTATAAATATTGTAAACCAATATCAACATTCCTAAAATATAAAGGACTCCACCAAACATTCTCATCCAATACATAGGAATAATTTGAGTAACGGTTTCTAGGAAGTTCCCGTACATTAAAGTTCCATCAGGATTAAACTGTTTCCACATAGAAGCTTGCAAGAAACCTGCAACGTACATTGGTAAGGCATATAAAATAATTCCTAATGTTCCTAACCAAAAGTGTAAGTTGGCTAATTTAGTTGAGAATAGTTTTCCTTTTGTCATTCTAGGAACCAACCAGTAAATCATACCAAATGCCATGAAACCGTTCCAAGCTAATGCCCCAACGTGTACGTGTGCTACAATCCAGTCTGTAAAGTGTGCAATAGCATTTACATTTTTAAGCGAAAGCATTGGACCTTCAAATGTTGCCATACCATAACCCGTAATAGCTACAACGAAAAATTTCAAAACAGGTTCTACTCTAACTTTATCCCAAACACCTCGTAAGGTCAATAGTCCGTTAATCATTCCACCCCAAGATGGAGCCAATAGCATCAATGAGAATACTACTCCTAAATTCTGAGCCCAATCCGGTAAAGCCGAATACAACAAGTGGTGCGGTCCAGCCCAGATATAAATAAAAATCAACGACCAGAAGTGAATAATAGAAAGTCGGTACGAATAAACCGGACGATTTGCAGCTTTAGGAACGAAGTAGTACATCAATCCCAAGAAAGGAGTCGTTAAGAAAAACGCTACTGCATTGTGACCGTACCACCATTGCACCAAGGCATCTTGAACTCCGGCATAAACAGAATAACTTTTTAAAGCACTAACCGGAAGTGCTAAACTGTTGAAAATATGTAAAACAGCAACGGTTACGAATGTAGCAAGGTAAAACCAAATTGCAACGTACAAGTGTCGTTCCCGACGTCTTAACATCGTTCCAATCATGTTGATACCCATCACCACCCAGATGAATGCGATTGCAATATCTATTGGCCATTCTAATTCGGCATATTCTTTTGAAGAAGTGTAACCTAAAGGAAGTGTTATTGCAGCAGCAACTATAATTAATTGCCATCCCCAAAAATGTAAGTTACTTAATAAGTCACTGTACATTCTGGCTTTTAGTAATCGTTGCATGGAATAATACATTCCGGCAAAGAATGCATTTCCTACGAAAGCAAAAATCACTGCATTCGTATGTAAAGGTCGTAATCGTCCGAAACTTAACCACGATATACCGTCAGTTATGTTAGGGAACAAAAACATTGTGGCCAATAATAGACCGACACTCATTCCTACTACTCCAAAGATGATAGTAGCATAAATGAACTTCTTTACAATTTTGTTGTCGTAATAAAATTGTTGCATCTCCATATTAGACTTTTTTTTCAGGGGTTGTTTTAATTTGTTTTGGTTTTGTTTTTATTTCATCGTCAAAAAGCATTCTGACGGAAGGCGTATAATCATCATCATATTGTCCTTTTTTTACTGCCATTATAAAAGCAATAAAAAAAACGATAGCAACGAATATACTTACGGATATTAATAAATAAATGACACTCATACCTCTAATTTGTGTTAGGACAAAATTACTGGGTTTGTTAACTAAATTTTATGATAAATATCATAAACTCAATATTATTTTAAATGCAGTTTTTTTGCATAAATAGTACTCATTATCGTTACAAAACTCACAATAGTAATAGTACTAAACGGCATAATAATAGCGGCAACTAATGGCAATAAATTTCCTGTAACCGCAAAACCCAAACCTACTACATTATATAGTAACGATAAGGTAAAACTCATTTTAATCGTTCTAATTGCTTTTTGTGAGAGCTTCAGGAAGTTACCAATATTATAAAACTCACTAGCATCTAGTATCGCATCGCAAGCCGGTGAAAAAACATTTACATTCTCTGATATGGATATCCCCACATTACTTTGCGCTAAAGCTCCAGCATCATTGAGTCCGTCGCCAATCATCATTACATTTCGCCCACTGTCTTGCAAGTTTTTGATGAAATCTAATTTCTGTTCCGGCTTTTGATTGAAAATAAGATTTGTATTGGGTGGTAAAAATGCTTCCAGAAATTCCCGTTCGCCATCATTATCTCCTGATAAAATGTTGAGTTGGTATTTTTGCGAAAGCTCTTTAAAAAGTTCTGACAAACCTTCACGATAGGCATTTTTGAAAATAAATTTCCCTAAATAAGTATCGTTTATAGCGATATGAATACTCGTTTCAGCAACATTTTGTGGTTGAATTGTTCCTACGAAATTGGGCGAACCCAAAACAATTTTATTCCCTTCATAATGCGCTTCAATTCCTTTTCCTACAAATTCTTCAAAAGAATCCATTTTCAAGAAATCAACCTCCGGCAGTTCCGCATAAAGCATTCTGCTCAAAGGATGGTTAGAGGCACGTAAGCTATTTTTTATTAAACTTTCCTGCTGTTTTGAAAGCCCTACTCCTTTATAATCAATAGTAGATTTCTCTGTTGTTGTAATGGTTCCTGTTTTATCAAAAACCAAGGTGTCGACTTTTGCCAATTGCTCAATAACCAACGCATTTTTTAAATAAATTTTCTTCTTACCTAAAATCCGAAGTATATTTCCAAATGTAAATGGAGCCGTTAAAGCCAATGCACACGGACAAGCGACAATCAGAACTGCGGTAAAAACATTAAAAGCGGTATTGACATCAAAGAAAATCCAGTATCCAAAACCTGCAAATGCAATGATAAGCAGAATTGGTGTAAAATAATGACTTATCGTGTCGGTAATTGTTTTGAAATGTTGGTTTACTTTCTTCTGAAAAACATCATTACTCCACAATTGGGTCAAGTAGCTTTGTGAAACACTTTCCAAAACTTGCATTTCTATGAGTTGCCCAATTTGTTTTCCTCCTGCAAATACTTTATCACCTGAATTTTTGACAATTGCATTGGCTTCACCTGTTACAAAACTATAGTCCAACGTAGCTTCTTGCGAAAGTAAAATACCATCTACAGGAATCAACTCTTGGTTTCGAATCAATAAACGGTCGCCTTTGATGACGTCGTAAATGGGTACACTTTCTTCGAGTCCATTTGATAATTTGGTAACGGCAATTGGAAAATAAGACTTGAAATCCCTTTCAAAACTCAAGAAGTTATAGGTTTTTATTTGGAACATTTTACCCAAAAGCATAAAGAATATCAATCCGGATAAGCTGTCAAAGAAACCTTGACCGTGTCCCATGATAATATCCACGGTGCTTCGGACGAACATAACAACAATTCCCAAAGCAATTGGGATGTCAATATTCAACATTCCCGATCGAATACTTTTGTAAGCCGAAACATAATAACCACTGGCAGAGTAGAAAAATGTGGGCAGAGCCAAAGCAAAAATCAGCCAACGGAAAAAACCTTTATATTGGTCGAGCCAAAACTCATTCTCTTCGAAATATTCGGGAAACGAAAGCAGCATGATATTTCCAAAACAGAAAAAAGCAACGCCTAATTTATAGGTCAAACTTCGGTCTTCCGTTTTTACACCTGTTTCGTAATTTTCTAAACTGATATAGGGTTCATAACCAATTGAACTCAACATATTAACAATCTTCTTCAGACTAACCTCATCCGAATTATAGGTCACTCGAACGGTTTTTTCATTGAAATTAACCATAGAAGTTCGAATTCCGGATTCAAGACGATGCAAATTTTCCAATATCCAAATACAGGAACTGCAATGAATGTGCGGAATCGTAAGTGAAACCACAGCGGTATTTTCTTCTTGAAACTCTAAAAGTTTTTCGAGAATTTTTTCGTTGTCTAAAAAATCATATTTACCATCAATGTCTAATGGCGTCGCTCCTGGTGCATTTTCGAAATCATAATAACAACCTAAATCATTGGCACTAAAAATTTCGTAAACGGTTTGACACCCTCTACAACAGAAATCCTTATTGTCAAAAACGATTAAATCAGATTTTTTAATTTCTAAACCACAATGGAAACAACTTTGGGAAGTATCCATAACTTTACTCTTTTACCTTTTGCAAATTTCTAACAAGTTGTTCAGCCAATCTATGATATTTGTCATATATTAAATGTAATTTTGTCAGTCACTAAACAGTGTGTTATGAGTAAATGTGAACAATGTATAGTTAGAGAATTCAGCTCTTTAAAAACGCTGACAAAAGACGAATTAATCACCATGTCTAGTTGCAAAACAGCGACGACATTCAAAAAAGGTGAAGCTCTTTTTGTAGAAGGTGAAAATGTCAACGGCGTTTTTTGTATTAAAGCGGGTGTTTGCAAAATGACAAAATTAAGTGCAAATGGTAAAGACCAAATTGTCAAACTAACCCAAAAAGGTGAATTAATTGGTCAACGTTCTTTAATAAGTGACGAACCTGCAAATTTAAGTGCAATTGCAGTGGAAGATATGGAGGTTTGCTTTATTCCAAAAAGCGATATTCTAGGGTTTTTCAATAATAATAACGCTTTTTCGATGAGTGTTATGAAATCAGTTTGTGGTGATTTAAAAGAAGCAGATGATACTTTAGTGAATTTGGCACAGAAAAACGTGAAAGAACGTTTGGCACAAACCTTACTTTATTTAGAGGATAATTTCGGTATAATGGAAGATAATTCTCTGAAACTGCAGCTGTCTAGGGAAGAAATTGCAAGTATTATAGGCACCGCAACAGAAAGTTGTATCCGCTTATTATCTGAATTTAAGAAACTCGGATTAATTGAACTTAACGGTAAGAAAATCACAATTCTGGATAAAGCAAAGTTGAAACGTATGGTTGAATAATTGTTTCAGGTTTTATTTAGAAAACACAATTATCGCAGAAATAAATCTTTTCAGAAACTGAACTTTATTCCATCTCTACCCTCCAAAAACCGCCTCAACAATAGCACTTTGAAGCGTAACTTCTGCATCATGTTTCACACCAATTGCCATATACTCCCTGTGTTCCGGTATGTTGGGAATTGCTATCGGACGCTTGTCTTCAAAAGGACTATAGTTGTCAAAAGCTAGTTTCTGCCAAGCAATTTGTCCTTTAAATCTGCCGTAAATAGTAACGCCATCGAGTTTGTTTTTTACAAAAGTAATACGGACTTTTCCTGGCATCACCCTCACTTTAATTTTTGGCATATAGTTGTTGTAATCAATGACGCTAGTATCATCGCCAATGATGTCGAGCGAAGTGCCAATAGCAGTGGTGTACGTAGAACTACTCTTCATTTTTCGAACAATGGTTCTAAGTATTGCATTTCCCGATTTTAACTGCGAAGCCTTGGCTGCAGTAGCGGCTTTTGAAGCTAAAAGTGCATCGCTGCTAGCCTTAATGGCGGCTGCATTAGCGGCGGTAACTCTTTTTACCTCCAAAATATCGGCGGCGTCAAGTCCTAAGCTTGCACCTATAGCCTCAATATTTTTATTCAAATTAGCATTCCACATTGCTCTTTCGCTGTCTTTATAGGGTATATAGTCCATAATTTTATATTTAGATTAAACTTAAAAAACCATACTTTACAACAAATCAGTTTTTTAATCCAAATAGGGAGTAGTCATTAGATTGTGTAAACTCATTTCTTTTAGTTCTAGTTCTTAATTGGCGCCAATTAAGAACTAGAACTAAAAGGGAATTTTAAAAGAGTACATTTAACAATTTAAAATTACAGAGGATGAAAATTACAGCCGGAAAGTTGCCAAAAGATTTTGCAAAAGCATTTGACTCAAAAGAAGATTTCCACAGTTATTTTGAGAGCTTATATAAGCAAGAAATTGAACAGCTTTTGCAGGGCGAATTAGACGCTCATTTGGGTTATGAAAAGCATCAAAAAGAAGGTTATAATTCGGGGAATAGTAGAAATGGTTCGTTCGATAAAACCATAAAATCAGAAACCTTTGGCGATATGGTTTTAAAAATTCCCAGGGAAAGAAACGGCAATTTTGATTCCCAAATTATTCCGAAAGGACAAACAATGAGTCAAAAAATAGAGGACGCTATTTTAGGGATGTACAGCCGAGGAATGACACGTAGCGATATCGTAAACAGGTCAGATCAGTTTATGGCATCAGCGTTAGTGAAAGCACCATTTCTACTATTTCTAATAAGATTTTAGCAGATGTTGAAGAATGGTCAAAACGTATTTAGAACCTCAATACTTAGTGGTCTGGTTGGATGCCGTACATCTTAAAGTTCGAGTTGATGGCAAATACATTAACAGTGCAATGCACGAGGTTATTGGGCTCAGGCCTGATGGATTGAAAGAAGTTTTAGGTATGTGGCTCAATAAAACTGAACCAGCATCATTTTGGATGAGTGTTTTATCAGACTTAAAATCAAGAGGTGTTGAGGATATTTTAATCGCTTGTACTGATAATTTAGCAGGATTTACAAAAGCTATAAAAGGTGTTTTTCCTGAAACAATTACCCAGCTTTGTATTGTACATCAAATCCGTAATAGTGTAAAATTTGTGGTTTATAAAGACCGGAAACAGTTCTGTACAGACATGAAACAAATCTACACCGCCAACAATGAAGAACAAGCTGTAGAAGCTTTAAAGTTGCTAAAAACAACTTGGGGAGAAAAGGATAAATATGCAATTGATAGTTGGGAGAATAACTGGGAGAACCTAATGCCCTTTTTAGAGTATCCACCTGAATTAAGAAAAATAATTTACACCACAAATACCATCGAAAACCTTAATAGAGGTATCCGAAAATACACCAAAACCAAGGTGCAATTCCCTGATGAAAAAAGCCTTAAAAAGTCGGTTTACGTGGCAATACTTAATAATGAAAAGTCATGGACAAAACCCATTTTGAAGTTGGGATTGATAATGAATCAGTTTTTGGTTATCTTTGGGGAAAGGTGCAGAATTAAACATTAATACAAAAAAAGAGTTTACACAAAATTCTGTCCAGTCTCATTTTACTTACGAAACCACTCACGAGACTTTCGCAACCACTCACGAAGGTTTAATAACTACTCACGAGATTTTCATAACCACTCACGAAAGTTTCATAACCACTCACGAAGATTTCGTAACCACCCACGTAAGTTCCGTAACCTCTCACGAGACTTTCGTAGCCACTCACTAACGCGTCGTAACCTATATTAAAATCCTTAAAACAAATGCAAGAACATAAAATTTAATTTTTTAAACTTCGGGGTTAGGACGGCAGTTGTTTGGGTAATAATGCAAGTCCTTTGGGAAAAAACCAATTGGTACGTAAATAACTATAAGAGTTGTTATTTGTAGTATTTGAAGTTGTTGTTGTCATTTTGGCTTAAAATTAAATGAATTAGGCGTTTACTATTATAGTGATTTCTACTAGAGAAAAGCACTAACTTCTTTGTTGATTTAATTTAGATAATTCAGCAATTACTAAATGCTTTTGAATTATGGTTTAAATCCTCAACAAATTTGTTTTGTAAATGTGCGAATTAATTTAATACCAAACACACCCGCTTTGTAGAATTTTAACTACATAAATCACTAATTACTAGCGGATTATGGTTTTTAAAGTTTAATTAATGAAATAAACAAAACACTGCCTTTTGTGCAAAACAGCACTAGTTTCTGTTTAAGAAATTACACAAAATGCAAATAATTAGGTAATGTTCTAATTTAGAGTAAGGTATAAAAAATGGGTACTGAAGTTGTGCCTCCCTTTTTTTATAATTTACTTTTAGAGATAGGTTGCTAAAAATCATTCACTTGAAACGGAAATAAAGGGAAGGTTTAAGCATAATTTTTCATCAAAAGTTACAGCGATAAATCAATATTTCTTGAAAAAGGGATTTCAAATTGATTGATGATTACAGAACCCGTCTTTTTCATCGTAATTTTAGAAGTATTCACAATATAAGAACGGTGCACCCTCAGGAACGCTTCCGACTGTATTTCCTTAATAAAAGCATCAAGGGTTTGACGGATGGAATACTTTTTGTCTGCAAGTTGTATGTCAATGTAATTATTCTCGCTTTTTACAAATAGCACATCTTCAAGGTTGATTTTTACCATTTTATAGCCGTCTCTCACGGTAATAAATTTGAGTTGTTGCTTGTGAATTTGCAAACGAATGGCTGCAATTAAATCAACTTTTTTAATTGGTTTGGTCAAATAAGCATCGGGATTGGTTGCAAATGCACGCGTCATCAGTCCAAGGTCTGACTGGCCTGTTAGAAATAGCACGCTGGCGTTTTCGTTCTTATGTTCTACCAAATCAATGCCGGTATTTGCACCATGCAAATTGATGTCCATTAGTATAATATCAGGCAAAAAGGACTGCATAAGCGTTAGAGCTTCTTCCTTATCGTGTGCCAGTTCTATCGCTGCAAAATGCTCCTGTTGAAGCAGTTCTTTCAGGTAATCGGCAATTAAAATTTCGTCTTCTACTATTAATATTTTGGAGCTTAATATCATGAGTATAGGTTATATATGTTCTTTTTTAAATGAAAAACAGAAGCCATCTTCGTTTGTAATGGTGTACTTAATTCGGAGTTGACGGCACATTTGTTCAATTAATTTGGGTTGTATACTGTCTTGAGGTAGTCCTACTCCACTATCGGAATAGTAAAAATAAAAAAATTCTGTGTCTTTCGTTAGCTGAAAGCGAATTTCTTTTTGGTCCTGCTGTTCAAATGCGTGTTTGATGGAATTGATGCAAAGTTCTGTAAGTAACAATCCCAAATACATGGATACATCGGCAGAAAGTTCTATGGATTCTATTGTAAATTTGGTTTTGATACCGTTCTCTAAGAACAAATCTGAAAAACTTACTTGTATGTCTTTTAGATACTTGTAGCTATTAACGTGTCGCTTGTCGTTTGATTGGTACAAGTGACGGTGCAATGTTGCAATGGAGTTTATCTTTTTTAGAATCTTCTGAATTTCTTGTCCTTCGCTTTCGCTTATCTTGCTAAGCTGCACCTCAATAAGGATGATGATGAGCTGCAAATTATTATTAATCCGGTGATTGGCTTCGCTCAAGAGAAACTCATTTTGTTGCGACAGAAATTGCAGTTCCTTGTTCGTATCACGTGTTTTATTAAGAAAATAAGCAATTAATAACGCAATTACTAATGCGGCAAGAAACAGCCCTAAAAAAATATAAAACCGAACCTTATTGGTAGACAATTCCTTACTCTTGTTGACGAGTTCTAGGTTTTTTATCGTAATCTGGTTCTCTTTTTCGTCAACTTTGTACTTTTCTTCGAGTTCAAAAAGAAATTGGTTGTGTTCTAGTTCATAATAGCGTTCTGACAATTCATGTCGGTATTCTAAATATTCATTAGCCTTTTCAAATTTTTTCAAACCCTTATACAGCTCATATACTTTTATGGTAAAGATATTTTCATTGTAAAGGAGGTTATACTTTTTAGCAAATGCCATAGCGGCAAGAGCCTCGCTTAGTGCTTTATCAATTTGATTGTCTTTGATTAATACATTGATGTAATTAATAGTGACATCTGCTTGATTTTGTACCAGACGATTCTCTTTTGCGTAGGCAATGAGGCTTTCAAATTCGTCAATTGCCCGTTTCAAATCCATTTCTCGCTCATATACACAAGCAATCTCTAGCCGTGAGTAGAAGATATTGTCTTTGTCATTAATCTTAGTGGCATAGAGTAAGGACTTTTTTGCAAATACCAACGTGGAGTCGGCTATGTTGTAGTATTCCGTAAAAAGCGCTGCTTTTCTGCTGTAGTACTTTGCTAGGTAAGCATCGTTAATAGGATGCTTCTTCAATATATTGCCCGCTTTATCCAGTTGTTTTACCATTTCCTGGTAGAGCGTTCGCTTTCTGTAAAACTCCGCCCGCTTGACATAATAGAGGAATTCCAGCTGTTCGTTTTTAATTTCTAAAATGCGTTTGTAGGCTCGAAGGTAATGGTCGTTGGCTTTATTAAACTTCAATTCCAGTTTATAAACGTCGGCTAATGCAAGGAGTAATTCAATTTCCTGCACGCTGTTTTTGGGTTGTGCTAGGTGTTTATTGAAATAAGCAATTGCTTCACTGTGCTTATTTTCATACGTTAATTGCTTGCCCAACTTGACAATGGAGTCATTTTGGGCAAAAGAAAACTGAAAAAGTAAGAGCGTAAAGAAACAAAAATACTTCATGGCTACGTTTTCTGTTTCTTTTTCTTTGCAGCTGGAAACAAGACGTTGTTAAGTATCAAGCGGTAGCCTGGTGAGTTGGGGTGCAGGTCTAATACCGTGGGCTCGTCTCCCACTCTGTGCTGGTAATCCTCCGGGTCATGACCGCCAAAATAGGTAAAGAACCCCTTACCTATCTGACCGTGAATGTAACGGGCTTCGCCATTGTATTGGCTCTCCCCCATAATCAACACGCTTGACTTAACCAGATTACTGTCAAACGAAGTGGTTTGTCCCATGAACCCCTTTACTAGTTGGGTATGATTTTGGCACAACATGCTGGGTACAAAATCCCACTTAGCGGAGAAGTCCATTAAGGTAAAATAGTCCTTTTCCATCGGTACTTTGCGTTTCATGGTCATGTCGATGTCAGAGAACTCGTATTGGTTTGGGTTGCGTTCCAAAATGTAGTCTTTGAATGCAAAACTTCTTCGGTAATCAATCTTGGATTGGTAGTTGCCTTCGCTTGGGTCGCCATCAAACATGGGCTCGCAAATGTCCACACCTTCTGCCGCTAAGGCGATGTCAAAACTGTCTGTAGCGGAACACATTGCAAACATAAACCCTCCGCCAATCACGAAGTCCCGAATCTTTTTGGCTACAGCCAATTTCTCATCAGATACTTTGCTGTAGCCTAATTTGGCAGCCAAAGCTTCAGCATCCCGCTTTTGCTCAATGTACCAAGGCATATTTTTATAGTTACCAAAGAATTTACCGTATTGTCCTGTAAAATCTTCGTGGTGCAAGTGCAACCAGTCGTATAAAATGAGTTTATCGTCTAAAACTTCTTCGTCATAAATGGCGGTAAACGGGATTTCGGCATAGGTTAACACAAGTGTTACCGCATCGTCCCAAGGTTGCTTGCCTTTGGGTGTGTACACAGCTATTTTGGGCGTGCGTTCTAGCACAACGGTTTCCATATTTTGCGAAGGGCTTGCAATTTCTGCTAAAATAGAGTTGGTTTCCGCATCAGAAATAGGTTCGAAACTCACGCCTCTTATCTGGCATTCCTTCCGTATTTCAGACGCATCGGGAAGCAAGAAAGAGCCTCCACGGTAATTGAGCAACCAGCTGACTTTATATTGTTTTTCTAAAGCCCAATAAGTAATCCCGTAGGCTTTCAAGTGGTTCTGCTGTGTGGTCTCGTCCATGGGAATCAGGATAAACCCAGCCTTAGCGGTAATCGTGCAGAGAAAAAAAAGAAGGTACAATGCGTTTTTGAAGGACATTTGATGTTTTTATTTCAAAGATAATAGAATTAACGAGAAAGTAGGCATAAAAAAATCCGCGTAGAGCGGATTTTAGTATGAGTTAGAAAGGAACGTCGCTGTCGTCGTCATGGTTCGCCCTACTTCCAAATGCTTCATTTGGCGTAGGCAAACTTCTTGGGGTTGTAAATGGATTTTGGTCGTCTAAATTCATTTTAGAAGGCAAATCGTTGTAAGCGTCGCCGTAGCTTTCTAGATTATCAAACTTACCGAGATTACCGATAAACTTCAGACGTATATTTTCCAAACTACCGTTACGGTGCTTGGCGATAATAAACTCTGCTTGACCGTCTGTAGGCGAATGTTCGTCGTCGTCCCACTCATCAATTTTGTAGTATTCTGGTCGGTAAATGAAGGAAACAATATCGGCATCCTGCTCAATCGCTCCCGACTCCCTAAGGTCAGAAAGTAGTGGTCGTTTACTTGTACCACGCGTTTCCACGGCACGAGACAACTGCGAAAGTGCAATTACCGGAACCGCTAATTCTTTGGCCAATGCCTTTAAGTTTCGAGAAATGGTTGAGATTTCTTGTTCCCGGTTTCCTCCTCCTTTACCATTACCTCCGGCAGTCATTAATTGCAAATAGTCGACAACAATTAGCTTAATTCCGTATTGTGAAGCCAAACGTCGGGACTTAGCTCGTAAATCAAAAATAGAAAGCGAAGGCGTGTCATCAATATATAAAGGAGCTTTCTCCAAATTTTTAACCTTGATACTTAGTTGTTCCCATTCGTGTTTTTCTAATTTTCCTGTTCGAAGTTTCTCGGAAGACAAACCAGTTTCAGAAGAAATCAAACGGGTGATTAATTGTACAGAGGACATCTCTAATGAGAATAACGCTACAGGATGCCCAAAGTCAATGGCTATATTTCGTGCCATAGAGAGTACAAATGCCGTTTTTCCCATACCTGGCCTAGCTGCAATAATAATTAAATCACTCGGTTGCCATCCAGAAGTTACTTTGTCTAAAAGTTCAAAACCGGTGGCTACACCACTTAGTCCCTCTTTTCCTGCAATTTCTTCAATCCGCTTCTTTGCTTGAATTACCAAACTTTGTGCGGTTTCGGAACTACGTTTAATATTTCCTTGTGTTACTTCATACAGCTTTGATTCGGCTTTATCCAACAAATCAAATACATCCGTACTTTCATCGTAAGACTCTTCAATTATTTCCGAAGATATTTTTATCAAACTTCGCTGGATAAATTTCTGTAGAATAATACGTGAGTGAAACTCAATATGTGCCGATGAGGATATCTTTTGCGTAAGCTGAATCAGGTAGAAATCACCACCCGCTAATTCGAGCTTTGCATTCTTCTTCAACTGTGCAGAAACTGTTAATAAGTCAATAGGCTGTGTATCGGTGAATAACTGTACAATTGCCTCAAAAATATGCTTGTGAGCGTCTTTGTAAAAAGCATCGGGTTGCAAAATATCAATCACTTCATCGACCCCTTTTTTGTCAATCATCATCGCTCCCAAAACCGCTTCTTCTAAATCGAGCGCTTGTGGCGGGAGTTTTCCTTTTTCCAAATTGATAATCGTAGTTTTATCTACTTTTACCGAGCTCATATTTCTGACATTTTCCATACTGCGAATGTAACTTAAAATAAAAAATTATTGGAAATGAGTTGTCATTTCCAATTGTTAATAACTAACAAAAAATTGTTAATAAGCCAAAAAAAATCCGTCTCGTAGGGCTTTGCTTCCTGAGACGGATTTTATATATATTTAATAGAATTACTCTTTAAATTCGCCCATCTTACTGTATTTATCCATCCTTTGCTCGATAAGTTCAGGTGTTGATAAATCTTTTAATTGATTGAAAGATTTCAGAACATATTCTTTTACATTTTTGAAAGCAGTCTCACGGTCGTAATGAGCTCCACCAAGAGGTTCTGGAATAATTTCGTCCACCAATTTTTGTTTCTTCATGTCAGTAGAAGTCAATTTAAGTGCTTCCGCCGCTTTTTCTTTGTATTCCCAACTTTTCCACAAAATTGAAGAACATGATTCAGGAGAAATTACGGAGTACCATGTGTTTTCCATCATCATTACTCGGTCTCCCACTCCAATTCCTAAAGCACCACCTGAAGCTCCTTCACCAACAATTACGGTAATGATTGGAGTTTTAAGTCGCATCATTTCAAAAATATTTCTTGCAATAGCTTCTCCTTGACCCCTTTCTTCTGCTTCTAATCCTGGATAAGCTCCCGGAGTGTCGATTAACGTTAAAACAGGAATGTTGAACTTCTCTGCCATTTTCATTAATCGCAACGCTTTACGGTATCCTTCTGGATTTGCCATACCAAAGTTACGAAACTGACGTGTTTTGGTATTGTATCCTTTTTGTTGACCCACAATCATGAATGATTGACCGCCAATTTTTCCTAAACCACCTACCATTGCTTTATCGTCTTTAAAGCCTCTGTCTCCAAAAAGTTCCAGAAAGGTGTCGCCACATAATGCACGAATGTGATCCATAGTATACGGACGATTTGGATGCCTAGAAAGTTGAACACGTTGCCACGCAGTCAGATTTTTGTAAATCTTCTTCTTAGTTTCTTCTAGTTTTTTTTCAATCTGTTTGCAGGTGTTGGTAACATCTACATTGGATTCCAGACCAATAACTTGACATTTGTCTAATTGGTCTTCAAGTTCTTTTATCGGAAGCTCAAAATCTAAATATTCCATAGGATTTGTGCAAAATTTAATATTGTTAGAAGTACAAAGATAAAATATAAAATGGGGAACGAAAGATTTTTTTCTGAAATTTGAAAATCATTCTTTATTGTAAATTTGCGTCTGGCAAAAGATTTATTTGAGTTATGTAAATAATTGCGTTAAGGATGGAAGCGGCATCCTTTTGCGGAACAAAAGATACAGCGAACACCCTGACCCGTAGTCTTTACGAAGGGGAACGCCCAAATAAATAGGGTGCTTTTTAAATTTAGAAATTAGGAATCAATGGCGGTTTTTTTTCCTTTAATTTTGTTTTTAATTATACCGTTCAGAATTACCGTTGCTAAAATGATGGCGGAACCAATATAAAAAGGCATGCTCATTTTTTCATCTTCACCAATAATAAAATAGGCTAATAAGATTCCATAAACAGGTTCAAGATTTGTGGTTAACATCACCGTATAAGGAGACAAGCGTTTCATAACGTGAACTGAAGCAGTGAAAGCATAAGCGGTACAAATAGAGGACAGCAAAAGTATTAACATCCAATCTTCACCTGAAACTTCAAAAAACTTGGCATTGAATTTACCTTCAAAAAGCAAATAAACAGACACAAAGAGAAAACCTGCAAAAAATTCGTAGACCGTGATAACCGTTGAATCGTGTTGCTTAATTAATTTCCCATTAAAAAGTGTAAAGAGTACACCCACAAAAACCGAAAATAAGGCATATAAAATTCCTTCAAGGTACTTCACTTCCACTTGCATTATGATGAATAATCCTGCAATTATTATCAATCCGAAAAGCACTTCGTACCACAGCATTTTCCGTTTGTAAATAATAGGTTCTAGAATTGACGCGAAAAAAGCCCCCATTGAAAACATCGCTAATGTGATGGAAACATTGGAAACATTAATGGCTTTAAAGAAATAAATCCAATGTATAGCAATTAAAAATCCGACGAGAATCAGTTTAGAAATTGCTTTTAACGGAAGTTTGAACGACTGCTTTTTATATACCAAGTAAATGGCTAAAAAGATTCCAGCCAAACCCATTCTGTACCACACTAAGGACGCTTCACGAATGGTGATTAATTCACCCAAAACAGCTGTAAAACCCCAGATAAAAACAATAAAATGTAAACTGAGGTAACTTTTTAAGTAATTATTTTCTTGCATTTCGAAGTAGGAATATTGCTAAAATACCGAAGGATATATTTGGAATCCAAACCGCTATAAGTGGTGGAATGGTTGATTTTTCAGCTAAAACACCGAAAATTTTATCAAAAAAGATGAAGGTAAAAGCTAAACCGATTCCGATGGCGAGATTCATTCCCATTCCACCACGGCGTTTCATGGAAGAAACAGCAACTGCAATAATGGTTAAAATAAATGCCGATACCGGAATACTGTATTTTTTATATAAAACCACCAAATAAGTATTGATATTGGAGGAACCCCGTTCTCTTTCTTTGTCGATAAATTTATTTAATTCACCTAGAGAAAGTGTTTCTGCCACGTAAACAGTTGGCGTTAAATCCTCTAACTCAAAACTAAAAACAGTATCTTTTTTCTGCTGCACGTCAATTTTATCATCTAAAACTCCAATTGTTCGTTTTGTATAGCCAAACATAGTATACGTACTGTCTTTCGCGTTCCACTTGATTCTGGTAGCTGCTATTTTAAATTCTAACGTATTGTCTTTATTAAATTTTTCTAAGGAAAAACTAAAGGCCGTATTATTGACTTGATTGAAGCTTCCAACATATAAGTAAGTTTGGCTGTCTATCTGTCTGAAAACATCAGCACTTTCCCGCATGTTGTTTCGTCCATTTCCTTTGAGGTACATGTATCGGAAATTATTAAACCCTTCACTTGCTTTTGGCACTAGAAAAAATCCCATCAACAAAGCAAAAACAGAGACGATGGAAGCTCCGATAATATAAGGTCGTAGGAATCGATTAAATGAAATTCCAGAACTCAAAATTGCGATAATTTCTGTATTGTTAGCTAACTTTGACGTAAACCAAATCACTGATAAAAACAGAAATATTGGAAACAATAAATTTGCAAAATATACGGTAAAATCAAAATAATACATTGCAATTTTGCTAAACGCCACTTTATTTTGCAACATTCTATTTACTTTTTCGGACACGTCAATTACAATTCCAATGGGAATAAATAAGAGTAACATGACACTAAAAGTAGCCAGATATCGCTTTAAAATATATTTATCAATAATGTGCATCCCTAAACTTTTTTATCTTAAAGTCTTTGATTCATTTGTTTCACCATCATTTCTTTCCAGGTTCTAAAATCGCCTTCAATGATGTGTTTTCTTGCTTCACGGACTAACCACATATAAAAACCAAGGTTATGAATTGTAGCAATTTGCTTTCCTAAATATTCGTTTGCAGCAAACAAATGACGCAAATAGGCTTTGGTATATTCCGTGTCGACAAAAGTGTGTCCCATTTCATCCACTGGTGAAAAATCAGCTTCCCACTTTTTATTTTTAATATTTATAGTTCCATGCGCTGTAAACAACATTCCGTTTCGAGCATTTCGGGTTGGCATAACACAGTCAAACATGTCAATTCCTAATGCAATATTTTCTAAAATATTTATTGGCGTTCCAACGCCCATAAGGTATCTAGGTTTATCTTCAGGAAGAATTTCTGTTACCACTTCAGTCATGGCATACATTTCTTCGGCCGGTTCACCTACTGAAAGTCCACCAATTGCATTTCCTTGTTGGTTAGAATTTGCAATATATTCTGCAGATTGTCTTCTTAAATCTTTATAAGTGCTGCCTTGAACAATTGGGAAAAAAGTTTGTTCGTAACCATATTTATAAGGAAGTTTGTCCAAATGATTGATGCAACGGTCTAACCATCTATGCGTCATTTTCATCGAACGTTGTGCATATTTATAATCGCAAGGATAAGGCGTGCATTCGTCAAAAGCCATGATGATATCAGCTCCAATCGTTCTTTGGATTTCCATCACATTTTCCGGTGTAAAAAAGTGATACGACCCGTCAATATGTGATTTAAATTTGACACCTTCTTCTTTAATTTTGCGATTAGCAGAAAGGGAATAGACTTGGTATCCTCCAGAATCAGTCAAAATAGGACGGTCCCAATTCATGAATTTGTGTAATCCTCCTGCTTTTTCAAGGATTTCTGTTTTTGGCCGTAAATAAAGATGGTAGGTGTTTCCAAGAATAATATCTGGATTTATTTCTTCCTTTAATTCACGTTGGTGTACCCCTTTTACAGATGCAACTGTTCCCACAGGCATAAAAATAGGCGTTTCTATAACACCGTGATCTGTAGTAATACTTCCCGCACGTGCTTTGGACTGCGGATCTTTTGCTAATAAGTCAAACTTCATAAATATGATTTTCTGCCTGTGGAATTAAGTGGGCAAATATAAGTGATTTATCGCTTATGTATCAGGAATGTTTGTCTAAATTAACAAATTATAAACGCAATTATTTTATACTTGGAAAAGTAAAAACGTAAAAAAACCATCAATAAATTGATGGTTTTTTACTTAAAAACAAATACTCAAAAAGTTTAAAAATTATAGCCAACTCCTAAATAATAACAGGTAATTTAGTATCCCCAAACCCTAAAAGTTCCATTGTTATCTTAATTGTTTTCAATAATTTTACGTTTCTCAACTGAAGTTTCATCCGCTTTTACTGCTTCACTTTTAAAATTCAAAAACAAGATTGAAAAACGTAAACTTTCCCTTTATTTAATACCATAAAACTACTATTCATTACTATACGTAGCAATACGTCATTTGCCGTATAATTTATAATCACGCGATTTCCTTGGCTCTTTTCGCAGCTATGAAACTTACAAAAACAATCTGAAAACCGTGAAATAACATCACAGGAAGAAGCATAATTCCAACAAATGGCAAATGAGCAAACATGATTTTAGACATCACAGAAGCATGAATAAGTGATTTTTTAGAGCCACAAAATAGAATTGCAATACTATCTTCCCTATTAATATCCAGGCGGTAACAGACAAATTTCAACGTGTAATAAACAAACCAAAAGAGTAAAATCACAGCCATTGCAAGTAATAACATATCCACAATACCAATACTACTAAAAATTCCATTTAAGAACGATTCTGAAAAACTTTTGAATACAATTAGTAAAATGATGGATTTATCAAACGTACTTATTTTAGCAGCATGCCGAATGGCCCATCCACCAAAAAAGCGTTGTAATAAAATTCCTAGAATAAGCGGAACGATAATTTCAGTAATCAAATTGAAATAAATTTCGCTAAAATCAAAGTCCATAGTTTCGACTTGGATAAAATAACTCATCCAAATTGGTGTAATCAAAATACCAATGATTCCGGAAAGACTCGCATTAAATATTGCAGCTGGAACATTTCCCTTTGCTACAGCAACCATAACCACAGAAGCTGAAACAGATGAAGGCAAAGCTGCTACGAAAAATACCGCCAACCATAAAGTATGTGCGGTATCGGTCCTTATAAACGGATAAAAAAGCAAGACGATTAAAGGAAACAAAATAAATGTCGCCGACTGAACAATCAAGTGGACTTTCCAGTTTTTTATTACTTCCTTTATGATAGTGTAATTCAATTTCAACCCATAAAAAAAGAAAATCAGCGAGATTCCTACGCCACTAACTCCTAATAAAATAGGTTTAACCATTTCTTTATTTCCAAAAAACGGAAATAAATAAGCTAATAAAACGGTTGACATTATAGCTAATACAAACGGTTCAATCCTAATTTTTTTTAGCATAAGTCAGGGAAAATTTTACCGGGATTCAATATTTCATTTGGGTCAAAAACGTTTTTAATGTTTCGCATCAAGTCCATTTGTACTTTCGAAAAAGCAATGTCCATATAATTTTTCTGAACGTAGCCAATGCCGTGTTCACCAGAAAGTGTCCCTTTTAAAGAAACCGTTAATTCAAAAATTTCTCTGATTCCTTTTGGAATTTCTGTCTGCCAATTTTCGTCACTCATATTTTCTTTGACAATATTCACATGTAGATTCCCATCACCTGCATGACCATAACAAACCGATTTGAAACCGTATTTTTTACCAATTTCTTTGATTCCCAATAGCAATTTAGGCAATTCATATCGCGGAACTACGGTATCTTCTTCTTTATAAATCGAATTTGATTTTACAGCTTCGCCAACGGCACGACGCAATTTCCACAAGGCATTTTTTTGTTCTTCTGAATCGGCAAAGAGAATTTCATCGATTTCAAATTGCTCTAAAACCACGCTTATTTTCTCCGCTTCGTTGAATAATATTTCCGGATAATTCCCGTCAACTTCAATCAATAAATGGGCTTGAATTTCATCTTTAATTTCCACATTTACACCATCAATATATCTCAAGGTCCAATCAATCGCATCGCGTTCCATAAATTCCAATGCACTTGGAACAATTCCGGCGTGAAAAATTTTAGCAACAGCTTCACAAGCCTGATTGGCATTGAAAAAAGGAACTAACATTAATATGGTATGTTGGTTTTGAGGTAATAATTTTAAAACAATTTTAGTAATCACACCCAAAGTTCCTTCACTTCCCACCATCAATTGCGTCAGATTATAACCTGTTGAATTCTTAAGTGTATTGGCACCTGTCCAAATAATTTCGCCCGACGGCAAAACCACTTCCAAGTTTAATACATAATCTTTAGTCACTCCATATTTTACAGCTCTTGCTCCACCGGCATTTTCAGCAACATTTCCACCAATCCAGCAACTTCCTTGCGAACTTGGGTCGGGTGGATAAAACAAACCTTTCTCAGCAACAGCTTCACGCAAAACTTGAGTAATTACAGCAGGTTCAACGGTGATTTGCAAATTATTCTCGTCGATTTCGAGGATTTTATTCAAGCGTTCCATTGCCAAACCAATTCCTTGATGAATGGATAAGGCACCACCGCTTAATCCCGTTTGACCACCAATTGGCGTTACTGGAATCAAATGTTCGTTAGCCAGTTTTAGTATTGCACTAATTTCAGCTGTATCGGCAGGTTTTAGTAAAACTGATGGTGGAAAATTATAATCTTCCGTTTCGTCGTGGCCATAGTTTCGCCGTGTTTCTTCATCGGTAAAAATAAAATCAGACCCGACAATTTGAGTAAGTTTCTCAATAATTTCAGGCGATATAAGTCCGTTTTTCATAGTATAGTTATAACAGAGAAGGGTCTATAAAAATTTAAGATTGAACAAAGTTAAGAATTTAATCTCGCAAAGGCGCGAAGACGCAAAGCTTTGACTGCTATTCTTTGCGACTCTGCGACTTTGCGAGACCATTTAAAAGTGAAATCCTGAATATAATTATGTAAAAAAAAGAAAAAACTTATAATTATTTCTTCTTTAAATTTGGTAGAAACAAAGCAACAATTCCAATTAAAGGTAAATAAGCACAAAGTTGATAGATGTAAGTGATACTTGTTTCATCTGCTAAATTACCCAATAATGCCGAACCTAATCCCCCCATTCCAAAAGCAAATCCGTAAAATAAACCAGAAACCATTCCCAGTTTTTTAGGTAATAATTCTTGTGCATAAACCAAAATGGCTGGAAAGGCAGATGAAATAATCATTCCAATTACGACTGATAAAATTCCTGTCCAAAACAAATCGGCAAATGGTAACATTAAAGTAAAAGGGGCAGCTCCCAAAACAGAAAACCAAATTACGTATTTTCTTCCAAATTTATCTCCCAAGGGTCCACCAAGTAAAGTTCCAACAGCCGAAGCCGCTAAATACCAAAAGAGATGAAATTGAGCATCTTGAATGGAAAGTTGGAATTTATCCATTAAATAAAAAGTATAATAACTGGAAATACTTGCTGTGTAAAAAAACTTGGAAAAAATAATAACCAATAGTAGCAGTACTGAAATATTTACTTGACTTCTAGTCAAATCAGGCAAAACAATAACTGCTTTATTTTTAGCTCTTAAAATCAAATGATTCTGGTACCAAAAAGCAATTCGATATAATACAAAAAGTGCCATTAAAGCAATAATAGCAAACCAGACGATGTGATGTTGCGATCTTGGAACAACTATAAAAGCGACTAATAAAGGTCCAATAGCCGTTCCTGCATTTCCACCAAGTTGAAAAATAGATTGGGCCAAACCACGCTTACCACCCGAAGCTAAAAAGGAAATCCGAGACGATTCAGGATGAAAAATAGACGAACCAATTCCAACTAATACCACCGCTACAAGAACGATATTAAAACTTGTAGCATATGCCAAAGTTATAATTCCTGCAAGTGTAAATAACATTCCGTACATCTGCGAAAATGGCTTGGGATGTTTATCGGTATATAATCCTACAATTGGCTGTAAAATTGACGCCGCCAATTGATACGATAAGGTAATCAAACCAATCTGTGTAAAAGATAAATTGTAATTTTCCTTTAAAATAGGATATGCCGCTGGGATAACGGCTTGCAATAAATCACTGAATAAATGGGCAATGGCAACTGCAAATAAAATGGGATAAACGGTTTTTTGCACCACTTCATTTTGTATCCCTGAACTTGTTTTATTTTCTATTTCCATAAATATTTAAAATGTCTGTAAAATCCAATACCAAAAAGCTAACGTCAAAAAAGAAATTGGAATTCCGAAACCAATCATCATACTACTCAATTTTGGTTTTAAACCATAAGTGGACGCTAATATTGATGCCGTAATCATTGGTGCCATTGCCGCTTCCATAATCGAAACATCCATAATTAATCCGGTTTTCCCTAAAATAATTATATATACAAAGTAAAAAATAGCAGGTGTCAAAAATAATTTAAAAGCCAATCCTAATGTTAAAAATCCCCAATGTTTACTTTTTCGTTCAAAAGTAAGTTGAAGTCCAACAGCAATTAAAGCGATAGGTGTAACCGTACTTCCTAACTTTTGAAAAACCGATTGTAATTCTGTTACAAAGTCATATTGAAACACATTAAATAATGCAGCAATTGCAAAACCAATAAAAGGCGGAAACAACAGAATTTTCTTTACAATCATTGATGCACTTGCTTCTCCTCGGGAATAATACGAAGCGACCAAAACACCTAATGTTGCCAAAACCACAAAAGTTCCGGGTTGGTCAATAATAATTGCGGTTTCCAATCCTTGCTTTCCATACAAAGCTTCAATTACGGGAAAACCAACAAAGGCCGTATTTCCCAGACCTCCGGTTAAAACCAAACAACCGATTAATTTTTTTGACCATCCTAACTTCCTTCCCAATATTGAAAAAAACAGAAAAGAAAGTACAAAACCAACCCATGGAACCGCCAATGAATAAAGTAAATCGCTACTGATTTGAATCTTTGGAATGTAAAATAAAGCCAATGCAGGAAGCGAGATATAAATCACAAATTGATTTAAAACCTGATGGCTGTTTGAAGGGAAATCCTTGATTTTCTGGAGAAGAAAACCAATGATTAAGCAAACAAAGATTAGAATGATATTTTCCATAGTGTTTATGAGGATGCAAAAATACTACTATAAAATTGCATGGCGCATTTTTAAGTAATTTTTATAAATTGCCTTTTGCTTCTAATTCCAGTATTGTTTTTTGAAACCTTATCTCTTTTCAGTACTTTTACTTCTCAAAACAAAAATGTGAAAAATTTCGCTCCACAAACATCTGCTTTATCTGAAAAACAAGGCGTTTCAACTCCTGAAATTGTCAACAAAAATTCGGTTGCTACTATTCAAAACTTTCGTAGAAAACAACCTTCAGCGGATGAATTGATTAGCGGTATTCTAGACGGAAATATGACGGCATTAAGTCGGGCGATAACTTTGGTTGAAAGTGCCAATATGGAGCATTTAGCTAAAGCCAATACGATAATCAATGAGTGTTTGCCACATTCTAAAAAGTCAGTTCGGATAGGAATTACAGGTGTTCCAGGTGTTGGAAAAAGTACATTTATTGAAGCGTTCGGACTTCATCTGACAAGTTTAGGTAAAAAAGTGGCCGTTTTAGCGGTTGACCCAAGTTCAACAATTTCGCACGGAAGTATTTTAGGAGACAAAACCCGAATGGAAGAATTGGTGAAGGACAAAAATGCATACATTAGACCGTCAGCTTCTGGTGCTACTTTAGGCGGTGTGGCGCGAAAAACCCGTGAAACTATCACGCTTTGCGAGGCAAATGGATTTGAAATTATCATTATCGAAACTGTTGGTGTAGGTCAAAGCGAAACTGCGGTTCACAGTATGGTTGATTTTTTCTTGCTTTTAAAAATTTCAGGAGCCGGAGATGAATTACAAGGAATTAAGCGAGGTATTATGGAAATGGCTGATGCAATTGTCATCAATAAAGCAGACGGCGATAATATAAAAAAATCGCAATTGGCAAAAGTAGAATTCAATCGGGCATTGCATTTATTTCCTGCTAAAAGTTCGGGTTGGAATCCAAAAGTGATGACGTGTAGTTCAATTACTAAAGAAGGAATTGAATCGGTTTGGAAAACCATTTCAGATTATTTAGAATTGACTACTTCCAATCATTATTTTGAAGAAAAACGTCAAGACCAAAATCAATATTGGATGATGGAAACCATTGAAGAACAATTGAAAAATGACTTCTACAATGATTCTAGTATCAAAAAGCTTTTGCTAGAAAATAAAAAAGCAGTGCAAAAAAATGAATTATCACCTTTTGCAGCTGCTAGTATTTTATTGGAACACTATTTTAAGAGTAAAAATTTCTACACAGATTAGCACGAATTTTCACTAATTTTTTTGGCCACTGATTGAAAAGATTTACACAGATTTAACAACTACGTTAAAAATCATTTTAATCTATTGAATCTGGGGCGAAAGTTATATTTTATTCCTCGTAAAGCGCTATTTCACGGTCGTAGAATTCATTCGCTAAAGTAATTAGATTCTCCATTTCCGCATTTAATTCAGCCTCATCTAAATCTTCTTCTTCTTCAATAAACTCTACCTCATCGTCTTTTAAATTGATGATAAAACGTGGGTAATCTAAATGAATGATGAAAATATCATCTGGAAAATCAGTATTGTCTCCTAGTAAAAATTTTGGTAAGTCCATATTGTTATTTTGATTTACACTGCAGTTGAAACCTGCGTGTCGATTAATTTTTTAGTTAGTTTTTCGAAGCGAAGATACAAAAATAATGCGGCTGCGGTAAGTCCTGCTAAAAGTCCAATCCAAATTCCGGCGGCTGCTAAATCAGTATAAAGTCCTAAATAGATTGAAATGGGAAACCCGATAATCCAATAAGCAACAAAAGTCATATACATCGGTACTTTTACATCTTGCAAACCACGTAAAGCTCCTAACATAACTACCTGAATTCCATCTGAAATTTGAAAAATGGCTGCCACTAAAAGCAATTGGGCTGCAATCCGAATCACTTCTTGATTTTCTGCAAAATTCATGTCGTGTGCTGTACTGACAAACATTTCCGGAAGGTATTGGTGGAAAATTACAAATATTAAAGCGAAAACAATTTCTAATATAATAGCCAAAAGAAAAATAGAACGTGCTACCAATTGCAATTTTGGATAATCGCGTAATCCTTTTTGATTTCCCACACGAATCATTGCCGCAACACTCAAACCCATGGCAAACATGAAAGTAAGTGAAGCCAAGCTCAATGCAATTTGATTTGCCGCCTGACTTGTTGTTCCCAAAGCACCCGAAAGCCAAATGGCTCCTGTAAATAACGCCACTTCAAAAAACATTTGCATTGCAGAAGGCGTTCCGAGGTTGATGATTTTCTTTAAAGCAACCTTTTTAATTTCACTGAAACTAAAGTTTTCAAAATAAGGATGGAATTTCACGCGACTTTTCAACGCTAAATGCATATAAATCAACATGACAATTCTAGAAACAATGGTTCCTACAGCTGCTCCAATTATGCCTAATTCTGGAAAAATCCAAATCCCATAAATCAACAGGTAGTTTAAAAGTACATTGACTATATTCGAAATAATGGTCGCCCACATGGAATATTTTGTTTCTGATTTTCCGTCGGCAAATTGTTTGTAAGCCTGAAACATAATTAAGGGAATCAATGAAAACGCAACGATATCAAGATACGGTTTTGCCATTTCAACCACATCCGCTGGCTGGTTCATATAACCAATTAGAGGTTTTGAAAAGAAGATAATTGTAAAAAGAGAAATTCCCAAAATCGTGCACAATAAAAGTCCGTGTTGAAAAATACTTCGGCCTTCTTTGATGTCTTTTGCACCATCTGCTTCGGCAATTAAAGGAGTAATTGCCGTTGAAAATCCGATTCCCAGTGACATAGCAATAAAAACGAAACTGTTTCCGAGAGAAACGGCAGCTAGTTCAGTTGGACCTAATTTCCCAACCATGATATTGTCGACAATTCCCACCAAAGTATGACCTACCATACCTAAAATGATAGGGTAAGCCAACTTAAAGTTATAGGAAAATTCTTTAGTATATTGTTGTAAATTCACTTTTGCAATTTTTTGCAAAGATAGAATCTTATTAGTAAAAGTGAGGTTTCAAAAGAAAGACTTTTTCTATTTTAATGCACCACTCTTTTCTCGATGTATTGTGAATTCATAATTCGGACAATTCCCATATAATCGAGGGTAAATTGCATTTGGTCGCCAACTTTAAAGTTTTCTAAATTTTCGCCCAAATCAAGCACCACCATATCAGAAGTGGCTCCCGCTAGTTTTACATTTTCATTGGTTGCTTCTAGATGTTTCATGTCAATGTCCAGCAATCCGATGTCAATAATAGCTCTAATTGTACTTTTACCGATATTTTCATCATCAAAAGTAACCACTTCTCCTTCAAGATTTGAACCTAGTTCGCCACTTGGAATTAACGGTTTTTCATATAATTCGATGATTTCAGCGTGCAGTTTGAAAATATCATTTTCCATATTTTCAAAATTCACGTGATTGTAAGCATCCGTTCCCATAAAAAGCGTTTCTCCTATCCGGAAATGGTTGATGTCTTTAGGCAATAATCCTTGTTTTATAAGCGGAATAGTTACCGAAGAACCTCCAGAAATAAAAGGTATTTTGACATTAAATTTCATTTCAATCAGTTGTTTGTACAAGCACAACTGTATCAACTTATCATTGTTGGGTAAAACCCCGTATAAGCAAGCCAAATTTGTTCCTAAACCTACAACTTCGATGTTTTTCATCTCGAAAACTTTGGCATAAAAATCAATAAAATCATCACGCATCACCCCTTCACGTAATTCGCCAAGGTCAATCATGATAATGATTTTGTGAATTTTATTTTGCTTCACCGCTTCTTTAGAAAGCATTTCAATCGTATGAAAATCAGTGTTCATACTAATATCTGCATAGGTAACCACTTCTTCAATTACCCCTTTTGCAGGAGGTTTGATGTAAATCGTTTGTGCATTGGCGTCTAAATTTTTAATCATTTTGAGATTAGAAATCCGGGAATCTGAATACTGCTTGATGCCTAAATTAAGTAATTCGGTGAGGTACTTTTCGTTACCACACAATATTTTTGTCACTATCGACCAATCGATGTTGTGGCTTTTAAAAAAATCGTTTAAGTGGTTGAAATTATTTGCTAACTTTTTAGTTTCTAAAGTTATATAAGCCATAAATTATTATTTGATGTATCTCATTTCTAAATACTTGTTGGTGAACCCTAGTTTTTCATACAAGCCTTTTGCAGGATTGTTGGGTTCTACGTGAAGCGCAATACTTCCCTCTGCCGTTTCTATAGCCGTTTCCATGAGTTTTTTTCCAATACCTTTTCCTCTATATTCTGGGTCGGTTGCGATGTAAACCAAGATGTTTTCTGGAATATACTTCTTCATTCCCGTTCTGTTTACCACAACAGCACCAACTACTTTATCGCCATCATTTGCCACTAAAACAAAACCTCCTGCCGAATTTTCCAAACCTAATGAATAATCCATCGCGTCGTTGATGTCGCTTTTTGGATCACCGTATTCTTCCAAACTTTTAAACAGAAATTCATTTACATCTGCTTGTTTTCCGTCTGTGAATTTTTGGTTTGTATCAAATTTTTGAATTGTAATCATGTATCTATTTTTAATTTTACCCCAAGATAATTATTATGACGCTTTTTCCAAAGGTTTGCCGTTAAACTTTGTTAAAAATCGTTTAATGGGCTTTAAAATGGATTGGTTATAGAATATATGACAAGAGTAAGAGTTTGCACAAATATTAGATTGTATTTTAATTTGTTTGATGAAGTTGTTATATATTTACGATTGAGTGATGTAGATTTGTATGTACCAATCAAGCCAATGAAGCCAATTTTGGTTAATATGCAGGATTAATATATACCTGCTTAAAAATTTACTGTAATTCTAAAACGCACGGCAACGAAGGAGCATATGATAAAATTTTGTCTAACTTTTTTAATTCTTTTATTTAGTATTCCAATTTTTGGACAATCCAACTTTGTTTCCTTACAAAGAGAGTTTTGCGAAATAAAATCTGAGGATGAAATTCACTGTAAAGTCGTTTTGGAAAAAATTAATTTTGAAATTAATAATAAGAAAAAGACTTTCGTACAAATTGGAGAAAATAGAAAGGCGTTATTCAAAATCGATTCAGAATTCTCAGATATAGAATTAGGAATTTTCGGTTACAATGTAATTTCTGCAACAGGAGATACTTTAAAATTTACATTTGAAAAAGATAATATAAGGATGCAGTCAATTAGTTATCCTAATACATATGTGAATTTCAAAATCAGAAAGTAATTTATTAATTGCAACCTTTAAATGCAAGTCATCGTCGTTCCGGATAGACCAACCCATAAAACCTTTTAAACGGAACCGATTGTATAACTTCAAAAGTATCGAATGGTTAAAATATAATATAAAACCGCAAGAAGACTTACCCTCCTCTTTTTATTTGCCGACAAATGTAACTGTATTTCACCTCAACACTTTACAATAATAAAAACTATTAATTATGGCAAAAGACAAGTACAGCAATACCTCGCAGGTGTTAAAAAGGTATAAGAAATCGTCAAAATCATGTAATCTTTATTCGAAATCGCCCGTATATCTTTGCCTCAGACTTCATCAACAAATGAGGTAACACGATTTAGAAGAACATTAAAAACAAAAAACATGAAAAAGAATTTAACAACAATTATCGCCGTTTTAGCATTAGGTTTTGCTGGAACAATGCATGCTCAAGAAACGACTCAAGAAGCAATTGACAATTACGACCAAAAATTTAAATTAGGAATTGGTGCCAATGTTGGATACATTTTTGACGACCCGTATGATTACAGTTTAGGTGCTGATGTTCGTTTACAATATGATTTAACACGAGCTACTT
Source organism: Flavobacterium sp. SM2513 (assembly GCF_050908145.1). GTDB lineage: Bacteria > Bacteroidota > Bacteroidia > Flavobacteriales > Flavobacteriaceae > Flavobacterium. The sequence continues at coordinate 2,170,119 of NZ_CP194228.1, read as the reverse complement.
CATTGACACTTACTACAGGTTTTACTAACTTATTTATCGGTGACGATATTGAAGATTTAGGATTTATTCCTGTAAAAGCAGGTTTCAAAGGATTTATCTGGGAAGACCGTTTTTATTTAATGGGTGAAGTTGGAGCTGCATTTGCGGTAACAAATGATTATGACAAAACATCTTTACTTTTAGCGCCAAGTATTGGCTATGCTACTAAACACATTGATTTTAGTTTGCGTTATGAGTACTACAACGACTTTCCTAAAGCAAATGGTGGTGAAGGTGTAGGACAATTGGCTTTACGTTTGGCTTACGGTTTCACATTATAAGACGCACAATTTAATACCACTAAACCCTGAAAACTTTGTTTTTCAGGGTTTTTTATTGATTTAAACTTTATGTTCCCTTAAGGCTTGTTGGTATTTCTTAATATTTTCTTGTACGTCAGCGTCCAAAACAGGATTTTGAATATCGGTATATTTCTTTAATTCTGTCAAAATTATTTTACCCACGATATATCTTGCCAATTCTTTATCATCAGCCGGAACCACAAACCAAGGCGCTTTTTCAGTAGAAGTAGTGTTCAAAATCTCTTCATAACAGGCTTGGTATTTGTCCCAAAGCAGTCGTTCTGCCAAATCTCCGGGCGAAAATTTCCAGTTGTGTTTTGGTGTTTCCAAACGTCTTAAGAGGCGTTGTCTTTGTTCTTCTTTGCTCAAATGCAGAAAAAACTTCAGCACAATTGTCCCGCTTTTTGAAATGTGATTTTCAAAATGATTCATATCACTCATTCTTTTCGACCAGAAATCTTCGGGAATATCATCAACAGTCAAAATGCTGGGAATACTTTCATTCAAAATATATTCAGGATGCACTCTTGTAAACAATACGTTTTCATAATGCGTTCTGTTGAACACGCCTATTTTGCCGCGTTCTGGTAGTGCTTTATAATGCCGCCATAAAAAATCGTGTTCAAGTTCAGCACTTGTGGGCGTTTTAAAACTCTCTACCACTACTCCACGGGGATTTATTTCTTTAAAGACTTCCCGAATCAAGCTGTCTTTTCCAGCAGTATCCATGCCTTGCAAACACACTAAAACACTGTATTTATTATGAGCATACATCTTGTCCTGAATTTCGCTCAACTCATGACGGATTTTTTTTAGTTTCTTTTTAAGTTGGGAATGGTCTTTGTTAACATCGATTTTGGTGGGAAGTTCTGACAATTTTATTTGTTCAGTTACCCGAAGACTTTCTATATTTAAATTTTTCATTGGTCGTTGTTTTGTATAAAAGTATCTAATTTGGTTCTCAATTGAAAGGCTGTGGAGAATTATTATTTCAAATAAATCTTGCAAGAGATGTGAACGAAATACTTATATTTATGCAGGATTAAGCCTAAAGCTTGCAAACACTAAATAATGATTGAACTTTTAAGAAAAAAGAAGTCTCTAATGTTTTTGACATTTACTACATTATATTTTAGCAAATGCTTTGCAGAAGGACAAAGTGGATTGGAATACATTGTGAGTTTTGGATATTTATTGATATTAATCACAAATATCTTATTATTTACAATCATTATTGGATTAATGATTAAAGTGCTTTACTCTAAACTATATCCCAAAGTGAAAGGCAACAACGTAAAAGTATTTTCAATTTTAATTTTAATTTCAATCTTATTAACCATTATTTTTCAAGATAAATTTACTTTCTTAATCTTTGATGTTTTATAATTTTTTTTTACTAAAAATTCTCTGATTCCACAACCTGTTCTAAAATATTTATATATTTGGATAGCACTATTATTCGCGATTTTGTTTCAATAAAATCCCTTAATAAATATGAAACTGATGTTAAAGTCTTTGAGTATAGTTTTATTATTACTAGTTTCTTGTAAAAAGGACATGAGAAGTAATCCTAATTCTGTCGATACTGTAAATTCAGCGAAAATAATCAATCTAAAAAGCAAAATTACAAATCCTACTTTTGAAGAACAAAACCTATTTGGTAGCTGGGCAACTGATTTGAGTAGAGCATATCCTGAATTTGAAATCACTGAAAAATCATTTTATATTAAAGGTAACAGAGTAATGAGGTATGAAGTCAATGAAAATAAAATTAAAGTCTTTTACCCAAACTTTGACAAAACAGGTTTAATTAAAAAAGCGATAAATGATTCTTTAATTATTTATTGGGCAAGTGGAGAATATAAAACTTACCTGCGATGGAATCAATAAATTATTTAATCTTTCTCCCCAATATGAAAAAATTCAAACTAAACCTCTTCATAAAAATCCTCGGAATAGGTTCGGCATCCGGATTGATTTATAAAAATGACACCTTATATATCATTTCAGACAACAGTAATTACCTCTATGAATATTCGATTGTAAATAGTGCTTTGCAAAAACATTTACTAATTGAAAATCCTGAAATAAACGAGAATGTTCCCAAGAAAATCAAATCAGATTTCGAAGCCCTTACTCAAAATGGCGATGATATATTCATTATTGGTTCGGGTTCAACAGAAAACAGACAAAAGATGATTCAGATGAGTGAAGTGCAAAAAAAAGTACTTGACAAACATGACTTGACTGATTTATATCTTTCCATGCAATACTTCGCGGGAATTTCTGCCGAAGAATTCAACATTGAAGGCGTAATTTTCACAGGAGAAAAGTGGTATTTCTTTCAACGTGGAAACGGAATCAATACCAAAAATGGTATTTTCACTATCGAAAGCCCGTATTTCACGCAAGGATATTCCTTAGTTTACAACAGTTATGATTTGCCCAAAATAAACGGCGTTCAATCGTCTTTTACTGATGCCGTTTTGGTTGATGATGTTATTTATTTTCTGGCTACCGCCGAAGATTCACAGTCCACTTACCTAGATGGAGTCGTTTCAGGAAGTAGTATTGGTAAAATTAATCTGAAAACGATGAAACTCAAAAATGTAGTAACAATTACAGAAAAATACAAACTAGAAGGATTGACCGTTTTTCAAAATAACCCAAAGACAATTGAATTTTTACTCTGTGAAGACGCAGACAACGACTACCAAGAAACTCAAATTTTCAAACTAACAATAGATAAATAGATGCATCCCATATTAAACAAAAACTTATTTTTAGTCAAAGAGCACGTCGGATTTTTTAAAGCTGCCAATAATTTTGACATTTACGACGCCGAATCCAACCAATTGATTTTAAATACACGAGAAGACCAACTCGGTTTTTTCACTAAAATGTTTCGCTTCACTGATTACAAACGCATGACGCCGTTTCATATTGAAATTAAAACGACCAACGGCGAAAAAGTACTGAGCATCAAACGTGGTTTTACCCTATTTCGTTCTGATGTGGAAGTTTTTGACGAAAATGAACGCTTGATAGGTATATTCAAACAGAAGTTTTTCTCTTTTGGAGGACGATTCAATATTCAAGATAAAGAAGGAAGAGACCTTTGCACCTTGCAAGGAAAATGGACCGGTTGGAATTTTTCCTTCAAAAAAGGCGATATTGAACTGGCTCACGTAAGTAAAAAATGGGCTGGAATGGGGAAAGAGTTTTTCACTTCCGCAGATAATTATGTACTGCAAATTCACGATAATGTACCGCAAAACGATACTGTGAGACCTTTAGTTTTAGCAGCTGTAATGTGTATTGATATGGTTTTTAAGGAATAATTTCTTTTCAAAAAGCTATAAACTCAAAACCTATCTTTCGTGATAGGTTTTTTTATTTTCAAAAAAGAACTATCTTCTCCCAACCTTTTTGATAAAAAAGTGCTCTATATAAGAAACACTTCAATTGTGATAAACCAGAAACTATTAGTAGACTGCAGAAAAATGCACCGAGACGCTCAGCGGCAAGTGTATGAGCTTCTCGCTCCAAAGTTGTACCAGACTTGCAAACGGTACTTGAAAAAAGAAGAAGAAATAGAAGAAGCAATGGCCGATGCATTCTATACTATTTTTACTAAGATGGACCAACTCAAGGAACTCTTGGCTTTTGAGGCTTGGGCGAGGAAAATTGCCGTCAATCAATGTTTGCATACGTTGAAAAAGAAGGTCAACTTCAACATTTATCTGGACGACATGACCACCATGCCTCCACTGGAATCTGCTCAAGACACGTTTCTGGAAGAGGAAGATTTATTGCAACTCCTAGAGCAAATTCCCGAAGGTTGTAAAGCTATTTTTAACCTCTTTGCGATTGAAGGTTACTCTCACAAAGAAATAGCACAAACTTTAGGCATTAGCGAAGGAACTTCTAAGTCACAATTGAATGTTTCGAGAACCAAATTACAAGCGTTAGTCAACCAATTGTATTATCAAAAAGCAAAATAGTCATGGACAATAAACATAAAATAGACCAACAATTTCAGCAAGCCGCTCGAAATAGTGAAACGAACCCAGTTCCAGGAATGGAAAAAATTTGGGCACGTGTTGAACAGAAATTAGACAAAGAGGATGATAAAAAACCAGTTATATGGTGGAAAAAATTAGCGGTTGCTGCTTCACTTTTACTCTTTCTTACTTTAGGATATCAGTTATTTTCGGAAGATGAAATCATTTTACCAACAACAAATTCTGTCGTAAATACTCCGAAAATAGAAGAGACAACTGTTCCAATTGAAATGGATAATTCGTCAGAAAACGATGAAGAAATACTGCCTCCAACTGAAAATTTTGATGCAGAAAATACCGTAAAGATTCTGAAAAAAGAACAACAGAAAACAGCGGTTGCGGTTCAAGAACCTTCGTCTGTGATAGAGGAAGATGCGGCAAAAATGAGCCTTAAACAAGCAGATGTCATCGTTATTTCTCCTTTAGTTTTGGAAGAAAATATAATTGAAACACAAAGTTCCATTGTAACTTCAGCAGTAACTATAGATAAAGTTACAGGCGAAAAAACGGTAAACGGTATTGTTACTTCAAAAAGTGACGGATTACCATTACCTGGGGTAAGTGTTGTAATAAAAGGAACTCATAAAGGAGTAGCAACTGATTTTGATGGCAAATTTTCATTGAAAGTAAAATTAGGCGACCAGTTGGTTTTCAGGTATATTGGAATGAAAGAAAGTATTGTCACAGTTACCAAAAAACAGAATATTGTTGTTGCGTTAGAAGATGATATTTCAAATTTACAAGAAGTAGTTGTTGTAGCTTATAGTATGAAAACTAAGGAAGCTTATACAGGAACTGCTGCTAAAATTGAAGTTAAAAATAGTCAAGCAAAAAAAATATCTAATGCTTCGCAAGCGTTAAGAAGTGAAGTTGCTGGAGTAAATATATTTTCAGGTTCTGGAGTTCCAGGAAGTGATGCAACAATTCGTATCCGTGGTTTTGGTTCTCTAAATGATAACAGAACTCCATTGTACATTGTTGATGGAGTTCCAATAGATGAATCTCAAATTTCTGCACTAAATGCGAAGGACGTTAAAAACATGGAAGTTCTAAAAAACGCGGCAGCTACTTCAATTTACGGAAGTCGAGCGGCTAATGGAGTAATTATAATTACTACAAAAAATGGCAAGTTCAAAAACCTTTCTAAGAAAGAACTTAGAAAAAAGATAAGGGAATTGGAGAAAACAAAACCATTAGCTATTCGGCAAAAGATAGAACAAGAAGACTACGACTCTTTCGACGAAAATGCTTTTGAAAGTCCCGTGAACACACCCCTTTCTACCTTTTCAATTGATGTGGATAATGCCTCTTACACCAATGTGCGTCGTTTTATCAATAACGGACAGAAAGTTCCTAAAGATGCGGTTCGAGTAGAAGAAATGATTAACTTTTTCAAATACAATAATTCGCAACCTAAAAACAGTGACCCGTTTGCAATAACCACAGAATACAGTGTTGCTCCTTGGAATGCCAAACATCAATTACTGCGAATTGGTTTGCAAGGAAAAGTGATTCCGTCTGACCAACTTCCTGCTTCAAATTTGGTGTTTTTGATTGATGTTTCGGGTTCGATGAACGACCAAAACAAATTGCCTTTACTCAAAGAATCCATGAAAATTCTAGTCAAAGAATTGCGAAAAAAGGATAAAGTGTCCATCGTTGTTTATGCAGGAGCTGCCGGAATGGTCTTACCTCCTACATCAGGTAATGAAAAACAAACCATTATTGAAGCACTTGAAAAATTAAGTGCTGGTGGAAGTACCGCTGGTGGTGCCGGAATTGAATTGGCTTACAAAACCGCACAAGAACATTTCATCAAGAACGGAAACAACCGTGTGATTCTGGCAACAGATGGCGATTTCAACGTTGGAGGTTCGTCGAATACAGATATGCAAACGCTCATTGAAGAAAAACGAAAATCAGGTGTGTTTTTGACTTGTCTGGGTTACGGAATGGGGAATTACAAAGACAGTAAAATGGAAATTCTATCCGATAAAGGCAACGGAAATTACGCCTATATCGATAACATTCAAGAAGCCAATCGATTTTTAGGAAAAGAATTCAAGGGTTCGATGTTTGCTATCGCCAAAGACGTAAAAATTCAGATAGAATTCAATCCGAAACATGTCAAATCCTATCGATTAATTGGCTATGAAAACAGAAAATTACGCGACGAAGATTTTACCAATGACGCCATTGATGCCGGAGAATTGGGAAGCGGTCACACGGTAACGGCTCTATATGAAATAATTCCGATTGGTGTAGAAAGCGATTTTTTCAAAACGGAAATTCCATTAAAATACACACAGAACCAAACGGAAACGAATGTCTTTAACGATGAACTTGCCACGATTAAATTTCGCTATAAAAAACCCGACGGCGATAAAAGTATTGAAATGGTAAACGTTATTGAAAACAATTCGATTGACTTAAATGCGACTTCATCTGATTTCAAATTTTGTTCCGCAGTTGCTTGGTTCGGGTTGACGTTGAGAGACTCCAAACTCATACCTAATAAAGATTTGAATGCTATTAAAGCTTTAGCAAAAAAAGGACTCAACAATGACGAGGAAGGTTACAAAGCGGAGTTTATCAGACTCGTGGAAACTGCCAAATAATATCTTTTTAAATTTAGCTAAAAGTGGATTTATACAAATTGTATGAATCCGCTTTTTTTTTAAAATGATTTTATAAAAGTGCTTTAGAATCAATCGAACTGAAAGATTTGACAATTTAAATGAAAAGGTACTGCTTTACAAGATTTCTTTTAACACTTTACTAACCAAAAAACCTATAAAAAATCAGACGAAAGATTGTAACTTTGACCCCTTGCAAATTCGCTATAAAAACATGATTTCGATAACCGAAAAAACCCTTGACGATTTACAATTCCCGACTATTTTAGAAACCATTGCCTCGCATTGTGTGACTGAAATAGGTAAGGAAAAAGCGTTAAAAATTTTACCTTTCAAAGAAAAAGAATCCCTGATGAATGCTTTGATGCAAACCTCAGAATACGTGGCTTCTTACACCAATAATAATTTTATACCCAACCCCGGATTTGACGCCATTCATCATGAAATCAAATTTTTAGCAATAGAAAACAGCTTTTTAGAAGTGGGTAGTTTTAAGAAAATCGCGACACTTTCTGAAACTGCAAATGTCCTTTTACTCTTTTTTAAAAAATTCGACGACTATTATCCTTTCTTAAACAAAATGGCTCTTGAAGTCGAATATACGAAGGAGATTGTCAAGAAAATTGAAGAAATCGTGGACAAACACGGGGAAGTAAAGAACAATGCTTCGGCACTTTTACAAGAAATTAGACAGCAAATCAACTTGGTTCGTGGTAAAGTCAACCAGAGTTTCGGTGCCGCATTAACACAATACCACGGCTTGGGATATCTTGACGATATTAAGGAAAGTTTTGTCGAAAACCGACGTGTACTTGCCGTTCTCGCCATGTACCGACGAAAAGTAAAAGGCTCTATTTTAGGAAGTTCAAAAACAGGAAGCATCGCTTACATTGAACCTGAAGCCACCTTAAATTATTCTCGAGAATTAAGCAATTTAGAGTACGAAGAAAAGGAAGAAATAAAACGAATCCTAAAACAATTGACGGAAACGATTCGCCCATTTTTAACTGTATTAATTGACTACCAAGACTTTTTAAGTACAATAGATGTGATTTCGGCGAAAGCCAAATATGCCAACCGCATCAACGGAATTTTGCCTCAAATCACTGACAATAGGAGGGTCTTTTTCAGAGATGCCTTCCACCCTATTTTATATTTAACCAATAAACAGAAGCAAGAAATCACGCTTCCGCAAACTTTTGAGTTCAATCAAGAAAGCAGAATTATCGTCATTTCTGGACCGAATGCGGGAGGAAAAACCATTTCGCTAAAAACCGTTGGATTGCTGCAATTAATGTTACAAAGTGGAATGCTAATTCCGGTTCACGAACGAAGCGAAACGTTCCTTTTTGATAGAATTCTAACGGATATTGGTGACAATCAATCGATAGAAAACCATTTAAGCACGTACAGTTACCGACTAAAAAACATGAATTACTTTTTGAAAAAGTGCAATAAGAGAACACTTTTCCTGATTGACGAATTCGGTACCGGATCTGACCCTGAGTTAGGTGGTGCATTGGCAGAAATTTTCTTAGAAGAATTTTATCACCGAGAAGCTTTTGGAATCATCACCACGCATTATTCCAATTTAAAAATACTAGCTAATGAATTGCCCTTCGCTCAAAATGCCAATATGCTTTTTGACGAAAAAACTTTAGAACCATTGTATAAATTAGTTCTCGGACAAGCCGGAAGTTCCTTTACCTTTGAAGTGGCACAGAAAAACGGAATTCCTTTTGGTCTAATCAATCGAGCAAAAAAGAAGATTGAAGTAGGAAAAGTGCGGTTTGATAAAACCATAGCTACGTTGCAAAAAGAACGCTCGAAACTTGAAAAAACATCTTCAAATTTAAAAGAAGAAGAAGTAAAAGCACGCGAAGAAGGTAAGAAACTAGAAAGTACGAATGCTAAAATCAAGCAAAAACTAGAAAGCTACCAAGAACTATATGATAGCAATCAAAAAGCTATTTATTTAGGACAAAAAGTGGATGATTTGGCTGATAAATATTTCAATTCAAAAGACAAGAAAGTACTTATTGGAGAATTCTTAAAAATGGTTGAAATTGAAAATTCCAAACGAAAAAAGGCTACTCCAAAGGAAAAAAAGGTAATTGAAGTCAAAAAGAAAGAAATTATTAAGGAAGTTGAAGTACATGTAGAAGAAATTCGGCAAGTTAAAAAAGAAAAGAAAATCGAAGCTGCTTTAATTCCTGAAAAACCTAAAATAACTTTAAAAGTGGGAGACCGCGTCAGAATGATTGATGGAAAAGCAATAGGAAGTATCGACAAAATTGAACGGAATAAAGCCTTCGTCAACTACGGCACATTTACTTCAAAAACAGATATTGCTGTTTTAGAATTTGTTGATGCAAAAAAATAAATTATTATGAATTTACCTGAAAATAAAAAAATAATTCTCTTTGATGGCGTTTGCAATTTGTGTGACGAATCCATTCAATATGTGATTAAACACGATAAAAAAGACGTTTTTAGATTTGTTGCTTTGCAATCTGATTTAGGTAAAGAAATCTTGAATTATCTGAAAATTGATAACTCGAAAACAGATAGTATTATTCTATACGAACCAGGGGTTGCTTATTTTTACAAATCAGATGCCGCGTTGGAAATCATAAAAGAGTTAAATGGCTTTTTAAAATGGCCTGTAATATTCAAAATAATTCCTTCGAGTTTAAGAAACCCCATCTATGATTATGTAGCAAGAAATCGGTATAAGTGGTATGGGAAAAAAGACGTTTGTATGATTCCAACACCTGAATTAGAAGCGAAATTTTTAGCATAAAAAAAGCCGTTTCATGATTTGAAACGGCTCTTCTACTTTTACAAACTTGGGATTACAAACTTTCTTCAGCCCAAGCTCTCATCATCCAAATTGTTTTTTCTTGTTCAGCGATAAAGTCACTCATCAAAGCATTTGTTCCTTCGTCATTGATATCGTCAGACTTGTTTAAAATGTCTCTTTCAATTTTTAATAAATCAGAAAGTGAATCAATAATTAGTTGAACGGCTTTTTCATCATTTGAAATTGATTTTCCTACTTGCAGCTTATTGTGTTTGATGTAATCTTCAAACGTATGCAATGGATTTCCTCCAATAGTTAAAATTCGTTCGGCAACCATGTCTACTTTCAGTTGAGCATCATTGTATAATTCTTCAAACTTAACATGCAATTCAAAAAATCTTTTTCCACGAATGTTCCAGTGAATTCCTCTTAAGTTCTGGTAATATACTTGAAAGTTGGATAATAGAACATTTAATTCCGTTACCATTTCTGCTGATTCTTTCACGGGTAATCCTAAAATATTTGTTTTCATAATTGTGTTTTACTGTTAATATTATTGTTGAATAAAATTACAAAATATTTAATGGTTTGAGTATAACTAAAACCTATAGTTTTCTTAAATTTGCTAAAAATATGATATAATGACAATTACTCAATTACAATATGTTCTTGCTGTAGCAGAACACCGAAATTTCACTTTGGCTGCTGAAAAATGTTTCGTAACGCAACCTACTTTGAGTATGCAAATTCAGAAAATTGAAGAAGAGTTAAAAATTCAAATCTTTGATCGTTCGAAAAAACCGATTCAAATGACAGAAATTGGAGAGAAAATTGTCGCTCAAGCAAAAAATATTGTAATTGAAGCCGACCGAATTAAAGACATTGTAGAACACCAAAAAGGTTTTATTGGTGGCGAATTCAGATTAGGAATTATTCCGACGGTTATGCCTACTTTATTACCGATGTTTTTGAGCAATTTCATTAATAAATATCCCAAAGTAAAGCTGATTATTGAGGAGCTGAACACCGATGAAATTATCACACGTCTCAAAAACGGCCATTTGGATGCGGCAATTGCTTCTACTCCTTTACAAGAGGAAAAGTTGAAAGAAATTGTCTTGTATTATGAACCTTTTGTAGCTTATATTCCAGAAAATCATAAAATAGCGGATAAAAAAGAAATAGAAATCAGTGACTTGAATCTTGAAGAAATTCTTCTTTTGCAAGACGGACACTGTTTTAGAGATGGAATCCTTAATTTATGTAAAAATTCAAGTGCTGGTTTAGGCACTTCTTTCCAATTGGAAAGTGGAAGCTTCGAAACTTTAGTAAAGTTGGCTAACGAGGGCTTAGGAACTACTTTACTTCCTTTTTTACATACTTTAGATTTAAACGAAAAAGATAAAAAACATTTACATCACTTTGTAGAACCTAAACCTGCTCGAGAAGTGAGTTTAATATTTCCAAAAACAGAATTAAAAATTCACATCATCGACGCTTTACGAACTACAATTTCTGGAGTGGTTAGAGGTGCCATTGCGTTTGACAATGTACAGATTGTGAGCCCAATTTCTAAAAAATAAAAAAGGAGCTAAAAGCTCCTTTAAATTAATTTAATAGTAATTGACAATGTTGTAACTCTGGTTTTTCTTCAGTGTATTGCATTAACCAATCCTTTAATTGTTCGATTTCGTAAGGCAACAACACTTTAAGTGCTTTTCTAACTTCTTTGCAAAAGAGTAATGGGTCAAAACTCACTCTTTCCAATACATTTTTTGTGTAACTGAACATGGTTTTCTTCATAATTTCCGACTTCCTGTTTTTTACAATTGTTGAATTCAAATTTAATGAATTATGCAATAGCTTTTACATGTCAAATGTTAATAAAAACCAATCAAAATGTTAAAGAATTACTTTTGAAGCTCTAAACATTTCTCTTTTGCCTGGAGGTCCTTCTAATTTTTCAACTGTGAAACCAACTTCAATCATACTCCGTTTTACAACACCTCTTGCGGCATAAGTTACTAAAACACCGCCCGGTTTTAAAGCGGTAAACATCTTTTGGAAGATTTCAGTACTCCACAATTCTGGTTGAACTCTGTATCCAAATGCATCGAAATAAATCAAATCAAACTGTTCAACATCTTCAATTTCAATAAAAAATTGTTGACGTTTCGTTAAACAAAAATCATTTGAAATTTTAACATTTTCATTCCATTCAGAAGCATGCATTTTTTGGAACTCCGCTTCAAAATCAGTTGCTTGAAGCTCACCAACATAGTTCATTTGAGCAATTTCATTAAAATCTACGGGATACGCTTCTACTCCCGAATAATTAACCTTGATATTGGCTTTTTTAGCTTCGAGAAAAGTGATAAATGCATTCAAACCCGTGCCAAAACCAATTTCCAAAATGGAAATTTCTTTCTGGTCAAATTGAGCAAAACCATTTTTTATAAAAACGTGCTTTGCTTCTTGAATTGCCCCGTGTTTAGAATGATAATTTTCATTCCAATCTGGCAAGAAAATAGTTGTGGAGCCATCGGAAGTTTGAACAATTTCTCTTTTCATTTATTTAATGTAGAGTTTTTTAATTCGCGGAATTGGCCCACCACATTTTACTTCATGGCATTGAACACAAGCGTCAATTCCTGAATTAAAATGTTCTTTAGCATTTTTAGGATCTTCGTAAATCAATTCTTGTGCTTTAATGAAATTTGATGCTTGAACTTTAAAAAAGGCATCATTTTCTTGTTCATCCGTCATCACTGCTGCGTGAATTTTCAGGAAATGATTTGGGAATTTACCAATGGTGTCCCCTTTTTTAATACGCTCCTTTAAATGTTCGTTATCCTTGTACATTTGTTCCATCAGCAGTGCCATTTCTGACATTTCATACATATCGAATTCTTTGCTTGATTCGGTGGCTCCGTTTTTATCGCTAGAAACTGTGTCGTTTTTCTTGCATGAAAAACAAACGAGAATTATAAAAAATGTAGTAAAAAACTTTTTCATTATTTCTGAATCAACACTCCGTTAGCTTCAAAGCCAAACTTTACTTCTGGACTCGTAATTTGTGCAATTTCTTCTTCAGATTTACCACCATCTTTCGCATAATGTCTCAATTGATTTACAGAAACACTATCAATAAACGCTTTTCCACTCATGATTGTGATACTTTTATCGGCATTTTTAGGCACAAAAAACGCATAATCTTTAAATTTCACGAATGTCTCTTGATTTTCAGGAAGCTCGATTGACATCCAACAACCTTTCTTTTTACATACTTCCTTAATTGCCGATTTAAATTTTACATCAATGGTATCACCTGCTTTCAAGCTTTGGTATTTTTCCAACATTTCTTTTGATGTTAATGCGTCATCAGCAACTATTTTTGCACCGAAACTTTCATAAGTTGCTTGAGGTTCTGCAACAACTTCTGCTGTTTCTTTTTTACAACTTACCAATAAAAGCAAAGAACATGATAAAATAAAGATATTTTTCATAAGATTAAATTTAATTATTACCGACAAAAATAGGCAGATTATTTAAACTTTCTCAAAACAGACAAGAAAAATTACCGATAGGTATCAATTTAGAAAATATCTAAGAAGTAAAATATATTTAAAAAATTTCATTGCAGGAAAAAGTACATTTAATTTTACTATTTTAGCATGCTATAATGAGTCGTACAATTTCTGGATCATTAAATACCAAAATAAATAAATTTAAAAAAATACCGCACATGAGTTCAAAGTCCAATTTATCAATTGACATTACAAAAGTTACATCAAGTAAAATTAACGAAGTAGACTTCAATAATCTTACTTTTGGTTCTGTTTTTACAGATCACATGTTGGTTTGCGATTATAAAAATGGTGCTTGGCAAAAACCGGAAATTAAACCTTATGCTCCATTTTTGATGGATCCGTCGTCAAAAGTGTTTCATTATGGTCAAGCAATTTTTGAAGGAATGAAAGCATTTAAAGACGAAAACGATTCTGTTTGGCTTTTCAGACCTGACGAAAACTATAAGCGTTTCAATAAATCAGCTGAACGAATGGCTATGGCAGAAGTTGACGAAGCCATATTTTTAGATGGTTTACAACAATTGCTTGAAATAGATAAAGATTGGGTTAAGAAAGGTTCGGGAAATTCCTTATATATTCGACCTTTTATGATTGCAACTGGGACAGGTGTTATTGCTTCACCTTCTGCAGAATACCGTTTTATGATTATTTTATCACCTGCCAGTTCCTATTATTCGGGCGAAGTTAAAGTAGTGATTGCTGAACATTACAGTCGTGCCGCAAATGGCGGGATTGGTGCTGCAAAAGCAGCTGGAAATTATGCTGGTCAGTTTTATCCTACAGCTTTGGCCAATAAAGAAGGATTTCAGCAAATCATTTGGACAGACGATGCAACACATACAAAACTAGAAGAAGCAGGAACAATGAATGTGTTCTTTAGAATTAAAGATACCTTAGTTACAGCACCTACAAGCGAAAGAATTTTGGATGGAATAACCCGAAAGAGTTTAATTGCTATTGCTGAGAAAAGCGGAATCAAGGTTGAAATTCGTCCTGTATTTGTAGAAGAGTTAATTGACGGTATGAAAAGCGGTGATTTAAAAGAAATTTTTGGAGCAGGAACGGCTGCAGTTGTAAATCCAATTGTCGGGTTTTCGTATAAGGACAAATATCATGAACTTCCAAAAATGGAAGATTCATTCGCGTTAAGATTAAAAAAAGTGTTAAACGACATTCAATATAAATTAGCCGAAGATACTTTTGATTGGACGGTAAAAGTTTAATAAATAAGCATTAACGAATTGCAGTGTTGTTTTATCTTGAAATGCACTGCAATTTTTTTTATTGTAAGATTTTTTCGAAATTGGGTTTAGAATAGTTAGAGCCTTTGATGACTTTTCCATCTTCACGATAAAGGGGTTGACCATTTTCATCTAATTTACTCATATTACTTCGCTGAATTTCTTCAAAAACGGCTTCAATTTTATCTTGCAGTCCGTGCTCGATAATTGTACCGCAAAGAATATATAACATGTCACCCAATGCATCTGCAATCTCCGTTAAATCATTGTCTTGAACTGCTTGTAAATACTCCTCATTTTCCTCTTTCATCAAATTATACCTCAGTAGATTTTTGTTTTCGCCAAGACTCGATTTTGGAACTTGACTGTATCCAATTTTAAATGTCTTATGAAATTCTTTGACGGCATCTAATTGCTTTTGCATAGTGTTGAAATTAATTAGTACGATGTATCCAAAATTAAGGATTTATTGATTAATTTCGCAAAAAAAATAATATGTTTAGTCAAGGCCAACTAATTTTTGCTGGAATTTTTGCTACTGTTTTTATTGCTGTAATTATCTTTAGCTATATCAAAGACAGAAAAATTCATACTAAATTTTATAAAAACACTTACGTTATCTTGTTGTGCTTTGTACTGTTTATCGTATTACTGTTTGCGATTAAGACTTATCTCAAAGATTAAAAATTCACTTTCTTAACAATTATACTCTACAGATAACCCTTTTCTACAAAATAATCTGTATCGTTTTTAAAAATTTTGTGAATTGTTTATCATGAAATGTTTTATCATCATTAAATAACTGTAAATTTATTTTTTGTCAAAACTTCATTCTTAAACTATAGCATATACTATAGTTTTAAAAATCTTCCATTATTTTAATTTTATTTTTGAAATATGATAAAAATCATATTAAAAGACGTGTGTGTCCTGTAATTTTGACCTATAAATAATAGAGTAATAAACTGTAATCAATCCAATTTAAAAAATATCATCGCTATGACAAATTTTGTAAAAAAAGCCCTGATTTTGAGTACTGCATGTGTCCTGAGTATGGCATGTAAACAGAACAACGATTCCAAAACTAATTATGCGGATGTTCCTGTTAAAGGTACTATGAATGCTGAATTAACTTCACCTCCATTTGTACCAGCACCAGTTGGCGACCGACTTGCTAAAAAGCTGATTGTAAACATGGAGATTTTAGAACAGGAAGGTGAAATGACTGATGGTACTAAATATATGTATTGGACATTTGGCGGAAGCGTTCCTGGAAGTTTCATTAGAACACGTGTTGGTGATGAAGTAGAATTTACACTTAAAAATCACCCAGATAATAAATTACCCCACAACATTGACTTACATGCTGTAACTGGTCCTGGTGGTGGAGCTTCGTCTTCATTAGTTGCTCCAGGACATGAAAAAACATTTAGTTTTAAAACTTTAAATCCTGGTTTATATGTTTACCACTGCGCTACAGCTCCAGTTGGAATGCACATTGCAAACGGAATGTACGGTTTAATTTTAGTTGAGCCAGAAGGAGGTTTACCAAAAGTAGACAAAGAGTACTACGTGATGCAAGGAGATTTCTATACAAAAGGAAAATACGGAGATCCGGGCATGCAAGCGTTTGATATGAATAAAGCGATTGAGGAAAATGCTGATTATGTAGTGTTTAATGGTAAGGTGGGAGCCTTGACAGGTGACGGTGCATTAACTGCAAAAGTAGGCGAAACAGTACGAATTTACATGGGTAACGGTGGGCCAAACTTAGTTTCTTCCTTTCACGTTATTGGAGAAATTTTTGACAGAGTGCATATTGAAGGTGGTGATATGATTAATACAAATGTGCAAACTACTTTAATTCCTGCTGGTGGAGCTGCAATTGTAGAGTTCAAAGTAGATGTACCGGGAACCTTTATTTTAGTTGATCACTCTATTTTTAGAGCATTCAACAAGGGTGCTTTGGGAATGTTAAAAGTGGAAGGTGCTGAAAATGCTAAGATTTATTCTGGAACAAAACAGGAAGGAATTTATTTGCCAGAAGGTGGCGCTATCCAAACAATGCCTAAGAAAATTGCTGGTAAAGAGGTTATAGTAAGTAAATCAGTTGCACAACAAGTAGCAGACGGTAAAAACATATACGGAAATACATGTTTTGCATGTCACCAAGCGGAAGGTCAAGGGATTCCAAATGCATTCCCTCCTCTTGCAAAATCTGATTATCTAAATGCAAATCCAAGTCGCGCTATTGATGCAGTATTACACGGATTGACTGGTGAAATTACAGTAAACGGTAAAAAATACAATTCAGTAATGACGTCTCAAAACTTAACTGACCAAGAAATATCAGACGTTATGACTTATGTTTACAACAGTTGGGGTAACAATAAAACAGTAATCACTCCAGCAATGGTAAAAACACAAAGAGCAAAACCTCCTGTGAAAGTGAAAGACATGCACGAATAAAAATAAAGAATTTAATATTTAATACAAATGAAAACTATAATTTACAGTACTCTAGCAATCGTATTAGCGGGAAGTTTAATAAGCTTTAATATGCCAAGCGACAAACTGACAAATGCTACTACTTTTCAAGACGGTACAAAAGGTAAAGCCATTTACACAAAAACTTGTGTAGCGTGCCATCAAGCAAATGGAGCTGGAATTCCAAATGCATTCCCTCCTTTAGCAAAATCGGATTATCTTAACAAAGATACCAACAGAGCAATAAAGGCAGTAATGAATGGATTACACGGACCAATTACCGTAAATGGTAAGAAGTTTAATTCGGCAATGCCTACTCAGAACTTGAAAGATGACCAAATTGCAGATGTATTAACGTATGTTTACAGCAGCTGGGGAAATAACAAAACAAAAGTTACTCCCGCAATGGTTAAAGCTTTACGAGGCAAAAAATAAAAGAATAGTTAATTATTAATTCAAGAAAGAATGGAAACTCACCAATTAAATGTAATGCGCTACTGCTTCATAATGTTACTGGGAGTTTCCATTACTTTTGCTCAAGTACCAAAAAATATGGTACAAATTAATGCCGGAAGTTACGTCCCTCTTTATGGAACTGACGACAAATTACCCATAAAAGTTGATGCTTTTCTACTCGATATTTATCCGATAACAAATTACGAATACCTCACTTTCGTGAAAGATAATCCGGAATACGGAAAGTCCAAAATCAAAAGGTTATTTGCAAATACATCCTACCTTTCCGAATGGTCAAATGATTTAAATTTTGGTAAATTGAATCCCCAAAGTCCTGTAACTAACGTTTCTTGGTTCGCCGCTAAGAAATATTGCGAATGCCAAGGCAAGCGATTAGCTACTTTAGACGAATGGGAATATGTGGGAATGGCAGATGAAAAACGAATTGATGCTCGTTCAAAACAAGAATTTAATAAATATATTCTGAGTTGGTATGAAAAAAACAATACGTATACCAACAAAGTAGGTCAAACTTATAAAAACTACTGGGGTGTTTATGACATGAACGGTTTAGTGTGGGAATGGACTTACGATTTTAATAGTATTTTTCTTTCAGGAGAAAGTCGAAAAGACAAAGATACCGATTCTAATTTATTTTGTGGAAGCGGATCAATCAATGCTACTGATTTAATGAATTATGCCGCATTTATGCGATATGCATTCAGAGGAAGTTTAAAAGCAAGTTATACCACTAAAAATCTGGGTTTTCGTTGTGCTAAAAGTTTGAAATAATCTTTTTTAAATAAAATACCATGAAAAAATTAATTCTATTTGCTCTATTTTCGATAGCCCTAATTGGTTGTCAATCAAAAGCGGAAAAAGAACAAGAGACCAAAGAAGAAATAGCTAAAAAACCGATTACTGAAATGTCTATTTATAATTTACCAGAAAAATGGACTACTCAAAATGGAGAAGATATCGAATTGAAGCAGCTCCGTGGCAAAGTACTAGTGATGGTAATGATTTACACTTCATGCAAAGCCGCCTGTCCCCGATTAGTAGCGGATATGAGAAACATTGAGAAAAAAGTTCCTGCAGCATTAAAAGACAAGGTGCAATACATATTAGTAAGCATTGACCCTAAAGTAGACACACCAGAACGTTTAAAAGCATTTGCTATAGAAAACCAAATGGATAATGAACAATGGTTGTTTTTACGCTCTAACGATGAACAAACACGCGAGTTTTCAGCAGTTCTAGCTGTAAATTACAAAAAAATTTCGCCTCTAGATTTCTCTCACTCTAATATCATTAGTGTTTTTAATGCAGAAGGTGAACTCGCTTTCCAACAAGAAGGATTAGAAGTGAATAACGAGAAGACCGTTAACAAAATAAAGGAAGAAGCCGCAAAAGTGAATTAAAATTTCTCTTCAATAAACAATTAAACATCATGAAAATCTCATACAAATTAATACTTATCATTAGTGTTCTAATGGTAACGGTGGACAGTATTGCTCAAGAATTTGATGTCAATCTACAAATTCGACCTCGTTTTGAATACCGAAATGGCTACAAAGAATTAATGAAAGATGGAACTTATCCCACTTCTTTTATTTCCAATCGTTCTCGACTGAATTTCGACTTTAAACAAGAAAAAATTAAAGCAAAAATTTCATTCCAGAATGTTCGCGTATGGGGAGACGTAAACACAACAGCAACTTCAGATAAAAACGGTGTAGCTTTATTTGAATCTTGGTTTTCTTATGATTTCAGCACAGATTGGTCTGCAAAAATAGGTCGTCAAGTTATTTCTTACGATAATCAACGGATTTTTGGCGGATTAGATTGGGCTCAACAAGGACAAAGTCATGATGCATTAGTTGTTCATTATGCGAAGGATAAAATGCAAATTGATTTTGGTAGTGCTATCAGTAATGGTGGTGAAAGTTTGATTGAAACATCATATACAACTACCTATAAAAACTTACAATACATTTGGTTGAACAAAAAATTTACAAATTCTTCTTTGAGTGTATTAGGTTTAAATACGGGGTATCAATATGAAAACACTACTGACGCTGTATTTGAAAACGCCTATATGCAAACTTTAGGTGGTTTCTATAAATGGCAAGCTGGCAATTTTTATGGAGATTTAAGCGGGTATACACAAACAGGAGAAACTGCTTTGGGAATTTCAAAGGAAGACATTCTAGCTTACAATACTGGTATTAATGTAGGTTACAAATTTACACCCACTTTCAAAGCAGAATTGGGTTTTGAATATTTATCAGGAAAAGCACAAGACGATGCGGATTCTAAAATGAAGTCATTCACACCGTTATTTGGAACAAACCACGGATTCAATGGATTTATGGATTATTTCTATGTTGGAAATCACAAAAATACCGTAGGTTTAAAAGATTTTTATGGTAAATTATCTTTCGAAAAAAACAAATGGCAGTTTGCTGTGGCTCCTCACGTTTTTTATAGCGCTGCACAAATCATTAATCCGATTACTTTGGAACAGGAAAGTTCAAACTTAGGAACTGAAATTGATTTGACATGCATGTATAAACTGGATAAAAACATTACAATTACAGCTGGTTTTTCAAAAATGTTTGGCTCCACTTCTCTAGAATTAATTAAGGGCGGAAACAAGGACAATGATAACAACTGGGCTTATGTTATGGTTTCATTCAACCCAAATATATTTTCATACAAAACTACTAAGTAATTTCTGAATTTAATTCCATAAAAAAAGCCTGAAAATAATTTCAGGCTTTTTTTGTTTAGTGGGGAGAGCAGGATTCGAACCTGCGAAGTTTTCACAGCAGATTTACAGTCTGCCCTCGTTGGCCGCTTGAGTATCTCCCCTGCGTTAAAAACAACTAATTCGTCGCTTAAACCGGTTGCAAATATAGCAACGTTTTCGGTGTTTACAAACATTTTTTCGAATTAATTCTTTACTTTTTTTTAAACATTTAATACTTAAATACATAAAAAAAACTCCCTAAGGAGTTTTTTAAAATTTACGATAAAATCAATGTATTATTTATTTAAAATCGATGCAATCTTAGCTCTTAATTCTTCGCCACGTAAGTTCGTTGCAATGATTACTCCTTTTTCATCCAAGATATAAGTAGCCGGAATACTTTTGATATTATACAAAACTGCAATTGGATCCGTCCAAAATTGCAAATTAGAAACATGACTCCACGTCAATCCGTCTTTTGCAATAGCGTCATTCCACTTTGCCGCATCTTTATCTAAAGAAACTCCAATGATATTCAAACCTTTCTCATGAAATTCATTATATAAAGCTACAACATTTGGATTTTCCTTTCGGCAAGGTCCACACCAAGAAGCCCAAAAATCAATAATAGTCACTTTACCCATCGCTTGCTTTAATGAAAGCATTTTTCCATCCGGTGTTGGCCCCGAAAAGTCGGGAGCTATACTACCCACTGAAAAATCTTTATAATTATCAATTTTAGTTTTTATTGCAATTCCAGGTTTCGTCTTTTGTAATTTCGAAGGTAACATTCCATAAACGGTCTTGATTTTTTCAATATCGACTTCAGGTTGATTGAACATGTTGTCTAACAACAACACAGATAAAAAAGAAGTAGGATTTTTTTCCGGGTATGTTGATGTATATTGAATCAATTCATTTTGCAACAAACCAAATTCATCCATCAACTGTTGAATGGTTTCATTGTCTTTATTTGCTTGAGCCGTTTGCATTTTCTGCGTATTCTCATTTTGAAAATCCTGCATTTTCTGCTGTACTTTCTGTGAAAATACATTGAACTTTTGCAAAGCGTCATTGTCTGCCGTTCCTCCTATTTTGCTTTTCGCAATACTATCTTTGTAAATTGTAAAGTTGATTGCCCCTTGATCTAAAATAAAAGCAATCTTGCCTTCAAGACCTTTCACCTGAATAAAGTTAACCGCTGGTTCAGTTGCCGTTCCTTTTATTGTGAAAGCTCCTTTCGAAATCTTAGCAGAATCAATAGCTACGCTTCCTTTTACATCGTCCTGTCGCTCCAGATAAACCATAGTTCCATCCTGAACGCCTTTAGCGATACCGCTTAACGTAAAGTTTGGTTTTACGGGATTGGTAAAAGAAATTAGTCCTAAAGCTATTGTAGAAATTAAAAATATTTTTTTCATAGGATTTATTATAATTAAAATAAGGTTTTTGAAAAATTAAAATTAAATAAGAAAAGCCATGTTTCCATGGCTTTCTTTTGAAATTATTTTGATAAAATCGATGCTACTTTTGCGCGAAGCTCCTCGCCTCTTAAGTCTCTCGCAATTACCACACCTTTTTCGTCTAATAAAAAAGTTGCGGGAATTCCGTCTACAGAATAGCGTTTTGCAATTGGATCATTCCACCCTTTTAAGTTTGAAATATGTGTCCAAGTTAATTTGTCCTTCGCGATTGCGTCTTTCCACTTATCTGCTTTTTCATCTAAAGAAACACCAATGATGTTCAATCCTTTTGAGTGAAAGTCTTTGTATAAAGCTACAACATTCGGGTTTTCCACTCTACAAGGTCCACACCAAGATGCCCAAAAGTCAATTAATGTCAATTTCCCTAACGAACTTTTTAAAGAAGTATCTACTCCATTCGTATTTGGTGCAGAAAAATCAGGAGCCAATGTTCCTATTTCTACGGCTGAGGAACTTGTATCATTTTTTTTTTCAGCTGTTTTCAATCCGTTCAATTTTTTATTGATATCTTTTCCTTCTTTCGTGTTTTTCAAAACTGGATCAAGATTTTCATACATTTTTGTTGCACGAGCTACGTCAAATGAAGAATCATTAATAAATTGTGTGATAAAAAATAATGATATGAAAGATTTTGGATGATTCTCAACATGTTTTAAAGAAATATCTCTAAATTGATCTTGATACGTTTTATATTCTTTCATCATCGCGTTCATAGTCACAGTATCTCCAGACATTTGAGCTTGTTGAATTTTTTCACGATTTGTCTCCTGAAAATTCTTAACTTTTTGCTGTACTTTATCCGTTTCTTTTGAATAGGCCACTAACTGTTCGTTACTGTACGTCCCGCCCACGATACTTTTGTAGATAGTATCTTTATTTATTGCTATGGTAATTTTTCCTTGCTCTAAAACAAATGGAATTTGACTTTCAGTTGAATCAATTGTGATAAAACGCAAACTAGGCTCTTTTACTTCTCCTTCAAATTTGAATTTTCCATTTTCAATTTTTACAGTATCAACGCTTACGAACATATTCGTTAATGTATCTTGTACTTTCAAGTATACATTTCGACCATCTTTTAGTCCATTAGCATTACCCTCGATTTCAAATTCATTATCTCCTAATTTGTTGCAAGATACTATTGATGCAACTGCAAGTAATGATAAAATTAATTTCTTCATTTTCGTAAATTATTTTTTTTTGATTTTAGACTGCAAAAGTATTTAATTTAATAACGCTTACTACAAATCCTTTAAAAATTTATTATTTATTTATCTTTTATTTTTATGCTGAAGTGGAAGGACAAACAAATTTAGTCAACGGTACATTTGTTTCTCGAATACCACTCATACCTTTTTCGACATTAATAAAATTATGAATCCCTCTTGATTTCAAAATAGAAGCCATAATTACAGAACGATAACCACCTGCACAATGTAAATAAAACGACTTATTTGGGACTTCATCAAAACGCTCATTAACATTATCAAGCGGAATATTCAAAGCGTTTTCAACTCGTTCAGCAGAAAATTCTCCGGGTTTTCTTGCATCAACTACAATCGAATGTTCATCTCTTTTACTGGCAAAATCTTCAGATGAAACCGACTCAATAGTTGCCACTTCTAATCCTGAAGCTTTCCATGATTCAAAACCTCCTTTTAAATACCCCAAAACACCATCAAAACCGACGCGAGACAAACGAGTGACCGTTTCCTCTTCTTTTCCTTCTGGCGTAATTAATAACAAAGGTTGCTTAACATCTCGAATCAGAGCACCCACCCATGGAGCAAAATTTCCTTGAATTCCAATAAAGATGGAGTTAGGAATATGTCCTTTTACAAAATCACCTTCGGAACGAACATCCAAAATAATCGCTTCTGACTGATTTGCCATTGCTTCAAATTCAGTAGGACTTAAAGGTTTTAAACTTTTTTCCATTACTGTATCTAAACTGCTGTATCCTTTGATATTTAACATCACGTTTTGCGGAAAATAAGCAGGAGGAACTCCTAAACCGTCTAACAATTCCGTGATAAATTCTTCACTGGTCATATCCGCTCGCAAAGCATAATTGGTTTTCTTTTGGTTTCCCAAAGTATCGGTAGTTTCTTTACTCATGTTTTTTCCGCAAGCACTTCCTGCACCATGACTTGGAAAAACAATTAAATCATCTCCTAAAGGCATGATTTTATTTCGCAAAGAATCAAATAAATAAGAAGCTAATTTTTCTTGTGTTAAATCACTAACCAAAGCTTGTGCTAAATCAGGACGACCAACATCACCAATAAATAAAGTATCACCGGTAATTATCCCATAAGGTTTTTGATTTTCGTCTATTAGTAAATAACACGTACTTTCCATTGTGTGGCCTGGCGTGTGAATCGCTTTCACAGTATAATCACCCACTTTAAATTCCTGATTATCCGTTGCAATAATTGCTTCAAATTCAGGTTGGGCGGTTGGTCCGTAAACGATTTTTGCTCCTGTTTTTTGAGCTAAATCCACGTGACCTGAGACAAAATCTGCATGGAAATGGGTTTCAAAAATATATTTAATTTTCGCTCCTTCTCTATCCGCTTTATCAATATAAGGTTGTACTTCTCGAAGTGGGTCAAAAATCGCTACTTCACCTTTACTTTCTAAATAATAAGCAGCTTGAGCGATACATCCGGTATATATTTGTTCAATTTTCATAATACTATTTTTATAAATACAAAAATAGTAGAATTTATTATAAAGAATAAATTATGACAAAGCATTAACAGTATTTTACCTAATATAAAACGATTCCAAAAAAAAAAGGACTTAGTTACCTGAACTAAATCCTTCTTAGTATAATCTATTAACTAAGAATTATTCTTGATTAATGGTCTTTCTGAATGGGAAAACAGTATAGATATGTCTTTTAGCAAAACGTGCAGGAGATTCAGCATTTACCATTTTTTGGTATGTTGCTTTTGGCACGCTAATGAACTCATATACACTTCCGTTAGAAAATTCGATAACTAAACGAGCATCTACAAACTTATAATCTTTGATAGTTGCTTTAGTAACTGTTTCTGTAAACTCTGGTTTTATCTGCGTAATTGTTTCAGCATTGATGCTAACCAACTGGTGATACGCTTCAATAATAGACTTACTTTGCTCTTCAGCTGCTTTTAAACCAGCCTCGTCTCCTGAAAATTTATCTGGATGACTTTCTTTCATCGCATTACGATAAATAGTTTTCAATTCTTTTAATGTAACTGTTTTATCAACACTTAGCAACTTTCTGTACTCAACGATTCTTTTCATAATAAAAATAACATTATTGTAATTAGCATTTAAAGAAATTCGGTGTCTTCAAATTTTACAATATTTTGCAAAGGTAGTTTTTTTACAATATAAACCAAATCGCATACTTTTTTTATAGAAAAAATTATTCAATAGTCATCGACCTTAGTTTTGTTCTGTAAGACTCCAATGCCACGGCTTTTGAGATAAAACCATAATATTTACCATTTTTCACAACAGGTAAATTTGACATTTTACTTTGTTCAAATTTTTTCATAACCACCTCCATACTGTCAAATGGATAGACAATTGTTTTAGGTTGCTGCATCACTTCTTTTACACTAGTATATTTTACTTTGAAATTACTGAAAATAATTTCTCTAATATTGTTGAAATGTACAATTCCCACCAACTCTCTTTCAGCATTCACCACACCAAATATCACCTGGTTAGAATGTGAAATTAAATCGACCAATTTTTCTAAGTTTTCCTCTGGAGAAATTGTAAAATAATCGGTTTCTACAATCGAATTCGTATCAATTGTCGATAAAATATTACTGTCCTTATTACTGGTAAAAACTTGACCGGTCTTGGCCAAATGTTTCACATCCATCGAGTGTTTTTCAAAACGCTTAGAAACTGCAAAACTTATCGAAGAAACAATCATGAGCGGAATCATCAAACTGTATCCTCCAGTGATTTCCGCAATTAAGAAAATAGCAGTTAACGGAGCATGAAACAATCCACTCAAAACACCCGCCATACCAACGATTGTGAAATTACTAACGGGTAATTTTGACAAACCTGTCAATGTGATTAATTGCGAGAAAAAATAACCAACATACGAACCTAAAAATAAGGATGGCGCAAAATTCCCTCCATTTCCACCACCACCTAATGTAAATCCAGTTGCGAAAACTTTAAGAAATGCAGCCGCACCTACAAAAGCGAGAAGCACCCATTTATTATCCCTAAATTCACTGAATAATGTGTCTTGCAATAGAACGCTTGGATCACTTTCCGACAAAATTTTGATACTTTCATAACCTTCACCAAAAAGAGTTGGAATAATAAAAATAAGTACCGCCAATAAAGATGCTGCAATTAAAGCTCTTTTGTACGGTTTCTTTTCATAGCGAATGAAAAATTTTTCTATTTTTTGAAACCATCTGGCGTAATAAATGGTTATGAACCCAATGATTAAACCTAATAATATGTAGAACGGAATATTGGTATAATCAAAAATTTGTTGTTTACTAAACGACAGTAAAATATTCTCCTTTAAAACAATAGCAGAAACTAAAGCGCCTGTTGCAGCTGCAATCATAATTGGTGTAAATGCGGCAATACTCACATCAACAAGCAACACTTCGATGGCAAAAAGAACTCCAGCAATTGGTGCGTTAAATGCTGCAGCAATTCCCGCGGCAACTCCGCAACCAATAAGCAGGGTTCTGTCCTTATAACTTAGTCGGTATCTTTGTGCAAAATTAGAACCAAAAGCCGCTCCAGTTACTGTAATTGGTGACTCTAATCCAGCCGAACCTCCTAAACCTACGGTTAATGAACTCGTAATAATTTGAGCATACATCTGCTTTTTAGGCATTATACTTGCCTTTTTTGCGACAACATACATAATTTGAGAGGTACCTTTCTCTAGTTTTCCGCCTAATAGTTTGTCAATTACAAAAACGGTAAGCAACATTCCCACAATTGGCAACAAACTATTGATGTAACTCAATTTTATAATTCCGTTGATGTACGTTGCAAATGTAAAAACCCAGTGTGCAAATGCTTTTAATACTATAACTGCAAAACCCACTGTAACTCCGACTAAAACACTTGCAATAAATATAAATTGCTTGTTCGTAATTTTAGTTTGAGCCCATGCCAGTAAAGATTCTATTTTATATAAATATCTTTTTAGAATTCGCAATTTTCAGATTTTTTATGGAAGATTGGCGAAGTTAGTCGTTTTTTAAAGTTTCAGCAAGAATATAATTTGATAATCTATTTTTGGGATATACAAGTTAATCCATTTCTTGCATTTTTCCCTTTACGAATTCTTCCACTTCAGCAAAAAAGAGTGTGAATTCAGTTTCAAACTCGGTATAAAAAAGTTCTAGTTCTTCTACTGAGAATTGCATTTTGGAACGCAATTTTGTCCGGCGGTCCATCATGTATAAAATATGAGTCAGTCCTTCTATCGAAGCATAAAGTAAGAACCAATTTTCTTCTTTTAAAACCGGCAGAATCTTTTTGAATCTCGGTGTTAGCGTTTCGAAGTTTTCATCCAAAACTATAAAGAAATCACGAACATATTCTTCAAGTGGAATAGCGCTGTACTTTGAAAAGTTTTTAGCTAAGAAATGGTCGTAAAAAATATCCATAATGACACCCGAATAATGACCGTAACGTTCGTGCAACCGGTGTTTACTTTGACGAAAAACGGGGTGAAAATCGGTATAACTATCAATTTCACGGTGCAATCGAATTCCCTTCTGAACATCGATGGGATATTCATCGAAATTTTTTCCGTGAATACCATCTGCCATGAAATTCCCAATTTTAATATGGTCGTTTTCTCCTGATAAATATATGTGTGCTAAAAAATTCATGATTTAAAGGTAATAAATTTTAACAGAATACCTTGAATTTATTAAAATACTCATTTCAATTATTATATTTGTAATAAAACAAAACACACTTATGACATTAATAAAATCAATTTCAGGAATTAGAGGAACAATTGGAGGTACTGTTGGCGAAAATCTAACCCCTTTAGATGCTGTGAAATTTGCGGCAGCTTATGGAACTTGGCTTAAAAATTATTCAAAAAAAGAGAAATTAATTGTTGTAGTGGGTCGTGATGCTCGAATTTCAGGACCGATGATTCACAATTTGGTTGTCAATACATTAATAGGTTTAGGAATCGACGTGATTGATTTAGGCCTTTCCACTACTCCAACGGTTGAAATTGCTGTTCCTTTAGAATTAGCTGATGGCGGAATCATTTTGACGGCAAGTCACAATCCAAAACAGTGGAATGCGTTGAAATTATTGAATGAAAAAGGTGAATTTCTTAACGGTGAAGAAGGTGCAAAAATATTAGCAATAGCAGAAGCGGAAGGTTTTCATTTTGCTGAAGTAGACGATTTAGGCGAAATTACTTCTAACGATGCGTTCATGGATATTCATATTGATGAAGTGCTGAACATGGATTTAGTGGATGTTGATGCCGTAAAAGCAGCGAAATTTAAAGTCGTTGTGGATGCCGTAAATTCTTCGGGGGGAATTATCATCCCAAAATTACTGGAACTTATGGGCGTTGAAGTAGTGAAATTATATTGCGAACCCAACGGACATTTCCCTCACAATCCTGAGCCTTTAAAAGAACATTTGACCGATATTTCTGAATTGGTTGTCAAAGAAAAAGCCGATTTAGGAATCGTGGTTGACCCCGATGTAGACCGTTTGGCTTTCATCAGCGAAGACGGCGAAATGTTTGGCGAAGAATATACACTAGTGGCAATTGCTGATTATGTTTTGAGTAAAACTCCTGGAAATACAGTTTCTAACATGTCGTCGTCTCGTGCTTTACGCGATGTTACGGTAAAACATGGCGGCATGTATGAAGCAAGCGCCGTAGGTGAAGTGAATGTTGTGGAATTGATGAAGAAAAACAACGCGATTATTGGTGGTGAAGGAAATGGCGGAATCATTTACCCTGA
Source organism: Flavobacterium sp. SM2513 (assembly GCF_050908145.1). Lineage (GTDB taxonomy): Bacteria > Bacteroidota > Bacteroidia > Flavobacteriales > Flavobacteriaceae > Flavobacterium. Next base: position 2,141,261 of record NZ_CP194228.1, on the reverse strand, counting down.
ATCGCATTATGGTCGCGATTCGATTGTGGGTGCTGCATTGTTCTTGACGCATTTGGCCTATAAAAAGATGAAGGTTTCGGAATTGAGAGCTTCGTATCCTCAATATTATATGAGTAAAAACAAAATTGAGTTGACACCACAAATTGATGTTGACGCCATTTTAGCTGCCATGACAGAAAAATACAAGTCAGAACAAATTACTACTATCGACGGTGTGAAAATTGATTTTGCAGAAAACTGGGTGCATTTGAGAAAATCAAATACAGAACCGATTATTCGGATTTATACGGAAGCAGGTAGTCAAGAATTAGCCGATAATTTGGCACAAAAAATTATTGATGAAATTAAAGAAATAGCGGGGATTTAGTAGTAGTAGTAATTATAACAAAAGGAAGATGAAAAATACAATTTTGATAATTTTATTAATTTTTAGCTTTAAGAGTTTTTCTCAAAATAGCACAAAAATAGAAAAGCTTTCTCAAACAGAAATTAAGACATTTATTCTTACAGAAACAAAACAAGGGGGAAAATTAGATTTTTTTACTGAAATAAAAGGTAAAGAATATAATGCTTCGCAAGTGAAACCAGGATTATTTATGACAAACATCGAAATGGCATTATACAAATGGGGAAAGGCAAATTTTGATTTAGGTATAGAAAATATTGAAAGTGCCTTGAAAATTTTTGAAGAATTTAGAGGTAAAGAATTAAACATAAGAGAGAAAGATTTAATTCCGATGGGGTTTAGAAATGATTTAATAAAATAATTACATCAACAGCCAAGACTATGAAAAACACAATCCTAAAACTTATTTTCCTTTTTATTGCAACATCTCTTTCTGCACAAAAATTCAGCAAGGAAGAGCGAAAACTCATTCAATCGGGAGATGTAAAAACGATGATGAGAGTCATTCAAAGTACAGATGAAAAGGAGTTGAAAATTTTGACATCCGTATCGTCAGATATTGATTTAAAGGATGAATTATTACCTGTTTTAGCCGAACGAATGTTCTTGGCCATGCGTGACCCCGCCAATCCAGGAATAGGAATCGCGGCTCCACAAGTAGGAATCAACAGAAATATATTTTGGGTGCAGCGCTTTGATAAAGTGGACGAACCTTTTGAACTGTATTTAAATCCTACAATTATTTGGCGTTCAGACTTGTTAAGAAAAGGAATGGAGGGCTGTCTTTCTATCCCGGATATCAGTGGCGAAGTCTTGAGAAACTATACGATTAAAATTATTTATTGGGATAAAGAAGGGAAATTTCAGGAGGAAATTGTAGAAGGATTTACAGCCGTGGTTTTTCAACATGAATACGACCATCTCAACGGAATTTTATTTACAGCCCGCTTGAAAGAGCAAGAAAACAGCACTGCTACCAAAATGGAGGGAGCTGTTAATCTTTTTATTGAAAAAAAATTAAGAAGACCGTAGTTTTGGTTCTATTTTTATAAAAAAGAGTGCAAAATACGCGTTCGCTGCCTCCGTTGAAGTACTACGAAACCCTCAAAAACAAGCGCTTAACCCGTCGTAGGTGTACGAAAGTCCCAAACGCCATCGCTGAAGCCGTCGTAGGGGTACGAAAGTCCCAAACGCCATCGCTGAAGCCGTCGTAGGGGTACGAAAGTCCCAAACGCCATCGCTGGAGCCGTCGTAGGGGTACGAAACCTCCAAACGCCATCGCTGGAGCCGTCGTAGGGGTACGACGACCCCAAACACCATCGCGGAACCCACCGTAGGGGTACGACGGCATGAATACTTAGTTTTTTAGAATTTTGAACCTAAAAAAGGGTAAGAAGCGAATGCTTTTTACCCTTTTTTATATCATTTTTAGGGTGCTGTACTTATTTGTCTTCTTTCTTTCGGCGATTGCGTTCGGCTTTTATTAGTTCCAATTCTCTATTGGTTTGTCCGGCAACCGATGTATTTTCTTCGGCACGACGAATCAGGTACGGCATCACATCACGAACGGGTCCAAAAGGTAAGTATTTTGCAACATTATAATCATATTCTGCTAGATTGTAGCTGATGTTATCGCTCATTCCGTACAATTGTCCGAACCAAATTCTATCGTCTTTTTTATCTAAATTAAAATCGCTAATTCGTGTCATCACCTTGTACGAACTCTCCTCATTATGCGTTCCTACAAAAATGGACATACGGTTTAAATGCTGCAACATATAATCGACTGCTGCATTATAATTGTCATCCGTTGCTTGTTTCGATGCACAAATGGGTGTAGGATATCCCTTTTCCTCGGCACGTTTATGCTCTTTTTCCATATAAGCACCGCGAACCACTTTCATCCCGATATAAAAACCTTCGGCTTCCGCCAAATCGTGCACTTTTTTCAAATAAGTCAAACGGTCGTGACGGTACATTTGCAACGTATTAAAGATAACTGCCTTTTCTTTATTGTACTTTTTCATCATTTGAGTGACCAAATCATCGGCTGCATCTTGCATCCAACTCTCTTCTGCATCAATTAATACCGCTACATTTTGCTGATGTGCCGCTTTACAAATTATGTCAAAACGTTCTATTACTCGGTTCCAATCTTTCTTATCGGCTTCGTTTAATGTTTGGCCTTCGCCTAACTTTTCATACAATTCAAAACGACCTAAACCCGTAGGTTTGAAAACTGCAAAAGGAATTGCGACTTTTTCAGCAGCAAAATCAATGGTTTTTAATGTCATTTTTAAAACGGCATCAAATTGTTCGTCTTCTTCCTTCCCTTCTACCGAATAATCTAAAACGGACGAAACGCCTTTTGTATGCATTTTATCAACTACCGACAAGCAGTCCATCTCGTTTATTCCGCCACAAAAATGGTCAAAAACCGTTGCACGAATCAAGCCTTCGACTGGCAAATGTGCTTTTATTGCAAAATTCGTAACCGCAGTTCCAATGCGAACCAATGGTTGATTTGAAATTAATTTGAATAAAAAATAAGCACGATCTAATTCGGTATCACTTTTTAAAGCAAAGGCAACTTGCGTATTGTTGAATATTTTTTCCATAAGAGTTATAATGATGGCGCAAAGATAATCAGTATTTGAATAAAATTAGCGCATTCTGAGATTCGCTTTTCAGCAAAAATGGTATTATGAATGTTGTTGGGATTTTTTACCAAACATTTTTTTGAAAGCCATTACGATGAAAACACAAAGTACTCCCACGATTAACCCTAGTAGAAATTCGGCAATCCAACTTGGCATAAAATCTACATAATGATGTACAAAAGGAATTTGGTGCAGGAAAATTCCTCCCGAAACAAATAGTAATGCCAATGTTCCTACAATTGCTAAAAATTGAATAACACGTGGCAATGCTTTTACTAACAGCGTCCCTAAATGAAAGGTGAGGTTTCTTTTTCCTTTGCTCCACTGAATCATTTTATAACCGGCTTCGTCCATGCGAACAATTAAAGCTACAATTCCGTAAACACCCACAGTTGCAAGGATTGCGATAACCGTCACCACCATAATTTGTGTCCAAAGTTCCTGACCCACAACGGTTCCTAAAGCAATAATGATAATTTCAACCGAAAGAATAAAGTCGGTTACAATGGCTGATTTTACTTTTACTTTTTCTCGTTCAAGAATTTCTTCTTCAGAAAGTTCTTCCAATTCTTCCAAATGTTCCTTTTTTTCGTGTGGAAAGAAAAACTCCATGATTTTCTCTGCACCTTCATAAGCCAAATATAGTCCGCCTAAAATCAGGATTATATTGATAAGCCACGGAATAAATGCCGTTAGCAAAAAGGCGATGGGTAAAATAATCAGTTTGTTGAGAAAGGAACCTTTAGTAATGGCCCATAAAACGGGTAATTCTCGTGAGGACACAAATCCAGAAGCTTTTTCGGCATTCACCGCTAAATCATCCCCTAAAATACCTGCTGTTTTTTTGGCAGCCACCTTACTCATAAGCGCCACATCGTCCATTAGTGCTGCAATATCATCTAGTAATGCAAATATTCCTGAAGCCATATATTAGTGTTTTTTCAAGTGCAAAAATACTGTAGTTTGTTATTTCTTTCACTAAAATAATAAAGTTTATAGCTGCTAAATCCTAAAAAAAACACAAATTTGGAACCGCGCTTTCCCTGAACTTTAAAATTTATTGGTTTTCAATACTTTAATTCGCACCGAAGCACAACAACTCCGTTCAAATTTTGCTATTCGTCTTGGTTGTTTGCATTAAGTAAGTCGTCCATCATTTCGAAAAGTACTTCGGGCACAAAAGGTTTAATAATTACACCTGAAATACCAAATTCTTTTGCTTTAGCCTCTACTTCTGAACGCTCAAAAGCAGTTAAAGCAATAATAGGAGTTTGTATTCCTAACTCCCGAATTATTTTGGTCGTTTCATAACCGTCGAGAGTTGGCATGTTAATATCCATCAAAATAATATCAAATGCAGTTGTTTTTAAAATGTCAATTGCTTCGTGACCGGTTTCGGCTATTGTGCAACTGTAGTCATTTCGTTCAATTATTTTCTTGGTAACAATTTGATTTATCTTATTGTCTTCCACTACTAAAATCTGCAATTTCTTTTCCATACTACTCTTTTCTGACTTTACACTACTATCAACAGGGAGTTCATCTAAATAGTCAAGATGAATAACAAAACTAAATTTCGTCCCTTTATTTTCGGAGCTTTCTACTTGTATCGTTCCCCCAAAAAGGCTCACTAATCTTTTAACTATGGGTAATCCTAAACCTGTTCCTTGATAATCTCCATGCTTTCGCTCAATTTGAACGAAATTCTCAAAAATCTTTTGGTGGTCTTCTTCTTTAATTCCAATTCCTGTATCGCTAACGCTAAGTTCAACTTGGCAGGTTGTTTCTTGCATTGAAATTAATATTGCTTCAATTTTGACAAATCCATTTTCAGTAAATTTTAATGCGTTACTGATTAAATTCATCATAATTTGCGACAGCCTGATTTCATCTCCTAAAAGCACTTTTGGAATTTCCTTATCGATAGCAACACGCAATTGATTTCCATTTCCATCGGCCATAAATAATAGCGACTTTATAATTACCGCCATTTCCTTTTCTAAATTAAAAGGAGATTTTTTTAAAATAATTTTATTTTCCTCTGCTTTATTTATCTCTAAAAGATCGTTTATTAATGCTAATAAATAGCGTGTTGAAAATCGTAACGACTGCAAATTTTCTTGGTTAATAATGTTCTTATTCTCTTCCAAAATAATATTGGTCAATCCAATCACTCCGTACAATGGAGTCCGTAGTTCGTGACTTACTGTGGAAATAAATTGCGATTTTAAAACAGCATTCTCTTCTGCACGATTTTTCGCTTCAGTTAATTCTTGATTGGCGACAAATAATTTCGCATGATTTCTCTTCCTATTTGCAACATTCCTATATAAAGTATATATCAAAATTAGCAAAATCAAAATTATGATACTAATACTAACAATAATAATTCGAGAAACTTTAATTTTCTGATTCTGCAATTCGTTTTTTAATTCAATTTGCTCAAAATGGTACTTATATTCGTCGAGTTCAATCTGAGTTGCCACTTGCTCAATTGTATCTAGTCTTTCTTCCGATTGAAAATCTACCTTAAACTTCATTTTTAGTTTATGATACTTTGCTCCTTCGTGGGTATTATTAATATTATAATAATGGTCTGAAAGGTTTTGGTAAAGGTCATGGAGTTGAAAAGCAGCTTCTTCTTCTTTAGCCAAATTAATGGCGTTAAAAAAATTGATTTCTGCGTCCTTATTATTACCTTTTATACTATAATATTTCCCGAGCAAATCATAATAAGTGATTATTGATTCCGTATTTTTCCTACTTTCAATATAGGAGCTTAGTGGTTTTATATACGCTATTCCAGCATCCACTTTATCGATTTCAAAAAAAGCATTGGCAATATTGAGCCGGATAAATGTTATCTGTAGACTGTCGTTTAGTTTTTCGGCTAACTTTAATGATTTTGAATAATAAAGAATGCTTTTTTCAAAATCAGTATCATTTTCATTATAATAATAGACATTCCCAATGTTTGAATATATCCACAATCGCAAGGTATCATTCTCGACCTTATTGGCGTAAGCTAAAGCTTTTGTGTAAAAATTTAGTGCCCGTTTGGTTTGGGAAAAATCATTGTAAATCGTTCCAATTAGGTTGTAGGAAAGTGCTAAATGGTATTCGTCATTAGTAGATAATGAAATGCTTAAAGCTTTCTTCGACAGGTTTAGTGCCTTTACATACTGCTGTTTGTAATAAAAGGAAGCGGCGGCGTCAAGATATTTATCAACTTTTTGAGCATCTTCATTTTCTTGTGCAAATGAAAATACTGAAAAAGTAAAAGTAAAAAGTAAAAATAAAATTCTCACGTTACAGATTTTAGCAGCCGAAATGTATAAAAAAAATCCCAATATAATTGGGATTTTCTTAAATAACTAGTTGCGAATTAATTTTCTATATTTAATTCTTTTTGGTGTCAAATCGCCACCCAATCTTTTCTTTTTATTTTCTTCATATTCGCTGAAACTACCTTCAAAGAAATAGACTTCAGAGTCTCCTTCAAACGCTAAAATGTGTGTACAAATACGATCTAAGAACCAGCGGTCGTGAGAAATAACTACGGCACAACCTGCAAAATTTTCTAAACCTTCCTCTAACGCTCGAAGTGTATTAATATCCAAATCATTTGTTGGCTCATCTAATAACAATACATTTCCTTCTTCTTTTAAAGTCATTGCTAAGTGTAAACGGTTTCGTTCTCCACCAGATAACATCGAAACTTTTTTATTTTGATCGCTTCCTCCAAAATTAAATCGACTTAGATAAGCTCTGGAATTTACTTGACGACCACCCATCATTACCAACTCTTGACCATCTGAAAAATTTTCCCAAATAGATTTATTCGGGTCAATATTGGTATGCGATTGATCTACGTAAGCGATTTTTACGGTTTCTCCAACATTAAACGAACCAGAATCTGTTTCTTGTTCGCCCATTATCATCTTGAAAATCGTTGATTTTCCCGCCCCATTGGGTCCAATAATTCCAACAATTCCAGCTTGCGGCAAAGTGAAATTCAAATTATCGTACAGTAATTTTTCTCCAAAAGCTTTTGCCACGTTTGATGCTTCAATAACATTTGTTCCTAAACGAGGTCCATTTGGAATATAAATTTCTAATTTTTCATCCAGTTGCTTTTGATCCTCGTTCAATAATTTATCGTAGTTCTGTAAACGTGCTTTCTGTTTCGTTTGTCTTCCTTTTGCTCCTTGACGAACCCAGTCAAGCTCTCGTTCCAACGTTTTTCTGCGTTTTGAAGCCACTTTTTCTTCCGAAGCCATTCGGGTAGATTTCTGGTCTAACCAAGAAGAGTAATTTCCTTTCCAAGGAATACCTTCTCCTCTATCTAATTCTAAAATCCAACCGGCAACATTATCTAAGAAATAACGGTCGTGCGTTACAGCAATCACCGTTCCTGAATACTGCGCTAAATGTTGTTCCAACCAAAGTACGCTTTCCGCATCCAAGTGATTCGTAGGTTCATCAAGAAGCAAAACATCAGGTTGTTGCAACAGTAATCGACATAAAGCCACACGTCTTTTCTCTCCACCTGAAAGCACACTTATAGGAGTATCTGGCTCTGGCGTTCGTAAAGCATCCATTGCAATTTCAAGTTTGGTATCAATTTCCCAAGCACCTAATGCATCAATTTTATCTTGCAAAGCTGCTTGACGATCCATCAATTTGTCCATTTTGTCCGGATCAGAATAGTTTTCTTCAAGACCAAATAAATCATTGATTTGATTGTATTCTTCAAGAACTGCCATAGTTTCCGCCGCTCCTTCACGAACAATTTCTATTACAGTTTTTGTTTCATCTAACTTTGGTTCTTGCTCTAAATAACCAACTGTATAACCTGGTGCAAACGTGATGTCACCTTGATAATTTTTATCTAATCCTGCAATAATTTTCAATAAAGAAGATTTTCCTGAACCATTAAGACCTAAAATACCAATTTTAGCTCCATAGAAAAAACTTAAATAAATATTTTTAAGTACTTGTTTGTCGCTGCTTGAGTAGGTTTTACTCAATTTCTGCATCGAAAATATTACTTTTTTATCGTCTGACATAATTGTAAGTTTTATTTTTAAATGACCACAAATATAGCTAAAATAAGCGAATTTTTAGCTGTTGAAGTAGCTTGTTACTGTAGATATCTACTTTTGTAAAATTCAAACACGTCCTTTTAAGGCATTGAAAACCCAAGCAATTGCAAAAAAACCAATGCCTACTGCTGCAAAACCCCAACCAGAAACTTCGCTGTATCTAAATATTCCCAAACCAATTAATAACAAACCCATCATTGTCATTATAAAAGTAGCCCATCCTAAAATGGTGTTTTTATTCATTCCCATAGTATCAATTTTGTCGCAAATATCGTTAAATTCCTAAAAATTGGAATGCAATATTTTAAAATATTATTTAATTACGAAATGATATACAGAATAGAATATAATATAAATGTAAAAAGCACACCAAAAAATTTTCAGTATGCTTTTTAACCTTCTAGTAACTAACCAAACTATGTGGTAAAGTTAATTAATATATAGGTATTAAAAAATCCCTACAAATGGGTATTTTTAGTTAAAAATCGATTGAAGTAAGGTTTTATATAGTTCTTTATCATTTAATGTCGCACCTACACCCTTACTTTTGACATCTACATCTCGTAAAGAAGCTACGATTTGACTTACTTTTCGCATCGGATAATTTTTTGCAGCTGTTTCATAATCGCCAATAAAATAATTTCCAATTTTCAGAACCGCCATTACATTTTTAGGTGATTTATCCTTCAAACCGTGGTAGTGTAACAATTTTGAAAAAAAGCTAAACAGCAAACTTGTCACCATAATAATGTTATGGTCTTTCGGGTTTTCGTGAAAATAATAAGCAATTGCGTACGATTTTGGAACATTTCTAGTTCCAATAGCTTTCTGAAATTCAAATACATTAAAGTCTTTACTAAAACCAATGTTTTTCTCAATTGATTCTGGAGTAATTGTAGAACCTGAAGGCAAAACAATGGCAAGCTTGTCAATTTCATTGGAAATTTTGCTTAAATCATTTCCCAAAAAGTCAATCAACATCGCAGAAGCTTTTGGTTCTATATTTAAATTTTTCCCAGATAAAACTCTTTTTAACCATTGCGGAAGTGCCGTGTCATACAGCTTTTTACTTTCATAAAGTAATCCGTTTTTTTCAATTGTTTTCACTAATTTTTTTCGTTTGTCCAACGTTTTATATTTGTAACAAACTACTAAAATTGTTGTAGGAGTAGGGTTTAATGCATAGGACTCTAATTGATCAATAGTTTTAATTAAATCTTGAGCTTCCTTCACAATTACAACCTGGTAATCTGACATCATAGGATATCGTTTGCAAGTAGAAATAATATCTTCTATTGTAGCGTCTCTACCGTACAAAACCGTTTGATTAAATCCTTTTTCCTCTTCGGTTAAAACATTTTTTTCAATATAATCCGATAATTTATCAATGTAATACGGCTCTTCTCCCATTAAAAAATAAATGGGTTTGATTTTCTTTTCGTTTATATCTTTAACAATTCCTTTAATTTCGTCCATCGGTATAACTTTCAATTTCTGATGATAAGCTGGGAAGTTGTTTAGCGTGATTTTAAATTTGAATCTCTAAACAAATTCCTATTTTTGCGAGATGCAACCACTTCAATTTCCCACTTATCAGTTTCGTTTCAAAAATAGCGAAAATAAAGTCGCCATCTTTGATGAAATCAGGAAAAAATTTATCATTCTAACTCCAGAGGAATGGGTTCGTCAACATGTAGTGCATTTTTTAATTCATGGTAAACGGTATCCGAAGTCATGGATTAATGTTGAAAAACTTATCAAATTGAACGGTTTAACGAAACGCTATGATGTGGTCGTTTTTAATCCCGATGGATCTATTTTTTTGTTAGTGGAATGCAAAGCACCGGAAATTAAAATTAGCCAAAACACTTTTGATCAAATTGCACGTTATAATTTGGCGTTAAAAGCCAATTATTTAATGGTCACTAATGGTTTGGAACACTACTTTTGCCAAATGGATTATGAAAACGAGAAATATCATTTTTTACAAGATTTGCCTAATCCAATCAATTACTAAATTATAAATCGTCCTCTGAATGAAACTAGCCGTTGTTATTTTGAATTGGAATGGAGCACCGCTTTTAGAGCAATTTATGCCTAAAATTATTGCTTATTCAACAGATGCAACAATTTATGTTGCCGATAATGCTTCAACCGACGAATCAATTTCAGTATTGAAAACACGATTTCCAGAAGTGAACATCATTCAAAATAGTGGGAATTTTGGCTTTGCTAAAGGATACAATGAAGCGTTGAAATTCGTGAATGCTGATATTTACGCGTTAGTAAATTCAGATATTGAGGTGACGCCAAATTGGCTACAACCAGTAATCGAAATTTTTGAAAAAGAACAAGAAACGGCAATTGCTCAGCCGAAAATATTAGATTTTAAAAATAAAGATAAATTTGAATATGCTGGTGCAGCAGGCGGTTTTATTGATGCTTTTGGCTACCCATTTTGTCGTGGACGCATTTTTGACACTTTAGAAGAAGATAAAGGACAATACGACAATTCAATTGAACTATTTTGGGCTTCAGGTGCATGCTTTTTTATTCGTAGTCAAGTATTTCATGATTTAGGCGGTTTCGACGATTCATTCTTTGCTCATCAAGAAGAAATAGATTTATGTTGGCGTGCTTTCAATAAAAATTACGTTACAAAATTTATCCCAAATTCGGTGGTTTATCATGTAGGTGGAGCGACTTTAGAACAAGGTAATCCACAAAAAACTTTTTTGAATTTCAGAAATTCGTTACTGATGCTAACTAAAAATCTACCAGCTAACAAACTCTATTCAAGACTTTTAATCCGAATGCTTTTGGACGGAATTGCAGGAGCACAATTTATATTTCAGGGAAAACCGAAGCATTTTTTAGCAATTTTAAAAGCACATTATTCCTTCTACTCGCTTTTTATGGTTTTTTACAAAAAAAGAGGAGCTTTTCAAAGAAAAAACTATTTCAAAACAAAATCGATTGTTTATGCCTACTTTGTTAGAAACGGCAAGGTATTTGGAGATGTAATTTAACAATAGTTTATCGAATTTCCATTGACAACTGTCTTTTATTAACCTTAAATTTGTACTGAAATAAAAAAAAGAAAAATTATGAAAAAAGTATTTTTAACCTTATCATTAGTTGCTTTTCTTGCAACTTCTTGTGGTACGAAGAAGAAAATTGCAGAATTAGAGCGGAATAATAAAGAAATTCAAGATCTTTTGAATACTGCAACAGTTAAACTTAATACGTGTTTGACGGAAAAAGATGCAATTGCTAATCAATTAGATTTCTTGAAAAAGAATAATTCTGACTTGATTAATAATATGGGTAATTTGACTACTTTATCTACAAAAGGTGCCGAGAACATTGAAAAAGCATTAGAAAGCATGAAAGAGAAAGATTTAAAAATCACTCGTATGCAAGACGCTTTAACTAAGAAAGATAGTGTTACTTTAGCACTAGTTTCTAGTTTGAAACGTACGGTAGGAATTTCTGATCCAGATATCGAAATCAATGTTGAAAAAGGAGTTGTATTCATTTCAATCGCCGACAAATTATTATTTAAAAGTGGTAGTTATGTAGTAAGTGATCGTGCTAAAGAAATTTTAGGTAAAGTTGCGAAAGTGGTAAACGACAAACCTTCTTTTGAGTGCATGGTAGAAGGACATACGGATAATGTTCCATTTACAAGTAACGGTGTTTTACTTGACAATTGGGATTTAAGTGTAAAACGTGCTACGTCAATTGTAAGAGTTTTATCGAAAGAACATGGTGTTGACCCAAAAAGATTAATTGCTGCAGGACGTGGAGAATATGTTCCTTTAGTTGAAAATAATTCTGCTGAAAACAGAATGACCAACAGAAGAACACGTATTGTTGTACTTCCTAAAATTGATCAATTCTACGAAATGATTGAAAAAGAAATGAAAAAATTGACAAAATAATTAATTGGTTTTTATTTATATCAAAAATGGTTTGAAGGTTTACTTCAAACCATTTTTTTTGTCCAAAAATTTCGATTTGTCTAATAATCTAAAGTTAAACAAGTCAACATTTGGCAATTTATATCAAAACCGTTTCTAGATTAAGGTATTTTCAGTAAATTCGCAACTCAAATGTAAATAGACTTTAAGATGAATAAGAAAGTAGTTATAGTATCGGCTGTTCGTACACCAATTGGAAGTTTCATGGGTTCCCTATCAACGGTTACCGCTCCACAATTAGGTGCTGCAGCAATTAAAGGTGCTTTAGAAAAAATTAATTTAGACCCATCAAAAGTGGATGAAGTAATCATGGGTAACGTGGTTCAAGCAGGCGTTGGTCAAGCTCCGGCAAGACAAGCGGCTCTTTTAGCAGGTTTATCTAATGAAGTTGCTGCAACTACTGTAAATAAGGTTTGTGCTTCCGGAATGAAAGCCGTTATGCAAGCTGCACAAGCAATCATGGCTGGCGATGCAGAAATAGTTGTGGCTGGAGGAATGGAAAACATGAGTTTGATTCCCCATTACGTCCACATGAGAAATGGAAATAAATTTGGTCCCGCAACTTTAATTGACGGAATGCAAAAAGATGGTCTATCTGACGCTTACGACAATAATGCAATGGGAGTTTGTGCAGATTTATGTGCAAGTGAATATAAATTCACAAGAGAAGAACAGGACAATTACGCCATTCAATCCTACGGACGTTCTGCAAAAGCATGGGATGAAGGTAAATTCTCCAACGAAATTGTACCTGTTTCTGTACCACAACGAAGAGGCGATGCAATTATCGTAGACAAAGACGAAGAATATACGAACGTAAAATTAGATAAAATTCCTTCCTTGAACGCAGTTTTTTCTAAAGACGGAACTGTAACTGCTGCAAATTCTTCAACAATTAATGACGGAGCTGCGGCACTAGTGTTGATGAGTGAAGACAAAGCGAAAGAATTGGGATTAAAACCAATGGCATACATCAAAAGTTATGCAGATGCCGCTCAAGAACCAAAATGGTTTACAACTTCGCCTTCAAAAGCGTTGCCAAAAGCATTGGATAAAGCAGGAATGAAAATCAGCGACGTAGATTATTTCGAATTTAACGAAGCTTTCGCCGTTGTAGGATTGGCAAATTCTAAAATTTTAGGATTAGATAACGATAGAGTAAATGTAAATGGTGGTGCGGTTTCATTAGGTCATCCTCTAGGATGTTCAGGAGCTCGAATCATTGTAACGCTGTTGAATGTTTTAGAACAAAACAACGCTAAAACAGGAGCTGCTGCAATTTGTAATGGTGGTGGTGGTGCTTCGGCAATTGTTATCGAAAGAATCTAAAAAAATAATATTCTGTAAATGATGAATTTTAGATAAAATGAAGTAATTTCAATTTTTATTTAATATTCATCATTTATTTTTAAATCCAATTGCATGTTCGGACTTTGTGAACTCGCCAACATCCCGCTCCGTTTTGAACCTAACGACCGAAGTGAAATTGTATCGCAAGTACTCTTTGGCGAATGCTTTGAAATAACTGAACCAACTAAAAATTGGTTAAAGATAAGACTACATGACGACAGTTATGAAGGTTGGATTGACAACAAACAAGCTCGGAAAATTTCAGAAGACGACTATCTTAAATTGATTGAAGCTCCAATCGTTTTAAGTAATGATTTGGTCGAATACATTTCTACTGAAGAAAATTTATTGATTCCAATTCAACTTGGATCCACACTTTCTTTTTTGGACTTTGCTGAAATTAACACGTCAAGTTATATATTTGAAGGCTTAAAAGCACAAGGCATAAAGCCAAAAAGCAATTTAATTTCAAGTGCTTTTCTATATTTAAATGCACCTTATCTTTGGGGTGGGAAGACTCCGTTTGGAATTGATTGTTCCGGTTTTACACAAATGGTGTATAAATTAAATGGTTATTCTATTTTGCGTGATGCTTCTCAACAATCCACTCTAGGCGAACCGTTGAGTTTTATTGAGGAAAGCGAACCCGGTGATTTGGCTTTTTTTGATAACGAAGAAGGTAAAATTATTCATGTTGGTATTATAATGAACGACAATTACATCATTCACGCCAGTGGAAAAGTGAGAATTGATCGTTTAGATCACTTGGGGATTTTTAATGCTGAAACTAATAGGCATACGCATAAATTACGAGTAATTAAACGAATTATTTAACATTCTTCTGACAATCAATTTCTGACAAGACAGTTGCACTATCAAAATATAATTTTTTTGGATTTTTAAATACAGTTTTGCTTTCTATTTCTTCAACATCTCCATAAGCTTCAATCATAATTTTTCCTTTTCGCAGAAAAACGATTTCTCTATTGCTTTCTTTCCCTTCCGAAGTAAACGTATAGTTGGCTTTCAAAGTGTCACCAATCATCTGACCTACAATAGTTCCGTCGTTTTTATCTTTTTCAAAAAACAAGTAAGCCAATTCACCTTTTATATCTTGATTTTCTTCAAAATATAAACTTAAATTAATCGTGTCTTTCTTGATAATTCCCTGATAACAGATAGTTTTGATAGTATCGATTACTAGTTCTTCTTCTACTAGAGGCAAATCTAAGGACTCACTAACCTCCTTTTTGCATGAAGAGAATGCAAATACGGACAAAAGAGCTACTGCTAATTGCGTTTTCATAAATTATTGTTTTTTTTTTGGAAATTATTTTAAAGAAATGATAAATAGTATTCCAACTCTATTTTTTTATTTATAAATATACAGAAATTTCAATTGTAAACAACAAAACATCCTCCATTGAGAATGTTTTGTTGTTTATATATTCCTTAGAAATTCATTTAAGAAATATCTAAGTCTACTTTTGTTTTGTCAGCAATCGATTTATAAGTTCCGTTTTCTAACTTCTCTCTAATCGCTTCAAAAGCGGATAATGTCTGGTCAATGTCTGCAAAAGTATGTGACGAGGTAGGAATTACACGTAGTAAAATCATACCTTTAGGAATAACAGGATATATCACAATTGACAAGAAAATTCCGTAGTTTTCTCTCAAATCATTTACCATCACCATTGCTTCGGGAACACTCCCTTCAAGATAAACAGGTGTCACACATGTATTTGTGTCACCAATATTAAATCCTTTATTTCTTAAACCGCCTTGTAATTTATTTACATTCTCCCAAAGTTTATCTTTCAATTCAGGATGATTACGTAAAAGTTCCAATCGCTTTAAAGATCCAATTGTTTGAATCATTGGCAATGACTTAGCAAACATTTGCGAACGTAAATTATATTTTAAATAGTCAATAATTTCTTGATCTGCAGCGACAAATGCACCAATATTCGCCATTGATTTGGCAAATGTTGAAAAATAAACATCAATTCCGTCTTGAACTCCTTGTTCCTCACCTGCTCCAGCACCTGTTTTTCCAAGTGTTCCAAAACCGTGTGCATCATCAACTAATAGACGGAAATTGTATTTCTTTTTCATTTCTACAATTTCTTTCAACTTTCCTTGTTGACCTCGCATTCCAAAAACACCTTCAGTGATGAATAAAATTCCTCCACCTGTTTCTTCAGCCATTTTTGTCGCACGTTGCAGGTTTTTCTCCATGCTTTCTAGGTCATTATGTTTGTAGGTATAGCGTTTTCCGCTGTGTAAACGAACACCATCAATAATACAAGCATGACCATCAACATCGTAAACGATTACGTCATTTCTAGTAACCAAAGCGTCAATAATCGAAACCATTCCTTGGTAACCGAAGTTCAATAAATAAGCAGCTTCTTTCATTACAAACGCCGCCAATTCTTGCTCTAATTGTTCGTGGTATTTCGTATGACCTGACATCATTCGGGCCCCCATTGGAGCTGCAGCACCATATTTTATTGCAGCATCTGTATCTGCTTGGCGAACTTCTGGATGATTTGCAAGACCTAAATAGTCGTTCAAACTCCAGTTTAAAACTTCTTTACCCTGAAATTGCATTCTGGGTCCTAATTCGCCTTCCAGTTTTGGAAAAACAAAATAACCTTCCGCTTGTGAAGCCCATTTCCCTAACGGACCTTTATTGTTTTGAATTCTTTCGAATAAATCTTTTACCATGATTTTTATTGTGTTAAAAAACGCGACAAAAGTACGATTTTAAAAATAATTATAAAGGAGCAGTACGCTTTATTTTACAAGACTTTATACAACATTCGTTATTTTTTAAACTTTTCAATAAAATTTGAGCAGATTGTTTTACCTTTAAAGCACTAAATAATTAAGAATGCCACAATATACTACCGAATTAAAGCTTGCTGTTTTAATTGATGCTGATAATGTTCCTTATAGCAATGTAAAAGGAATGATGGAAGAGATTACCAAATACGGAACTCCAACTACCAAAAGAATTTATGCCGACTGGACACGTCCAAACGCTAACGGCTGGAAAAATGTGTTGCTGGAACACGCTATCACACCTATTCAACAATACAGCTATACTTCTGGAAAAAATTCCTCTGATTCTGCATTGATCATTGATGCCATGGATTTGTTGTATTCTGGAAAACTAGATGGTTTTTGCATTGTATCAAGTGACAGCGATTTTACAAGACTTGCCACTCGACTTCGAGAATCAGGTATGAAAGTGATTGGTATTGGTGAACAAAAAACACCAAAAGCTTTTATAAGTGCTTGTGATCGTTTCATTTTTATAGAAGTTTTGGACGGAGCCATTAAGAAAAAGTCACCCAAGAAAAATAACGATACGGATGCAAAGAAAGCGGTTGAAAAGACTACTTCAAAAGTTGTTGAAAAAGCGCCTCAAAAACCCTTAAATAAAATTGATGAACCTACTATCGAATTAATTGAATCTACAATTGATGATATTGCAGATGATGATGGATGGGCATTTTTAGGCGACGTCGGTAATGCAATCGTGAAGAAAAAACCTGAATTTGACCCGAGAAATTATGGTTTTGTAAAACTTACACCCATGATGAAGTCGATGACCGATATTTTACAAATTGACGAACGCGAATCAGAAAAAAAAGGAATCAAACACGTTTACGTTAAACTGAAATATAGTTAACTTCTTTCAGTCTCAACTGAAATTGAGCAATATTAACTTCTGTATTATACAATTTTTCACTTTGATTAATTAGCATTTTCGCGTGTCTTTTTCTGTCCTTACGTTTTAAATTATTATTCTTAATTTTTTTTAAAACTGCTGCAGAATAGTCAGATAGATAATCGCTTTGAAGTTGTAAATGATATTTCTGAAGATCGATAATACCGCTTCTTGTCATTATAAAATAGTCGCCGTCTGCGAATTCTATAATTTTACCTAATTGTTTAATGTTTTTCTCTGACTGAAGTTTATTTCGCAAGAAGCGTTTGTAATAGTAATTACGCTCTAAATTCTTAGAGTTTTTTACTTTTTGAGAATAAAAATAAACTACAAGACCAAATACAACAGCTATGATAAATATTACCAATTCCATTTTCGCAATATTTTTGTTAAGGATTTTCTATTATTCTCTTTTAAATAAGTCTAAATATATTACAATAATAAACAATTTAAAAATAAGTTCGTCGATCTAATTATAATCATCGACGATCTGCATTAATAACCTGTTCATCTTTATCTAAACTTGCAGAATTTTATAAAAAAACCTTCAAATCATATAAGATTATTAAGCCGATAGGAATCTAACTTTGTTCGTAGTGCTTTCTAACTTCAAAAAATTAAAATTGCACTTAATATTGAAAGTTATTCAGTATTAATCAAAGACAATGAAAGAAACCCCATCCCATAATTCGGCACAGAAATTTTCTGAGAATTTCAAATTTATTGATGAAATCAATCACAGCGCAATTCTAGTAAACGGCGATTTATCTGTTCTTTTTTGTAATTCAATGTTTAGGAGAAAAATCATTAATGCAGAAATCGTGACTTGGGACGAGTTATTTAAATTGGGTTCTAATGAAAAGGTAAAATTACAACTGCAACAAAACATTCAATCACAAATTCCCTCTGCTAAAACCAATTACAAATTTGAGTTACTTGATAAGGAAACAATTAAAAGTTTTAAAGTAAAAGTTATCACCATAACTGTTCCTTCTTTTGGAAATTGCTATCTACTCATTTTTAAGGAACGTAAAGAAACGGACTCAAAAAAGTTCCTAAAATCTGTTTTAAACACTACACAAAACTTAGTATACACGTACAGCTTTTCTGAAAATCGCATCACTTATATTAATAAAAATGTCGCTCTTTTTACTTCATTAACTAATAAAGATATTACAGAAAATAACCTAGACTGGAGTACCATAATTCATGAAAATGATATTATAAAAATCAATCAGCATAGAAAAAAGCTATTGCAAACTCAAGACGATTCGGTTATAAATGTAACATTTCGATTCAAGGATATCAACAACGAGTGGCGCATTTTTCTTTCCCGTGATTGTGTTTTTAAACGCAATCGAGAAGGAATTCCTACTGAATATTTAGCGATAGCAACAGATATAACTGATTTAGCATTAGCACAAGAACAATTAAACGAAAAAAATTTAGCACTTCAAAATAACAATACTGAACTGCATTCGTTCACTTCGATTGCGAGTCATGATTTGAAAGAGCCGCTACGAAAAATTCATTTTTTTGGTCAACTTTTAAAAAATAATGATATTCAAAATCTATCTGAAGATTCTAAAAAATATTTGGAGAAAATATTATATTCCTCTAATCGATTGCAAAACTTAATTGATGATTTGATATCTTTTACACAAAGCGATTACCATAAAAACAAATTTTTAAAAATAAATCTCAATAAAATTATTGCTTCTGTAAGGAATGATTTAGCTGATTCTATTACTGAAACTAAAGCGACAATCACTGTAGATAATTTACCTTCAGTACCGATTTTAGAGTCACAATTTAAGCAGCTATTCAATAATTTGATTAGCAATGCAATTAAATACCGTAATAGTGATATTGAACCCCTAATTCATATAAGTGTTGAAGAAACAAGTGACATTGAAAAAAATGACTTGAAATTACCTGATTCTATTCCAATTTTCAAAATAACGGTAGAAGACAATGGAATTGGTTTTGATACAATTTATAAAGAAAAGATTTTTGAAACATTCCAACGTTTACACAACAAAGATGAATATTCTGGAAACGGAATTGGTTTGGCTATTTGCAAGAAAATTATGAACAACCACAAAGGTTTAATTAAAGCGGAAAGCATATTGGGTCAGGGCTCAAAATTTCACATTTATTTACCTGCAACACAGTCAAAAACAAAGAAAAGACAATAGTACAACTATTGTCTTTTCTTTTATAAAATTATTTTTTTTTTTAAATACTCAAGAAAAAGGACTCTCTATTTAAACCGGAAGTTTGATACTGCCAATTTATTTTTAACACATGCTTGATAATTTGTTTCAATCTTTCAAACTCATTTGGCTTATGAATGTAGATATTAGCTCCACCACTCAATGTTTCTTCAATGTCTTTCTCAGAATTTGAAGTGGAATAAATAGCCACGGATAAATCACGTAAGTTAGGATTGCTACGAATTAATTTCAAACAATCAAATCCTGAAAGGCCAGGCATATTTAAATCTAAAAATAAAATATGTGGCTTTACAAAATCGTCTTGATTTAAATGGTCCATAAGTTCCTTTCCGCTCTTAAAAAGCGTCAATTTAGAATTAAACTCCATTTCGTCAATGGCAGATTGAAAAAAGAAACGGTCGTCTTCATCGTCATCTGCTAAAGCAATAAACATCGGTTCTGAATTTCCTTTCATAAGTATTATATTTTATTGGGGTAAATGATATTATAAAATTCGAAAACAAGTACTAAACAAATTTAAAAAAAAACTTAACAAAAGTCATCATTTAAAGCTTAAATTAACAAATGCATGACTACAATCTTTCTTAACGCTTACTCCACCTAAGAGTTATCACTATGAGAACTTTAATCAGTGTTACTTTTATCATTTTAAACAGCGCAAATATTCAACTTTGAGCGGACGTGGAGTTTATGAAATATTCTGCAAACGTTACAATATTCCCACATGTGCTTTGCTTTTGGTAAAAAAAATTCCCAAGCGTGAACTTGGGAATTTTATATAACCTAACGTACTAGAAATAATTTGAACACTATAACTAATACTTCTTTATCTTATTTAAGAGCTGCCTTAACTTGGTCAGCTGCTTCTTGAAACTGCACTGCTGATAAAATTGGCATACCAGAATTGTCAATCAATTCTTTTGCTATTTCAGCATTTGTTCCTTGAAGTCGAACGATGATTGGCACTTTAATAGCATCTCCCATGTTTTTGTAAGCATCAACAACACCTTGAGCTACACGGTCACAACGAACGATTCCACCAAAAATGTTAATCAAAATCGCTTTGACAGCAGGGTCTTTCAAAATAATTCTGAAAGCCAATTCTACACGTTTTGCATCTGCAGTACCACCTACGTCTAAGAAGTTAGCCGGTTCAAAACCTGCATACTTGATTAAATCCATAGTTGCCATTGCAAGTCCAGCACCATTAACCATACATCCTACAGTTCCGTCCAAATCCACATAATTCAAACCTGCCGCTTTCGCTTCAACTTCAATAGCGTTTTCTTCACGAATATCTCTGTATTCAGCTAATTTTGGGTGTCTGTATAATGCGTTGTCGTCTAAATTTACTTTAGCATCAACAGCGATAATTTTATTATCAGATGTTTTTAATACAGGGTTGATTTCAAACATTGAAGAGTCAGAACCAACGTATGCTTTATACAAAGCGTCTACGAACTGTACCATTTCTTTGAATGCATTTCCAGAAAGACCTAAATTAAAGGCAATTCTTCGTGCTTGAAAAGCTTGTAAACCAACTGTTGGGTCAATTTCTTCGGTAAAAATCAATTCTGGAGTTTTTTCAGCTACTTCTTCAATATCCATTCCACCTTCAGTAGAATACATAATCATATTTCGCGCTTTACCTCTATTTAAAAGAACCGACATATAAAATTCTGATGGTTCACTTTCACCTGGATAGTAAACATCTTCAGCTACTAAAATCTTATGCACTTTTTTACCTTCTGCAGAAGTTTGAGGAGTAACCAATTGCATACCAATTATTTGTTCTGCAATCTCTTCTACTTGTTGTAAATTTTTAGCAAGCTTAACACCGCCTCCTTTACCTCTTCCACCTGCGTGAACTTGAGCTTTGATTACGTGCCAACCTGTACCTGTTTCAGCAGTTAACTGTTTTGCTGCAGCAACTGCTTCTTGCGGGTTGTTTGCCACATATCCACGTTGCACTTTTACACCATAACTGGCTAATATCTCTTTTCCTTGGTATTCGTGTATATCCATAATGAAGTTTTTGACTTTTAAAAGTGCCACAAAAATAGCTAATTTACTCTAACGGACGAAAGATTTTTCTCTTTTATTTAATGGCAATTGCTTTGTTAGTTTTAAACACTAAGAATTATGCAATACGTATTAATAATTATTACTAGGATTTTAAATAATCTTAATCCAGAAACACATGCTAAATCAAACGCAACTTTCTTACTCTTTACTCGTCTATTTACTATAAATCATAAAACCTTATACTATGAAAAAGTTTAAAATGATAAGCTTGCTTATTTTGATGACAATATTTAGTTGTTCTGATGATGATGATGTTGATAATAATGCATATATTCCAAATGAAACAATTATCGATAATTGGACGCTGGTAAAATCGACTGGTACAATTGCAGGAATAACGCATGAATTTCCTTCCGGCACGATTATTTGGACATTCAATATCAATAATACGGTGACTATTATTAATAACAATACAGACGAAAACCTTCAGTCGGGTTTTGCATCGGGAACTTATCCATATAGTGTAGCAGCTAATTCAGCAACGGCTTCTTGCGAAAAAAAAATTACAATCGATACCAATCAAGAGTTTCTATGTTTTACGTTAGCGGACACCCAAATGGATATTATTCAAGGCGTAGATGATGGAATCAATTATCATTTTGAAAGAGTGATGCCGTTCGAAATTGATTAAATTATAATTTAGCGCTCAAATTAAGTTACAAATACTCCTTTTTTAATGTCTTAAAGTTGTAGTCATAACTTAATGTTGTATTTTGTTAATATTGGTTTGATTACTTGCTAAGTTTTGGTTGTACTGTTACCTTTGCCCAAAAAAAATGCAAACGCAAGACTTACTACCAATAGCTCAAGAATTTGGTAATCCGATATATGTATACGATGCCGAAAAAATAATTTCGCAATACAGCCGCTTAAAAAACGCATTTTCAAAGGTAGAAAGTTTACGAATCAATTATGCGGTAAAAGCTCTTTCAAATATTTCCATTCTAAAATTGCTTAAAAATCAAGGCGCTGACTTAGATACTGTATCAATTCAAGAAGTCAAATTAGGTCTCCACGCTGGTTTTTCGCCAGAACATATTATTTATACGCCAAACGGAGTTTCATTTGAGGAATTAGAGGAAGCCGCTCAGCTTGGAGTTCAAATCAATATCGATAACTTATCGGTTCTAGAGCATTTCGGCTTTAAATATCCTGGTATTCCAGTTTGTATCCGGATAAATCCACATGTAATGGCGGGTGGAAACGCCAATATTTCTGTGGGTCATATTGATAGTAAGTTTGGAATTTCTGTGCACCAAATGCCTCATATTTTACGCATCGTTGAAAATACAGGAATGCACATTAACGGTATTCACATGCATACAGGTTCAGATATTTTAGACATTGAAGTATTTCTGTATGCTGCCGAAATCTTATTTGATGCTGCAAAAAATTTCAAAACACTTGACTTTTTAGATTTCGGAAGCGGCTTCAAAGTGCCTTACAAAAAAGACGACATCGAAACCAATGTAGAAGAATTAGGTAAAAAACTAACTAAACGTTTCAACGCTTTCACAAAAGAATATGGCCGAGATTTAACCTTAGCCTTCGAACCAGGAAAATTTCTTGTTAGTGAAGCAGGTTATTTTTTAGCTAAAGTCAATGTAGTAAAACAAACCACCTCAACCGTATTTGCAGGAATAGATTCAGGTTTCAATCATTTAATTCGTCCTATGTTATACGGTTCGCAACACGAAATTGTGAATATTTCTAATCCAAAAGGAAAGGAACGATTCTATTCCGTTGTAGGTTACATATGTGAAACAGATACATTTGCCACCAACCGTCGTATTACTGAAATTAATGAAAACGATATTCTTTGTTTCAAAAATGCGGGTGCTTATTGTTACTCAATGGCTTCCAATTACAACTCTCGTTTTCGACCTGCCGAAGTATTATGGATTAACAACCAAGCCATTTTAATTCGTAAAGAAGAAACGATGGATGATTTATTGCACAATCAAATAATGTATGAAGACGCAATTGCAGTAGAAGCTTAACCACTCTTAACCGACAAATTTGTCGGTTTTTTTATGCAACATCATTTAAATAACTTAAATTTTACATCAGAAAAAAAGAACTTTAGTATCTTTGAATTCCTTATTATACAACGATGAATAGAAGAAAATTTTTCAGAAACGGTTCTCTTTTTACTTTAGGAACCGCCTTTATAAGTCCTTTTCAAGCTACAGCAGCTCCAATTACTCCTGACTTTATTGACAAAAACACGAAAGCCAAGAATATCATTTTGCTTGTCAGCGACGGAATGAGTACGGGAACTTTAAACATGGCCGACTTGTACCTCAACCGTAAAACAGGCTTAGGCTCTAACTGGCTTCAACTCTATAAAGACAATCGTATTTCGAGAGCTTTAATGGATACGGCTTCAGCAAGTTCCATTGTTACCGATTCTGCAGCAGCAAGTTCTTCTTGGGGTAGCGGGTTTCGTGTTAAAAATGGTGCATTGAATGTTGGTCCTGATGGCCAAGAACATTTACCAATCTGGCAAAAATTCAAAAAGTCAGGTAAAATGGCAGGTTGTGTTACCACAGTTCCCATAACTCATGCCACTCCAGCCGGTTTTTGCATCAATTCTAAAAGCAGAAACAGTCAAGAAGACATCGCTGAGCAATATCTCGACCTTCAATTTGACATTATGATGGGTGGCGGTCAAAAATACTTTGATGCCGAATCTCGGAAGGATAAGAAAGATATGTATGCTGCATTTAAAGCAAAAGGCTATCAGGTGGCAAAAACGCGTTCAGAAATGATGCAGGCTTCTGTTGACAAACCCGTTCTAGGTGTGTTTTCTGAAGATGCTTTGCCTTATGCTATCGATAGAAATTCAGATGATAAATTGAAAAACAGCACTCCTTCCTTGGCAGAAATGGCACAAAAAGCCATCGACCGAATGAAAAACCATCCCAACGGATTCGTTTTGCAAGTGGAAGCGGGTAAAGTAGATTGGGCAGCTCATGCCAACGACATTGGTGGGTTGCTTTACGACCAAATTGCCTTTGATGAAGCGATAAAAGTCGCAATTGATTTTGCAGAAAAAGATAAGAACACCCTAGTAATCATAACTACAGACCACGGAAATGCCAATCCAGGAGTGATTTATGGTAAAAATGCCAACGATAATTTTGACAGCATTCAAAAATATACCCACACGAACGAGTGGCTTTTAAATAATATTCATGCAACTTCTAGCCTTTCACAAATTAAGGAAGTTGTTGATTTTGCAAATGGCAGTCATTTATCTGATGAGGACGCTAAAACCGTTTTGAGTTACTACGACGGACTTCACAAAGAGGAAGGCGGATTGTATAATTACCGAAAACTGCCCTATCAAGCTTTTGCAGAAATGCAGAAGAAATCAAATTCTGTAGGCTGGATAAGTATGGACCACTCTGCCGATTATGTAGAATTAGCGATGTTTGGACCTGGAAGCCAGAACTTAAAACCGTTCATTAAAAACACCGATTTGCATTACTTGATGCTTCAAGCCGCAGAGGTTGAAAACAAGTTTTAATACTTAACTTTGAGAATCTAAATCCCTACTATGAAATTAGCACACGTTTTTGAAAATAATGAAACTTGGATTGCAAGTAAACTTGAGTTAAACCCAAACTACTTTAGTGACTTATCCAAAGGACAAAATCCTGATATACTATACATCGGTTGTTCAGACAGTCGGGTTTCTGCCGAAGAATTGATGGGTTTGCAACCCGGAGAAGTATTCGTGCATCGGAATATTGCTAATATGGTGGTGAATATCGACCTTAATTGCATGTCAGTTATTAACTATGCCGTTAATCACTTAAAGGTAAAGCACGTGGTAGTTTGTGGTCATTACTTTTGTGGTGGAGTGAAAGCGGCTATGCAGGCTAAGGACTTGGGTATTTTGAATCCGTGGTTGCGAAACATACGTGACGTGTATCGAACTCATAAAGTAGAACTGAACGCTATTGAAGATGAAAACCAAAAGTACAATCGATTGGTAGAACTTAATGTGGAAGAACAGTGCATCAACCTTATTAAAACTGCCGATGTTCAAAAAGCCTATAAAGAACGTGGCATTAAAATTCACGGTTGGGTATTTGACATTCATAGCGGAAAGTTGATTGATTTGCATCTCAACGTAGACCAAATTATGCATGAAATTATGGAAATATATGATTTAGGATAGCAAATGAAAACCCCAAAAATAATATGTTTTTGGGGTTTGTTTTTATTAACCATTCAACTTACGATTGTTTGAAGGAAAACACAGCCTTTTCTAATAACCAAATCCCCCAATCTAAGCCTTCTCCAGTAATTACATACACACCAATTAATTTCAAATCCCATGTTCAGACACCAAGGTAAAAAGCGAACCCTCCAGCACAACCTCCGTATTGCAACGGTTCTCTCTTTTGTGGCTGGTTTAGTAAATGTTACGGGATACTTGGCATTCACACAGCTAACAACCAATGTAACGGGACATTTTGCCTTGTTTATAACTGATGTTTACCGCTTTGATTTTTGGAAAGGAACCATCTATTTCCTGTACTTTTTTGCATTTCTCCTGGGTTCTTTTTCCTCAGGTTTTCTTATTGAGAAGTTTAGAGAGAACAAGCGACTCAACGTATTTGCAATTCCAATAAGTATTGAAGCGCTCATTTTATTTGCAATAGGTCTTATAAGTTTTTCAACCGCTGTGCATTATCCAAATGTTATTGTTTGTACACTACTCTTTGCCATGGGACTACAAAATGCGTTTGTCACCAAGATTTCAAATGCCGTAGTTAGAACCACACATCTCACCGGACTTTTTACTGATTTGGGTATCGATATTTCTCAACTGTTTTTTGTGAAGCACAGGGAACAAAGACATTTACTAATTAAAAACATCAAATTAAGGTTGAACATTATCTTATCCTTTTTTGCAGGTGGTGTTATTGCAGGTATCTTGTATTCTAGTATCGGGCTAAAACTATACACCCTTATGATAGGTGCTTTAGTGTTAGTAATTAGTTTGTTTTATGATGATGTGCATTTAAAAGTTATTAAAGCAAAAAGAAGTCACCGTCACAAAAGAAAATCTTCAACCCTACATAAACTGTAATATTATTGACCTCGATGGCTGCGTTGATTTGAAAGCTATATTGTCTCTTCCAATGTAAAACTCCGTTATTTAACATGAAAAAAAAAAATCTAAGTACAAACAGTTAATGCATTATCTATTTTAATTCAGGCAAAACAATTCATTTTGCACTATTCATACTATTTCAGATAGCTCGTTTGATTTGATAATTTTCTAAAATGGAATTTCTTCTGTTCCTCTTTTTAAACAAACAAAAATGCAAATTTATTGTACATTTGAATTACTAATTAAACAAATGGCACAAAAAGTAAAAACAATTTTGAATAACTTCATCAAATTTGGTTTAATTCCTGTCTGTATGCTTATCGTAGTAGGCGTGCATTTTCATCATAGAAGTAAAGGTCTTTCAGCATGGAAGGGTGGGGCTTTTGGAATGTACTCCACCTATCATCCTGAGTATTCACTAATGTACATCAATGGTGTTAACTACAGAAACCTAATTAAAAACGACAACAAGAAGAGTAGAGCTTTAAACAACTATTTTTATTATCCTACTAAGCGTAATTTAGATATTGTATTAAAATCATCGCGACAACCTGCTGACACTTTGCAAATTCAAATATGGCTTCCTAATTTAGACGCGAAGACCTCTACTTATTCAATCCAACTAAAAAATGAATTTAGCTATATCAACTCCAACTGAGAATAGTAAGCATCTAAAATTAATTGAAGATTTACTACTGATTTTTATTTTAATTTGTTCAACAAGTTTACAAAATAATTGGTGGCACGTCAAGTTTACGTTGCTAATGATTCTCTTGATTACCCATTTCACAAATTGGAGGTTTAAATTTCCTCTAATTTTCTGGGGTCTCACTGTACTGTTTACTTCTTTAGATTTGTTTGATTATTACTTTGTAATTGCCAACCACTCCTTTGTATTGCTATATTTTACCACTATACTATTTATCTCCTATATTTTTCCTCAAGACCGAATAAAAATCATTCAAATTAATGGACTATCCGTCTTACTTTTAATCATGTTTTGGGGCGCTACTCAAAAGGTTATCTCACCTGAGTTTATGAGTGGTGATTACATTTCTTCTCTCACGCTGAAGGGTGACCTTTTTAAACCTTTACAAATTGCAAATGTCATTCCTGATGCTTTTGCAAAAAACATCTCGCTCATTAATGAAAATTTAAAGAATGCGCCAAGTGCCGATACGACTATTCAATTACATACGCCTTTCAAAAAATTTGGAGTATATAGCTTATACTTTTCAATCTTTATAGTCGTTGCTGAGTTTGCAATGGTGCCCATTTTATTATTAAAAAATGAAAAGATAAAGCACACACTCCTTCTACTATTTTTAAGCGGTCTATTATTAACGAGATTTGAGACTGGCTTTATTTCGTTATTAATTATTTTATCAATTTCCCAGTTACCTGTAGGAGAGAAGAATTTTAAACTCCTATACTTATTATTACTAGCGGCTTGTCTGTCGCTAATATTAATAAAAATTGGGGCTAGATAGATAAAACTACATTATTGAAATTTAATAATCACAATACCTCAGCAAGTGATATACTTTAATATTTGATGAGAAATAATGTAGTATTTTAAATTTAAAAAGAATTTCTGAGTTGGTCAAAATTGTATATCCTTGTGATAGATGATTAAATTCTAGTATTTTGTTTTTTCTATGACGATATACAATGTGAAGTTATTAACGCAAAAAGAAAACACCATCAAAAACAACCTTCTTATTAGCTGTGTAAAATTTAATCATTACACCACAACCTTCTTTGAGTTGAAGAATTTGCTTTTAGCAAAACAAAGGTGGAATATTGTAGAGAACTAATTACTAATTAGCCTTATCTTTTAGAGTAATAACACTATTTCTTTGAAAATTTGTTAATGTATTAAAAATTTGTTTAATTTTATAAAGTGTAAAATAGTGATTGCTTTTCTTTAATGAGGCTATTTATTTACACATCTATAGTTAATCAAAAACAAGTTATTAAACTTAAAGCTAAAACCAATGGAAGCTGAAATCAAATTAAAACTAGAACAATTACACGCCAGAGTTGACACTCTGAAAGAGCAAATCAACACAGAAGAAGCAACCAAAAATGCTTTTGTGATGCCTTTTATACAAATACTAGGTTATGATATTTTTAATCCTACAGAAGTAATCCCTGAATTTATCTGTGATATTGGTACAAAAAAGGGAGAAAAGATTGATTATGTAATTAAGAAAGATAACGAACCCATATTAATTATCGAATGTAAACACTGGAAGGAAAATGTGAATGCACATAACTCTCAACTTCATCGATACTATCATGTTTCTAAGGCGAGATTTGGCGTTTTGACCAATGGACATGTTTATAATTTTTATACCGACTTAGAGAAGCCTAATATTATGGATGAAAAACCATTTTTTACTTTAGACTTGTCTAATTTAAAAGATGCAAGTCTAAAAATACTTGAAAAATTCTCTAAGAACGGCTACAACCTTGAAAGTATTTTAGATTCGGCAGAAGGAATGAAATATATATCTGCCATAAGAGCAGAATTCGAAAAAGAACTCAAAGAACCTTCAGATGAGATTGTCAAATTATTAGTAAATCGTTTCTTTGACAAGCCAGTTACAGCATCTCGCTTAGTATCATTCAAAAATTATACAAGAATCGCTTTTGGTAATTCTATCAACGAATCTATTAATTTTAGGTTGCAAAATGCTTTAAATATAAATGAAAATGTTCCAACGAAAACTGTTGATGCCATTTCTCCAATTGATGACAATGTCGACAATCCAAAGTTTATAACCACAGAAGAGGAAATAGAAGGTTTTCAAATTGTAAAAGCTATCTTACGTGAAAAGTTAGTCGCTTCAAGAATTGCATTTAGAGACACTCAATCCTATTTTGGTATATTACTCGATGATAATAACCGCAAGCCTTTATGTCGTTTACACTTCAATTCAGCCAACAAATATATTGAGCTATTTAATAATGGAAAAGACAATGGTGAAAAAAGACTGTTGAATACATTAGATGAGATTTACAATTATAAATCAGAACTTTTAGAGACTTTAGGACAGTATGAATAAAAATCATTTGAACCTTAATAAATAATACAAATTAGATTAAAAGATACATTATACACTTTTAATTTAATTACTAATAACCAAAACATCCCATTCATTACTTAGTAATAAATGGGATGTTTTAATAATAACTTATTCCTTACATTAGTGTGACTTCCTTCTTTGCCTCCTCAAACTCCTTAACCATTTGCTCCACTATCGTTCCTGCTGGCAAAATATCATGAATCAATCCTGCTATTTGACCTATTTCTAGTTCGCCTTCAATGAGGTCTCCTTCAAACATGCCTTTCTTGGCACGGGCTCTTCCTAGTAATTCCTTCAGTTGTTCGGGAGTGGGACAAGTGGCGTACAGGTCTTGAACATCTTGGTAAAACTTGTTCTTAATCAGTCGCACGGGTGCTAATTCTTTCAACGTTAGCTGGGTACTTCCCTCCTCCACTTGCAAGATGGTGTCTTTGAAGTTGTCGTGTGACGAACTTTCTATCGAAGCTGCAAACCTACTTCCTACCTGAACACCATCGGCACCCAAAACCATCACGGCTAGCATACCTCTTCCCGTCGCGATTCCTCCGGCAGCAATCAAGGGGATGGTTACTTTTTCTCTAACCATAGGTATCAAGGTCAATGTAGTAGTTTCGTCGCGTCCGTTGTGTCCGCCTGCTTCAAATCCTTCGGCAACTATTGCATCAACTCCAGCGTCTTGTGCTTTTAATGCAAACTTTGAGCTACTCACCACATGCACTACAGTGATGCCGTGTTCTTTTAAGAACGGGGTCCAAGTTTTTGGATTTCCTGCCGATGTGAAAACAATTTTCACACCCTCATCTACCAAGATTTGCATTATTTCTTCGACATTGGGATACAACATAGGTACGTTCACGCCAAAAGGTTTGTCCGTAGCTTTCTGGCATTTCTGGATGTGTTCCCGCAATACCTCCGGATACATCGAGCCTGCTCCAATGAGTCCTAAACCGCCTGCATTACTTACGGCACTGGCAAGCTTGTAGCCACTGTTCCATATCATGCCGCCTTGAATAATGGGATATTGTATGCCGAAAAGGGTTGTGATTTTATTCTCCAAGATAAATGGTTTTACTGTTTAATGAATTTCTTAATCGTTTGAAACGTTCCCGAATCAATCTTACAAAAGTACACGCCCGACGGCAAATGAGCAACCGAAACAGCTACTTTTGCCTGCTCGGTTTTTGTTTCCAACACCTTTTGGCCTAAAGCCGAATAAAGCGTTACCACAGTATTGCTCGAAATTGATGTTGTAGTAAGATTCAACACATCCTTAACAGGATTAGGATACAGCAGAAACATATCTTTATCAACAGATGCAATCCCTAATGTTGTTGCAAGTGCTGTATTGTAGTTCGGGATGCCGTAGCCCAGTTGCGGGGTTGGATTCGTGTAAATGCTTGCCGACTCTTTTACGATTTGTACAATCTCGGCATTGGTCTTGTTGGGTAAAGCTTGCCACAAACATGCTACCATTCCTGCCGTTATTGGGCCTGAAAACGAGGTGCCGTCTGCCATACCTATCGTTCCTTCTGGGGTTGACACAACTGCTTGAACGCCTTGTGCCACCACATCGGGTTTTACTCGACCGTCAAATGAGGGACCAATAGAGCTGAAACTTGCATAAAACCCAGAAGCATTTACCGCTCCAATTGCCAATGTATTTACTGCATCGGCGGGGACAGAAATGTGCGGATTGACCGTTGCTCCTGAATTTCCTGCAGACGTAACGCAAATAATGCCTCGGGAAAACGCCACATCAGCTCCGCGAGAAGCAAAGGCCGTTGTACCATTCATATCGTCATACGTGTAGCTATAATCAGGATTGTTGTAAGTAAAATACCCCAGAGACGTCGTAATAATATCTACTCCCAAGCGGTCGGCTTCCTCAGCGGCTTCAACCCAATAGGACTCTTCCACGGGATTTTCGTCTGCCACATCTTCGGTAATAAATAAGTAATAAGCTGCATCAGGTGCGGTTCCTACCAATGAATTCTCGACATAACCGCCCATCGTAGAAAGCACTAACGTACCGTGTGTACCTCCTGTATAAAAGTTAGTGGACTGACCCACATAGTCATAACCACCTAACACAAGGTTATTGGTAAATAAACGTTGAAAAGGTGCAGCAGTATTTACGCCAGGGAAACCAGCATCGAGCACTGCAATTGTCATCCCGGTTCCTGTAAAATCTTGCTGGTGCAACAAGTCGCCACCCAGCATACTAATTTGATTGCTTGAATTGCCATAAGCAAATGTAATTTGGGTCTCCATTGCTTTATTCACCATATTGAAATCTGCCGTAGTAGCACTTCTTCCAGAGGCATTGGTGTTCAAAGAAGCATTGGCAAACTGAATTGTTTCGACAAATGATAAGCTCAAAAGCGCTTCAATATCCGTCACGCTTCCGCGAATGTGCAACGCGTTCAGCCACTTGGATTTTGCCATGACCGTGATGCCGGTCGCCGTTGTAACTTGAGTGATGTAAGTCGGATAAACGGGTACATCTTTCTCGTCTAAAGCAATGTTTTGAGCAGTTCGTCGGTCGAGTGATTTTTGCGAAAGCATTGTCAGCGGACTGGCTAAATAGGTTGCCGCATCGGGCTTATCAGTAAAGTACACCCATGCGTCTTCTTGGGCAAAGCCAATGCTGGAAAGCAGTAATAGTAAAGTAAGTAGTATGTTTTTCATAGGTAAAAGTGCTTTATTCTATTAACGAGAACGAGGGGCAAATGGTTTTCACAAAGCCTTACTGATGGCTTTCTTGCCATAGGTTCCTTGCCTTAATCAGGTCGTTTTCGGTGTCGATACCAATACCCACGTGAGCTGTTTCGACCATCTTGATGCGTTTGCCAAATTCCAAATACCGCAGTTGCTCCAGTTTCTCAGAGGCTTCTAGGGATTTCATAGGAAGGCTGTAAAAATCCATCAAGGCTTGCTTGCGAAAGGCATAAATGCCAATGTGCTGAAAGTACCGAACGCCTACCTCCTTTTCTCTTGGATAGGGAATTACAGACCGGGAGAAATAGAGTGCAAACTGGCTTTGGTCGACCACTACTTTTACGTTATTGGGGTTATTGATGGCTTCTTGGTCCTTGATTTCGCGCATTAGCGAAGCAAGGTCGACCTTTTTATCGTGGTCGTTTCTAAAAACCGTAATCAGTTGTTGCAGCGAATCTGTGTCAATAAAAGGTTCGTCGCCTTGCACATTGACTACTACATCCACATCCATTTGAGCAACGGCTTCGGCAATTCTATCAGAGCCCGATTCGTGTTCGCGGACACTCCTAATGGCTTTTCCGCCTTGCGATTGTATTTCATCGAATATAAGGGCAGAGTCGGTTACAACAAATACGTCGTCAAAGAGTTGGGACGCTACCGCCGCTTCATAGGTTCTGGTAATAACCGTTTTGCCGCATAAATCCTGCATGAGTTTCGCAGGGAAGCGTGTGGAAGCATATCGTGCAGGAATTACCGCTATTATTTTCATGGTGTTTGCTGTGAAAGGATTATAGGAGTGCAAATTCGGGAATTTCCGTTGAAATTAGGATAAAAATAGAGAATATTTACGGTTGAAAGCAAAAATTTATCTTTTGTAAAGTATTTGTCAATGCCATTTTAAAAAGGTAATAAAAGCGGTTTGCATTGGTAACAAATACTTTCACTTTATCGGGCTTTCGTTGCTCCTTTTCGTCAAAAAACAAATGAACTTTATGTTGAAAGTGATTTATTATAGTGTAGTTCTTCTAGTAATCTATAGTTTGAAAAATTACATACTGCAACATGGAGCAAGACATTGTAGTAAAGCAAGTGTTTTACTGCAATATGGAGCAAGACATTGCAGTAAAGCAAGTGTTTTACTACAATACCTTCAAAGACATTGCTCCATGTTGAACAACATACTGCAAAGTGGAGCAAGCTTTCGTAGTAAGTAATTTTTCTGATTGATTTTGGCGAAAGCCGGACACCTATATATAAGGAGTTGGTTTTTCTGTTTTCCAATAAATGGCAAAAGGTTGAAAAACGGCATTCCGTCGGCAGAAAAGACACTAAATAAGGGAGTAGCTTTATAATGAGAGGACGAAAAAGCACTTAATTAATAACGGATTTGAACTTTTAAATTTAAAGTAAACCCCAAATAGCACAGATGCCGTATTGCAATAGGAATTACCCTTAAAACATAGTACTTTTGATTTTCAAAATCGATTAATACCACTTAAAAATGTACATCAATAATTACTTAAACACCACGCTTACGTCCTACTCAGAGGCATCGTCTATCAAAGAGGAAAGCGTATCCGTACTCATTTGTTTTAATGAGAGTCACGCCAAGCAGTTTGAACCCCGACCTTTAGTGGCCGATAAAGTGAGAACGGCATTGGAAAGCAAGAAAGCGAGCGTCCTTTCTTTTTTTGCTGAAAAGCAATACTTGGTCGTTGCCAATACATCTGACGAAACTGAAAACTGGAGGATGGCAGGTGCTCAATTGTATAAAAAATTTAGGAACGAGAAGATTGCCGCTGCTCATTTAGTAGGGTTCAGTGACTTAAAGTCGGAATTAAAAGCAGCATTCTTAGAAGGGCTTTTGTTGAGCAGTTACAAATTCACAAAATACAAGAAAGAAGATAAAACGGAAGTAACCACTGTATTGATATCTGATACGGCTATCTCGAAAGAAGCCCTATCAGCGATTACCACAGTTGTTGAAGCGGTGTCGCTTGCCAAAACAATGGTCAACGAGCCTGTAAATTTTCTAGACTCGGTGATGTTTGGCAATGTGGTTGTTGAAGCCGGTAAAAAGCATGGCTTTGAAACAGAGATTCTTCAGAAAAAAGACATTGAAGCATTTAAAATGGGCGGACTTTTAGCCGTGAATCAAGGTTCGACCGTACCTCCTACTTTCAACATCATGAAATATAAACCTAGCAATGCCATCAATACAAAACCCTTGGTTTTAGTAGGAAAAGGCGTTACGTTTGATACAGGTGGGTACTCGCTAAAAGTGGGTGGCTCGATGCCCGGAATGAAGTCGGACATGGGAGGTGGTGCTGCTGTTGTGGGAATTATTTCGGCTATTGCCAAAAATAACCTGCCGTACCACGTGATAGGACTTGTACCTGCCACCGACAATAAAGTCTCTGGTAACGCGCTTGTTGTGGATGACGTCATCACGATGATGGACGGGACAACGGTGGAAGTACTGAACACCGATGCCGAAGGCCGCCTGGTTCTTGCAGATGCCTTGACGTATGCCAAGCGTTTTGACCCAGAGCTGGTGATTGATATGGCCACATTGACGGGAGCTTCGGTAGCCATCACAGGTCCTTTTGGGATCGCCATGGCAGGAAACAATCAGGAACAAATGGATGCTTTGAAAGTGTCTGGAGAAACCACATACGAGCGCTTGATTCAGTTGCCTTTCTGGAAAGAATTTGAAGACTTACTAAAGTCTGACATCGCTGACTTGAAGAACATAGGAGGCCCCGTGGGTGGTGCTACAACTGCCGGTAAATTCCTAGAACACTTCACTGATTATCCTTGGATACACTTGGACATTGCTGGAGCGGCTTTCATTAAAGATGCCAATGGCTACAAACAAAGCGGAGGAACAGGTGTTGCCGTACGATTGATTTATGATTTTGTGAAAGAGCGTATTGCTGCACAATAGTAATAGTATATAATTACAAAAACGCCGCAAATTACTATTTGCGGCGTTTTTATTATAAACTCATTCGAGCATTTAAGAGCATGCTATTCCCTATACTTTGAAAAGGAAAATGATGTTGATGGCTCCGTTATTACTTCTCGATTTCCCTCATGTTCTCCATTTTCTTGTGTGCCAAGAACCCGTTGATGTCTTCGAAATGTTCTTTTACACGTTTGTTTCCAAACTCAAAGACTTTGGTCGCTAATCCGTCCAAGAAATCCCTGTCGTGAGAAACCAAGATTAATGTCCCTTCAAAATCGCGCAAGGCATCTTTGATAATGTCTTTGGTTTTCATGTCCAAGTGATTGGAAGGTTCATCAAGAATCAGCAAGTTTACAGGTTCTAACAATAACTTAATCATTGCCAAACGCGTTTTCTCACCACCGGAAAGAAACTTTACTTTCTTCTGGATGTCATCGCCATGAAACATAAATGCACCTAATATATTCTTGATTTGTGTTCTGATATCGCCAACAGCAATGTGGTCTATGGTTTCAAAAATGGTTGCATTCTCATCTAACAACGACGCTTGGTTTTGTGCAAAATAACCAATTTGAGCATTGTGTCCTACTTCTACACTTCCTCCATTGATTTCGATTTGCTTCATAATCGCTTTAATCATCGTCGATTTACCCTCACCATTTTTACCTACAAACGCTACTTTATCACCACGCTCAATGACAATATTGGCATCTTTAAAAATTAAATGTTCGCCATAAGACTTGGCTAAATCTTTAACAATTACTGGATAGTTCCCGGACCGAACAGCTGGAGGAAACTTCAACTTCAACGCCGAAGTATCCACTTCATCAACTTGAACCAACACCAGTTTCTCAAGCATTTTAACACGCGATTGAACAGCATCTGTCTTTGAAAATGTTCCTTTAAAACGGTCGATGAACGTTTGATTATCAGCAATCATTCGTTGCTGTTCGTCGTAGGCTTTTTGTTGGTGAATACGACGGTCTTTACGCAGTTCCAAATAGTGAGAATACTTGGCTTTGTAATCATAAATACGTCCCATCGTTACTTCAATTGTACGATTGGTGATGTTATCGACAAACGCTCTATCGTGAGAAATAACCACCACCGCTTTCGCCGAAGTAATCAGGAAGTCCTCCAACCATTGGATACTTTCAATATCCATGTGGTTTGTTGGTTCATCCAATAAAATCAAATCAGGCTTGCGTAACAATATTTTTGCCAGCTCGATTCGCATTCTCCAACCTCCAGAAAACTCTGAAGTTGGTCGATTAAAGTCTTCACGAACAAACCCCAAACCAACTAATATCTTCTCTACCTCTGCTTCATAATTGACTTCTTCAATAGCGTAAAACTTTTCACTCAAATCAGAAACGCGCTCAATCAACTTCATGTAAGCATCCGATTCATAATCCGTTCGGATGGTCAATTGCTCGTTAATCTCTTCGATTTCTGCTTTCATTTGGAAGATTTCACCAAAAGCTTTAGAAGCTTCTTCCATTACCGTTGCATCATCTTGGGTTAGCAAATGTTGAGGCAAATAAGCAACAACGGCATCTTTAGGAGCCGAAATATTACCCGTAGAAGGCTTGCTTTGTCCAGCGATAATCTTCAATAGTGTCGATTTACCGGCACCATTTTTACCCATCAAGGAGATTTTATCATTTTCATTAATAGCAAAAGAAACATCGCTGAAAAGCGTAGTTCCACCAAATTGAACGGAGATATCGTTAACTGTAATCATAAGTTTTATATTGAAAGCGAAAAGAATAGATATAGACTTTTCTTTTTTTTAAAGATGCAAAGATAAGCCGTTTGTCAAATAAATAGGCATAAAAAAACACCCTATTTAAAAAGGATGTTTATTATAAACTAAAATACCGAAAAACGCTTAGATATTCAATCTGAAGTCTTCAATAATAGCATTTACTTTACCAAAATCTACTTCTTCAATAAAGATTTCAACGGCTGCATCACTGTTTCCAAATCCACCCAAACGAGCCGATTGAATATTGTCTTTCATGATGGTTTTTACTCCAATTGCTTCAATCTTTTGATTCAACGCTTGCGCTAAAATTTGACTTCCCGAAAATACTTTTATCATTCCCATATCGCTATTTTTTTAATTATTTGTTCTATTCTTCTTCACCATCTTCTTGTTCATCGTCGTCGTCAATATCCTCCTCTTCCTCTTCTCCGTCATCATAAAAATCAAACCAAGTTGGCTCAATCATTACTCGATCAACAAAAGTATATAACCGTTCCGATTCATTTTCTGAAAA
This sequence comes from Flavobacterium sp. SM2513, assembly GCF_050908145.1. Taxonomy (GTDB): domain Bacteria; phylum Bacteroidota; class Bacteroidia; order Flavobacteriales; family Flavobacteriaceae; genus Flavobacterium. The sequence continues at coordinate 2,103,505 of NZ_CP194228.1, read as the reverse complement.
GAAAATACGTTGTGTTTTTATATTTTCGCCAATTCTTGAAATTTTAGTATCGTACCGCAACTTCAATAAATCATCTGTATTTTCTACAATAAACATTTTGAGTTGGTTGACATCAAAACCAGCTGTTGAAAACAAATCGTTGAGACGATTAGTTGTTCCAATTAAAACGTCAATCCCTAACGAGATATGGTTTTTATCAAAGTCAATATCGCCTTTATCATGAACGCCATATACCCGAAGGTTTGTGTAGTTTCCGAACTTCTCAAACATTTGTTTCATCTCAATCAACTTCTCTTTTGAGTGTACAAAAATCAAAGCTCGTGGCGACTCTTGAAATTCTTTTTCCAATCTCTGAATCACATTAAGTACAATTGCAGCTGTTTTTCCCGATTTTTCCGGTGCAATAATTACACAATCTGCACCACTTTTTATCAATGAAAAAGTTTCTTGTTGCAACACATTTGCTTCTGTTAAATCATTTTCGATTAACGCCTTTTGCAAATTCGGATTTATCTTTTTTAATTTCATTCTATATGTTTTAACAACGTGAGGACTTGAACTTCTCTATTATTTACTAGCAAAAAGTGCTACATCTTTCTCGGAAATTTCGTTTCCACCTAAGATAATGAGTCTTTCTACAACATTTCGCAATTCTCTAATATTTCCCGTCCAATCATATTCCTTTAGTAACGACAGGGCTTCTTGAGAAAAAACTTTTGCAACCGAACCTTGTTCATCTGCAATCTTTTTCGAGAAATGTTCGATGAGCAAAGGTATGTCATCACGGCGTTCATTCAAAGCCGGAACCTTAATTAATATTACCGCTAAACGATGGTACAAATCTTCCCGGAATCTACCTTCGGCAATTTCGTTTTTGAGGTCTTTGTTGGTCGCGGCAACTACCCGAACATCTACTTTTATATCTTTATCCGCACCTACTCTAGTAATCATACTTTCCTGCAAAGCCCGAAGCACTTTGGCTTGAGCCGAAAGACTCATGTCACCAATTTCATCTAAGAAAATAGTTCCTTTATCAGCCGCTTCAAACTTTCCAGCTCGGTCTTTTATAGCCGATGTAAAAGCTCCTTTTACATGACCAAAAAGTTCACTTTCTATTAATTCTGATGGTATTGCCGCACAATTCACTTCAATTAAAGCTGCACCTGAACGCTCACTTTTTTCATGTAATTGATGAGCAACAAGTTCTTTTCCAGTACCGTTTGGACCTGTAATTAATACTCGAGCATCCGTTATCGCCACCTTTTCAATCATGTCTTTGATGTGGTGAATTTCTTTTGAATCACCTATCATTTCGTAATTCTTGCTGACTTTCTTTTTTAGAATTTTATTTTCTACGACCAACTGCTTTTTGTCCAAAGCATTCCGTACGGTATTCAATAATCTATTCAAATCAGGTGGTTTTGAAATGTAATCAAAAGCACCCATTCTCATCGTGTTAATTGCCGTTTCCATATCGCCATGACCTGAAATCATCACAACTGGAATTTCTGGTTTGATTTTTTTGGTAGCTTCTAAAACCTCGACGCCATCCATTTTTGGCATTTTGATGTCGCATAAAATCAAATCGTAATCCGTGTTTTTGATTTTTTCCATGCCAACGAGTCCATCTTCTGCTTCTTCGACTTGATAGGAGTCATTTTCTTCGGAGAGAATTTTATTCAAAACCCTTCTAATCGCAGGTTCATCCTCAATTATTAATATTTTCGACATTATTCTTGTGTGTTAGTTGGCGTTCTTTTTATTGAAAATTCAGTGTTTTTATCTTGGTATACATGTAAATCCCTTTGAGGAAATGGAATTGTAATATTGTTTTCACGAAATTTTCGGTCGATTACAAAACGTAAATCACTCTTGGTTCTTTGCACGGCAAATGCATCGTTTACGTAGAAATTGATTGTAAAATCTAATGATGAATCACCAAAATTATCAAACAAAACGCTTGCTCTTGGGTCTTTCAATATTGATTCAACCTCTGAAGTAGATTCTAAAAGTATTTTTTTTGTTAAAACGGTGTCCGAACCATAAGCTACTCCAACACTAACATTGTCACGTACTATGCTGTTATTTTGTGTCCAGTTGAAAAGTAAATCATCCATAAACATGTGATTGGGTATAATCATCACACGGTCATTTCTTGTGTAAGCCCTTGTAGAACGTAAACTTATTCGTTGTACTTTTCCCACTTTGCCATCAATTTCGATAATATCACCTACTTTTAAAGATTGGTCTAAAATAATTAATACTCCAGCAATTAAATCTTGAAAAAGTTGCTGTAAAGCAAAACCCAATCCAATAAATATTGCGGCAGAAGCTGTTAAAAGAACTGAAATATCAACTCCAGAAATTCGAAGAGCAAACATGGTCACGAAAACATAAACCAAATATTTTATAAATTGAAATATACTTATAAATTTATTGGTATCATCAACTGGCAAATTTCTGGTGATTAATTTACGGATCCATTTTAGTGCAAAACTTGTAACAAAAAATGCCAAAACAACTGCTATTAATGCACCAATGGTAACATTAATATCTTCCGTTTTTATAAGGCTTAATCCTAAAGTTTCTTTTAGTTGTTCAAATAATTCCATAAACCAATTACTAGTATTTCAACCACTTATACAGTTCTTTCCACGTAGGTTTTTTACCGTACATTAAAATTCCGACACGATAAATTTTAGCAGCAAACCAAACTACGAAAAAGAAGGTTGCAAACAATAATGCTACTGAGATTAGTATTTGCCACCAAGGCACTCCAAATGGAATTCGCATTAACATAACTATTGGTGAAGTTAATGGAATCATTGAAAACACGGTTGCAATTGTTCCGTGAGGCTCACTTAAAACACTGAAAAAACCAATGTAAACACCTAACATTAAAGGCAAGATTATCGGCAGTAAAAATTGTTGGGAATCCGTTTCATTGTCAACTGCAGCACCAATTGCCGCATAAATAGAACTGTATAAAAAGTAACCTCCAATAAAATAAACTAAAAAGGAAACTAATAAAACGCCTAAAGGCAAGTTCTTTAATTCATTGATATATAACTGTGCTGTTCCTGCAAAATTATTGCCTGAAGCAGCTACAACGTCAGCCGATGGACTTCCCATTTCTATACCTAAAAATGCGGAAGCAATCACAAATAAAAGTGTTCCTACAATAGCCCAAATAAGAAATTGCAAGACTCCTGCAAGAGAGGTTCCGATAATTTTTCCCATCATCAATTGAAATGGCTTTACCGATGAAATGATGATTTCAATAATCCGATTTGTTTTTTCTTCAATAACACTTCGCATCACCATATTTCCGTAAATAATGATGAACATCATGATTAAATATCCAAAAGCACCACCAATAATTACCTTTATTTCATTCAATCCTTTGACCGTTTCTTCACCCGAAACTTTTGTTAAATTGATGTCTACTTTTGCTTCTGCATTTTTTATAACCAATGTATCCAAACCAGCTTTCTGCAAGTTATCGGTGGTCATTTTCTTACCAATAACTTCTTGTAAATCTTCGATAAAGGACATACTTGGACTTTCGTCCGAAATATATTGAATCTCTTTTGACAAAACAGTATTATCAGCATTCTGGGGAATGAACAAAATTCCTTCATATTTTTCGGCAACGACACTATCTTTTAGTGACTGCAAAGGAATATGTGAAAAATCTAAGTAATGATATTCGTCGGTTTGCTTGAAATCCGTAGCAAATAAATTAGATTCGTCGTGAATGATAATTTTTTTGACATCAGACCTCATCGTGCTCAAATAGCCTACAAATGCGGCAAGAGCCACAAAAAGTATGGGACTCAAAAAAGTCATCACAATGAAGGACTTGTTTCGCACTTTGGCTATGAATTCTCTTTTTATAATTAGGGTTAAAACGCTCATTTTCTATGTAAAGATTATATATTTTGAAAATTGTAAAAGATTATTGCGTAACTGATTGAATAAAAATATCATTCACACTCGGGATTTTTTCGACAAAATGGGTCACTTGGCCTCTTTGCGTTAAAATATGTAACAGTTCATTTGAATTTGCAGTACCTAATTCGATTTGAAGTTTTAAATCTTCGTTTAATGATTTAAAAGTTGCAGGACTAACTTTGAATTTTTGCGTTAAATCAAACATCAATCCTTCCACATTGCTTGTAAGAATTCCCACTTCAAAAGTATTACTTCGATATTCTCTTTTTACGTCGTTTAATTTGCCTTCAATTAATTTATTGGATTTGTGAATTAAAGCAATATGGTCACACAGTTCTTCGACACTTTCCATTCTGTGGGTTGAAAATATAATAGTAGCTCCTTTTTCGCGAAGTTCCAAAATTTCATCTTTAATTAAATTTGCATTTACAGGGTCAAAACCTGAAAAAGGTTCATCAAAAATTAATAGTTTTGGTTGGTGCAACACCGTTACCACAAACTGAATTTTCTGAGCCATTCCTTTCGATAATTCTTCGATTTTTTTGTTCCACCACCCTTTGATATCCAGTTTATCAAACCAGTATTCGAGTTGTTTTTTAGCTTCTGCTTTTGACAAACCTTTCATCTGAGCGAGATACAAACATTGTTCGCCCACTTTCATCGATTTATACAAACCTCGTTCTTCGGGAAGATACCCAATAGATTGAATATGTTTAGGTTGCAGTTTTTCTCCATCTAAAAGAATAGTTCCACTATCGGGATATGTAATTTGGTTTATGATTCGAATTAAAGAGGTTTTTCCGGCACCATTTGGACCTAATAATCCGTAAATACTTCCTTTGGGAACTGAGATGGAAACTTCATTTAGTGCGGTATAATCTCCGTACTGTTTCACCACTTTTTTTACTTCAAGAATGTTACTCATTGTATAATTTCTGATTTACTGTAAATATAAATATTAATCGTCCTAAAATAATGCTTTTTCAAAAAAAAACCCACCCTTATTTGCACAAGGATGGGAAAAATTGCTATGAAAAAGAATTTACTAGTAAACTAGCAAAGTTCAAATGTAAGTAAACTTTTTATATTATGAAAACATATCTTTCACTTTTTCGAAAAAAGATTTATCCGATTTTTCAGGATTTGGAGTGAAATTATCATCCGTCAAATTCTTTTCAAAAAATTGCTTTTGATCTTTGTTTAATGTTTTCGGCGTCCAAACATTCACATGAACCAATAAATCTCCGTTACCGTATCCATTTATACTTGGAATTCCTTTGCCTTTCAATCGCAAAATTTTACCAGATTGAATTCCTTCTTCCAGTTTAATCCGCACTTTTCCGTTTACCGCATTAATGTCTCTTGAAACACCTAAAACGGCTTCTGAAAAGCTAATGTATAAATCTAAATGTAAGTTTTCTCCTTCGCGTTTTAATGATTCATGCTCTAATTCTTCAATTACAACAATCAAATCACCAGGAATACTGTTACTTCCTGGAGCTTCATTTCCTTTATTGGCCACTTTCAACTGCATTCCTTCGGCAACACCTGCAGGAATTTTTATTGAAACTGTTTCATCTTCAATAATTAATCCTTGAGCATCCGCATCAGCCGGTTTTTTATCTAAAATCTGACCCGAACCACCACAAGTTGTACAAGTAACAGCAGATTGCATTCGTCCAAGAATCGTATTCGTCACTCGCATAACTTGTCCCTGACCATTACAAGTCGAACATGTTTTATACGAAACGCCACTTGCTTGAACTTTACGTTTTACCTTAACTTTCTTGTCAACACCATTAGCAATTTCTTCTAGCGTTAATTTAACTTTGATGCGTAAATTACTTCCTTTTACGCGACGTTGACCTCCGCCTCCACCGCCAAAGCCAGAAAAACCTCCGCCTCCGCCTCCGAAAGCACTTCCGAAAATATCGCCAAACTGACTGAAAATGTCATCCATATTCATGCCACCGTGTCCGCCACCAAAACCTCCTGAACCATCAAAAGCTTGGTGACCATATTGATCGTATTTCGCTTTCTTCTGAGCATCGCCTAAAACCTCGTAAGCTTCTGCAGCTTGCTTAAACTTATCTTCTGCTTCTTTATTTCCAGGATTTTTATCCGGATGAAATTCAATCGCTTTCTTTCGATAAGCTTTTTTAATTTCACCTGCATCAGCACTTTTTGTTATACCTAATATTTCGTAAAAATCTTTCTTCATATAGTTTTATTTGGTTTCAAATAAGTTTCAAATTGCCACTTACTTAAAATCTTAATTTTTGGTTTTTAGTAATCAGGAGTACTACTAAAATCCTATAGCTTTACATTCCAGTCACCACTTTAGGGAACCGAATTATTTTATCGCCTAATTTATATCCTTTTTCAATTACATCTACAATCTTACCTTTTAACTTCTCCGTTGGAGCAGGTATTTGTGTAATTGCTTCTGCAAAATCAGCATTAAAAACATCGCCATTTTTAATTTCAACTTCTTCCAAACCTTTAGAAACTAAAGTATTTTTTAGTTTTTCGTGAATTAATTCAACTCCTTTCGTCAAGTTTTTATCTTTCGCTTTATGAATTTCAACCAATGCACGGTCAAAATCATCTAAAACGGGTAGCATCGAATACAAAACGTCTTGGTTGGCTGTTTTATATAATTCAACACGCTCTTTGGCCGTTCTTCTTTTAAAGTTTTCAAATTCAGCAAAAAGACGAAGAAATTTATCTTTCTCGGCTGCTAATTCTTGTGTCAATCTTTCTTCAACACTAATTTCTTCTACAGGTACTTGTACTTCGTCTGTCGTCTTTTCTAATGTATCATCAGTTAAATCGAACTCTTTTTCTGTATTGTCAGTAGTCATTTTTGGGCTATTTTTGAATAAATTTTTTAAATCCATTTTTTGATTTCTCTATTGTCAAAAGTATTGCCAAATTATTTTCCGTGTCAAATTGTCACTTCTACCGCCAATTGATTTTTGGCAAAAGCACAATTTAATATTATTTTAAGAAATTCTGCATCTCCATTAATTATGTTTGCCAAAACAAAAAATATTATTATGAAAAAGACATTTTTAAGTTTATTGGTTTTAGCGTCAATGTCGGCGTTTATTTCTTGTAAAAACGAAACTGCAACCGTAACAACGGATGCTAACGAAATAACAGTGGCTTCGGCTGAAGCTGTGACTTACAAAATAGACATGGAAAATTCAGTCGTGGATTGGAAAGGTTCAAAACCTGGGACAACACATACGGGAACTATCAAGTTTAGCGATGGCGAAGCGATGGTTACTGACGGAAAATTAGAAGGCGGGAAATTTGTTTTCGATATGAATTCAATTACTGTTACTGATTTAAAAGCAGGTGACGGTAAAGAAGATTTAGAAACACATTTGAAAGGAACAGGCGAAAAAGCGAAGGAAGACCACTTCTTTAACGTTGGGAAATATCCAAAAGGAAGTTTTGAAGTGAAGACAGTTACCGAAGAAAACGGTAAAATGATGATTACTGGTAATTTGACTTTGAAAGAGATTTCAAAAAGCATTACAATTCCAGCAACAATCACAAGTGACGATAATTCAATGACAATTGTAAGTGAGCCATTCGTGATTAATAGAACCGAATGGAACGTAAACTATGCGTCTAAATCTGTTTTTGACGATTTGAAAGATAAGTTTGTTGAAGACAATATCGAGTTAACAGTAAATTTGAAAGTATTGAAATAGTTATTAATTCATCTTACTATTGAAAAAAGCTCCGAAATAATTTCGGAGCTTTTTTTTTATTCTAATACATTTTTAAGCGCTTTGTCAATTAATTTAAATTCAAATTTGAATCCTGCTTCTTCGATTTTCTTGGAACTCACATTTTGACTGGCAAATAGAATGACATGCATATCACCTAAAATTAATTTCATTAAAAATTTTGGAATATTTGGCATAAATAATGGCTTCTTTAAAACCGTTGCAATTTCCTGTGTCAGTTTTTTATTGGTTACGGGATTTGGAGCTACAGCATTGTAAACTCCGTCTAATTCATTATCGACTGCATAAAAATACATCGCGACCAAATCATGTAAGTGAATCCACGATTGCATTTGCTTTCCAGAACCGAAAGGTGAACCAATTCCCATCTGGATTGGTTTTACCATTTCTGGCAAAGCACCGCCCTTCTCAGACAAAACCAGTCCAGTTCTGATTTTGGCGACTTTAATATTTAGTAATTTAAATTTATTTACTGATTCTTCCCATTTCATCACCACTTTTCCTAAAAAACTTTCATCAACATCCGTTTCGTCTTCGGTATACAGTTTTGTCAAATTTTCGGGATAAATGCCAATTGCTGAGGCAGAAACAATCTGCTTCACTGAATTTGGATTGTCTTTTATAGCTTTAAAAAGCACATTTGACGATAGAATCCTACTTTCTATAATTTCTTGTTTGTATTTTGAAGTCCACCGTTTTGCAATGGAAGCTCCTGCCAAATGAATGATAGAATCGACACCCATCAAAGCATTTTCGTCAATAATTCCTTGGTCGGGATTCCAATAGAAACCGCGGTAATTGGGTTGAGATTCAATTTTCTTTTTGGAGGTCGTTAAATAATGAATCGAGACACCATTTTGAAGTAAAAGTGCCACTAATTCAGTACCGATTAAACCCGTCGCTCCTGTAATTAAAATTTTCATCGCCTTTGTTGTTTCTTTCAAAACTACAAGTAAAACAATGGAAAAAAAAGATAATTATGCAATGTTTAACGGTCGTATACCCTTATTTTTAACTTTTACCGTCCACTCAAAATCCATTTCAGAAACTTGCAAATTTTCTTGGTTATAACCAATAGATTTAAGCCAAAAAGTCTGCCCTTCTCCTGTCTGAATTGCTCTATTAATCCCTTCTTTTATCAAATGTCCCTCATTACAAATAAAAGTGATTCTACCTGTTGCCTTTTTTGAAAAGCTACATTTATTATTGGCAACCAACATCGATATTTTCTGACCACTTTGCTGTATTTGATTCATTACCAAAGCACCTGTTGTAAGTTCGGCAGCCATCGCTTGAACAGCAAAATACATCGAATTAAAAGGATTTTGGTTGATCCATCTATGCTTTACGGTCGCTTTACATACCACATCATTAATTTCTTTGACACGAACGCCACAAATGAATGCGGACGGAAGTTTAAAGAATAAAAAAGTATTGAGTTTCCTAGTCGTAAGAACCATAATGATAGATTTTTCTGTAAAAATAAACTATATTTTTGAATTACAACAATGTTAATTCTTTGTTAATATTTAGTACTATGCGAAACAAGATACTGTTCTTTGACCATATATTTGCATAAGAAAATACTATATACTTTTTATTATGGAAAAAATTACTCACACAAACACTGCAACAGCAACACATTTAAGCAGTTTATTTCAGTATTGCATTCCTTTTGGAAATTTCATATTTCCAATAATCATTTGGGCAACATCAAAAGACAAGTCGGAATTTGTTGATGAACAAGGTAAAGAAGTTATCAATTTTCAATTGAGTTTATTTATTTACTCGCTAATTTTGGTACTCATTGCAGTTCCAATTGTACTTTTTATGATTTTCAATAATACGGATCTTTCTTATTATGAAAATGCTGATTTAGTAATTGATAATTTTAATTTTGCGGAAGTATCAGGAGGATTAATAATTGCTGCAATTGCAATTTTCTTTTTGATGATTATTAAAACTGCAGAATTCTTTTTAATCATTTATGCAGCAGTAAAAGTATCGCAAGAAACCCATTTTAAATATCCGGCAACCATTAAATTTTTAAAGTAAATCAAGAGTTAATCACTCAAAAAGGTTTTAATCATCAATCAAAAATCGAATAATTATGTTACAAGTAATCATCACCGCTACCCTATTAATCACAGGAATGCTAGCGACAAAAGAACACGTAAGTCAGACGAATTCTGCAGAAATGCAAATCTGTTTAGCAACAAATTGGGAACTCGAAAAAGCTAATTTCCATAGTAAACAAAATACCCGTTTGTTAGCAAACAATCTGAATCCGAAAAAAGAAAATGAAAGAGAAACGATTTAACACAAGACAATCATGAATATAGAAAACACAAAAGCCCAGATGCGGAAAGGTGTTTTGGAGTTTTGCATCTTATCGGTTTTAAAAGAAAAAGACGCCTATACTTCTGAAATATTAGAAACACTCAAAAACGCTAAATTGCTAGTCGTGGAAGGAACCATTTATCCGTTATTAACCCGACTCAAAAACGACGGATTGCTCAACTACCGTTGGGAAGAATCCACTTCCGGACCGCCTAGAAAATACTATGGATTAACGGAAATAGGACACACATTTTTAAACGAATTAAGCGGAACCTGGACGGAACTTTCAGACGCTGTAACCATAATCACAAACAAAAACTAATAGTCATGAACAAAACTGTAAATATAAATTTAGGTGGAATGTTTTTTCATATTGACGAAGATGCATACCAAAAATTATCGCGCTATTTTGAAGCGATAAAACGCTCTTTGACCAATTCAAACGGTCAAGATGAAATCATCAAAGACATTGAAATGCGTATTGCTGAATTATTTGCTGAAAAGCATTCAAACGGCAAACAAGTCATCAGCTTGCGAGAATTGGATGAAGTGATTACCGTAATGGGACAACCTGAAGATTATCGCATTGACAATGACGACGCCGAAGAACCAAGACCAAATTACACGTATCAAACAAAAGGAAATAAAAAATTATACCGTGACAAAGACGGTGGAATGATTGGTGGTGTTTTGGCAGGTTTGGGTCATTATTTTGGAGTCGACAAAGTCTGGATTAGAATTTTCTTTTTGATATTACTTTTAAGTTATGGAGTCGGATTAATCCCTTACATTATCTTATGGATTGTGATGCCGGAAGCCGTGACAACTTCTGAAAAACTAGAAATGACTGGTGAACCCGTTAATATTTCGAATATTGAAAAAAAAGTAAGAGCTGAATTTGACAACGTTTCAGAGAAAATTAGAAACGTCAATTATGACGAAATGGGAAACCAAGTAAAAACAGGAGCGGACAAAATTGCTTCGAATGCTGGAAAGGTTTTCATGGCTATTTTTAATGTATTTGCAAAAATTTTAGGCGTTATCCTGATACTTACTGCTTTACCACTATTGGTAATGTTATTAATAGGGATTTTCACTTTAGGCACTTCTGCTTTTGTAGAATTCCCTTGGAGCGACTTCATTCAAGCAGGAAATTTCTCTGATTTTCCCGTATGGACATTTGGATTACTTGTGTTTTTTGCCGTAGGAATTCCATTTTTCTACTTGATGATTTTAGGATTCAAATTACTGATTACCAACATGAAATCGTTAGGAAATATTGTAAACTACACGCTATTTGCTTTGTGGATTATTTCTATCGCATTGTTAATTACCATTGGAATGAACCAAATGATGGAATATTCTACCGAAGGTCGTATCGTGAACAAGCAAACATTGAACATGAATCCACAAGACACGCTGCAAATTAAATTTACACACAATGACTATTATGCTAAAAATGTAAATGAGCGAACTGACTTTAGAATCACGCAAGATTCAGCAGACCAACGTGTTTTATATTCAAATAATGTTCGCTTAACAATTGTAAAAACAGATGAAAACATGCCGTATTTACAAGTTGAAAAGAAAGCAAAAGGAAGAGATTTGCGAGTTGCTAAAGAAAAAGCAGAGAAAATTCAATATGGTTTTAAGTTTGAAAATAATCAATTGATTTTAGACAATTATATACTGACAAATTTCAATAATAAATTCAGAGATCAGGAAGTAGAGCTAACTTTGTATCTTCCGAAGGGAACTTTATTCAAAACTGATAATTCTGTAGAAAACTATGATCGTTCTGACGATGAATTTTTTAACTTGCACTACAGTTCAAGCGATTACATTTATCAGGTAGAAAATACACAAGTTAAATGCTTGAATTGTCCACTTTCTGAAAATGATTATGATGATGTAAAAAATGAGGATTATGAAAACAATTCGGACACCATTAGACAAGTTATTTTGAAAGTAAATGGCAAAGAAATCATTACGTCAGAAACCGTCAATAGTAAGCAAACATCTTTATCTATTGATAAGAACGGAATTATAATTAAAAACAACTAATATGAAATCAAATCTTACTTTAATTACTAAAATTGCGTTGGTATTTATAGCTGTACTTTCACTTGGCTCTTGCAGACATTCATTTAATTTTGAAGGGGTTAAAGGCAATGGAACCATTACTACTGAAACACGAACCATTACTGAAAATTTCGATAAAATTCATGTCAATAGTGGCATTAGATTGGAAGTAACACAAACTGAAAACCGTTCTGTTGAAGTGGAAACCGATGAAAACATCCAAGCTTTAATCACAACAACGGTTGAAAACGGTATTTTAAAAATTAGCAGTAATTCATCAAATAATTCATCGAACGGAATATTCGTCCGGGTACATTTACCTATAATAACTGAATTAAAATCATCAAGTGGAGCGAGTATTAGGAACGAAAATACATTAAAAAGTACCTCATTAACTGTAGATTCTTCTAGCGGAAGTGATATAGATATCGAAGTCGAAGCCGATTTTATCTCCATGGAATCTTCAAGTGGAAGTAGCATCACAACAGCTGGAAAAGCCTTAAAAGCAGAAACGGCATCGTCAAGCGGAAGTAGTATTCATGCCGAAAAACTGTTGACCAATGAAATTTTCTCACAAGCCTCTAGCGGAAGCTTCACCAAAGTGAATCCTATTTTAAGCCTAAACGCTAAAGCTTCAAGCGGAAGCAGTATCCGATATATAAATATCCCCAAAAACCTTGATAAGAAAGAAAGTTCTGGTGGAAGTATCTCGAAAGATTAAATTTAAATAGCTCTTTAATAGGAGCTATTTTTTTTATATTTGCAAAAATCATCCACTTGAAATGAAGCAAACTATTACGTTACTTGTTTTTTTATTTATCTGTACTATTTCGCTAGCTCAAAAAGGCGAAAAACTAAAAGGCTCTAAAACCGTTACGACTCAAGACCAACCTACTCCTGTCTTCACTGATGTTTACATTCAGGATGATATCGAGGTGTCATTTATAAAAGCGGACAGCACCGGAATTGAAACTGAAGCAGACGACAACTTACACGAAGCGCTTAAAGTTACTAATGCAGGTGGCGTTCTAAACTTATCAATGGCTAATAAAATTTCGCGCTACAAGAAGTTTGAAGTTAAGATTTTTTATACAGATGCCCTAAAAAGCATTGAAGCGATTGATGACTCGAAGGTAATGATTCTGGAAGAAATGGAATTGGACAACGTTTCCTTCAAATTAAACAATAAAGCAAAACTTTTCCTAAACCTGAAGGCGAAAGTAGCCTCATTTGAACTCAATGATGATTCCGAAGTACAATTGAATGCAAAATCTGAAAAGTTAATTTTTATACTGACAAATAGCTCCACAATCAAAGCATTAGTAGCCGCTCAAGAACTTAAAGTCGACCAGTATCAAAAGAGTACAAGTGCTTTTGAGGGCGATGTCGTTGAATTAAAACTCCGCATGGACAATAATGCAAAGTTTGTTGGCTCAAAACTTACTTCTAAAAAGGCGGAGTTATTAGCAGAAGGCTACTCAGACACGAAACTTCAAGTGGAAACTTCTCTTATTTTAAGTGCTTTTGCCAACGCTGAAATCGAGTTATTTGGAGAACCTAGTATTGAACTAAAGAAGTTTACGGGTAAATCATTACTGAAGAAAAACACATTGAAATAAGCGATAGCAAAAGTTCTTTCTGAGGTTTTGTTAACAATAAATTAATCTACAAGAGTTTATTCTGATGTTTTATTTATCGTAATATTGCAATATAAAAGTACATGGACGTATTTTTAAGCAGAACTAACGTAACTAATGCAATATGAATCCGAATAATTCTTTCCTTTTTCCTGAAATCGAAACCTTTATTAGAGAATTGAATCCAGATTCGATTTCTCAAGAACGAAAAGAAATTTTACAACCGCTTTTGGATTATATTCAGGAGAAAGCAAGTACCCATCAACAAATCAGATTGAATTTTATCTGTACCCATAATTCACGAAGAAGTCATCTCACACAAATTTGGGCTCAAACCATGGCTTATTATTTTGATATTAAAGATGTGTTTTGCTATTCGGGTGGAACCGAAAGTACTGCCATTTACCCAATGGTTGCTACAACTTTAGCAAATACTGGTTTTGCAATTTTTGCACTTTCTGAAGGTAAAAATCCCATTTATAGTGTGAAATTCGCAAACAACCACCATCCTATTATCGCGTTTTCTAAAAAGCTCGATAGTGATTTTAATCCGGAAGCTGAATTTGCGGCAATTATGACTTGTTCTCAAGCAGATGGCGGTTGTCCCTTTATAATTGGTGCAGAAAAAAGAATTCCGATTACCTATGACGACCCAAAAGCATTTGACAATACGCCGGTTCAAAGTGAAAAATACCACGAAAGAAGCGTACAAATTGCAACCGAATTACTATTTATATTCTCTCAAATAAAAGTATAAAAATGAGTACTAAAAAACTAAGTTTTCTCGACAGAAACCTGACTTTGTGGATTTTTGTTGCCATGGCAATAGGCGTCGGGCTTGGATATTTCATTCCAAATTTCCCAGAAATCATCAATTCTTTCAACAGCGGAACGACCAATATTCCTATTGCAATTGGACTCATTTTAATGATGTATCCGCCTTTGGCAAAAGTCAATTATGCATTGTTACCAAAAGTATTTAAAAACACTAAAATTCTTTCTATTTCTTTGATTTTGAATTGGATTATCGGGCCTGTATTGATGTTTATTCTTGCCATTACTTTTCTTCAAGAATACCCCGAATATATGGTCGGATTAATCTTAATTGGATTGGCACGTTGCATTGCAATGGTTTTAGTTTGGAACGACCTTGCAGAAGGTAGTAGCGAATATGGCGCTGGACTCGTAGCATTAAACAGTGTCTTTCAGGTTTTTGCTTACAGTTTTTATGCCTGGCTTTTCATTACAGTACTTCCGCCCTATTTTGGTTTTGAAGGTGCGATTGTCGATATATCTATTGGTGTAATCGCCGAAAGTGTTGCCATTTATTTGGGACTTCCCTTCTTGATGGGTATTTTGAGTCGCTGGATTTTAGTCAAACAAAAAGGCGAAGAATGGTACAATAACAAGTTTATTCCCACCATTTCTCCACTGACTTTAATTTCGCTTTTATTTACAATTGTAGTAATGTTTTCATTGAAAGGAGCTTTAATTGTTGAAATCCCGATGGACGTTGTAATTATTGCTGTTCCTTTACTCATCTACTTCACTTTGATGTTTATCATTGGTTTTTTCTTCACAAAAGCTACTGGAGCAGATTACGACAAAACAACGGCTGTTGCATTTACAGCTGCAGGAAATAATTTTGAACTTGCCATCGCGGTAGCAATTGCCGTTTTCGGATTGAATTCAGGACAAGCATTTGCAGGAGTTATCGGACCTTTAGTTGAAGTTCCCGCGTTGATTTTACTGGTACGTGTTTCTTTTTGGTTACGAAAAAAATACTATCCAGCAATTCATTCGTGATTAGGATTATTTTACTTTTTATTCTCTAAGCTTTCCGCGTTTTGCTTCGCTATTTTTTCACTCCAAAAGTCCGCCATTTCCTCAACATCAATTGGATTTGCAGCTGCTTGCGGAACTAAACGGTGACTTTTAAAAGCGCGGTCAATTATAGTTTCTATTAAGTAATCTTCATAGACAAGCATTGGGTCGTATTCGGTTTTTAAATTGATGTCAAATAGTCGGGCCGTATTGTTGGACCAAAAGGCTTTCCATCCCGACTTTAATGTTTTTATTAACGTAAACGTAGTTTTTCCTGTTTGTCTATTAATGAGTTTTACCAAAATTTGACCGTCTTTTCTTGAGAGTTTTTTAAGTTTTCCTTCAAACTCATTATTGAGATAATCTTCAGTAATTTTAAAATATTTTTTGCGTTCTTTATTGGTTTTCAAACCCTCCATTCCTTTATTCAACTGAACCAAACGCTCCGAAGCTAGTTTGGCATAAGGATAGACTTTGTAGACTCTTCTTTGCAGAATCAAAAAACGTTTTCGGGCATCGTCACTAATTTTTATTTGATTTTTATCAATAACTACTTCTTCCAATTCTATGGCGACGCCAAGAACGGTGTCTTTTTCTTTGA
Organism: Flavobacterium sp. SM2513; assembly: GCF_050908145.1. Classification (GTDB taxonomy): domain Bacteria; phylum Bacteroidota; class Bacteroidia; order Flavobacteriales; family Flavobacteriaceae; genus Flavobacterium. The sequence continues at coordinate 2,087,303 of NZ_CP194228.1, read as the reverse complement.
GGTAATCATCGCGATGGTCTTCTTGGGCATTCGATTGAACTGCTGTAAAGAACATCATTATAAAAAACATGTATTTTCTTAAAATCCCCATTGTACGTTTTATTTGGCCCAAATTTATGCAAAAGAACTATACAACTGTAATGCCAAATTTATACTTTAGCAAAAATTTTAATTATGCGTACAAAATCAATATTAAAAAAGACTTCTCTAACTTTCCTAGAAAACTATTTAAACAACGCCTCTCCAACTGGATTTGAAGCCGAAGGTCAGAAAATTTGGATGGATTATTTACGTCCGTATGTGGATACTTTTATTACCGATACTTACGGAACAGCTGTAGGTGTTATCAATCCTGACGCTCCATACAAGGTGGTTATCGAAGGACATGCTGATGAAATTTCTTGGTATGTAAATTACATCACAGACGACGGACTGATTTACGTAATAAGGAACGGAGGTTCCGACCATCAAATTGCCCCTTCAAAACGTGTGAACATTCATACTAAAAAAGGAATTGTAAAAGGTGTATTTGGTTGGCCAGCAATTCACACCCGTAAAGGTGAAAAAGAAGAAAGTGCTAAACTAGACAACATCTTTATTGACATAGGTTGTGAAACGAAAGAGCAAGTTCTTGCAGCAGGTGTTCACGTAGGTTGCGTGATTACATACCCGGATGAATTCATGATTTTAAACGGCAACAAGTTTGTTTGTCGTGCCATCGATAATCGTATGGGTGGTTTTATGATTGCCGAAGTTGCTCGTTTATTGCATGAAAATAAGAAAACCTTGCCTTTTGGGTTGTACATTACTAATTCTGTACAAGAAGAAGTTGGTCTTCGTGGTGCCGAAATGATTACGCAAACCATCAAACCCAATGTTGCCATTGTAACCGATGTTTGCCACGACACTACCACTCCAATGATTGACAAAAAAACCCAAGGAGAAACTAAAATTGGTGCAGGACCAGTTATTACGTATGCTCCAGCGGTTCAAAATAACTTGAGAGATTTAATCATTGACACTGCAGAAGGAAACAAAATTCCTTTTCAACGCAATGCTTCATCAAGAGTGACAGGAACGGATACGGATGCTTTTGCTTATAGCAATGGTGGCGTGGCGTCGGCTTTAATTTCACTTCCATTACGATACATGCATACTACGGTTGAAATGGTACACCGTGATGATGTAGAACATGTGATTGAGCTTATCTACCACACGTTACTCAATATGAAAAACGAAGATAGTTTTTCTTACTTTAAATAAAAAAAAGGGTACAGCTTGTAAAAGTTGTACCCTTTTTCTTTAAAATGTATTGCTACAAATCCACAAACACAGATTTTAGCAGCTGATTAAATAGTATTTGCTTTGAAATAAAAATTAAACATATTTCAATTTTATACCATACATCTCGGCTCTATTCTTCATGGAAGGATAGCTAGCATTAATCCGAAATTTTTATTTAGAATAAGCCCCTGACGAATACGTCAACTCATAACTGTGGGTATAAATTTCAAAAACAATTCCGAAGGGGTCTTCCACATAACACATTTTGAAAGGCTTGTCGTTAGGATAATATTCTCGGATGGGCATTCTTTGTTTACCACCGTATGAAACAATTTTGGCAATCAGGTCTTCAATGTTTGGGTCTTGCACGCAAAAATGAAAAAGCCCTGTATTAAATGGATTAAACTCTGGAGCTTCCTTCACGCCGTTTGGAAACGAAAATAATTCGATACCAATTCCATCTGACGTTGCCAAATGTGCAATTTCAAATTCAGTCCAGTCGTTTCCAAAAACATCTATACACATTTGACCAATCGCTGTTTCTGTTTCCTTTTTAACAACCGAAGGCTCCATAATAATGTACCAACCCATTACTTCTGAGTAAAACTTCACGGCTTCTTTTATATTGGGAACGGTAATTCCAATGTGTGAAAATGATTTGGGATAATTTTGTTTATCTGTCATGATTTCTAGTTTAGAGCACAAAATTAATCTATATTTACCTTTTAAACAATAACTTACCAGAAAGCACCCTAGTTACCAGAAGGGGTAAATTAGTGATTAACAAACCAGTAAAATAATTATTTTGAAGAAAGAAAATGCTTGTCCTTTAAATTATACGATGAATTTAATAGGTACCAAATGGAAACCTCTTATTTTATTTCACTTATTAGAAGAAGGTTTGCGTTCAGGTATATTGCAAAAGAAAATTCCTGGTATTTCCAACAAAATGTTCACGCAAACTGTTAGAGAGTTGGAAAAAGACGGACTCATTTCCCGCAAGATTTACCCAGTCGTTCCGCCAAAAGTGGAATATCTTTTAACTCGACGAGGTGCTTCTCTTGAACCTATTTTGAGAAGCTTGGATAAATGGGGGCTCGATGATTGTAAGGATTAATGTGTGATTTATTAATTTTAATTTATTGGTAATAAGTGTATTAATAAAAGTTATTGAAATATTTTTAGCCGTATTTAAATAACTAGTTTTCTAAAGAAAAAATCAAATTACCACCCTATTATGAGTTAAAATCATATTGAGAATAATTGTTTTCAGCGTTTCTACAAATCAATTATTTACATTTAAAAATGAAAATTTTTGCATTATTCCACCAAACAGCGTCTTCATAACATCACCTTATTTAACATATCTTCTTAAAAAATTAGTTGTTAAATCAATTTCAGATGTAGTTAATTCTAAATGCTGAAAAACTAGGGTTTCTACCTCATCACTGTTTAATCTAATTTCATTTTCAGTAACTGAAAAAGTATTAAAACTATGAATTGGAACACTCTTTTTTATCTTTGCATGTTCAAATTCCAAATTATCATCATTTACTTTAATTAAAGCCGTCGGGATAATTTGTAAACCCTGAATTATTAGTAACAGGCCCAAAATGGAATATGCAATTAGCAAATTATTTTCCATGTCCATTACGAAGTAAAATAAAAGGGAGACTACGCAAACTATGAACCCTGCAATAAAGGGAAATGCACTAAAATAGCTGTCGTTGTTACTACTAATTCTTATTTCGTGTTCTGGTATATTTCTCAGATATTTTCTTTTTTTATAAATATCAAGCAACGTAAAAAATATCCACAATAGTGGCAACCCCAAATCAAAATAAGGTACATTACTACTTACATCGCTCAATAAAAAAGCAATGAAAAGAACCATCACAACAATATCAATTATTGAACTTTTATCTAATTTCATTTGTGAATTTTACTTCCTTAAGTTTAAAAAAACATCTAAAACTCAATTTATTTCCAATCCCAAATATATAAAATTATTCCCCATCATCCTCAAACTCCCCCATCCCCTCCCTATTTCATGATACAATTCTAATTATTTTGAAATAGACACTTATAAAACTACCTTTGCTTTATAAATATCTACTTATGGAAGAATGTATCTCAGTTTTCGACATGCTAAAAATTGGCGTAGGCCCATCAAGTTCGCACACTCTTGGACCGTGGCGTGGTGCTGAACGCTTTTTAGCCGAACTGGAAGAAAAAGAGTTACTGACCAAAACTACACGAGTGGTCGTAAATCTATACGGTTCACTTTCGTTAACAGGAATTGGTCACGCATCTGATTTGGCGGTAATGCTGGGTCTGAGTGGTCAGGACCCTGAATACATTCCCATCGAGAACATTGACAGCATCATACAGGAAATTCAAAAAACGAACCAACTCAACTTGGGCGAAAAACACCTCATCGCCTTCAATCCTAAAACGGATATTGTTTTCAATAAAGAGTTTTTACCGTTTCATTCTAATGGATTCAGTTTTACCGCTTCTACAGAAAGCCGTGAATACAAGTCAACTTTCTACTCTATCGGTGGTGGTTTTGTGGTGAAAGAAGAACGTACAAATGCCAAAAAGAAAATGGAATTTAAGTGTGCGTTTCCTTACATGATTGACAATGCCGTTCAATTGTTGGCGTATGCCAATAAAGACAATAAGAGCATTTCAGAAATCGTATACGAAAACGAAAAATCAATGCGTACCGAAGAAAAAATCAATTCGGAACTGATGCGTGTTTGGCACACCATGCTCGAATGTATGTACATTGGTTGTCATTCCGAAGGTATTTTGCCAGGAGGCTTAAATGTCCGCCGTCGTGCTTTTGATATGCATCAAAATTTAATTGGACTTGCTAATTATACCACTCCTCAAGAATGGTTAGAATCCGTGCGTCATACCGAAGTTAAATTCCGTCAAATCCTGCAATGGGTCAGCTGTTTTGCCCTTTCGGTAAATGAAGTAAACGCGGCTTTAGGTCGTGTAGTTACCGCTCCAACTAACGGAAGTGCTGGAGTTATCCCGTCGGTTTTGATGTATTATTTAACTATTGAAAATCATGAAGCTGGCGAAAAGGAAATCAAACAATTCTTATTAGTTGCCGGTGAAATCGGCAGTTTGTTCAAGCAAGGTGCTACTATTTCTGCAGCAATGGGTGGATGTCAAGCCGAAATTGGCGTGTCTTCTGCCATGGCTGCCGCTGCATTGTGCGAACTTATGGGCGGAACTCCCGAACAAGTACTAATGGCTGCCGAAATTGCCATGGAACACCACTTGGGACTGACCTGCGACCCAATAGGTGGCTTGGTGCAAATTCCTTGCATTGAAAGAAACACAATGGGTGCGATTAAAGCCATAAATGCCGCAGAACTCGCTTTATCTACAGATGCAAAAAATGCAAAAGTACCGCTAGACAAAGTGATTGCTACTATGTGGGCTACTGCCAAGGACATGAATACCAAATACAAAGAAACCTCTGAAGGTGGCTTGGCCGTGAGTGTCAACATGGCCGATTGCTAAGAAACATTTCGTTATTTTATATACAAAACTCCTATTCCAGTTGGTCTAGGAGTTTTTTTATCCGTTAAAGAGACGGTTGCGTTTAATGGGTTTTCCTTGACGGAGTTTTAAAGCATGCACAAAAGTTGGTACATCATTTGCCCACGTTTTTAAAATAAGAATGATGCTTATTATTTCCAATCGCGTGAGCATTCCTATCCAGAAAAACAATTCGAAAAGCACCGTTGAATTCCCCTCGATAATCACATCAACCAAAGTGGCAAACAAAAAAAGAGTCCATATTTTGGCGCCAATAGAATGTGTGGCTATTTCCTTTTTAAATTTCAAAAAACTCACCAGATATGTCAATAGTTCGATACCCACGAGTAGAGCTATTTTTACCCAATGGACTTCATAAAACTCAGGATACTTAAGATAAGTTGCTGCAATTACTGAAATAAAAAATAGTTGGTCTACCGTTGAATCCCAACGCCTTAATGACTGTGTTGAAACATTTAAACGTCTTGCAATAATGCCGTCAAAAACATCAGTCAGCACCCCTATTGCCAAGAGACTAATGACAATTGTTTTATAATACTCCACCTCAACACAGCTTAAAATTACGATAATTATCCCAATAAAAAACCGCGCGATAATAAGTGCCATGGGGATTTATATTTCATATTTTACAGCATTAGTTCTTATTTGAAACTAAATTTGATACCAAACCCTTTCTTTATAATTAAATCAAAATCACTATTGTCTTTTTAAAAAACCACTTTTTAATCTATATCATTTGCGACATCGGCGTTTTCACAAGCTTTCCTTTTTTTACCAGAAATTAAATGCTTAACCTATGGCTTTTCCCCTATTAATCAACCAAAATACAGCAGTAAAAAAATTAAAAATCACGAAACCTAAAGCCCACATCAATTTATTCGATGAACTTCGTGAGGACTGATAGACCTCAATAATCCCGCTGATAATATAAGTTAGCGTTAATATGAGCCCAATAGTCAGTACAGTTGTCGCGTCCAAAACATGTGTAATTCGCAACCCCGTACCGACAATTATAAAGAGAACCGATAACAAAAAACTGGTTTTAAATAAATCTAATTTCATAATTAAAATAATTTAGTTGATTAAATAGTGTTTTTTTTCTTTTATCAAATATACTAAAATTGTTACAATACCAACTGTACACTAAATAAATAAACAGCTTCACAAGCTTGTTTGCCACCTCGCTCAACCTATGAGCAATTTCTTCTCTTTTGTCGACCTTAGCCATTCAATTGTTGATGGCACTTTATTTTAGCAATTTCCTTAAAACGAAACACTAAATCACAGTCTTAGTCGCACCATTTGTTCTTCATTTACTGTCTTTTTTCCTACAAATAATTTATTACCCCATCTACTTTAATAGTAGAACTTCGAAAGAAAATTAAATGAATTTAAATGACGCATATAATTGGGAATTAATACTAGTTTGTTCGAGGATTGTTCGAGGATTGTTCGTCGTTCCTTCGTCTAAAAGGTACTTTTCTCGAACAAAGTACGAACAAAGGTAAAACCAACTTCAAAGTAAATTAGAGTAGAAGCTTATGTAGCCTAGAAAAGTTTATGATTTATAGTTTTTTGATTTATAGCGGAATTTATAGCTATTATTCAGGATGTCTTTTGGGATTTCGTGGATTATAAAGATGAAAATTCTAATTTTCATACTGTTTTCCTATTATGAGATTAGCAATGAATTACAAAAATTATGTTAATAAAAATGTAATGAATATTATTAATATATTTGAGAGTTATATAGTATCAAGCATCGTTCAATATATAAAGATTTTAAATTGATGTTTAATAATGAGATTAAATTATAAAGAAGTCAAGCACTACATTAAAAAACAATGCGAAAACACACTAAAAAAACCTATTATTCCGCGGGATTAATTAGCATTATATTGCTACCCCTACTGTGTGTTTTGCACCTTCAAAACATAAAAGCATTTACACAATACACCGCAATGGACGTGCGGATGTGGGATGGAACAGTAGATACTGCCATAGACAGCGCCTTAGTAGAACATGTAAATTCAAAGAAATATACGGTTGTACATCTTACTGGAAATAATGCGTCTGATAAGAGAAAACTTGTAGATGCACAGAATAAAGTAAGAAATATAACTGCGTCAAAGGACTCTATTCATGGGATTAAATTTCATTTTGGTCCCAAATCAGAGTATTGGACTTATGTAAGAGTTATAGATATTATGGCAATGGAAAAGGTCAAGTTTTATGTAAATTATAAAGATGACATTTGGTTTGCCAATCCAAAACCAGAGAAGGTAAATAAAAATACGCTTTCGATTACGCCACTTACCTGTGGATACGGCTACTACCATCGCTATGAGAAGGAAGCGTTATCTTGGACTGAAGTCAAGCAAAATATTCAGAAATATTACTTACCAATCCTTGCTTATCTTTTAATGCTTGGATTTACAGTAATACGGATTTACAAATTGAATAGAAATACTACTTAGCATTTATACTATTCATTGTCAATATCTTCAAAACTTTCAAATATATCTTGCAATAATTTCTATTGAAAATTAGCACATCCGTTGCTTGATACTTAAAGAAAAAGTCTGGAAGCAAAGTTTATGTTTTTATTTGGAGTTCAAAACATACAATTATTCTTGTGTTTTAATATATTTGGAAAAATTGAAAATTCTCTAGTACTATACCTGTTATTTAAGGCAAACTAACTTTATAAAATCAAAATTAAGACCAAATCTGAATGAATTTAACAATAGATAATATCCTTCTAATTGGCTCATTATTACTTTTTATCAGTATAATTTTAGGCAAAACTTCGTTTAAATTTGGCGTACCCATCTTGCTACTTTTCTTAGGTATTGGTATGCTTTTTGGCTCAGACGGTATCGGAAACATCTATTTTGATGACCCACAATTAGCGCAATTTATTGGTGTTGTATCACTTAATTTCATCTTGTTTTCGGGAGGTTTGGACACCAGTTGGACTTCTGTGAAACCCATTTTAAAGGAAGGCCTTGTATTATCAACTTTGGGTGTTTTACTTACTGCAATGACACTTGGTAGCTTTGTGTGGTTTGTTACTGATTTTACGATTTACGAAAGTATGCTGTTGGGTTCTATTGTTTCGTCAACGGATGCAGCGGCTGTATTTTCTATTTTGCGTTCAAAAAGTCTGGCGCTAAAAAGCAACTTACGACCCACATTAGAGTTAGAAAGCGGAAGTAACGACCCGATGGCCTATGTTTTGACCCTTGCTTTTTTAACATTAGTGATACATCAAGACCAAAGTATTGCTTCAATAATTCCTTTGTTTCTTCAGCAAATGATTTTAGGTGGTGTTGGTGGTTTTGTTTTTGGAAAAGCAAGTAAATACATAATAAATAGAATCAAACTAGATTTTGAGGGATTGTATCCAGTTCTTGTTATCACATTGATGTTTATTACATTTTCGGCCACTGATTTCGTGGGTGGTAATGGTTTTCTTGCTATTTATATTTGTGCCGTTTATCTGGGTAATCAAGATTTCATACATAAAAAGGCGGTTTATAAGTTTTACGACGGAATGGCTTGGTTGATGCAAATTGTGTTGTTCCTTACCTTAGGACTGCTTGTATTTCCTACAGAAATTGTTCCTTATATGGGTATAGGTCTACTTATCTCATTGTTTTTAATAGTAGTTGCGCGACCCGTGAGTGTTTTTTTAAGTCTGATGTTTTTTAAGATGAAATTGAAGCGAAGGATTTACATTTCCTGGGTAGGTTTACGAGGAGCCGCACCAATTGTTTTTGCCACGTATCCCCTATTGGCGGGAATTGACAAGGCTAATATGATTTTCAATATTGTGTTTTTCATATCAGTTACTTCAATTTTGATTCAAGGAACTACACTTTCGGTAGTTGCAAAATGGCTAAATCTTGCACTTCCTGAAACCGCAAAAAAAATAACGGAAGTGGACCAACTTACTCTAAATCTTCCGAAGTCCTCGCTGAAAGAAATTGAAATCTTACCTGATTTTAACGCGGTAAACAAGCGGATTGTTGATTTGGGACTTCCCAAGTCCATTTTCATCATAATGATAAAAAGAAACGAACAATACATTCGTCCGGGTGGCTCAACCATTATTGAAGTCAATGATATTTTAATGGTACTTGCCGATACGCCAAAAGACTTTATAAAAATGAACGACCGCTTGACCGAAAAAATAATACCCATTCATTGAAAATAATATTCAACTAATCTGCCTGTATTTAAGAATTACTGGATTAATTGTAGATTACGTGTATAAAATTAACTTTGTTTTTATTAGATTTGTCGCTGTCACCAGATATCAGGAGGGGGTTGATTTAAGAAATCATAAAGCAATCCACTTACTAAATAAAATTTTGCGATTGAACTCACTTTTTGAGTAAGTCAAATTGCTAGCAAACACAGTAGTTACAACTTTAACCACCTAATGTTTGTCCTATTCAAAAAAGTTAAACCTACAATGAATGAAAGTATAAGGATAGCAACTCTGCGAGAATACGAAATCTTAGACACCCCTAAAGAGGCCGCTTTTGACCTTATTACCCAATTGGCAACAAAGATATTAAACGTGCCAATGGCGCTTATCTCTTTGATAGATACGGACAGAATTTGGTTCAAATCCACTCAAGGAATCGCTTTAACAGAGATTTCTAAAGAGGAAGGCTTGTGCGTTTCTGCAATTATGGGCAAAGAAATTTATATGGTTGAAAATGCTTCAACCGATTCTCGAACCATGAAAAATTCATTGGTTACTAGTGAATTTGGTGTGCAGTTTTATGCATCGATGCCGCTCACGGTTAAAAATGGGGTAAATTTAGGAACACTTTTTATTGCAGATACTAAACCTAGAACGCTGACGCCGCACGAGCAAGACCTTTTAAAAGACTTAGCAGATTTGGTCGTCGAGCAATTGGAGATACAACTTTGCGTGCAAAAATCTGTTGCTGCTCAACTTGAAATGTCGAATATGCTTCAAGCTATTTATGAAAGTACACAGGAAGCTTCCGCATTTATTGATACAGAATTAAAGGTCCGGTACAGCAACCAAGCTTCAAGAAAATTTGTAAAACAACTATTTGGTAAAGAAGAAAAAATAGGCGAAAATGTTTTAGAATATGTATTGCCCCAATACAGGGCCGAGTATAAAAGTTTATTTAATCGCGTTTTAAAAGGAGAACGTATTGAATTAGAAAAATATCATGACAACACGTGGTGGCGTATTGCGATCTATCCTGTGTATTGCCATCTTAGGTCTATAGTAGGTTTAGCGCATAATGCCCAAGACATTACTAATGAGAAAACCAATTTTTTAAAGTTAGTGCAACAAAATGAACTCTTAAAAAAAATAACTTGGCAGCAGTGTCATGAAGTTAGAGGACCTGTTGCAAATATTTTAGGATTTTGTAGTTTACTCAAGGACAATCCCGACTTACCTAAGGAAGAAAAGGAAACGTACATTAATCATTTGTTTGATGCTGCAAAAGATTTAGACAAAATTATACATCAAATCGTGACACAAAGCATTGTGCATTACAAGCAGATATAATAGGATTTTCAAGTAATCATACGCTATAATTTCGTTGCAAAATAGTTCGTTTTTGTGTTGAAATTGGTTCTTTCAAAATAATATTTCTCACCCCGATGACTTCCCTCCTTCTTTATTCTTCTAATAGCGCTAATCCAAAAAGTAATTTAGTATTTTTACAGCCTTAAAAACTGAATTATGTCTGTAGCCAAGAAAGATTACAAAAGAATAACGACCAAGTCATTGATTGAAATGAAAGCCAATGGCGAAAAAATTTCGATGTTGACAGCTTATGACTTCACAATGGCTCAAATAGTCGATTCTGCAGGAGTAGATGTGATATTAGTGGGCGATTCGGCTTCCAATGTAATGGCGGGACACGAAACAACACTACCAATTACTTTAGACCAAATGATTTATCACGCTTCTAGTGTGGTAAGAGGAACTTCTCGCGCTTTAGTGGTGGTAGATTTACCTTTTGGAAGTTATCAATCAGACCCGAAAGAAGCATTACGTTCTTCTATCCGAATCATGAAAGAAAGCGGTGGTCACGCAGTAAAAATGGAAGGCGGAAGTGAAATAAAAGATTCCATCAAGAAAATTTTAAACGCAGGTATTCCGGTAATGGGTCATTTGGGTTTGACGCCACAATCTATTTACAAGTTTGGTACTTATACCGTTCGTGCAAAAGAAGAAACTGAAGCTGACAAGTTGATTGAAGATGCAAAAATGTTAGAACGAATAGGCTGTTTCGCTTTGGTATTAGAAAAAATACCTGCCGAATTAGCAACCAGAGTAGCTGAAAGTATTTCAATCCCAGTTATAGGTATTGGAGCAGGTGGTGGTGTTGACGGACAAGTTTTGGTTATTCACGATATGTTAGGAATGAATAACGAATTCAATCCACGCTTCTTGAGACGTTACTTGGATTTATACGACCAAATGACAAAAGCCATTGGTAATTATGTTTCTGATGTAAAATCAAGCGACTTCCCTAACGAAAAGGAGCAGTACTAACTCATTCCGACCAACCGATTCGTCAAACAATGAAAATACTTTCAGATAAAAAAAACTTGCAAGTTTTGCACGAGGACAACCACCTTATTGTCATCAATAAGCGTGTGGGTGACATCGTGCAAGGTGATAAAACAGGCGACCAACCGCTTAGCGACGTTGTTAAGGAATATATTAAAGACAAATACAATAAGCCCGGCGAAGTCTATCTTGGTGTGGTACATCGTCTCGATAGACCCACAACAGGCATTGTAGTTTTTGCAAAAACTTCAAAAGCTTTAACCCGTTTGAATGAGATGTTCAAAAACCGGGAAACCAAGAAAACCTATTGGGCTGTTGTAAAAAATGCACCTGAACAGTCAGAAGCAGTTTTAGAGCACTATCTAAAAAGAAACACAAAAAACAATACTTCAAAAGCCCACTCGAAAGAAGTTACTGAAAGTAAATTGGCTATATTGGATTACAAAATCGTTTATAAATTAACAAACTATACGGTTTTAGAGGTCAACTTGCATACCGGACGGCACCATCAAATTCGAAGCCAACTTACAGCAATCGGCTGCCCGATAAAAGGCGACTTGAAATACGGTTTTAATCGAAGTAATCCGGATGGTGGAATTCATTTGCATGCTCGAAAATTAGCATTTATTCATCCTGTAGCTAAAACTGAGATTTTAATAATCGCTCCTTTACCCAACGAGGCAACTTGGAATAATATAAAAATTTAACATAGCGGACTTTTAAATTTATTATGTTAATTTTAAGATAAACAGAATTTTTGTCATACATTTGGTTATAAATACGCCATATTATGAAAAAAATTACTTTTTTAGCCGTAGCGTTACTATCTTTAAACGCTTATTCCCAAGAACATTTTTCAGCCATTTCAACCACACAGCGCGTTGGAATATTAAATGGAAATGTAAATCCCTCTGAATTTGCTAACCTCAACAGTAAATATGAGATTCAATTAATGACATTTAGTGTCAATGTTTCTAATAATAAACTAGGTTTTAAAGATTTGTCAGGAGATGAGGATGTTGAGACCTTACTTTTTGATGGCAAAGGAAATGTTGATTTCAGTTTTGATGCCGCTATTTTTGGTCCTTCGTTTGGAATGCGTTATAATAAATGGGGATTTGGAGTTAGTTCAAAAGCCTTCATAAAAGCAAGTGTTATTAACTTAAATACTAATTTAGGAAATGCCTTAATTAACGAAAATTTAAACTCTGCAGAAACGTTTACGAGCGTCTTAAGCAAGGACAATCAACGTATTAGTGCTACCACTTGGGGCGAGATTGGAATCTCTGTTGCCCGAAACGTCTTTGAAACAGAAAAACACCGAATTAATGCTGGAGTAACATTAAAACTATTATTTCCAGGCTCATATGCCAATGTGGGTTTAAACAACTTTGATGGGGACATCGTGGATGGTGTTGATGGATTGCGATTGACTAATACCCAATCCTCTTTAAACATAGCTTATTCAGGTAACTTTAGTTCTAGTTTTGGAGAATCAGACGATTACGTTAAATCTGTTTTTGGAGGCTTAAATGGTTTTGCTACCGATTTTGGGGTGGATTATCAATTGCTCAACGAAGACAAAACCTATAGACTTAAAGTAGGTGCTTCTGTTAGAAATATCGGGTCAATGACCTTTGCAGGAGCTGATAATGTATCCAATAATTATTCTTTAAATATTCCTAATGGCGACCCAGGATTGAATTTAGATGAATTTGAAAACGTAGAAGGATTAGAAGATATTGAAGCAGTATTACTCCAACATCCCGAATACTTTACAAGTAAAAATTCTACAGATGAATTTAAGGTTAAATTACCAACCGTATTTAATATTTATGCGGATTATAACATTGTCAAAAGAGTTGCGGTAACGGCATTTTTACAACAAAAAATGGGAGATGAAAATAATGATGACCAAATCAGTACGCAAAATATGTTTACAGTAACTCCCCGTGTTACTTTTGGCGCTTTTGAAGCGATGTTACCTATTGGAAACAATGAAATAGCGGGAGGAACACTTGGTTTTGGTTTAAGAATTGGTGGGTTTTTCTTAGGCTCAAATTCTATAATTAGTGCTGTTGCAAGTGACAGTAAACAAGCAGATGTTTATTTTGGATTCCGTTTTGGATTTAGACAGAATGAATAGTGTATAATTCATTTTTAAAAATTAAATTGCAGTTCAAATGCAACCTTTTTAAATATGGAACATGCACAATTAATTGAAAACAGAAAGAAAAAACTTGCAAAGCTTTTAAACCAGATTCACTTTTACGAAAAGGATATCATGGAAGCCTTATACAAGGATTTCAAAAAACCTCCTTTTGAAGCATTCATTACTGAGATAAACATTGTCAAGGACGATTTAAAATATACCATTAAAAATATGCAAAAATGGGCAAAACCAAAACGTGTTTTGCCCTCTTTGCTAAACTTCCCTTCCAGCGATTACATCTATAGTGAACCTTACGGGAAAGTACTTATTATTTCGCCATGGAATTATCCGTTTCAGCTAGCACTATCACCAGTAATTGCTGCATTTGCCACCGGAAACCAAGTTACTTTAAAACCTTCTGAATTAACACCCAATACCTCTTCCCTACTTTCTAAAATAATTAGAGAGGTTTTTGACGTGCAAGAAGTCGTTGCCGTCCTAGGCGATGCGGAGTTGGCTAAAAGTTTACTCGCAAAAAAATGGGATTACATTTTCTTTACAGGAAGTGTTGGCGTGGGTAAAAAAGTATATGAAGCTGCCGCTAAAAACCTCACACCTGTAACTTTAGAATTAGGAGGTAAAAATCCGTGTATTGTTGATGAAACCGGTTCAATTGAATTGAAAGCAAAACGAATTGTTTGGGGTAAATTCCTGAATGCGGGACAGACTTGCATTGCACCAGATTTCATTCTAGTAAAATCAAGTGTTAAGGAAGAATTTGTGCGGCATTTAATCATTGAAATTAAAAAAGCATATGCTGAGAATCCACAATTGTCGCCTGATTATTGTAGAATTATCAATAAGAAAAACTGGTCCAGACTTACCGCATTGTTAGAGAATCAAAACATTATTCACGGAGGAACCGGCGATGAAGACGATTGTTATTTGGCCCCAACGCTCATAGACCAACCAAGTTTGCACAGTGAAGTGATGAAAGACGAGATTTTCGGACCCATCTTACCCATCTTGACGTATGATACTTTTGACGATTTAAAGCGTATTATTTTACCACTGCCAAAACCACTTTCGCTTTATGTTTTTACTGAAAACGAACATTTTAGAGAGCGATGCATTCAGCAATTTTCGTATGGAGGCGGTTGTATAAATGATACAATAATTCACTTTGGAAACCACAGATTGCCGTTTGGAGGTGTAGGAAATTCAGGTATTGGAGCATATCGTGGCAAAAGAAGTTTCCAGACATTTTCCCATCAAAAATCAATTGTGAAAAGAAAAAACTGGCTCGACATTCCCTTTAGATATGCCCCTTACGGCAACAAATTAAAAAAACTTAAGAAATTATTGCGATGGATGTAAAAATCTTGCTTTACTATGTAACAAATGAGCCGAAAGAGACACCTATAAGAAAACAATTTAAACACTATGATGAAATCAACTTTACAACGTATTGAAGAAATTAAAAGAACGGGTTACAATTTAGATTTAGGAGAAGCTATCAATGCGGTTTTTGGAAATTATAAAAAAATTGCGCTTCTAGCTGGAGCCGTTATCTTGTTAGTGGGTGTTGCTGCTATTTTTGTAATTGGTGGTGCAGCTGCATTAATTATTGGCGTTGGAACACTTACACAATCACTTACTGACTACGGTTCAGGAATTGTTACAAGTACGGCACTTGTAGCTAACTTAATCGCTTCTGTCATTGGAGCTGGATTATTTGCACCCGTTGCTGCAGGAATAATACAGATGGCTCACAATGCTGAAATTAATGAAGATTTCGATTTCGGTACCGCCTTTATGCATTATAAAACGAAGTACTTTAAAGAATTGTTTTTTGGAGCTATTATAATTACACTCGCCGGTTCAGGATTGAGCACCGTTATAGAACTAGTTAAACTTAGCAACCCTGGTGGAAGTATGGTTATTGCAGGTGCAGTGGCAGGCTTTTTAATTTCAATTTTGGTAACGCTATTCACTCTAGTAACGATTCCGCTTATTATTTTTGGCGATTTAAAAGCCGTTGATGCAATCAAAAGCAGTTTTGTATTGGTTTCTAAAAACTTTTGGATCATCTTATTATTAGCTCTAATTGTTATTGTTTTTGTATTCTTAGGTATCATTGCACTTTGTATCGGAATTATATTCACACTTCCTGCTTTGTACTCTATGCAGTATGTTATTTATAAAGCAGCATTGCCTATTGATGAAACGAGCGAATTAGACGAAATCGGAGATACTAGGTTTTAGGCTAATTATACACAAAATTTGAAGACCTTTATGAAATTTCTAATTTTATAAAGGTCTTTTATCATAAGTGCTGATTTTTTTGTAAATTAGTAATGTTTTAAACGTATTTCAATTACTGATTATTTCATTTATAGTTTTATTATCCTCAAATATTTGCATTAAACATGATGTTTTTTGTCTTTTTATTCGCTACTACATCAATTCTACTTTCGGTTATTTTACTGTTATTATTGCTCCTTGTTTTTATCTTTATGAAAATTTCGAGAACCAATAAATCATTAAGGATAAAGAATTTCACCCCATCAAATAGCCAATATAAAAAACTAATACAGAGTGCAATTGATATTATTTATGAAACAGATGAAGTAGGCCGACTGACATTTGTAAATGATTTCACTATTCAACATTTGGGATATTCGATGGACGAAATTATCGGTCGCACCTTTACTCATTTTATTCGTGAGGATTACAGAGAAAAATTAATTGTCTTTTATCAAGACGTACTTCAGCGGGAAAGTGACTTTCCGTCTATTGAGTTTCCAATAATCAAAAAAGATGGTTCCGAAATTTGGGTTTCACAAAAAGTAATCGTTTCCCGTTATCCCGACAGAACAGTGTCTGGCTACGCTGGATTCATTCGTGATGTTACTGCATTCAAAGATTTAGAAACAAAAGAAAACATTCGATTGCAAAAAATTCAGCAATTTAATAAAACAATCAATTACCTTTCTACTGCCAATTTTTCAAATTTTGACAACTTCAATGATGTTTTAAAAATTATTCTAAAACAAACGGCTTTAGCGACCACAACGGACAAGGTGAGTTACTGGAGTTATACCAATGAACAATTAAACAGCCACACCAGTTATGACTTAAATAAAGATGATTTCTTTTATAATACGATAAATAACAATGTGTTTTTACAAGCCAATTTCGAACTTCTAAAGAAGGAAAAGTTAATCACAATTCCAGATTTAAAATCAAAAGAAAGTCCTTCGCTGCAAAATTTTTCGCAATCAAACCCTGAAATTAATTCGATGCTCATTATGAGTGTTCTTTACGATGGTTTGTTAATGGGTGTTTTGTGCTTCTCAAACAAAAAAGTAAATCGGCAGTGGGACAATGAAGATTTTACATTTATTAAATCTATTCTTGAAGTAATATCTTTATGTCATGAACTACAATTGCGATTAGAAACGGAACGAAAACTAAAATACAAAAGCCAAGTCTGGTCTATAGTTTCTCAGGCAACGGAGCGCTTTCTCCTCTCTAAAACGCCTTTTGAAATGTTTTTAGATACGTTCTCTTCCATTGGAAAGGCAACGAATGTTGACCATATTTATTATTATGAAAATGATTTAAAAACCCAATTAATCCGACAAAAATATAAATGGGGAAAAGAAACTCTAGAACTTCAAATTACTCCTTTAAGGACCTTTTCACACGATGATTTTCATGAAATAGCAAATGCAGCAAAAAACAAGAAACCCTTTGCATCATCCATTACAAACCTCGAAGAAGGCGTCTTTAAAAAGCTGTTAGTTGACAATGAAATAAAATCAATTATCATTTGGCCTTTATTTATGAATAATAGATTTTCTGGATTCATAGGATTTGATACTTGCTCAGAAGAACGAACTTGGACAGAAGATGAAATAAATATCTTTCAAGTTTTAGCCAATAATATTTCATCCGTAATCGAAAAAAACACGAATGAACGTTTGATACATGAAAGCGAAGAACGTTTTAGACTATTAGCAAACAATATTCCGGGTACGGTTTACCTTTCAAAATTTGATGAACAGTGGACTAAAATTTACTTGAATGACCAAATAGAAAATCTAACTGGTTATTCAAAAAGTGAATTTATCGACAACAAAATGAGCTTTTCTGAATTGATACACGAAGAGGATAAATCGGAAATACTTCTACTTTCTGGACAAAAAATCGCCGCTGGTGAACCGCTGCATTTTATATACCGCATTCGTAAAAAAGACGGTACGGTTTGTTGGATTGAAGAATTTGCGGATGTAATTAAAACAGAAGGTAAAATTGAATTAATTGAAGGGCTTTTTATTGATATTACTGCAAATAAAGAAGCGGAATCAGCTGTAATCGAAAAAGATTTAGCTCAGTCTGCAAATAAAGCGAAGTCGGAATTTCTTGCCAATATGAGTCACGAAATCAAAACGCCACTCAACGGAATCATCGGATTTACGGATTTGCTTATGGATACCGATTTAGATAGCAAACAGTTGAGTTACATGACGACGGTTTATCAATCAGCGAATACGTTGTTAGATATTATCAATGACATTTTAGACTTTTCTAAAATCGAAGCTGGAAAACTAGAATTAGATTTACAAAACACACGCATTACAGAGGTACTTGATTCTATACAGCAAGTTATTAGATTTGATTTAGAACGAAAACATTTAGACTTAACAATCGACATCAACACGAATGTTCCCGAAGTATTATTAATTGACCCGGTTCGCTTAAAACAAATACTCCTTAATTTAGTAAGTAATGCAATTAAGTTTACCGTCAAAGGTGGAATAATCATAAAGATAGAATGCAAGAAACGCATTAATTCTCGAACACAACAAATCCGTTTTTCGGTAATTGACACAGGAATTGGAATTTTGCCGATAAATCAGAAGCGAATATTTGAACCTTTTTTACAAGAAGACAATTCAACGACACGAAAATATGGAGGCACAGGACTTGGCCTGACGATTACGAATCAACTGTTGCAATTGATGGAAAGCAAATTAAAGGTAATAAGTAAACCCGAAGAAGGAAGTCAGTTTTATTTTGATTTAATATTGACCGAAAGTAATAAATTTGAAATTACAAAAGAAATAGAGCTGAGCCCACCAACTAAAGAGTACGACACGGCTGAACTTACTATGAAAATTTTGATAGTGGAAGATAATAAAATTAACATGCTTTTGATCAAAACAATTTTGAAAGGTTTGTTTCCGAAAGCGGAATTATTAGAAAGTCAAAATGGTGAAGAAGCAGTAGCCCAATTTATTGAATCTCGTCCTGATTTGATTTTGATGGATGTCCAGATGCCCATTTTAAATGGTCTTGAAGCCACCAAGCAAATCAGGGCTTTAGAGCAAAATTCAACGGTTCCTATTATTGCTTTAACAGCAGGAACTTTAAAAGAAGAACGCGAATTGTGTTTTTCATCAGGAATGAGTGATTATATTTCAAAACCAGTAGTCAAAGACACTGTTAAAGAAGTTATTTTAAAATGGAGAAATACCTATAAATACTAAAACAATACAATTATGAAATGGCAAGGTAGAAGAAGAAGAAGCGATAATATGGAAGACCGTCGAGGGATGGGCTCTTCGGGAAAAGTAATTGCAGGTGGTGGTGTAATTGGTGTAATTATTTTATTGATTAATATGTTTGGTGGTCAAGATTTACAGAATCTTGCACCCGTATTAGAGCAATTTAATGACGGCTCAGGAACACAAACGGAACGGACTTTAACATCCGAAGAAGTAGAGCAAGGAAAATTCATGAACGCCTTATTAGTAGATAATGAAGATGTTTGGACCAAGATTTTCCAAGAAAACGGAATGTCATATAGTGACCCTAAAATGGTTTTGTTCAGCAGTCGTGTTCAAACGGGATGCGGAAATGCAAGTGCGGCATCTGGCCCGTTTTATTGTCCAGCGGATCAAAAAGTATATATGGATTTAGGTTTTTTTGATGAATTAAAAACAAAGTTTGGTGCTCAAGGAGGTGATTTTGCAGTAGCATATGTTTTGGCTCATGAAATTGGACACCACGTTCAAACACTTATGGGAACTTCCGGCAAAGTCCGTGAATTGCAACAAGGAATGAGTCAAGCACAAGCCAACAAACTCTCGGTGGCTTTAGAGTTACAAGCTGATTTTTATGCCGGAGTTTGGACACATTACAATCAAAAGATGAATCAGATTTTAGAAGAAGGCGATATTGACGAAGCTTTGAGTGCTGCAAATGCCGTTGGAGACGACGCAATTCAGAAACGTATGCAAGGAGATGTGGTTCCTGATTCGTTTACCCATGGGACTTCTGAACAACGCAAATATTGGTTCATGAAAGGTTATAAAACCGGAGATATAAAGCAAGGAGATACTTTTAATAATGCACGATAAATTGTGTTTATTGTTCAAAACGGAATTCTGAAACATTTATTTGAAATGCTGTAATTTGAAATACCTATGATTTAGTGAAATTTGTATCAAACAAAAAAGCTAAATCATGAAAAACGAATTTACAAAATTAGAAGAGTCTGATACCTTTGACACATACTTAATCAATATTATCACGATAAATAACACTGATGATTCAGAAATTATTGAAGAAGAAATGATGGATTTTGACTTTGATTATGACCCGAACGAAATGTATTACGCTTTACTAAACGAAGATTAATATATAACCATAACTTTTAAAACAATTTATCATGAACGGATTATTCAAAACATTAATTGCAGGTTGGGGTGCCAAGAAATTAGGCGGCGGTTGCCTGGGGACGATTGTTGTATTTATTATTATATTCTATTTATTAGGATATCTGTAAAAAAACAAAGTTTATAAAATAAAAAAAAACTAGAAAAGAAAATGGCTCTCAAAATATATTTGGGAGCCATTTTTGTTTAATATAAGGAAGACTAGTTTGTCATCAGTTCCTTGATATATTTTACTGGAGCACTTCCGTAACTTAAGAATTTTTCGTGAAATGCTTTCAAATCAAATTTATCCCCTTCTTTCTTTTTCAATTCTTCTCTAAAAGCGTAAATTTCTGTATACCCTGTAAAGTAAGAACACAATTGCACTTGTGATAATGTAACACGTTTCCACTTTCCTTCCGCTTCGGCATTTTGTTGAAAAGCTTCTTTGGTCAATAAATGCATGGCGTCTTCTTTACTCATATTTCGAGTGTGAACACTGTTGTCAAGAATCGTATTACAAACCGTTCTTAAATTCCATTTGTAATACATCAACCACATTTCATCGGAATTCTTATAACCGCTTTCCAGCATCATTCGTTCTGTATAAACGGCCCAACCTTCAATCATTGCTCCATTTCCTAAAATAGACTTGATGATACTTGGCGATTGATTGGCATAAACCAATTGCGTATAATGTCCCGGAATTGCTTCATGAATGTTCAATATTTGCAATATATAATCATTGTATTCTCTCAGATAACTTTCTGCATCTTCTTTTGACCAACCCGATAAGCTTCCTACATTATAATAGGTATTCGCATTTTTGTCGTACGGTCCAGGTGCCGTTATAGAAGCTCCAGCAACTCCCGCCATATAATCGGGTTCTTTCCGAACAACAAGCGGTTTTGAAGGATCGATGTACAGTAAATCTTTCTCTTTTACATACGCAGTCAATTCGGGGATTTGTTTTTCAATTTCGGATTGAAAGTTTTCAGGAGTTGTGTGTTGCAACGAAATCTTGTCTATTACTTGTCTGATTACATCTAACTTATTGGTTGGTTTCGCTGCATTTGGCAAATATTTCGACCATAATTTATCGGCAAGAACAAACATTTTTTCATGTAAAACGGCTTTTTCTTGCAAGGCTTTTTGATAGATTTCTTCGGCAGAAAAACCCGATTGAATATCTAACTCAAACTTTTTACTATACAATTCCTTTCCAAGACGAAAAGAACGCGGCTCAGGATTTTTCATCTTCTGAAGGAAATTCACATAGTTTTCAATAGCTTTAATTGAAGTTGATGCTTTTTCTAGAGTACTTTTCTTTTGTTCTTCTGACCAATTACTTTTGGATAAAGCCGCTTTTAAATCCTCTTTAAACACAGACAAACCTCCTAAATTTTGTGCAATAGCCAGTTGGGTGTGTTCAATTGTTGGGTTTTTTATATTTCGTTCGGCAGCTTCATAATAGGCTGGAATATTTTTCATTTTTAAATCAAAATCACGCAGTCTATTTTCGAGTGAATCATAATTTCCATTTAAGATTTCGGCAAAAGAGCCACAAACATTATATTGAGACGGATTCCAAGTACCTGCTTTCATTTCTTTAATAGAAAACAAAAAGCTTTTCAGCAGATTTTCCATCATTTGAACGTCCGTTTTATTGTTGTCTGAAAGTTGCTTTAGCGGATAATTTTTCAAAGAATCTAATTGAATTTCCGCAAAGCGCATCTGTACACGGTCAGTTTCATCGGTAGGAATCAGTAAAATGCTGTCGTATTTATGAAATCCCTGACTAGAAGCCCATTCAGGACTTAATTTCCATAGTTCATCTACAAAATAGTCTTTGTATTGGTCAAATTTGATATTCAAATCAGCATCTGAAATGGTGCTTTCTTTTTTATTACACGAAAATAGCAATAAAGCTGTTGTTAGAGATAGAACTGTTTTTTTCATTGTTATAACTTTTTTGGAAGGCTAAAGATAGTGAAAGTAGTTTTGAAATAATTATTTTTGAAAATTGAAAGTCTAAAACATTCCCTTATCAATGAATTTTGAAAAATTTATCTTTTGCCTTGAAGCCATTCCCAACTCCGAAAATCCTGAAGAAACACCCACTTTAAAATCGCTTGAGCATCTTGCCTTACAAGGAATCGACAGCATTTACAATTTTTGCGACAGCATTGAGGAATTGGAAGAGCGACTCGGAACGTTAGTATATGATGATGCGCATTTTAAGGAATATGAAATAATTTATTTAGTCATGCAAGGTGCTGAAAACAGTGTCCAATTCAATGATTATTATTACACCTTGCAAGAAATCGCAGAACTATTTGAAGGAAAAATGAAAGGAAAAATTATTCATTTTGCGAATACCAAGCCACTGGATTTAACACAAGAAGACGCTCAATATTTTCTTGACGTTTCAGGTGCAAGAGCGGTTTCTGGCTATGGTTTAATTTCAGTTTCGGTGAACAGCTTGCCCTTAGACCAACTCTTTTTTAGTATATACCACGAAGAAGATGATTTAATTGAAGTTGTAGAAATGATGCATCAGAAAAACTACGTTGCATGCAAGGCACTTGATTTTAGGTTGTACTACTAAAGTAAAAACCCTTATAAGATTTATACTTTTTATTATAATATTTAGGTTTGAAGAGAGAAACTAGTGGGATTGTTTAATACTATTTTTACATTTTTATGAAATTCGCAAAAAAGGTTTTCAAAAAAAATAATAACTAACTATCAATCAAAAGATTAACAAATGCGCTTTTAAATGTTAAATATTTATAAGCGATAAATATTTTTATTATTTTCACCAATTATTAACTAAACTATATTACATGAAAACAATTACTTTAAATGATTTTGAAAAAAATCAGACGGAAAGGAAAGAGCGCTGGCGTTATGGCCTCGCATTATTGTTCGGGATGTTTTTTATTGGAGTTTCCTCCTTTGCACAAACCATTCAGTTGGGAAGTGGTGCTACTACCAATAGCTACCTTCCGCTTTATTATCTTTATGATAAAAACTACACCCAAACCATTTACACTGCGGCAGAGCTTACAAATGCTGGTGCAACGGCTACGGGCGGAACTATTACTAAAATTAGGTTTAAACCTACTGCTAGTGTTTCTACTGTTGACTGGAGAAACTGGACTATTTACATGGATAACACCGCTAAAATAGGGTTCGAATCGAATACAGATTGGATTGCTATTGGTGATTTTACCCAAGTATTTACTGGTTCCATTTTAGACAATACGGTTGCAAATACTTGGATTGAGATTACGTTATCCACTCCATTTGTATGGGACGGAAGTAATGTTGCGGTTGCAATAGTAGAAAATTCTCCTGGATGGGGTGGCTCTCCTAACTGGGCTAGCTATACGCTTGCACCTTCTGCGGGAAACAAAGCAATATACAAATACCAAGATGGAGATGACATTAGTCTAACGGCTCCACCAGCAGGTACTCGCGTCAATGCAGTAGCTCAAGTTCAGTTTGATGGTACACTTCAATTAGGTTGTACAGGAACTCCTACTGGTGGGACTGCTTCTTTATCTCCATCTGGTGGAAATTCAGGCGCTAACTTTACTGCATCTGCAACAGGTGTAACGTCGGCTTCTGGCCTTACTTACCAGTGGCAAAAAGAGATGAGCGGTAACTGGATAAATATTACTGGTGCCACTTCAAAAAATAGTGTTATCGTTGCTGAAACTGCAGCTATTGGTACAGTTACTAATTATAGATTAGCAGTAACTTGTACGGCATCAGCTGAGACAGCTTATTCCACAACTGCATCATACACCGTTTCTTTGACTTATTGTACACCAACTGGTGGAGGAAACAATTCAGATGAAATGGTTAACTTCACGTTAAGCAACTTAAATAATACTTCAGCCGCTTCAGAAGGAGTTTTGGGCTATAGTAATTATTCTGGTACGGTTGCTCCAGCACAACTTTCACTAGGTACTCCATATATAGCTTCAGTTAAAGGAGGTACAGGTTCAGGGAATCATGGAGCGGCTATTTGGATAGATTATAATCAAAATGGAACCTTTGAATCTTCTGAAAAGGTTGCTTTCATAGGAAACACAATTGGAGCAAATGCTACTGCAAATTTTCCTGAATTTACAGTGCCACCTGGAACTGCTTTAGGAATTTATCGATTAAGAGTACAGCACCAATATAACAAAAGCGGTGATCTTTTGGAACCTTGTGTTGTATCATCTACACTTGCAGAAACTGAAGATTATAGCGTACAGATATTACCTATACCAACTTGTCCACAGCCATCTGGTTTAACAGCTTTAAATATAGCTTCAGCTTCTGCAGATTTGTCTTGGACTAGTACTGGGTCTCTATTTGATATCGAATATGGAGCACCGACTTTTGTTCCTGGAACTGGCACAATGCTTACAGGTGTTTCTGCCCCATATGCACTAACTGGACTAAATCCAAACACTTCTTATAGCTATTATGTACGCAAAAATTGTGGCGCAGTTGATGGTTATAGTCTATGGAGCGGACCTTTTAACTTTAAGACAACTTGTGCCCCGGTAGCTGCATTTACAGAAAACTTTGATAGTGATACCGCTACTGGAGCCACCAATCCATTGCCAAGCTGCTGGACTCGTTTAGGAAATACGGGTTCTAGTTATATTACTACAGGTAGTGGTCTACCAATGAGTGGTACAAAAAGACTATTATTAAGTGGCGCTGAAACTGGATCTACCAATGGTATTGCAGTTATGCCACAAGTTTCTAATTTACAAGCGGGAACGCACCGACTTAAATTTAAAGCTTACAGTTCATTAGTTGGAAAATCATTAACAATTGGATACTATGAATCTTCAGACGAACCACTTAACTTTGTTGATCTTGAAACTTTTGAAATGCCCTCTACAGCATTAAGTTCTGCTACTGAGTTCTCTTACAACGCACCTACATTTATTCCTAATGGAGTGCAATCGCTTGCTTTTAGAGTGGATGGCGGGGCGTTTACAGGAACAACTACCATTTACATTGATGATGTTATTTGGGAAGCAATTCCAGAATGTGGAGATCTCCTTCAAAGCAATATAATACTTAGTAATATTGGTACTTCATCTGTTGATGTGGAGTGGTTTACCGAAGGTTCTGAAACGGCATGGCAATATGCATATACTTCAGATGCTGCTGTAACTGACCCAAACACTTTAGCGCCTTTTACTTCGGTTACTAACAGTCCTTTTGCCTTTATAGAATCTTTACAGCCTAATACGGTTTATAAATTCTGGCTTCGTTCTGATTGTGGTTCTGGAACTGTAGGAAACTGGTCTGGGGTAAAAACATTTACAACTGCATGTGCTCCAGTTACTGTTTTCCCATACATAATCAATTTTGAATCAGTAACTATTCCAGCTATTCCTAATTGTACTAGCATACAAAATGCTGGTACAGGAAATAATTGGAAAACTAATAGTACTACTTTATATGGATTTTCAGGGAAAGTTTTAAATTACAGTTACAACTTTACTAATGCCGCAAATGCTTGGTTTTACACCAATGAAATGACTTTAGAGGCAGGAATTACTTATAAGTTAAGTTATAAATACGGTAATGATGGTACTTTATATACAGAAAAGTTAAAAGTGGCTTATGGTACTTCTGCAATGGATACTGAAATGGTTAACGAATTAGCCAATCATCCAGCCATAAACGGTGGTATCGCTCAAGATAACTCTGTCAGTTTTACTCCTGCCGTTACAGGAATTTACGTTATTGGATTCAATGCTTATTCAGCGGCTGACCAAAATAACATGTATGTAGACAACATAATAGTAGACTTAGCGCCAACAACGCTTCCTGTTTGTGCTACAAATATAGTTGCAACTACTAATGCTACTTGTGGAAATTATGCAACGACCCTAACTTGGGATGCTACACCTTCTACAAACGGCTACAATGTAATTATCGCTCCAACGAGTGGAGGTACTCCGGTAACTTTAAATGCTGGTAATGTAACTACTTTTTCTTATGTTGGAAATCACAATACGAATTATACGTATACTGTAGTTCCTTACAACAATATTGGAGATGCAGTAGGTTGCGTATCACAGACCTTTACGACTGCATTGAACGGATGCTATTGTCCTTCTTTACCTACAAGTAATGATGGTTCTGGTATTTCAAATGTTTTAATTGGAACTCAAAACTTCCCGAATGGCGACGTTATGTACTTTAATCATACTGCTACACCGGTTGATATAGCACAAGGAGTTAACACTAATTTAAAAGTAACATTAGCTACAGGAACTTCATACTTTACAAATGTATGGATTGACCTGAATGACAATTATACTTTTGAAGTTGACGAATTGTTTTTCTCAGCAGAGACACCTGGTACAATTTCAAATCCATTTATTCAGGATGCTAGTTTCGAAATGCCTTTAGATGCTGCACTAGGGCAGCATAGAATGCGAATAGTATCAACAGATTTTATTCAAAATCCTGCAAACCCTTGTTACAGTGGCACATGGGGTGTTACTTTAGATTTTACTGTAAATATCATTCCTGCACCAACTTGTTTGATTCCGTCTAATGTAAGTGCAACAAGTATTACTAGTACATCCGCTACACTTAACTGGACTGCTTCAACAAGTACACCTGCAAATGGTTACGCTTACTATGTTACCACAAGCACTACGCCTCCTACTGCCGCCACTCTACCTACTGGAACAGTAGCTAGCGGAGTTACAACAGTGGAAGCTTTAGAATTAGTTTCTTCTACGGTTTATAAATTTTACATTAAAAGTGTATGTAGTGATACAGATGCAAGTGCATGGACACAGGCGGGAACTTTCACTACATTATGTGAAGCTTCTCCATTACCATATACAATAGACTTTGAATCAGTAACGGTTCCTGCTTTACCATCTTGCACAAGCAATCAAAATGTAGGTACAGGTAACAATTGGTTAACTGTTTCTGGAGCAAATTCTGGTTTTACAGGCAAATACCTTAGATATACTTATAGCGGAACTAATCCTGCAAATACGTGGTTCTTTACTAATGTGTTTAACTTAGTAGCAGGAACATCTTATACGGTATCTTATAAATATGGTGCTGGCTCAACAGCATACACTGAAAAAATGAAAGTAGCTTATGGTAGTGCAGCAAATGCAACCGCCATGACTACCATTTTGGCAGATCATGATAATGTGAATTTTAATGTACCACAAAATAATTCGGTGGACTTTACACCAACTACGTCTGGTTTATACGTTATCGGATTTAATGCTTACTCAGCAACAAATCTGTTGTACTTGCAAGTAGATGATATCGTTGTTAAAGAAACTCCATCTTGTGTACCTCCAGCTATTCCAACTGTTACAAACATTACGGCAACTACAGCTAATGTAAACTGGATAGCTTCAAGTACTGCAGCTACTGAAGGGTATGATTATTATTATTCTACTTCAAATGTAGCTCCTACTGCTGCAACAACTCCTTCTGAATCTGTATTAGCTGGTATTACTATAGCTGAGTTATCAGGTTTAACGGCGGTGACAACTTACTATGTATGGGTGAGAAGTAAATGTTCTACAACAGATGTAAGTGCATGGTCTTATTCAGCTACTTTCACAACACCATGTGCCAGTTATAATACTCCTTTTGCACAAGATTTCGCTACGTATTTACCAAGTTGCTGGTCAACTGCTTCAGCAGGTACGATTGCAACAGGACCAACCAATGCGGTTGCTGGAATTTGGGCTGCAGACGGTTTCCTAAATAATGGATTAACAGGTGCTGCAAGAATAAACTTGTATTCTACCAATAGAATTGGCTGGCTAATCACTCCTACTTTAAATACAACCGTGGGAGAAAATTATACATTCACTTTTGATTATGGAGTAACTGCTTATACTGGATCTGCGCAAATTGCAATGGGATCTGATGATTCTGTAAAAATAGCACTGTCAACTGATAATGGTACTACTTGGACGGAAATTCAAAATTTCACAAATGCAAGTAATATAACGAATGTATCACAAGAGTTTACACATACATTTGTAGCTACTTCAATGGCGGTTAAGTTTGCTTTCATAGGAACTGACGGGACTGTAGATGATACTCAAGATTACAACTTCTATGTAGACAACGTAAACTTGGATACTGCTTTATCAAACACTACGTTCGATAGAAATGTTTTCACAGCTTATCCGAACCCCGTTAAGAACAACTTGACTATTCGTTATAACGAAACCATCAGTGATGCAACGGTTTATAACTTGTTAGGTCAACAAATATTTGTTAAAGCAATCAATGCTACCGAAGGTCAGATTGATATGTCTAACTTAGCGTCAGGAACGTACTTGGTAAGAGTAAACAGTGGCGATAGAGTAGAAACTATTAAAGTGATTAAGGAGTAAACTATTTAGCTTACTTATAATAAAGGCTGTCCTCACAAGGGACAGCCTTTTTTTATGTTGGGACGCTAACTGTTATAAAAGAACGCTAATTTAAATGTCATTACTCCAGCTATTACACAACTACTTTTAACGAATATTAGCATTCTAAATTTTCATAAGAAACTTATTATTCTTTCCTTTAAGGTATTAAATATTAGAGTACTCCTTTCCTACTCTACTAAAACGTTGCCTTATGAGTCGAGGATTTGTAAAAGAAGACGATCAAGAAGAACTTCCAATGGTGCCACCGAGAGCCGACTTACCCAACGGAGTTACGAACTATGTAACACCAAATGGTTTGCAAGCCCTGCTGTCTGAAAGAGATGAACTGCACAAAGAGAAGGACCAGCTCAACAATTCGGATGAAAACGAACGACGCATTGCCGCCAATTTTATTACTGCTAAATTGCAATTATTGCAAGAACGCATAACCACTGCTAAGGTAGTTGACTTGACCAAACAACCCAAGGACGAAGTCCGTTTTGGTGCCTTAGTTACCTTACAAATCAGCGACGCGAAAACTCCGCAACAGTATCAGTTAGTGGGTGTTGATGAAGCGAATATTGCACAGCAAAAAATTGCTTTTATAGCTCCTATCGCTAAACTTCTAATAAATAAAAAAGTAGGCGACCAAGCCGTACTGCATCTAAGGACTAAGGACAGGACCTTCAGTATTTTGAGTATTTCCTACCCTTTATTATAATTACTGTGTAACGCATTGACATAATGACTTCTGCTTTTTGCATGTCTTGACCTTCTACGCAACTTTATTTAGGTTTTGATTTTGAATGATGTATATTTTAAATGAAAGTAACTGTCAACTGGGGTGAGCGTAAATATACAAACTAACCATTAGTCCAAATTTGCAGTCGTCTCTCTCAAACCACCCCACAAAAAAGGCCCAACCTCTTAATAGAAATCGGCACTTTAGCATTTTAATAATGCAGAACTAGCCATTTATCACTAAGGCTTTCGCCAAAAATTAGCCTCTAACCACACCCGAAATAGTATGACGCCACGGGAATGCTTCTCCACGGGCATTTTCCCAACGAAGTTTGTAATAAAACATTTTTCCTCCATATGCAAAAGAAAATTTAAGCAAGTAAGGCGAAGACGCATCACTGGCTTATAAACGCATTACTCTTTCATCGACAGGAGTTGTTCCTACTTTACAATAAATTTTACACCCACGCACGTTTTCAGGTCGGCCACGTTTCCCATCTTCATCTGTAAAAGAAATGGAATATTGCAAAAGGTTCGTATAATGTATCAAATCTATAGGAAACGTGGAAACCCTATATATAAGGAGTAAAAAAGAATCCTAAAGATGTTCCATAGCCGCGACTGGAGGGAACATCCTGTCGAAGTCATTGCGAGGTACGAAGCAATCTTAGGCAGATGTGGAAGGAAGGCAGGAATACGGTTTAAAAAAAGAACCAAACGATTTGCTCCGAAAATTAAAAATATAATTATTAGATGTCTACCAATCCTGTCCTGACAAATAAAACCCAATTGTTGATTACTTTTTAAACGAAAACGGAATATATATTTTACCTTTGACCCTTCAATACTATTTACATATTATGGTTTATAAATTTAGAGTAATCCTCGATGCTGAAGAGGATATTTTTAGAGATATTGCAATTCAGCAGGACGATACATTGGAAGATTTGCACAATGCAATTTTCAACGCATTTGGTTTTGACGGAATGGAAGTAGCTTCCTTCTATACCTGTGACGAAACTTGGAATCAGGAAGATGAAATTTCGCTTTTTGATACGGGTGACGAACCTGGTGAACAAAAAATCATGAGTGATTATGCGCTTTCTGATTTGCTCGATGCACAAAACACCAAAATCATTTATGTTTATGATTTCATTCAAATGTGGACATTTCTTGTTGAACTTGCCGCAATTGAAGAACCTCAAGTAGGAGAATCGTATCCCGCTTTGCTGTTTTCGCACGGAGAAATGCCAGACGAAGCAGGAGAGAAAATTTTTGAGGCAGAAAACGCAGATGACCTTTATGGCGACTATGATGATGATTATGACGAGGAAGACCTTGATAATCTGGATAATGGCGGTAATTTTGAGGATTTTGGATTTGAAGAAAACTGGAACTAAAATGATTTTGTAGAATTAATTCTACAAATTTTTTACTTTTTTCTTTGTAGTTGGATATTTTTGGTTACTTTTAACACAACCTATTAATAAAAATGTTATGAGTATTACTAAATCTTTACAAGCATACAGTCAATCAATGCAGCTTGTGTCCCAAATCTACCATTTATCTCCAGCTGCATCTGAGTTAAGTTTTAATTTACAATTTAAAAAAACAGCTATTTCCATTGGCCATTCGATATCAGAAGGTTTTGGTGCTTTTACCTACAGTGCTTATTTGTACAATTTCAGCCAAACCAATGCGTTAATCCATCAGTTAAAAACGGAATTAAAAGTTGCCAATGAAACGGGTAATTTACATTTCACAGACTATTTAATTTTAGTGAACAGCGCCACTCTTGTTCAAGAAACTTTAGTGCAAATTCTCGCTAAAATAACAGAACGAAAAAACGAACAAAAAATCAGAGTACCACTATTTCCTCTGAACCCTAATTTAAAAAATGATAAATTTATTTAATACGCATATTGAATCCTTATCAATCCACCGGGTTGGTAATAAAAGCCGTAACGAGGCATTATTTTTATCAGAACAAACGTTTAGCCCAAGCGACGAAATTGTTCCGTTAATTAAAGAATATTTTTTCAAACCCTTTAGAGATAAAGAAGAAAACTATTTTCAGTTTGCACATGAAGTTGATTTGGATTACAACGACATGTATATGTTTGCAAGCGAAATTTTTGACAACCCAAGTTCGGTTCACGAAGTTTCAAAGAAAATAACAAATCATTTATTTGAGCAAAGTAATCATCCACACATTAAAAATGGTGAAGTGTATGTCGCTCATTTAACCAACATCAATATCGACAATAATGTTGTAGATGCTGTTGGAATTTTTAAAAGTGAATTGCAAGCCGATTTCTTACAATTTGAAGAAAAAGGTACACATCTTGAAATGATTTTGCAACAAGGAATTAATTTAAATAAACTTGATAAAGGTTGTTTAATATTTAATTACAAAAAAGAAGAAGGTTACAAAATCTTGACTGTCGATAGCAACCGTTACGACGCAAGATACTGGTTAGAGCATTTTTTAAATGTGGATGCTTTCCAGGATGAAAATTTTATCACCAAAAAGTATTTGAAATTCTGTCAGGATTTTGCAAAGGATGTGGTTCTTCCTGCCGAAGATAAAAAGGAAGAAGTGATGTTTATGAACCGTTCGGTAAATTATTTTGCCAAGAACGACGAATTTGAGGAAACAAATTTCCTTAATGAAGTATTAGATAATCCGGATTTAATTCCAGAATTTAAAAATTATAAAGTAGACAAAGGCGAAAAATACAGCATTGAGGATATTACTAACTTCCCCATTGCAAATGCCGCCGTTTCAGATGCTCGAAAAAAGATGAAGAATGTTATTAATTTAGATACCCATATCCAAATTAAACTTGACTTCATCAACCCAGAGAGTGCTGAAAAATATGTTGAAAAAGGTTGGGATGAAGAAAAACAAATGTATTATTACCTAGTTTATTTCAACAAAGAAGAAAAAAGTTAGTTCAAAATTAGAATTGTTAAAATTAGACCCCCGAAAAATCCTCAACGTAAAGTTGGGGATTTTTTATTGCGCAACCTTTTACGGACTATTTTAGCAACAGCACGTGTCTGGTTTTTGATTGATAATAGATTAGAAATCTTGAAAGGACAACTACAAGCTGTTTTTCCAAAGACTTTGCGCAACATGCGGGAATTTTAAGTTTCTTTAATGCTGTTTCAGCTTTTTCACTGAATTGTATAATTGCTGAATTGTCCAAAAAATGCAACATTAGTAAATTTATATTTATCGGTTCTATGAGAAATGCCGTTCTACCGCGTTTCAGAACTTGGTGGCGTCCGATTAATTATGTAATTTTTACTTTATCACGCAACCTTTTCAAAAACAGTGCATCTATTAAGTACTAAATACAATTCCCATAGTTGATTTAGGTTGATAAAGTTTTTGGTTAGACTTTCATAATTGTTTCTGTTTTAATTGTTATCCCTTAACGGGAATTAAAATGCGTTTTCATTTCGAGAACGCATTTTTTTATTTCATTTATTGAAATACAGTAACAAAAAATAAAAACTAACGTCTAACCCACAAATCAAATCGTCTTTACATGGAAACCATCCTTTCTATTAAAAATTTAAACAAGTATTTTGGAAAAATTCACGCAGTAAAAAATCTGTCGCTTGAAATTAAAAAAGGCAACGTTTACGGTATTTTAGGACCAAATGGAAGCGGGAAATCAACCACTTTGGGAATTGTGCTGAATGTAGTCAATAAAACTTCCGGCGACTTTTCCTGGTTTGATGGAAAGTTAACCACGCACGAAGCTTTGAAAAAAGTTGGCGCTATCATCGAACGTCCCAACTTTTATCCGTACATGACTGCTTATGAAAACCTAGCGTTAGTTTGTAAAATCAAAGAAATTAATGTTGCTAAAATTGACGAAAAATTAGAACTTGTAGGCTTAAGCGACCGTAAGAATAGTAAATTCCGCACATTTTCTCTTGGAATGAAGCAACGAATGGCAATTGCTTCGGCATTACTCAATGACCCCGAAATTCTAATTCTAGACGAACCTACAAATGGATTAGATCCTCAAGGAATTCACCAAATTAGAGATATTATAAAAATTATAGCTTCTCAAGGAACTACGATTCTTTTGGCTTCTCACTTATTAGACGAAGTTGAAAAAGTATGTAGCCACGTTTTAGTTTTGCGAAAAGGAGAAATGCTTTATCAAGGAACTGTAAACGGAATGATTACTACAGCCGATTTCTTTGAATTACGAACTGATAACACAACTACTTTATGTACAATCTTAAAAAATCATTCTGCCGTAAAATCACTTGAACAGCAGGGTGATAAAACAATTGCATACCTTAAAGAACCACTTTCTGCAAAAGAGCTAAACCAGTATTTGTTCGAAAACAATATTGTTTTAGAACATTTAGTAAAACGAAACAACAGCCTTGAAGAAGAATTCATCAAATTAATCAGCAACTCGTAATCTACCTCACATGAAACGTTTATTATCTATAGAATTTCAGAAAATTCAAAAAAACAGAGCGAGTAAAGTATTGGTAATAACCTACTTTGTTTTGCTGAGTTTAATATCATTAATTGCTTCCTTAAAATTCAATATTGGAAGTATCGAAATCAATATCGCCGAACAAGGCATTTTCAACTTCCCTTATATTTGGCACTTCAACACTTACATCGCTTCAGGGTTTAAAATATTTCTCGCAGTTGTCATCGTCTCGATGATGGCAAATGAATATACCTACGGCACCCTTAAACAAAACTTAATAGATGGTTTAAGCAAAAAAGAATTCATATTATCCAAGTTTTATGTAGTCGTGACTTTTGCAGCTACTTCAACCCTATTTGTATTCGTAATGTCTGTACTTTTAGGCTATTCATTCTCTTCATATACTGAATTACCCATAGTTTTCAGCGACTTAGATTATTTATTAGCGTATTTCCTTAAACTAGTTGCTTTTTTTTCGTTCTGTTTATTTCTAGGGATACTAGTAAAAAGAAGTGCTTTTGCATTGGGTTTTTTAGCAGTTTGGGCTATTATAGAAAGTATAGTGTACGGTTTTTTAAAATTTACTGTATTGAATGGTTCTCGTCAGACAGAAAATTTTGCTGATACTATAATTCAATTTTTCCCTTTAGAAGCCATGAGTAATTTGATAAAAGAACCGTTTTCAAGACTAAGTGCCATAAAATCAATTGAGGCGGCTATTGGCGGAAGCCAAAGTGTAAAAATATACAACGCTCAGTTTTCAGAAATTTTAATTGTTATAGGTTGGATTATTGTCTTTATTTTAACATCTTTTTACATTCTAAAAAAACGAGATTTATAGTATCTTTGCCACCGATATGAAAGGAATCAAATTTACCGCTCTTTTACTGTTTTTGCTAGGTTTTCAAACGATTAGTACAGCACAATACATTACAATCGACGAGACTTTGACACCCACCCAGCTCGTTGAAAACATTTTAATCAACAATCCGTGTGCCTCCATTTCAAATGTTTCTGTAACCACTTGGGATTTTACGGATGGGAAGAGCTTTGGAAAGTTTACTTCTGGAGGAAGCGCTTTTCCTTTTGCCGATGGTGTAGTTCTCACCACTGGTAAAGCGACATCAGCAACTGGCCCAAACACATCAATTATAAGTGAAGGTCCAGACGAATGGGGTGGCGACCAAGATTTGGAACAAGCTTTAAATATTTCTCAAAATTCATCTATCAACGCTACAGTTTTAGAGTTCGACTTTTTACCCTTGTCTGATAAAATCAGTTTTGACTATATTTTTTCTTCTGAACAATACCTTTTGAACCCCAGTCAAAACCAGTGCGGTTTTACCGATGGATTTGTTTTTTTACTAAAAAAAGCAGGAAGTACAGATCCGTATACCAATCTTGCGGTTGTACCAGGAACAGATGTACCAGTTCGTGTAAATACCGTAAGAGGTCCAGGAACTATTTGTCCGCCAGCTAACGAGCAATATTTTGACGCATTTAATACATCAGACCATCCCACAAATTATAATGGACAGACAAAAATTATGACTGCACAATCCACAGTTGAACCTGGATTTGTGTATCACATCAAATTAGTGGTAGCCGATCAAGGAAACAGACAATACGATTCTGCAATATTTTTAGGTGGGGGAAGTTTCAAAATTGAAAAAGATTTGGGAGATGACAAGTTATTTGCAACGAATAATCCGCTTTGTTTTCAAACAACTCTTGAGTTAGACGCTACAGAACCAGGAACAAATACCTATCAATGGTTTAAAAACGGAAACTTAATTAACGGAGCTACTAATTCAACATTCAACGTTACGGAAAGCGGCGTTTTCTCTGTCGAAATTAATTTAGGTTCTACTGGATGTATTTCTACGGGCGAAATTCAAATTCAATATGCGGCTCAACTTACGCCAAGTCCTGCAACTATTGTGCAATGTGACCCTGACGGAAATGGAATTACCAGATTTAACTTAACTCAAATCACATCAACCGTTATTGCTTCTGATACTTCCATCCAATCCGTAGAATATTTCGAAGACAGTTTAGCTACAATTCAAATTGACAACCCTACTCTATTTACTTCTTCAGCCACAACTGTTTATGCCAAAGTTACAAACGGAACCAATTGTTCTGAAATAGTTCCTATTACGCTAACCATTTCAAATCAAAATCCCAATCCACCAACTCCAATTACATTTTGTGACGAAGATGGAATAAAAGACGGAATTCGACAATTTAATTTGACCACCGAAGTTTCTCCTGAAATTCTAAACGGACTTCCGGCAGGTTTAAACGTAGCTTATTTTACTACTGTTGAAAATGCGTTGAGTTCTACAAATCCATTGCCGAATTCCTACACCAATTCAACTCCAGCACAGCAAACAATTTGGGCAAGAATAACCAACGGGCCCGATTGTTTTGGAATAATTCCCATAACTTTAGTTGTAAATTACCTTGAAGTTCCCAATTTTGACGACGAAGAACTAATTATATGCGAAGGACTGAGTACACTGCAACTTTCAGTTTCCCCCAGTTTTCAAACCTATCTATGGAATGATGCAATTGCAAGTACAACGAATACAATTACAGTAACAACTGCAGGAACATACACCGTCACTGTTACCGATACAAACGGCTGTAGCGATTCTAAAAATTTTATTGTCAATCCATCTGGAGTAGCCACCATTACAGGAGTTACTATTTTAGATTTTGAAGGAGGAAACAATGCGGTAACTATTGAATTTACAGGCCCTGGCGATTATGAATTCTCCTTAAACGGTACTTCTTTTCAAGACGACCCAACGTTTTATGGTGTCAGATCAGGTTTCTACGACGTACAAGTTCGTGACAAAAACGAATGTGGAAAAACAACTAAGGAAATTTTTGTATTGGATTACCCTAAATTCTTCACACCCAACGGAGATGGCTACAACGATGTTTGGAAAATAGAATACTTACAAAAACAAAATCGCTTTGCTAAAGTAAATGTCTTTGATCGCTACGGAAAACTAGTTTTCAGCGGAACAGGCGATAACGACGGTTGGGACGGTACGTTCAATTCTTATCCACTGCCTTCATCGGACTACTGGTTTACTATTACATTAGAAAACAAACGTGTGATAAAAGGACACTTTTCTTTAAAAAGGTAATAGTAATTTAAATCTTTGCAATACATTTGAAAAAATTATCAAAATGACCCATTTTCGTTACCTCATATTACTCTTTTTTATATTCTTTATCACTCCTTCCTTCAGTCAAAACGATTGTTCCGATGCTTTAGTAGTTTGCGGAAATACGGGTTTTAGCGGATTAAGTGCCACTGGAATGGGAATCCAAGAAATAAGTGGCAATGTTTGTAATGGACAAGAAAATAACAGTATTTGGCTCAAAATTTCTATAAATCAAGGAGGCACTTTGGGTTTTACTTTAACGCCTGAAAGTTCGAACATTGGTGTTGATTTTGACTTTTTTATTTTTGGTCCAAATGTAACTTGTGGCAATATTGGTCAAGCAATTCGTTGCAGCACTACAAACCCACAAGCCGCTGGCTCTACCAGTAACACTACAGGAATGAATGGAACGGAAACACTTCCTACAGAGGGGCCTGGAGCCGATGGAAATAATTTCGTAGAGTGGCTCACCGTTAATAATGGCGATTCGTATTTTTTAGTAATTGATAGACCAATTGGCACAAGCAACTTTTCATTAACTTGGACAGGAACAGCTACTTTTACGGAACCTCCCGTTTTTGATATCCCTAACGGAACTGCAATTAATATTGAAGAGTGTGACAGTGATGGCGTGGCCGATCAAAAGACCGCATTTAATTTAGCACAAAATACTCCTATAATAACTGGTTCGCAAACGAATGTTGCAGTAACCTATCATTTAAATTCTAATGACGTATTAACGGGACTTAACCCTATTGCCAATACAGCCGCTTTTATCAATACGCAGAATCCGCAAACAATTTATACCCGAATTACCGATACCAATTCAGGCTGTTTTAATACAACAGATTTTCAAATTGAAGTTATTAATTCAGTAATTATTCCGGGTACTGATTATGCCATTTGCGACAATAACATAGATGGAAACAGCACAAACGGACGCGCTACTTTCAATTTGAATCAAGCTTCAATTGCTCTAATGCAAGGTCAAGACTTAACAAATTTTACAATAAATTATTATGCATCAAATGCAAATGCACTTAGCAACACGAGTGCTTATCCCACCAATTACACCAATACAATTCCAAATCAGGAAACGGCATTTATCAAGGTTACAGATGCTGATGGTTGTTTTAGAATTCAAGAAATCACATTAACCGTAAATCCGCTTCCAGCCGTAATAAATACAACGCTAGTACAATGCGACCCAGGATTTAATCCAGACGGAATCACATTATTCAATCTAAACGAAGCCGTTTCTGAACTGACAAATGACGATGTGAATTTAACGGTTGCATTCTTCTTTAACGGAAATTTGATTGATGCTAATTATACAAACATTTCAAACCCACAACAAATTAATGCGATAGTAACGAATACCACTACAGGTTGCGAAAGTACAAGTATAGTTACTTTGAATGTTAATTTAGTGAACCCTACAGTTACTATTCCGCCCGTTTGCGATGATGAAAGTAGCGAAGATGGCTTTAGTTCTTTTGATTTGGCGAATGCCGATTTAATTTTGACGCCAACACAAACAGTGCGGTATTACGAAACCTTGAACGATGCTTTATTAGAAGAAAATGAAATAGTAAATACCAATGACTATACAAATCTAACAGCCTACGATGCCACTATTTATTTCAGAATTGAAGAGCAAAACAGCTGTAATGGCATTGGAACATTAGCGCTTAAAGTAAATCGTCTTCCGAATATTTTGACAACATTAGAAAAAGACTATTATGTTTGTGAGAATCTTCCTGTAATGTACATCTCACTTGACCCTCGCCTTCTAGAAGGAAATCCTGCTAATTTTACGTACGAATGGTTTAAAGATAACGTAGCCTTACCTCAAACGACCTATAGCATCCAAGTCAATCAACCCGGAACTTATTCAGTTATTGTAACCAATGCTGAAGGATGTACTAAGACACGCGAGATTCTTGTTTCTAATTCGAGTAACGCCATTATTGACGACATCATTGTAGAAGACATAACATCTACAAAAAACAGTATCACCGTCATTTTAAATCCAGCAAGTATTGGAGATTTTGTGTATGCCTTAGATTACGAAGATGGTTTTTATCAAACCTCAAATTTCTTTGACAACATCACTCCCGGATTTCACACCGTTTTTGTAAAAGACTTGAATGGTTGCGGAACCGTAGAACAATTGGTGGCAATCGTAGGTGCTCCAAGATTTTTTACCCCTAACGGCGACGGCTACAACGACACTTGGAAAATTGCTGGTATCAGTCAATTTTTCAGCCCTTCCACCGTAACAACAGTTTACGACCGTTATGGAAAATTTATACGCAAGATATTTGCCTTAGACGACGGGTGGGACGGAACTTATAACAACGCTCCTCTTCCAGCTGATGACTATTGGTATGTAATAAAATTAGAAGATGGACGAACGGTTAGAGGTCATTTTTCTTTAAAAAGATAAAAAAAAGTTTTATATTTCGATAAATTAAGGATGGCTTCAATAAATGAAGCCATTTTTAATGAATCCAACCGATTTTTATATGACTACATCCATCATAATTTCTATTGTTTCGTTACTACTTTTCGCTTATATATTTGATATAAGTTCTGCAAGAACAAAAATACCATCAGTAATATTGCTGTTATTTTTAGGCTGGGGTGTGAAGCAAGTGTCTACTTTCTTTAACATTGAAATTCCTAATCTAACTTCTGTATTACCCATTTTGGGAACTATCGGACTGATTTTAATTGTATTAGAAGGCTCTTTGGAACTAGAATTAACGCGTTCTAAAATACCCTTCGTGCGGAAATCTTCGTTAGTAGCCTTTATTCCCATAATTGTAATAAGTTTCAGTTTAGCAGCAATCATTCATTACTACAGCGGATTAAATTTTAAATCAGCACTGTCTAATGCAATTCCTTTAGCAGTAATTAGTAGTTCAATTGCTATTCCGAGTGCTCAAAATTTAATTTCCAGAAATAAAGAATTTATTACTTATGAAAGTAGTTTATCCGATATTTTCGGAGTAATCTTTTTTAATTTCGTAGTCTTCAATGACTATTTTAGTTTTGAATCTATAAGTATATTTCTATTGCAAATTGTACTTATAATCATTATTTCTTTTATTGCTACCTTAGGTTTAGCCTTTCTTTTGAGCAAAATCAAACATTCAGTAAAGTTTGCACCAATTATTTTATTGGTAATTTTAATCTATGAAATATCCAAAATTTACCATCTTCCGGCATTAATCTTCATTCTTCTGTTCGGGATATTCCTTGGAAATTTAGATGAACTAAAACACATCAAATTCATCCAACGCTTGCGTCCTGAAATATTAAATAATGAGGTGCATAAATTCAAAGACTTAACAGCTGAAATGGCATTTTTAGTGCGAGCCTTATTCTTTTTACTCTTTGGTTTCCTTATTGAAACTGCCGAAATCATAAACACCGACACCATTCTCTGGGCGTTAGGAATTACCGCGGGTATTTTCCTTACTCGATTTATTTTGCTCAAATTGTTCAAAATATCTATCAGTCCATTGCTATACATTGCACCACGAGGCCTTATCACGATTCTACTGTTCTTGTCAATCCCATTAAGTCAAGTATCACCATTAGTGAATAATTCACTGATTTTACAAGTAATTATATTAACAGCATTAGTAATGATGCTCGGACTGATGTTTAACAAAAATAAAGAAAAGATGGAAGACGTAAATGCTCAATAAATCTTCTTCCTATTTCAAAATTTCAAACCCCAACAGAATTATAACTAATTTTATTGGGGTTTTTCTTGGCATAGTTAGGGTTTAACCATGCCTGCTTAGGGTTTTTACCAATACAACGAGGGTCTCCTCAATTCTAGTTAGGGTCTTTACCAAGTCAGTTAGCGTTTATTCCAACCTAGTAAGGGTTTCTTTTAACTTAGCTGGGGTTTTCATTAAATCAGCTGGGGTTTTCTCCTATACTACTAGGGTTTTTCCCTTCCAAAATTGATTTTTTTATAAGATTACTTAAGTACATTTAAAATTTTAGTATATATGCTGTGAATTGTTATCGGTACAGGGAACTATGCACTTGGTACATTATAAAATCATTGTGATAGACTGCTAAATTTGACAAAAGCAAATCAGTTTTATTATATGAATAAAAAAAACAAGTTTCTACTTTCAAGACAAGCGTCAGTTAATGAACAAACATTACAAATTAATTTCTACAACTATACTCTCAAATCGATTTCCACTCCACTCGATTGCCTGAAAATAAGCTACAAAAAAAAGACCTGAATTACTTCAGGTCTTCTTATGAATATCAATTTTAATTGAATAGAATATTATTCAACTGGATTGTTGTGTAAGTCTTCAATACGTTTGTGTTCCGATTTTGAAATTGTATCAACCAATACTGGTGTAGCAATAAACAAGGAAGAATAAGTACCGATAATCATACCAATCAACATGGCGAAGATAAATCCACGAATAGACTCACCACCAAAGATGAACATAATCACTAACACTACAATAATAGTAACCGAAGTATTAATTGTTCTACCCATTGTAGAGTTAACCGAACGGTTCACAATCTCGTTAAATGTACCTGTAGTTTTACCTCCTAGGTATTCACGAACACGGTCAAATACAATAACGGTATCATTTAATGAGTAACCAATTACTGTAAGAATTGCCGCTATAAAGTGCTGGTCAATCTCCATACCAAACGGAGCCCATTTCCACATAATTGCATAAACACCTAGTACAAAAATAACATCGTGTGCTACTGCAGCAACAGCACCAAGACTGTATTGCCATTTACGGAAACTGATTGTTAAATATAAAAATACCACTGCCATTGCACCTAAAACAGCCCAATAGGAATTAGTTTTAATATCTTCAGCAACCGTTGGCCCTACTTTTGACGCTTGTAAGACACCTACTGTTTTACCATCATAAGCATTTACAAATTTGTCATAAGTCATGTCTGCCGCATAGTGTTTTTTCAAACCTTCAAACAATAAAGTATTCACTTCTTTGTCTGCTTCTACACCGTTTTCCTCTACTTTAAATTTTGTTGTAATTTTAAGTTGGTTGTCGTTACCAAAAATTTTAGCTTCAACACTACCGTCAAACGCATCGTTCAAATCCTTTTTTACTTCATCAGTAGAAATTGTTTTATCAAAACGAACTTGGAATGTTCTTCCACCTACGAAATCTACACCTTGGTTCAAGCCATTTGTCATCAATGCAACAATACTTCCGATTACAATGATTGACGAAATGATATAGGTATACTTCTTGAATCCTAAAAAGTCAAAGTTAAAGTTAGTAAACAAGTTTTTAGAAAATCCAGTTACAAAAGTCAGTGTATGATTTTTGAAAGCACTCCAGTCTAATAAAATTCTAGTAATAAAAAGAGCTGTAAATAATGAAGTGAAAATACCAATTAATAAAGTAAGTGCAAAACCTTGAATTGGACCTGTACCAAATATAAATAAAATGATACCTGTTAAAATATGCGTAACGTTTGCATCCACGATAGAACGCATCGCACCAGTCCAGCTGTATGATTCATTAATGGCAACATCTAAAGTTTTACCTAGACGCAACTCTTCTTTAGCTCTTTCAAATATAATAATATTCGCATCGACAGCGGTACCCATTGTTAATACAATACCTGCAATACCTGGTAAAGTTAATACAAAACCAAAACTAGCAAG
The DNA here is from genome assembly GCF_050908145.1 of Flavobacterium sp. SM2513. Taxonomy (GTDB): domain Bacteria; phylum Bacteroidota; class Bacteroidia; order Flavobacteriales; family Flavobacteriaceae; genus Flavobacterium. The sequence goes on along the minus strand of NZ_CP194228.1, from coordinate 2,044,437 downwards.
TACCCCAAAAAGAAATAACAAGTTGACTGCTAAAGCAATATTAGCATAAAGACCTGCTTTACCGTAGTAAATCATCATCCAAATGGAAACCAATAACAATCCTAATAAAGCCGAATTAATTCCACTATCAATAGCTTCTTGACCAAGGGATGGTCCTACTACTTCTGATTGAATAATATCTGCAGCAGCTGGTAATTTACCTGCTTTCAAAACGTTTGCTAAATCTTTTGTTTCTGAAACTGTAAAAGCTCCTGAAATTTGAGAATTTCCTCCGGCAATAGCACCAGTTGTAACTCCAGGTGCAGAATAAACTACATCATCTAATACAATAGCAATATTTCTTTGTTCTCTGTAAGCGTTTCCTGTTAACTCTTCCCAAGTTTTTGCTCCAGCACCATTCATTTGCATCGAAACACTTGGTTTACCCATTGAATCAAATTCGTCTCTAGCTTCTGTAATAACACCACCGCTCATTGGAGCTACATTGTCTCTATTTCCTTTTAAAGCATAAAGTGACAATGATTCTGTTTCTAAACCTTTGTCGTCTTTAAGCATTTCTGGTTTACCCCAAACAAATCTTGCGTAACGTTGATCACCTTGCAATAAATTACGAATATCCTGACGTTTCAAGTACCCATTCATTGCTGCAGTATCTTTAGGCGAAAACATCGCTAAAACACCACCACCACCTTGACTGATAATTTTATCAAATATTGGATTGTTCCCTTTAGCTGTAGCCGAAGAATCAGCGTCAGTTAACAAAGAAGCTAAAGTGTCTTTTACAACTGGAGCTACTGCTGTTTTAGAAGCTTCAGTTAACTGTAAAGCTGAATTTGCCGCTCCTAAAAACGGTCCCATTTCCTCTAACTTATACGTTTCCCAAAACTCTAACTGAGCGGTACTTGATAATAATTTTTTAATACGATCTACATCTTTAGCCCCAGGAAGTTCAACTAAGATACGACCTGTTTCTCCTAATTTTTGAATATTAGGTTGTGTAACACCAAATTTGTCAATACGTTTTCTCAAAACTAAGAAGGCACTATCAACAGATTCATCTACTTTTCTTCTGATTACTTCTTCCGTTTCAGCATCAGTCATTTTAAAGTTGACTCCGTCTGCACCTTGTAAGTTCTTATTAGCAAAAATATCTGGTGAAGCTAATTTAGTTTTACCTTGAGAATTTTCGTTAAATGCAATAAAGAATGCATCAATGTAAGTCTGATTTCCTTGTAGATTTTTAGTTGCATCATCCAAAGATTTGTTAAAGATTGGGTCTTTAGAATTATTAGCCAATCCTTTTAAAACATCTTTAACCGAGATTTGAAGGATAACGTTGATTCCACCTTCTAAATCTAATCCCTTGTTGATTTTCTTATCTTTTACTTCATCGTAAGTAAACATTCCAAGAAAAACATCTTGTTTACCAATGGAATCTAAATAAGCTTTTTCTTTGTCACTGTCTCCATTTGCATACGCTTTTGCTTTGCTTTCAACACTACTTGCCACAAATGTGAAAGAAAGTTGGTAAATACTTACCAATGCAAACAAAATTGCAAAAAATTTAATAAGTCCTCTATTCTGCATTATTACTAATAATTAATTAATTTTATTGTCTTTTGGTTTTTTTAATAATAAATTCACATTTAAATTTAAAGATTAATTAAAATACCTTAAACTCAAATGCCACTGCTATTTTTAAAACGAGCAAATATATAATTTAGATAAAGATTAACCAATTTATTTCTTAATTAATCTTAAAAAAAAGACTGCAAATGATGCAGTCTCTCTTATATATCTGTATTGTAAAACTATTTTAGATTTGCATTTAGTTCTGCATTCATACTTCTTACAGCAACTGCACTTTTAGCAAACTTCGCTTTTTCAGCATCATTTAATGTAATATCAACGATTTCTTCCACACCATTTCGTCCGATAATACAAGGAACTCCGATACAAATATCACTTTCTCCATATTCACCTTCTAGAAATACAGAACAAGCAATCATTTTCTTCTGATTGTTCAAAATACTGTCGACTAAATACGCTACAGAAGCTCCAGGAGCATACCAAGCCGATGTACCTAACAAACCTGTTAATGTAGCTCCACCAACCATTGTGTCAGCGGCAACTTTATCTAATTGTTCCTGTGATAAAAATTCAGAAACCGGAATTCCGTTGTAAGAAGCTAAGCGAGTTAAAGGAATCATTGTAGTATCTCCGTGTCCACCAATAACCATTGCTGAAACATCACCTTGAGGTTTATTAAGAGCTTTTGACAAGTAATATCTAAAACGTGAACTATCTAAAGCCCCACCCATTCCGATGATTCTGTTTTTTGGCAAACCCGTAGCTTTCAAAGCCAGATACGTCATAGTATCCATCGGATTCGAAACCACCACTATAATTGCATTTGGAGAGTTTACTAAAATATTTTCTGATACCGATTTTACAATTCCTGCATTAATACCGATTAATTCCTCACGAGTCATTCCTGGTTTTCTTGGAATTCCCGATGTTATAACCACAACATCACTGTTTGCAGTTTTAGTATAATCATTTGTAACTCCCGAAAGTTGTGTATTAAATCCTGTATTTGAAGCACATTGCATGATATCCATCGCCTTACCTTCGGCAAAACCTTCTTTGATATCTAATAAAACTACTTCACTTGCAATTCCTCTGTAAGAAATTACATCTGCACAAGATGCTCCAACGTTTCCAGCACCAACTATTGTAACTTTCATATTATGTTGTGTTTAAATTTAATAATTAGAATTTATATTGCAGTGCAATATTTGAATTTACAAATTTACCAAAAGCAACCGTAGTTTGAATAAAAAAATGATTAAATTCTACTCTACCTGAAACTTCACCTATGAGGTTAAATTTGTTATCGGCAATTGATTTTAATTGACCATTCAGTACGTTTTGTAAAGGCAATATTTCTTCAATTGCTCCTTTTTTCCCTTTTACCTTATATTCGAACGAACTTTTATTTGTAATAATACCAGAAGAAAGTTCAAATTTATTCCATTTTTTAGAAGCATTAATCTGTAATTGCCAAGTATCAATCAGACTATTTAAAGCATTGAAACCGAGATTTCCATATTCCGTTTCGACATCCAAAAAATTAACTGTTAAATCTTCTCGAGCATAAGCAACTAAGGCGGAAATATAAAAATTTCTAGCTTCTATTTTTTTAAAATATTGGCTTAATGAATGCTTGAAGCCTAAACCGTACACTTGATAAGACACTTTTTTAAAATCAACTTTAGAAGAAAATTTAGCGATTGCCTCGGTTCCAAATCCAATACCAAGAGAACCTTGAATATAAGGGTAAACAACTACCTCTCTATTAATCCCCTCAGGGCTTTTAAGATTAACTTGACTTCCGCCTAAAGTTCCCGTTAAAGTAACAAATTCATTACTACCCATCGCTGTGGACATCAGTGCAGAATCCTGCCCTTCTATTTGAAAAAAGCCTAATTCTGAATTATTAAGCCGAAAAGTTCGATCTGATTTCGGAACAAAAAATGTATTCATGTGGATTCCTAAAGTGAAATCCCACAATTTTGCACTTTGGGGTGTATTAACCCAACTTGATGCTGCTTGATAAACAGCAGCATCAGTAGCAGGTGTAACATAGTGGTCGGTAAAAAAAATAGCATCTTGTATTAGAAAACCAATTGCAGGATCTATACTTACATCTTGCGCAATCAGTTTAGAATTGCTTAAAAAAAGCATGCCTATTAAACCTATTGCCACGCCTAATTTACGCATCGATATTAGCGTAAACTGCATTTTTTTCAATAAATTCTCTTCGAGGCGGAACCTCATCACCCATTAACATAGAGAAAACTCTATCGGCTTCTGCCAAACTATCAATGGTAACCTGACGAAGTGTTCTGAAATTAGGGTCCATTGTAGTTTCCCACAATTGTTCTGCATTCATTTCTCCAAGACCTTTATAACGCTGAATACCAGCGCTTCCTCCCATTCTTTCATTTGCTTGATCACGTTGTGTATCATTCCAAGCATATTCTTTTTTATTCCCTTTTTTAACTAAATAAAGAGGTGGTGCGGCAATAAAAACATGTCCTTCTTCAATTAATTCGCGCATAAAACGGAAAAAGAACGTTAATATTAAGGTAGAAATATGGCTACCATCGACATCGGCATCACACATAATAATTACTTTATGGTAACGCAATTTAGAAATATTTAATGCTTTGCTATCTTCTTCAGTACCAATCGTAACCCCTAAAGCTGTGAAAATATTTCGAATCTCTTCATTTTCAAAAACTTTGTGCTGCATCGCTTTCTCCACATTCAAAATTTTACCTCGTAAAGGCAAAATAGCTTGAAAGTTTCTATCACGACCTTGTTTAGCAGTTCCTCCAGCCGAATCTCCCTCTACAAGATAAACCTCGCATTTTGCAGGATCTTGTTCAGAACAATCTGATAATTTTCCTGGCAATCCACCACCACCCATTACGGTTTTACGCTGCACCATTTCACGTGCTTTTTTGGCCGCATGACGCGCTTGAGCTGCTAGAATTACTTTTTGAACAATGATTCGAGCATCATTTGGATTTTCTTCCAAATAAGCTTCAATCATATCTCCAACCGCTTGACTTACAGGAGAAACAACTTCTCTGTTACCTAACTTTGTTTTAGTTTGCCCTTCAAATTGTGGTTCTTGAACTTTCACCGAAATAATAGCCGTTAAACCCTCACGGAAATCATCTCCTGAAATATCAAACTTCAACTTATCCAACATTCCGGAAGCATCTGCATATTTCTTCAACGACCTTGTAAGACCGGTTCTGAAACCTTGCAAGTGCGTTCCACCTTCGTGGGTATTGATATTATTTACGTAAGAAAAAATATTTTCTGAGTAACTGGTATTGTAAATCAAGGCCACTTCTACAGGTATTTCCCCTTTTTCATTGTCCATTGAAATTACATGTGAAATAATTGGCTCACGGTTTCCATCTAAGTATCGGATGTACTCTTTTAAACCTTCATCAGAATGAAAAACTTCTGTTCTAACTTCGCCTTTTTCATCGACTTCACGTTTATCTTTAAAAGTAATTGTAATTCCTTTATTTAGATAAGATAACTCCCGCATACGAGCGGATAAAGTATCGTACGAATAATCTATTGATTGCGTGAAAATTGTAGGGTCTGGATAAAAGGTTACAATTGTACCTCTTTTAGTCGTTTCTCCAATTTTTTTTACTGGATAAAGTGCTTTACCTTTTTCATACTCTTGTTCGTATATATTTCCGTCAGAACTATGAACAGTGGCGGTTAGATGTTTTGAAAGCGCATTCACTACAGAAACACCGACACCATGAAGTCCACCAGAAACTTTATAAGAATCTTTATCAAACTTCCCTCCTGCTCCAATTTTAGTCATTACAACTTCTAGAGCAGAAACACCTTCTTTTTTATGAATTCCTACAGGAATACCACGTCCATTATCTTCTACTGAAATAGAACCATCTTCATTTATATCTACACTAATGGTATCACAATGACCACCCATTGCCTCATCAATAGAGTTATCAACTACTTCATAAACTAAATGATGTAGTCCCCGAACACCTACATCTCCAATATACATCGAAGGTCGCATTCTTACATGCTCCATTCCTTCTAACGCCTGAATACTATCTGCTGAATAATTGTCCTTCTTGATTTCTTCGCTCATCTTAAGTCTTCTTCTGAATAATTTTGTTTAACGAACAAATATACGGAAACAACACTACAAATCACCTTAAATAAGCTTTTTGAAGCAGTAAGTTATTAACATTTGTTCTTAAAAACTTACAAGTTTTATAGTTTTTCAGATACTAGATTTCTTAATTTAAAAATTTTGGAAGCATCAAATTAATTTGTAATACAATTCTTATGAAATATTTAAATTAATACTAAAATATTAATTATGTTTGTTCACTTTTTTAAACGAAATACGATGAAAAAAACATTTATTACAGCTGTTTTTGCTTTAGGATTTATCTTTACTTCCTCAGCCCAAGTTAAGGGCGATGTTGAATTTGGAATCAACATAGGGTTAAATACATCTACTGTTACTGCGGGAAATTTTTCTGCAAATACGGGAATAGGTTTTAACGCAGGTTTCGCTTCAGATTATTACTTCTCAGACGGATGGAGCATCAAAGGAAAATTAATTTATGACCAGAAAGGCTGGGATAATGGTACTTTCGAAGATGAGATTAGCGTTTCTCGAGCGGACTATAACCTCAATTACCTTACAATTCCTCTAATGGCAAATTGGCACTTTGGGAATAAGAAAAATTGGTACTGTAACTTTGGGCCTTACGCAGGGTTTCTTTTAAATGCAAAGGAAAGCGCTAAAAATACAGATGTTAGTGACGCATTTAATTCAAACGATTTTGGTCTGGCATTAGGAATTGGGGTCAAAATTCCTGTATCTGATAAATTAAGAGTTTATTTTGAATATGAAGGTCAAAGTGGTTTTTCAGATATTTTCAAAAACAACCTAGGAGACAGAGTCACAGGAAGTCGTAATGCTTTTAATGTTGGCTTGAACTTCATGATGAAATAATTTTTTTTCTCCGTAAATAAAAAATGCCGTTTGAAATTCAAACGGCATTTTTTTTATAAATCATTTTCTCCTTTATTCTCTTCTAAATCCTCGTGGTTATCACCACCAATACTGTAATAATTATTCTCCTCATCTTCACTTCCTACTTGTTCCATTTTATCATCCAATTCTGAACCAGGAACATCTAAATCTTCCCCTGTCTTTACTGTTTCAAAATCTAGTTCGTTTCTTTCATTAGCGATATTTTGACTAATAGTTTGTTTCATTTTAGAAGAATCGCTTGGGTCAATTTCCTCTTCTTTTTTACCTTGTCTGTAAATATCTTCGCTAGGTGGATATTTTAAGAAATCAGGCACTTTTGATGCGTCGTTATTTTCTTTATTTGAAGTATCTTCTGAATTATTCATAACAATTTTGATTTAAAAATTAATTATTTAAAGTTACGTAAAAGAAAGAGGAACATCTTATATAATTCATTTATTTACTTACGTGATTTAATAAAAAAAGTCTGCCGTAAAGCAGACTTTTTAATATAAACAAAAAGATTTTAAATGTGAATCACTTCGTCATAAGCTGCAGCAACGGCTTCCATAACGGCCTCACTCATTGTTGGATGTGGGTGAATCGTTTTCAGCACTTCATGACCTGTAGTTTCTAATTTACGTCCTAAAACTGCTTCCGCAATCATATCGGTTACTCCAGCACCAATCATGTGACAACCTAACCATTCGCCGTATTTAGCATCAAAAATCACTTTCACAAAACCATCTTTTGCACCAGAAGCACTTGCTTTTCCTGAAGCTGAAAAAGGGAATTTTCCAATTTTTAAATCGTATCCTTTTTCTCTTGCTTGTTTTTCAGTCAAACCTACAGAAGCAATTTCAGGAGTCGCATACGTACAACCTGGGATATTTCCGTAATCAATTGGGTCCACATGCATTCCTGCAATTTTCTCTACACAAGTAATTCCTTCAGCTGAAGCTACGTGAGCTAAAGCTTGTCCAGGAACTACATCACCGATTGCATAATAACCGGAAACATTAGTTTCATAAAAATCGTTTACTAAAATTTTATCTTTATCCGTTTTAATACCAACTTCTTCTAAACCGATATTTTCAATATTTGATTTAATTCCGACAGCAGAAAGTAAAATATCAGCTTCAAGAATTTCTTCTCCTTTAGCTGTTTTTACAGTAGCTTTTACTCCAGAACCCGAAGTATCTACTTTTTCAACAGAAGAATTGGTCATGATTTTTACACCCGCTTTCTTCATAGAACGCTCCATTTGCTTTGAAATGTCTTCGTCTTCAACTGGAACGATATTTGGCATAAATTCAACAACAGTAACATCCGTTCCCATAGAGTTGTAAAAATGCGCAAACTCAACTCCAATCGCTCCTGAACCAACGATAATCATCGATTTTGGCTGTTCTGCTAAAGTCATTGCTTGACGGTAACCAATTACTTTTTTACCATCTTGTGGCAAACTTGGCAATTCGCGAGAACGTGCTCCAGTAGCAATAATAATATGGTCTCCTGAATATTCAGTAGTTTTTCCGTCTTTATCAGTAACGTCAATTTTCTTACCGGTTTTGATTTTTCCAGTACCTTGAATAACGTCAATTTTGTTTTTCTTCATCAAAAACTCAATTCCTTTACTCATTCCGTTAGCAACACCTCTAGAACGTTGCACCACGGCACTAAAATCTTTGTCGAATTCTGAAATAGTCAATCCGTAATCAGAAGCATGCTTTAAATAATCAAAAACTTGAGCTGATTTCAATAATGCTTTTGTTGGAATACAACCCCAATTTAAACAAACGCCACCTAAACTTTCTTTCTCGATTACAGCGGTTTTAAAACCCAATTGTGAAGCACGAATTGCAGTTACATAACCACCTGGCCCACTTCCTAAAACAATAATATCGTATTTCATTTTTTCTTTGGTTTACTATTTAATAAAAAAGAAAGTTGCAAAACGCGTCTTTCTTATATTTAAAACTTGTTGTTTTTCAGTTAGCGAAAATAAGGAATTATTCTGTTTTAGAAAAACTTCAAAGTTGTTTATTTTTAGCACAAAATCTTATCGATAAACTATCCGATTTTCTCCACCGAAAACTGCGAATCATACAATCGTTTATAATATCCGTTTTCACGATGTACTAAGTCAAGATGATTTCCTTGCTCAACAATCAAACCTTTGTCCATTACAATAATATTATCCGCGTTGATAATGGTTGCTAATCGATGGGCAATTACGATTGAAGTTCTACCTTTAGTAACCGTTTCTGTTGCTCTTTGAATCAATTCTTCAGAATACGTATCAATTGAGGAAGTCGCTTCGTCTAAAATTAAAATACTTGGGTTACTAACGTAAGCTCGTAAAAAAGCAATCAATTGCCGTTGACCTGACGACAGCATCACTCCTCTTTCTTTCACATTATAATCATAACCGTTTGGCAAATTCATAATAAATTGATGCACGCCAATATTTTTCGCAGCAGCAATTACTTCGTCCCTTGAGATTTCTGGATTATTGAGTGTGATATTATTGTAAATTGTATCTGCAAATAAAAACACGTCTTGTAAAACTACCGCAATTTGCAATCGAAGCGAATCTAAAGTGTAATTGTTTATATCTTGACCATCGATGCAAATACTACCTTTATTGATTTCATAAAAGCGATTTAACAGGTTGATAATCGTTGATTTTCCAGCACCTGTTGAACCCACAATTGCAATTGTTTCTCCCGGATTGACTTTCAAATTAATGCCTTTAATTACTTCTTCATTTTCTAAATAACCAAAATGAACGTCTTTGAATTCAATTTCTCCTTTAAAAACGGGAGCTACAATATTTCCTTTGTCTTGAATTTGGTCTTGCGTATCCAAAATATCAAATACTCGATTTGCAGCAATCATTCCCATTTGCATCTCGTTGAATTTATCGGCAATTTGACGCAAAGGATTGAATAGCATCGTGATAAACATCGTATAAGAAAATAAATCTCCGAATGTGGTAGTCATATCCCCTCCTAAAATTCGAGTTCCACCGTACCAAACCACCATACCTAATGTCAATGATGAAATAATATCGGCGATGGGAAAAAATATAGAGTTATACCAAACGGTTTGAATCCATGCTTTCTTATGCTTGTCATTTATCTGACTGAATTTTTCTGCTTCAATATCTTCTCTGTTAAACAATTGCACAATTTTCATTCCCGTGACGCGTTCTTGAACAAAGGTATTCATATTAGAAATTTGAGCGCGAACTTCTTGAAACGCGACTTGCATTTTTCGTTGAAAAACTCGTGTTGCAATTACCAAAATCGGCATTGCCACAAAAACAATCCACGTTAATTGCCAGTTCATGTAAAACATAAAAATCAGAACCACCACCATTTTCATCAAATCGCTGACAATCATGAATAATCCTTGACTAAAAATTCGTGCGATTGCTTCAATATCAGAAACCGAACGTGTTACCAATTGACCTACTGGAGCATTGTCAAAATATTTCATTCTAAAGCTCAAAATATGTTTAAACAATTTGGTTCGAATGTCTTTTACAATATCTTGTCCGAGCCAATTTGCCCAATACACAAAGTAAAACTGCGAAATAACCTCCAGCAACAAAACACTTCCCATCAAAATAATGTAAAAAAGTAAACCTTTGCTATCATTGGTTTGAATGTAACCGTCAACAGTTTGCTTAAGTAAATAAGGCCGTAATGCTGCAAAAATAGACAATGAAATTGCCCATACAATAACGCTGTTAAATCGCCATTTGTATGGTTTTGTATAAACCATTATTCGTTTAAAAACTTTTGTATCGAATGCTTTTGCTTTCATTTTTTATCGTGAATTTTACTTTTCTCAAGCAAAATCTATTTTTTTATTTTATATAATCGTATTTTATTTCAGTCAAATATAGTCCGCGTGCTGGAACAGAAAATCCTGCTTTTTTTCGGTCTTTACTTTCTATAATTTTCCGAAAATCTGCTTTAGAAATTTTCCCTAAACCAATGTAAACTAACGTCCCTACAATGGAACGAACCATATTTCGCAAAAATCTGTCTGCTGAAATGGTAAAGATAAGTTGTTCATTCTTTTTATTCCAAAAAGCTTGAGAAATATTGCAATTGAATGTATTTACATCTGTATGCACTTTTGAAAAACACTGAAAATCAGTAAATTCTATTAAGAGTTTCGCTGCATCATTCATGGCTTCCATATTCAATTCTTTATTATAATACCAACTCAATTCATCTAAAAAAACATTCTTGGAAAGATTGATTTTGTATTCATACGTACGCTGCTTGGCATCAAAACGAGCATGGGAATTTTCGTCAACCAAAATAATATCAGAAACTGCAATATCTTTTGGAAGAAATGAATTTAATTTATGTACAATTGTTTTCGAATCAATAGGGTTTTCAAAATCAAAATGAGCAAACATTTGACTTGCGTGAACGCCGGTATCGGTTCGTCCGGCACCCATAATTGTGATATCTTTTTTATTTAAAATGATGGAAAGTGCTTGGGTCAAAGTTTCTTGTACAGAAGTAGCATTCGGTTGAATTTGCCAACCGTGATAGTTTGTTCCGTTATAAGAAAGTTGTATAAAAAACCGCAATATCCTCAAAATTTAAGGCTACAAAGATACTTTATTAATGCTAAAAAAATTAGTTTTGATTTACAACAAAATGTTAATTTGAATTTGAAAACAAATGTTCTAATTTTGCACATAATTCTAGCCCGGATAGCAATGAAATCCTTTTGTTTTTTTCTTTAAAAAACAAAAGATTGGAATGGATAGCCGGAAACAGCTCCTAAAAAAACTCTTTTGAAAAAAATTCTTTTACTTTCTGATACACACAGTCATCTTGACGAAACGGTTTTAAAATACGTGCATTTGGCAGATGAAGTTTGGCATGCTGGAGATATTGGCGATTTAAAAGTTACGGATGCTTTGAAAAAACTCAAGCCACTTCGTGCAGTTTATGGGAATATTGACAATGCTGAGGCACGAATGGAGTTTCCTTTAAACAATCGGTTTTTCTGTGAAGGTGCCGATGTTTTAATTACTCATATAGGTGGTTATCCAGGGAAATACAACGCTACAATTCGGGAAGAATTAGTCAAAAATCCTCCAAAATTATTTATTTGTGGTCATTCGCATATTTTAAAAGTGATGTACGACAAAAAACTAAATTTCTTGCACATGAACCCTGGTGCTGCAGGAATTCACGGTTTTCATCAAGTGCGAACGATGTTGCGTTTTGAAATTGACGGTGCTAAAATTCAGAATTTAGAAATTGTGGAATTGGGAAATCGTGGCTAATTTTATATCTAGCCTATTTAAAACCTACAATCTGTTTTTCTATTTCAATAACGTCTTCCACATACTTTTTATACGCTAAATACTCTTCTTTTGGTATATTATCCCAAGTTAGCGTTACGTTTCTTTTAATTTTAAGCGAATTTGGTTTTACTAATTCAAAAGTAATCGCATAATTATGATTTTTGTAGCTAAGTATTCTGTTTTCAGGAATTTCTGTAAACTTTTTGCCTTCTTGAATATTCAAAATAACTTCTGAGTTATACGCTTTACAGTTTTCATATTTGGTATAAGAAATATCATAATTTCTAGACGTTTCTTCAATTATATTTCGAGTATAGACTTTATCTAGAAATGGAATGCTGGTGATTTTTAAAGAACCTACACTTTGAATTCTTTCAGGAATTGAGAATGCGGATTCAAAAACAATTTCACTTCCGTACGTATCATTTGTCACGACTTTCGCTGATTCAAATTGTATATTAGCAGATAATCTTGAATTATAATCTTCTTCAAATTTCTTTTTCCGTACATCTTCTGTATACGCATTCGAAAAAAGCTCATTATAATACGACTTTAAGTAGCCGTAAACATTTGAAGTTACTAGAAACGCTTTGGAATCATCATTAATCGTCACTTCAACTTTTGAATTACTCATGCTTTCTAAAGCATTTTCCTCAGAAATTGAAATAAGTTTTGCGTTTTCATTTTCGACTTTATCAAAAGAAACAACCAAGGCATTGGCATCTACTAAACTCATTGGCATTGCTTTAAAAGGCAAATATTTATCCGTTAGCTCTACAAAATAGGATTTATTATCTATTTCCAGTTTTACAATACAATGGTTAAATCCTAAACCAGGTAACTTCATTCCTTGGGTTCCATTATCTGAAGTTAACACCAAAACTAAATTTGATTTTATTCCAGCTAAATCACCAAGAGCGACAAATAAAGTCGAAACATCTTTGCAATCTCCTAGTTTAGTTGTGATTGTTTTGGACGGTTTTTGTGGTACATAGCCACTTTGTCTAAAATCTAAAGAGCTGTAATTTATGTTGTCCTCTATGTATTTATAGATTTTTTTGGCTCTTTCTTCTTGGGAAAATGCTTCTATTCCTTTTGGGAAAATTTCATTAAATGTGGTTTGAGTAATTTTGTCTAATTTCAAATTTTTCTTTACCAAATCGGCATACCAGTTGGCGATTTCCTTCCATGAATTAATAGTTCCCACTCTTACAATATTACGTAAATCGCTGTATTGTGGTGCATAACTATTAAATAAAGGCAAAGCCTCTACATTCTTCCTGGTCCAAGATTGATACCGTTTATTCCCGATTTTTTTAGTAGTTTCAGGTATTGTCCCGTTACTAAAATCGACATTATATTTCAAGTCAGGTTGCGACAAAATACCGAAAACACATTTTACAGAAGGATAACTTCCGTTAAAACCATAGGATAAATTAAAATCTTTGTAAAATCGACCAGTTGGATTTTCATAAAATTCATAGTCGATATAGATGACATCACCCATTTTTAAATTTGTAAAAACCAATTGATTTCCACCATTTTCAGCAGGAACGATTGACGAATCTGATTTTACAATTTCTGATTTTAAAAGTGTAACACCATAAGTATCTAAATTATATTCCTTGAGTTCTTCGATACCGTTTTCGGCAGTAATTTCGTAAACCATAGTGACCCGATATTTCCGACCTCCTTCTGGCAAAACACTAACTAAGTATTCGTCCAGTAAAATGGAAACCCCATAATCACTTTTTAGTTTTGAATTTCTATTTTCCTTAATATATTTATATACATCTTGGGTTCGCACAAGTTCAATTTCATCTTGCACCTTTGTCACATCATATAAGATTTTCCGCAAATAGGAATTGGACGAATAATGCGATAAAGACTGTCGGAAATATTTTTCTGCCAGTTTTACATCTGATTTGTTGTTGTAAGCCATTCCTTTTTTCTGCATCAAAGTAAATGAATACGGGAAAAGTTGCAAATAACTATCAATTTCAACCAATGCTTCGTCGTATTTTTTTTCTTCAAATAATATATCAATATAATCAACACCTAAGTCTAAAACATGAGGATAACGATTCTTTCGTTCCAAAACCATTTGTTTCACTTCCTCCTTTTTATTGGCAGCTGTATAATATCTTTTTAACTGCGAAAAAGCCTTGTAGTTTTCAGAAGTTTTACTCAAATTTTCTAACATTGCAATTGTTTTCGACTTGTCTTTTTCAAGTTGGTCGTACATTGGTGCAAAAGTGGTAATGTAAAATTCATTATTATCCGAGGTAGCAATAATTTCATCTATTTGAGTTACCATTCCTTGAATATTATTGTTTCGTGCATCAATGATGATGGTCAATAATTTGGAAGCTGTTTTAGTGAGAAATAATTTTGAGTCATCTCTTAGTTTTTCAATTTGTTCAATACTTGCAGCCCTTAACCATTCCTCATCTTGTATTTTCATCAGAATATTAAAATAATAAGTAGGATCCTGAATGTCTACATTTTTAATAATTTCGTCTTTTTTAGCATCGTCTCCTTTTCTGGTATAATAAGCTGCAAGATTAATTTTTAGAAAGGAAGAATTTGGATATTGTTGATCAAGTTTTTCGATAAGGTCATGAGCCAACTCTAATTTTTTATTGTGCATATATGTTTCGAACAATAAAATTTTATATAAAATATTATTTGGATTTTTGGCTATTTTATCAATGATATACGCTTCTTCGATATTAGGAACTTCTGTTGGATTCAATTGTTCAAAACTGGATTTATTGTAATCTTTATAAGTAGGTTGAAACTTTAAATCAGTAATTTTTTGCTCTTCTAAGTCAGTAATTGAAAAAATAATATAATCTGTACCACTCGTTAGAGCTGATTTAACCAATAATCTATTCGTCCCTTTTGGCAAAAGAACTTTCAATTTGTATGCTTCTTGATCAGACTGGTATATCTGATTATTGACATAGATTTCTACATCATTTAAAAATATTTTCAAAGAAGAACCCGCACCAAAACTCAAAAATACGGCTCTTTCTACAGGATTATCAATAAATGTTTGCGAATACATGATTCCATTTCCATATTCTGATTCGTTTTCAAACATTTGATAGCCTTCATTATGAGGAATCGACGGAATGTACCAACCTACTTTTCCGTTACTGTTTGCATCAAAAAGTTTATCAGCTTTAGCATATAATTCCGGTTCGTATTCAATGTCAATTCCACTATCGTTCAGGTTTTCAAAAACACCGCAAAACTGCCAATCCGTTAAAACATTGAGCTCTTTGATTTTATCCGAAAAACCTTTCATGTTTTTGCGGTTTCGATCAGCAACCGCTTTACTATAAATAGCTTTTGAATTGTTTTTAAAATTCTGATTAGCTGCTAAAAAATCAATTTTTTTATAAGTGTAGTCGCTAAAACCAACATCTGAAATATCATCCAGCATGAATGACGCTTTTACTAAGGCACTGTAATAATATTTACTTTCGGGAAATTGAGAGAATTTTTGAACGAATGTATCGTCAAAAACATATTTACCCAATTCAACATCTAAAATAGCGTCGAGAATTAAATAATCTATGTTTGTATTGATTTGCGGTTTCAAATCTTTATCAAAAAGTTTTCTAGCCTCACTTCGTTTATTTAACAACATTAAATCCCATACTTTCTTTTCAGAATTTTGAGCAAAGACAATAACCGAAACAAATAAGCTAAATAGTAAAATTACTTTTTTCACAATAAAAAAATTAGGTGCTAAATATATAAATATTAATTTTTATTTTCCAATAAAGGCACAAATCTAAATTCACCAAATTCGTGTTTTTCAAATTGCGTTTCATTCTTCCGAATTAAAAGCGTCATAATTTGATGTGCTTCGCCTAGTGGAATTACTAATCTTCCACCAATTTTAAGTTGTGCCATCAAAGGCTTTGGAATAAATGGAGCTCCAGCGGTTACAATAATACTATCATATGGAGCATAATTAGGCAAACCTTTATAGCCATCACCAAAAGAAATATGTTTGGGTCTAATCCCTAATTTAGGCAATAATAATGAAGTGGTTTTAAATAATTCGTTTTGACGTTCAACGGTATACACTTTAGCACCTATTGTGCATAAAACGGCCGTTTGGTACCCAGAACCCGTTCCAATTTCGAGCACTTTATGGTCTTTTTGCACTTCTAATAATTGAGATTGAAAAGCTACGGTAAAAGGTTGCGAAATAGTTTGTCCCGCACCAATTGGAAATGCCTTGTCCTGGTAAGCATATTCTTCAAAGCTGGAATTCAAAAACAAATGTCTTGGGATTTTATTAATTGCTTCTAAAACAGCAACATTTGTAATTCCTTTTTCCTTTAAAACAGTTATCAATCGATTACGAAGTCCTTGATGCTTGGCGGTATCTTTCAAAATAGTGGCAAATTAATTTCGGTAAAAATAAGAAAGTAAAACCTATTTTTTGATTTGGATTTTCAAATAATAAATTTCAAAGTTTATCTTTCAAACTTTAATCTTTGAACAATTAATCTTATTTTTGTTCAAAATAGAATTATATGCTAAAAGTCGGCGTTTTAGGTGCTGGACATCTTGGAAAAATACATTTGCGATTATTACAACAATCTACTAAATATGAATTAGTCGGCTTTTACGACGATAATCCAGAAAATGCTATCAAAGTAGAAAAAGAATTTGGTTACAAAAGGTTTGACACTATCGCCAAATTACTTACCGCTGTTGACATTGTAGACATAGTAACTCCTACACTTTCCCATTATAAATGTGCAAAAGTGGCGATAAAATCGGGTAAACATGTTTTTCTTGAAAAACCTATTTCCAATACTGTTGCCGAAGCCGAAGAAATTATAACCTTAGCAAAAGAATATAACGTAAAAGGACAAGTTGGTCATGTGGAACGTTTCAATCCTGCTTTTATTTCGGTAAAAGATTCGATAGAAAACCCAATGTTTATCGAAACCCACCGATTGGCAGAATTTAATCCTCGAGGTACCGATGTTCCTGTAGTTTTGGATTTAATGATTCACGATATCGATGCTATTTTGAGCGTCGTAAAATCAAAGGTAAAAACAATTCACGCAAGTGGTGTTTCTGTAATTTCTGAAACTCCAGATATTGCCAATGCCAGAATTGAGTTTGAGAATGGCTGTGTCGCCAACTTAACTTCCAGCCGAATTTCATTAAAAAACATGCGAAAATCACGTTTTTTTCAAAAAGACGCTTATATCTCTGTTGATTTCTTAGAGAAAAAATGTGAAGTGGTAAAAATGAAGGACGCTCCAGAAGTTCCAGGCGATTTTGATATGATTTTGCAAAATGCTGAAGGGTTGAAAAAGCAAATTTATTTTGACAATCCTGATGTTGAAAATAACAATGCCATTTTAGCGGAATTAGAAACTTTTGCCGATGCAATTGTAAACGATACCACGCCAATTGTAACTTTAGAAGATGGAACAGAAGCTTTGAGAGTGGCTTATGCGATTATTGAAGCGATGAAACGATAAAACATCAATACTTATAAAATTAAAAATAAAAAGTACAATTTTTTTAAACAATAAAAATGAAAAACATAGCAGTTATTGGTGCCGGTACAATGGGTAACGGAATAGCACACACATTTGCACAAAGCGGTTTTACCGTAAAATTAATCGACGTTTCTGAAAAATCATTAGACAAAGGAATAGCTACGATTGCCTCTAATTTAGACCGAATGGTTTCAAAAGGAACTATTACCGAAGCAGATAAATTAAAAACCATCAGCAACATTATCACTTATACCGACATAAAAGACGGCGTTGTCGGTGTTGATTTAGTGGTTGAAGCAGCAACTGAAAACATTGAATTGAAACTTAATATTTTCAAACAATTGAACGATGCTTGTTCTCACGATACCATTTTGGCAACGAATACTTCGTCCATTTCTATCACTCAAATTGGCGGTGTGGTTTCACATCCAGAACGCGTTATCGGGATGCATTTTATGAATCCGGTTCCAATAATGAAGCTCGTTGAAATCATTCGTGGCTACAATACTTCCGACGAAGTGACTAAAATTATCATGGATTTATCCGTAAAATTAGGTAAAATTCCTACCGAAGTGAATGATTATCCCGGTTTCGTCGCAAACCGTATTTTAATGCCAATGATTAATGAATCTATTGAAACTTTATTCAACGGAGTTGCTGGAGTTTATGAAATTGACACGGTAATGAAGTTAGGAATGGCGCATCCGATGGGGCCTTTGCAATTAGCTGATTTTATTGGACTTGACGTTTGTTTAGCCATTTTAAATGTAATGCATGACGGTTTTAAAAACCCAAAATATGCACCTTGTCCACTTTTAGTAAACATGGTTCGCGCTGGAAAATTAGGCGTAAAATCAGGCGAAGGTTTCTACGATTATTCCGAAAGCAGAAAAGCAGAAAAAGTAGCGAAACAGTTTTTATCAAAATAATTTGGAGCGGATGGCTTGGGCATTTGTTCCATTCATTTTCCCGCTTTACACAATATCTTGCTGTTTTTTTCAAGAAAAACAGCAAGGATATTTGCTCCAATCGGGGCTAATTTAAAATCTTTAGGCTTCTATTTATCTTTTGGGCTTTCTACTATTTAAATCCGTTTACCTTTTAATCTTTTCGTCTTTCAATCCTTTAATTTTGAGAAATCTTGGCAAAAATAATTCCTTTCAAAGCAGTTCGACCTACTCGCGACAAAATAAGTCTAGTCACTTCTCGTTCATACGATGAATATTCACCAGCCGAATTAGCGTCGCAATTGGACTTTAATCCATTTTCGTTTTTGCATATTTTAAATCCAGCTTATGTCAATCAGCAAAAGGCTGGATTAGAAAAAAGATTCAAATTGGTTGCCCAAAAATACAGGGATTTTAAAGAAGAGAATGTTTTTGTAAAAGAAGAACAACCCGTGTTTTTCTTATATGAAATCGAAACAAAAAACCAAACATTTACTGGAATTATAGCCGGAACAGCTCTTGAAGATTATCGAAATAACGTCATCAAAAAGCACGAAGACACATTGCAATATCGCGTGGAATTGTTTAAAGATTATTTGCATCAAACGGGTTTTAATACCGAACCTGTTTTAATCACTTATCCTGAAAATGCGGAACTCTCGGAATGGATTTTAGCAAAAAAACAATTGGAATCGCTTTATGAATTTTCAACAACAAGGAGAGAAAAGCACCAACTATGGAAAATTGACAGTTCAGAGGAAATTGCTTGGTTGCAAGAAAAATTTGCATCTATCGGAAATTTATATATTGCAGATGGACACCATCGCTCCGCTTCTGCAGAATTGCTGTATCAACAGGACAAGAATTCAGAAAATGAAAATCTAAATTATTTCATGAGTTTTTTAATTGCAGAAAATAATGTAAAAATATACGAGTACAATCGGATAATTAGAGATTTGAACAACCATTCCAAAGAAGGTTTATTAACTTTATTAGCTCAAAATTTTTGGATAAAAAACAAAGAACAAGAATTATGGAAACCAACTAAAAAGTTTGAATTCGGAATGTATCTTGACGGTGAATTTTACTGTTTGACTTTAAAAAATCAAAACGGTTTTACGAGTGTTTTGGAACAATTAGATGCACAAATTTTATATACACAAGTTTTAGAACCTATTCTTGGAATTGAAGATTTGCGAAACGACGAACGTATTGATTACATTCCTGGTAAACAATCCATAATTACCATTAAGGAAGTAATTGATGAAGGCGAGTTTGAGATTGGCTTCATGCTTTTCCCAACCGCAATTTCTGAAATCAAGGAATTGGCTGATAATAATTTAATTATGCCGCCTAAAAGCACGTACATCGACCCGAAATTCAGAAGTGGATTGGTGGTTTATGAGTTGTAGAGGAAGTATTAAGATTGAAAGATTTTTATTGAAATTAAGATTGGAAAAATTATGAACATAAAAGAAAATTTACTTGAGATAAAATCTACACTTCCTGAAAGCGTTACACTTGTTGCCGTTTCAAAAACTAAACCGGTTTCGGACTTAATGGAAGCGTACGAGGCAGGTCAACGAATATTTGGCGAAAACAAAATCCAAGAAATGGAGGAAAAATTCAACGAAATGCCAAAAGACATTCAATGGCACATGATTGGTCATGTTCAGACGAATAAAGTGAAATTTATGGCGCCGTTCGTTAGCTTAGTTCATGGTGTGGATTCTTTAAAATTATTAAAGGAAATCAACAAGCAAGCTTTAAAAAATAACCGAGTAATTGATTGTCTTTTGCAAATACATATTGCGGAAGAGGAAACTAAATTTGGTTTGGATGATACAGAATTAGAGGAGATTTTAGAACTAGCTAAGAATGAGAATTTCAACAACGTCAAAATTGTGGGATTAATGGGAATGGCGACTTTCACAGAAAATCAAAACCAAATCAAAAAAGAATTCCTTCATTTAAAATCTATTTTTGACAAAAATCAATCACTAAATACTCAAAATTGTAAACTGAATGCGCTTTCAATGGGTATGTCAGGCGATTATCAGTTGGCAATTGAATGCGGTAGTACAATGGTTCGGATTGGAAGTAGTATCTTTGGAACGAGGAATTAGAGAAAAGAATATAGAGAATAGAGCAAAGACGAGAGAACATTTGCTAAAACTGACAACAGATAACCGACAACTGAATTTTGTACACAATACTTGACATAGAAACCACTGGGGGACAGTTTAACGAAGAAGGAATTACGGAAATTGCTATCTATAAATTTGACGGACACGAAATTGTCGACCAATTTATAAGTTTGGTGAATCCTGAAAAACCAATTCAACCATTTGTTGTGAACTTAACCGGAATCAACAATGCGATGCTTCAAACGGCTCCCAAGTTTTATGAAGTGGCTAAACGCATTATTGAAATTACGCAAGACACAGTTTTAGTCGCTCATAATGCTCAGTTTGACTATCGAATTTTGCGAACAGAATTTGCCCGATTGGGTTATAATTTTGAAATTCCAAATATTTGTACGGTCGAATTATCAAAGAAATTAATTCCAGAACAACCTTCTTACAGTTTAGGCAAATTGGTTCGAGCACTTGGAATTCCTATGGCAGACAGACATCGCGCTTCAGGAGATGCATTAGCCACAGTAAAATTATTCAAACTTCTTTTATCTAAAGACATTGAAAAAGAGATTGTAAAAAGCTTCATAAAAACAGAAGTTGAAAAAGGCTTATCGCCAAAATTGAAAGAAATTATTGACCGTGTTCCTTCTACAACTGGAATTTATTACATTCACAAGGAAGATGGGAAGATACTTTATATTGGCAAAAGCAAAAATATGAAGAAAAGAGTGAATCAACATTTTGCTGGAACTACCAAAAAATGTAAGAAAATTCAAGTGGAAGTTTTTGATGTAAGTTATGAAGAAACAGGCAATGAATTGATTGCACTCTTGAAGGAGAATGCCGAAATAAAAATAAATCGGCCGGCATTGAATCGGGCGATGCGAAAAAATATTTTTCCTTTTTCTTTATACCAAGAAAAAAATGAAGATGGATACATTTCTCTTTATATCAGAAAAACAGATTTTCGAAAAAAAGAGATTACTGCTTTTGGAACAGAAATGGAAGCTCAAACTGCTTTGTATAAAATAACAGAAAAATATACGCTCTGTCAGAAAATCAACTTATTGGACAAAGTAAAAACAAACTGTTTTTCCTATAAAGTCAAACAATGCAATGGTGCTTGTATTTTTGAAGAATCCACAGAGGACTATAATAAACGAGTAAATTATTTTTTACAAAATAATGAATACCAGAATCAAAATTTAATTTTGATAGAAAAAGGCCGTGTTGTTGATGAAAAAAGTGCTGTTTTAATCGAAAATGGTGTTTTCAAAGGTTTTGCATTCTTTAATCTGAATTATCAGATAACAAACGTTGAAATTTTAAAAAATATAATTACAAAATTGCCTGAAGATAGGGATGCTAAAAATATTATTTTAAGCTATTTACGAAAAAATCAACGCACTAAAGTAATTCACTTTTAAATAGTATGGTCAAAAGACAAAAAAAACATAAAAGCTTTTTTGAAAAGCTCCGACAGCGAATTAATATTATTATTCATGGCGTAAATACTCCAGCGGGTAAGATATTTGATATCATGCTTCTAGGCGTGATTCTTTTGAGCGTGCTTTTAGTTTTATTAGAAACCGTAGAAAATTTAGATAATCAATACCACGATATACTGGTATTGGCGGAGTGGGTTATCACTATTTTCTTCACCATAGAATATATCCTCCGTATCATTTCTACTCGAAAACCGCTCAAATATTTATTTAGTTTTTACGGAATCATTGATTTGATTTCGATACTTCCAATGTATCTGTCTTTCTTTATTCCTAGTACGAAAATTCTATCAGTAGTTCGCGCCCTGAGATTATTGCGTTTATTTAGAATTTTAAATCTTGGAAATTTCACGGGGCAAGCTTCTGAATTAAAACTAGCCATTAATGCAAGTCGTACAAAAATTACTGTTTTTGTATACTTTATTTTTATCATCTCGATACTTTTAGGAGCTGTAATGTATGTTGTAGAAAGTAAAGAAAGTGGTTTTACAAGCATACCTACAAGTATTTATTGGTGTATTGTAACCTTAACTACGGTTGGATATGGCGATATTGCACCAATCACATCGTTAGGAAAAGCAATTGCCTCCTTTATAATGATTTTGGGTTACGGAATTATCGCCGTTCCTACGGGAATTGTAACCGCTCAAATTGCAAATAGTAAAAGCAGAAGAAAACTTTTTGCACCAAATTGCCCAAATTGCAAATCCCAGCCTCTCAGTGATAGTGCAAAATATTGTCATAATTGCGGTACGAATTTAACGTAATTAGAAGATGACAAAGTATCTCATTACCGTTGTAGGTCCAACAGCGATTGGCAAAACTTCCTTAAGCATAAAATTAGCAAACCATTTCAAAACTGAGATTATTTCCTGTGATTCTCGGCAATTTTTTAAAGAAATGACAATTGGTACTGCTGTTCCTTCACAGACAGAATTGGATTCAGCAAAGCATCATTTTATTCAAAATAAATCTATTTTCGAAAACTATACTGTGGGAGATTTTGAAAAAGAAGCATTAGAAAATCTTAATTTCCTTTTTGAAGATCGTGATTTTGCAGTTTTAGTAGGTGGTTCGGGCCTGTATGTGAATGCTATTTTAAAAGGTTTCGACACTTTTCCTGAAATTGACACACGAGTTAGAGCAGAAGTAAAAGCTGATTATGAATTATTTGGTTTAAAATATTTACAAGAAAAATTACAAGAAACTGATGCAGATTACTACACTTTTTTACTAAAAACAAATCCGCAAACTTTACAAAATCCGCAACGATTAATGCGATTCGTGGAAGTAGGTATGGGAACTGGAAAACCTTATTCTTCGTTTTTAAATCAAGAAAAAAAACAACGTAGTTTTACGCCAATTATCATCGGGTTGGAAGCCAATCGTGAAGATCTTTACCAAAGAATTAATCTTCGAGTAGACCAAATGATTGAAGAAGGATTGGTTAAAGAAGCTAAAAGTTTGTATAAAAATAAAGACTTGAACGCCTTACAAACCGTTGGGTATCGAGAATTATTTGAATACTTTGATGGAAAAAATTCTCTTGATTTTGCCATTGAAGAAATCAAGAAAAACACACGAAGATTTGCTAAACGACAAATGACTTGGTTTAAACGAACAGACAATATACATTGGTTTGACTATAAAACGGACCTATCAGAAATTATACATTCTATTAAATCTACCTCATGCCGATAGATAAAAATTTTAAATCCGTTCACGAAAAGAAATGGGAAATAAATTTCTCACAATGTGCTCCAAATGGGGCTTTAAATTATACAGATTTATGTAATTTACTTCAACTAACCGCTGCCGAACATGCAGATTTAGGTGGAATAAGCTTCACTGACATGCAAGAATTCAATCAAGCTTGGGTGTTGAGCAGAATGCGACTTGAAATTGATTCACTACCTAAATGGCGCGATTCGATAACCGTAAAAACTTGGATTGTTTCATTAGAAAATTCGCGTTCCATTCGTGTTTTGGAAGTTTACAACGACGAAAAAAAAATAATTTCCTCTGAAACTTTTTGGGTCGTAATTAATACTAAAATCCGGAGACCTGAATTTTTAGCTTTGCCACATGAACATTTTGAAGAATTTCCGGACCAATTTGCCACCAAACAACGCGTTAAAAAGATTCACATGCCGAAAGAATCAAAAATAGTGGGAACGCATCGTGTAGTTTTTTCAGATTTAGATGTGGTAAATCATGTAAATAATGTTAAGTATTTGGAATGGTGTTTGGATTTTGTCGAACCAAAGATTCTTTTGAATCAAACATTTAAAAGTATCGATATGAATTTTCTGAATGAATTACTTATTGAAAATGAAGTTGAAATACTATGCAATAAAAATGATAATACTACAATATTTTCTGTAATGAAAGCGGATAAAAACTGTTTTTCACTTGCCTTTACCCTATAAAAAAACTCCGATTTCTCGGAGTTTCAATTTGTTTATTCAGTTGCTGCAGGAGCCGGTGGTTTGTTTTTAACTACTAGACGGAAACCTTCTCCGTGAATGTTTAAAATTTCTACCTCGTCATCCATTTTCAAGTACTTTCTCAGTTTGGCAATATAAACATCCATACTTCTTGAAGTAAAATAGTTGTCGTCTCTCCAAATTTTTGTCAATGCAAGTTCTCTTGGCATTAAATCATTTTCATAAATCGCTAACATTTTAAGCAATTCATTTTCCTTTGGAGAAAGTTTGATTGGCTCTGTATCTTTGTAAGTCAAGAAACGCAATTTTGAATTCAAGTGGAAATTTCCAATGATAAATTCAAATTTTGTAGCATCCGCTTTTACTTCAGAAGATTTACGTTGAATAATTGCTTTGATTTTCATCAAAAGAACTTCAGAGTCAAACGGTTTATTCAAATAATCATCCGCTCCAACTTTATAACCTTTCAAGACATCGTCTTTCATGGATTTAGCCGTAAGGAAGATTATAGGCACTTCTTTATTTTTCTCACGAATTTCTTTCGCTAACGTATAACCGTCTTTGTAAGGCATCATTACATCCAAAATACACAAATCAAATGTGTCTTTTTTGAATTTCTCGAAACCTTCCATTCCGTTTTTCGCTAAAGTAACATCAAAGTCGTTTAATATTAAATAATCCTTTAGTATTGACCCGAAGTTCGGATCGTCTTCAACCAAAAGAATTTTTTTGTTTTCGTTTTCCATAACTTAATTTATTAGTGGTAATTTTATGATAAAGGTACTTCCTTTACCTTTTTCGCTTTCTACAGCAATTTGACCATTATGATCTTCAATAATTCTTTTTACATACGATAATCCCAAACCGTGTCCTTTCACATTATGGATGTCGCCCGTATGTTCTCTATAAAATTTTTCAAATATTCTTTTTAAAGCCACTTTACTCATTCCAGCCCCGTGATCCTTGATTTTTATAATCACAAAATCTTTTACATTCTCCGTATATACGTCAATAATTGGTTTCTCTGGCGAGTATTTTATTGCATTGTCCAAAACATTTACAATTACGTTTGTAAAATGAACATCATTCAATAAAACTGTTGTCCTTTTGGCATCAAAATGTGTGTTAATAATTCCTTCTCTATCCTCAATAATCAAATTTACGTGCTCAATTGCTTCTTCTACAATTTCATTGATATCCATTGATTCTTTGCTAATTTCTAACTCTCTTTTCTCTAATTTAGAAATTCGCAAAACATTTTCTACTTGAGCATGCATACGCTTGTTTTCATCACGAATCATCTGCAAATAACGAGTAGTCTTCTCTCGGTCATCAATCACTTTTGGACTTTTAATAGCATCTAAAGCTAAATTAATCGTGGCAATTGGCGTTTTGAATTCGTGCGTCATATTATTAATAAAATCCGTTTTGATTTCAGAAATCTGTCGTTGTCTTATTAACTGATTTAATGCACTACTATATGCTATTATTATTATTAACGTAAAAATGATGGATAAGGTTGTAATTCCAATCAATTCTGAAAAAAGAAATTTCTTTTTTTCTGGAAAACTCACCAATAATTGGTAGTCACTTTTCCCTTCAGAATTGGTTAGAAACGGAATTGCAAAAGTGGAATTTTTATCAAACTTAAAATCGGCTGATTTTACTTTTGTAGCCAATCCATTTTCATAAATTCCAAATTCAAATGGCGTATCTACGTCGTATAATTTTAATTCTTTTTTTAGTGATTTCTGCAAAATCGATGGAGAGACACGCTCTTTAAGCGATTTCGTTTCATTAATTCCTTCAGAAAACATTTGATATTGCACTTTATCTAAAAGCTCCATTCTACCGGACTTTTTAATGACCATATCAGGGGTTGGATTTAATTGCAAATTATTATTATCCAAACCATCGCCCGAAAATACTTCCGTTTTACTATTGGAAACAAAGTTTTTTACCTTGTTTACAGAGTCCATTCGCTTATCAAAGAACGACAAATTGATATTATAGTCTTCGGAAAGAATACTATTAGAATAAATGATTGTTTTGTTTGTTGTTCTATTTTTTTGAACTACATAAAAATCTAAAAGTTCCGTCTTTGTAGGTTGCTTACCTTTCGTTTCTTTTAAAATATTATATTGATTCAAAAAATTATAAACCTCACGTTCTTTGAAATTATCAGCGACATTTCCTATAACTTGTTTTACGTGAAACTTAAACTGTTCCTCGTTATTTTTGAACGACGTATTAATCAAATACAACTGCACTAAAATAATTCCAATGAGCGACAAACTCATCAAAAATACCAGTAAACGAAACAACAATTTATTCATATCAACAAAATTAACATTTTAACATTTGTCGGATAAGTATATTAACCAAACATTAACATCAAATTTTTATTCCAAAGATTTTATAATTTCTTCAAAAATTTGGGAAACTTGCATTTCCGTTTGTTCAATAGTGGTATTATTAATAACAAAATCACTTTTTGCTACACGTTGTTCATCTGTCCATTGATTATTAATTCGATTCAAAATTTCTTTCTCAGAAATTGAATCCCTTTTGGCCACTCTATCCAGCCTTATTTTAATTGGTGCCGTAACTGTTATCACAAAATCGCAAGTGTGTTGATTATTCGTTTCAAATAAGATTGCCGTTTCCTTTATTATAAATTTTTCAGATTTGTGTTTCTGAATCCATTTTTTGAAATGTTCAGCGACTAAAGGATGAATAATAGCATTGAGTTGGCTAAGCTTCGCTGGATTAGTGAAAACGATTTCTGCCATTGCCGCACGATTTAATTGTTCGTTTTCGATAACGCCTTGTCCGAATTGTTGCTCAATTAACTTTAGTGTTTCCGGTTCATTTGTAATCTGTTTTGCTTCCAAATCTGCGATGTAAACGGGAACGCCTAAATCCTGAAACATTTTCGCCACAGTCGTTTTTCCGCTTCCAATTCCTCCCGTTAATCCTACAATTGTTGTCATAATATCTTATTTAAAGAATAGTTCAGGAAATGCTTTCTGAGGTTGTTTTTTAAAAACCCGCACTAGAATATAGGATTTTAAGAACCCAATTCCATACCCATAAAACTGAATTACGGTTGCAAAAACAGCTAGTAAACCAATTTTAAAGCTTTTTGTGTACAACAAAGCCACGATAAACAGCAATTCGAAGTAAACGCTGAAGATGAAAACTAAGATATAGCTTTTGAAGTAAGCCGTAATAATTGCCGCTACAATACCGAGCAAAAATAGGGTAGGAAAAAAGTACGTGATTTTTGAATATTTGGGATACCAAGAATCTAATATAGGTCGTGCTTTACCAAACTTATTAACTTGTTTGTAAAATTTAGACCAATCAATTCTACGCTTGTGATAAACAAATGCATCGGGAAATAATCGGGTTTCGAAACCCAGCTGCCAAAGTCGGATGGATAAATCAGGGTCTTCTCCCGGATGAATTTTACCAAAACCATTGGAAGCCTCAAAAGCTTTTTTTGAAATCCCCATATTAAAGCTTCTAGGCTGAAACTTACTTATTTTCTCTGACCCGCCTCTAATTCCGCCGGTTGTCATGAATGAAGTCATTGCAAAATTTATTGCTTTTTGAACATCTGAAAAACTATCTAAATCTTTATCTGGACCCCCAAAACAATCTACATAATCTAAAGTGAGTTGTTTCTCCACTTCCGATAAATAGTTTGGCGGAATGATACAATCTGAATCAAAAATAATAAAGTAGTCCCCTTTTGCTTTTAGCATTCCGTAATTTCTTGAATCACCTGGACCGGAATTTTCTTTGAAGTAATAGCTAATTGCAAGATTCGATTTATAATCAGCAACAACATCTTCACAGGAAACGGTTGAGCCGTCTTCTACAACTACTACTTCAAATTCTTGCTGATAATTTTGTACTACCAAACTTTTGAGCAATTCATCAATCTCTTGAGGCCGATTATAAACAGGAATGATTAAGGAGAACAACATACTTGAAATTTTTCCAAATATAAGCATAAAAAAAAGCCACCGGTAGATGGCCATGCATTTATTTTTTAGAATTAGAACTACTACATCAATACCTAATATTTCTCTTTTTGGAAACCCCACTTACGCAGTTGTTCATGATGGGTTTTAGGAAAATTTCCTTTAAGAACGTATATAATTGAAAGCAGCACTTCTCTTATTTCTTCTTTCAAAACATTTTTGTTGCCCACTTTATCAGAAATTCCTCCATCTATATCTCGGGATGCTTTTACTACCGCAACATATTTTGTTTTGATGTTGGTCCAGTAAGCCAGTCCGTATTTTTTATCTTCAAAGTGATTTATTGTAATAGCTTTAATCATCAGGTCTAATGCAGCTTTGCGGTTACTTGCATCTATTGGAATTTCGAAGGACTCCCCTTTTTGCACAATTCCAAATGAAGAATAATAGCTCTGGACCACTTCTTTGCCTTTTTCTCCATATTCTTCAGAAAGGTAACCTTTGATGTATTTAATAGAACCATCAATTTCGCTGTTTATAGTTTTCAATGCACTAGTATATTGCGGCCTGAAGCCACCTTGTTCCTTTCTGTTTCCTACCAATAGGTTGAATAAATTTACTTTTTCCTCAACTATAGCAAGAGTGGTGTATTCCAAGGTTAGGAAGGGATTGAGTTGCCAACTTTTAACCACATCAGCAGCTACGGTACCAAAATTAGTATCGCTCTTGGGAATGTTGGACCTAGAATTTGAATTGCCTTTACCCCCATCGTTTTGATTTTCTGCCATGATAAAATTGTTTAGAGTTGCTGCATACTAAATTAGTAAATAAGTAAAAGAAAAATTTAAATTTATATCACTATTTTTCTATAATACACTACTATCTAGAGGCGTAAAAAAAGCAGTCGAAATACCTGTTTAAATTTAGCAAAAACAACTGTACTTACTAAAGTGCCTATAGCAAAACTTGAAAGTGTATTGGTAACGTGCTTTACATGCTATAAGGTAACTTTGAAGTGTATTGGTAATGTACTTTTTATATCATAAGGAAACTTGGAAGTATATTGGTAACGTGTTTTTCATAGCATAAGGAAACTTGGAAGTGTATTGGTAACGTGCTTTCCATAGCATAAGGAAACTTGGAAGTGCATTGGTAACGTGCTTTCAATAGCATAAGGAAACTTGGAAGTGTATTAGTAACGTGCTTTTAATACCATAAGTAAACTTGGAAGTGTATTGGTAACGTACTTTACATAGCATAAAGAAACTTTATTAGGCATACCACTTCATGTTTTACTTAAAGCGGTTATTTCTTAGAATATAGAAGACAAAAAAAAAGCCACCCGAAGGTGGCTTATAAATTTAAATAAATTTTAAAAATTTATTGTTTAATCACTTTGATTGTTTTCACTGCATTTTCTGTATTTACTTTTACTAAGTAAGTTCCAGCTGCTAAGTTAGACATATCTACTTGACCTTTGTTTGCATTCATATTCATGAATAAAACTTGTTGTCCAAGAAGGTTGTAAACTGTTACATTAGAAATGTTTTGCGTAAAGCTCACATTCAACATATCTTTTACAGGGTTTGGATACGCTGTAAATGTATTGTTGTCAAAGCCAATATTTGATAACGGACTTTCAAAAGTAACATTGTCAATATAAAAGTTATAATCTTCGGGATCGTTTACAGTACCATCAGTTGCAACAAACGCGAACTTAACATGAGCCGATGTAGCCACATATTCATAAGCAAAGTCTTGTGAAGTATTAGAAACGTTACTTGCAGCTGTGAAATTTTCAATTTCAGTCCAAGTTGCTCCATTATCAGTAGACATTACTACTTTTACAGAATCATCAGTTCCCATCTCAATTTCGTCAGTTCCTATATAAGAAGTAACACCATAATTAAAGGTAAAATCATAAGTATCTCCTACAACTGTATTTATTATCGGAAGAACTAACCAACCAGTTCTATTTATGTTGTAAAGATTAACTCTAGCAGCACCTGTTGTTCCAACATTCAAAAACCCATCTGTTCCCCAAATTCCTGCCGCATCACCTGTAGGCCCTGTTGCAATAGTTCCTGCCCCAGCTGTTAACCAACATAGTGGCACATATGCTGTAAAGTCTTCCATAAATGGAGCGTCAAAAGCTACACATAAAGTAGAAAAAGAGATAGCTGGAGACCAAACACCAAGTGATGTTCCACATACCGATCTTACCCAAACTTTGTATTCAGTACTAGGATCTAAATCTGAAATCGTAGCCATTGGCGTTGTCATTACATCTGTTACGTCTAGTCCTTCTGGATTTTCAACTGTAGCTTCAGCATAAGCATACTGCCAAGCTGTTTCGCTTCCACCTGGAGTCCAAGATATAGCAGCACTTGAAGATGTAGCACTATCAAAACTTACAATATTAACATCTGCACAAAGTGGAGCTGTTTCCCAAACTAAATTATCTATATACATCGTTTGATACGTTGCATTACCTACAAATTTGAATGCAACATACATATCTGTGGTTGCTACATCAAATAATACGGAGTAATCAGCAAAAGAATTTGTTACAGGAATAGTTTCAACTGCAGTAAAAGTACTTGCTTGAGAAGGATCAGACATTGTTCCTACAACAACACTAACACCAGTTGCATAAGAAAAAGCTTTAAATTTCATACGATGTGTAGAAAGTGGCAAATCAGTTAATGTTGGAGAAATGAAATACAATTCTGCTGCTGAATTACCTGAAGTACTCATACCTACATAATCATTGAAACTGCTTACGCTGATACTTGGTGAAGAAACTGTTGATACAATTAATGAACTGAAACATTCTGGCACGGTGTAAGTGACCTCTGTTGTGAAATCTTCTGTAAAATCTCCAAAAGCGGTACAACCAGTTCTAAATGTAAACGGACCTGTCCACGGACTTTCACTACCACTACCACAATCTGTTTGAATGTAATATGCATAATCTTGTTGTGGGTCTAAATCTGTTAAAGTAGTTGTATTTGCAGTAATTCCAGAAGTTACAACTCCTGTTCCTTGTGTAAATCCTGCGAAATCCACTTCAATATTAAATAAAGTTTCAGATGAAACCCAGTTTAACGTAACTGAATTCGCAGTAATTTGACTTACAGTATTTTCAGTAGGTGGCAAACATGATGGAGCCTCTAAAACGTTTACTTTCAAATCAACAACAACACCATAAGAAGTATTATAACATGGATTTGAAGGAATTGTTTTATTATCAGTTGTTACAATTCTCATTCTATGCACACCTAATCCCGCAGTTAAGGGAGTCATGAATGAAGTATTATCAATATAAGGATTTGTACTTGGAGATTCAACACCTTCATGCACCAATTCTGATGGCTCAAAAGTATAGTTATCATTGAAATCTACCCAAACATTTGTAAAATAAGAGTAACCCGTAGCTAGAGTAACATTCATAATTGTATTTACCCCTCTAGTAATATCTACTACTTGATCTACTAATGTTAAATCAGAGTAAGGTGTAGCTGCAGTTACAGGAAAATCAGTTTGATTAACTTGTACATTTGTAATTCCTGAATTATCAACTATTGTTGGAACACCTACACAGAAGCAACCACCATCAGCAGTTTGGAAAAAATCTTCAAAACAACCTATTGCAGAACCATTCGCATTATAAGGAACAACGGAATAATAATAACTTGTCATTGGATTTCCAGAGAAAGAATATGTAGTAGCATTTAAAATATCTTCCTCATCAACCACTAAATCTTCACCATTTGGTGATGTTCCAATCGAAACTTTATAACCATCAGCACTAGGAACGGCGGACCATGTAAATACTGTCGGGAAATTACCACAATTTTGATCAACTACTGCATTCATATCTTGTATACATATAGGGGGAGTTGAAGGAATTGGTTCCCAAAGTATATCATCCAAATAAACCGATCTATAAGTTCCACCCAATCCATGTTTGAAAGCAATGTGATTTGCGGTAGTAGAAGTATTTAAAGTTACATTATAAGATGTATAAACATTGGTAAGCGTAAAAGATTGCAGCTCTACAAAAGTAGTTGGGTCTGATGGATTACTCATTGTTCCCACAGATAATACCTGTTCCGTTGCACTACCTCTAGCGTTGAATTTTATTCTATGTGTGTCTGCACCAATTGCTGTTAAGGCAGGTGTAACTAAATAGATACCCGCTGTTGCATCTGCTGAATTTGTCATTTGGATAGCATTTGGAGCCGAATTAGCTGTAAAGCCAATAACTGAAACATTTGCACTTGTATTTTCAGATACAATCGTTTTTGTCCAACAGCTTGGAACAACTCCAGTTCCAGTAGTTAATGCGTCAAAATTTTGCATAAAATCTCCGGAAGAATCGCAAGTTGTAAACGAAATTTCAGAACAAGAACTATTTGTACCGTTTGCATTATATGGATAAAGTTTTACATAATACGTAACTCCCGGCGTTGTAGGAAAGGTGTATGTAGTAACAAGACCAATATCTAACATGTTTTGAATATTCGTTGCACCAGCAGAAGTTCCAATAGAAATAAAGAAACCTGTAGCATCAATGTTAGTTGTCCAATTAATTTTTCCGCTACTTACACTTGTTGCAGTATCTAACGGACTAGTAATTACTGAGCAATTAGGCGCTCCAAGAGGGATAAGTTCCCAAACAACATTATCAATGTATATAGTTCTATATGTTCCACCACCACCGTGTTTAAATGCAATATGGTTTGCAGTAGTAGATGTATTCAATTGAACATTATAAATTGCATACGTATTTGTTAATGCAATAGTTTGCAATGCAACAAAGGTTGTTTCATCTGTAGGATCAGACATTGTTCCTACAATCAAAGGAAATCCTGTACTTGAACCTCTAGCTTCAAAAGTAATTCTATGTGTATTTGCTCCAATTGATGTTAATGAAGGGGTTGCTAAATATAAACCCGCAGTTGCATCATTCGAATTAGCCATAGAAATCGCGTTTGGAGTTGAAGATGCTGAACTACCAATTACAGAAACATTTGCATTAACATTAGTTGAAACAACTTTTTTTGTCCAGCAATTAGGCACTACACCCGTTGCTGGAGTAGTAGAATCAAAATTTTCATTAAAATTTCCAAATGGATCACATAAAGTTCTGAAATTTGTTGGCCCTGACCATCCACTAAACAAAATTTCTGAACACTTAGCTCTTACATATACGTTATATCCCGTGTTAGGAAGTAAATCTGTTTTTAAATAAGAAGCTGTACCTGTCACATCCGTTCCTACAGTAGCAGGAGTTGGTGCATCCATACTTTGCTCCACTACATAAACTTGCCAATCTGTTTGACCAGCTGCTGCAGTCCATGCAATGGTAGCTTGAGTTGTTGTAGCCATTGATGCAGTAATACCTGTAGGATTACCACAAGCTTGAGTAATTCCTCCAAAAATAATATTTGGCACATAAGTCACCATTCCTCTTGAAGGAAAGCCACCAGCATCATCAGTAGGATTTGTAGGGTCTGCATTTAAACTGTCACTATAAACAAAAATAGAACGGTTAGATCCTACATTTGTATTACGAAAATCATCTGCTGAACCATCAAAACCTGTCATGTTTTCATCAACAGCTACAACTAAATTTGAAATACCATCATACGGAAAGGGTGTTGCAAAAGTAATTGTTTTCCAACCTGCAGCACTTCCGGTTACGACACCGCCAGTATAAACCTCGGTTAAATCTCCAGCCGCTACATAGTCAAGGTTAGTATCAAAACTTGATTTAGTAGTTTGACCAAGGTAAATAGTCAAGTTTTGACTGTTTGTCAAAGCACCAGTTCCAGTGAAATACCACTGAATCGATGTAATCGAACCAGAAGCGTTTATTTCAGATGCCAAATAAATAGATTGTGAATAAGTGTAACCGTAGTAAGCATTAAATGGCAATACTTGTGCAGTATTAGTGCCTTCGCCGACGGTTACTTGCCCATAGCTTCCCATGACCATAGTCAAAAGAAAAACTAGCGATAGAGTAATTTTTTTCATAATTAAAAAATAGTTTTTTTGTTAATAATTGCCAATATAGTCATTTTTATTGGGCTTACCCAAGTACAAAAATGTATTTCGCAAAAAATACATATTTTGTGATATAATTTTTTAAAAAAAAAGCCACCCGAAGGTGGCTTAAAAATTTAAAAAAATTTTAAAATTATTCTTTAATCACTTTGATTGTTTTAACAGCAGTTTCTGTGTTTACTTTTACTAAGTAAGTTCCAGTCGCTAAGTTAGACATATCAACTTGACCTTTGTTTGCATTCATATTCATGGATAAAACTTGTTGCCCAAGAAGATTGTAAACTGTTACATTAGAAATGTTTTGCGTAAAGCTTACATTCAACATATCTTTTACAGGGTTTGGATAAGCTGTAAATGAATTTTTATCAAAGTCACTAGTAGATAAAGTAGTTTCTAATGCCAAGTTATCAACAAAGAAATCATAATCTTGGTCATCATCAACTGTTCCATCACTTGCTATTAAGGCAAACTTAACTTGAGCAGTTGTAGCAGTAAATTCGTGTGTAAATTCTTGAGACATATTTGTTACATTGTCTGCAGCAGTAATACTTTCAACTTCTGTCCATGTTACACCATTGTCAGTAGTCATTGCGATTTTTACAAAATCGTCAGATCCCATAGGACTTTCCACAGTGTCATTCCAATCTGTAACACCATAATCAAATGATAATGTGTATACTTCACCAACAGTGGTATTCATCGTTGGAGTTATTAACCATCCGATTCTATTGACATTATAAAGATTAACTTTTACAGCACCTGTTGTTCCCACATTCAGAAACCCATCTACTACCCAAATTCCGGCAGCACTACCTGTAGGTCCTGTTGCAACAGTTCCTGCCGCAGCTGTAGACCAACAAAGTGGTACGTAACTTGTAAAGTCTTGCAAAAATGGTGCGTCGAAAGCAGCACATGGTGTAGTAAACATTCCTGCATCTGACCAAGAGCTCAACTCATCTGTACCACAAATGCTTCTTACGTAAGTTCTATAAACTGTAGAACTTGATAAAGATGTCAAACTTGCAGTTGTTACTCCCGCAACAACGGTACCTGTAGGAGCTGTAGTAGCATTTGGAGCTGCAGTAGCAGTTGTTACATAATAGTCATAACCCTCGGCCGGAGCTGGAGTCGTAGCAACCCAGTTCATAGTAGCTGTAGAAACTGTAATATCTGTAGCAGTTGGCGCCATTGGTGCAACACATGATGGCGTTGGCTCCATTCTAAAATCATCAAATGCTATGTACCATGGAGACCCTGACGGTTGATTTACTCTCACTGCAAAATAATACGTTCCGTCTGTTGTAGGGACAAAAGTATTACTTACTAATGCATAAGGCTGGATTACATAAGAACCTGTTCCAGAAGCTGTAGTTGTACCACCTATTTGAGTAGCACCCGTACTGTTTTGAACTGTATTATGAAATACATCTACAGTCCATCCTGTAAAACCATCCCCTTGCATATAAAAACTAAAGTCATAACTTACACCCGCAGTTAATTCAAAACCTGGAGTCCACATATATTCATTTGTAGCAGACCAAGAGTTTCTTAAATAATTAGAACCTGTTCTTGGCGTATTATAAGTACCCGCCACAGCAGTTGAATAGTCTCCATTTTCTTCATCCCAACAGTTTGGAAAAACTTCAAATCCAGGTGTGATATTTTCAAAGCCCTCTGTCCAAGGAAACTCTGTAACAGCTACACAAGCTGTTGTAAAAGTAATCGGTTCTGAATAAGCTCCAAAAGCAACTCCACAAGAAGAACGTACCCAAACTTTATAAGTTGTACTAGGTAATAAACCAGGGATTGTTGTTGATGGTCCAGTAGTAACATCAACTGGAATTAATCCACTTGGGTCAGTAGTATCTACAGGTCCATATACATATTGCCAAGCTGTTTCAGTTCCACCAGGAACCCATGCAATATCTGCAGAAGAAGATGTTGCGCCAACAAAAGTTACAACATTTACATCTGCACAAAGTGGAGCAGTTTCCCAAACCAAATCATCTACATAAAGTGTTTGATACGTACCCGTCCCTACAAATTTAAATGCCACATACATATCTGTGGTCGCTTGACTAAATGTTACCGAATAATTTGCAAAAGCAGTAGTTACAGGAATTGTCTGCACTGGAGTAAAAGTACTTGCTTGTGAAGGATCAGACATTGTTCCTACAATCACACTAGCGCCAGCTGTATAAGAAAAAGCTTTAAATTTCATACGATGAGTCGCAAGAGGTAAAGCATCTAATGCTGGAGAAATAAAATACAATTCAGCTGCAGCATTACCTGAATTATTCATACTTACATAATCATTGTAATTATATACATTTATACTTGGAGAAGAAAGTGTAGATACAATCAATGATTTAAAACATTCAGGTACCGTATAAGACACCTCAGTTGTAAAATCTTCTGTAAAATCACCAAAAGCCGTACAACCTGTTTTAAATGTAAATGGACCAGTCCAAGGACTTAAACTACCACTTCCACAATCTGTTTGCAGATAATATGCGTAATCCTGTTGAGGATCTAAATTTTCCAACATAGTTGTATTAGCTGCAATCCCAGAAGTAACAACTCCCGTACCTTGAGTAAATCCTGCAAAATCAACTTCAATATTAAATAAGGTTCCCTGTGAAACCCAGTTTAGGGTAGCTCCAGTAGCAGTTATATTACTTGTTGTACTTGCAGATGGCGGAAGACACGTTGGTGCTTCCAAAACATTTACAAGAAAGTCTAAAGTAACACCCCAAGCATCACCGAAACAAGGATTTGGAGGTGTTTGAAGATAATCCGTTGCACCAATTCGTAGTCTATGTTGACCTAATCCAGCTGTAATAGGTGCCATAAATGATGTATTTAATACAAATGGATTTGATGTAGTACCAGATTCACCTGTATAAACTAATTCTGATGCTTCAAAAGTATAATTGTTATTAAAATCAACCCATACATTTGTAAAGTACCCTGTACCAGTAGCTAAAGATACATTCATAATTGTGTTGACACCTTGCGTAATGTCTATAGCTCCGTTTTCAATAAAACTAGCATACATAACATCAGTAACAGGGGTTACTACATTGTTAATTTGAACACTTGAAATACCAGCACCATCATTTGAGGCAGGTACCGAAACACAGTAACAACCGTCACCGTATGTGGTAAACATATCCTCAAAACAGTTTACTGCTGGTCCATTTGCATTGTAAGGTTTAATTGTATAATAGTAAGTGGTTGAAATATTTCCCACAAAAGAATAGCTTAAAACACTATAAATATCTAAATTATCAACAACTAAATCTTGACCATTTGCAGAAGTACCAATGGAAACTTTGTAACCATCAGCACCAGGAACCGCAGACCATGTAAATACAGTTGCAAAATTTCCACAACCTTCATTAGGTAACGCATTCAAATCTTGAATACACCCTGGAGGAGTTGTTGGAATTGGTTCCCAAATTATATCATCAAGATATACAGAACGATATGTACCTCCTAAACCATGTTTGAATGCGATGTGATTAGCGGTAGTTGATGTATTTAATGTAACATTATAAGTAGAATAGGCATTTGTTAAAGTGTATGATTGTAATTCAACAAAAGTACTAGCATCTGTTGGGTCACTCATTGTTCCTACAACTAAGATTTGTCCTGTAACACCACCTCGAGCTTTAAATTTCATTCTATGCGTATTAGCGCCAATTGTCGATAAAGCAGGAGTAGCCAAATAGATTTGAGCTGTTTCATCAGCTGAATTTGTCATATAAAGCGCATTTGGAGTTGAAGCCGACGTATTAGTTATCACTGAAACATTCGCATTCGCATTTGCAGAAACAACCGTTTTAGTCCAACAGTTTGGCACAACACCTGTTCCGGCCGTTATTGCATCAAAATCTTCATTAAAGTCTCCAAAAGGATCACATAATGTTCTGAAATTTTTAGGCCCTGACCATCCGCTGTACATTGTTTCCGAACATTTCGCTCTAACATACGCATTGTAACCTGTATTTGAAAGTAAACCTGTTTTTACGAAAGTTGCAGTTCCCGTTGCATCTAATCCAACCGTTGAAGGTGTTGGTGCAGGCATGGATTGTTCCACTACGTAAACCTCCCAGTTAACTTGTCCTACTGCAGCAGTCCAACCAATGGTAGCTTCTGTGGTAGTAGCTAAAGAAGTAGTTATATTTGTTGGATTTCCACATGCTTGTGTGATTCCTCCAAAAATTACATTTGGTACAAAAGCAACCATTCCTCTTGTCGTACTTCCGGTACTAGGATCAGCAGGATTCGTATTGACAGAATCAGAATAAGAAGAAATAGAACGGTTAGATCCTACATTTGTGTTGCGAAAATCATCTGCCGAATCATCGTAACCCGCCATGTTTTCATCAACAGCTACAATTAAATTTGAAATACCATCATACGGAAAGGGTGTTGTGAAAGTAATTGTTTTCCATCCCGCAGTACTCCCTGTCACGATGCCACCGGTATAAACCTCAGTTAAATCTCCAACAGCTACATAGTCAATATTTGAATCAAAATTTGTTTTGGAAGTTTGCCCTAAGTAAATAGTCAGTCCTTGACTATTTGGTAGTGCAGTCGCACCTGTAAAATACCATTGAATAGAAGTTATTGACCCAGCAGCATTTATTTCTGATGCCAAATAAATAGATTGTGAATAAGTGTAACCGTAGTAAGCATTAAATGGCAATACTTGTGCAGTATTAGTGCCTTCGCCGACGGCTACTTGCCCATAGCTTCCCATGACCATAGTCAAAAGAAAAACTAGTGTTAAAGTAATTTTTTTCATAATTAAAATATAGTTTATGTTAATATGTTCTAAAATTAAAAAATTAAAATTAAGTTAAAAAATTTTTACTGTTAATTTTTTTTTCTATTAAAATAATAATTAATTATAAAAGCGACACAATTAGAAAATTAAACTCTTTAATTGCAAATAGTTGTACTAAAAAAATTAAATTAAGAGCGATTAATCTATGACATTAAAACAAAAAAATCCAAACTTTCGTTTGGATTTTAATTTAAATAATAAATGCAGTTATTTTATACTTTCAATATGAACCATTTCGTCTGTGTCTTTCGAATAATCAACACCTCCAAAGTCAAAACCAAATAATTGATAAAATTCTTTTCTATATCCTTCCAAATCTCCCAATTCAGATAAATTTTCAGAGGTTACTTCGTTCCACAATTTTTCTACTTCTGCTTGAACATCGTCACGCATTTCCCAATCGTCAATACGAATTCGTCCTTGTTCATCTACAGGAACTTCTTCACCAGAAAATAATCGGTCCTTAAACAAACGTTGGATCTGCTCGATACAACCTTCGTGAATGCCTTTTGCTTTCATCGTTTTATACAATAAAGAAATATACAATGGAATAACAGGAATCGCAGAACTCGCTTGCGTCACCAAGGCTTTATTTACGGAAACATAGGCTTTTCCACCAATATCAGAAAGGTCTTTTGTAATCGTAAATGCTGTAGCTTCTAAATCATCTTTTGCTTTTCCGATAGTACCATTTCTGTAAACTGCCTCTGTTAAGGAAGAACCTATATATGAATAAGCCACTGTTGTCGCGCCGTCGGCTAAAAGATTTTCATTTTTCAAAGCATCTATCCACATTTTCCAATCTTCGCCACCCATCACGATTATTGTGTTTTCGATATCATCACCCGAACACGGCTCGATACTTACTTCAGAAACTTTTCCGGTGTGAAAATCAACCGTATTATTGGTAAACTTTTCGCCAATAGGTTTCAAAACCGAACGATGCAGCACTCCTGTTTTTGGATGTGTCCGAACAGGCGAAGCCAAACTATATATGATAAGGTCAATTTGACCTAAATCTTCTTTGATTAATGCCAAAGTCTGTTCTTTAATTGCATCAGAAAAAGCATCTCCATTGATGCTTTTTGCATACAATCCCGCTTTTCTAGCTTCTTTTTCAAAAGCTGCTGAATTGTACCAACCCGCTGATGCTGTTTTACCTTCCATCGGTGCTTTTTCAAAAAACACGCCTATAGTTGAAGCCTCTGACCCAAAAGCACTTGTAATTCGAGAAGCTAATCCGAATCCTGTAGAAGCACCAATCACCAAAACCCGTTTTGGACCGTCAATTTTTCCTTTGGATTTCACATATTCTATTTGCTTTTTTACATTTTCAGCAGCTCCATCAGGATGTGCCGTTGTGCAAATAAATCCTCTCATTCTTGGTTCTATAATCATAAGATTCGTTTTTTTTTATTAGGTAGAACAAATATAATTCAAAATATTAGTTAAGCAAGGTTTTAGCATGATTTATGGCTGCTTCTGAAAGGTCTTTTCCAGCTATCATTTCTGCTAATTCTTGAACGCGTTGTTCGTGCGTCAAACGTATAATTTGTGATTGCGTTTGATTGTCAATCGTCTCTTTAAACACTTTGTAATGTTGTTTTCCTCGTGCCGCGATTTGTGGCAAATGGGTAATCGAGAACACTTGCATATTCACACTCATTTCTTCCATGATGAAAGCCATTTTATTTGCAATTTCACCTGAAACTCCGGTGTCAATTTCATCAAATATAATCGTTGGCAATTTGGAATATTGCGCCAATACTGCTTTGACAGCCAACATAATTCGAGACATTTCTCCTCCCGAAGCTACTTTTTTTAGTAAGCCAAAATCAGAACCTTTATTCGCTGAAAATAAAAACTGTAATTCGTCTTTTCCGTTTGCAAAATAGTTTTCTGTTTGCGAAATCTTAATATTAAATTGCGAATTAGGCATGCCCAACTGCACCAAATAACCCACTAATTTTTCTGCCAAAACAGGAATGGATTTTTCTCTGTTTTGATGCAATACAGCGGCTAATTCGTTCAACTCTTTTTCATTGTTTTCCAACACATTTTCCAACTTTGCAATAGCGTCTTCCAAATGTTGCACTGCAAAAGCTTTGTTTTCTAATTCGTTCTGAATTACTAGTAATTCGGCAACAGTATTGACTTGGTGTTTTTTCTGCAACGAATAAATAAGTTGTAATTTTTGATTTAAAAACTCCAATTGTTCGGGGTCATTAATCAATTGTTCTGCCAAACCGTTTATTTCAGAAACAATATCATCCAACTCAATTAAAACTGAATTCGTCCGTTCTGCAATTGAATTATATTCAACCGTTAAACTAGAAATTTTCTGCAATGAAGCTTTCATTTCCTTCAAACCTTGCAACACTCCTATTTGTTCTTCTTCGGCTAAAGCCAAAGATTTTTCTAAATTTTCTTTGATAAATTCAACATTATTCAACTGCTGAAAATTTTGTTCCAATTCTTCTTGAATGCCCGAAACTA
Source organism: Flavobacterium sp. SM2513 (assembly GCF_050908145.1). Taxonomy (GTDB): domain Bacteria; phylum Bacteroidota; class Bacteroidia; order Flavobacteriales; family Flavobacteriaceae; genus Flavobacterium. The sequence goes on along the minus strand of NZ_CP194228.1, from coordinate 2,002,473 downwards.
ATTTCGCTTCAACTAATTCATTTAGTAAAAACGTATTGTAATCCTGCTCTTTCTGTGCATTGGAATATGCTTCTCGTTGCTTCAGCAAATCATTCTTGTTCGATTTATACGACTTTAAAAGTGTCGAATAATGTTCTAATACACTTCCGTTTTTGGCAATGGCATCAATAATTTCAAACTGAATTTTCTCATCCGATAATCCTTGGGTTTGCTGTTGCGAATGAATATCAATTAAATAAACACCCAATTCTTGCAAATCCGAGACATTAACAGGACTATCGTTCACAAAGGCACGTGATTTCCCAGAAGGTAAAATTTCACGACGAATTATCGTGGAAGCGTCGTAATCAAAATTAAGTGTTTCAAAAAGGGTTTCTAAATTGTATTTTGAAATTGAAAACTGCGCTTCAATCACACATTTTTCTTCCTTATTCTTCAATGAAGTCAAATCGGCTCTTTTTCCCAAAACCAATCCTAAAGCTCCAAGAAGTATCGATTTTCCAGCACCAGTTTCACCGGTAATAGTTGTGAAACCATTATCAAACTCAATAGATAATTTTTCTATTAAAGCAAAATTTTTAATGGAAAGTGAAGTTAGCATTTTAGAATTTTAGTCGTTAAAATCGAATCGTAAATTAATAGGTAAAGGTAACGAATTCTAAAATTTAATTGTTGCCCATTTAGATGCATTTAATGGAGAAACTCGATTCAAAGTATCTACTAAATCTGTAATTTTAATTTGGGGACCGCCTGAGAAAACAGATAAAACTTCATCCGATTTCGCATCAAAGAAAACACGCGTTAAAAATGCATTTGGACGAGTAGCATGGATTTTTTCTAGGTTTGAAATCGCCTGCTTCACTCCTTCTTTGCCTTTCTTTACATTATCACTCATCAAATCTAAACCGTTGATGTGGTAGTTATAAAGGGCCGCCTTAATTGGATCGTAAGTTCCTGACATCAAGTCATTAGCTAAGAAAAAACGATTCTGGTTTCCACCGTCATTTTGACTCCAACCTCGGTAACTACTTTGTTGAGCAATATTTACAATTTCCTGTGCTTGTTCGTAAAATTCTTTACCCGAATTCAGCTCATAAGTATCTGCATCCAAACCGATAATTACATAAGCATAATACGCAATAACTGAAATTAAATTAGAATCAAAACTATTGGGATTATAGGTAAGATTTTCATATTCAGCATATTTAAAACTAAAATCTTTATCATTAAAGTTTAAAACTGGCGACACATAACTTGAACCAAAAATAGGTCTAGACGACCCAACTTGAATTGTAGCTACAAACTGATCGGAACCGTAACTCGAAACCGTAATAAAAATCGTACAATCAATTTTTTCGTTTTGCTTCAGTTTTTTATTGGTCCACCTCGTCTTATTTACAAAATCAGTAAGGGAAGTTTCCAGCGTTTTAAACACGGATTGATTACTATTTGTCAAACTTTGCGAATTGATTTTTACTAAACAATTCAATTCCTGAGAATGAACAGTAAAACATAACAAAATTGCAATAAAAGAAAAAAGTTTAGTCATTATAATGGGCTATTACTTTATTTAAAATGTCTCGAGCAACCGCTCCTTTAGATTTCAAATCCATTGGTTCGATTGTGAAATTTTTATCAATAAACGTTACTTTATTAGTTGGTGTTCCAAAACCAGCTCCATCATCTTGCAAAGAGTTTAGAACTATCAAATCTAAGTTTTTTTTCTGAATTTTCGCCTTTGCATTCTCAATTTCATTTTCAGTTTCTAATGCAAAACCAATTAAAAACTGATTTTTCTTGATTTCACCTAAAGAAACTAAGATATCTTTCGTTCGTTCCAATTCTATATTAAAACTACTTTCTTCCTTTTTTATTTTCTGCGTTGCTCTATTTTTTGGACGGTAATCCGCAACTGCCGCTGCTGCGATTGCTACGTCTGTTTTTTCAAAGAAAAGATGACAAGCTTGATACATTTCTTCCGCAGAAACCACACGAACTAATTGAACAGATTCATTTTCAACATTTAAATGAGAAGGCCCGGAAATCAAAGTGACTTCAGCACCCAATTTAGCAGCTTCATTAGCAATTTCAAAACCCATCTTTCCAGAAGAATGATTACCAATGAATCGAACAGGGTCAATCGCTTCGTGAGTGGGTCCAGCGGTAACAAGTATTTTTTTGCCTCGTAAAGGAAGTTTTCCTGCAACATCATTTTCAATAAAGGAAATAATATTCTCAGGTTCAGCCATCCTACCTTCACCTGAAAGTCCGCTTGCTAATTCGCCACTTTCAGCTGGAATCATAATGTTTCCAAAGGATTGTAATTTAGAAAAGCTCGTTAAAGTAGAAGGATGTTTGTACATATCTAAATCCATTGCTGGAGCAAAATATACGGGACATTTAGCCGAAAGATAAGTTGCTAAAAGAAGGTTGTCGCAAGTTCCATTAGCCATTTTAGATAATGTATTTGCAGTTGCTGGAGCAATTAACATCAAATCAGCCCAAAGACCGATTTCGACATGATTGTTCCAAGAAGCATTTTCATCTTCTTCGTTATAAAAAGCAGAAAATACAGGATTTTTTGAAAGCGTAGACAATGTCAAAGGAGTGACAAAATCTTTAGAAGCAGGTGTCATGATTACTTGAACCTCGGCACCTGCTTTTATAAACATTCGGACTAAAGTGGCAGTTTTATAAGCGGCAATTCCACCAGAAATTCCCAGCACTATTTTTTTTCCACTTAAAACCGACATCTTAGTACTATTTAGAAGTTGCGTCTCTATGGTAGATTTTATTATCTAACCATTCTTGAACTGCTAAGGCATGCGGCTTTGGCAATTTCTCGTAAAATTTAGAAACTTCAATTTGTTCTTTATTTTCAAAAATTTCTTCCAAACTATCGTTGTAAGTTGCAAATTCCTCTAACTTCTCAGTCAATTCTTTTTTGATTTCAGAGTTAATTTGGTTTGCTCTTTTAGCCATAATTGTGATAGCCTCATACACATTTCCAGTAGGTTCTTCAATTAACGATTTATTGTACGTAATTGTATTTACTGGAGCATTCGTCTTTTTTAAATCCATGACTTTCTTAATTATTTGAAATTTGTTTTAAATCTGTTTCTATTTTAGCTAACATTTCGTCTGCTTTTTCTTTATATTCTGAACCCTGATTGTATTTCATCAAGTTCAAGTATGCCGTCTTTGCGTTAGTTAATCGTTCTGCTTTTTTACTGTCAATACTATTTTCAGCAAGTTTGTAAGCTGAATCCAACTTATAATACAAAGCTTCTCCTTTATATTTTGTCCCAGGAAAATCAGCAATAAAATTATCTAAAACTACTAATGCAGCTTTATGGTCTGAAATGGTGTTGTATTGTTTCGCCGTTTCAAATGACTTTTTTTCCAATTTTTCACGCAACTCCTTTACAATCACATTCGCTTCCGCTAAGTACTCTGACGTTGGATACGTATTGATGAATGATTGCAATTTATCAATCGCTTTGTATGTATCAATCTGATCCAAACTGAATCTTGGAGAAAGCTTCGTGTAACTTAAAGCGCCTAAATAGCTCGCTTCTTCCACCTTTTCACTTTTAGGATAACTCGTTACAAAACTTTCAAACTGATATCCCGCAGAATAATATTGTTTCGTCTTATAGTAGGACTGAGCATACATATAAAACATTTTTTCCGCTTGAGGACGGCCTCGATAAGAAGGTGCAATTTGCTCAAAAAGACGAATAGCCTTCATGTAATTTCCTTTATCATATTGCTTAGTAGCAACATCGTATTTAACACCAATTTCTTCCGTTTTTAGTGCTTTTTGATATTCGCTACATGAGCTAAAAATCAGGGTAAGTAAGAGTATTGAAAGTATTTTTTTCATTGTAAAAATAAAAGTTTCTTGACTGCGAATTAGAATAGTAGACTAAATCACAACTACCGAAACATAGTCGGCAAAGTTAATGATTAATTATTGACTACAAAACATTTTTTTCTGTTGCTTTCTAGTTTGAAAAACAGCGACAAAATCGAGCGTTAAAGCAGTCTGGTTTTGACTATTTTGCGGCAGGAATTGGACTAGTAAAGTTTTTCATTTCATTATCAAATAGATATAAACCGCCTTTATCGTCGCCAATCAAGTTGATTTTGTCTAGAATATATCGTGCAGTAGCTTCTTCTTCAATTTGTTCTGCTACATACCACTGTAGGAAATTATGCGTGGCATAATCTCTTTCATCAAGTGTAATTCCAACCAAGTCATTAATACTTTCAGAAACAGTAATTTCATGCTCTAACAATTGTTTGAACAAAATTTTGTAATTACTTAAGTCTAAGGATGGCTCAATTGTCGACGAAATTTTGGCCACTCCACCTCTTTGATTTACGTATTTCACTAATTTTAACATGTGCATTCGCTCTTCTTCTGATTGAGCATACATAAATGTCGAAATTCCTTCAAAGCCTTGTACTTCTGCCCAAGAAGCCATCGCCAAATATATTTGAGACGAATTTCCTTCAACGCTAATTTGCTTGTTTAAAGCATCTTGTATATTATTTGATAACATAATCTTTATTTTTTTAAATATTTTTAGTAAAATTATTTATTCGATTTGCTAAATCTTCATTAACAGCAACTAATGGCAAGCGAACGGTGTTTTCAGCCAATCCCAAAGCTTTAAAAACTTGCTTGATTCCCGCAGGATTTCCTTGTTCAAAAATCATATCAGTCGCATCTGCAATTTTGTAATGCAATTCGTAAGCTTCATCTACTTTACGTTCTAATCCCAAACGAACCATTTGAGAAAATTCTTTTGGAAAACCCTCTCCAATCACTGAAATAACTCCAGAGCCTCCAGCTAAAACCATTGGTAACGTAATCATATCATCGCCAGAAATTACAAGGAAATCCTTTGGTTTATGCTGAATAATTTTCATAGCCTGAACGATATCTCCAGCAGCTTCCTTGATTCCAATGACATTCGAAAATTCATTTGCCAATCGAAGCACTGTTGCCGGCAACATATTACTTGCTGTTCGTCCGGGAACGTTATATAAAATCACCGGAATGGGCGATGCTTTTGCAATAGCGCTAAAATGTTGGTAAATTCCTTCCTGAGTAGGTTTATTGTAATAGGGAGAAACGGATAATATAGCAGAAAACGCAGAAAAATCTCTCGTTTGTAATTCTTCGACAAGTTGCATTGTGTTGTTTCCTCCAACTCCTAATACTAATGGTAATCTTTTATTATTCGTTTTTACAATCGTGTTAATGACCAATTCTTTTTCTTCAGAAGTCAAAGTTGCAGGCTCTCCGGTAGTTCCTAAAACCACCAAATACTCCACTCCGCCATCAATAACATGGTTTACGATTTTTTCTAAAGCTTCGAAATCAACAGAAAAATCTTTTTTAAATGGAGTTACAAGTGCAACTCCCGTTCCTACAAATGATTGCATATTAAATTTTATTTAGGATTCTTAGGTATTTGAATAATTCTTGGATAAAAATAGTACTTTGTTCAGCTGTTGTATCTATCATAAAATGATTAATTCTCTTGTCAATAGTTGAAAATCCAACTTTAAACAACGCTTTCGAACGTTGGGTAACTAATACAAGAGGCACCTTTTCAACATCATAATAACTAATCAGCAAATCAAAATTATTTGCTTTAAAATCTATAATTTCTTGGTTGGCGACGTCACCCGACCAACTTACATTTTTTAAACTAAAAGAGCTAAAATTAGTATCTCTTTTCTTATCTTTATCGTGATACAAAAGCAAAGTAATATCCTGCTTTTTAATACCTTCCGTTATTAATTGTTGCAAAAGCAATTCTTTATCACTAAAATAAGTTTCGTCAATTACTAGTCCAACAGTTTTAATTTTATTCAATGAAAAATTATCACTGATAAACGACAAAGCCTGTTTTAACTTTCTTTTTAATAAAAATTTCTTCAAAAAATCTAAAAACATAGTACTTTTACTTCAATTTACAAATTTAATTAAATAAGTATAATTTGAGATGGTAAATCTAAAAAAGTATAGCGCCTTATCACGCTATTTTGTTTTAATCTTAACAGTTTTTGCGTTCATATCGTGTGCCGAAAAAAAACTCCATGTAAATAAAGTGGAAGGCAAACAAATTCCAGTAACGGAAAGTCTTTCACAAACCCAATCTATTGAAGAATTTATCGCACCCTATCGCAAGCATATTGATGATGATTTAAATGCAGTTCTTGCTTATTCTCCAGAAAATATTGATAAAAAAGGAGTTTGGCAAACTAAAATTGGAAACCTCCAATCAACCGTTACTTTAGCAAGTTCAAATAAAGTTTTTCACCTACGTGAGAAAAAAAATGTGGACATTTGCCTGTTAAATAATGGTGGGATTCGAGCGATTATCAACAGAGGAAATGTAACTACGAGAACTGCGTTTGAATTGATGCCGTTTGAAAATAATTTAGTGGTAGTTTCATTGAAAGGGGAACAAATTTTAGAAATGGTGAATTACATTATTAAGGAGAAAAAACCACATCCTTTAGCAGGAATGACTTTTACAATTGACAACAATGATGTTGCCAAAGATATTTTAGTACAAAACCAAGCCTTGGATTTACAGAAAATCTATTATGTTGCGACAAATGATTATTTATACAATGGTGGCGATAATATGAATTTCTTCAAAAAATCTCTAAAAATATTTGATTTGGATTACAAAGTGAGAAACGTTTGGGTAGATTATTTTAAAGAAGTAGACACGATACCGGTTCTAACCGACATCCGAATTGTAAAAGAATACTAGCATGAAAAGAAGAGATTTTATTCAAAAAACAGCAACTGGTTCAGCTATTTTAGCTTTGCCAAGTTTGCCCTTGATGTCCTTTGGAAAACCTGACATTAAAAAATTGACTATTTTACATACAAATGACACGCATAGTCATATCGACCCTTTTCCAGCCGATGATTCTAGAAACCCTAACAAAGGTGGAGTTTCCAGAAGAGCTTCTTTAATTGAAAGCATTCGAACTGAAAATCCGAATGTGTTGCTTTTAGATGCTGGAGATATTTTTCAAGGAACGCCGTATTTCAATTATTACGGTGGAGAATTGGAATTCAAATTAATGAGTATGCTGAATTATGATTTAGCAACCCTGGGAAATCACGATTTCGACAACGGAATTGAAGGCTTTTATTCGCAATTGCCACATGCAAAATTCGATTTTGTTTCTGCCAATTATGATTTTAAAAACACGATTTTAAATGAAATTGTAAAACCTTACAAAATTTTCAATAAAGGCGGGATTAAAGTTGGCGTTTTTGGTTTAGGAATTAAATTAGAGGGCTTGGTCGACAAAAAAATGTACAAAGAAACCGTTTACAATGACCCCATTGAAACTGCCGATGAAATCACTCGTATTTTAAAACAAGAAGAAAAATGTGATTTGATTATTTGCTTATCGCACTTGGGTTACGATTACAAAAACGAACCTGAAAAAATTTCTGATTTAAATTTGGCAAAAAACTCTAAAGATATCGACTTGATTATTGGCGGTCACACGCATACTTTCTTGGACAAACCAACGATTGTCATGAATAAAGTGGGCGAACAAACTTTGGTAAATCAAGTGGGCTGTTACGGGATTAACGTGGGGCGAATTGATTTTTACTTTGACTATAATAAAAATAAAACACACGAAGGAAGGACGATTATTGTTTAGTTTTCACGATTATTTTTTCTAAAAATTAAAAATTAAAATCTCGCCAAGATTCCAATACGCAAAGATAAACAAGGTTTTCTTTACGCCTTGGAATCTTGGCGAGACCAAAAAAAATTATTTCAGCATTTCAATAAAATCTTCTTCTGAAATAATAGCCACATTTAATTTTGTTGCTTTTTCTAATTTTGCTGGACCCATATTATCTCCTGCAATTACATAATCGGTTTTTGCCGAAATCGAACTTCCTACTTTTCCTCCGTTATCTTCAATAGCTTTCTTTAATTCGTCGCGCGAAAATTTTGTAAAAACACCCGAAACTACGAAGATTTTTCCTGCTAGTTTTTCCGTTGCATCAGGATTGAAAATTTCTTTCGTTTCCAATTGAACACCGTAATTTTTGAGTCGTTCGATAATTATGCGGTTTTCAGGATTGTCAAAAAATTCAATAACGCTTTGAGCAATTTTTTCACCAATTTCATCCACTAAAATCAATTCCATTAAAGTCGCCTGACTTAAAGCATCAATGTTTTTATAATGCTTCGCCAACTTTTTAGCCACCGTTTCGCCCACAAACCGAATTCCCAAGGCATATAAAACCCTTTCAAAAGGAATTTGTTTGGAAGCCTCTACTCCATTCACTAAATTTTCCGCAGATTTCTGGGCCATACGTTCCAAGGGAAGTAATTGCGTTACTTTCAACTCATACAAATCAGCATAATTCTGCACTAGATTATTTTCATAAAGTAACGCGACCGTTTCGCCACCCAAACCTTCAATATCCATTGCTTTGCGCGAAATAAAATGCTGAATTCGTCCGATAATTTGTGGTGGACATCCGTAAAAATTTGGACAATAATGATTAGCTTCGCCTTCACTTCTGACTAATAAAGTTTCACATTCCGGACAATGCGTAATGTATTTGGTAGGTTCTGAATTTTCAGGACGTTTTGTAAAATCAACAGCGATAATCTTTGGAATAATTTCCCCACCTTTTTCCACAAAGACCGTATCATTTACTCGAATATCTAATTTTTCAATTTGGTCTGCATTATGCAAAGAAGCACGTTTTACAACGGTTCCTGCGAGTTGTACAGGTTGTAAGTTTGCCACTGGAGTAATCGCCCCGGTTCGACCGACTTGATAGGAAATGGAATCTAAAGTTGTAGTTACTTGTTCGGCTTTGAATTTATAAGCAATCGCCCAACGAGGCGCTTTTGCGGTAAAACCCAATTCGTCTTGATAATGTAAATTATTAACTTTTATAACCACTCCGTCTGTTTCGTAAGGTAAATCGTGGCGGTGAATGTTCCAATACTCGATGAAATCAAAAATGCCTTGGGTATTATTTACCAATTTAGCTTCACTTGGAACTTTAAACCCAAAATCTTTTGCTTTTTGTAAACTTTCAAAGTGCGTTTTAAATTTCACATCCGAACCGATAAAAGTATAAAGCAAACAATCCAACGGACGTTTCGAAACTTCTGCACTATCTTGCAACTTTAAACTTCCAGAAGCCGTATTTCTAGGGTTGGAATACGGAGTTTCACCAATTTCAATTAAGTCTTGATTCATTTTTTCAAAACCTGCTAAAGGCAAAACAATTTCACCACGAATCTCAAAATAATTAGGATAATCGCCTTTCAACAGTAAAGGAACCGACTTGATGGTTTTTACATTATTCGTCACCTCATCGCCTTGAAAGCCATCACCACGAGTAACAGCTCGTTTGAGTTTTCCATTTTCGTAAATGATGGAAATGGAAGCGCCGTCGTATTTTAATTCACACGTATATTCAAGTGGAATATCGCCAAGTAGCTTTTTAATTCTGTTTTCCCACTCTAAAATATCTTCTTTCGAATAGGAATTATCTAAAGAATACATCCGGTTTTGGTGCACGACGGTTTCGAAATTTTTCGTAATTCCACCACCCACTCTTTGTGTAGGAGAAGAAGCATCAAAAAATTCGGGATGTTTGGTTTCCAAATCTTGCAGTTCATTCAACTTGACATCAAAGTCATAATCGGAAATCACGGCATTATCCGACACATAATAGTTGTAATTGTGTAAGTTGAGTTCGTCACGTAACGATTGAATTTGTTGAGAAATATCCATAAAAAAATTGGCTAAATGAGTGCAAAAATGAAAGCACTAATTTAGCCAATTTAAAGTAAAAATGAATATAAAATTGTCATTGTTCATCAAGTTTTTTTGAAGATTTCTATCGAAAAACATTCATAACTATCCTTAAAACTAAAAAAACCAATCTATTTAATTATCTCGCAAAGGCGCTAAGACGCAAAGTAAAAGATAACGCTTTGCGAATTAGCGTCTTTGCGAGACTAAAAATTACGGATTATCAATTATCAAGAAATTTATCTCTTTACGATTCGATAATTTGATTTATTTGTTGGTATAATTGCCCATCGCTTAAAAAAGCACCTTGCTGAATCAATTCAAACAAAGAGGTATTTCGGTCTTGTTCAAACACTTTTTTACCAATTTTCATTTCTACATTTTCCGTAAACATATTGTCGCTCAACCATTGCAAACCTTCTTTGGTCAAGAAATCAACTTCTGGAGCCATTGCTTTTAGCACAATTGAATTGACATCCGTTTCATTTGCCAGAAAAAGAAAAATATGTTGTTTTGAGAAATGCTCTAAATACTGAGCTTTAGAAAGTACGCCTTCCCAAATTAAATCAGAAAAAACATCTAATTCCTGTTCGGCAACTTCTGGTTTATTTAATTTTATTGAATCCCATTCTGCTTTATCAATGGATTGAGAAGCTAAAAAATTGATGAACTCTTGGTGCAATTCATCAAATTGTTCTTTTGTTAGTCTTGAGTATTTCATGTCTTCAAGTATTTTGCCACGAAGTCGCTAAGTGGCAAAGATTATTATAATTTATTCTATTTAAAATTGAGAACAAAGTAGTTCAAGTTTTAAGATTGATTAATTCAACAAAATCACTTGAAAAGCTCCGTGGCTTTGTACCTTCGTGGCTAAATAAAAAAAATCCCGACTTTCATCGGGATTTCTATATCTTAAACGGAAACGATTAGTTTTCCGCTACGATTTCAAATGGTAAATCAACAATTACATCACGGTGTAATCTTACGGTAGCGGAATATTTTCCAGTACGCTTGATAATTCCTGAAGTGATGAATTTTCTATCGATTGAATGACCTGCTTTTGATAAATGCTCAGCGATATCAATATTGGTTACAGAACCAAATAATTTTTCACCACCTGCTTTAGCAGTAATTTTGATCTCAACCGCTTTTAGTTTTTCAGCTATTTCGTTAGCGTCTGCAACTATTTTAGCTTCTTTGTGAGCTCTTTGTTTCAAGTTCTCCGCTAATACTTTTTTAGCTGAAGGCGTTGCTAAAGATGCAAAACCTTGAGGAATTAAGAAGTTACGACCGTAGCCAGCTTTTACTGTAACGATATCATCTTTAAATCCTACGTTTTGAACGTCTTGTTTTAATATAAGTTCCATGTTGTTGTCCTTTTTTATAGAAGTTAGGTTTCATATTTCAGAAAACCAACAACTTAATTAGTATTTATTATTTAAGTAAATCGGCTACGTAAGGCATTAAAGCCAAGTGACGTGCTCTTTTTACCGCTACAGAAACTTTTCTTTGGAATTTCAAAGAAGTACCTGTTAAACGACGAGGAAGAATTTTTCCTTGTTCGTTTACGAATTTCAATAAGAAATCTGCGTCTTTATAATCGATATATTTAATACCTGATTTTTTGAAACGACAATATTTCTTTTGTTTGTTTGTTTCTATATTTAAAGGCGTCAAATATCTGATATCTCCGTCTTTTTTTCCTGAAGCTGATTGTTGTAAAGTTGCCATAGTAATTACGCTTTAGATGCTTTAATTTTTGCTCTTCTTCTTTCCGCCCAAGAGATTGCGTGTTTGTCAAGACTTACAGTCAAGAAACGCATGATTCTCTCATCACGTCTAAATTCAGTTTCAAAAGCAATCAAGACTTCTCCTGATACTTTGTACTCCAATAAATGGTAAAAACCACTTTTTTTGTGTTGAATTTCGTAAGCCATTTTTTTCAGGCCCCAGTCTTCTTTAGATACCATCTCTGCTCCTCTACTCGTAAGAAAATCTTCGAATTTGCTTACTGTTTCCTTTACCTGTGTGTCAGATAAAACGGGATTCAAGATGAAAACAGTCTCATAATGATTCATAATTGTATATTTTATTTGTTATAAAATTGGGTGCAAAAGTAATTAAATATTTTAATTCTACAACTATACTTTTACTTTATTCGACAAACGGTCAAAATTTACGTTGTAAAATTGTTTAGTAATAAAAAAAAAGTTACTTTTATTCACTTAAAACCGAATCTATAGCCCCCTATGAAACTGAGTTGTGTAATTGTAGACGATAGTTCTATACAGAGAATGATTGTTAACAAATTGGTAACCAACCATCAAAACTTGAAATTAGTAGGTGAGTTTTCCAATGCAGTTGAAACAAAAAATTTCCTTTCCTATAATACAGTCGATTTACTTTTTCTAGACGTTGAAATGCCAATCTTGAATGGATTTGACTTTCTCGACACTTTAAAAGTAAAGCCGCAAGTTATTTTTATTACTTCCAAACCTGAATATGCAGTGAAAGCTTTTGACTACGAAGCAACTGATTATATTCAGAAACCGATTAATTCCATACGTTTTGACACTTCCGTGAAAAAAGCACTCAACAAACAGCTTTTGCTGATTGAAGCACCCATGGAAAATAACGAACATATTTTCATCAAAAGCAATCTCAAGAAATTAAAGGTGTTTACCTCTCGAATTAAATACATTGAAGCTTATGGCGACTATGTGAAAGTGATTACCGACGACGATAATCATCTGGTTCTCTCAACAATGAAATCTTTTGAAAATGATTTGCCACAAGAAAAATTCATTCGTGTGCACAAATCGTATATTATAAATTTGAATAAGATAGACAAATTCAACAGCAAATTTATCGAAATTGGAACTACTAAAATTCCGTTAAGTCGTACCAAAAAAGATGAACTTAAAAAAGCGATTGAAGAAGTTTAATAAAAATCCACATTTACAATTGTCTTAATCGAACGATAAGAGGCTACAGCTTCAAAACTAGTAAGCATTTTTGAAATTTTTCCTTTTATCAATCCCAAATTTTCTTTTTGCGGAATCTTTATTAAAATCACTCTCAAGTATTCATTCCGAATGCGACTGACTCCTGGTTCTTCAGGACCCAAAACAGGAATGTCTAAATTTTGTTTTATCACTTGATACAACCACATGGAACCTTCTTTTAATTTGTCAAAGTCCCGATGCTTCAATGTAATTTTGATTAACCTATAATAAGGAGGATAAAAATAAATTTTTCGGTCGTACAATTGTTCCCGATACATACCGAAGTAATCATTATTAGTGACTTGTTGAATCGTATTGTGATTGGGATTGTACGTTTGAATAATTACTTTCCCTCTTTTCGCAGAACGTCCAGCTCTTCCTGAAACTTGTGTCAACATTTGAAAACTACGTTCAAAAGCGCGAAAATCAGGATGATACAGCATATTATCAGCGTTTAAAACACCCACCAAACTCACGTTATCAAAATCCAACCCTTTTGCAAGCATTTGGGTCCCCACTAAAATATCGACTTCACGATTTTTAAAACTATCGATAATCTTTTCAAAACCAAACTTTCCTCGCGTGGTATCTTGGTCCATTCTACCTACTTTTATGGAAGGAAAAAGCGCTTGTACTTCCTGCTGAATTTGTTCGGTTCCGAAACCTTTTGTAGTCAAATCAACACTGGAGCACGCTTGACAATTCGTTGGTTTTGCCATTGAAAAGCCGCAATAATGGCATCGAAGTTGGTTTTTATGCTTGTGATAGGTCAAACTCACATCGCATTGGGGACATTGCGGAACATGACCACACGTCAAACATTCCAATATAGGCGAATAGCCCCGACGGTTTTGAAATAAAATAATTTGTTCACCTAAAGCCAACGCTTCAGAAATGCTATTTACAAGTGTATCGCTAAAATGACCTTGCATTTGCTTGCGAAAATACTTGTCTTTTAAATCCACTAATTCAACTTCTGGCAACTGTACTTTTGAAAATCGTTCCGTCAATTCTACGAGTCCGTATTTTTTATTTTGGGTATTAAAATAGGTTTCGATACTTGGCGTTGCAGAACCTAACAAGACTTTTGCTTGATGAAAATGAGCCAAAACAATTGCCGAATCTCTAGCGTGATAACGAGGAGCCGGATCGGATTGCTTGAATGTTTGTTCGTGTTCTTCGTCGATAATAATCAATCCTAAATCGTTAAACGGCAAAAACAAAGCCGAACGAGCTCCAATAATTATTTGGGCCTTCTCCGATTTTGATAAAGATTGCAACCACACTTCTACCCTTTCATTATTATTGTATTTGGAATGAAAAACAGCGACTTTGTTACCAAAATGAGCCGTCAATCTTGTAACTAATTGAGTCGTTAAAGCAATTTCAGGTAATAAATACAACACTTGTTTTTCTTGCAACAAAAAATCTTCAATAAGTTTGATGTAAATTTCTGTTTTGCCACTAGAAGTTACTCCATGTAAAAGGGTTACTTCTTGGGTCGTAAAACTTTCTTGAATTTCGGTCAATGCTTTATTTTGTGCGTTACTTAAAACCAATTCATTCCGTCTGTAATTCCCTTCGAAAGAAACGCGGTCGTGTTGCAACACATATTCTTCAAAAATTTCTTTATCAACCAATGCTTTTACCACAGCTGTTGTGGCGCCACTTTTATCCGTCAATTGTTTGACGGAAATCGGTTTGCTTTTTTCTGAAGCCATTAACTGAAAATAACTCATTACAATTTCTCGTTGTTTTTGAGCATTTTTCAACAATTGAAGCAGTTCATTTAATCCGTCACTTGAATTATATACTGGATTTAAGCGAACATATTTAATGAGTTTGGGTTTGTAACTTTCGTTGACTTCCTCCTCAACAATCAATATATTTTTTTCAATTAATTGTTTGATGACAGGCAAGACATTTTTCTTATTCAAAATCCCAACGATTTCCTGAATTTTTAACGAAGATTGTTGTTGTAAAGCTTGATACACTAAAAATTCATCATTAGTAAGTGTAGATTCTAGAACGAAATCGTTATTTTTCTGACTAATAACCGTTTCACTTTCCAGCAAAAGTGCCGATGGAATTGCAGAACGGTACACGTCACCGATGGCACACATATAGTAGGAGGCAATCCAAAGCCAATGTTTGATTTGTGTTTGCGTAACAATTGGAGATTCATCTAGAATTTGATGAATTTCTTTTGCGTCGTATTTTTCGGGTTTATTCTGGTGAACGTCGAGCACCAAGGCGGTGTAAATTTTACTTTTACCGAAAGGAACCGCCACTCTAAACCCGGGTTTTATAAAATGAAATTCAGCTTCGTTTACCTGATAAGTAAAGGTTTGCGCTAAAGAAAGTGGTAAAACAACTTCGATGAAATACATGGCGTTGAAAAGTGTTGAAGGATTTTTATATGCGAAACTATTTTACGCGATGCCAATATTGAGTTCGTCCAAATAAGGATATTCCAATGTAACCTCGGACTTTGAGTTTATCTGGATTTTCAAGATTGATGTAGCATTTGTAATATTTCCCGTGTTTGGGGTCCAGAATTTTTCCGCCGCTGTATTCGTGACCGTCTTTTGAAAGCCCGCGAATTACGGTTAATCCTAAAATAGGTTTATTTTTGTCTTCGCCTGCACAATTATTACAGAGTTTATCACGGTCTTCTGCCTTGGTTATTTCAATAACTTTTCCATAAATCTTGCCGTTTTCTTCATAAATCAAAACGGTACCCATTTCTTTTCCTGTATCGTCGTCAATGGATTTCCATTTTCCTAATACAGAATTTTTTTGAGCAGGTGTTGTTGAAAAAACGATAGTTAATAGTACTAAAAAGAATGTTTTCATATACGTGAATTTTTAGCCCGGATGGCAGTGGATCCCGATAGCTATCGGGAGAAACGTACAGCCGGAAATAGCTTCTAAAAAATTATTTAAACAAATTGCGTCTTCTGAGTCGATTGATGGATGTATTGAGTTCAAAACCGAGCAAAAGTATCATGCAATTTAACCAAATATAAAACATCATAATCAAAAGTGTCCCAATTGAGCCATAAAGTTCGTTGTATTGCGAAAATTTAACAACCCAGATTCCGAAAAAATACGAAGAAATAATAATCAAAACGGTTGTAAACACGGAGCCGATAGAGATAAAAGGACTGGTTTTTGTTTCTTTTGTTCCGAACTTTAGTAAGATGGAACTTGTAACTAAAATCATCAGCATTAAGAATCCATAACGACCGATTTCGATGAAATGAATGGAGTTGTTGAATACATTTTCAAGTTTTATACTTTGGATAAAAACTTCAAAAACTACGGTAGTTGCAACTGTTACAAGTAATAAAACAGACAAAACCACTGACATTCCTAGTGCCACAAGGTACTGCCTTAAAAATCCTCTTTTCATAATTACGTGATGCGAACTTTCGAACCCTCCGAGAATGGCGTTGAGTCCATTTGCCATTAAAAAAATGGAAAGTAGGAAACCTGTTGATAATAACCCGTTGTAACTGTTATTGATAATATCGTTGATAATGGATGCAATCGCTTCATAGGTATTTGGCGGTACACTTTCTTCTAAAAACTTTAGAAAATCTTGCTGAAAGCCATCGATAGGAATATAAGGAATAAGGTTTAAAATGAATAATGCAAAGGGAAATAGTGCCATAAAAAAGCTAAAAGCAATCGCTCCAGCTCGATAGGTAATGGCTCCTTCGACAATTCCAACAATGTAGATTTCGAGTAAATCGTAGAGCGACAAACCTTCGAGCCAAGGCAACTTGACTCTTTTGGTACCGTGCATCATATTCCGAATTACTGGAATTTTCTCTATTTTATGTTCGATTTCAGCTGACATTTATATCGCTTTTAAACTTAAATCCATGTTATAAACCGAATGGGTCAAAGCGCCTGATGAAATATAATCTACGCCACAAAGTGCATATTCTCGGATGGTTTTTTCATTGATATTTCCTGAGGATTCTGTCTGACATTGGTCACCAATTAAGGAAACTGCGGTTTTAGTATCTTCAAAGTTGAAATTATCTATCAAAATTCGGTGAATACCTTTGGATTGAAGAATTTCACGAATTTCATCGAGGTTTCTGGCTTCAACGATAATCTTTAAATCTAAATTATTGTCTTTTAAATAGGCTTGGGTTTTGGCAATGGCTTTTGTTATTCCGCCGGCAAAATCATTGTGATTGTCTTTTAGCATGACCATATCGTACAATGCAAAACGGTGGTTGACGCCTCCGCCAATTTTCACTGCCCATTTTTCAGGAGCACGAAAACCAGGCGTTGTTTTTCGGGTGTCGAGCACATTTGTATTTGTTCCTTCCAGTAATTGAACATACTGATTGGTTTTAGTCGCAATCGCACTCATTCGTTGCATGGAATTGAGCACCAAACGTTCGGCTTTTAAGATGGATTGTGAACTTCCTTCGACATGAAAAACGATGTCGCCATATTTTACATGGGTTCCGTCTTGGATAAAAGTTTCAACTTGTAAATTAGGATCGACGTAATTGAAAATCATCTTTGCAAATGCTACTCCAGCGATTATTCCGTCTTCTTTGACCAACAGCTTCGCTTTTCCTGTTGCTGTTTCTGGAATACAAGCCAACGAACTGTAGTCTCCTGGACCCACATCTTCGCGAATGGCATTCTCTATTATAAGGTGTAACTCTTTTTGGAATTGTATATCTGAAATCATTGCTTTTGAATTGATAGGCTAAAATACAAAAATCAGCGAAAGAAAAGAATTTTGTTGCAGAAATCCTCTCCCCAACCCTCTCCGAAGGAGAGGGAGATAGGACAGGATAAATTTACTGCTTCACGAATTTTAACGTAGATGATTGTCCTGAACCATTTGTTAACGCTATCAAATATACCCCTCTAGTCAACCCGCTACAATCAATACCACCTCCCACCACAAGTGTTCCTTCACTAATTTTAGTACCTAAAATAGAATAGATTTGATAAGATTGTGTTTCTTCACTAGCAACATACAACCGATTTTGTACAGGGTTAGGATATAGTTTTACGCTCTTTTGATTGAAAACCTCTGTTCCTAAGTTACAAGTATTAATTAGCAACGGACTTACGACCACTGTTTCCGTATCTACAGTAATATCGCCTATTTGATATGCAAGATTATCTCCCCAAGTGTACAAAGAACCATCAGTTTTGAGTGCTGCGGTTGCATTATTACTTGAGGATAAACTCAACCAATTATTCTCAGTTGTAATTTGAGTGGGATTTAAAACGTTAGTTTGATTACCATTACCTAATGTACCTGATGTATTCAATCCCCAAATCCATAATGTCGCGTCTGCTTTAATGGCAAAGCAACTGCTGAACTCTGTTTCTATAAATGCCCAATCTGTGGCAGTACCCAGTTGCAAAGGATAGGGAATAGAAGTAGTGGTCGAATTATTACCTAACTGACCTTCGTTCCCAGTTCCCCAAGTCCATAAAGTATTGTTGTTTTTCAAAGCGATAGTATGAGCAAAACCAGATGCTACACTTTTCCAATCGGTAGCTGCACCTATTTGTGTGGGTACAGTTACAACATTCATGTAACTAGCAGGTGTTCCGACAGAGAACCCCAATCTATTGGAACTGTTGGAACCCCAGCCCCACAAAGTGCCGTCTTCTTTAATAGCGAGTGTTCTAAAGGTACTAGAGCTAGTCATCTTCCAGTTGGTACTTGCATCAATCAGTACAGGGGCCGCCCGGTCAATACTGCTACCATCTCCTACCGTGCCGCTTTGGTTTTCGCCCCAACCCCAAAGGGTGCCGTTGGCACGAATACCAATAGTGAAATTAGTCCCACTACTCACCATTTTCCATGTACTAGTACCCACCTGAAGGGGAGTGGCACTCATCGCCAAAGTGAAAGTACCTATGCCTAATTTGCCTTTTTCATTACTGCCCCAAGCCCAGAGCGTGCCATCATCCTTAATACCAAAACAATGGATAAGGCCACTATGTACTTTTGCCCAATTAGTGTCGGCACCTACTTGTTCTGGAAAGGGACTAATCCAGCCTACCGTTCCATTGCCCAATTGCCCCATATTGTTATATCCCCAGGACCATAAAGTACCGTCCGACTTAATGCCTAATGCGTGACCTTCGCCAACTGATACCGATTCCCAACATTGGGCGTTTGTAAAAGTGGCAATAAATAATAATGTAATAAGTAAGATTTTTTTCATGTTTTATAATTTAGTAGGTTATTATATTAAAAAAACCTTTCCTCTTTTTAAGGAGAAAAGGGTTTCTAAAGTTATTCTTTTACAAATTTAACCGTAGAAACATTCCCCATCTCATCAATCAAGTTTAACAAATAAACCCCACCAGACACTCCACTACAATCAATACTATTTCCCACAGTAAGTGTTCCTTCACTAATTTTCGTTCCTAATATAGAATAGATTTGATATTGCTGTGTTTCTTCACTAGCAACATACAACCGATTTTGTACAGGGTTAGGATATAGTTTTACGCTCTTTTGATTGAAAACCTCTGTTCCTAAGTTACAAGTATTAATTAGCAACGGAGTTACTACTACTGTTTCCGTATCTACAGTAATATCGCCTATTTGATAAAAAAAATTATAGCCCCAAGTGTACAACGAACCATCAGTTTTGAGTGCTGCGGTTACATTATTACTTGAGGATAAACTCAACCAATTATTCTCAGTTGTAATTTGAGTAGGCACCAGCACATTGGTTTGAGTACCATTACCCAATGTTCCCGATGTGTTTAATCCCCACGCCCATAATGTACCGTCGGTTTTGATCGCAAAGCAACTGCTGAACTCTGTTTCAATAAATGCCCAATCTGTGGCAGTACCCAGTTGCAAAGGATAGGGAATAGAAATAGTGGTCGAATTATTACCTAACTGACCTTCGTTCCCAGTCCCCCAAGTCCATAATGTATTGTCGTTTTTCAAAGCGATAGTATGAGCAAAACCAGATGCTACACTTTTCCAATCGTTAGCTGTACCTATTTGGGTGGGTACAGCTACAACATTCATGTAACTAGCAGGTGTTCCAACAGAGAATCCCAGCCTATTTCCATCATTAGAACCCCAGCCCCACAAAGTGCCGTCTTCTTTTACAGCGAGTGTCCTAAAGCTACTGGAGCTGGTCATCTTCCAGTTAGTACTAGCATTAATCAATACAGGTGCAGATCGGTCAATAGTACTACCATCACCGACGGTACCGTCTTGGTTTTCGCCCCAACCCCAAAGGGTGCCGTTGGCTCGAATACCAATAGTGAAATTAATTCCAGTACTCACCATTTTCCAAGTACTAGTACCCACTTGCACGGGATTGGCACTCATCTCTAAAGTGAAAGTACCTATGCCTAATTTGCCTTTTTCATTACTGCCCCAAGCCCAGAGCGTCCCATCATCTTTAATGCCAAAACAATGGGCACCACCACTGTGTACTGTTGTCCAATTGGTTGCAGTACCTACTTGTTCAGGAACAGGGCTTATAAAGTTCGTTCCATTTCCCAGTTGTCCCCAGTTGTTATACCCCCAGGACCATAAAGTACCGTCCGGCTTAATACCTAACACGTGTCCTTCGCCAACTGATACCGATTCCCAACATTGGGCGTTTGTAAAAGTGGCAATAAATAATAATGTAATAAGTAAGATTTTTTTCATGTTTTATAATTTAGTAGGTTATTATATTAAAAAAACCTTCCCTCTTTTTACAGAGAAAAGAGTTTCTAAATTTATTCTTTCACAAACTTAATCGTAGAAACATTCCTCAATCCATTAATCAAGTTTAACAAATAAACCCCACTAGTCAATCCACTACAATCAATCCCACTTCCCACAGAAAGCGTTCCTTCACTAATTTTCACTCCTAAAACAGAATAGATTTGATAAGATTGTGTTTCTTCAGTAGCAACAAACAACCGATTTTGTACAGGGTTAGGATATAGTTTTACGCCCTTTTGATTGAAATCTTCTGTTCCTAAGTTACAAGTATTAATAAGCAACGGCGTAACTACCACTGTTTCCGTATCTACAGTGATATCACCAATTTGATAAAATAAATTATTCCCCCAAGTGTACAACGAACCATCGGTTTTGAGTGCAGCCGTTGCTCCGTAATTCGTTGATATACTCATCCAATCGCTTTGCGTTGTAATTTGTGTAGGTACTAATAGATTGGTTTGAGTACCATTACCTAATGTTCCGTTGTTATTCAAACCCCAGACCCATAAAGTACCGTCTGTTTTAATAGCTAGACAACTACTATATCGCGATTCAATATTTGCCCAGTCTGTCGCAGTACCCAATTGCAAAGGATAAGGAATAAAAGTAGTAGTTGAGTTATTACCCAATTGCCCGTGATTACCGTCCCCCCAAATCCATAAAGTATTGTCATTTTTCAAAGCGATGGTATGACCAAAACCGGATGCTACACTTTTCCAATCGGTAGCTGTACCTATTTGGGTGGGTACAGCTACAACATTCATGTAACTAGCAGGTGTTCCGACAGAGAACCCCAACCTATTGGAACTGTTGGAACCCCAGCCCCACAAAGTACCGTCTTCTTTAATAGCGAGTGTTCTAAAGGTACTGGAGCTAGTCATCTTCCAGTTGGTACTTGCATCTATCAACACAGGTGCCGCCTGATTAACACTGCTACCATTACCCACCGTGCCGTATTGGTTTTCGCCCCAACCCCAAAGGGTGCCGTTGGCTCGAATACCAATTGTGAAATTAATTCCAGTACTCACCATTTTCCAAGTACTAATACCTACTTGCAGGGGATTGGCACTCATCTCTAAAGTGAAAGTACCTACGCCTAATTTGCCTTTTTCATTACTGCCCCAAGCCCAGAGCGTGCCATCATCCTTAATACCAAAACAATGGATAACACCGCTATGTACTGTTGCCCAAGTGGTAGCCGTACCTACTTGTTCAGGTTCCGGGCTTATAGAGTCCGTGCCATTGCCTAATTGTCCCATATTATTATTTCCCCAAGACCATAAAGTACCGTCAGGCTTAATACCTAATACGTGTCCTTCACCTACCGATACCGATTCCCAACATTGGGCGTTTGTAAAAGTGGCAACAAATAATAAAGAAATAAGTAATAATTTTTTCATACTTAAAAATTTAATAAGTTATATTTATTAAAAAAAACTTCCTTTATACACGATAAAAAGATTTCTAAAGTTATTCTTTTTTTTCAATATTCTTACTTTTTTGACTAAATAATGCACATAGTGCCCTATGCAGCAATCACTTCTAAGCAAACACTGCTTTAAAACAGAAAAAAGCACATTCTCAACCATACAATTTTTTGCCGCATTACTTTTCCATTTCCCATTTTAACTCGCTTAGCATTTTTTTCCACTTTTTACCGGGTCGGAAGGCCACATTGGCTTTTTTAATATTCTTGGGAGTTAGGGCTTCTGGTGCGTTTGCCGCACTTCCGTGAATTTTAATTTGAAAACTTCCCATAGGGTCAAGTCGAACAATATCGCCCCGTTGCAACGCTTTACCTACATGATATACAAAACTATGCAAGACCCCGTAACAATCAGCAGCTGTTAAGCTAGATGCTTGCGAAATTTCTTCGGCTAATTGTTCTAAATCCGTTTCGCCTTTACAAATTACTTGCAGTGCATACTGAAATTCATCGGCTTCACTATGGGGCATTTTTTTGGCTACAGGTCTTAGCTTTATGGACATACTATCAGATTTAAGAGTAAATACGCATAAAGATACTAATAAAACGGATTACTTTACAAAATACCCGCGTGTAATTTCTCATTTCCCCATGGGTAAGTACATCATTACCCACGGGTAAGTAAAATCCTAGTCATGAGTAAATCATCGTGCAGTGCATTCCGGATTAAAAGCAACTCATTTTGTTTTAAAAAAGTGCAATAGTAACAATAAAGCAGGGCTTGGCTACTTTAATTTCTAATCACATATTCAATCGGAAAAGATAAATTTAGTTTATTTTAGCAAAATAAAATCAGAAGCGTCGTTAGTCTTGAAATCAACAATCAATTTTCTACTACTTATATTGAAATGGATGCTTATTTGCGTCCTTGTAGGCATTTTGGCAGGAGCCAGTTCTGCGTTGTTCTTGTATACGTTAAATTTAGCAACTGATTTTAGAAACACGCATTTATGGATGGTATTTTTACTTCCTATTGCAGGATTAGCCATCGGTTATCTCTATCATTTTTATGGCAAAGAAGTTTCAAAAGGAAACAATCTCATACTCGAAGAATACGAAAATCCACAACAAACCATTCCTTTAAAAATGGCCCCAATGGTGTATATCGGAACTATTTTGACGCATCTCTTTGGTGGTTCGGCAGGTCGAGAGGGAACGGCGGTGCAAATGAGTACGGCCATTGCCGACCAATTTACAGGCATTTTCAAATTGACGGAAACAGAACGAAGAATGATTCTCATAATAGGAATCAGCGGTGGATTCGCATCCGTTTTTGGTACACCTTTAACTGGAGCCATTTTCGCAATTGAAGTTTTATATTTTAGTAGAGTCAGTATAAAAAGCATTATTCCGTCCTTTTTAACGGCATTTATTGCCTATTATACGGTTGAATTTTTTCAAATTCCACACACACAGTATCCAAAACCCTATATTCCAGAATTACACTTGCAAATAATTCCTTGGCTGATTTTTGCTGGAATCGTATTTGGCTTAACCGCACGAATGTTTTCAACCAGCGTTCATTATTTTACGCAAAAAGCGAAAGAATTAATTTCGTTTCCTCCACTCCGTCCGTTTTTAGGAGGCTTAATTTTCGCACTAGTTATCTATTTTACAGGTGCTACAAAGTATTTGGGTTTGGGAATTCCTACGATTTTGGAATCATTTCAATATGCCCAAGAAGGCGATGTTTTTTTGTTAAAACTAATTGCCACGGCATTTATTTTAGGGACAGGTTTTAAAGGGGGCGAAGTCACACCCTTGTTTTTTATCGGTGCCACTTTAGGAAGTGCTTTGTCCATTTTCGTTCCTTTACCTGTTTCTTTACTTGCTGCAATGGGTTTTGTTGCTGTTTTTTCGGGAGCGACGCACACGCCAATAGCTTGTACCATTATGGGTATTGAATTATTTGGTTGGCAAAGCGGAATTTACGTGGGGATTGCCTGTTTTGTAGCCTACTTTTTTTCGGGATATTTAGGGATTTATGAATCGCAAGTGGTCAAAGGACCGAAGCATATTTTGTATCATTTGCTCACAAAAAGAAATTTAAAAAATCTTTAACGCAGTAAAAGTGCAATTTAAGCATAAGACCTCCAAAAGATTAAACAAAAAAATGTATTTTCGCACTCTATGAAAGACGAAGACATTCAGGCAATCAAAGAATTGCTATCGACTCCAAAAAAGGTTGTAATTATTCCACATCGAAGTCCAGACGGAGATGCAATGGGTTCTACTTTAGGGCTGTATCATTTTTTAAAGAAACTAAGTCACCAGCCCATTGTTATTGCTCCAAATGAATTTCCTGACTTTTTAGCTTGGCTTCCTGCATCGGATAACGTGCTGATTTACGAAAAAGAGAAAGAAAAAACAGCTCAAATTATCTTAGATGCTGATTTGGTTTTTACCTTAGATTTCAATGCCTTACATCGAACGGGTGAAATGGAACATGTTTTGAAAAAGATAACTGCTCCAATTATAATGATCGATCATCATCAAAAACCAGACGATTATGCAAAATATAGGTTTTCGGACCCGAAATATGGTTCGACTTGCGAAATGTTGTTTCATTTTATTGTGGACCTAGGCTACAAGAACTCAATTGATAAAACAATTGCTACTTGTATTTATACAGGAATCGTCACTGATTCAGGTTCCTTTCGTTTTCCATCCACATCAAGTACCACGCATCGGGTTGTAGCAGATTTGATAGATATCGGTATCGAAAATGGTGCGGTTCATAATAATTTATTTGACAACAATTCGTACGACAGGTTGCGATTATTGGGACAAGCCTTGCAGAATATGAAAATTTTGTACGACAAGAAAACCTCTTATATCACGCTTTCGCAAAAAGAACTCGACCAAAACAATTACGTAAAAGGCGATACAGAAGGCATTGTAAATTACGGATTATCCATTAAAGGAATCGTCTTTACCGCTATTTTTATAGAACATCGAGACGAAAATATCATTAAAATATCGTTTCGTTCGCAGGGTGATTTTGATGTGAATCAATTTGCTCGAACCCACTTTGCCGGAGGAGGACATATTAATGCAGCAGGTGGAAAATCGTATCTTTCAATGAACGACACCGTGGCTAAATTTGAAGAAATTTTGACCAAAACTACTATAAACTAATAACTATGCAGTTCAATATTCGAATTATAATTCCAGTTGCCATTGCTGTTTTACTGGCAAGTTGTTCACAACAACAAGCAAGACGACCGCTTACGCAAACTTCAGGTAAGTTCATGAAAGAATCAGTAAACAGAAATATTAAATTAATTGCAAATGAAGAAGCGTTAATTGATTCTTTGATTAAAAACCATCCCGAACGAAAATATATTGCCTCCACAAAAGGGTATTGGTATTACTACGAAATGGAAAACACGACAGATACATTGACACCAAAACGAGGTGATGTCGCATTTTTTGACTATGAAATTACCGATTTAAAAGGTAACATTATTTATTCTGAAGTAGAATTAAAACCGCAAACGTACCTTGTTGATAAACAAAATATCTTGATGGGATTGCGTGACGGAATAAAATTGATGAACAAGAATGAGAAAGTCAGCTTTCTTTTTCCATCTCATTTAGGTCACGGATACAGAGGAGACAATGATAGAATTCCACCAAATTTACCCTTAATCGTTACAGTGAATTTAAGAGATTTTAAACCCGAAGCAGTAGCGCGAACTGAAAAGCAACCAAAAGTTAGTGCACCCGTAAAAAAGGCGGAATCACCAACAACATCGACAGAAGAAATTAAACCAGAATAATTATTTTAAAAATGAAAACACGTCTTATTTTAGTACTCTTAACGGCTACTTTATTTTCTTGCAAAGATAAATATCCCGATTTACCAGACGGCTTATATGCTGAAATTGTTACTTCTAAAGGAACAATACTCGCCGAATTAGAATTTGAAAAAACACCGGTTACTGTTGCTAATTTTGTTTCACTTGCAGAAGGGAAAAATGCCTTTGTCACCGAAAATTTACGCAACAAACCCTTTTATAATGGATTGAAATTTCACCGGGTATTGGCTAATTTTATGATTCAGGGTGGTGACCCGTTAGGAAATGGTTCGGGAGATGCAGGATATAAGTTCAAAGATGAAATCACTGATTTGCGACACGACACTCCAGGAATTTTATCTATGGCCAATTCTGGTCCAGGAACCAATGGAAGTCAATTCTTCATTACCCATGTTCCAACTCCTTGGTTAGACGGGAAGCATACGGTTTTTGGCCATGTGGTTCTTACAGGGATGGAAACTGTAAATAAAGTGGTGCAAGACGACAGCATTGTTTCTATAACCATCATTAGAAAAGGAAAAGAGGCTAAAAAATTCGATGCTGTGAAAGTTTTTACGGATTATTTCAACAATAGTGCGAATGAAGTAAAGCAAATGGAAAAAGAGTATTCCGATAAATACCAACCCGTATTAGAAGAAAAAGTAGCTCTATTCGAAAAAAGTAAAGCAGAAGCAATTAAAAGTCCAACAGGTTTAAAATACACAATCATCGAAAAAGGTTCGGGCAAGAAACCGACAAATGGAACACAAATTTTCATTCATTATGCGGGATTTTTCGAAAACGGAACGTTATTTGACAGTAGCATCGAACAAGTGGCGAAAGATTTTGGAAAGTTTGACGAAGCTCGAAAAGCACAAGGCGGTTATGCACCATTGGCATTTCAGGCTGGCAGAAAAGAAGGAATGATTCCTGGTTTTATAGAAGGTTTGGAAAAACTTTCTTTCGGTGACCGCGCTTTACTTTTCATACCCGCTAATTTAGCATATGGAGAAGCAGGAGCGGGAAATGGATTAATTCCACCAAATACGCCGTTGATTTTTGATATAACTATAATGGAAAAACCGAATAATTAATTTTTAAAATAAATGTACAAATGAAAATAAAATTTTTAACAGCTGTGCTATTTTTTGCCACTTTATCGACTTTTGCGCAAAAAAAGAGCGATTCTAGCGAAGGAATTTTTGCGGAAATTGAAACCAACAAAGGTAAAATCACAATTGACTTAAATTATAAAAAAACTCCGGTAACGGTTGCCAATTTTATCAGTTTAGCAGAAGGTAATAATCCTGATGTAACTGCTACATTTAAAGGAAAACCATTTTATGATGGTTTGAAATTTCACCGTGTTATCAATGATTTCATGATTCAAGGAGGCGATCCTTTAGGCACAGGTTCTGGTGACCCAGGTTATAAATTTAAAGATGAATTTACAGACTTAAAACATGATTCTGCTGGAATATTGTCGATGGCAAATTCAGGTCTTAATACAAACGGAAGTCAATTTTTTATTACCCATAAACCGACGCCACATTTAGATGGAAAACACACTGTATTTGGAAAAGTGGTTTCAGGAATGGACGTAGTAAATCAGATTGTACAAAATGATGTGATGACTAAAGTAACTATCGTTCGTAAAGGGGCTGATGCAAAGAAATTCAACGCCGTAAAGGTATTTGCTGCCGCAAATGAAGCAGATAAAATTGCCGCCATTAAAGAAGCTAAAGAGCGAGAAATAATGAATGCTGCAGTTTTAAAAGAATTTGAAAAAGGAAAAACAACTGCAACTGGATTGAAGTACATTGTTATTACAGAAGGTACTGGCGAAAAGCCCGTAATGACAAGTAATGTGAAAGTACATTATGCAGGGACGCTTACTAACGGGACTGAATTTGACAGTAGCGTCAAACGTGGCGAACCTATTGATTTCAATTTACACCAAGTAATTCCAGGATGGGTTGAAGGCTTGCAATTGATGCCTGAAGGCTCTAAATATAAATTTTATGTTCCTTATAACTTGGCTTACGGCGAAAGAGGCATGGGAAATGTAATTCCGGCAAAAAGCGATTTGATTTTTGAAATTGAATTGATTAAAATCAATAAATAAAAGTTCTTGTGAACGCATAAAAAAACCCTCAATAAATTGAGGGTTTTTTTATGCTTTTATTTTTTGAACTTCCATTCGAATTCATCGTTCTTGATGATTGCTCCAAGTTCTACTTTTACAGCATATCCAAATTCCGTTTGCACAATCATCCAGAAATCTTCATTGAAGTAATTTTCGAACGTATCAAACGATTCTTCGTCCCAAGTTTTAAGCCCTTTTGGCGCTAAATCCTTCTTTACAACTTCCATTGTTTTACCAATAATTTTCTGTCCCTCAAGTTGCAAATCTTCGTTAGAACTAACGATATAGCCTAATTTCAAATCTTCTTCTACATAAAAAGTCAATCGGAATTTCTGGTCGTTGTACAACAAAATCACGTTTTCATCTTCATCTTTATACGACTTTGTAGGTTTTCCATAAATGGCAACTACATCTTTTTGAAGCATTCCAAAAAGCAATTTATCAATTCCGTTCTTTAAATTTATTTTCATTTCAAATCTATTTTATCGTTTTAATCAGGCTCGTAAAAATTACCCTTCGTACATTTCGTCGTAACGTTGTGGAACTTGAGGGTCGTAAAGCGGACATTTATATTCGTCCAAAACATCAACTAATTTATCCATCGTACTTCCTGCCGTTCCGTAACATTCAATTTTCACTGAATTCGGAGTCGTTTTTACACAAAATGCTCCCGGACCTTCGTTGTTTTTCCAACTGTTATCGTCCACCCGTTCCCATTTTGAGAAAACAGAATTGATGCGATTCACGATTACATCTACCTGTAATAATTCCAAACCTTCCACTGCTTCGTTGTCATCTAAAGCTTCATAAACTTCATGGTGGTTGAGATAGACACCTTCTTCATATTTCCAGAAAAGCAATTCGTACATAGGTTTAGATTTAGGATTTATTAATATTCAAAAGTTCCAAATTCACTTTTAATGGTAAGCTTTTTCGAATCAGAAGCTTCCACTCTACCCACAATTTGGGCTTCAACACCATAGGATTCAGAAATTTCAATAATTTCCTGAGCGACCTCTGCAGGAACGTACAATTCCATTCGATGACCACAATTGAAGACTTGATACATTTCTTTCCAATCGGTTAGTGATTGTTGTTGAATCAATTTAAACAAAGGTGGAATCGGGAATAAGTTGTCTTTTATTACGTGAACCTCTTTTACAAAATGCAACACTTTAGTTTGTGCTCCACCACTGCAATGCACCATTCCGTGAATCTCTTTGGATGAAAATTGACTCAGAATTTTCTTGATAATAGGAGCGTATGTTCGCGTTGGCGAAAGCACTAATTTTCCAGCATCTATAGGTGAATTTTCAACTGAATCCGTCAATTTGACTTTCCCCGAGTAAACAAGTTCTCTAGGAACTGCAGCATCAAAACTCTCTGGATATTTTGTGGCCAAATAGTGGTCAAAAACATCATGACGAGCTGAAGTCAATCCGTTACTACCCATTCCGCCGTTGTAACTTTTCTCATAATTGGCTTGACCAGAAGAGGCTAGTCCAACAATTACATCACCCGCTTGAATATTTGCGTTGTCAATAACATCTTTGCGTTTCATTCGAGCCGTAACGGTAGAATCTACAATAATGGTACGAACCACATCACCCACATCAGCGGTTTCGCCACCTGTGGAATGGATATTAACACCGAATGTTTTTAATTCTTCAATTATTTCTTCGGTCCCGTTGATAATTGCGGATAAAACTTCGCCAGGAATCAAGTTTTTATTTCTTCCAATAGTTGACGAAAGCATGATATTATCGGTCGCACCTACACAAATCAAATCATCAATATTCATAATTAAGGCATCTTGAGCAATCCCTTTCCAAACCGATAAATCACCCGTTTCTTTCCAATACATGTACGCCAACGAGGATTTTGTTCCTGCTCCATCTGCATGCATAATCAAGCAATAATCGTCGTCGTTGGTTAAATAATCAGGAACAATTTTACAAAACGCTTGCGGAAACAAACCTTTATCAATGTTTTTTATCGCGTTGTGAACGTCTTCTTTAGATGCCGAAACACCTCGAAGCGCATATCTTTTACTGTTGTCAGAACTCATAAATTGTGTTGTGTAGTTGTGGGGCAAATGTAGGTATAAATTGAAAGTTGGACAAGGAGAAACTTTCTAACCTAGAGTCAAATTTCACAATAAATCAACGATTTTGAAATTAAATGTAAGCTGATTTCCATTTCTTAATATCACAATTGTAACTTCTTCTTTATCGTCTCCTTTCAAAAACTCGTTAATTTTTTCTAATTTCATTTGAAATGTACTATTTCCATTTATTCTGAGAATTTCGTCTCCAATTTTTAAACCAACCTTTTCTGCAGTAGAATTTTTACGAATATTCAGTATTTCATAAATTGGGATAAGTTTGAAATTATACTTCAAATCTGTTACGAAACTTTTAGTTTGAATCAAATCTTGGCTCATTACTAAACCGTCCATCTTGAGGTCTTCTTGATACCATTGAAGTCCGGCGTGATGAACTGTAATTCCTGTAGTGTTGTAGGTAAACTTATCTTTATAATACTTGCTTTTTTGTAAATATAATTTCTGATTTGGATAATCAAGTATAACGTTGAAACGCCGTAAAAATTCACCTCCAATTGAGCCGAATCTCCCATCCACTAACTTTAAATTAGCAAATGAAAGTGTATCCGGAAATGAAGTAACCACATCCTGAAAATTGTAATTTGCTAACGATAGCGTATTAATTTTTGCTTTTTTTCCAAAAACATCACCGCTAAAACCCCGTCCTAAATAATCGTCAATATGCTTATCTGGAATTATTATATCATCACTCTTACCTTGAAACAACCATAATGCATCACTATTGCCCGAATCAATCAGGCATTTTGCATCAAATGTTTTGTCTTCTATTTGCACTTGCATACTAATGTAAGGCTTCGCATCAATTAATGTAAAATCAAATGCTTCAAATTTCGAAAGCACTTTTTTTTCCTGGTACTTTTTCGGATTATAAAGAATGATTCTTTTTCTGTTGTAGTCAATTTTTACAACTCCTTGACTGAAAAAATGATGCCCAATAATGCCATTAACTTCAATGCCTAAAGCTGATGAGAAATTAAATCCTTGATCTAAAATAACGACAATTTCTTGATTTTTAAATTCCAAGCCCTTAACTGATAGCATATTTCTATATGCTTTTAAACCTTCTATAGGCTCTTGACTTCCAAGGCCTTTGAGTTTAATTTTTTCAATATCATACAGAGGGATTTCTTTTTTATCGTCTAAACTAAATAAAATTGTTTCTTCTATTCCAGTATCGACAAGAAAGTTAAGCGAAATACCGTTCACTTTTACGGGAAGAATTATGAGGTTATTTACTAATTTGAAAGGCAACTTTATGCGGTGTTTTGAGCTTTCGAAATCAAAACTTTCTTGGGCAGTGCCTGAAAAAAATAACACTAAAGAAAAACAAAAAGTAATAATAATTTTCATCCATAAATTCTTTGTTTAAAAATACTAAGAAATGTGTTAATTCCTTGTATTACTCCGTTAAAATATTGGCTTTAGTAGAAAAAAATTCAGACTTTTGCACATCAAATTTTATAATTATGCCAAAGATTTCAAACAAAGGTTTAGCCATGCCTGAATCGCCAATTAGAAAATTGGTTCCCTATTCAGAAATAGCAAAGAAAAAGGGACATAAAGTGTACCATCTAAACATTGGACAACCCGATATTAAAACACCCGAAGTGGCACTAGAAGCGGTGAAAAATGCTGACATTACAGTTTTGGAATACAGTCACTCTGCTGGATTTGAAAGTTACAGAACGAAACTTTCTGCGTACTACAAAAGTCACGATTTACCCGTTGATGTTAAAGACATCATCATCACAACTGGAGGTTCAGAAGCGTTGATGTTTGCTATCGGAAGTACAATGGATGCTGGTGATGAAATTATCATTCCAGAACCCTTTTATGCCAATTATAATGGATTTGCAGTAGCTTCAGGTGCGACTGTAATTCCTGTAACTACCACAATCGAAAACAATTTTGAGTTGCCAAAAATCGAAGAGTTTGAGAAATTGATAACTCCAAGAACAAAAGCAATTTTGATTTGTAATCCAGGCAATCCAACTGGGAAATTATATTCGCACGAAGATATTTTGAAACTTGCAGAAGTAGTTAAAAAACATGATTTGTTTTTAATTGCAGATGAAGTATATCGTGAATTTATATACGATGATTCCGAAAAACACCACTCTGTTTTAAACGTTCCTGGTTTAGAAGAACATGCGATTATGATTGACTCCGTTTCAAAACGTTACAGCATGTGTGGAGCGAGAATTGGTTGTATCGTTTCTAAAAATGCAGCAGTAATGGGTGCTGCAATGAAATTTGCGCAAGCAAGATTAAGTCCGCCTACATTTGCACAAATTGCGAGTGAAGCGGCTCTTGAAACTCCTCAAAGCTATTTTGACGAAGTTATTGAGGAATACAAAGAAAGACGTGACGTTTTAGTTGCAGGTTTAAATAAAATTGAAGGTGTAAAAGTAGGAAATCCAAATGGTGCTTTTTATTGTATCGCTAGCTTGCCTATTGACAATGCAGATACATTTGCACAATGGATGCTAGAGTCGTACGATTTAAACGGAGAAACCGTCATGGTCGCTCCAGCAGCTGGGTTTTATTCAACGCCAGGGATTGGCTTGAATGAAGTTAGAATTGCTTACGTTCTTAAAAAAGAAGATTTGATTAGAAGTGTCGAGATTTTAAAAGATGCAATTGCCGTTTATAACGCAAGATAATTATCTTTAAAATTCAATATTACTGATAAGGCTTTACTTTCGTAAAGCCTTATTTTTTTGACTTCTTTTTAAGTCGTCCTCAATAATTAGGTATAAAAAAAAGATGTAATTTTCATTACATCTTTTTCTAAACAATATTGATTTTAGAGTTATCGTTTTAATGAAAAATGTGCTCTAAATTCTTTGTTGACTGCCGCCTCTTCATAGTTAATTGTAAACCAATAATCGGTTGCAGGAAGTTCTTGTCCGTTATAAGTTCCATCCCAAGCACCTGCAGCAGTCATCTCTTTAACGAGTTTTCCAAACCTATCGAAAATGTAAATTTTATTAAATGAAATTTTATCTATTGTTTCGATAGTCCATGTATCATTTATCCCATCTCCATTTGGCGTGAAATATTTTGGATAATCTATTATCAACACGCTTTTTGTAAGTACATCACAAGCTTGTGGATCACGTACGGTAATGGTATGTTGTCCTGCCGAAATGTTATCAAAAACATTGCTTTCTTGAAATGGTCCGTAATCCAATTGATACTCGTAATCTCCCATTGGTGTTGCTGTAATAACCACTGTTGGATTATCTGCAAAGAATCCGCTTACGGTATAAGTGAAGTCTGTTGGTGGTGATGAAGAATCTACATTGGCAAATGCCGATGATTGACATCCTGTTACAATATCAGTGATGGTAACGCCGTATTGTCCTACAGTATCTACGTCGTAGTAACTGTACGTTTGACCTGCTATTGGTCCGTTTTCATCAAACCACGCGAATGTAAAATCAGCTTCGTTTAATTCCGTATCCAATCTGTAAATTCTTGTCGTTGCTAATGTTACCGGGTCGATACAAATAAATCCATCTTCTAAAATTACACTTGGCAATGGATTAACCGTCACTGTTGCTGAACCTGTTAAGTTTTGCGAACAAGCGTTGGCTCCTGTATAAGTAACACTTACTAATTCATACACCGTTGTCTCATCTAAAATTCCAGTTGGTAAAATGGTTGGTACGTTTGCATTCAAAGTAATGGTTTCTGGTGTTCCGCCGTTGATGGTATAAATCACCACCGCTCCTGCTGTTCCATTGAAAATCACTTGGGTACTTTGTCCTTGACAAATTGTGGATGGATTTCCTTGAGAAATGGTTGCAAATGGTAATGGTTTTACTAATAAAGCGACTACATTGGTATTGATATCTGGACAAGAAGCACTTTTTATGGTACAGTAGTAATTGCCACTATCAGCCTCTACTGTATTTGAAATCGTGTAGTTGCTTGTTGTTGCTCCTGAAATCGCTGTTGTTCCTTTGTACCATTGGTAGGTCAAATTAGTTCCGGTAGCTACTACTTCGAAAGTAACATTTTCTCCCACACAAATTTCTTTACCTTGTGGTTGTGTCGTAATCGCTGGCGCTTGATTAACTACAACTACCGCTGCATTTGATGTTTTTGTTCCGCAAGAAGCAACTGTGACTACACAGGTATAACTTCCTGAATCGGCTACAACTGTTGAACTCATCGTGTAAGTTGTTCCGGTCGCTCCTGCGATTGCTGTACTTCCTTTAAACCATTGGTAACTTACTCCTGTTCCACCTGTAGTGGCTATTGATAAAGATACTGGTTCTCCCGAACATACGATTGTACTTGCTACGGGTTGTGAATTGAAAGTAGCTCCTTGGTTAACATTTATTACCGCAATGGCAGATGTTACCGCTGGTGCACATGCACCACTCACTTTTACAGTATAGTTTCCTGCCTCGGCAAGTGTTACTGAAGCATCATTATAGGTTGCCGTAGTTACTGGAAGTAGATTTCCGTTTCTAAACCATTGGTACGTTAATCCTGTTCCTGTTGCTGTTACACTCAAACTAATTCCTTGTTCTTCACAAATGGTTGCTCCAATCGGCTGGACTGTTATAACAGGTAACTCATTTACAATAACCACTGCATTTCCACTTGTTACTCCTTGACATGGATTTGTAACTACAACCGTGTACGTCCCTGCGTCAGCTGTTGTGGCGGAAGCTATATTTAATGTTGAATTTGTTTTTCCTGTTAAAGAAGTTGTTCCTCTATACCATTGGTAGGTTAGGTTCGTTCCTGTTGCTGTTACACTTAAATTGATTGGCTGTCCCACACAAACAGTTGTACTAGCCACAGGTTGTTGTGCGAGAGTAACTCCTTGGTTTACATTGATTACTGCAATTGATGAAGTTACCGCTGGTGTACAAGCGCCACTTACTCTAACTGTATAGTTTCCTGCTTCAGCAAGTGATACCGATGCATCTGCATAAGTAGCTGAAGTGGCGGATGGAATCGCAATTGTTCCATTTCTAAACCATTGGTAAGTCAATCCTGTTCCTGTTGCTGTAACACTCAAACTTATTCCTTCTCCTTCACAAATCGTAGTTCCTATTGGCTGCGTAGTGATCGCTGGTAACTCATTTACAATAACAACTGCATTAGCACTGTTTACTGCTTGACATGAATTTGTAATTACAACCGTGTATGTTCCTGCATCAGCTGTTGTGGCTGAAGCTATATTTAACGATGGATTTGTTTCTCCTGCTAAAGAAGTTGTTCCTAAAAACCATTGGTAAGCTATATCAGTTCCTGTTGCCGCTACACTTAAATTAAGCGGTTGACCTACACAAACGGTTGTTGATGCTTGTGGTTGGTTTGTAATGATTGTTTCTTGTGTAATTACTAAAGTGACTGCACTTGATGTTACAGGTAAACCACAGGTTCCTGTTACAACTACCGTATAATTTCCTGCACTTGCCGCTGTTGCATTTGCAACCGTATAACTTGCGTTTGTTGCTGATGCAATTGGATTTCCTGCTCCATTTTTATACCATTGGTACGTTAAATTAGCTCCTGTTGCAACTACTGTAAAAGTGTGTGTTCCGTTTATGCAAATCGTATCTCCAACTGGCTGTGTCGTAATTATTGGTTCTTCATCAATTGTAATAATAATACTTCCTGTTAATGTGTTTGAACAAAGTACCGTATTTGTTACCTCGGCACTTACTAATGTAAAGGTCGTTGTTGCCGAAAGCAACGCCGTTGTTACTGTTGATGTTCCCGAATTACTTAATATTGTTGTTAAATCAGTTGTTCCATTGTTATACGTTACCGTAGCATTTGGCGTTCCTGTGAAATTCAACGTAGCTGCTGTTCCTTCACATACTGTTGTAGAAACTGCTGTAAATGATGCCGTCGGTAATGCATTTACTGTTAAGGTTGCCGTTTCTCCTGTAATTGTATCTGAACATGAAACCGCTGGCGGTGTAGGCGTACTTTCTACGTTTGTCAAAGCATACGTATACGTCGTTGTAGCCGTGACTGTTAAATCTCCAGTTGGAATTGTAAATATTCCTGTACTTGAAAGTATGACATCTGTTTGAGCCACGCCATCTTTAGTATAACTAACTACTGCATTTGGTGTTCCTTGAATCTCTAATCCTGTTCCTGTTCCGGAACAAATTACTGAAATTGAATTGGTAAACCCAACAATGGATGCCGTTGGTAAACCAACGGTAATTGTTATCGAAGCATTTAACGTTGCCGAACATGCTGGAGTTGTATTTCCTGTAACATCAACTAAAGTATAAGTGGTATTATTTGCCAAAACTGGTGTAATAAACTCCGCATTGCCTGAAGTATCAAAGGTAACGTCGTAAGTATCTGTTCCATTGGTAAAACTCAATTCAGCTCCTGGCGTACCCGTGAAAGTTATAGTTGTAGAAGAATTGGTACAAATCGTTGTTGAACTCGAAACAAAACTTGCCTCTGGAGTTGGATGTACGATTAAGACTGTTGTAAATTCTTCCGAATCCGCTCCATTTTGAGTAATAACTAGACTATAAGTATATGAACCTGCAGCAGCTGGAACAGCAACACCTACTGGATTTTGAACCGTTGAAACAATTGTTCCGTCATTATCGGTCCATTCATAGGTTGTTGCTCCACCTGGTGGCTCGGTATATGTTGTAGTTAATTCAAAAGTTGCTGTTCCTTGACAAAAAGGGCCAGAATTAGCTACTGTTGCATCGATACACGATTCAATAATTACTATTGTATTTGCATTAAATGCCGGACATCCTCCCGGATCAGTGTTTTCTTCAATATCATAATTAATCGTATATGTTCCTGCAACCGCACCAGTTAAATCTAGAACTCCGGTAGTAGGATCTATTGTAAGTCCTGTTGGTGGATCTACAGTGTATGTTCCTCCTTCAGTCAATCCATCGTCTGGATCTAAAACGGGTGCTAAAGCACTATTAGAATTGAAACAAAAAGTTGAAGTATCCACATCCACATCAGTTGCATCTTCAGGATAGGTAAAATCACCTTTTGGAGTTCCTACTTCAACTGTAAATGGACGAATATTCGTACAAACACCTCCAAAAGCTCCTCTAATTAAAGAGTAAATTGTAACTGGGTCGTCATCATTAATGACAATATTAGTCACTCCATTAACGGTAGGTATTTGATTTGAATCTGCTTGGTTTTCTGCATCTACTAAATTTAAAAAATACAAAATTTCATAATCAAATGGATCAGCTCCATCTAAAATATAAGTGTCTTGATTTACATTTACCGTAGCTGGATATTCATCATTACAGAAAATCAAATCAACAGGGTCGATACCAACCAACGGATCTGCTATTTCAACTAATACTGTATCTTCAACAATAACGGTATCGGTTTGACCACAACGATCATAAGTAGCCCTAACAGTATATGTTTGATTTTCAGTAGGACAAACTTCAATATTATTTGTAGAATCCCCATTTGGTAAAGTAACATTTGTACCATTACCAATAAAATTGCCCGCTTCATCAAACCACTCAATTAAAACTAAGGGTGGAGTTGGGTCATTACCATTTGGAAAAAAACGCCAAGCTTCTGATGGACTTGCCGCTGTTCCTAAAACAGACCAATTACCAGTGTTTCTTAAAGGTGGTGCAATTCCACTTGTACCTGCAGCATTTTGCAATCCAATAACACCTCTACCACTTTGCCATGAATTACAAGGGACTCGCTTATAAACAATTACATCAATAATATTTGTAGTTTCATAAATTACGATTTGAGTCGTAGATAATCCTGTATCTGTATCACTAGGGTTTTGGTCAGAGTCCCCTAAATTTCCTCCACAACTAAATTGTGGCAAACGGTTAAAATTAGCCACAAAATACCGATTTGGCGCCGTACCTCCTGCATAATAATTAATATTTTGGATTGCTGGATTTTGCACAACTGCAGGAGTTCTCATATCCGTATCTTGATAAACACCATAAATGGCATTTTTAACTGGAAAACCTGTATTAGGAATAGCGGAATTAAATGACCATGGACAATAACCACCTGCTGCACCCGTGTCAAAACTGATTACTCCATTGGAACCCATGATTACTTTATCATAAATTTGTCCATAGAAACAAAACTTAAATGGCAAATTGAAAACGGGAGACCAAATATCATCACTTGAAGTAATATTTAAAACAGTACCTCCTGTATAACTATATAAATTTTGATATGTAAGAGGCTTTACTTCGTAAGTATTCGTAGGCTTAATTTTAAAGTATTCCGCATTTAAAGTTGTACAGTCCGTGGGATAGCATGGAGGTGAATATTCTTCAACTTCTATGATTGCTACTGGTGCCTCACTTGGTTCAAATTGTGCATAAGAACACCAACTAGCAAGCATCGCTATAATCGTTATAAGGTAATTATTTTTCATATTAAAATTAATTTAGGCGTCGAAATTTACAAAAAAAAAACGTATAAATTATTGTGATTTGTTTAATTTTAAATTTTAACACCTTTAGAAATTCTTAAGATATAATTATTTACCTTTGCTGCTTTACTTTTTAAGACAATATAATATCTCCCGTTAATGATAAATACCAACGATTTGCAAGACGAAATTGGAAACAATCACATTGCAACGAGTGCCGAAAATCCCGTTAGAAAAGATGCTTTTGAACTATCTGACGAACAAAAAATCGAATCAATTAAAGTTGATGTCGAAAAGATTTTACAAACCTTAGGAATGGACCTAAATGACGACAGTATAAAAGGTACACCAAATAGGGTTGCAAAAATGTTTGTAAAAGAACTTTTTGGCGGCTTAAATCCTGCAAAGAAACCGAGTGCTTCTACTTTTGACAACAATTACAAGTACGGCGAGATGCTGGTTGAAAAAAACATCACCCTCTACTCCACTTGTGAACACCATTTGTTACCTATTATAGGTAGAGCTCATATTGCGTATATTTCAAGTGGTCGCGTAATTGGTTTATCCAAAATGAACCGGATTGTTGATTATTTTGCCAAACGTCCACAAGTTCAGGAACGCTTGACCATGCAAATTGTACAAGAACTTCAGAAAGCTTTGAATACGGAAGATGTTGCTTGTGTAATTGACGCCAAACACCTTTGCGTTAATTCGAGAGGTATTCGTGATATTGAAAGTAGCACCGTAACTTCTGAGTTTGGTGGAAAATTCAAAGACAAGGATACCAAACGTGAATTTCTGGATTACATTCAGATGGAGACGAAATTTTAATTCGAAGACGGAACCCCTAGCCCTGATAGTAGTGGAAATCCTTTAGTTTTTTCCTTTAAAAAACTAAAGATTGAAACGGATAGCAGGAAATAGCTCCTAAAAAATAAACAAAAATGTCATTACATAAAAATCAGTCACTCAAAATTTATAATTCCCTTTCTGGTGAAAAAGAGTTATTTACACCTATTCACGATGGAAATGTAGGGATGTATGTTTGTGGGCCAACCGTTTACAGCAATGTGCATTTGGGAAATGTGCGAACTTTTATGTCTTTTGACGTGATTTATCGGTATTTTCTACATTTGGATTATAAGGTTCGTTATGTGAGGAACATTACGGATGTGGGTCATATTGTGGATGATGTGGATGAAGGCGAAGATAAAATTGCCAAAAAAGCACGTTTGGAAGAACTGGAACCGATGGAAATTGTGCAACGCTATTCGATTGATTTTCACGATATATTGAGGCGTTTTAATTTTCTACCACCAAGTATTGAACCAACGGCAACCGGACATTTAATTGAGCAAATTCAAGTAATTAAGGAAATTATTAATAATGGCTTTGGTTACATTTCAAATGGTTCGGTCTATTTTGACGTAAAAAAATACAATGAATCAAATCATTATGGTATTTTAAGTGGTCGGAATTTAGAAGATATGTTATCAAATTCTCGAACACTTGATGGACAAAGTGATAAACGAAATCCGCAAGATTTTGCGCTTTGGAAAAAAGCCGAGCCACAACACATAATGAGATGGCCTTCACCTTGGAGCGATGGTTTTCCGGGTTGGCATTTAGAATGTACCGCAATGAGCACTAAATATTTAGGGAATCATTTTGACATACACGGTGGCGGATTGGATTTGAAATTTCCGCATCACGAATGTGAAATTGCTCAAAATCAAGCTTCGAAAGGACAATCACCTGTAAATTACTGGATGCATACCAATATGTTGACTTTAAATGGTAAAAAAATGGCAAAGTCGACAGGAAATAATATTTTGCCTGGCGAAATTTTATCAGGAGACAACACCATTTTAAGTAAATCATTTTCAGCATCGGTAACGCGATTTTTCATGCTTCAAGCACATTACCGTAGCGTTCTTGACTTTTCTGATGATGCAATTGTGGCTGCCGAAAAAGGTTATAATCGATTGATGGAAGCGGTTTCTACCTTAAAAGAAATTTCAGGTCAAGCCAAATCTTCACTGGATGTTTCCAAGTGGAAACAAGATTGTTATGATGCAATGAATGACGACTTTAACACTCCAATTTTAATTGCCCAACTTTTTGAAGGTGTACGTTTTATCAACTTGATGAAAGAAGGAACAGCAACACTAACTGCAATTGATTTAGCCGATTTCAAAACTACATTTGAAGCCTTTATTTTTGATGTTTTAGGTTTAGAAAATGTAAAAGATACCGCCGAAAATTCGGATAAAGTGGAAGGTTTAGTAAATATATTGATAGATATGCGAAATTTGGCTCGAGCCAACAAAGATTTTGCCATGTCAGATGTAATTCGTAACCAATTGACTGAATTAGGAATTCAGTTGAAAGACGGAAAAGACGGCACCACTTTTTCATTATAACACTCATTTGACATTCACTTTATGCTTAAAAAAATATTGATAACACCATTTATTCTATTGATCCGGTTTTATCAATTGGGAATTTCTCCCTTTTTACCTTCCGCTTGTCGTTTTGAACCCACTTGTTCACAATATACGTTGGAAGCCTTGCAAATTCATGGGTTATTTAAAGGTGGGTTTTTGGGTGCAAAACGTATTTTGAGTTGTCATCCTTGGGGGAAACGCGGTTACGACCCCGTTCCTCCTAAAAATTGCAATCATAAACATTAATACAATTTTAAATAGAATTTGGTTACAAAAATCTATTTTTACAAAAAAAATATAGAATAATGCATATACTTGGAATAGTTTGGAATCCTTCGCAAGGAATAGATTTAGGTTTTTTCATGGTTCGCTACTACAGCCTGATGTTCGTCATTGCTTTTGGATTGGGATGGTACATAATGAAGCACATTTTTGAGCGTGAAAATGAACCAATTGAAAAATTAGATTCATTGTTTATTTGGACTGTTATTGCTACTTTACTTGGTGCACGGTTAGGTCACGTTATTTTTTACCAACCGGAATTATTCTCACAAGACCCAATAAGTGTTTTCCTTCCGTTCAAGACGCAACCAGAATTTCAGTTTACAGGTTTTAGTGGATTAGCAAGTCATGGTGCAGCAATTGCAATCATTATTTTTATGTTTTATTTCAGCAAAAAAGTAATGAAAAGACCTTTATTATGGGTTTTAGACCGCGTAGTTATTCCTGTAGCAAGTGGTGCAATTTTCGTACGACTGGGAAACTTTTTCAACTCTGAAATTTATGGACATACCACTTCTGGAGATAATTTTTATGCTGTGAAATTTGTTCGTGAAGACGAATTTTGGGCGGGAAGAAATGTGGAACAAATTACCGGCGTTCCAAGTCAGGATGCTGCTTTTCATGCATTGGAAAACAACAGTAAATTTAGTGATGTTTTAGCGGCAATTCCGTTCAGACATCCATCTCAGTTATACGAAGCATTTGGTTATATTTTTGTTTTCCTAGTATTGTTTTACGGATATTGGAAAACTGATATGAAAGAGAAACAAGGTTTATTGTTTGGATTGTTCTTAGTTTTACTCTTTACCGTTCGATTTATTGTGGAATTTGTAAAAGAAAGTCAAGGCGGATTCGAATCTGTTTTAGGCTTGCTTTCAACTGGACAATGGTTGAGTATTCCTTTTATAATAATCGGTTTGTTTTTTATTGTGAAAGCAAAGAAGGTAACTTATATGTAAAAAAAAGTTTAAAATATTATTTTTAAAAAACAGAAAACCGGAGCTTTAAAGTCTTCGGTTTTTTTGTTACTTAATGATACTCGTCTCATTTATAAGCCGAATTGGTTTTGGATATATCAAGCGAATCAACATGACTTCTATAAATGAAGTATATTTTTTTCCGTCGCATTCATACCACCACAAAGATTGATAATTGACGTTATCTTTCTCCATTTTATTGAACCAAATCAATTCATTTTCTATTACAACTTCTCTCGATTCAGTGATTTTGTAGCCAGTTCCTGTCCAGCAAATAAGCGGTTTATGAGATGGCGTTTTTATGTAAATCAGTTTGTCGTAGGTTTCTATTTTAAAAACTTCGTTATCAACCCAAACTCCTTTTTTGATGTC
The DNA here is from genome assembly GCF_050908145.1 of Flavobacterium sp. SM2513. Lineage (GTDB taxonomy): Bacteria > Bacteroidota > Bacteroidia > Flavobacteriales > Flavobacteriaceae > Flavobacterium. The sequence goes on along the minus strand of NZ_CP194228.1, from coordinate 1,959,827 downwards.
GTATTTCGAATCCAAGTTGACAAGTAAATCATAATTCAAATCGCTTTTCATTTCGATACTTGTCACTACCATAATTAAGAAAGCAGATAATATCAATACCAAACTTCTTTGCGATTTAATAACATTCATTTCAACGCTTTTGGGCTTCAAAAAACGAATTAACAACAACATCGGAATTACTTGATAAATTATAAAACAGGTTAATCCAATGGTATGATGTAGCGTATTTTCTTCGGTACAATTCAGTAAAATCAACGTAATTATTCTAAAATAATTAGAAATTATATTCAAGACGACGACTGCAATACTAAAACTTACAATTTGAAAAACCGAAAAATACAGCTTCTGTTTTCGTTCTTCCAATGTCAGTAAAATCGCGCCAATCAGTAATCCCGTCTTGAACATTGCCAAACCCATGCAAGCCGTATCTATAGATATTTTAGCACCGTTGATGTAAAAATTAACGCCTTCTATTCTATCAATATTTATGAAATTATTGAGAACAACATACACATTTTCGCATAATGATTGTTTGATTTCTGTAGTCATGTGTTCAAAGAATTTACTAAAAACGGTAGAAAACAGCAAAATACAAAGCAAGGCTATAAACGAAAACTTCTTGGTAAATTCATAATAAACCAAGCAAGCGAATAACATCAGTGCTAAAAAGTGCAATGATTTAGTATGAAGCCGGAAACTGATAAATTCCAAAATTACTATCAAACCAATCAACAGATAATTTACTTTTAAAGTTGTTTTTCTTCCTCCAATAAAAAATAGTAGTACTGAAAAAACAATTCCAAAAAAATCACTACTAAAACCTAAAACCAGTATCGAATAATTCACTACAAAAAGCAAAATCAAACCGATGATGACGAGATATTTTATATTTTGATTTAGCACTTTCATTTACGCTATTTGCTTTTTAGATTTTTTATAATAGAAAGCAATCACACCTAATCCTACAGTAATCAATAACCATTCATGAGGTTCTGGAACCGCCCCGTCGTTATTCATCGAAGCATTCCCTAATGTATTCACGTTCTTTTCAATTCCATGCGTCTCATAATCCGCATCTGTTTCTAGAACGATTAAAGACGAAATTGGAGTAACAATATTTGCCTCTTTCGCCAAATCAACATATTTATTTTGCAATAAAGAATCATCCTGTATCGCCACTTGTTCCTCTAAAACTTTTCCAAAAGCATACATTCTAAAGATATGATTAGAACCATTTGATGCAGCTGAAGTTTTACTTTTCTCCCGAATAACACAATTTGAAGATTCAATAATAACGGAGTTTTCAGCTGTAGGAAAAGAAACAAATTGATTGTTTTGAATTAATTTTAGAGTATTTTCTAAATCTGTTTTTAAATAATCCACATATTTTTGCTCTTTTACAGTTTGCCAAAATGGGTTGATTTCATTAGAAATATTAATGACTTTCAAATTTCTATTTTTTGTTCGCTTTCTAAGTTTTGACAAATAATTAGAAGTTTGCAGTTCTTCAAAATTGGCAGAAAATTCTCCTGATTTGGTAATGACTAAGCTATTATCTTTCAATTTGAAAAGTGGTAGTAATGAATAGTGCAGACTTTCAAATTCTTCAAAAACTGCTTCATAATTTGACGAATTTATTTCCTTCTTTTGTTGATTTTGCCAAACAAAATAGTTCCTATCATTATGCTTTACAATTTCTTTAATCTCTTCCAAATCCCAATTCGCATTCAAATCCAGAACAATTTCGCTTGGCGTAAAAGAAACCATCTCTTTTTCAATTGGTTCTATTTCGTAGACATTATCTTTCCAAACAAATGAAGTTCCATAAAATTGATTACTCAAATCCATATTCACATCCCATTCATCCAAACCTTTGGATTCGTTGATGTAATAACCATTTTTTAATTCGAAAACTTTACTAGCTTCAAATTTATCATCACCCACCATTTGAATTCTAGAAACAGTTTCTGCATTAGAAATATTTGGTCCTTTTATATTTAAACTCTCATATTTCATCGTTTCTCCCTCTACTTTTAATGGAGTTGTAAAACCGCACTTGAAGGTTCTTGGTAAATCTTTTGAAATAGGAAAAACACGAACAACTACCCTATTTCCCTCCTTCCACTGCATTAATGATGGGTCTCGCGCTTCTACACCAACAATTTGTTTGTATGCTTTTTCTGCTTTTTCTTTGGTTGTCAAAATCCCTTTTCGTTCAATTCCATTGACCCATAATGATAATGAAGTTGCTACAGAACCCTCAGGAAGTTGAAAGGAATAAATCGCTTCTTTCTGGCCCCAAGATTTTTTATCACAAGCAATATCCATCGTGATTTCTGTGTAAGCTAAACGTTCTTTCGTGTATATTTTGACATCTTCCTTTATGTTTTTAGTTATCAAATCGCGACCACTCCACAATTGTTCTTCTGTCTCTAATCGCTTATCAAAATTTGATTTTAAAATATTAATTCGGTCGTCAGTGCTTAAATTCAAGTCATTTGTAAACACATAACCAATGTTAATGAATGGATTGTGAATTTTTCGTTCATTATACTGTTTTTGACCAAAATTATTGAAGCTTCTAAATTCAAAGAAATTTTCAGTACTTACATATACAATGTCTCTTTTTAGCAGAATTTCATTGAAAAAATTTGGTTCGAGATTTTGAGAAATTGTGATGTAAGTCGGTAGATCTGCATTATTTTCAAATGACTTTGTTACAGAATATGTTTGGATTTTATTACGTTCAGCATTCAGCATAATTGTAAAAAAAATTACACCAAAGAAAACGGTCGCTATTCCTGAAAAGAAAATGTAGGTGTTTCTTTTATTATCAGACAGCACTTTAACCAATGTTGCAGAGTGAATAATCAGTACAACCATTGGTACTAAACCATAAAAACCAAGACCAAGCGCCAATATTCCAATTGCAGAATAGGGTGCAATTGGAATAAGGTAAATTGCATAATAAATAATCAGAACAAAGGACAGTCCATTGAAAAAATAAGAAACAGGAGTTATTATTTTTTGACGAAAATTGCTGTAAATAAAGAAATTAGTAATACAGAAAATAAAAGTACTTGCATAAACCCAAATTGGTAAATTTTCGAAGATATTAACCAAAACGTTGGTGCAAAAACAGCCTATAAACCAATTCAGAAAGAGAAAAGGAATCAAGTGATTGTATTTTTCTCTTTTTTTCAAAATTAAAAAACAGAGGATTACTCCGTAGAAAAGTTGGACAATCAAGGCAAAAAAGCAAAGTGATTCAGCTACTTCGTTTTTAAATTCAATACCTAACAGCGCTATTATTAGCATTAGAATGCTAAAAGCGGTTACACCAATGCTTAATTTCACACCAACTTGGCTAGTAGATTTTTTAAGTGACTCTAGACTTACTCCCATTTTTTTAAGTTTAATTTATTAAAAGTACTTTGAATTACAAAGTTATTTAAATAATCAAACTATTGACATTTTTTACATGATATTTTTAAACAAATTCTAATATTACAACAATCATTTGCTTTTCAAATAGTTAAAGCATAAAAAAGGTAGATTTTTTGTATGTTACCGAAAAAAGTCTTGTTTTTCATCTTTGTCTTCTTTGTAGCCCGGATAGCCATGGAAAGCCCGGAATTAGAAAAGCTTATTTTTTCCTGACCGAAAAGAGCGACCAGAGGAAGCTCCTTTCCGGTCATTGGAAAAATTGCTTTACAAATGAGGACTTGAAATGAATAGCCGGAAATAGCTCCTGAAATTAATAAACAAAAAAAAAGCCACTCTTTTCAGAATGGCTTTTGATTTTTATAACAAAATGTAACTAGACTTTGAATCTTTTTCTATCTGTTTCTGTCAAATATATTTTTCTCAAACGAATAGATTTTGGTGTAACCTCAACATATTCATCTTTTTGAATGTATTCTAAAGCTTCTTCAAGAGAGAAAATGATTGGCGGGATAATTCTCGCTTTTTCATCATTTCCAGAAGAACGTACGTTAGATTGTTTTTTCTCTTTCGTTACGTTGACACACATGTCATCAGCACGAGAGTTTTCTCCAATTACTTGACCTTCATAGATTTCAGTATTTGGTTCAACGAAGAATTTACCACGATCTTGTAATTTATCGATTGAGTAAGGAATTGCTTTTCCTTTTTCCATAGAAATTAACGACCCTTTGTTACGTCCAGCAATTTCACCTTTGTAAGGCTCGTATCCAATAAAACGGTGTGCCATAATAGCCTCACCTGCAGTTGCAGTAAGCAATTGATTACGCAATCCAATAATTCCACGAGATGGTATGTTGAATTTTATAATCATACGTTCCCCTTTAGTTTCCATAGAAAGCATTTCTCCTTTACGAAGAGTTACAAATTCTACAGCTCTTCCTGAAAGCGTTTCTGGTAAATCGATTGTAAGTTCCTCAATTGGCTCACATTTTTTACCATCAATTTCTTTGATGATAACTTGTGGTTGACCAATTTGCATTTCGTAACCTTCTCTTCTCATTGTTTCAATAAGAACAGACAAGTGAAGTACACCACGACCAAAAACCATGAATTTATCAGCAGAATCAGTTTCACCCATTTTCATGGCTAAATTTTTCTCTAACTCTTTAGTTAATCTTTCACGAATATGACGAGAAGTTACAAATTTACCTTCTTTACCAAAGAACGGTGAATCGTTAATAGTAAATAACATACTCATCGTTGGCTCGTCAATAGCAATAGATTTTAGTCCTTCTGGGTTTTCAGCATCAGCGATTGTATCACCAATTTCGAAACCTTCCACACCAATGATTGCGCAAATATCTCCAGCAATTACTTCTTGTACTTTTTTACGACCAAGTCCTTCAAAAGTATGTAATTCCTTGATACGTGATTTAGATATAGTTCCGTCTCTTTTTACCAATGAGATAGGCATTCCTTCTTTCAATACACCTCTTTCAAGACGACCAATAGCGATACGACCTGTAAAAGCAGAGAAATCAAGAGAAGTAATCAACATTTGAGGTGTTCCTTCAGAAACTTTAGGAGCTGGCACATTTTCGATAACCATATCTAACAATGCTTCTACATTATCAGTTACGTTTTCCCAATGGTCAGACATCCAGTTATTTTTAGCAGAACCATAAACAGTAGGGAAATCCAATTGCCATTCTTCTGCACCAAGTTCAAACATTAAGTCAAAAACTTTTTCATGAACTTCTTCTGGCGTACAGTTTTCTTTGTCTACCTTATTAATAACGACACAAGGCTTAAGACCTAAATCAATTGCTTTTTGAAGTACAAAACGCGTTTGCGGCATCGGACCTTCAAAAGCATCAACTAATAGACAAACGCCATCAGCCATGTTTAGGACACGCTCTACCTCTCCACCAAAATCGGCGTGACCAGGAGTGTCAATAATATTAATTTTAGTTCCTTTGTACTGAACAGAAACGTTTTTAGAAGTAATAGTAATACCTCTTTCACGCTCTAAGTCGTTGTTATCCAGGATTAAGTCACCCGTATTTTCGTTGTCGCGAAAAAGTTGACAGTGATACATAATTTTATCCACCAAAGTAGTTTTACCGTGATCGACGTGAGCAATAATTGCAATGTTTCTTATAGATTCCATCTAATATTTTTTGTGGGTGCAAATGTACGCTTTTTTTAAAAAAATATTAAATAAAATACGACTTAACTGTTTAATAATGTATTTAATAGAATTTCAAGCAGATTTTATGGACTCAAATTCGCTATAATTAAGAAAAATTTACAATAATCTTTAGATTTTCTATATATTTGAACTAATGAAAAATAAAGCAAATAGAATTACTCTTGTTTTTATTATTGTCTCCATTTTGCTGGCAATAGCCAGTGGTTTTGTCATTCAAATCATAACTGACCCCGACGATGTGGTTTTATTTCATTTAAGCTCTTACCTACTGTTTATCATTATAAGTGGACTTACTTTCCGTTATTTGATTTTCGAAAATCTTAAAGCAAGTATAAATCTAATCAAACGACAAAAATTAATTAATGATGAAATTAAAGAATCTAAAGAACGATATGATATAGTAGCTAAAGCAACGAGTGATACGGTGTGGGACTGGAGTGTTACTACTAATATATTTACATGGAATAGAGGAATACAAAATGTTTTTGGTTATGAGGAGGACGATATTGAAGAAACATCGCAGTGGTGGTTTGATAGAATACACCCCGAGGACAGTATCCGAATGTCTGTAAAATTATATTCCTTTCTAGAGCAACGTTCAGAAAAATGGCAAGACGAGTACCGTTTTAAATGTAAAGATGGTACTTATAAATATATTTTAGACCGTGGATTTTTAGTTACCGATAATAACAATGAAGCCCTTCGAATGATTGGTGCGATGCAGGATATTACAAAGAAAAAACAGGAAGAAGAGCGATTGAAGTTGTTAGAAACTGTTATTACAAACGCAAAAGACGCCGTTGTTATTACAGATGCTGATATTTCCCAAAAAGTAGTTCCAAACGTGGTTTTTGCAAATCAAGCGTACACGGCGATGTCCGGTTATAATCATGACGAAATTATAAATAAGTCGATGCTGGACACTTTATTCATTGAAAAAAATAGCGATGCCTATTTACAACTCATCTCTAGTTTAGAAAACAAGCAAGAATGTGAAATTGAAACAGCAACGTACCGAAAAAACAGTGATAAGTATTGGGTGAAGTTTATTATGGTACCCGTTTTTAATAAAGAAAAGGAACATACACATTGGATTTCAATTAAAAGAGATATCACGGAGCAGAAGCAGCAGGAGCGAGAAAAAGAACAGCTGATTGCAGAATTGACACAAAACAACAAAGATTTACGCCAATTTTCATATATTACTTCGCACAATCTAAGAGCTCCACTTTCTAATTTAATAGGCCTTTTGAACTTAACCAATGATTTGAAAATTGAAGATGAAGAGCTACAATTAATTATCGATGGCTTCTCAAAATCAACCAAATTATTGAATGAAACCGTTCTAGATTTAGGGAAAGTAGTGATCATTAGAGACAATCCTTCCATTGGAAAAACAGAAGTAAATGTTTTTGAGTCCATTACAAATGTTTTAAGTCAAATAAATATTTTAATAGAACAGAATGATCCAGAATTAGAAATAAATATCGATAAAAACGCAAAAATTTATTCCCATAAAGCGTATTTAGAGAGTATTTTACTTAACTTACTGACCAATTCATTAAAATACCGATCTTTAGAACGAAGAGCTAAAATAAGCGTCGAACTGCTTGATAAGAAAGACGGTATAGAATTAATTTTTGAAGATAACGGGATAGGAATTGATTTAAATAAGTATAAAGATAAATTATTTGGTCTTTATCAAAGGTTTCACAATTATCCTGACAGTAAAGGACTAGGACTTTATCTCGTTAAATCTCAAATTGAAAGTATGGGAGGAACCATAGAAATTGAAAGTGAAGTGAATAAAGGAACGCGATTTAAGATTAACTTTAAAAAAATAGAAGAATGAAACTTGAAAAAGTAATTTGTGTAGACGATGATCCAATAGCTTTATTGTTGTCGAAACTCGTCTTGTCCAAGTCTGATTTTGCTTCTCAAGTCATAACTGCGGCAAATGGAGAAATTGCAATTCAATATTTGGAACGTCCGGAAGTTATTGAAGAAAATACTGTTTCAAAAAAACCATTGGTTATTTTGCTTGATTTAAATATGCCTGTAATGGATGGCTGGGAATTTTTAGAACAATTCAGCAGTACTTTATTTCTAGATCATTATAGAGCTGCAAAAGTAATATTACTATCCTCATCTATTGATCCAAATGACATAGAGCGATCAAAGGACTTCCCTATGGTGGCGGCTTTCTTACCCAAACCTTTGACCAAAGAAATGCTAGAGACGATATTAGAGAAAATTAAATAAGAAAAATATAAAGCATAAAAAAAGCACTCATCCCTGAGTGCTTTTCTTTATATATAACTAAAAGTAAGTATTACAATTTAGCTACGTGTTTCGTTAACTTAGATTTTAAGTTTGAAGCTTTATTATTGTGAATAATATTTTTCTTCGCTAATTTATCTACCATAGAAATTACTGCTGATAATTTAGCTGTAGCATCAGATTTTTCAGTAGCTAAACGTAAAGCTTTAATTGCATTACGAGTAGTTTTGTGTTGGTATCTGTTTAATACTCTTCTTTTCTCGTTGCTTCTGATTCTTTTTAATGCTGACTTATGATTTGCCATTTCGTTTTAATTTTTAGATGTAATAATTATTATAAATACTAGTTAAAAAAGAAAAACCTCCCACAATTACAATGCAATCACTTTGGTTTTAACTAATAAAACAAAATTCCGAGACACCAGTTTTTTATTTTACAAAACTTATTTACAACTAATTCAGTAGTCCGTAAGGGAATCGAACCCCTGTTACCAAGATGAAATCTTGGCGTCCTAACCCCTAGACGAACGGACCAGTATTCTCTAAGTTTGTTTTTAAACTGACAAAAATCAATTTAAATTCGTAGCCCGTAGCGGAATCGAACCGCTCTTACATGGATGAAAACCATGCGTCCTAACCGATAGACGAACGGGCCATATCACTTTTATAGTTAGTGTAAACTTCGACTCAAGAAAAATAGTAGCCCGTAGCGGAATCGAACCGCTCTTACATGGATGAAAACCATGCGTCCTAACCGATAGACGAACGGGCCCTGCTTCCTGAATGCGGATGCAAAAATACAACTATTTTTTATTCACGCAAGTCTAAAGTGAAAATTTTTTATTTTTTTTAATAAGCTTTGGCAAAAAGTACGCGTCCTTCACTTGAATTCCCTGTCAGAACACAGCTTCCAGTCTCTTTTACTTGACCTAAAGGAATACATCTTATTGTTGCTTTTGTCAGTTCCTTAATTTTCTCTTCCGTTTCTGGAGCGCCATCCCAATGAGCTGAAACAAAACCTCCTTTGTCTTCCAAAACTGATTTAAATTCCTCAAATGAATTAACTTCTGTAATATGACTGTTTCTATATTGTAAAGCTTTGTTGAATAAATCAGTTTGGATTGTGTCTAATAATTCACTTATATGCTTAACAATTTCATCTTTTAAAATGATTTCCTTTGTCAAAGTGTCGCGTCTTGCAACCTCAAAAGTTCCATTTTCCAAATCTTTTGGTCCAATAGCTATCCGAACCGGAACTCCTTTTAATTCCCATTCTGCAAATTTAAATCCTGGTTTTTGAGTAGTTCGATCATCAAATTTAACCGAAATGTTTAATTTTTTAAATTGACTTACCAACGTATGTGCTGCGGCAGAAACTGCTTCAAATTGTTCGTCTGTTTTATAAATAGGAACTATTACAATTTGAATAGGTGCCAAATTAGGAGGTAATACCAATCCGTTGTCATCCGAATGCGTCATTACTAAAGCACCCATCAGTCGTGTCGAAACACCCCAAGAAGTTCCCCATACGTATTCTTGTTTCCCTTCCGCAGTTGCAAATTTTACGTCAAATGCTTTTGCAAAATTTTGACCTAAAAAGTGTGAAGTACCCGCTTGAAGCGCTTTTCCATCTTGCATCAATGCTTCAATACAATAGGTTTCTTCAGCACCTGCAAATCGCTCCGTTTCTGTTTTCAAACCTTTAATAACTGGAATTGCCATAAAATTTTGGGCAAAATCAGCATATACATTCATCATTTTTTCAGATTCTTCAATAGCTTCTGAACGTGTAGCATGAGCGGTATGCCCTTCTTGCCATAAAAATTCGGCAGTTCGTAAAAACAAACGCGTTCTCATCTCCCATCGAACTACATTTGCCCATTGATTAATTAATAAAGGCAAATCGCGATAAGACTGAACCCAACCTTTATAAGTTGACCAAATTATAGCTTCACTTGTAGGACGAACAATTAGCTCCTCCTCCAATTTAGCATTTGGATCCACCATTAATTTTCCAGGTTTATCTGGATCATTTTTTAAACGATAATGTGTTACAATTGCACATTCTTTGGCGAAACCTTCCGCATTCTTCTCCTCAGCTTCAAACATACTTTTGGGAACAAACAACGGAAAATAAGCATTACTATGTCCTGTTTCTTTGAACATTCGATCTAGTTCGGCTTGCATCTTTTCCCAAATTGCATAGCCATAAGGCTTGATAACCATACATCCCCGCACTCCAGAATTCTCGGCTAGGTCAGCTTTGACCACTAATTCATTGTACCACTTGGAATAATCTTCGGACCGCGTTGTTAAGTTCTTACTCATAATGAATAGATTGGCATAAAAATTGTTTAACTTATTTTAACTAAATAGTTCGACAAAACTAACTATTTTTGTATAGACCAACAATAAAAAAACCCATTAGATATGAAAACTTTATATATTTTACCCAAACGTTTTGCTCTCTTTCTATTTACAGGAATAGTTGTAACTACATTTATTTCGTGTGGTACCTATCAAAGTACGAGATATGATGATAGAGATGGGATTTATTCTAACTCGGAACGACCATCTGATGACAGAGCTACTTCAACAAATAATTTAATTTATAAAAATTATTTTGAATCAAGGCAAGACGATGTAGTATTAACTGATGTTGATAATTATTCTTCAAATGATTACGACCAAGACAATCCTAACAACACGGAAAACTATGGCGCTTGGGGCTCTGGCTCTGATAATGTGACCGTTAACATTTATAATGATTCCTGGGGTTATAATAATTGGTATACTCCTTATTGGGGTTATAGTTCTTGGTACGGACCAAGCTGGGGTTATGGTTGGAATAATTATTATGGTTGGAATGGATATTATGGATGGGACGGAAATTATGGATGGGGAAATCCTTTTTACAATGGATTTCATGGTAATTATTACAATCCTTATTATAACTATAATTATAATGGAAATAATTATGCTAATAATATAGGGATAGGTCGCAGGAATAATAATTATTTAAATACGAGAAACTCAACAATCAGTCGAAACTATAATTCTACTAGAAATAATCAATCTACTCGAAGTAACTCAAATTCGACTCGTAATTACAATTTCAATTCAACAAGAAGAAATACAAATTCAAATAATGCGAGTAATACAAGTACAACAAGATCAAATAATTCAGTGAGAACTACTACGCCAACTGTTCCCACAACAACCTCACCTACGAGAACAACAACTCCGACAAGAACCTATACACCAACTCCTACAACACGTTCTTCCAGTTCTTCAGGAACAAGAAGTAGTGGTTCATCAAGCGGCGGACGCTCCTCTGGTGGCGGAAGAAGATAAAAAAATATTTTACAAATACTGCCTATGTTTCATGATTTTGCAACATAGGCTTTTTTTTGAATTCAAAATTTTAAGTATGAAAAAAATAATTCCCCTATTTTTAGCAGTTTTAAGCTTTACCTCTATAAAAGCACAGCAAGTTTCTGATGCATTGCAATATGCACAAGATGATATTACTGGAAGTGCCCGTTACCGCGCCATGAGTGGTGCTTTTGGAGCATTAGGTGGTGACCTTTCAGCGTTGAATGTAAACCCTGCCGGTTCAGCAGTTTTTATAAGTAATTTTGCCTCTGTCACTTTATCAAATTTCAACCAGAAAAATAAATCTAACTATTTTGGTTCTCAAACAGAGGGTTCGGACAATTCTTTTGATTTGAATCAATTGGGTGCGGTTTGGGTTTTTAAAAATTATGATGCAAATAGCAAATGGGGTAAGTTTTCATTAGCTGTGAATTATGACAAGACCAATAATTACAATAATTCTGTTTATTCGCAAGGTTATAATCCTTCAAATTCTGTAGCCAACTATTTCAGTAGTTATGCGAACGGAATCCCTGAAAATGTGCTAACTGGAAACGCCTACGAATTTCTTACTTATAATGAACAGCAAGCTTTTCTTGGCTATAATGGGTATTTAATAAATCCTGCAGCGGGAAATCAGTACGTTTCAGCTGTAAATCCTAATGGTAATTATTACCAAGAAAACAGTATTGAATCAAGAGGTTATAACGGTAAACTTGCCTTTAACTTAGCCACTGAATACGATAAACGTTTTTATTTTGGGCTTAATTTAAACGCACACTTTTCAGATTTTACAACTGTTTCGAGTTTCTATGAAGACTATTTAGATTCGCCAGGAACTAATTCTACAACAGGAGTTCAGTCGTCAAGATTTACAAACCAATTGTACACTTATGGCAATGGTTTTTCGTTTCAATTAGGAGCCATTGCAAAAGTGACTAATGAATTTCGAGTAGGACTTGCATACGAATCACCCACTTGGTACAACTTGAACGATGAATTAAAGCAGGAACTTTCTGTTAACTGTCCTGATTGCGGTACAAACAACGGCAACTTTTTTGCAGACCCCAATTTAGTAATTTTCTATCCTACTTATAAACTACAAACTCCCTCTAAGTATACGGGAAGTTTAGCTTATATTTTCGGAACTTCAGGCTTACTTAGTGTAGATTATATTCTAAGGGATTACAGCAGTATGAAATTCCGTCCGGCAAATGAATTTACACAATCTAATGCTGCAATTGCCTCGGCATTGGCTGTGTCAAACGAAGTGCGAATTGGTGCCGAATATCGAATAAAACAATGGAGCTTAAGAGGTGGCTACCGTTTTGAAGAAAGTCCGTATAAGAATAATAGCACTATTGGAAATTTAAATAGTATTTCAGGAGGTTTAGGTTATAATTTTGGTGATATAAAATTAGACATGGCTTACACCTACGCAAAACGTGAAAACAATCAGTCGTTTTTCTCTCAAGGATTTACTGATGGAGCTGCAATTGATAATGTCCAAAATAATGTGACATTAACACTTGGGTTTGAATTATAAGTAAATCTTCTGTTTAAATTTTTCTAAGCAGAAACTCAATTATATATCCAAAAGCTGCGACATAGCCCCGAATGGAGGGAACATCCTCCCGTTTTTCTCTGGAGATGTGGAAGGAATGCGGGACGAACTTTCCTAAAAAAGCCAAAAGTTACCTGCTTCTAAAAATAAATATGTAATTTTGCACCCTCTAAAAAATTCGAGAACTTAATACTATGAGAACCAAATCTTTAAAAAAGAATAAAATAAACGTTATTACCCTTGGCTGTTCTAAAAATGTTTACGACAGTGAAGTGTTGATGGGACAACTGAAAGCCAGTGGAAAAGAAGTTGAACATGAGGCTCCTGCTGCATCTGAAGGTAACATTATTGTAATAAACACGTGTGGTTTTATTGACAATGCAAAAGCCGAATCAGTAAATATGATTTTGGAATATGCAGAAAAAAAGAAGCAAGGATTAGTAGATAAAGTATTCGTTACGGGATGTTTGTCTGAACGGTACCGTCCTGATTTAGAAAAAGAAATTCCAGATATAGACCAATATTTTGGGACTACAGAACTACCTGGACTTTTGAAAGCACTTGGTGCAGATTACAAACATGAATTGTTAGGAGAACGTTTGACTACAACTCCTAAAAATTATGCGTATTTAAAAATTGCAGAAGGTTGTGACAGACCTTGTAGTTTTTGTGCAATTCCTTTGATGAGAGGTAAACACGTTTCTCAACCTATTGAAAAATTAGTAAAAGAAGCACAAGGTTTAGCAAGAGACGGTGTGAAAGAATTGATTTTGATTGCACAAGATTTGACTTACTACGGTTTAGACATTTATAAGAAAAGAAACTTAGCGGAATTACTTGAAGAATTAGCAAAAGTGGAAGGAATTGAATGGATTCGATTGCACTATGCTTTTCCTACGGGATTTCCGATGGATGTTTTGGACTTGATGAAACGGGAGCCAAAGATTTGTAATTACATCGACATTCCTTTGCAACACATTTCCGATTCTGTTTTGAAATCCATGCGACGCGGAACAACTCAGGCAAAGACCACTAAGTTGCTTAAAGATTTCCGGGAAGCAGTTCCAGGAATTGCCATCAGAACTACACTTATTGTGGGCTATCCTGGTGAAACACAAGAAGATTTTGAGACTTTGAAGGATTGGGTTCAGGAAATGAAATTTGATAGAATGGGGTGTTTTGCATATTCCCATGAAGAAAATACACACGCTTATTTATTAGAAGATGATGTTCCTGCTGATGTAAAACAAGCACGTGCTAATGAAATTATGGAATTACAATCGCAAATTTCTTGGGACTTGAACCAGGAGAAAGTCGGACAGATATTTAAATGCATTATCGACAGAAAAGAAGGAACACATTTCGTAGGAAGAACTGAATTTGACAGCCCGGATGTAGATAATGAAGTATTGATTGATGCTTCTAAAACCTATTTGAAAACGGGTGAATTTGCAATGATTAAAATTACTGAAGCAACAGAATTTGACTTGTATGGTGAGGCTGTTTTGTAATAATTTAATAACTAAAATGATGACGAACGTATTATTTAAAATCACCGTGCTATTTATCCTACTTGTGGGTAATCAAACGTATGCTCAGTTTCAAAATAATAGCAATAGCTTAAATAAATATGAAGATTTGAGCACCCAAAATAGGTACAACGAGTCAAAGAATAGAACACCTGTTGATTACGCAAAAGTCATGACAGAAAACTTAACTGACAAGTTGAAATTAGACGGTTTTCAAAGTGCTATTGTTAAAAATTTAATCGAAGACTTTCTTAAAAAGAACAATGATATTATGTTAGAAAGCATACCAAGAGATGCTAAAGTAGAGAAGTCTAATATTGCCAAAAAGGAAATGGAATATAAATTTGTTGAAATTTTCACAGACGAACAGAAAGTTCTTTTTGAAGAATTTACAAACCAAGGTACGAGTAAACCTAAGAAAAAGAAAAAAAGAAAAGACACGGACGAATAACTGAATTACAATACTAAAAGTCCGAAGGACTTGAGCGTTTTGAGAGGCTTTGAATGCCAAAATAACTCAAAATCCTCAAGTCCTTTTTGTTCGTAGTCGGTTTTGAGTTGTTGATATGATTTTGGTTTTGTGTTTTGTACCGACGATTCTTCTAATATACTTGCAAACCACTCGCCTTCTTCTTTATTCATTTGGATTGAAAATGATTCTTTCTTGTCGTGAAATATAAAACTCAACAGTTCCCAAGTTTTTCCCTTTTTAGATTTTGTGGTGTTGCTTATTGTTGGCTTCCCTCCTATCCAAACGATTTTAGCATTAGACTTTACTTCCAAAGAATCGGGTTCTAGGATGGCGTTTTCTATGAAATCGTGTGGGATTATAGTCTTTGGAATTTTGAATTCAAACCAATCTTGGAGTGGATAATCAAAACAGATGCCGTGCATGAAATTGTACAATGATTTACTTAAACCAAAGCTAAATTTCTCGTGGTCTATACCTGTGATGTCTTTGAATTCAACATCATTATTGGCGAAAGTTCCTATGTCCATGTTTCTTACTACTCCGAACTTTTCTGGATACATACCCACGGGACTGTGTGCCGTTAGGGCAAACTGATGCCAGAATCCGGATTGGAGTACTCCTACTTCAAACATTTGACGTACCATTTCTAGACTGTCTATTGTTTCTTGTTCGGTTTGTGTTGGGTAACCGTACATTAAGTAAGAATGTACCATGATACCTGCTTCGGTGAAGTTGCGGGTCACTTTAGCCACTTGCTCTACGGTTATTCCTTTGTCGATTAGTTTTAATAATCTATCGGAGGCAACTTCTATTCCGCCGGAGACGGCAATGCATCCGGAGGCTTTTAAGAGCATACATAAGTCTCGGGTAAATGCTTTTTCGAAACGGATATTGGTCCACCAGGTTACTGCTATTTTTCTTTTTAAGATTTCTAGAGCTAAAGCTCTCATTAGTGCCGGTGGAGCAGCTTCGTCAACGAAATGGAAACCGTTTTGTCCGGTGGCGGCAATTAGTTCTTCGATTCTGTCGCAAAGAATATTGGCGGCAATGGGTTCATAAATTTTTATGTAATCGAGAGAAATGTCGCAGAAGGTGCATTTTCCCCAGTAGCAACCGTGTGCCATGGTGAGTTTGTTCCAACGTCCGTCGCTCCACATTCTATGCATTGGGTTGACGATTTCGATTACTGAAATGTATTGGTCTAATTTTAAATCGGAGTAATCTGGGGTGCCGACTTCAGATTGTTTGTAATCGCTTTTGGCAGAATTATTTTTGTACACTACTTTTCCTTCTTCTAATAATAAGGTTCTTTTGAAGGTGTTGTAGGTTGGGTTTTCGATGTTCTTGATTACTTCTTCTACGGGAACTTCGCCATCGTCGAGGGTTATGAAGTCTATGAATTCGAAGACTCTTGCATCGGATAGGGAACGGAGTTCTGTATTTGGGAAACCGCCTCCCATGGCTATTTTTATGTTTGGAACGTTTTTCTTAAGGAATTGTGCGGAACGAAATGCGGCGTATAAATTTCCCGGAAAGGGTACTGAAATTAATACTAATGTGGGCTTTACTTGGGTGATTCTTTCGTTTAAAATTTCAAGAAGTAAGTTGTCGATGTAGGTGGGTTTTGTTTGTAAACTTTCGTACAATTCGTTGAAAGTGCTTGCGGAACGGCCTAGACGTTCGGCATAGCGGCTGAAGCCGAAGTTGTTGTCGACACAATCGACGATTAAATCTGAGAGGTCTTCGAGGTAAAGTGTGGCGAGGTGCTTGGCTTTGTCTTGGGTTCCCATGCTTCCGAATGCCCAGTCGAGTTCTTCAAGTTGTGCGAAGCGAGAGGCTTCGGGGAGGAAGTCTTCTTGGCAAATGGATAGAGCTAATGTGGGGTTTTTGCCTTGAAGGAATACTATTACGGCGTCAATTGTATTGGTGTAATAGTCTTTTAGGGCGATGATTCGCTGGCTGTTATGGGATGGATTGGTGTGTTTTTCTGCTTCGGTGAAAAGGTTGATTAGTCCTTGCTTTGAGAACATTTTCAATATTACTTCTATGCCTAAATCAGCTTGAACACTGGGGATATTCTTGGTGTTTAAGAATCCTTTGATGTATGCCGTGGCTGGATACGGGGTATTGAGCTGGGTGAAGGGCGGTGTGAAAAGAAATATTTTTGTCATAGCATTGGCGAAAGCCTACAAAATTAGTCCATATTCTTGATTATGTCGCGTAATTGATGCATTTTTTCGAGCGGGAGGGCGTTTATTAGTGTGTCTATTTCTTCCGTGAGGCCTTCACGGATTAGGGTGTTAAGGGCGTGCTCTTTTGGGAGTGGTGCACTTTTACTTGGGCGAAATTCGACGATATCATTGGGTGTACAATTGAAATCGATGCAGAATTGCTCAAGTCTTTGCATGTTCATTTCGACTACGCGGTTGTTGCCGAGCTTTGTGGCATAATTGGCTGAGTAGCCCATCTTTTTGAGGTGTGCATAGGGAAAACGGATACCTCTTAGTTTGAATATGCGTTTGAAGTTTAGGTAGAGCATGGTTTGATTTGTTTAAAGTTTAAGGTTTCAAGTTATTGTTGTAGGCTATTTGTTTCTGGTGTTAGGTTTATGTAAATCTAATACTATTTGTTTTAAAAATATATGTTTTGGTTTGAGATTAAATAGTCTTTGTTTGAAATTAGATAATTCTTGCTTTAAATTAGACACTCTTTGCTTTAAATGGGATACTCTTACCTTGAAATTGGATGATTTTTGCTTGGAATTGGATAGCCTTAGTTTGAGATTAGGTACGCTTTACTTTGAGTTGGATCGTCTTAGTTTGATACTGGGTAGTAGTAGATTGAGGCTGGGTTTTTTTTATTTTAAAAATAAATGTATTTGTTTAATAAATTAGTTCGTGCATTTGAAATTGTGGTTGACGCGATTGCGCTATTGTTGAGGGCTTTGAGGTCTTCATGGGCGTTTATGAAAATTAGTAGCGGGTTCGTGAAGTTTGTTTTGTTAAAAATTTAACAAATGGATGATTTGATTATATTTGCTGAATATATTATTTATAATCATTGAAAATTTTAATTATGAACAAACAAATTACAAATGAAAATTAAGTGCCTAATTATTATCCTATTATTTTTTTTTCAAAACACACTTTTCGGACAAGATTTTCAGTGGGTTAGACAAATAAGGGGAATTAGCAATGATACTTCTGATTTTGCGACTGGCCTAGCAGTAGATAGTAATCAAAATTGCTATGTCGTAGGCAATACTGAATCTTGGTTGTTTGATATTGACCCGACTGTTACAGGCACTACGATTATTGACAATTCTAATATCAATCACACTTTTAGAGGTACTTATATACTAAAAACTGATGGTGATGGAAACTATTTGTGGGGCCATACTTTTGGGACATTTAAAGGAAATGATGTGGCACATGATGTAAAAATAGGGACAGATGGATATATATATGTATTATTAACTATTGAGGAGATGAATGAAAGTTTAAATATTATTACTTCATCTATAGATATTGTAAAAATCTCGCCCGAAGGAACTATATTATCCACTATATCTATTCCACAAAATTACGGATATAACAATACTGTTTATGTTAACTCTTTCGATTTAGATAATCAAAATAATATTTTTTTAAGTGGTTATTTTGTAGGTACTATTTCGCTCGATACCAATATAACCTTAAATAATGGGAATGGAATTGGCAATTATGTAATGAAGCTAAGTAATACGGGGAGTTTTGATTGGGTAAAGCAATTTAACATTGGTGATAATTCAGGCAATGAAATAAAAGTTAGGCCCGATGGTGATGTAAATTATATTTTAAACAATGGATCTGGTTACTACCTGTTTAATATTAACAGCATGAATGGTACAATTGTTTGGGAAAAAGAGTTTCTAATTCAATCTCAAAAATCTTTTCACGTTTCAAGCAGTAGTATTGTCATTCTAGGAGATAAGAATTACTATGAAACAATAGATGTAGATCCTTCTACCAATATTCATAGTATTTCTGGAAACAATAGTTTTGTGTTATTTTTAAATTTAGATGGAAGTTTTTTAGATGCTAAGACCTTTTTAAAACCTAATAGTGAATTTCTTGAATTTACAGCACTTACAACAGATATTGATGGAAATTATTATTTTGGTGGGCAATTTAGTGGAATAATAGATTTTAATCCATCTGATGGTGTGACTAATATAAATTCTGGAACATATAATAATGCTTTTTTTTTACAATTAGATTCGAATAGAAATTATGAAAATGTGCTAAAATTTGGTCAGGAAGTTCCCTTAGTTAGCAGTTATAATATTTGTCAGTATGTTATGATAACAAGAATGCAAATTGTTAATGGTAGTAGTTTTTTAATTGGAAACTTTAATCCTTGGTGTGATTTTGACCCTTCAAGTACTGCTACAGCTTCTTTAAATTCCATAAATTCATCAACTTATAATTCAGATGGTTTTATTCAGAGAATGACTCCCTGCTCTTCATCGATGCCAATAGGGGAAAGTACACAAATCTTCTGTTCTTCTGACAACCCGACGATTTCAAATTTATTACCTAACTCGAATTCAATAAATTGGTATGATTCAGTTGTATCACCAGCTATATTGAACCAAAATACACTTTTGATAGATGGGCAAACCTATTATGCGTCAAGACAATCTGGAAATTGTCCTGAGAGTGACCGACTACCTGTGACTGTAACAATAGCTACTAGCCCTAGTGTTCCTATTACAAGTAATCAAATGTTTTGTGAGAATGAACTTGCAACAATAGCTAATTTAATAATAACTGGGCAAAATGTAAAATGGTATACATCAGAGACAACTTCAAATGAAATTTTAGCAACTACTTTATTACAAAATAATACTAATTACTACGCAACCCAAACTGTAAATGGATGTGAAAGTGCTAGAAAAGTAATAAATGTAACTGTAAATTCTGTGGGTATACCTGGAGTTGTATCACCACAAGTTTTTTGCAAACAAGATAATGCGACTTTAAATGAAGTTATAGTTTCCGGTCAAAATATAAAATGGTATGATGCAGCAACGGCTGGAACTTTATTACCGAACGCTACTTTACTTGTAAATGGAACGACTTATTATGTTTCGCAAACTATAAATGGATGTGAAAGTGCACGAATTGCTGTTCAAGTTACCGTACATGAAACGGCAGCTCCAACTGGTGTTGCGGTTCAGACATTTTGTGACTCTCAGGTTTTGACGCTTGCAGATTTTGTGGTTTCGGGTACGGATTTGAAGTTTTATGATGGTAATATTGGAGGAAATTTGTTACCTGTTACTACTTCTTTAGTTGATGGCGTGACTTATTATGCTTCGCAAACTTTGAATGGTTGCGAGAGTTTTTCACGGTTGGCTTTGCTTCCAGATATCATAAGCGGAGTTCCTGCGAATGGTTATGCGGAAATGATGTGTGATGACTTAGACGATGGTTTGAAAGTTGTGGATTTGTCGGATTATAATGGGAATTTAATTGCAAATACTGGTACTTATACTTTCAAGTATTACACGAATTTGACGAACGCTGAAAATGAAACTGCAGGAACTCATGTAACAAATTTCTCTAATTATATACTTTCAACGGGATTGAATACGGTTTATGTTCGGGTTATGTTTGCTAACTCTTGTTATGCAGTTGTGACTTTGGAATTGACTGTTGTTGCGTTACCCCAATTACATATGAAAGATATGTATGCGGTTTGTGAAAATGGTTTTGTAACGATTACCGCTGATGCTGGTTTTGACAGTTATAGTTGGTCAACTGGTGCGACAAGTCAATCAATTATGGTGAGTCAAGGAGGGAATTATGATGTGACGGTTACTAAAAACACGAGTGGATTGGTTTGTTCTTCGACTAAAAACATTACGGTTGAAGTTTCTGAACGGGCTACGATAACGGCTGTGGAAACGGTGGATTGGACTTCATCTGAAAATGTGATAACCGTTTATGTAGATGGTTCAGGCGTTTATGAATATTCTGTTGATGGGGTAAATTTTCAGAGTAGTAATCAGTTCTACGGGTTGCCAAATGGTGAATATACCGTATATGTAAACGATACGAAAGGTTGTGGCGTTGCAAAAAAAGACGTGTATTTATTAATGTATCCGAAATATTTTACTCCTAATGGAGATACCTATAATGACTTTTGGGGGATTCAGTTTTATCAAAATGAATTGAACTTGGTTGTGAAAATATTTGACCGCTATGGTAAATTCATCAAACAATTATCAGCGAACGACCCACATTGGGATGGGACTTACAACGGACACAACCTACCTGCTACAGACTATTGGTTTACAGTGATTCGGGAAGATGGAACGGAGTATAAAGGCCATTTTACTTTGAAAAGATAAATGATAAGCATTTGTTAAAGCAAAGTTTGTCCAATTATTTTTAGTTAATTTTACGAAAATTAAAGAATTCCCAATTATGCCAACCGACTGTATTAGCTACCAAGACTCTGGATATTTTACTCCTTTGATGAATGATTATTTAAATCAGAAAAAAGAATTAGAGTCGCTGTACAATAGGTTTCCTTCTCTTGAAAATTTTGCAGAACAAATTATTGAGAAACAAGCCAATTATACTGATGCGAATCGGGCGGTTTTGGTTTCGGCTTTGAGGGAACAGTATAAGGATGTGAAAAGTTCTGAGTTGAATACTTCGAATATTACTGCTTTAGAAGAATCCAATACCTTTACGGTTACGACGGGGCATCAGTTGAATTTGTTTACGGGGCCGTTGTATTTTTTGTATAAAATTATTTCTACGATAAATTTAACAAAGGAATTGAAGGCTGCTTATCCTGATAAAAACTTTGTGCCTATTTACTGGATGGCGACGGAAGACCATGATTTTGACGAAATTAATTATTTCAATTTCAAGGGAAAAAAAATTCAATGGAACAAAGAGAGTTTTGGTCCTGTGGGGCGTTTATCGACAGATGGATTGGATAAAGTTTTTGAAGTATATGCTCAAGAATTAGGCATTGGAAAAAATGCTGAGGAGTTGAAAAACTTGTTTGAAACATCTTATTTAAAACATTCAAATTTGGCGGAAGCCACACGCTTTTTAGCAAATGCTCTTTTTGGCTCGTATGGTTTAGTGATTTTAAATGCTGATGATAAAAAACTAAAAAAAGCTTTTATTCCTTATGTAAAAGAAGAATTACTGCGTCAAACTTCACATCAAAAAGTAGCGGAAACTTCGGCACTTTTGTCGGCTTATAAAATTCAGGTGAATCCACGGGAAATCAATTTATTTTATATTGAAGATGATTTGCGGGAGCGAATTATTTTGGAAGAAGGTATGTATTTGGTTAACAATTCCGAAATTACATTCACCGAAAAAGAATTGATGTTTGAACTAGAGCAACATCCGGAGAAATTTAGCCCAAACGTGATTATGCGACCTTTATACCAGGAGGTTATTTTGCCTAATTTATGCTATATAGGTGGTGGTGGAGAATTGGCGTATTGGTTAGAATTAAAATCTTACTTTGAGGCTTCTAGAATTACATTCCCTGCGTTATTGTTGCGGAACTCGGTCTTGTTGGCTACTGAAAAACAAGCTGAAAAGGCAGACAAATTGGGTTTGAGTTGGAATGATTTATTCTTGAAGCAATTTGACTTAAAAGATAAAATCGTTCGGAAAGAATCGGGTTTTACTTTGGATTTTTCGGAACAGAAAAAGTTTTTGCAAGAGCAATTTGACAGACTTCGTGAAATGGCTTCGCAAACAGACGTTTCGTTTATTGGTGCTGTAAATGCACAAGAAACGAAACAAATTAAGGGTTTGAATAATTTAGAAAAGCGACTGATTAAGGCTGAGAAAAAACAACATGTCGAATTATTGGAGCGGATTACGGATTTGCAAAATGAACTATTTCCAAAACAGAGTTTGCAAGAACGTACAGGTAACTTTTCTGAATTCTATTTATCTAATGGTTCGGCTATGGTTGAAGAATTATTTAAAGCTTTACAACCGTTAGACACCAATTTCACAATTAAAATCCTCAAAAATTAAAAAGTTATCAATACGAAAACGTTTTCGTTGCTTTCCTATCTGCATTTCATAATTAGTTAACAAAAGATTTATTGTAGTTTTATGACATATAAATCTATTAACAAACTACATTATGAAAAAATTTTACTTCTTAATTGTACTTTTTGCACTTGCATTTAGTACAAGTTATGCTCAAATTACTTCAATTGCCCTTGTTGGCGAAGCAGCGGGTGGCTGGCCAGGTGACCCTGGAAATCCAGGTCCAGCAGATGTACATCAACTTACTTCAACCGATGGAGGAATTAACTGGACGTTGGCTTCTGTTACATTGACTGCAGCTCAAGCAGGCGGTGGTGTTAAATTTCGCGCGAATAATGCATGGGCTACAAGTTGGGGTAATGCAGCATTTCCTACAGGTACTGCTACTGCAGGAGGTTCAAACATTAATTGTACCTCTGGAACTTTTAGTGTAACCTTTAACACAACAACACTTGCATACGTTTTCACCGCAATTGCCTCTGAATATCCTACAATTGCTATTGTTGGATCTGCAACAGCACAAGGTTGGCCAAATGACCCTCAAGTAGATGAATTGCAACTGAACACAAGTGATGGAATTACTTATAGATCCAATTTTATTCCCTTAATTGCTGGAGATTTAAAATTTAGACAAAATAATGATTGGGCGGTTTCATGGGGAGGAGTATCTTTTCCAACAGGACCTCAGGCAGGAACTAACGAAAATATTGTAGTTACAACTCCGGGAACTTACAGAGTTGTTATTAATATCGCTACTGGAGTCTATACTTTTGATTTTCCAACGATATCAATTGTAGGTGAAGCTGTAGGCGGATGGCCAACTGACCCAGGAAATCCTGGACCGATTGATTTGCACCAATTGACGACTACAGATGGTGAGACTTATATGATTTCTGACTTAGTGGTTACAACTGCTGCATTTGAAGGTGGAGCAAAATTTAGACAAGATAATGCCTGGACCACTTCATGGGGGAATGAGGCATTTCCTATGGCAAGTTCTTCGAACGGAAACAATATTCTAACAGTAGCCGGAACGTATGACGTGACATTCACAAGATCAACTGGAGCCTATAATTTTTCAGACGCATTGCATACTTCTAATTTCACGAAATCAAAAGTGGTTGTATTTCCAAATCCTACATCAAGTGTTTGGAGTTTTTCTGCAAATAGTGAATTGATTAAATCAATTAAAATTAGTGACGTTTCAGGTAAAGTAATTTATGCAACTAACGTCAATAGAGTTGATGCTTCAGGCTATGCAAATGGAATTTACTTTGCACTAATTGAAACAGAAGCGGCTACACAAACCATTAAATTGATTAAACAATAATAGTATTTATATTAATTATTTTAAAAAAAATCTTGTTTAGCAACTGTTAGACAAGATTTTTTTAATAAAAAAGCATTACTTTTGCACCGAATTTAAAAATAAAAAAATGGCTACAAATAGAACATTTACAATGATTAAGCCTGATGCTGTTGCAAACGGACACATCGGAAACATTTTAGCAATGATTACCAATGCAGGTTTCAAAATCGTTTCTTTGAAATTAACGCAGTTGACTGTTGCAGATGCACAAAAATTTTATGACGTTCACGCTGCACGTCCGTTTTACGGAGAGTTAGTTGAATTTATGTCAAGAGGTCCAATTGTTGCTGCAATTCTTGAGAAAGAAAATGCAGTTGAAGATTTCAGAACATTAATTGGAGCTACAAATCCAGCTGATGCAGCAGAAGGAACAATCAGAAAAGCATACGCTACTTCTATTGGAGAAAATGCAGTTCACGGTTCTGATTCAGATGAAAATGCAGCTATTGAAGGTGCTTTTCACTTTGCAGGAAGAGAGAACTTTTAGTTATAAGTTTATAATTTTTGAGCAACAAGTTTAAAACTTATATATCAAAAATATAAAGCCGATTCATTTGAATCGGCTTTTTTTTATCTTAAAACTACTTCTTTAACAACGTCCCGCCGAAGTTCTTCGTTGAGCATAGCTACTATTTTATCTTTTCCAAAGCTCAATTCTTCTCGTAAAACGGCCGAAGTTAATTCGACATAAAGAACAGTTCCTTTTAAAACAACATTTTTAGTATAACTATTCACACCATTTCCCATCAAAGATTTCCAGGCTTCCTTGACAGAAATTTGGTCCATGCCCGATTGTAGCTTATTGTCTTTGATGATATATTTCAAAACTTCGCCAACCGTATTTTCATTATTTAATCGTTTTGCCATTATTTTACTGTAAAAGAAGTTGGTTTTTTATATTGGTATTGAATGTGCTGTTCGTTTTCCAACACTAATTGCTCCTTAGTTAAGGTCTTGATTTTTTCGTTCCAAGTTGCAAATTCCGTTTTATAGGAGATATACGTTCCTTCACGAGATTTCTCAATTTTAATTTTCTCTTCTGAATCATTTACAAGGTAAGTACCGTCTACTTGCGGATTTACTTTCTTACGGAAACCAGAATCCTGTTTCACTTCGAAGTAATCAATAGTTTCGCTCATTTTATAATCCTTTTGCGAACCATCAGCCATCGTTACATGCTCAATTTCCCAATAACCATTGAGTAGATTTACATCAAAGGTTTCTGCTTTTTTTTCTTGACAAGAAACAAATAAAAGCGTTGTAAAAAGTGAAAGGACAAGATTCTTCATCGTTGAAATTTAAAAAAATAAAATTACTGTTTTAATCGACGATAAAAAAGCAATGTCCTGAACTATTACTTATTTTTATAGTCTATAAATAAATGCTTTTCCATGAAATCATCTAAATTAAGCCTATTCCTATTTCTGACTACCGTTTTGGGTGCTTGCTCAACAGATAGTAAAACTACAGAAACTTCCACGTATTTCCCTCCAAAAACAGGAACAGAATGGGAAACAAAGTCGGTAGCATCTTTGGGTTGGAATCAAAATGCCCTACCCGATTTATTAGACTACTTAGAAACAAAAAACACGAAAGGATTTATTATTTTAGTGGACGGTAAAATCGTTATTGAAGAATATTTTAATAATCATTCTGCAACTACAGATTGGTATTGGGCAAGTGCAGGAAAAACATTAACGGCAACAACAACGGGAATTGCAGCACAAGAAGGATTTATTGATTTAGATGAAAAAGTTTCGGGAAATATTGGAAACGGTTGGACAAATATGCCTTTAGCAAAAGAAAACTTAATAGCTAACAAGCATTTATTAACAATGTCTTCAGGAATTGATGATGTAATAAATGGAGATTGTGTCACTCCAGATTGCTTGGCTTATAAAGCTGACGCAGGATCTCGATGGGCATATCACAACGTTTATGTGAAACTACAAGATGTAATTTCTGCCGCAACTGATCAGCCATTTGAAACTTATTTCTCGGAGAAATTGAAAAATAAAATTGGCATGGACGGAAGCTGGTTTACATTAGAAAATAATAGGATTTACCGAAGTACAACCAGAAGTATGGCGCGTTTTGGCTTACTGATTTTAAATAAAGGCACGTGGGAAAATGAAGTTATTGTAAATACAGATTTCATTGAAAATGCGACTTCAACTTCACAAAACATCAATAAAAGCTATGGTTATTTATGGTGGATTAACGGACAAAGTAGTTATCATTTGCCGCAATCCCAATTTGAATTTCAAGGAAGCATAATTCCATCAGGACCTAATGATATGTTTATGGCTTTGGGAAAAAATGACCAGAAAATATATGTAATTCCTTCTAAAAAAATGATTGTAATTAGAATGGGAAATGCCGCAGACGAAGAGAATGCGGCACTTTCTAATTTTGATAATGTGTTATGGCAAAAGATAAATGCCTTAGTCAATTGAAAAAATTTTACTTAAAAAAACTATCTACAAATTCAATCTTGTTGAACACTTGCAAGTCTTCAATTCCTTCACCTACTCCAATGTATTTTACAGGAATTTGAAATTGATCCGAAATTCCGATGACAACTCCTCCTTTTGCAGTTCCGTCTAATTTTGTAACTGCTAATGAAGTTACCTCAGTTGCTGCAGTAAATTGTTTGGCTTGCTCAAATGCGTTTTGTCCCGTTGAACCATCTAAAACCAATAATACGTCGTGTGGAGCATCCTCAATAACCTTTTGCATGACACGTTTTACTTTAGTAAGTTCGTTCATCAAATTGACTTTATTGTGCAAACGTCCCGCTGTATCAATAATAACTACATCTGCATCTTGAGCTACAGCTGATTTCAACGTGTCGAATGCAACAGAAGCTGGATCACTTCCCATTTCTTGTCGAACCATTGGAACGCCAACTCTATCTGCCCAAATTTGCAATTGGTCGATTGCTGCAGCTCTAAACGTATCTGCGGCACCAAGAACTACCTTATAACCTGCTTTGTTAAACTGATGCGCTAATTTCCCAATAGTAGTTGTTTTTCCAACTCCATTTACACCAACAACCATTAAAACATACGGTTTTCTGTTTGCTGGAATTTCAAATACAGAAGAATTGGAATTATTGGTTTCAGAAAGAAGTCCCGCAATTTCATCGCGAAGGATTTGATTTAATTCTTCGGTTCCTACATATTTATCTTCGGCAACACGTTTTTCGATTCGCTTGATGATTTTCAAGGTGGTATCTACACCAACGTCTGATGCGACAAGAATTTCTTCAAGGTTATCTAAAACCTCATCATCGACTTTTGATTTTCCGGCAACGGCTTTAGTAAGTTTTGAGAAAAAGGAAGTTTTAGATTTCTCCAAACCTTTGTCAAGCGTTTCTTTGGCTTGTTCAGTTAAACCTGATTCTTTTTTTTCAGACGAAAATATTCTTGTAAAGAAACTCATATTTTTTAATTATCGGTTGTCAGTTATCGGTTGTCAGTTTTGCGTATTAATTATCCGACCTTTAATACTATATCTTCAATCTTAATTCTTGAAGTTTATCTAAAAGTTTAAAAGAACGCCTAATGATTGTTTTGATAGCCCCGATTGCAATCGAAATCCTTTTCAGACTTTTTGTAAAGGCTGAAAAGATTGCAACGGAAAGCGGGTACTTTGACAAAACAAGTCCTAAAGTGGTGCTCCTAAAAATTTAACAACAAATATAAAAATAAAAAAGCTACTTTCGAGTGGAAAGTAGCTTTTCTATAAAATTGTATTTTGAATTATTTCTTTTTCAAGAATTCATCAACAAGTTCAGGAGCCATAATTGATTCAACGAATGTATATGCACCTGTTTTTGGAGATTTCACCATTTTGATGGCTTTTGATAATCTCTTTGAAGCTGTCTGTAGGGTTGCTACGGTTTTCTTTGCCATGATTAAAATGTATTTGATTTTTCAATAAAGGTCTCTAATGTTTTGCATTTGAGATTTTATCAAAATTTCTAATTATTACTTAATTTCTTTGTGAACAGTTACTTTTTTCAAGATTGGATTAAATTTCTTAATCTCTAACCTATCTGGAGTATTTTTTTTGTTCTTAGTCGTGATATATCTTGAAGTTCCCGGAACACCTGATGTTTTGTGTTCTGTACATTCTAATATTACTTGGATTCTATTGCCTTTCTTTGCCATCTTGCTATATATTTATTGAGGAAGATTTATTTGATAAATCCGTTTGCTTTAGCCGTTTTTAACACAGCGTCAATTCCGTTTTTGTTGATTGTTTTTATCGTAGATGCAGCTACTCTAAGAGTAATCCATCTATCTTCTTCCGGAAGATAAAAACGTTTTTTAAGTAAGTTTACAGAAAACTTTCTTTTAGTTTTGTTCATTGCATGAGAAACATTATTTCCCACCATAGCTCTTTTACCTGTAAGGTCACAAACTCTTGACATTATTCTTATCTTTTATCGTTATTCAAAATCAGGGTGCAAAGAAAAGAAATTAAAACCTTTATACAAAATAATTACTGTACATTTTTTAAAATTTCTTTTTGCAAAAGTTCAAAACTTTTATTTACCGCTCTATCTATCACTTTTTCACGAGGTTGACCAAAATTGAATTTTTCTACAAATACTTTTTCTGGTGTTGCTATCGCGATAAAAACTGTTCCAACCTCTTCATTGGTAGCATCTTTTGACGGACCTGCATTTCCAGTTACAGCAATTGCATAATCGGTGTCCATCATTTTCTGTACGTTCAATACCATTTCTGTAGCAACTTCTTCACTTACAACTGAATATTTCTTAATCGTTTCTGATGAAACTTTTAAAACATCCGTTTTTACAGCTTCCGAATAACAAACAATACTTCCTTTAAAATAAGCCGAAGCTCCAGGAACTGCCGTTAAAAGAGCTGCTATTTTTCCACCCGTACAGCTTTCGGCTGTTGCCAAAGTTTTGTTTTGCTCCTTCAAAATCCGACCTAACACCACTTCTATCGTGTCGCTATCGTCGTAACCCACAATGATGTCACCAATAATTAACGTAAGTTGCTTAATTTGCTCCGCAAGAACTGTTTGTAGAAGCTCTTCAATTGTTCCTCTTGCTGAAAGTCGCAATCGAACCCGACCCGGACTTGGTAAATAAGCTAATTTGATAAACTCAGGTAAGTTATTTTCCCAATCCTCAATTCGTTCGGCAACCATACTTTCTCCTTGACCATAAGTCAAAACGGTTTGATGAATAATGAAAGGTCGTTTGTATTCGTTGATAATTTTAGGAACAATTTCGTTCTCAATAATATCTTTCATTTCATACGGAACCCCGGGAAGCGAAATAAATACGGTATTTTCTTTCTTCATCCACATTCCTGGAGCAGTTCCATTTGTGTTTTTCAAAATAATACACTTTGAAGGAACTAACGCTTGGTCTCTATTCATTTGAGAAATCGGACGATTATAAAACCCTTCAATTATTTTCGTAACGTGCTTTAAAACATCATGATTGACAACTAATTCATCTTCAAAATAATCGCAAAAAGTCTTTTTAGTAATATCGTCTTTCGTAGGCCCTAAACCTCCTGTTATGAGTACTAAATCAACTTTGTTTTGCAAACTAGCAAACGTGTCTAAAATATGTTTTTTATTATCTGAAATCGAAAGCATTTCGGTAATTTCAATTCCGATTTTATCTAATGATTTTGCAATAAATCCTGAATTTGTATCTACAATCTGGCCAATGAGAATCTCATCACCAATGGTAACTATCGCTGCTTTCATAATGATGTTTTATTGTAAATTGAAGTCTTTCTTGATTTCCTTCACCGCTTTCTCAATGTGGTTTTCCAAGCTTTTATACGTATCTTTAATTTCCTTTTTCTTGCCTTTATCTCGCGTCCAATTTTCGACACAAAGATTTTCTTCGTAAGCGATAGTCATTCCTAATAAAACCAAAGAGGGCTTTATTTTATGGGCAAAACTATACGTTTCTTGATGGTTTTTCTCATTAATTGCGGTTTTCATGTGCAGTAAATCGACTGGAACCTCTTGAACAAACAATTTCAATATTTCTCTGACAAAATCAGTATCATCTTCTGAAATTTCGTAAACTTTAGCTAAATTATAGTGTAGTGCCATTTATTTGACTTGTATTCTAAACATTTGTTCTCCTTCGATAAAACCCTCTAAAACATCATTGGCAACCACTTTTGCCACACCTTCTGGGGTTCCGGTAAAAATAATATCACCAATTTTCAACGTGAAATATTGCGAAACATAAGCAATCAATTCGTCAATTTTCCACAACATATTTGAGGTACAACCTTTTTGAACTGAATTGCCGTTATTCGTTAATTCAAAATTAATCGAATTTAATGAATCAAATTTATTTTTTGGTAAAAAATTTCCAATAACTGCAGAACCGTCAAATGCTTTGGCTTTTTCCCACGGTAAGCCTTTCTCTTTGAGTTGTGATTGCAATTCTCGTGCAGTAAAATCAATTCCTAAACCAATTTCATCGTAATATTTATGTGCGAAACGAGGTTCAATATGCTTTCCTACCCTATTGATTCTAACCAGAATTTCGACTTCATGGTGAATATCGTCCGAAAAATCAGGGATGAAAAAAGGCATATTCTTTGGCAAAATCGCAGTATCTGGTTTTAGAAAAATTACCGGTTCGGTAGGCTTTTCATTCTGTAATTCCTCAATATGTTTGGTATAATTTCTACCGATGCAGATAATTTTCATTTTACAACTTTAGGGTTCAGGGTTTTGGGTATTGCTGTTATGACTTGAGAGTAACTTGTACCTTAAATCTTATACCCAGAATCTATTTTGTATTTAATTTTCTCAATTTAATTGCCGTTAAAACTTTCTTCGTATAAAGGGGAAAATCAGCATTTTGAATCCAACTGAAATATCCTGGTTCGTTTTCTAAAATATAATCCACTTTTTTTCCTTTATTTTTTCCAAAACTAAAAGCTTCGTCACCGTCTCTATCAACAATTATAAAACCAGCAAAATCGGCTGTTTTTTTACGTGTTGTATATTCTGAAAGCGATTTCATATCATGAGGTAAATCGTCGTATCTATCAAACTGTGATTTTAAGATTTCGTAAGTTGCCATGGTGTCCGCTTCAGCAGAATGGGCGTTTTCTAAGGTTTCTCCACAATAAAATTTATAAGCCGCACTTAAAGTTCGCTCTTCTTTTTTATGAAAAATCGTTTGAATATCTACTGCAACCCTGTTTTTCATGTCAAAATCGACTCCAGCTCTTAACAATTCTTCGGCCAATAAAGGAATATCAAATCGATCGGAATTGAAACCCGCTAAATCAGAATCTTTAATCATATTATAAACCGTAGATGCCAACTCAGCAAAAGTAGGCTCATTGGCAATCTTTTCGTCTGTAATTCCATGAACGGCAGTGGTTTCTGCAGGAATAGGAATTGTAGGATTTACGAGCCAAGTTTTACTTTCTTTATTTCCGTTTGGAAAAACTTTAAAAATAGCAATTTCTACAATACGATCGGTTGTAATGTTAATTCCAGTAGTTTCAAGGTCAAAAAAGCAAATTGGTTTCGTTAATTTAAGTTCCATTTGTGTTTGTTTAAAAAGGTCTACAAATATAGTTTTTTAGATTAATTTGCTTGTCCTTTTTGTTTTTAAAATTCGTTAAGAAATCAATTCCCGCTATCATTTTTTGATTTAAGAAAAGCAAAAAAAAAGTTGCAAAATTAATTTTGCAACTTTTTTTTAAAGGGTATGAATTTAAAATTTGAGTAAATAAATTAGAGAAAAACGTTATCTAATAATTAGTTTTCGTACTTCTTCCGTGTCTCCAATTTTTATTTTTGCAAAATAAATTCCGGATGGAACATTCACCTCAATTTGCTGGTTTGAACTGAATTCTTTTTGAAAAACGATTTGACCTGTAGTATTGATTAATTCTACAGTTCCATGTTTATCCGTTTCTGAAATGATGAAATAATTCGAAGCTGGATTGGGATAAACCATCAGTTTGGTAGCATCAGTAAATTCATTTGTACCTAAGGTAGTATCTGTAAAGCGGACAACTTTTCCTTGATTAGCAAGGGTTCCATATACTTTATTTCCGATAAGCAAAACATCTCTAAAGTTCGCAAAATAAGTCATGCCGTTATTTTCATCCTCATAAACGGTATTTTGTCCTATTTCTTGAGTTCCATTTGAAGTATTTGTTACCGGTATTTTTTTAACTATGCTTCCATTGGCGAGATATACTTCGCCAATTGTACTAATAAAAATTCCTTTAACACTTAAATTGGTGATAAATTCCACTAAAGGAGAAGAGCTTGAACTTAAATTTAAAGAAAACACCTTTTGTAAATAAGAACTCATATAAAGGATATTGTTGTAAACAGCCATATCCGTGATTTCTTCCGTATCTAAATCGCTGTATGCTAAAACAGGAGTTGGGATTGTTTGTGTTGCGTCAAAACTATATAAATCGTTTAGAAATACGTCAGGATTAGGACCAGTAGCCGTTTCTGCACAATAATAAATTGTACTCCCAGATAATGTAAAAGAGGAAATAAATTGTGTAGTTGTGACAATTATTTGAGCTCCAGCACCAAGATTTGTCAGGTTTAATTTTAAAATTCTAGAACCAAGTGTGGTATCTGTTGAAGCAATATAATTTTCAACGAGAATAAATAAAAAATTCCCTAACACTTGTGTTTTATAGATGTAAAAATCAGAAGGAGATGTGTAAATTTCAGTTCCGGTTGCCGACGGATTAGTAGTGTCAATTGAATAAATCTTTTCGAAACCATTTACGTAAATGGTTGAACCATCAGCTGTCATTTGCGTTGGGAAGCTTAATCCGGAAACATAATCCGTCATTTGGCAAAATGCTACGCTTGAAAAGAGCGTTAAAAATAACAATAGGGTAGTTTTTTTCATAGTACAAATTTTTAAGTTTGTAGCTAAATTGGGGATAAAATGGGAGAAAGTGAAAAATTTGTCATGAATGACCAGTTTAATAGCACGAGTGACCGATTCTAACCGACTAACTTAGTTTAAATTTGTAAGAAAATCTTTTACTTGCGTTTTAAAACTTCGAGAAATGGGTATTGAAATTTCGTTTTTAAGCACGATTTCGGAAGCTTTAATCAATTTGACATAATTGATATTTACAATGTGGCTTCGGTGAACTTGAACAAAACATCTTTTGGGTAGTTGCTCAAGAATTAATTTTATACTGTTGCGATCTATCTCGGGATAATCTTGTGAGGAAAGATAGAATTCTAAATAATGACTATCTGATGAGATATGAGTGATGTCGTCTACTTGCAAAACGGCTTTGCTTTTTAGTACAATTGTAATTGTTTCGATAATTGAGTTTTCCTCTGAATCTGCTATTTGACTTTTAAATTCATTCGCTTCGCTTTCGAGTTGGAAGTTATGCTGTTCTAAAATTTTCTGTGTAATCTTCAATTTATTATTTTGCAACTCTAAAGAATCTTTGGAATGAATCACTTTTGTCAATTGAAAAAGCATGGCAATTGAAAAAACAGCAACCTCTAATCCCGAACCTAACAAAATAGGATTTAGGGGAAAGATATTTTCATTAATAAATCCATTTTCAATAGATAAAAATAAAACAACACCAATCAAAATCGCCGAAAAGGCAATAAAAAAAATGACTGCATTGAATCTATTTGTTTTTAAACTTTTATAAGCAACATAAAATGCTATAACTATAATTGCAACAAATAAAACGTTTGAAACACTTAGCAAAATGATTGCATAAATAGCGTACAAATTTGGCAATAAAATCCAAAAAAGTAACAATACCATCAAAATTACATTAATCCACTTATAGCATTTAGACAGACTCTGATGATTTCTATCCATCTTCAAATAGCGTCGTAAAAATGAAGTCAAAAATAAGGCACTCATAACGCTAAAAACGACACGGCTATAATTATTGAAAATTTCTGCATTGGGATACAAAAACTGATATGAAAAACCCAGAGCCGAAAATAGATAAATACCCATCGAGAGGATATAACCAGCATAGTATAAAAATACTTTTTTACGCACCAAAATACCCGTGATTAAAGCTACTATTCCTAAAAAGAAAATGATTCCGAAGAAAATACCGTAAAATATATTATTTCGAAATTCAGTTGCTTCAAAATGTTTTTTGTTCCATAACCAAAGCGGAAAACTAACAGACGAATTTCGTTTATCAATCAGTAAAAAATATTCAGTGTTGGTGTTGGTGTTTTCAAGAGGAAAGATAAAACGTCTATTGAGGTAAGAACGTTCTTTAAAAACAATTCCTCGGTCCCCACCAAAACCTATTTTAATATACGTATTATTGACTTTTTTCCACAAAACTACCTTATCAATATGTGGATTGTCTAATTCTAAAATAAGGGATTTACTGTATTTGGTCCAATCAATATCAAAATGCAACCAATAGTAATTTTGAGAAAATCCCTGTGAAGTTTTTTGAGGTGGAACAAATAATAGCTTTGAGCGAATTTCTACATCCACTTTTGAAACATCATAATTTTCGACTGTTTCGTAAACTGCAACAAACGGAATAAAATCTATTCGTTTATGCTCTAATTCTTGAAAAGGAATAGAGTCTTTATTCTGTGCTAAAAGTAAATTACTTGAAAAACTTACCGTCAGAAAAACAATAAATTTAAATATTGAAATCAAATAACGCCATTGCGGTTCAGGTGTGTTTTTTCTCAGTTGGTTTACCATTCATTAAGTTTGGTTGGAAAGAATTTAGTTCAATCATCAAAAAACCGATAACTGCAAAAAAAATTAACTAAAAGCAACACGACTGTCGCTTTAGTTAATCCTTAAAATCAAAAGTGATTTTTAATAAACAATTTACGCCTTTTATAAATAATTAAAGGCAATGTATCATTTTTTTTTACTTTTATGAATGTATTTTTATATGAAATTGTAAATTAAATACATTTGTCATTTACTTTATTATCAATTTCTTCACTTCTTGTCTTTCACCTACTTTGATTTTTGCAAAATAAATTCCAGTAGAAACATCAACATTTATTGGTTGGTTTGAACTGAATTCTTTTCTCAAAATAACTTGTCCAGAAACATTCATTAATTCTACTGTTCCCTTTTCAGTAGTTCCTGAAATGATAAAATAATTCGATGCTGGATTTGGATAAACTACCACGTTTAAAGCTGTACTTGTTGTAGTTGCTAAACTGGCAAACCAAGTTTGACCTGCATTCGCTCCCCAAATATAATTCGCCAATAAAGGATAGTCAATAAACGGATTTCGGTTGACTTGCCACGTATAAATATAGTTATTACGATTCATTTCAAAATCATCTGCTGGATCTTGTGTATTCCAAGTCAGTAAAGTAGCTAAATCTCCTAATTGCCCCACAGTTGTGTCAGCTGGATTTCCATTCACGACATTTAAACCGTTGTACCGAATTGACATATAAAAAACACCTCGAGCTGCATCGCCTTTCCAACTTCCTGCATTTCCAGTAAATCCGTTGTAATCATCTAAACCGTAATCTCGATTATTTCTAGAACTGTTTTCTGGCCCATCTTCCGCTCTAATATGGTGTGCATCGGCATGACCGTGCATCAACATATCGGCACTTGTGGCTTCCCAAATATTAATACCGTCTGGTGTGTCAGCGGTTCCATTACTATATCCTCCGCGTGATTGTGGATAAATATGTTCGCGATTCCACTTTCCTGTTCCGCTTCCGGTAGTTTGAATTAATAATTTTGAACGCGGCACTTCTTTATACATCAACCAAACTTCATTGCTATTCAGCGGATTTTGATCGGATGTTAGCAAAATTGTATTAACATCCCCATAATTATGAGCATGAACTACAGCAGGATTTGCAATAATATCTTGAATGGCTTGTTTCAAAACAGCACCAGATTTTCCTTCAAGCGAACTGTAGTAGCCTGCAGGTGCTGTAGAAGTTACAATTCCATAGGTAGGATTTAGCGGCGTTCCCCAAGCTGCTACAAAATAATCATCATCGATAATTTCAATAGCTATATTATCATTTAACCGAATATATCCTTGTGGCAATGTTCCAAATCTAATTTTCATAACCTCATCGCCTTCATCAACCGTGTCGTCTACAATGGTAATTGAGGTAGTAAAAGTAGTTTGACCTTGCGGAATCAAAACAGTAGTTGTTCCTGTAAAATCACTACTATTAAAACTGCCGCTAGTTAACGTAAATGTGAAAGTCAAATCTGCTACAGAAGCCGTTTGGGTAGTAAAAGTAATCGAAATAATATCACCTTCATTATATTGAGTGGCTGATGTAGAAATTGTAACTCCATTGAAAATAATTCCACTTCCGTCGTTTGGAGCTCCCGGAGTTGGAAATTTGGTTTCGTAAGTTCCGTCGTTCTTGCGTTGAACGGATTCGGTGTCT
Source organism: Flavobacterium sp. SM2513 (assembly GCF_050908145.1). Classification (GTDB taxonomy): domain Bacteria; phylum Bacteroidota; class Bacteroidia; order Flavobacteriales; family Flavobacteriaceae; genus Flavobacterium. The sequence goes on along the minus strand of NZ_CP194228.1, from coordinate 1,923,052 downwards.
TTATTCCCGTTTTCGTCCTCATTATATTGTTCCGTCAATCCTAATAACGCCATTAATTCTACCGCATCAGCATCCGAAGTATCATAAGCAACAGCGTGAATTAAATTAGTCGTAGTTGCTAAAGTTCCGTCTGGAAAATCAGCAAAACTTCCTAAGTAAACAGCGATGGCATCCGCTCCATTCTGCAATAAATTATCGCCAAAAGTACGTGCTGGATAGGGCGAAACATCATTAGCTCCAATTAAAACCAATCCGTTTGCATCAGTTGTTAATCCGTCTAGTCCCATCGTGTAATAACTTTTCAAAGCGGTATTGGAACCCGAATTTGGATTCCCGTTAAAACAAACTAAAACGTAGCCGTCAAGCGAAAAATTAGGAGTTTGCGTTTTTAATTCTACAAATTCTTTGGTATCTATAGAAGGCGTATCGGAGTCGATTTCATTAATAACGACAACTTGACCATAACTTGCAAAACTGCAAAGGAAACCAAAGAATAAAAGGTACTTTTTAATCATTGTAATATATTTTTGTTACAAATTTACACTTTTATTTACTTTCTAAACGTTAAATAAGTTTTCCTAACCTTTTAATAATCTGAAACTTTATATAATTTGGTCATATTACGATTTAAAATTAATCAACTAAATTTCGTGTAAAACTTTTAATTAGAAACAAATAATGCTCCCTTTAAATTTTCTATTTTTGCAACGTCAAACTTAACAAACTCAATATGCTTATTATCGGAATTGCTGGAGGAACAGGTAGCGGAAAAACAACCGTAGTGCAACAAATTATGAACGAACTTCCCCAAGCCGAAGTAGGAATTATTTCACAAGATTCGTATTATAAAGAAAACAATAACCTCTCTTTTGATGAGCGTGCTTTAATCAATTTCGACCATCCTAGAGCCATTGATTTTGAATTATTAAGGAATGATCTTACAGAATTAAAGGAGGGAAACACCATAAACCAGCCCGTCTATTCATTTGTAACCCACAACAGAACGGAAGACACCATCATAACCCATCCGCGAAAAGTAATGATTGTAGAAGGTATTTTAATTCTTGCCAATCCTGAATTGAGAGACATGTTTGATATTAAAATTTACGTTCATGCTGATTCTGACGAACGATTAATCCGACGCTTAAAGCGCGATATTGCTGAGCGAGGACGCGACATGGCAGAGGTTTTAAACCGCTACCAACACACCTTAAAACCGATGCACGAACAGTTCATCGAACCTACAAAAGCCTTTGCCGATATCATTATTCCCAACGACAAATACAATACGGTAGCAATTGATGTCGTTCGTGCGGTAATAAACCAACGAATTCTATAAAAAATTCCCTATTTTTATACTCAATATTTTTTGGAGCTATTTCCTGCAATCCACTTTATCTTTTCTTCCGCTAAAAATCGGAACAAAAGGATGCCGTTGCTATCAGGGCTAGGAATCCCAGTACACTATGAAAAATCCGCTTAAAAAACTCACTGACAAACATCCTGTACTCAAATTTTTGAGCAACAAGTACGTGCTGGTTTTACTTTTTTTCATCGTATGGATGCTGTTTTTAGATAATTATTCCTACCTCTACCACCGTCTTCTCAATCAAGAAATTGACGAATTGGAAACCAACAAAGAATATTACCAAAACGAAATTGACAAAGATAAAAAGAGTATTAAAACACTAAAGAATCCGCATCAAATAGAAAAATACGCCCGCGAAAAATATTACATGAAAAAGGACAATGAAGAAATATACATCATCGAATATGAAACGGATACTTTGAAAAAATAAAACAGACTGAAAGATTTAAGAATTTTAGGACGAGTAGGTTTCCATTTAAACTGAATATAAAATAGCTAAAGGCTAATTGCTGAAGGCTAATTGCTAAATAAAAACAACATGGCCGAGAAACTTTTTACCGACTTTGAACACGTCAGCTCCAAACAGTGGAAACAACAAATTCAGTACGACCTCAAAGGTGCCGATTATAACGACACTTTGGTTTGGGAAAGCCCAGAAGGCATCAAGATAAAGCCTTTTTATCATGCCGATGAAACACCCGAAAGTTTGTATTCGAATAGTAAGAATGTGCCGTTTCAAATTTGTCAAAACATATTCGTCTTTGACGTAGAAAAATCAGTACGACGCAGTTTAGAAACCTTGCAACGAGGTGCTGAAAGTTTGCGTTTTACAATCGAAGACAAAAACATCGACATTTCAGCCTTATTAGAAACCTTACCTTTAGAAGATACCGTTGTTTACTTTAATTTGCAATTTCTTGATTTAGCGTTTGTGCAACAAATCAACGAAATAGCATTGAAAAGAAGCGCGGCATTTTATGTGCAAATTGACCCAATCAACCAACTGGCAAAAGACGGCAACTGGTTTACAGACCTAAACACGGATTTTGATAGATTGACTAAAATAAAATCAACTTGCACATCCATCAATTTCTTGTCTATCGACGGAATGCTGTACCAAAATGCAGGAGCCACGATGGTGCAACAAATTGCCTACATCGCTTCGCATGCCACGGAATATTTCAACCGCATTCCTGAATTATCAGGTACAATTGTGCTGGAAGTTGCCGTTGGTTCCCACTACTTTTTTGAAATTGCCAAACTTCGTGCGTTGCGATTGGTCATCGACTCTATTGCTTCGGAATTTAATCCAGATCTGAAATTCTTGATATTGACCACGCCTTCTAAACGTAATAAAACGCTGTATGACTATAATGTAAACATGCTTCGTACTACAACAGAGTGCATGAGTGCGATTTTGGGTGAAAGTGATGCCATTAGTAATTTGCCTTACGACGTTTTATACCATAAGGAAAATGAATTTGGCGACCGTATTTCACGCAACCAACTCTTGGTATTGAAACACGAAAGCTATTTTGATAAAGTAAGTAACCCAGCGGATGGTGCTTATTATATTGAAAACATTACGCAACAAATGGCAGAGAAAGCCTTAGTTCTTTTCAAAGAAATTGAAAGTGCTGGAGGATTCATTACCCAATTGATTGAAGGAAGCATTCAAAAGAAAATTCAAGAAAGTGCAGCAAAAGAACAGGAGCTATTTGATTCAGGTAAAGAAGTTTTATTAGGAACCAACAAATACCCCAACAAAGACGACCGAATGAGCCACGACTTGGAGTTGTTTCCTTTTGTAAAAAGCAAGCCAAGGAAAACGCTCATCACGCCAATTATAGAAAAACGTTTGGCTGAAAAAATCGAGAAAGAACGTTTGGAAACGGAGTAAATGGACTTAAAATTTTCAAAATATCAAGATTTTGTAATTGAGATAAAAAAGCAAATCGCTAGTTCTCAACAAAAAGCAGCTTTATCGGTCAATAAAGAACTGATTTTATTGTATTGGATAATTGGCAAAATGATATTTGAAAATCAATCTTTACTAGAAGGTCGAAATAACTTTATTGATCAATTAGCCAAAGATATTAAGTCTGATTTTCCGTTTTCTTCCGGATTTTCCAGGACTAACTTATTCAATATCAGAAAATTTTATAATTTTTATGCTGATTTTTCAGTCCAACAAGCTGTTGGACTAGAAAATAATACTTTAGTCCCACACGCTGCTGGACTAAATCTATTAACCGACATTCCTTGGAGTCATCATGTTTTAATTATAGAAAAAACGAAGACTAAAGAAGAAGCTTTGTTTTATTTACACGAAACAAGGAACAACAGCTGGAGTAGATCAATTTTATTATTACAATTAAAACAAAATCTATTTGAAAGACAAGGAAAAGCGATAACCAATTTTGATAAAACCTTAAAAACAAGTCATGCAGAACTTGCAAATCAAATTTTAAAAGACCCCTACAATTTTGATTTTTTAACTTTAGAAGCTAAAGTGCATGAATTGGAAATTGAAAAACAACTCATTGAAAACATTACTAAATTTCTATTAGAATTAGGCAAAGGATTCGCTTTTATTGGAAGACAGTATCCGCTAAAAATTGGTAATAAATCCTATTCAATAGATTTATTGTTTTACCACATAAGACTACGGAGTTTTGTGGTAATTGAACTAAAAACGGTCGAGTTTGAACCTGAATTTGCAGGAAAACTCAATTTTTATCTATCTGCTGTAGATGATTTACTAAAAACAGACGAAGATAACCCTTCCATTGGTATTCTTCTTTGTAATGGAAAAGAAGGTATTGAAGTTGAATATGCTTTGAAGGATATAAATAAGCCTATCGGAGTTAGTGAATATACTTTTACGGAAATATTACCCAAAAAATTTAAAAAAAGCATCCCAACTGTTGATGAATTTGAACAAATTTTAAATCAAAAAACATGAGAAAAAACATACAACATATAACCTTAAAAAAGCAGTCTTCCAAAGAAATCCCTTCTGACGAAAAGACTTTTTTTGAAACAGCCGAAAATATAGACCTTCATTCACGTTACGCAAAGAATGAGGGTGAACCCTTAGAACACATTGGATTTGTTGCTGGAATCGCACCCCATTTACGAGGCCCCTACTCCACCATGTACGTTCGGCGGCCTTGGACGATTAGACAATACGCTGGTTTTTCAACTGCACAAGAAAGCAATGCGTTTTACCGACGAAATTTAGCCGCAGGGCAAAAAGGATTATCCATTGCGTTTGATTTACCAACCCATCGTGGCTATGATTCTGACCACGAACGCGTCGTGGGTGATGTAGGAAAAGCAGGGGTTGCCATCGATACGGTAGAAGATATGAAAGTATTATTCGACCAAATTCCGCTGGATGAAATGTCGGTTTCTATGACGATGAATGGTGCGGTTTTGCCCATAATGGCGTTCTATATCGTGGCTGCCGAAGAACAAGGTGTTGCCCATAAATTACTTTCAGGGACGATTCAAAATGATATCTTAAAGGAGTTTATGGTTCGGAATACATACATCTATCCGCCTGCTCCATCAATGAAAATCATTGCGGATATTTTTGAATTTACGAGTAAAAACATGCCGAAATTCAACTCCATATCCATCTCAGGTTACCACATGCAAGAAGCGGGTGCTACAGCCGATATTGAATTGGCCTACACTTTAGCGGATGGTTTAGAATACATAAGAACCGGGCTTGCCGCAGGAATGAAAATTGATGAGTTCGCTCCCCGACTTTCCTTTTTCTGGGCGATTGGTATGAACCATTTTATGGAAATTGCGAAGATGAGAGCCGCCCGAATGATTTGGGCAAAAATCGTAAAGCAATTTAATCCGAAAGATGAAAAATCGCTGGCTTTAAGAACCCATTGCCAGACTTCCGGATGGAGTCTAACGGAACAAGACCCTTTTAATAACGTGGCGCGAACGACCATCGAAGCCGCTGCGGCAGCTTTTGGCGGAACCCAATCCTTGCATACCAATGCCTTGGACGAAGCGATTGCTTTACCCACTGATTTCTCCGCCCGAATTGCCAGAAATACCCAAATCTATTTACAAGAAGAAACCAAAATAACCAAAACCGTTGACCCTTGGGCAGGTAGTTATTATGTAGAACAATTGACGCACGAAATTGCGCAAAGTGCGTGGAAACTCATCGAAGAAGTAGAAGAATTAGGCGGAATGACCAAGGCCATCGAGTCCGGGATTCCGAAGTTAAGAATTGAAGAAGCGGCTGCTAGAAAGCAAGCCCGAATTGACAGCAATCAAGATATTATTGTAGGAATCAACCAATACCGTTTGGCAAAAGAAGACCCGTTGCATATCTTGGATGTCGACAATCAGATGGTGCGGAAACAGCAATTGGAAAGTTTGGCTTCGATTAAAGTTTCTCGCGATAATGACGCAGTGAAACAAAACCTAGAAGCCCTTACTGCATGTGCTAAAACTGGTGAAGGAAATTTATTAGAATTGGCCGTAATTGCAGCACGAAACAGAGCGACTCTTGGCGAAATCTGTGATGCATTAGAAGTAGTTTTCGGAAGGTATAAAGCACAAATTAAATCCTTTAGTGGCGTGTATAGTAAAGAAATTAAGAACAACGAAAGTTTTGAATTGGCCAAGCAAAAAGCAGATGCTTTTGCTGAACTAGAAGGCCGAAGACCTCGAATTATGATTGCCAAAATGGGGCAAGACGGCCACGACCGTGGTGCAAAAGTAGTTGCCACAGGTTATGCCGATGTAGGTTTTGACGTAGATATAGGTCCACTTTTTCAAACGCCTGCCGAAGCGGCTAAACAAGCCGTGGAGAATGACGTGCATATTTTAGGCGTTTCTTCTTTAGCGGCTGGACATAAGACATTAGTACCGCAAGTGATTGAAGAATTGAAGAAGTACGGTCGCGAAGATATTATGGTTATCGTAGGTGGTGTGATTCCTGCTCAAGATTACCAGTATTTATTTGATGCCGGTGCGGTTGCTGTCTTTGGTCCTGGTACTAAAATTAGTGAAGCAGCGATTAAGATATTGGATGTTTTGATTGATGGGTTTTCCTCACCCCAGCCCTCTCCAAAGGAGAGGGAGCTTGGAAGCGATAATTGAACACACTAGTTATTCATAAAAAAGAAGTTTAGTAAACCGTATGGAACTAAACTTCTTTTTTTTGTGGTTTGTTTTGGAAATAATAGATTCCTACGGAATGACAAATTAGTGGGAAAATCTTTTTAAATAATAGTGTCAATTTAAACTATAAATAAGTCTTAAAAACCTGCGTACAAGTTTGTCACTCTGGAAGAGTCTATGATTATGTTGCTCTCGAAATAATAGATTCCTGCGGAATGACAAAGAAGTGGGGAGATGTTTGTAACGATAACTCTATAAGTGTTGACGCCATGTAATCGGTTCCGTTCAACACGGGCTTCATTGTTGGCGTTTCAAGAGCAACGAATCCCTAGCTGTTATGTGACGATTCTATATTCCATTTACATCCAATTCTTCAGCGGTTCGAAGCGTTAGATTAACATTTAAAGTAAAGAAACAATTTCCTCCGTCATCTACTTCGTTAAGTACTTTTTTCCAATTTGTTGCTCTATGTTCACAAAAGCAATTTATGAAAACCACTTTTTCTCCTTTCGGATTTATTGCAGCAGCATATTGTCTATTGTAATTTTTTAAACTGATTTTTTGATAAGCTTTGTATTTATTGTAATATTCAATACGTTCCAGTAAAAAATATTCTAGAAGGTCCAATTCACCAGTGCTTAATTTCGCTGGCTTAAAACTTTCAAATCCTCGATAAGTATTTGTCTTAAGAACCGCAATCTTGAACGTTTGCTGTTTTGTTTTTTTCTCAGAATCTTCACCAAATTGAGCTTGACAGCAATTTGATGTAATTAATGCTAAGAAGACTATTTTTAATAGGTTTTTCATGTGGTTTTCTGAAATGTCACATAACTTGTATATGTACGAAACAAACCTTCGCCATTACAACCTTATTTGGTCGGTAAAGCGATGGTCTTGTTTCACATTGTTGTTTTTCAAATGTAATAAAAAAAGACAACAAACGCGCCACCATCAAAAAAACCACAATAATAATCTGTTGTGGTTTTCATCATAAAAAAATACTTTTAAACAATTGGGTCTTCTTCCTCCTCATCATCACCGCCTCCACCACGATTTAAAAGCGTGTTATATTGCTCAATTAACATATTAATTTGGCGTACTACCGTGTCGTATGTTTTGGTTTCATCCACGGTAGCATAGGATTCTATCCATTTTAGGAGGGTATAATAGGTTTGGTTAAAATCAACGCGAATCATTCGTAGATTCTCATCGCTACCCTCGGCAAGTTCTTTTGTTCGGGCAATATAAGCACTGATGAATGCTTTGTTACTTTGGTCGAGCTCGTCTTTCCATACATCTAAATCAAGTAATGTAAGCGCATCCTTGAGTTCCGTTTCGGTTTCCCAATCGTCTACGAGGTTAGTAATAACGGTCGATTGTTCTTGGTAATTAAGGTCGGCAATTTCGGTGCCGTACTTTCTTAAATTTTCATCAAGCAGCAGTGCAGCCGCTTTGTTTTTGGGAATAAAGGAGCGGGTATTACCGTTTACTATTGCTAGAAAACCCACGAGTGCATTATCTCGACGAAGGTCTAATGCCACTATTTCTTTCGAAATTTTATTGCCTCGCGGCAAAAGGTACAACGCAGAAAAGGCATCGTATTGTGCTTGAAGTTGGGCTAGTTTTGCTTCAATTTTGAGTTTTACGGGGTCGTTATCTGAAATAAGTTGGATAAGAAGTCCCATGAATTGCAAATAAGCCGCATTGCGAAGCTGGCGAAGGTTGATAGAATTAAACATAACAAGATAATTAGTAAGTGAATAATTAAACTATTTTTTCAGTGTTATAAATGTAATTAATTATGAGATACGAAAATCATTTTAACCAAAATAAAAATTCGCAAACTACTTACACTGTAGTTTTTACAGGGTTTCTGGCATTTTTAAATTAAAATAAAATCCGACTGCGTTTGTTTTAAATCAATAAAAACTATGACTTTTTACCAATTAATAAATAATATTTATGTGACGAGCCCATCGGCAGCCGAGTGGATTGTAACATAATAGGTGAAAGGCTTATCGGCAGCCGAGCGTGTCATTACCTAACATGCGACAAGCTTATCGGCTGGCGGTGGGACTTTCACACGTAATTTGCTCGCTTTTTTTGCGAAAATTTGCATGAGAAAGCATCAAGAGCGTTTACCCTGTTACTATTTTTTACAAAAAAAAATAGCGCACTTTCGTACACTATTTTATAGTTCAAACTAAAAGTAGCTGTTTACAGGTTGAAAGTAGCTCCAAAGTGCAGCATAAACTGGTTGTTGTAGCGGTCGCGACCTGATGCATTGGTGTCGTACTTTGCAATTGGGGCGGATGCTTCGGTATAAACGCCAAATCCATCGGTGAAGAAATAGCGAAGACCCAAGTGTCCTCCAAAATTTCGGGAGCCAATGTGCAGTCCTGGATAGACATCTAGTTTTGGCGAAAGCCCAATTACATCGCCAATATTAGCATTAAAACGGACTTTGGCATCCATTCGGTCTTGAAAACGAGCGTCGAAGCCGTTCACTCCTTCTGCATCTAAAAGGTAAGTGGCTACGAAACCGAAGGACATGTTTTGGCCCAAGCCAAAATCGAGGGTGGATGTAATTCCCGTACCGCCGTTTTGCACGTTCATTCCCACTTGGAATTTAGTGTCGCCTTTTCCTTCAAAAGCTTGGGCATTTGCAAAGGCAACGCTTGCAACGAGGGCAAGGGAAAGTAGTATCTTTTTCATAGTATTTTTAGTCTTTTTGATGCAAATATAAGTGCATTGTGAATTGTAATGGGTTTATTTTCGTGTTAATTATAAGGACTGCATAAATGGCGGGTTGGGGTTTAGATTTTAGGAGCTAAGATACCGCTAAAGGGATTTCGATATAAAAGGTAGTTCCTTCACCCAAAACACTTTCAAACCAAATGCTTCCGTTGTTTTGTTCAATCATATCTTTGCATAAAACCAAGCCGATATGGTGGCCTTTCTCGCCCGAAGTTCCTTGACTGATGGTATGTTCGAGTTGAAAAATTTTCTTTTGCTCGTCTGGATGAATTCCAATTCCTGTGTCTTTAATGACTATTAATACACTATTGTCATTAACAATACAGCTCACAGTTATAGAGTCTCCTTCCCTACAAAACTTAATACTGTTAGATAAAATGTTGCGGAACACGACATTGATCATGTTTTTATCGGCGAGAACGCTGACGTCGTTTGTGATAGTATTCTCAACAGTCAACTGTTTTTCGATAGTTTGCGGGGTAAGTATGGCTAAGTTGCGTTCAATTAAATTCAGAATTGGAAACGACTCGGGATTTACGACCATGCCTTCCAGTTGGCTTTTTGACCATTCAAGTAAATTGTCGAGAAAGTCGGCGGTTGTAAAAATGTTTTCTTCCAATTTGCCCAAAAGCATGTCCATTTCTTCACGAGTTAAGTGTCCGCTTGTGTAGGAGTTGAACAACATTTTCAAAGTAGCAATCGGGCTTCGTAAATCGTGGGAAACAATGGAGAAGAACTTGTTTTTGACGGCATTTATGCGTTCTAATTCTGCATTTTGGTTTGTGGTCACATCGTTTTGAACGCGTAATTCTTCATTCACACTTTCTAAAGTCTGGTTCATTTCAATCATTTCAAACGTTTGTTTGGTCAAAACTTTGTTGATTTTACTCCTCTGCTTTATTTTTCTCAGGTATAAAACGAGCAAGACTAAGACAAGACCCAACAAAGAGGTGATGATGTAAATCGCTTTTTTATAGGTTAAATTTTTTGTTGAAATTACTTCGTTGTGTTTTTCTAAGGTCGTATTGTCGGTTCTCACCCGTTGAAAGTCGGATAAAATCACCTCATTTTTCAGTTTCTGAATATTCAAACTGTCTTTAGCATCAATATAACGGGATTGGAATTCAAACGCTTTCCTGTAATTACCGGCTTTTTGTTCTATTTCAATTAAAATTTGAAGTGCAATTGTAGCTAAGCCTTTCGATTTCATAGCAACGGCATTATCATACGATTCTTGAGCTGCTTTTCGGGCTTGGTTATACCTTTTTAGACCCAAATAACTACTTGCCAAAGTACCTAACACGACCGTTTCTTGGTACTTGTTTTTAGTTATTTGATTTTTTTCTAAAGCAATTTGCAAGGCTTTCTCTGCCATTTCATACTTTTCTTGTTTCAAATACAATTCGCCAAGTCCTAAGTTTGCCAAGCCAATTCCGTTAATATCGCCCAACTTTTCTCGAAGGGCGAGACTCTTATTATAGTACTCTCGGGCTTTATCATCTTTGTCTAACTTCCTGCTTGAATTTCCTAAGATGAAATTTCCGTAGGCAATACCAGCCTCGTCACCCATTTCTTCATAACTTTTGAGTACTTGACTAAAATATTGGTCGGCAACTCGATACTCCTTTAAATCATAATACAGCGAACCCAAATTAATATAGGTTTGATTGAGACCGTTTTTATTATCAATTTTTTTCCAGACGTTAAGTGCGAGTTTGTAATTTTCAATTGCCTTTTTAGGGTCGTCAAGTCGGTCGTAAGTATACCCAATACTTACATAAGCCCGTCCTTGTGCTTTAAATATCTTTTTATTTAAGGCAATAGTAAGTGACTTATTAAAGTAATACATAGCACTGTCGTACTCTGTTTTTATGGCAAACTTCATCCCCATATCACAATAAGCCAAGGGTATAATCGAATCAATTTGAAACTTCTCTGCAATATCCCGCAACTTTTTGGCATAGGTATATTTTTTATCCAAATCAACCGCCGTGTACGCGTTTGAAAGAAGACGCAATGTAGGTATCTTATTTACTTCCGATTTCTCTTTGCTCAATGCCAAAAGTAAACTGTCAATAGTTTTATTTTGAGCATTCAAAGTTTCGTTTCCTCCCAAATACAGGATAAGAAATAGAAGGAAATATTTTAAAACTGAGGATTGGATCTGCATATAAATTAAAGTAGGAGTTATTTTATATCAACAAGTCATTTATAGCGAAGCTAGACTTTTGTTTAAAGATACCAAAATTATTGTTTTATTTTTTATAAGTTAAAAATAAAAATGCTTTTTTCCAGTAGCTATCCTAAGGTGAATTCAAAATAGCTAAAACAAAGTACATCTAAAAAAATATATCCGTTTAAGTATTACAAATTAATGCCTTAATGGAATCTTTCACCACGGGAAGCCTTGGCCCTTCCCTAAAGTAACAAATAATTTAGATTTAGATGTGAAAAAATTATAGAAACCTCCAACCACGTTATTATGAACCTGCTAATTCATTCTCTTTTTTTGTTGATAAATAGATTTTCTAAACCCATAAATAATTGTATTTTTACGCTTCAAAATTCAATAGAGTAAATGGGTAAAATAATAGCGATTGCCAATCAAAAAGGCGGTGTTGGAAAAACAACAACATCAGTCAATTTAGCAGCGTCTTTGGGTGTTTTAGAGAAAAAGGTGTTACTGATTGATGCGGATCCACAAGCGAATGCAAGTTCAGGCTTGGGTATCGATATTGAAACCATTGAAATTGGAACGTATCAAATCATCGAACACAGTCATCCACCGCAAGATGCGATTATCAAATGTTCGGCTCCAAATGTAGATATTATTCCAGCCCATATTGACCTTGTTGCCATCGAAATCGAATTGGTAGACAAAGAAAATAGGGAGTATATGTTGAAAGAAGCATTGGCACCCATTAAAGATTTATACGATTACATCATTATTGACTGTGCTCCATCCTTGGGATTATTAACTTTGAATGCTTTGACAGCCGCTGATTCTGTTGTTATTCCTATTCAATGTGAATATTTCGCTCTTGAAGGTTTAGGAAAATTATTGAATACGATTAAAAGTGTACAACGCATCCACAACCCTGATTTAGACATTGAAGGCTTACTATTAACCATGTTTGATTCGCGTTTGCGACTTTCAAACCAAGTGGTTGAAGAAGTACAAAAACACTTCAACGATATGGTGTTTGACACCATAATTCAGCGAAATGTGAAGTTGAGTGAAGCACCAAGTTTTGGCGAAAGCATCATTAATTTTGACGCAACAAGTAAAGGAGCGGCCAATTATTTGAGTTTAGCTCACGAAATTATCAAGAAAAATTCTTAGTTCATTTTATGACAAAAGCAATAAAAAAACAAGCATTAGGAAGAGGATTATCTGCCTTATTAAAAGATCCTGAAAACGATATAAAATCAGTTGAGGATAAAAATGCGGATAAAGTGGTGGGAAATATCATTGAGCTTGAACTTGATGCTATTGAAATCAATCCGTTTCAGCCGCGAAGTAATTTTAACGAGGAATCGTTAAAGGAATTAGCAACTTCCATTAAAGAACTTGGCGTTATTCAACCGATTACTGTTCGAAAAATGGAGTTTAATAAATTCCAGTTGATATCAGGAGAACGACGTTTAAGAGCTTCTAAACTTGCAGGTCTAAACGTAATTCCAGCGTACATAAGAATTGCAAACGACAACGAATCTTTAATCATGGCTTTGGTGGAAAACATCCAGCGTCATGATTTAGACCCGATTGAAATTGCACTTTCCTATCAAAGATTGATTGATGAAATTCAACTGACACAAGAACAAATGAGTGACCGTGTTGGGAAAAAACGATCTACAATCACAAATTACCTTAGATTATTAAAACTAGATCCGATTATCCAAACGGGAATTCGCGATGGTTTCATTTCGATGGGTCACGGTCGTGCCATCATCAGCATTGAAGATTTAGATGTTCAAACGGATATTTACCAAAAAATTCTTAGCGATAATTTATCAGTTCGGGAAACAGAAGCCTTGGTGAAAAACCACCAAGAAAGTTTAAAACCTAAACCGGCTTCAAAAGCAAAAACGGCTAGTTTTGAAGTGGAAGAAACAGAGAAAAAAGCAATCACCAATTATTTTGGCACTAAAGTCGATGTAAAAGTAGCTGGAAACGGAAAAGGAAAAATTACGATTCCATTTCACTCCGAAGAGGACTTTAAGCGTATACTCAAATTAATTCAAAATTAGTGAAGTCGCTTACTTTCATATTGTTTTTTACTTTTAGTTTAGGGCTTTCTGCTGTTTATTCGCAAACAAAAACGGATGAATTACAGATTGTAGCCGATACAATTATCCAAAAACCTATTAACCCATTGGCTCCTGCAAGAGCGGCTTTTTATTCAGCCATTGTTCCAGGATTAGGGCAAGTTTATAATAAAAAATATTGGAAAGTCCCTATTGTTTTAGGTGCGGTTGGTGCGGGAGTGTATTTTTATTCAACAAATAACGACGAATACCACCGCTATCGGCAGGCTTACAAACAACGACTGAAAGGATTGGACGACGAATTTAAAGGCCAATATTCTGATGCGACACTTATAAATGCTCAAAAAGGATTTCAGCGAAACCGTGATTTATCTTTAGTTATTACAATTGGTTTATACGTCTTGAATATCGTTGATGCCAATGTTGATGCACACTTAAAGCAATTTAATGTTAGCGATGACCTGTCTTTTCGACCAGAGGTATATCCTACCGATATCAATCAACAGCAAAATGTAGGTTTGACAATGACCTATCGTTTTTAATACTTTACTATGAGAATAGCACTTTTAGGCTACGGCAAGATGGGACAGATAATCGAACGGATTGCTTTAGAACGCGGTCACGAAATTGTATTAAAAAAATCTCGAAACGCCACTTTTGATGGTTTGCAAAATGCAGATGTCGCCATTGATTTCAGTATACCAAATGCTGCGATAGATAATATTTCTACTTGTTTTGAAAACGGAATTCCAGTTATTTGTGGTACAACAGGATGGTTAGAACATTATCCAAAAATGGCGCAGCTTTGTGACGAAAAACAAGGTGCATTTATTTACGCTTCTAACTTCAGTTTGGGAGTGAATATTTTTTTTGAGTTAAATACGTACTTAGCCAAAATCATGTCGCAGTTTACCCAATATTCGACTTCAATTGAAGAAATTCATCACATACAAAAGTTGGATGCACCAAGTGGTACCGCAATTACTTTAGCAGAAAGCATCATCAATCACTCCGATTATTCGAGTTGGGCTTTGAACGAAGCTAAAAGTGCCGATGAATTGCTTATTAAAGCAGAACGAATCCCAAAAGTTCCAGGAACGCATACAGTCACCTATGAATCTGCGGTAGACACCATTGAAATCAAACACGAAGCTCATAATCGAGAAGGGTTTGCTTTAGGAGCTGTAGTCGCTGCTGAATGGATTTTTGGAAAAAAGGGCGTTTACAGCATGAAAGACGTTTTGAGTTTAAAATAATTTGGCAACCAATTAACAGTTCGCTTTGTAACAATAAATATATTTTCTTTACCAATAGAAAATATAATAAATAAAAATATTATGACAATACTTCAATGGTTTATCTTCTTTTTAGCGGTACAAGTTGTACACTTTTTAGCTACATGGAAACTCTATCAAAAAGCAGGACGAAAGCCATGGGAAGCTGCAGTTCCGATATACAATGCAATTGTTTTAATGAAAATCATCAACAGACCCACTTGGTGGACTATTTTACTTTTTGTTCCCGTTGTCAATTTAATTATGATTCCCGTCGTTTGGGTTGAAACAATACGAAGTTTTGGAAAAAACACCACGCTTGACACTGTTTTAGTTTTAGCTACCTTAGGTTTTTATATCTTCTATATCAATTACACACAAGATGTAACTTATATTCCAAATAGAAGTTTGCATTCTACTTCACAAGCTGGAGATACGGTAAGTTCGTTGCTGTTTGCAATTGTAGTGGCTACGGTTGTTCATACGTACGTCATGCAACCTTTTACGATTCCTACATCTTCTTTAGAAAAATCCTTATTGGTAGGTGATTTCCTTTTTGTTAGTAAATTCCACTACGGTGCTCGAACACCAATAACTACGGTTGCCGCTCCAATGGTACACGATACATTGCCACTTTTAAATGTAAAATCATATACAAAATGGCCACAACTACCCTATTTTAGACTTCCAGGATTTCAGAATATTGAGCGAAATGATATCGTAGTATTCAATTGGCCTGTCGATACCGTTTACCAATTTTTTGACCGTTCAGGACGTTTAGGAGTAGATAAGCCGCTCGACAAAAGGTCCAATTATGTGAAGCGTTGTGTGGGAGTTCCTGGTGATAACTTATCTATTAAAGATGGATTTGTCTTTATCAACGACAAGCAGTTGGTTTTACCAGAACGTGCAAAAACACAATACCATTATGTTGTGATTTTCAAAGAGCCGATATACGGTGCTTTCTTAGAAGAAAACAAGCTCAATGAATACATGCCTTACTACTCGATTTCAAAAACAATTTGGGATAAACCAGAAGTAAAAGCTTATTTGACTAATGGACAAAACACGACGCATTTAGCCGAAGTAACTCGTGATAGTACCAATGTTGTGGTACATGGAACCGCTACTAGTGAAGATTTAACCAAATTGGGAATGAATTATTCACAATTAGCAGGTGAAATTAACATGACTGAGGAACTCAAAAGTAAATTTGAAAAAGACGCACGAATCGTATCAATCACTAAAGTAATACACGATAAAGATGCAAGCGTCTTTCCACAAACCGGACAATGGTCTATTGATAACTTTGGTCCAATAACTATTCCTGAAGTGGGGAAACAAGTTGCTATTAATGCCTCCAATTTGTCTATGTACAAACGCATAATTGAGGAATACGAAGGTAATGATTTGAAAGTAAATGGAAATCAAATTTTGATTAATGACGAGGTAGCAACTACTTATACATTCAAACAAAACTACTATTGGATGATGGGAGACAACCGCCATCGTTCTGAAGATTCACGATACTGGGGTTTTGTTCCAGCAGACCATATTGTAGGAAAACCAGTGTTTATATGGTTGAGTTTAGACCAAAACATTCCTTGGAGTAAAGCAATTGACAAAATTCGTTGGGAACGTATGTTTACAACAGTTAGTGGCGACGGACAACCTTATTCGTATTTTAAATTTTTCCTAATCGCATTAGCAGCTTACTTTGGAATTACATTTTTCTTGAAAAAGAAAGCACAAAAAGCAAAATAAACATTTATTGAAAATAAAAAAACACAAAGCAGGTGTACATTTGCTTTGTGTTTTCTTTTATATTAAAACTATGGAATCTTTACTATATCCCACTTATTTTCCTTCGATTAGTCATTTTGCAGTTATGGCCCAATCGGATAAAATTGTGTTTGAAGTGGAAGATAATTTCCAGAAACAGACCAATCGAAATAGGATGTATATTTATAGTCCAAATGGATTGCAATTGCTGAATATTCCTGTAAAACATTCAAAAGCTGATTTTCAAAACACAAAAGACATCCAACTTGAAACAACTTTTAATTGGCAAAAACAACACTTTAAGTCTTTAGAGGCTGCTTATAGGAATTCGCCTTTTTTTGAATACTTTGAAGCCGACCTGATGCCTATTTTCGAAAAGAAACATACCTTTTTGACCGACTTAAATTTTCAAACAATAGAGATTATTTCAAAATGTTTAGGTATAAAATTCGAACTAGCAAAAACAACAGAATATTTCCAGAATCCATCACAAACTGATTTTCGTTCATTAGTAAATGGAAAAAAAGACACTTGCGAATTTGAGCCCTATTCTCAAGTATTTGAAGAGAAATTTGGCTATTTAAACAACTTAAGTATTTTGGATTTGCTTTTTAACGAAGGACGTCATGCACTGACTTATTTAAAAAATCAAAAGCTGTAATTATTCGGTTTTCAAATCACTTAGGATCGATATGACTGGAAAGTGATCCGAATCTACTACTTCAGGAAAATTATTGAAGTGTTTTACTTTGAATTTTTTATCTGCAAAAATATAATCAATTCGAGCAGGATAATATTTGAAATCATAACTTTTACCAAAGCCACTTCCCGCCTCTTCAAAGCTATCTTGCAAGTCGCCACGAATCACACGATACACGTAAGAAAACGCACTGTTATTCATGTCGCCACAAATGATAATAGGATAATTACATTTACTTGTATGCTCCATCAAAATTTCGGCTTGTTGCTGCTGCACCTTGAAAGCCGTACTTAATCTTTTAAACATTCGTTCCGATTTAGTTTGATTAATTCCTTGAATGTCATCGTTAATTTCGTTTACATCAGGAGTAATATTGATCGATTGCAAATGCATGTTGTACACGCGAATGGTGTCTTTTTCACGCTTTAAATCAGCAAAAATGACGTTGTTATTGGATATTGGAAAAATAATTTCACCTGAATTTATAATTTTATATTTTGAGAAAATTGCTTGACCAGACTTGATTTTATTTCCTTTAGATAAAATATATTTGTACCGAAAATAAGCATAATCAAAGTCGGCCGCATTTGAAAATTCTTGAATGCAAAGCACATCAGGTTTTTTTAATTTTACAAAATCAGAAATCTCTACTGGTACGGTTCTCTTATCCGACCATTCAAACTTGTTAAACAAACGGACATTATAACTCATGACAGTAAGATCCGTTGATTCTGAAACAAACTCAGGACTAGAAAATTTGTAAAATTTATTTATAAACGTTATTCCCAATAAAAGAACGACTCCGGAAAGCAAAATTTGACGTTTAAATTGAATTCCCCAATACACAAAATACAACAAATTAACGATAAGCATCATTGGTAAAAAAAGAGTCAAAACCGATAGCAGCGGAAAAGTTTTAGGTGCTAAAAAAGGCAAGGCGTAGCCGACAATTGTCAATACAGTTAGTACTATATTGAGAAAAAACATCATCTTATTAAACCACGAAAGGTTTCGCATAATTTTACTTTTTCAATTTTATTTTCCGGCTCGAAATAAAAAGTCTTTCTCTTCTCTGCTCAAACTGTCGTAACCGGAGGCACTAATTTTATCTAATATCTCATCAATTTGCTGTTGCGTTTTATCTTTCTTAACAATTCTACTTTCGTTTACAACTGAAGCGGAAGGATTATAATTCTTATGTACTTTCTTAAACGGCGTTTTTGACTTTTTTGTAACTGTTTTATTAACAAAAAAATCAATAATTTTCGTGATTCCATCTGTCAAGTCGGTTCCTTTTTTCAATAAATTCATGAAAATATATCCAAATAATGCACCACCTAAATGTGCTAAATGTCCGCCTGTGTTTGACATCGGTAATTGAATTAAATCCATAGCAATTACAAAAACAGCAATGTGCCATAACTTCACTCTTCCAATAAACATCAACCTCATTTCCATGTAAGGATTGTACGTTACCACAGCAAATAAAATAGCCATAATTGAACCCGATGCTCCAACTAAAGTGGAACTTGTGTTTTCAAAAACGGGTAAAACTAAATAACTTAAAATATAAACCAGTCCTGCAAAAATACCTCCTAAAACATACAGTCCCAACAATTGCTTTTGATTGAAATACGTCGTAAACAACCGTGTTGAAAAGTGTAAAACAAGCATATTAAAAAGTAAATGCCAAATTCCAGAATGAAAAACAGCGTAAATAACAATAGACCAAGGCTTCCACGCTAATGACGAAGGCAAGGAATCTAAACTTACATAGTATAAATAATCAATATTGACTCCAAACAAGCTCAAAATTCCAAATAAAATTGCAGGTATTACAAACAACCCCACATTCCAATAAATGAGTTTTTGGGCAATTCCTCCCGTTCGGTATTGTAATTTTAAATCGTCAATGATGTTCATTCTTATGTTCTATTTTAATTCCAACGGTTGTTGTTAAATTGCGTTTTCTTCCAATAATACATCATCAAAAATCCCGTCAATGCACCACCTAAATGGGCAAAATGGGCAATTCCTGAACCGCCACTAAATATCGCATCGCCTTTAAATCCTAGTACCAAATCTATTAATAAAATTACAGGTACGAAATATTTTGCTTTAATTGGAATAGGAATAAACATCAATCCCAACTGTGCATTTGGAAACATATAGGCAAAAGCTACTAATAATCCGTAAACCGCTCCAGATGCACCAACAGCGGGAACTACAAAAGAGCTTGCGAATTTATCTACTCCAGAACTACCAATAACTTCAGCCCATCGCGTGTCAATTTGTCTTTCATTTAACAAACTAAATATATCCGTCTTCGAGAAACCTGCATCTACTAAAACATCCAGACCCGAATGAAATTCATAATAATTCACACCCAAATGCAACAAAGCAGCTCCTAAGCCACAAGAAATATAGAAAAACAAGAATTTTTTTCCTCCCCAAAAGGTTTCTAATGCACTTCCAAAAGAATACAAGGCAAACATATTGAATAAAATATGCATGATATTCGGCATTTGAGCATGCATAAACATGTGCGTCAAAGGTTGCCAAATTTGAAATTTGTCATTTTCGAAAAAGTACAATGAAAAAAGGTCGTAAGCGGTACTTCCTAAAATCTGAGACCCAATGTAAAAAATAATATTAATGATTAATAATTGCTTGACCATAGGTGTGATGTTCATCATATCGCGAATTTTTTATCTAAATCTTCTACACGTAATGTAATAAAAGTTGGTTTTTGAAACGGAGAAACATTTGGATCCTTACAAGCAAAAAGCCCATTGACCAAGTTCTCTTGTTCCTTTTCGGTTAAATAACTTCCGGTTTTCACGGCTAAACTTTTTGCCATTGATTTGGCAATACTATCATTCTGACTAAAACTGTTTTCGGGAATTCCGTCTTGTAAATCGCTTACTAATTGTTCTAAAAGAATGGAAACTTCACTTTCAGTTACATTTACAGGAATACCGGTTATTTGTACAAACTCTTCATTGGTTTCTTCAAAAACAAATCCTGTATTGACTAAAGCTTCTTTCAAATCATTTATCAATTGCATTTCATTTGACGAAAAAAACAATTGCAGCGGAAATAACAATTGTTGACTTGAAGCCTGATGAATAGTCATATTAGAAAGAAATTGTTCATACAAAACCCGTTGATGGGCTCGTTGCTGATCCACAATTACCATTCCTGATTTTATAGGATTGACAATGTATTTCTTATGAATTTGATAGGTTTTATTAACGACTTTTTGAATATCTTCATCATCAAAGAGTGAAGAAGTTACCGTTTCAGTTTCCATGTGCATTTCTGCATTTTCAGAAAAATCATCAACGGCCGTATTCAAACCTACATATAAACTTTCCCAACTTGCTGTATTTCGAGCTGGAGTTCTGAAATTATTATTTGATGTCGCAAATTCCTTTTTTTCACTTGCAAACGGATTGTAATTCCCGTCTACTTGAATGGTAGGAAAAGCACTGTCTTTATTTTTATATTCGTAGGGTGTATCTAAACTTGCGTCACGGTCAAAATCTAATACGGGTGCTACATTAAATTGTCCTAAACTGTGCTTGATTGACGAACGTAAAATGGCATACAAAGCATGTTCGTCATCAAATTTAATCTCAGTTTTCGTAGGATGAATATTAATATCAATCGAATGTGGCGGTACTTCTAAGTATAAAAAATAACTTGGTTGGCATCCGTCTTTCAACAATCCATCATAAGCGGCAGTAACTGCATGGTGCAAATAACCACTTTTTATGTAGCGGTTGTTTACAAAGAAAAACTGTTCACCTCGACTTTTCTTAGCAAATTCTGGTTTGCTAACAAATCCTTGAATGGTAACAATTTCGGTGGTTTCTTGAACAGGAACTAGTTTTTCATTGGTTTTACCAGAAAAAATATTTACAATTCGTTGCCGACTATTACTAGGTGGTAAATTAAACAATTCACTTCCGTTGTGGTAAAACGTAAAATATATATTTGGATGAGCCAATGCCACGCGTTGAAATTCATCTACAATATGACGGTGCTCCACAATATCGGATTTCAAGAAATTTCGTCGAGCAGGAATATTAAAAAACAAGTTTTTAATAGCGAATGAAGTACCTTTCGGCAAAACAGATAACTCTTGCGAAACCAATTTACTACCTTCGATAATAATGTGATGTCCTACTTCTTCTTGACCCTGCTTTGTTTTCATCTCAACATGAGCGATTGCAGCAATTGAAGCCAAAGCTTCGCCTCGAAAACCTTTCGTATGAAGTGAAAATAAATCTTCTGCATGACGAATTTTGGAAGTTGCATGACGTTCAAAACAAAGTCGTGCATCAGTCACACTCATTCCCACACCGTTATCAATCACTTGAACCAAGGATTTTCCGGCGTCTTTGATAATCAATTTGATGTCGGTTGCTTTCGCGTCTACGGCATTTTCCAACAATTCTTTCACCACGGAAGCCGGCCTTTGAACCACTTCTCCAGCGGCAATCTGGTTAGCAACATGATCAGGAAGTAATTGAATAACACTCGACATTAATGGGGTCTCTTTAAGTTGATATTTTTTTAACAAATCGCTACAAATTTAACGATTTTATCTCGGTTTGTCTGCCTTATGAAATCATAAATAAATTAAAAAACCTGCAACAATCAAGTTACAGGTTCAGCCTATATTCGATAAAATGAAAAATTACAATTTATCAATTGCCTTTATACTTTCTTCAAGTAAAAATTGGTGTTCCTCAACCATTTTGCTGTTGTGAAACTGATAACTAAAACTTGATTGATGCCTTAAAAAAGCCATTTTAATTGCTGCAATTGCCGCTTCTGTTCCTTTATTTCCGTGAATTCCTCCACTTCTATCAATCGATTGTTGTTCGTTATTATCAGTCAATACACAAAAGATAACGGGAACGTCAGACAAGACATTTAAATCTTTAATTCCTTGTGTCACTCCTTCACATACAAAATCAAAATGTTGGGTTTCACCTTTAATAACGCTTCCTATCACAATTACCACATCAGGTTTTTGTGTTTCAATCATTTTTTTTGCACCATAAACAAGTTCAAAACTACCGGGAACATTCCAACGAATAATTTTTTCTTGCAAAGCACCACAATCTAAAAGTGCCGTAATAGCACCAGAGAAAAGTCCTTCTGTGATGTGATGGTTCCATTCTGAAACAAGAATCCCAAACCGAAAATCTTTCGCGCTTGGGATTTTGTTTTTATCGTAATTGGATAAATCTTTATTAGCTGTAGCCATTTTTTTTAGGTTTTAATTTCAGCCTAAAAGTACTTAGAAAATCTGAAATTTAAAACAAATTATTGAGCTAATCCAATCAAAGCGTCAATTCCTTGAGCTTCTGTACTTGATTCGTATTTTTCTTTAATATCTGTAAAAAATTTCAAAGCCTCTTCTTTATTTCCTAAAGCTAAAGCTGTACTTCCCGCTTTTAATGTAAACCGTGGAGTTGTAAAATCATTTTCATCTGAAGAAAGTGCTTTTTTGTAAAAATCCAAAGCTTCTTTCATTTGATTTTTTTGTGAATGAGCATCACCTAATGCACCAAGTGCTAAAGCTTTCAATATCACATCATCTGAATTAAATTTACCCAAATATGTGATAGCTTCATCGTATTTACCCGTATTCAAATAAGCTATTCCTGCATAATAATTTGCTAAATTTCCTGCATCAGTTCCTGAAAAATCTTCTGCAATTTTCACAAAGCCTAATTTACCTTCTGCACCATTTAAAGCTAAATTATATAAAGAATCTGAAGCTGTTCCATCTGTCGCCATCTGGAAATTTTTCTGAGCCATATACATTTCTGTTGTTGCATCAATTTCTTTTGGATCAGCAACAAACTTAACATATAAAGTATAAGCGATTGCTGCAATAGCAATAGCACCTACAATTCCTAAAATTAATTTCTGGTTTCTAGCAACAAAGTCCTCTGTACGTGAAGCCGTTTCATCTAAGGAATTAAAGACCTCAGCTGTAGTACTATCTGTCTCATCGATAGCTACATTGTCAAGATATTCATTATCAATTTTATCTTCCTTAGGTTTAGGTGCTTTGTATCCTCTTTTATTATACGTTGCCATTTAAATTTAATTTAGTGAGGTGCAAAAATAAAATTTTTATTCATATTTGAAAGGAGTTTCTATTGATATTTTTTATTATTTTAAAACCAGTCAAAAAATACCATGGTTTTTTTGTTACTTTACACCAAATTTCTCCCTAAAAGCAGGCTTTTTAACATGCATTTAAAAAAATTATCCCTTTTTAATTATAAGAATTTTTCTGAAATTGATTTCGATTTTGACCCTAAAATCAACTGTTTTGTGGGCAAAAACGGAATTGGAAAAACAAATGTGCTTGATGCAATTTACCATCTCGCCTACGGGAAAAGCTATTTCAATCCTTTAGCAGTACAAAATATTCGTCACGGCGAAGAATTTTTTGTTATAGATGCCGAATTTTCAAAACAAGACCGTACTGAACAAATTTTGTGCAGTTTGAAAAAAGGCCAGAAGAAAATCCTAAAAAGAAATGGAAAAGTCTACGAGAAATTCTCCGACCACATTGGTTTTATTCCTCTTGTAATTATTTCACCAGCAGACCAAGATTTAATTATCGAAGGAAGCGAAACACGTCGAAAATTTATTGACAGTGTTATTTCTCAATTGGATGCAAATTATTTGCAAAAACTCATTCAATACCAGAAAATCATCAGTCAGCGAAATGCATTACTGAAATATTTCGCTTTAAATCATACATTTGAGCAAGATACTTTGAGTATTTACAACGAACAATTGAACCAGTTGGGACAGCTGATTTTTGAAAAAAGAAAAGCGTTCATCGAAATATTTATTCCAATTTTCAACAAGCACCATCACGCCATTACAGGTTCGGAAGAGCGAGTGCGATTGGTTTACGAAAGTAGTTTGCACCATGCAGATTTACTCCAACTGCTGAAAGAAAATCTCAATAAAGATAGAGCTTTACAATACACAAGTGTCGGCATTCATAAGGACGATTTATTGTTTGAAATTGATGAATTTCCAATTAAGAAATTTGGTTCACAAGGCCAACAAAAGTCATTTTTAATTGCGTTGAAATTAGCTCAGTTTGAATTTGTCAAAAAAGAAAGCGGCGAAAACCCAATTTTATTATTCGATGATATTTTTGACAAATTGGACGAAAGTCGCGTCGAAAAAATAATTAAAATGATTGACAATGAACAATTTGGTCAACTATTTATTTCAGACACGCATCCTGAACGAACCGAAAATATTATTAAATCGACGAATCAGAGTTATAGAATTTTTAACCTTTAAGATTCCAAAAATCAGTATATTTACCTCTTAAATTTAAAAAATTATGAAGTACTTTAAAATATTATTAATTCTTTTTACCTTAACCTTATTTTCGTGTCAAGGTCAGGAAAACAAGAAAATCATCTTGCTTGACGCCAAAACATTTAGCGAAAAAATAGACAAAAAATCTGAAATTCAACTTATCGACGTTCGCACGCCCGAAGAATTCAACGAGCAACACATTAGCGGAGCAAAAAATATAAATTGGAAAGCGACAGATTTTGAGGAAAAGGCTTCGAAACTTGACAAATCACAACCAGTTTACGTCTATTGTAAAAGCGGTGGCAGAAGCGCTCAAGCTACTGCAAAATTATCAGAAATGGGATTCACAGAAATTTACGAGTTAGACGGCGGAATAGGCAGTTGGAATAAAGCTAATTTACCTAAATAGAATTTTAATTCACATACCAATTAAAAGTTTAATTGAATAAATAACAGACAATGCTTTCAAAAGATTCCAAAAAATTCATTGACGATTTAACAGCAAACAATAACCGTGACTGGTTTGTGGATAACAAAAAGCGGTACGAGAAATATAAATCTGATTATCAAAATCTAGTTGCAGAATTTTTGACGGAAATGAGACCTTTAGACCCGTCTTTAGAATTATTGGAAATTAAAAATTGCACTTTTAGAATCAACCGCGATATACGCTTTTCAAAAGACAAAACTCCTTATAAAAATCATTTGGGCATCTGGATGTCGTCTGGAGCAAAAGGTGCGAATCGAGCCGGATATTACGTTCATATTGGACCTACTGACAGCTTTATTGCTGGAGGTTTTTATTCGCCAGAAGCCCCTGATTTGAAAAAAGTGCGAAAGGAAATTGCATTTTTTTATGAAGACTTGGAAGATATTGTCAGCGAAAAATCATTTAAGAAGATTTACGGAAATTTGGACCAAACCAACAGCCTTAAAAATGCGCCAAAAGATTACGAAAAAGACCATCCTGCAATTGAGTTTTTAAAATTAAAAAGTTTTACCGCTACCCAAAAATTCGATTACAACGAGGCAACCAAAAGTGATTTCGTAAAAAAAACAGTAGAAAAATTAATTGTACTAAAGCCTTTGAACGATTTCATCAATCGCGCTTTGACAACAGAGGAATAAAATTAATTTTATTTTCAGTTTAAAAGAACTTTAATTCTTCTAAATTTGAACTCTAAATTTACCTTAACAAACTATGGAACTTCTTGCGAATTTTTCTCTAAAAAACCACAATACTTTTGGCATCGAAGCGAAAGCAAAAGAGTTTGTTGCCGTTCATTCTGTAGACGAATTACGTCAAGTATTGCAAGAAAACACTTCTAAAATAAAATTTATTTTAGGTGGCGGAAGTAATATGTTATTGACCCAAGACATCGACGCCTTGGTGATTCACTTAGATTTGAAAGGAAAAAAAATCATTAGAGAAACAGAAAACTACGTTTGGGTGGAAAGTCAAGCAGGTGAAAACTGGCATGAATTTGTATTGTGGACATTGGAACGCGATTTCGGCGGATTGGAAAATATGTCGTTGATTCCTGGAAATGTAGGAACAACTCCTGTTCAAAATATTGGTGCTTACGGGACGGAAATAAAAGACACCTTTGATTCCTGCGAAGCGATGGAAATTGCCACGCAAGAAATGAAAACTTTTTTGCACTCGGAATGTAATTTTGGGTACCGCGAAAGTGTCTTCAAGCAGGATGCAAAAGACAAATTCATTATTACGTCAGTAATTTTTAAATTAACAAAAGTAAATCACGCCATTAGAACTTCTTATGGCGATATTATTGCTGAATTAGCGAAACAAAATATAACCCAACCTACGTTAAAAGAAGTTAGTAATGCGGTAATTGCAATTCGCAGAAGCAAACTTCCCGACCCTAAGGAATTAGGAAATAGCGGCAGTTTCTTCAAAAATCCAATTGTTTTGAAAAGTGACTTTGAGAAAATACATCCGAATTTTCCCGAAATGAAATTCTACGAAGTTTCAGAAACCGAAGTAAAAGTGCCGGCAGGTTGGCTGATTGAACAAGCTGGTTTTAAAGGAAAACGTTTTGGCGACGCTGGAATTCATAAAAACCAAGCACTTGTTTTGGTCAATTATGGCAATGCAACAGGTCAGGAAATTTTAGCGGTTTCAAAAGATATCCAGCAAACCGTTTTTGAAAAATTCGGCATCCATATTGAAGCGGAAGTGAATGTAATTTAAAGGATTACAGTTATTTTAAAATATTTTTTTAAAGTCTATTTTTACTAGAAAGTTTTACCTAATTTTGCACCCGATTTTAACAAGGGAAAATAACATGATACTAACTGTACTTTTTTGGATTTTTGTGGCTGTTGTTGCAATTCAATTCTTGTATTACATCATTGTTTTTGGGAAGTTTTCTTTTGTAAAAGCAAAAAAAAACAACCTTAAAAAGATTCCGATTTCGGTAATCGTTTGCGCCAAAAATGAGGCAGAAAATGTAGCGAAATTCATTCCATTATTAGCACAACAAGACTATCCCGATTTTGAAATTATCTTAATTGACGACGCTTCAAATGACGCAACTTTAGATATTTTTGAAGCTTTTGAAAAAGAATATTCCAATGTTCGATTGGTAAAAGTTGAAAATAACGAGGCTTTTTGGGGAAACAAAAAATTCGCTTTAACTTTAGGAATTAAAGCGGCAACCAAGGAATATCTACTCTTTACTGATGCCGATTGCTACCCCACTTCTCCTAACTGGATTGCGGAAATGAGTTCCAACTTCACCATGCAAAAAACCATTGTTTTGGGTTATGGTGCTTATGATAAAATTCCGAAATCGTTTATCAATAAAATCATCCGTTTTGAAACGTTATTAACTGCAGTTCAATATTTTTCTTGGGCAAGAATAGGAAAACCGTATATGGGAATTGGCAGAAATCTCGCTTATAAAAAAGAAGAATTTTTCAATGTAAATGGTTTTATCGACCACATGAGAATTCTTTCGGGTGACGATGATTTGTTTATTAATCAAGCCGCAAATCATAAAAACACTACTATTTGTTACACTCCTGAAAGTTTTACCAGTTCGGAACCAAAAACAACTTACGGTGATTGGTTTACCCAAAAAAGACGTCATGTTTCCACCGCAACTTATTATAAAGCGTTTGATAAAATACAATTGAGCCTTTTTTTTCTGACCCAACTTCTAATGCTTTTATTACCAATTGTATTATTGGCTTTCCAGTTTCAATGGATTGCAGTTGTTAGTTTAGTGGTTTTTCGCTATTTATTTACGTGGGTTTCACTGGGCTTTGGTGCTGGAAAATTAAATGAAAAAGATGTGATGTTTTGGTATCCAATTATCGAAATTGTACTTATCTTCACACAACTAAACATTTTTATCACCAATCTTTTTTCGAAACCCGTACATTGGAAATAAAAACACAAATAGAGAAAGCAAAAAATGGCGACCAGATTGCCTTCACTTTTCTATTGGATTTCTATTGGAATGAAGTTTTTGGATTTATGCTTAAACGCACAGAAAATGAAACTGATACGGAAGACATTACCATCGAAACTTTTGCTAAAGCTTTTGACAAAATTGCCAATTACAACCCCGAATTTCAGTTCAATACTTGGCTGATTGCTATTGCAAAAAACGTTCATATTGATTTGTTACGCAAAAAAAAATCTTCCCTATTTGTTGAAATTACAGACGAGGAAGATTATCAAGCCTACAATGTTGCCGATACTGCACCTTCCGCGGAAGACGAATTGATTACCGAACAAAACTTGTCACAATTACTGCAATATATTAAGGAGTTGAAACCACATTACCAAGAAGTAATTCAACTGCGGTATTTTCAAGAAATGACGTATCAGGAAATTTCCGATAAAATTGAAGAGCCGTTGAGTAATGTAAAAATCAAATTGCTTCGTGCTAAAAAATTATTAGCAGAAATTATCAAAGACCAACGGTAATATTTTTAGAAGCGAATCGTTCGGGCTTTTCCAGCAATCCATTTTCCTGCTTTCCATTTCAATCTTCTGAAGAAAAATCAGAAGGATTTCCATTTCAATCAGGGCTACTCAATTATTTGTATTTATTTTAGAACAATTAACAATAAATTACACGTAGTTGACGTTAAATAATTAAACAATCCATTAGTCATGAAACACATCTACTTTAACTTTAAATTATTTACATCATGGCAAATCAAAGTATTTACAGCGAAAGATGGATTGACCTCGTTTTTGAAAACCGTAACAAAGAATACGGAGCGTATCAATTGCGACAGGAAAATCCCAAAACTACTTTAAAAGCATTAGCAATCGGCTTTTTACTAATTACCTTTCTGGTTTCTATTCCAATAATTCTTAACAAATTTGGTGAAAAACCATTAGCTCTAATTGAAAATCTACCACCTGTAATTCTTGTAGATGCTTCTTCAATTGTCTTTCCACCAGAGAAAAAACCAGTAGAAGAAACCGTAGCACCGTTAACGAAAAAAGAAACGGAACAACCAAAAACTGAAGTCAAAAAAGACAATTTAATTGACCCAACTGTTACTGTAAAGGAAAATGCAAAAACCGATATCAACACTAATGAAGAAGCACAGAACACAACTTCAAAACCGTCAGAAGGTGGAATCCTTGGTAGTGAAAACGGCGGAATTAAAGGCGGAACTGGAACATTGTTAGAAGGAAATGCTGATGGAACAAATGGAACTGACAATGAAACACATATTTCAGCAATTTTAGACAAACAACCTACTTTTCCTGGAGGAATGAATAAGTTTTATACGTACGTTGGTCGAAATTTTAAAACACCAGATACTGAGATTGCAAATACCATTAAAGTCTATGTTTCATTTGTCATTGAAAAAGATGGAAGCATGACCGATATTGAAGTTTTAGGAAATCCTGGATATGGATTAGACAGAGAAGCAATTCGGGTATTGAAAAGTTTAAAGACCAAATGGACTCCGGGTATTTTAAACGGCAAACCCGTTCGAACTTCTTATAATTTACCAATAGTCGTGAAGCAGAATTAGAAATAGGTGACTACAAATAGAAACCGCAGGAATTGTTTTTCTTGCGGTTTCGCCTTTTCCACAAATCAGGATTTAAAGTCATTTCGTTACTTTTTAAAATCTATATCCCTATCTTTGTGGCTTCAAAAAATGTAAGCATGGAAACCGTTTTAGAATCAAATATACTTCCCACGGGAAAACCAAAATGGCTAAAGGTAAAGTTACCAATAGGCAAAAAATACACTGAACTTCGAGGATTAGTTGACAAGTACCAACTTAACACCATTTGTACTTCGGGAAGTTGCCCGAATATGGGTGAATGTTGGGGTGAAGGAACTGCAACTTTCATGATTTTGGGAAACACCTGTACCCGTTCTTGTGGATTTTGCGGTGTAAAAACCGGTAGACCAGAAACGGTAGATTGGGACGAACCTGAAAAAGTAGCCCGGTCTATTAAAATCATGAACATCAAACACGCGGTAGTAACTAGTGTAGACCGTGATGATTTGAAAGATGGTGGTTCGATTATTTGGATTGAAACAGTGAAAGCGATTCGCAGAATGAATCCAACGACCACTTTAGAAACATTGATTCCCGATTTTCAAGGAATTGAAAGAAACATTGACCGAATTATCGAAGCGAATCCAGAAGTAGTTTCGCACAATATGGAAACGGTTAGACGATTGACACGTGAAGTTCGAATTCAAGCGAAATACGACCGAAGTTTAGAGGTTTTACGTTACTTAAAAGCACAAGGTATCAGAAGAACCAAGTCGGGAATTATGTTGGGATTAGGTGAATTAGAAGAAGAAGTTATTCAAACTTTACATGATTTACGCGATGCAAATGTGGATGTAGTAACGATTGGTCAATATTTACAGCCTAGTAAAAAACACCTTCCTGTTAAAGAATACATTACTCCAGACCAGTTTGCGAAGTACGAAAAAATTGGATTAGAATTAGGTTTTCGTCACGTTGAAAGTGGGGCTTTAGTTCGTTCTTCTTACAAAGCACAGAAACATATTTTATAGGCCCCCTAACCCCCAAAGGGGGAATTTGTAAATAAAAAAATGAAAACAAGAATTGCCATCAATGGTTTTGGTAGAATTGGTCGGAATTTATTTCGCCTTTTACTGAACCATCCCACGATTGAAGTTATTGCGATTAACGACATCGCCGATAATCGAACAATGTCGCACCTCATCAAATATGATAGTATTCACGGAGTTTTACCTTACGAATGCAGTTATGACGAAGATGCAATTATTGTCCACGGAAAATCCTATTTATTTTCACACGAAAAAGAATTAAAGAATTTGCCTTGGAAACAGCATTCAATTGATATTGTGGTTGAATGCACAGGTAAATATAAAACTTTTGACGAACTGAATACACATATTTTAGTTGGTGCCAAAAAAGTAATTCTTTCGGCACCTTCCGAGGATGACGCCATTAAAACAGTAGTTTTAGGGGTGAATGATGAAATTTTAGATGGTTCGGAAATTATTATCTCCAATGCGAGTTGTACTACAAATAATGCAGCTCCAATGATACAGGTTATCGATGATTTATGCGGAATTGAACAAGCTTATATAACTACTGTTCACTCCTACACGACTGACCAGAGCTTGCACGACCAACCGCACAAGGATTTACGAAGAGCTCGCGGTGCCAGTCAATCTATAGTTCCTACAACTACTGGAGCGGCAAAAGCGTTGACGAAAATTTTTCCAGAAATGGAAGGAAAAATTGGCGGAAGCGGGATTCGTGTTCCTGTTCCTGACGGCTCATTGACGGACATTACTTGTTACGTTAAAAAAGAAGTTTCTATAGAAGAGATTAATCAACGGTTTAAGGAAGTTTCTGAAAATGAATTGAAGGGAATTCTTGCTTATACCGAAGACCCGATAGTTTCGGTGGATATTATTGGAAACAAAAATTCTTGTGTTTTTGATTCTCAGCTGACTTCTGTTCTACACAAAATGGTTAAGATTGTGGGTTGGTATGACAATGAAATTGGTTATTCTTCTCGCATTATTGATTTGATAGAAAAGATTACGCCTTCGCGGAAGTAGGATTTTTGTTCCTTACCCCAAACCCTCTCGAGGTTGCTTCATCTTCGCAAAAACAGCGGAAACTAAGTGTATATAATGAAACTGGATAGGTGGTGTTTGACATTGCCTTTCTAGAATTGTGTATTGTCTAGTTCCATTTGGGTATTGCTTAGTTCTAATTGGATATTGTCTTGTTCCAGTTGGGTATTGCTTAGTTCCAATTGGATATTGTCTTGTTCCAATTGGGTATTGTCTAGTTCCATTTAGGTATTGTCTTTTTCCAATTGGGTATTGTCTTGTTCCAATTGGGTATTGTCTTGTTCCAATTGGGTATTGTCTTGTTCCAATTGGGTATTGTCTTGTTCCAATTGGATATTGTCTTGTTCCAGTTGGGTATTGTCTTGTTCCAATTGGATATTGTCTTGTTCCAGTTGGGTATTGTCTTGTTCCAATTGGATATTGTCTTGTTCCAATTGGGTATTGTCTTGTTCCAGTTGGGTATTGTCTTGTTCCACTTTGGTATTGTCTATTTCCTTTTTGGTATTGTCTTTCAAAGATGTAGAGTCGGAAAGTTTTGGAGGTGTATTGCTTTTTTGGAGTTAGATAGTGTTTTGTTGAAATTGAATTTTGGATAGTGAAGATAGGAAATAACCGATTAGCTAACTGAGATGCTTGTTTTTCTTCGACAATTATATATTTGACGGAGAGGTTTATTTCTTCAAAATCTTAATAAAAAGATAATTTTCAATTTGCTTCTTTTTTAAAAAAAACAAATTAACTTGCATCGCTTTAAAATATTAAAACTGATGACCCAATTTTCTTCTTTTTTGAAAAAATTACTACTGATAATCGCGTTTTTTTGTATTTCTACAAATGCAATGTATGCACAATGTCCTCAAATTGAATCTATATTTGTTGCAGCTTGTACTCAAGTTCCGAACACTGAAGGTTATAATGAAATGTTCCGTTTTAGAGTTGGTACTTCACCTATAAATACAAGTACTATCTCTATAAATTGGCCCTCTCAATCATGGAATGGTTTTGTTCAAAACGCCACAACTACAGCAAAGGTTGCTACTCTAAATGCTGACATTATAGCGGCTGGAGGTTGTGCTCAACTTTTACAACCAATAGGAGGCGTTTTACCTGCGAATGTACCTGTAATTGTAGTAACTAGTTATTTATTTGATACGGCAGCAAATTCCTTCGGAGCATTAACTGAAAACACTTATATTCTATTTCAGAATTCTACCACAACAGGTGGTCATTTTGGAAATTACGCGACGTCGGGAAGTAGAACATTATCGGTTACTTTTGGAGGTGGTTGTTCAGATACAGTAACATATGTTCGAAATGACTTATCTCCAGATTCTGGAGCTTCAGTTAGCTTTACAGCTTCCGGAGTTCCTACCTATTATAACAACGGATGTTCCGCACCCGTGCAACCATTCACTGTAGATGCAGGTTCAAGTCCTGCGAGTGCTTGTGCAGGAACGACTGTGAGTCTTTCAGGAACGGCTCAAGGGCAGACAAGTGTTGCATGGACGGCACCTGAAGGGACTTTTAGTTCGGCTTCGACATTAAATACAAATTACACAATACCTGCTACTGCTACTGGAACTATTACAGTAACATTGACCGCTACCAATGCTTGTGGAGCGGCAATAAATGATACCGTTACAATCACCGTTAATGCAGCGACTACACCCACTTTTACTATTAATAATGCTTTGTGTAATGGGCAAGCTGCACCTTTGCTTCCTTCCCAATCAAACAATGGTATAAATGGAACTTGGTCGCCAGCAACCGTTAGTAGTACTACAAGTGGAAGTTATGTATTTACGCCAGGTACTAGCCAATGTGCGGTGCCTTATACCTTAAATGTTACGGTTTCTGCGGGAAACATTACTCCAACGTTTACAGCAGTTCCTGCCATTTGTTCGGGTGAAACTTTAGCTGCTTTACCTACGACTTCAAATAATAGTATTAATGGAACTTGGACACCGGCATTAAACAATACCACTACTACTACTTATACTTTTACACCTACTGCTGGGCAATGTGCTACAACTACAACGCTAACCATTACGGTAAATCCTAGTACTACACCGACCTTTACAGCGGTTCCAGCCATTTGTTCAGGTGAGGCGTTGGCTGCTTTACCGACCACTTCAAATAATAGCATTAATGGAACGTGGTCGCCTGCTTTAGATAATACGGCAACTACCACTTATACTTTTACACCAAGTGCGGGGCAATGTGCGACAACTCAAACGTTGACAATTACTGTGAATCCAGCTGTTACACCAACTTTTACAGCAGTTCCTGCAATCTGTTCTGGCGAAACTTTGTCAGCACTTCCTACAACTTCTACAACTGGAATTTCGGGGACGTGGTCACCTGCTTTAAATAATACTGCAACTACCACTTATACATTTACACCAAGTGCTGGACAATGTGCTATTAATACGACTTTGACTATCATTGTGAATCCGAGTAGTACACCCACATTTACGGCAGTACCTGCAATTTGTTCTGGCGGAACTTTGTCTGCTTTACCGACAACTTCTAACAATAGTATTTCTGGAACGTGGTCACCAGCTTTAAATAATACTGCAACTACCACTTATACATTTACACCAAATGCTGGGCAATGTGCGGCAACGCAAACATTGACAATTACGGTAAATCCTAGTACGACACCAACATTTACGGCAGTACCTGCAATTTGTTCTGGCGGAACTTTGTCTGCTTTACCGACAACTTCTAATAATAGTATTAATGGAACATGGTCTCCTGCTCTAAATAATACTGCAACTACGACTTATACATTTACTCCAAGTGCGGGGCAATGTGCGACAACGCAAACGTTGACAATTACTGTGGATCCAAATGTTACACCAACATTTACAGCAGTTCCTGCAATATGTACTGGTGGAACTTTGTCAGCACTTCCTACAACTTCTAATAATAGTGTTAATGGAACATGGTCTCCTGCTCTAAATAATACTGCAACTACTACTTATACATTTACTCCAAGTGCGGCTCAATGTGCGACAACGCAAACGTTGACAATTACTGTGGATCCAAATGTTACACCAACATTTACAGCAGTGCCTGCAATATGTACTGGTGGAACTTTGTCTGCTTTACCGACCACTTCTAATAATAGTATTACAGGTTCTTGGTCACCTGCTTTAAATAATACGGCAACTACCACTTATACATTTACTCCAAGTGCGGGTCAATGCGCGACAACGCAAACGTTGACAATTACTGTGGATTCAAATGTTACACCAACATTTACGGCGGTTCCTGCAATATGTTCCGGCGGAACTTTAGCTGCTTTACCGACAACTTCTAATAATAGTATTACAGGTTCTTGGTTACCTGCTTTAAATAATACGGCAACTACTACTTATACATTTACACCAAGTGCGGGTCAATGTGCGACAAATCAAACGTTGACAATTACTGTAAATCCTAGTACTATACCAACATTTACAGCAGTTCCTGCAATATGTTCTGGTGGAACTTTGTCTGCTTTACCGACCACTTCTAATAATGGTATTACAGGTTCTTGGTCACCTGCTTTAAATAATACTGCAACTACTACTTATACATTTACACCAAGTGCGGGGCAATGTGCGACAACGCAAACGTTGACAATTACTGTGGATCCAAATGTTACACCAACATTTACAGCAGTTCCTGCAATATGTACTGGTGGAACTTTGACTGCTTTACCGACAACTTCTACCAATGGAATTACAGGAATTTGGTCACCCGCTTTAAATAATACCGCAACTACAACGTATACATTCACACCAAGTGCGGGGCAATGTGCGACAACGCAAACGTTGACAATTATTGTGAATCCAAATGTTACACCAACATTTACGGCGGTTCCTGCAATATGTTCCGGTGGAACTTTGACTGCTTTACCGACAACTTCTAATAATAGCATTACAGGTTCTTGGTTACCTGCTTTAAATAATACGGCAACTACAACATATACATTTACACCAAGTGCAGGGCAATGTGCGACAACGCAAACGTTGACAATTACTGTAAATCCGAATATTACACCAACTTTTACGGCGGTTCCTGCAATATGTTCCGGTGGAACCTTGTCTGCTTTACCGACAACTTCTAATAATGGTATTACAGGTTCTTGGTCACCTGCTTTGAATAATACTGCAACTACAACCTATACATTTACACCAAGTGCGGGTCAATGTGCGGTAACTACTCCATTAACAATTACGGTGAATCAAAAAGTAACACCCACATTTAATGCTGTTGCTCCAATTTGTTCAGGTGGAGCTTTAGCTGCTTTACCTACAACTTCTACCAATGGAATTTCTGGAACGTGGTCACCCGCTTTAAATAATACCGCAACCACAACTTATACTTTTGTACCAAATGCAGGGCAATGTGCGGAAAATGCTCAGTTAACCATTACGGTGAATCCAGAAGTTGTGCCCACATTTACCACTGTGAATCCTATTTGCGAAGGCGATAATTTATTCCCTTTACCTACAACTTCTAACAATGGAATTACAGGTACGTGGACTCCAGCACTAGACAATACAGCAACTACGACCTATACTTTTTTGCCAAATGCCAATCAATGTGCGACTTCAACAACCTTGACAATTGTAGTTAATAATGCGGGTGCTGTAACCCCAATTACTGGAAATGATACCGTTTGTATGAGTGACACGTTGCAATTGTCAAATGCAACTGCTGGAGGAACATGGTCGTCTTCAAATGTTAATGCTGCAACAGTTGACGCGGATGGATTGGTTACACCCGTTGGACCTGGATTTAGTACGATTATTTATACCACCACTTCGGTTTGTAGTAGCACAACCTTCGATATTACGGTATATCTTGCGCCAAATCCGCTATTAACGGACCAGTACATTTGTGAAGATTCAGTAACAGGAAGCTATATTTCAACGGTAAATATGCAGTGTGGTGTTTCTAATGCAGACCACACTTTTGTATGGACTTTGAATGGACAACCGCTAACTACAACGACAAATTTACATGTAGCTACTGAAGAAGGTTTATATGAAGTTACTGTAACTAATAATACTACGGGCTGTACCGCTACCGCTTCGGCAAATGTGATAAAATCATCCAAAGCGATTGCTACAGCTACTGTTGAAAAGGATTTTGACAACGGTCAAATCATAACAGTAACGGTTACGGGTGGTTCTGGGGATTACCTTTATCAATTGAACGACAATTGGCCTCAAGAGGACAATCATTTCATTGTCAATCAAGGCATCTACACTATTACAGTTATCGATAAAAATGGCTGTGGCATTACAACGCTAAGTGTTTTCGCTTTGAATTACCCACGATATTTTACTCCTAATAATGATGGATATAATGATACTTGGTTCATTGAAGGATTGTCAAATCAACAAGCCGCTCAAATATTTATATTTGACCGTTATGGTAAATTAGTAAAAGCAATCAAACCGTATCTTAATGAGTATTGGGATGGAACTTTAAACGGTTACCCACTTCCTTCTACTGATTACTGGTTTACGTTAAATTATATCGATAGAAATGCTGAATTAAAAGAGTTTCGTTCGCATTTTTCTTTAAAAAGGTAAGAAACACAAGACTAAATTAATTGAGGGTGATAAGAAAGTTGTACTTTTTTATCACCCTCAATTATTTAATAGTTGAAAAAGTATACTTTTTCGTCACGCGGGAACTTTTCAAAAGAAAAAGTATACTTTTTACCTCCCCGATTAATTTGGAGACAAAAAGTATACTTTTCAATAAGGGCTTATTAATTAAAAGTTCTAATTTGTAGAATTAGTATTGAAGAATCAATTCTCGAATTAAATCGCGAACATGAGGTTCCGCCGCCTTGGCAGCTTCTAACACTTCTGCATGAGAAATACTTTCGATACTGTGTTCATCACCCATATCCGTTATAACTGATACCCCAAAAGTTTCTAAGTCCATGTGTCTTGCCACAATTACTTCTGGAACAGTTGACATTCCGACGCAATCTGCACCTAATTTTTTTACCATTCCATACTCAGCAAGTGTTTCAAATGTTGGACCTTGCAAACCTAAATAAATACCATCATGCACTTCAATTCCTGATTTTTCAGCAATTCCTTTAGCTTTGTGAATCATTTTTCTTGAAAAAGGTTCGCTCATATTTACAAAGCGCGGCCCTAAACGTTCATCGTTTTTCCCTCTCAGAGGATGTTCCGGCATCATGTTGATTTGGTCTTTCAAAATAACAATCGAACCCACTTTATAATTTGGATTTACACCTCCGGAAGCATTTGAAACTATTAATTTTTCAACTCCCAAATATTTCATCACACGAACAGGAAAAGTCACTTCCTTCATATCATAACCTTCGTAGAAATGAAAACGACCTTGCATGGCTACAACATTCTTCGTCCCAATCTTTCCAAATACCAAAGCACCTTGATGTCCTTCTACGGTAGAAACTGGAAAATTGGGTATTTCTGTATAAGGCAAAGTAAATTCGATACTGATGTCATCTGTAAAACTTCCTAAACCCGAACCTAAAATCACGCCGTACTCAGGAGTGAAATTTGTTTTATTCTTAATATAATTTACGGTCTCTTGTATTTTATCCCACATGATTTTATATAATTTTATTTTTATAACGCTAAAGGTAATTCTATATCAAAAATAGGAATTTTTAATATCAAAGCACTCAGTTTCCCTAAGAAGTAGTGAAAAATGACCGTAATTAGGCTCTAATTTTTATATATTTGCCTAAAGCGACATTTTTCATCGTCTTTTTCACGCTTTAACAATGGCATTCCTAATTATTGTCTGCAGAAAGATTCCACTGATTATCCCTAGAAGAGTTTTATTTATTTATTTTTAAATTTATGACAATACCTCTTCCTAAATTAGTGCAGAAGAGAAATTGTCATCTATAAAAAAAATATGCAAGAAAAAATCATTCGCGAACTCACACAATTACGACATACCTTACATCAAAATCCTGAACTTTCAGGATTAGAATTTAAAACCTCGGAACGAATAATTTCCTTTTTAAAAAATTACAATCCTACAGAAATACTACATCCGATTGCTGACACAGGCATAATTGCTGTTTTCAAAGGAACAAATGCAGGTCCGGCGACTTTAATTCGTTGTGAATTGGATGCTTTGCCTATTCAAGAAATCAACGAATTCAATCATAAATCAGCTATCGATGGTGTTTCCCATAAATGTGGACACGACGGACACATGGCGATTTTATGTGGTGTTGCGACTTTGGTATCAAATGCAGATGCTTTTGACGGAACTGTTTGTTTATTATTTCAACCTGCCGAAGAAGATGGCGAAGGAGCGAAAAAAGTATTAAATGACCCGATTTTTAAAAATATTAAACCTGATTTTATTTTTGCATTACACAATTTACCAGGATTTCCTTTAGGTCAAGTTGTAGTTAAAAATCAGACATTTTCATGTGCTGTAAACAGTATGATTATCGAACTTTCCGGAAAAACGGCACATGCTGCCGAACCAGAAAATGGAACAAATCCTGCATTGGCGATTTCGGAAATTATAACAAATTTTAATTCCAAAATTCAATTTGATATTTCACTGGAAAGTTTTTGCTTAATTACTCCTATTTATATCAATATGGGTAAAAAAGCGTACGGCGTTTCGGCAGGTTTTGGTGAAATTCACTTCACCATAAGAAGCAACAGCAACAAGAACATGGACCGAATTGAGAGTGAATTAATTGATGCGGTTCAGAAAATTGCGACACGTTACAAATTAACACCCACCATCAATTGGACACAACAATTTCGGGCCAATGAGAATAATGCTGAGGCCGTTTCTTACATTCGAAAAGCTGCGGAAACAAACGGTTTTAATTTATTAGAAAAAGAAACACCGTTCAGTTGGGGTGAAGATTTTGGTTTGTTCACGGAGCATTTTCCGGGTGCAATGTTTGGCTTAGGTGCTGGTGAACAGGTACCGTCTTTACACAATCCCGACTATGATTTTCCAGACGAATTAATTTCAACAGGAGCCAAAATGTTTTATCAAATAATTAAAGAAATACACCATGCACACTAATTCCCATATAGAAATCAGTCAAAAAGCGCTGCAGAACAACATTAGTTTTTTAAGAAAAACTTTTGGCAAAAAAATCATTCTTTCATCTGTTATTAAAGGAAATGCATATGGACACGGCATTCCACAATTTGCTCGAGCAGCCTACAATTGCGGCGTGAATCACTTTTCCGTTTTTGATGCGGATGAAGCGCGAGCCGTTAGAAAAGAATTGCAAGATAATGTTGACGTAATGATTATGGGTTTTGTATCTGAAACTGATGTGGCTTGGGCAATTGAAAATGACGTTTCGTTCTATGTTTTTGATAAAGTAAGGTTGCAGAAAACGATTAAAATTGCCAAGAAATTAAATAAGAAAGCGTTAATCCACATAGAAGTTGAAACAGGAATGAACCGAACAGGTTTTGATAAACGAGAACTCCCTTGGGTTGCAAAAATGATGAAGGAAAATGCAGCGGTACTGTTTTTTGAAGGACTCTGTACTCATTATGCTGGAGCTGAAAGTGTGGCCAATCTTTCTAGAATTAAAAATCAAATTGCTCGTTTTACAGAAATTGAAGAAATTTTAAAAAAGGAAAAATTGCATCCAAAAATCCGACATACCGCTTGTTCAGCGGCATCAATGATGTTTCCAGACACCCGAATGGATTTAGTCCGAATTGGAATCATGCAGTACGGTTTGTGGTCGAGTCCGGAAGTTTTTGTGAATTATATGAATGAAAACAATATCACAAAAGACCCTTTGCAACGCATTATTTCATGGAAAAGCGAAGTGATGAGCGTCAAAAAAATCAAACCAGGTGATTATGTGGGTTACGGAACGAGTTTTATGGCTTCTGAAAAAATGAAAATCGCAGTGGTGCCTGTGGGATATTCCCACGGCTACAGTCGGTCGTTGAGTAATCTCGGTCGCGTTTTGATTAACGGAAAACGATGCATGGTTATTGGAACAGTGAACATGAATATGTTAACAGTAAATGTTAGTGATTTAGACGAGGTAAAGAAAGGAGACGAAGTCGTTTTGATAGGAAATCAAGAAGATGTTTCTATTTCAATTGCATCGTTCAGTGACTTCAGTAACACATTAAACTACGAGTTATTGACGCGTTTGGATAAAGGAATTCCGCGGACAATTATTTAGCTGAAAACTTTTCAATAAAATTTAAAATCGATTTATCAAATACATTCGCATCTTCCATAAACTCACTTTTAATGGGCAAGTAAAACAACTGTTCTTTGGGAAATTTATCTGCAATTCGCACATAATCTTTTTCCGTCGTAATAATTAATTTATGATTTGCCTTTCTTTTAACTTCTACAATTTCACTATCCGAAAAATGATGATGGTCGGGGAATCTCAAAACTTCATCCCCTTCTTTTTTTAAATAATTGAAAAACGGTTCAGGTTTGGCAATTCCCGCGAGAAGTACTTTATCTATTGATTGAATTTCAGCAACGGGAATTTGCCCATTTTTTGAAAAAACAGTTTCGTCATAACTTATCGAGGTAAAAAATAACTTTTGATTGGAATTCAAATTTAATTTCGCCTTCATTTTATTTTTTTCGTCAAGCGAAAGTGTTTTCGGACATTTAGTAACAATTATAATTTTTGCTCTTTTCGCTCCACTTCTACTTTCACGAAGATTTCCCATTGGCAAAATAAAATCATCGCAATATAAATCAGCATAAGCCGTCAATAAAATATACAAACCCGCCTTTACCTTTCGATGCTGAAAAGCGTCGTCTAATAAAATAATTTCTGGTGGATTTTTTTGTGCCAACAATTGCTGAATGCCATTTGTCCGATTAGCATCAACGGCCACTTGAATTTGTGGAAATTTTTGAAAATACTGAAAAGGTTCGTCGCCTAAAATTTCAGCATTTGAAGTCTCATCTGCCAAAACAAAACCTTCCGACTTTCTTTTATAACCGCGACTCAAAGTGGCGACCTTATATTTTTGAAAAAGCAATCGGATTAAATACTCTATTTGAGGTGTTTTACCCGTTCCACCCACGCTTAAATTTCCAACAGCAATAACTGGAATATTGAATGAGGTAGATTTCAAAATACCTTTATCAAAAAAGAAATTTCGAATTGAAGTAATCAAACCATATAAGATGGCGAAAGGAAAAAGTAGTATGCGGAGGGATTTCATAAATTATTTGTCGTTGTAATGACCCATTGCGGAAATGACTTCTACCAAAACCAAATTCTCATTAACGGAATAAATAATTCTATCTTTTGAATTGATTCTCCGTGACCAAAAATCTGCTAGATTGTATTTTAATTTTTCTGGATTGCCAACTCCTTCAAATGGATGAACTGTAAGCTCCAAAAGAATTTTACTTATTTTAGTTACCGTTCCTTTATCTCCTGACTTATAATGAAGAGTGATTTGCTTTTTTGCAAAATCTGTTATTTCAAGCCTAAACTTCCCCATATGTCATTTGGATCTATTGTAGTTCTGTTTTTGCTTTTTGCTGCATCCAAAACCATTTTTACAAATTCAGGATTATAAGGACTTATTTCTGTTTCCACACTAGATTTTACTTTAATCTCTTTTTTTGCCTTCCGAATCGTTTTATATTTTGCACCATTTTCAGCCACAGATTTGAAATCAGATTCTGAACTATTAGTCACTAGTACGCCATCAATAGCTATAAGTTGTACATCTCCTTCTTCTGAAAAAAATGCCTTCAAAAACTCAATAAAAGCCTTGCCTTTTCTAGAGTTTTCATTGACTTTGATTGTAATTGTTTCCATAACCATCTGCTTTGATTTACAAAGATACAAAAAACGTGCAACTTAATTTTCTGCTGAAATCCAATTTCAGAATTTAGTTACTTATCTTTGAATTCTATTATTATTTTCAAAAAACAAGCAAATGAAAACTAAGCAAATACTCGGTTTTTTAGAAGAAATGGCTCCTTTAGCGTATGCCGAAAGCTTTGATAATGTTGGATTATTAGTCGGAAATCAAAATAATGATTGTACAGGCGTGTTAGTTTGTCATGATGCTTTAGAAATAGTAATTGACGAAGCGATTGCCAAAAACTGTAATCTCGTAGTTTGTTTTCACCCCATT
Source organism: Flavobacterium sp. SM2513 (assembly GCF_050908145.1). Classification (GTDB taxonomy): domain Bacteria; phylum Bacteroidota; class Bacteroidia; order Flavobacteriales; family Flavobacteriaceae; genus Flavobacterium. Next base: position 1,880,093 of record NZ_CP194228.1, on the reverse strand, counting down.
TTATTTTCAGGTTTAAAGAAGATTACCGGTAAAAATTATGTGGAACGTTCTATTATAAAAGCAATCAAGAATGACATTGCGATTTATGCCGTTCATACGGCTTTGGACAATCATAAAAACGGCGTCAACAAAATATTCTGTGATGCACTAGGGTTAATAAATACGAGGATTTTAATTCCAAAAGCAAATTTCATTCAGAAATTAGTCACTTTTACCGTTTCTGAAAATGCAGAAAAAGTAAGAACTGCTTTATTTAATGCTGGAGCGGGAACAATTGGAAATTATGAAAATTGTAGTTTTAATTCAATTGGAATTGGCACCTATAAAGGTAATGAAGATAGCAATCCCGTAATTGGAGAGCGAAATCTACTCACAAAAGCAGACGAAATCAAAATCGAAGTCACTTTTGAAAAACATTTGCAACATCAAATATTGGAAGCACTTTTTGAAAGTCATATTTACGAAGAAGTGGCTTATGAAATTTATGATTTGCTAAATATTCATCAAAATATTGGTTTAGGAATGATTGGCGAACTTCCCGAAGAAATGGACGAAACTTCATTTCTGCAATTGGTAAAAACCAAAATGAAAGCAGATGGAATTCGACACAGTGCATTTTTGAATAAAAAAATTAAGAAGGTTGCGGTTTTAGGAGGTTCAGGAAGTGAGGCAATTTCTAAGGCAATTCAGGCAGGTGCCAACGCTTTTTTAACCGCTGATTTAAAATACCACCAGTTCTACGAAGCTGAAAACCAACTACTTTTAGCCGATATCGGCCATTTTGAAAGCGAACGGTATACAAAAAATTATATTGTTGATTATCTTACGAAAAAAATGCCTAATTTTGCAATCATTTTATCAGAAGAAAATACAAATCCTGTTAAGTACTTATAATATATGGCGACTACAAAAGAATTGAGTGTTGAAGACAAATTAAGAGCAATTTACGATTTACAATTGATTGACTCAAGAATTGACGAAATCAGAAACGTAAGAGGTGAACTTCCTTTAGAGGTTGAAGATTTAGAAGATGAAGTAGCTGGTTTGAGTTCACGTTCTGAAAAATTAAAAGCAGATTTGGAATCGATGGAAGAGCAAATCAAAAGCAAGAAAAATGCAATTGACATGCACACTGAAGCCATCAAAAAATATACAAAACAACAGGAAACTGTTCGTAACAATCGTGAATTCAATTCATTGACTAAGGAAGTTGAATACCAAGAATTGGAAATTCAATTGTCTGAGAAGCACATCAAAGAGATGAAAGCTTCGATGGAATACAAAAAGCAAATCATCGAGCAATCGACTGAACGTTTAGAGCAAAAAAGCACTCATTTAGTGCATAAAAAATCTGAATTAGATGCAATTATGGCTGAAACTTCGAAAGAAGAAGAATTTTTAAATAAAAAATCAGCTGAATATGAAGCATTAATCGAAGCTCGTTTATTAGCGGCTTACAAAAGAATCAGAAGTAGTGTTAGAAACGGTTTAGCAGTAGTATCTATCGAAAGAGGTGCTTCAGCAGGTTCGTTTTTTACTATTCCTCCACAAACACAAGTTGAAATTGCCGCTCGTAAAAAAATTATTACAGACGAACATTCTGGACGAATTTTAGTCGACAGCGTTCTGGCTGAAGAAGAAAGAGAAAAAATGGAAAGCTTGTTTTCAAGCATCTAAATAATTTAAGCCCCGAAATTCGGGGCTTTTTTTTATGAAAAAATTAAAATATTTCCTACTTACAAAATCAATTGGTCTGGGATTAAATTTCAAAGTTTATTTCCAGCCTAAAAAAGCAGCATCCATTGCCTACCGATTGTTTAGCGAACCTAGAAGAGGTCAACTGACGGAAAACAATTTGCCCGAAATACTTCAAAATGTACCTTCTCAAAATTTTGACGCCGGCGAACATTTTTTAAAAACCTATATTTGGGAAGGAAATTCAACTGTTATTTTACTCGTTCACGGGTGGGAAAGTAATACTTCTCGCTGGGAAAAATTGCTACCTTATTTGCAACAAACCGGAAGTACAATCATAGCACTAGACGCACCAGGTCACGGACTTTCTGGTGGTACAGAGTTCAATGTCATTAAATATGCAGCCTATATTGACGTTGTGGTCAAACAATATAAACCAAATGTATTGATTGGTCATTCCATTGGCGGTGCGGCTTGCATATACCACCACACTCATTTTCAAAATGAAACTTTACAAAAAATGGTCATCCTTGGAGCTCCGTCAGAATTTCAGCACATTCTGCAAAATTATGTAAAGCTGTTGAGTTTAAACAATAGAATGAAAAAGGAACTTGAAACTCATTTTTCAAATAAATTCAACATGGAAATCAACACGTTCTCGAGTAGTACGTTTGCCAAAGAGATTCAAATTCCTGGTTTGATTGTGCATGATGTTGATGATGATATCGTTTCATTTGGCGACGGCCAAAAAATCGCTGATTCATGGAAAAACGCTAATTTCATACAAACAAAAGGATTGGGACACAGTTTGCACGATGAGAAAGTCTACGAAAAGATTGCCGCTTTTTTAGGATTGTAAATGCTGCAACTTCTTCACTTATAAAAATTAAGATACGATTGACGCACTACAAATTTACTGTCACGTTTTATTTTGTTACTTTTGCAGTATGGAAGAAAATTTGAAACGTCTAAATAAATTTATCAGCGATACAGGATACTGTTCTCGTAGAGAAGCCGATAAACTAATTGAGAAAGGATTAGTACTACTCAATGGTGAAGTTGCCGACTTGGGTACTAAAGTTTCAGATACAGATGAAATACGAATTGACGGTAAATTGATTCGAGAAAACAACAAAAAACACATCTATCTCGCTTTTAATAAACCTATTGGAATTGAATGCACCACGAATCTAGATGTTTATAATAATATTGTAGATTACATCAATTATCCCGAACGAATTTTTCCTATCGGAAGATTAGACAAGGCCAGTGAAGGTTTAATTTTTATGACCAACGACGGTGATATTGTGAACAAAATACTTCGTGCTAGAAATAACCACGAAAAAGAATACATTGTCACTGTAAACCGACCAATTACCGACCGATTTATCGAGAAAATGGGTAATGGAATTCCGATTTTGGATACGATTACCAAAGAATGTAAGGTGGAACAAATCAGTAAATATGTGTTTCGAATTATTTTGACACAAGGTTTAAATCGTCAAATTCGGAGGATGTGCGAATTTTTAGATTTTGAAGTCACCGCCTTAAAAAGAACGCGTATCATTAATATTTCACTTGACATTCCAGTTGGACGTTACCGCGATTTGACGGAAGAAGAGTTTACGCAATTAAATGAACTTATTGAGCCTTCAAGTAAAACGGAAGAAGCGAGCTTACCAAAAATAGCTTCTGAAGCTTCAAGAAATAAAACACCTTGGCGAAAAAATCCTCCAACAAATGCTACTAAAAGTTTTGGACGGCCCTCACCTAGAAAATAATAAACAGAAAAAGCCTTCTTTATCAAAGGCTTTTTTATGGATAAATTGTAGAAATTTAATTTCTATCTTTCCGTTGTTCTCGTGCTAATAATGTGTTTTTCAACAGCATTGCAATCGTCATTGGCCCAACTCCACCCGGAACTGGCGTAATAAATGAGGCTTTTTTCGACACGAATTCAAAATCAACATCTCCTGTTATTCTATAGCCTTTTTCGGTAGTGTCGTCTGCAACACGTGTAATTCCTACGTCAATAACCACTGCTCCATCTTTTACCATCTCCGCTTTTAGATAATTCGGCACACCTAACGCTGTGATAATAATGTCTGCTTGTGTGGTAATTTGAGCGATGTTTTTAGTATAACTGTGTGTTAATGTTACGGTTGAGTTTCCTGGAAAACCTTTTCGTCCCATCAAGATACTCATCGGTCGACCTACAATGTGGCTTCTACCAATTACTACCGTATGTTTTCCTTGGGTTTCCACATTGTAACGTTCTAATAATTCTAAAATACCAAAGGGAGTTGCGGGAATAAAAGTGGTCATATCCAACGCCATTCTTCCGAAATTCTCCGGATGAAATCCATCTACATCCTTACTTGGATCGATAGCCATCAACACTTTTTGCGTATCAATTTGTTCGGGCAAAGGCAATTGTACGATAAATCCATCAATGTTATCGTCTTGATTCAATTGCTTAATTTTTTTTAGCAATTCGGTTTCAGAAGTAGTGCTTGGCATTTTTACTAACGTAGATTCAAAGCCTACGCGTTGACACGCTTTTACTTTACTTCCTACATAGGTCAAACTTGCTCCATCATTTCCCACAATAATTGCGGCAAGATGCGGCACTTTTTCACCGTTTTGTTTCATGATATTTACTTCGGCAGTAATCTCATTTTTAATATCATCAGCTGTTTTCTTTCCGTCTAATATTTGCATTGTTTTCTTTTCTTTCAGGTTTACGTTTTAGGTTCAAAGTTGTGTTGGTGCCTAAAACTAATTGTAGTTAGTTATTAATATATTTGGGCATGACCCCGAAAAGGGGTCGGGCTGTTCGCTCCCGTTTTTACTGCTTTTTGCAAAGCAATAATGAGCTCCACTTCCATCCCTCATGCAAAAAATTAAGGTTTAAAACTTCTTTTTATCGAAACTTTAAACCTTAACTATTTAATTTTTATTTCATTCCGGGCATTCCGCCTTTCATGCCACCCATCATTTTCATCAAGTTTTTACCTCCTGGACCTTGCATCATTTTCATCATTTTGCTCATTTGGTCAAACTGTTTCATCAGTTGATTGACTTGCTCGATTTTCGTTCCAGAACCTTTCGCAATTCTTGTTTTACGTTTAACATCGATAACTGCAGGTTTTTTACGTTCAATAGGCGTCATCGAATGGATTATTGCTTCAATATGTTTGAAGGCATCGTCCTCAATTTCCACATCTTTCATGGCTTTTGAAGCACCTGGAATCATTCCTACCAAGTCCTTCATATTACCCATTTTCTTCACTTGCTGAATTTGGGTCAAGAAATCGTCAAAACCAAATTCATTTTTAGCGATTTTCTTCTGTAATTTTCGAGCTTCGTCTTCGTCAAATTGTTCCTGAGCACGCTCTACCAAAGAGATAACGTCACCCATTCCCAAAATACGTTCGGCCATACGTGAAGGATAGAACACGTCAATCGCTTCCATTTTCTCACCCGTTCCGATAAATTTAATTGGCTTGTTCACCACCGATTTAATCGAAATCGCAGCTCCACCACGTGTATCACCGTCTAATTTTGTCAAGATAACTCCGTCAAAATTCAAACGATCGTTAAACGCTTTCGCCGTATTCACTGCATCTTGACCAGTCATGGCATCCACAACGAACAAGGTTTCTTGAGGTTGAATTGCTGCGTGAACATTTGCAATCTCGTTCATCATTTGCTCGTCAACAGCCAAACGACCTGCCGTGTCAATAATTACTACATCAAATCCGTTTGCTTTTGCATAAGCAATTGCTTTTTGCGAAATGTCAACAGGATTTTTATTTTCAGGTTCAGAATAAACCTCCACACCTACTTGGTCTCCTACAACGTGCAATTGGTTAATTGCCGCAGGACGGTAAATATCACAAGCTACCAATAACGGTTTCTTGTTCTTTTTTGTTTTTAAATAATTGGCTAATTTTCCAGAAAAAGTCGTCTTTCCAGAACCTTGCAAACCTGACATCAAAATAATGGAAGGTTTCCCTGATAGATTAATTCCTGCAGCATCGCCACCCATTAATTCTGTCAACTCATCTTTGACTAATTTAACTAATAATTGTCCTGGTTGCAAAGTGGTCAATACATCTTGCCCAATCGCTTTTTCCTTTACTCTTGTGGTAAATTCTTTGGCAATTTTAAAGTTAACATCGGCATCTAATAACGCACGACGTACTTCTTTCAAGGTGTCGGCTACGTTGACTTCGGTAATTTTACCGTGTCCTTTTAATATATGAAATGCTTTGTCGAGCTTGTCGCTTAAATTATCAAACATAAGAATGTATCTTTTAGAGGTGCAAATATAAGAGAAACGCCGTAAGTTTCAAAGCATAAGAAGTTCAAAGTTTTGCAAAAAAGTAGAGAATAACTATTATTAAGAATTTGAATTAAATGTTTCTGATTGCACATTTCTTCGTGTATTTCCTGCAAGGTTTTCAAAACCTTGTAGGTTTAAAATTAATTCGAATAATATCTATAAGGTCAAAAAAAGACCTTACAGGAAAAGAAAAGTAGTTGTTTGGTTAAGGAATAATATCTAAACTTATAAAATAATCTATTTTATTCGTAGACCAATGGAAACCACGAATCTCTTGTAATTACCTTAAAGCCTTCTTCTTTATTTCCAACAAATTCAAATTCAACATAATTTTGAAAGAAAGTAAGTATTTTTACACTCTTTTCTATTTCTAATTCGCCACACGTGATTCTGACAATGTGATAACCAGAATTCACATTTAATCTCGAAGATTTAAGTGGAGTAAAGTATGAATAAACTACTTCATTATCTTCTATTTTCTCATCATCCAAAAATAATTCAACATTCAAAACTTTAGTTTGAATAGAATTTTGGTAAATCACATTAATCTTCTTTGGAATAAAAGCCAAAACAAGGAAGGAATAAATAACCAATAGGATTACAATTTTACTTTTTTTCATTTCAAATGGAATGTTTCTTCTGAAGCAAGAATTTAAATACTGCATAAAAAAACCAGCTTTAAAAGCTGGTAAAAGTTTTTAGTTTTTTTCAAAAGTAAGATAATCCGTCCCGCCATTGCCTCCACTAACATCAATTAATTCTAATTTATCTCCGGTAGAAGATTTAATATCCCAATCATCAGTTAAACTCAAAAATTTTTCCGGTCCTGAAAAAGAAATAATAAAATCTAAATCACTAGTTGAACTGCCGTTATTGGAACTGTTAGTTGCCACTAGCCAAGAACCCATAATTTCATCATTATCTTTTTTGGCCATCAAAATATTGTTTTCGGTAAACGTAAAATCGTAACCCGAAAAATCAGCAGATTCGTCATTTTCACCGTCAATGTATTTGGTCACTTTCCAAGTTCCTGAATTCATTGTACTGATAACCGTAGCAATTGAATTGTTATTTAGTGAACTTCCATCATCGTCTGAACTACATGAGTAATTCATAACTATTGTGAATAAAATTAGCGTTGCAAAAAATATTTTTTTCATTTTGTGTGTACCTGGTTAAAACAAAAACGTCAAATTAATCTTAATATTGTTAAAATTGGAAATAAATAAACGGTTGGGGTCCACTTGACGCTGTTGCAAACACAATCCAAAACACAAATGCCAAGACTAAAGCTTTCAATACAATTGGCAATTTACCGAAAGTATCTTGCAAGAACTGTATAAAATTTTGAGGTAGAAAATGCCATACGAATCCAATTAACATCACCAAAAATACATTCTGATAACCTTGAATAATTGTCCACCATTGGTTAAAATTCATTTGCACTTTTCCAATATTATCAATCAACTGAAAGGCAGTTGAAAAATCTCTAGCTCTAAAGAAAATCCAGCAAAACACCACAAAATGAAACGTTACAACAACGCTGATAAAACGAATTAAATGATTCTTTGGAATGTTGAAATACTCCTTAAAAAGTCGTTCAACCACTAATGCACTTCCGTGTAGAGTTCCCCAAACCACAAATTTCCACGAAGCTCCATGCCACAAGCCACCTAGCAGCATCGTTACGAATAAATTAATGTAGGTTCTGAATTTTCCTTTGCGGTTTCCTCCCAAAGAAATGTATAAATAATCCCTTAACCAAGACGATAACGAAATGTGCCAACGACGCCAAAACTCCGTAGTTGAACCTGATTTATAAGGTGTTCGAAAATTCAGCGAAAGCTTGAAACCCATTAACAACGCAATTCCAATCGCCATATCAGAATAACCTGAAAAGTCGCAATAAATTTGAATCGCATATCCATAAGATGCCATCCAGTTTTCAAAAGCGGTGTAACTGTTTGGTGCATCGAAAACGCGGTCGACAAAATTGAGTGAGATATAATCTGAAATAACAGCTTTCTTTAAAACCCCACCTATAATCAAAAAAAGTGCTTTATTAACATCTTCCCGACTCAAATTCAGCTTTTGATACATCTGCGGAATAAACTCCGAAGCCCTAACAATCGGTCCTGCCACAAGTTGCGGAAAGAACGATAGATAGAACATGTAATCAATATATTGCTTAGTCGGTTCCAATTCGCGACGGTAAATATCAATCACATAACTCATGGATTGAAACGTGTAAAACGAAATTCCAACAGGCAAAATAATGTCGTAAAAAGATAAATTAGGGTCAAAAATCCCGTTGTAATTATCAATCAGAAAGTTGGTGTATTTAAAATAACCCAACAACGACAAGTTGATAACTACACTTATGTACAAATAGAATTTTCGATAAAATTTTATAGTTTCTTGGTGTAGCAATCGGGCCAAGTTATAATCTAAAACTCCTGTGAAAACAAGCAATCCCACATACAAACCACTGGATTTATAGTAGAAGAAAAGTGAAAACACTACGACATATAAATTTCTCCAAAAAGTAGTTTTCGATTTTGTAATTAAAATGTAAAGTGGATAAAACACTAGAAACATTCCTAGAAACAAAGCAGAATTGAAAAGAATAGGTTCTTTTGCATTGTACACAAACCATTGTTCCACGGTATTCCACGTGATATTCTCAAAAATAGCAGTAAACCAATCCATACTATTCATTGGTTGTCTCTTTTAAATTCTTGTAATTTTGAAATGCTTCAATGATTGCCTTTGCAAACAAATTACCTTGTTTAACATAACCTGCTTTGGTATAGTGTACTCTATCCGGACCAATCAAACCTGCTTTCGCATTCTGATTAATACCATACAAACCGCCCATATCCGTGTATAAATCCCAAACGGCAACTCTTCGGCTGAACGCCAATTCGATGATTTTCTTACTGTAATCGGCTACAAAAGTATTGGGATATTTTCGCTTAAATAATGACGGCGGTGGTGTTGCCACAATAATTTCTACAAATGGATTTTGCTTTCTAGCATTTGAAATAAACAAATCCAATTGAGCTATAAAAGCGTCAGAGTTCATATTGTCAAACGATTCGTTTGTGCCAAAAGACAAAACCAAAACGTCAGGTTGCAACGCTTTCAACTGTTCAAAAAACAAGGGATATTTATTGTAATCAGAGAATTTAGCTCCGTTTACACCTGAATTGTGGTACAAAATTCCCTTGTCATTGTTCTCTAAAACGATTCCGTTCAATTCAAACGTGTTTTCATCCTTATTTGGAATTAAATAAATTTTATCTAACAAATTTTCACTTTCGTAAAAATGCGAAAACGTATCTTTCTGGATTTCTAATGGAATAAATTCCGAAAGGGAAATACTTCTGTTTTGTTTTTCGTTCGTAGGAATTTTCAATGTTTTTCCTGCACGAATGTTATTCGATTTCAAACCGTTGGCTCTTTTTAAAGCGGAAAGTGAAATATTATATTTATCAGCAATCGAACCTAAAACGTCGCCACTTTTTATTTTATGGGTAATTGTTTTCGGCACTTGTGATTCGAATACAATTGTTTTTTTGGCTGTTGCCAAATCAAAACTTCCTACATTATTTGGCGTTAGAATTTTGACTTTTGTGAAATAATTATCCTGCTCTTTTGCATTCACTTCAATAGCGAAATCATCTTTTTTAGTCTGTAACAAAATCCCTGTCAGTCCAATATTTTCATTTGATAATGGTTTGACATTTCTAAAGGAATTAAAACTACCATTGGAAGAAAATCGTACGTCCCAAGGACCATTTGTTTTAGCTAAATTATAAGGAAAAACCAAGCCACGACCACCATTTCCATAGGCTGCCTGCAACCTTTCCCGAATTACATTCGTCATTAAATCAGCCTGGATGTGCGAATCGCCAATGTGAACGAAATTAATTTTTTGATTGAAAGACATCGAATCCGCTACTTCAAGTTGTGCTAATTTTTCATAAAAACAAATCAAAGCGTCGGGATTTATTAATGCAATTTCTGTTTCCATAACAGCAATAGAATCAATTGACACAGAGTCAATTTCAACATAAGACGAATCAATTTCTTGGGCTTGACAATTGAAACAAAACAGCAGCAAACCTATTATATAAAGCACTTTATTCATGAGGTTCTGGTGTTTCTGGGTCTGAAAAAATAGTATCAATCAACGATTTCTTTTTGGGTTTCGGTGGAGTTACTTTTTTTGATTTTCGCAATACTTTGTATTGTTGGTAGCCTTCGTCGAGTTGGTCATAAATTATTTTCGCCACCTTTTTTGCTCCACGGAAGTTAAAATGGGTATAATCTTTATTCGCTAAAGCCGGTTCCTCTTCCGTCCATTTTACCATCGAACCGTCGCCACCCATTAACGTATATAAGTTTACGTAACTGGATTTTGTTTTTAACGCATATCTCTTCTGAGCCAAAGTCAAAGGCACAACGGCAGAATCCGTCTTCATTTCCAAATCGTATTTACTCGATTTATCCGCTGTGGAAACCACTAAAATGGAAACTCCAGGAAAACATTCACGCAAACGATTTACGGTTTTAGTCATACTTCGGTCGTACCACGAATATTCTTTTGTGCCGTAATTCAACACATTCGTTCCGTAATGCAACACAATCAAATTGTAGTGCAATTGTTCCTGAAACGCTTTCATTGTTGCGACATCAAACTTGGAAATCGGAATACCTGAATTGCCTCTTTGCGAGAAATTATCGACGTGAACTCCTACTCCATCGTCAAAATTAAATCCATAAATTGGAATGGAATCTGCTTTTGAGAAATTGACTTTCAACTGTTTTAAGGGGTTATTTGAAAGCGATAACGTATTCAATATTTTGTTCGGTAACAATGTTTTTCGCAAGGTATCTTTTCCAACAATGTAATTGATTTGTCCGTTTTTATTTTTTCCACTTCCGTAAAAAAGTGTTGGATGGTCGAGTTGTGTATTGTACCGCGAACGCCCTGATTTGTATTTCACCCAAGCCGAGTGTGCCGTATCATTAGCAAAAAAAACATGTCCATTTACACCAAAAGGTCGATTGGGATATTTTACATTTAAATACGATTGCGTTTTCCAATTTTTAGAAAATTCATGCACTACAGAACTTCTTGAAGCCGCAGATTCTGATGTTATCGCAACAAAACCAACGCCTTGACCGCCAAATTTTTCTTGAAAATAAGTCCGGAAATCTTGTACAATCATGTCGCCATCCGTCATCGAATCACCAAAATAAGCAATTCTAACTTTGCCTTTTTGATTTGTTTCTAACTGATACAACTGTTCGAAAAATGGAATTAAGAATTGATTTCCTTTATAATTTTCAAACTTTTCTTCAGGGAATTTTATGCCATCATTTTCTTCAAAAACTACAGGCACTTTGTCCAAAGAATCCTCTTTCGTCTGAACGTTTTCAACTACTTCTAAATCAGGTTCCGCTTCAAATGCATCGAGTAGCATGCTATCAATAAGTACATTTTTGGTGTTTCCTCCTTTTTCAGAGAAAATCTTTTTAGGCAAGAAATCTTTTAAGCCCAAGAAAAAACCTGTGGCCAAAAGCAATATCAGAAAAGACTGAAAAAAATAATTGGAATTTGTTTTCACTTAAATAAGCTGGAATTACATTCTATTTGGAACCGAAATTCCCAAAAGTTTAAAAGCTGAAGCAATAGTTTCTCCCACTTTTTTCGAAAGTTGAACACGGAACATTTTTGCATTTTCATCGTCAGAACCTAATATTGGCACGGTTTGATAAAATGAATTGTATTCCTTAACCAAGTCGTAAGTATAATTTGCAATCAAAGCTGGACTGTGATTTACCGCCGCGTTTTGAATCACTTCTGGATACAAAGCCAAAACTTTAATCAATTCTTTCTCTTTTTCATGCAAAGTGATTTCGCCTGCAGAAAAAGTTTTTGATGCAAAATCAAAATCTGCTTTTCTGATTATCGATTGAATTCGAGCGTACGTATATTGAATAAACGGACCCGTATTTCCTGCAAAATCAACTGACTCTTCTGGATTGAATAAAATTCGTTTTTTAGGGTCAACTTTTAAGATGTAATATTTCAAAGCACCAAGACCAATCGTTCGGTACAATGTTGTTTTTTCATCTTCGCTGTAGCCGTCTAATTTTCCTAAATCTTCTGAAATCGTTTGAGCCGTTTGCATCATTTCGTTCATCAAATCATCAGCATCTACCACCGTTCCTTCACGACTTTTCATTTTGCCGGAAGGCAAATCAACCATTCCGTACGAAAGATGAAATAAATTTGTAGACCAATCAAATCCTAACTTTTTCAAAATCAAAAACAACACTTTAAAGTGGTAATCTTGTTCGTTTCCAACGGTGTACACCATTCCGCCAACATCTGGAAAATCCTTAACGCGTTGAATAGCCGTTCCGATATCTTGCGTCATGTACACTGCCGTTCCATCGGAACGTAAAACAATTTTTCGGTCCAAACCGTCTTCTGTCAAATCAATCCAAACCGAACCGTCAGGGTCTTTTTCAAAAATTCCCTTTTCCAATCCCATCTGAACCACTTCTTTTCCTAATAAATACGTATTACTTTCGTAATAATAAGAATCAAAATCGACGCCCATATTTTCATAAGTCGTTGCAAAACCGTCATAAACCCATTGGTTCATGGTTTTCCAAAGTGAAATAACTTCTGGTTTTCCTGCTTCCCAGTCCAAAAGCATTTGTTGTGCTTCTAAAATTAAAGGCGCTTGCTTTTTGGCATCGTCTTCAGAAAGTCCGGTAGCTATTAACTCGCTAATTTCACCTTTGTAAGCTTGGTCAAATTTCACATAATAATTACCTACAATTTTATCTCCTTTTAAACCCGCAGATTCAGGAGTTTCGCCGTTTCCAAATTTTTGCCAAGCCAACATCGACTTGCAAATATGAATTCCACGGTCGTTGATGATTTGTGTTTTATATACTTTTTTTCCTGAAGCTTTGATAATTTCAGCAACAGAATAACCTAATAAATTGTTTCTTACGTGACCTAAATGTAAAGGTTTATTGGTGTTTGGTGAAGAATATTCGACCATAACCGCTTTGTCATCAGGATTGGGTTCCACCATCCCAAATTGTTTATCTGCTTTTACATCATTGAAAAAATCCAAATAATAATCGGCAGAAATAACGATGTTTAAAAACCCAGAAACCACATTATAGGCTTGAACTTCTGTAACATTTTCTACTAAATACGTTCCGATTTTGTTCCCTAATTCAACTGGATTGCCTTTAATTACTTTCAATAAGGGAAAAACAACCATCGTAATATCACCTTCAAATTCCCTGCGTGTTGCTTGAAACTCAATTGTATCGATGTTAGCATCGAATAAAAGGGTAACTGCTTTTTTAATCTCGGGAGTTAGAATGGAAATAAGTGACATAATTGTTGTTTTTTTAGGGTGCAAAGATAATCGGAAATAGTGAATTATTGAAGGTATTAAAAGAATAATAAATTACACTATTTTTGCAACTGAAAATCGAAAACCATGAAGTTTTTATGTCCAGAGATAATCACCGACCATACTAATTTTTGGCAACATTCCAAGTTGAAAATAATTTTGTATTGGACGATTGTTGTGCTTTGTTTGTTAGGTTTTCTTTCTCCACCGATGGCGTTATTTATTGGTATTGTCATGGCACAAGTGGGTCATCCTTATGCCAAATTAAACAGCAAACTAACTTCTACATTACTTCAAATATCCGTTGTTGGCTTAGGTTTCGGAATGAATTTGACCAGTGCGATAAATTCGGGAAAAGAAGGAATTATTTTCACCATAATTTCAATTTTCGGGACTTTACTACTGGGTTTTGGTTTAGGTCAAATCATGAAAATTGAGAAAAAAACTTCTTTTTTAGTTTCTGCAGGAACTGCCATTTGTGGTGGAAGTGCTATTGCCGCTGTTTCTCCCGTTATAAAAGCAAACGAACAGCAAATTTCGGCTGCTTTGGGAACCGTTTTTATTTTAAACGCCATTGCTTTATTTATTTTCCCAATAATCGGACATCATTTTGAACTATCACAACACCAGTTCGGATTGTGGAGTGCCATTGCCATTCACGATACGAGTTCGGTAGTTGGTGCGGCAAGTAATTATGGAGCCGAAGCTTTGCAAGTAGCGACAACAGTGAAGTTAGCTCGAGCATTATGGATTATTCCTGTTGCTTATTTAGCTACCCTCTTGTTCAAAAATAAAGACAGTAAAGCGAAAATTCCTTACTTCATTGGCTATTTTATTTTGGCTTTGATTGCCAATACGTATGTGCCATTTGTACAAAAAGTAAGTCCGTATATTGTTGATGCAGCTAAAATTGGCTTGACCTTAACCCTATTCTTAATTGGGACAAGTTTATCTCGAAAAGTCATTCGAGCCGTCGGTGTAAAACCTTTATTTCAAGGTGTTATTTTGTGGATTACGATTTCTATTGCCGCATTATATGTAGTGATAAACCTCTCATCCTAAAAACTCTTTGACCTTATAAACCTCAAAAACAATTTATTGAAAAATAGATTGCTTTTTTTTGTAACATACTTTCACTTTTGTAGTCTATTACGGTATCAATCATAAATCAATTACATAATCAAAAAATCAATCCAATGAAATTACAGTTACTTTTTTGGTTTCTTTTAGGAACCGTATTTACAATGAATGCCCAAAATCCGGGTATTGCCACAGGAAAAGTTGTTGACCGAGCGAATAATGCGGTTTCGTACGCAACGATTTCGATTAAAGACGGTGAGAAAGTCTTGACAGGTGGAATTACTGACGATAACGGAAACTTTGAAATTAAAAACATTCCGTTGCAGTCACTGACAATTGATGTTCAGTTTATCGGTTACAAAGCATTCAACACGAATGCGGATTTTTCAAAACAAAAAACAATTAACTTTCCTAAAATAGTTTTGCAAGAAGAAGCTACTCAATTATCTGGAGTTGAAATTGTACAAGAACGCTCAACTATCGAACAAAAAATTGATAGAAAAGTAATTAATGTAGGCCGAGATTTGACTACCGCTGGAGCCACTGCTTCTGAAATCATGAACAATATTCCGTCTGTAAATGTGGATCAAGATGGGAAACTTTCGCTTAGAGGAAATTCAAATGTTCGTGTATTAGTAGACGGTCGCCCAACGAATATGGATGCGGCTCAATTGCTAAAACAAATTCCGTCGACTTCAATTAAGAAAATTGAGTTGATTACCAATCCAAGTGCCAAGTACAATCCGGAAGGAATGTCGGGAATTATCAACATCGTTTTGCATAAAAATTCGAATGACGGCTTCAACGGAAGCTTCAACACGGGAGTAACTTTTGCGGAAACGCCGAAGTTCAACAACTCAATCGACATGAATTACCGAAGAGGTAAAGTAAACTTCTTTGGAAGTGGTGGAAATAATTTTGGCGAACGTTTTAATGAAGGATTTATTCAGCGTTTTGACAATAATTCACAACAAATATTGGATATCGTAAACGACAACGACTCTTATTTGTACAAAATAGGAATGGATTTTTACATCAATGACAAAAACACCTTGTCGTTTTACACCAATCAAAATGCGACAAACGGCGAAGGAACCGTGAACACCGACGTACGATATTTGAATAATGACTTGCCGAATTTATTTCAAAAATCAGATTATGCAACAGATAACCATACGGGAAGTTACAACATGATTTTCAAACATCTTTTTGCAAAAGACGGCCATACTATTGATTTTGAAGGAAACTACAACGATTACAAGCAAACCCAAAATGCACTTTTTGATACCTCTGTTTTTGAAATTGGCAATCCTACAAATGTGCAAAACCAACTGATTTATAAAGACAATATTGAAGACCGAAGAAAAAACGGAACGTTTAATATTGATTATGTAAATCCTTTAACTGAAAAATCAACTTTAGAATTGGGTTCTGAAGCGCGAATAGTTCGTACGGAAAATGATTACGTCACTGAAAATTCGGCAATTCCTGCTGCAAATCGAATTTCAAATTACACATACGATATTGATATCTATTCTGCTTATGCTACGTTTGGTCAGAAATTTGAAAAATTCAGTTACCAATTGGGTGCTCGTTTTGAAAGTTATAAAGCAAAAGCCAACTTAAATAACGGTGCAACTACTTTTGAAGACGATTATTTTACACTTTATCCATCAGCTTATTTGACCTACAACCTCAACGAAAAAAATATGTTTCAATTGAGTTACAGCAGACGAGTGGACCGTCCAAGTTTAGAGCAAACCAAACCTATTAGAGAATTTTCGACACCTTTAGTGACTTCTTTGGGTAACTCTGAATTAGAGCCACAATTTACCAATTCACTAGAAGTAAACTACACGAAAATGTTTGCCAAAAGCTCTTCAATTACCGCTGGTGTTTTTTACAGAATCATCGATAATGAAATCAGCCGTACCTTATACAACGACGAATCGACTGACAATCCGAATGATTTAATCATGTCCTATGCCAATTTCGACAACAATACCGCTTTTGGTTTTGAGCTTTCTGCGAATTATAAAATCACCAAATGGTGGGATATTCAACCCGCAATCGACTATTCAAGCATCAACCAGAAAGGATTGGTTCAGGTGTTGCGAGAAGGAACAACAGACACCTTTGATTTTGTAACCAAAGAAGTAGAAGTAAGTGCTTTTAACGCTCGTTTAAACAGTAACTTCAAAGCAAATAAACGCCTAAGCTTCTTGCTTTTCGGATTCTACCGTGGTGGAGTAGATGCCATTCAAAACAACAGTCAGGAAATGTACAAGATTGATAGTGGAGCAAGGTATTCACTTCTCGAAGATAAAATGTCGATTAGTTTGCGTTTCAACGACATGTTTGACACGATGAAATTTGCCTTTGATTCTAAAAACCCATACCCAAGTCAAGGTCAGTTTTCATGGGAAAGCCGTTCCGTTTATTTGGGATTGAACTACCGTTTTGGAGGCGGAAAGAATCGTGCTTTAGCAAGAAAAATGCGTGACGACAACACCCAAAAAGGCGGCGGCGGAATGTTTTAAGCGTTTATAATAAATTTGATTTAGATTAGTGAAAAACCCCGAAGAGATAACGCTCCGGGGTTCTTTTTTTAAGCACGGTATGCTTCACCAAAAGAATTATTTTAAAATAGTTTAAGTATAGTGTAACAAATCCTGCGACAAAGCGTCTACTAAGTAGCAATCATCAATCAAAATTTAACAGAACTATTTTGAACCTTTTTTGCCATTAAAAAAGCCTTCAAGATAACCCGATTGCCGATTTAGTTATACAAAAAAAACCCGAAGGTGATTTCTTCGGGTTTTGCTTTTTATAACAACAACATTTAATTTCCCTACCTCTTTCAAAAGTGAAAAGCCTTAGCGAACCTTATCTATTTGTAACGAAGAAAAAAACATTTGCGACCTTCGCGGTGAAAGCTGTTAAAACCTAAAACAATTCCCCCTTTGGGGGTTAGGGGGCTACCACTTAATTATCACACTTCCCCAAGTAAATCCACTACCAAAAGCCGCCAGAACCACCGTATCACCTTCCTTGATTTTCCCCTGTTCCCAAGCTTCCGTTAATGCAATTGGAATAGAAGCAGCGGTTGTATTTCCGTATTTCTGAATGTTGTTAAACACTTGGTCGTCGTTCAACTTAAATTTCTGCTGAATAAACTGTGAAATCCTCAAATTCGCCTGATGCGGAATCAACATATCAATATCTGAAACGTCCAAATTATTGGCTTCTAAACCTTCTCTAATCACTTCTGCAAAACGAACCACTGCATTTTTAAACACAAATTGTCCGTTCATATAAGGCAAATAACTTTCATCATTTTCTTTATCTTCTTCGTTCAAAATATCCGTCACCCATCTTCCGCCCATTCCAGGTGCTTTCACGATTAATTCCTCAGCATGTTGACCTTCAGAATGCAAATGGGTCGATAAAATTCCCGTTGCATTGTTTTCCGCCCGACTCAATACAGCTGCTCCTGCTCCATCGCCAAAAATCACTGAAACACCACGTCCACGAGTCGTCATGTCTAAACCAATAGATTGTACTTCCGACCCAATGACTAGAATATTTTTGTACATTCCTGTTTTAATATATTGGTCGGCAACCGAAACCGCATACACAAAACCCGAACACTGGTTTCTAACATCTAAAGCACCCACGGTTCGCAAACCCAACTCTTTTTGTACCGCAACTCCAGGCCCAGGAAAGTAATAATCCGGACTCAAAGTAGCAAAAACCACAAAGTCAATGTCTTCATTAGCAACACCCGAACGTTCTATAGCAATCTTGGCAGCCTTGACTCCCATTGAAGTGGTGGTGTCTTCTCCGCGAATGATGTGGCGGCGTTCTTTGATTCCCGTTCGTTCTTGTATCCACTCGTCAGTGGTATCAATTATTTTGGTCAAATCGTCGTTTGTTACGATATTATCCGGGACGTAATACCCCAATCCCGTTATCTTTGAATTGTACATACACTATTTTTTAGTAATTTTCTTTTATCAAAAATAGCAACTCCTTACTTAATTAAGTACATTTTTATATAATTTTTAAAATCTGTGGTACTTTTAAGAATTTCAAGGAGCTATTTCCAGCTATCCGTTGCAATCTTTATGTCCCGAACCCCGGGACATAAAGGATTTCCACTGCTATCTGGGCTAGGGGTTCCGTTTTCAATAAAAAGTTAAGTTTCCACAACTCATTTCTTTCTGCAATCGCAACTCTTGTTATGCTGAATTTGTTTTAAAAACTATAATACAGCTTTATTAGAAAAGTATTAACACTATATAAATGTTCACGAAATGTTTTTAAATAAGCTGCGTGTCACAGGAATTTAACGTCATCAAAAAATATAACTTCTTTATAATAAGGTTTATCTACCGATAATCCCATCAGACTAATGGATGCTTCTAGCGAAAACACAATAAAAGGATTTTTATTTTTTATATAAAAAAGAGGATGGCAAATCCTCTTAAAGTTTATTCAAACAGTTTAACGATTAGTCAGAAGTATTGACAACTGTAATCGGCTCTCCCAAGGAAATGAGGAAGGCTACTTTATAAAGACTTCGTCGTTTTTTCTCTGAACGTAATAAAACTCCAAATATGTAAGATATTGGTGATATTGCTTTATCCTGAAATATATTCTAACAATTCAGAATTGGCAGCATTCATCATAATTCTAGCTCGAATAGGACCAACATTATATATTTTTTCAATCAAATCATTTTCTTTTAAACCATACAAATCTCTAATTGTAATAAAACCAGAAGCTATTAATCTTTCTTTTTGCCACTTTGTTAATGAAAGAACATTGATAGGCTTATTTAACATACTTTCTAATGATTCACGATATTGCTCGTCTTCTAATATTGAGGCAGATAAATTTTTAATTTTTTCATATTCTTTATGATTATTGCCAAACTCGTTAAAACGTCTTATATCGCGTATTTTAAATAATTCTGTGGAATATTGGTTTGGGTTTGGGTTTAAAGCTATAATACAGCCGTATTTAATTTCAAATCTAGTTCCTAAGTCACCATGTGAACGAATACCAGCATCTATCTTCTTTATTATTCCCGTATATGTTAGTAATCTTAAAGATTCCTTTATTGTTTCTGGGATATCTTTGTGAACCCAAAAATATATACTTGATTTTTCATTCTCTATAACAGTTGGTATTACTGTTTTCTCTAAAAAATCTCGACCCCAGTCAATTAAAAACTGATGACCTTTATATTTTTCTCCTAATTCTGTGTGTTCTGCCCATATTTTTATACGATAAAAATCTTTAATAACTCTGTTAACTTCATTCGTATTAAATTTTTCCATTTCTTGTAGGGTTTTCAGTAAGATTCTAGGATTCCCCCCACAAGATAATGCTAAAGTGTTAAATAATTGTCCCTGATCTTTTATACTTTTTCTTAAACTTGCATCAGCCTGCTTTAACACCATTTTTTTGAAATATTCCAAATAGTCGTTGTCGGCAATATTTCTATCTAGTACTTCGTACACGCAATCATGAATGGGCTCAAATGAATCTCCAAAGTGGGTAACTCCTGGGTAAATAGCTGCATTACAAGTAATGTAAGGCGACCTCAAATCTTTAAATAAATTAAAAAATTGTCTTTGTTGTTCAGGTCGAAATACATGAGCTGCTTCGTCAAAGAAAAAGTATATTCTTTCCAAATCATTTTCTTTACATATTTCTTTAATTGCCTCTTTTACATCTTCAATATCTGGAAGGGTTTCAATATCAATATCTATCGTTTTTTTGTTATAGGAATTTTCAAAAAGTTTTACAATTGCTTTTAGATTATTTTCAATTGTTTCTTCATCTTCAGATGTATCATTACTCAATAAAACCTTTGAATAATTAGAAATTGACAATCCTTTTTTTCTTAATTTATTTAATAACGCTCTTAAAGTTTTAGCTAACATCCAATGATAAAATTGTAAATGGTCACTTGTATTGATTAAAGAACTAATATTAAAAGAAATAAAAATTGATAAGGTCGAGGTTTTCTTTTCTAACTCAATTTGGGATATTTTCATAAGAAAAGATTTCCCAGTTCCTCTTGAGCCTTCTAAAAGACAGGGTTCCGAAGATATAAGTGATTTAATTATTTTTTTATCATTCTCGTTTTTTACAGCTAATGAAATAATATCAGCATCTTTAATACTTTCTGTTCTTAATTTAAATTCACTCATAATTTATGTTTCTTTTACTCCTCCTAAAAATTCTCTTATGGGTGCTATATGCTGCATTTCTTCAAAGATAAATACAGATATTACCTCTTTTTGTTTTTGATTAAATGTTTTTAAATATCGGCAACACATTACAAATATTAAAATTTCTGCTACTGATTTATACAAGCTGAAATATTCATTTTTTAATTCTTCATTATATTCCATTGAAAGACCACTTTTTGTCCAAGTCTCATTATTACCGTGCACAAATTCAGATAATGTGCGATAGATTTTTTTTGATTTGTTGTTGTAATCTTTCATTAACACTTTTAGTTCAGGGAAGAAAGCATTGCTAAATCTATCAGAAAGAACGCCATTATCCTCATCTATCAGTTTCGACCATTTAATGTCGTTTTCTCCATTTATCCATTCATTATGTTCAAGTTTATGAACAGAAAAATGAATTGCACCAAGACCTAATTCAAAAGCTAATCTTAAGGAAGAGTACGCCTGTCTATACATTCCATAAGTCATATTTAGCGTTGCAGATTCCAATTGTATAACGACTGTTAAAATCATTTTCTTTTCGTTTTCATCAAATATATTTTCAGAAAACTCAGCAATAAATGACGCAAGATGATGAGTTTTACCTAGATTCTCAAAATCCTTAACGGTCTCTTTGTAAATTTTTTGTGACTTTTCATTTAATTTATCTAAATAGTGTTTAATGTTCATTTTTTCATTTTTTAAGTACAACTCTAATATATTCCAACATAATCAATAATCACTAAAATCACCCCCTCAAACGCGATTTACTAAATTTTTCCTTGCGTATATTTTCCCAAATATACTCATTTCATCCAATTACCTTAATATTTTTCAAAAAAAATCAAAAAACCCTCAAAAAACACAAACCCAAACCAAAATAAAAACTTTAACAAAACTTTATTATTTTCACGTATACAACAAATCACTTTATTTAAGAAATTAGCACCTACAAACCTTCAAACCAAAACGTTATGGTAGTCAAAAGAAATTACTCCGGCAAAGATGTAGACATGCTAATTGCAACCTCTACAATGATGAATTCAGCAATCGAACATCAAACCTACCTAGTAACTAAACGACCAATATGGGCCGACCCCTACTTCAAAGATATTCTAACAGAAATCGACACCGTAATACAAAAACACCTCGGAGTAGATAATGCCCGACAGCTAAGAGCCGCAACCGCTGTAGTAAAATCCATTCAAGCACCAGCACTCTTTGACCTCGCAGAATTCAAAGTCCAAATCGAATCCGATTTCGACACCGATAAAACGCAGAAAAACGAAATACTAAACACACTAGGCTTCAAAGCATACAACGCAGATGCTAAGAAACTAGACCAAGAAGCCCTAATCAACCTCCTGTTCCAATTCAAAACCAATGCAACCCCTGCTTTAGTACAAACAATAACCGAAAAAGGTACTTCACAAAAACTAATCGATAATATCATTAGTTACGCAGACAAATTAAAAGATGCAAACATTGCACAAGAAGGCAAAAAAGGTACTAAAAAAGAAGTAACCCAAGAAGCCATAATAGACTTCAATACAGTGTATAAAAAAGTAATCGCAATAGCAAAAATTGCCGTGAATTTCTTTAAAGACAACCAAGCAGTCAAAGAACAATTCAGCTACACCAGTGTAAAAAATAAAATCAACAACACTAAAGAATCCAAAGACCCTACAGCTTAATAAACCATTAAGTAAACCAACACTAAAAACTTCTATTAAGAAGTTTTTTTTATGCCAAAACACCATCCCAAAAAAAGAACCCAATCCCATCCAAAGCAATAAGGACAATTCCTTCTATCAAATTATAAGCTAAAAAAACCCATAGAAATTAGATCACTTCACCTAGAAATTAATTTGTGACGCTTCGCAAATAATTTGTGTTTCCTCGCTAGTCATTCGTATATCTTAGAAATCAATTTGCGCTCCTTCGCAAGTCATTTGTGTGTCTTAGAAATCAATTTGTGTGTCTTCGCAAGTCATTTGTGTATCTTAGAAATCAATTTGTGCCCTTTCGCAACTCATTTGTGTGTCTTAGAAATCAATTTGTGCCCTTTCGCAAGTCATTTGTGTGTCTTAGAAATCAATTTGTGTGTCTTCGCAAGTCATTTGTGTGTCTTAGAAATCAATTTGTGCGTCTTCGCAGGTCATTTGTGCGTCTTCGCAGGTCATTTGTGTGTCTTCGCAGGTCATTTGTGTGTCTTCGCTGGTGATTTGCGTGTCTTCTTTGCTCGTAAATAGCGCCTGGACAAACCTAAATGTCCACTTCATTACGCTCCCACCTCCCTACCCTAAAAATAAAAAGAGTGCGAAAAACCTTTCGCACTCTTATATATAAAAAGTAAATAATCCGTTATCTCCCCAACTATACCTCTAGCGTCTTATCATCGATTGCAGCATCTGGAGCATTCTTCATCACAGATTGAATTCCATTTTCACGGGCAGAAACGCTCTCATACATCTCACTACTTCCAATTATCTGACCATTCGTAGCTTTCAAATTAAAATACGGTTTACCATTTTTCGCCTCTAATCGATCAAATCGCTTATCTTCTTCCGAATTTTTTCTAACAGATTCAATACCGTTCATACAAGCCGCTTTAGTGGTATACCCTTCGCTAATTAGAATTCCCTGTCCGTTTCCTGCTTTTAAATTAAATTGAAACTCACCATTCTTTCTTGTTGTAACTTCAAATTTTCCCATGTAATTATTGTTTTGGTTAATAGTAATTTTATAAAATTAAAAAAAATTTCTATAACAACCATCCGTAAATCAAGAAATTTTAACCTTTTCTTCAGAATAATCTTTAGTATCTTACACACCTTATAACGATTTTAAAAGGACAGAAACGGATACCAGAATTTTATTTGAATTTAAACAACAACCTATGAAACAATTATTTCAATTGCTCTTTATTCTTACGCTTACGAGCGTTCAAGCACAAGAAAACCTGACCTATCAGAAACCGCCAAAAGAAATCCTAGACCTCGCCGATTATGAACGTGCCCCGTCCGTTTCTATGGATACCAAAAAGGAATACATGCTCCTCTCCTACCGAAATACCTACAAAACGCTGGACGAGTTGAGTCAAGATGAAATGCGTTTAGGCGGTTTGCGGATCAATCCCGTAACCAATATTTCGAGTTCAACGACCTATATCAGCAACCTGAAAATTCGAAAAATCAAAGGAACTGATGAAATGCAAGTCAAGGGCTTGCCTGAAAACGCTAAGATTACCAACATATCTTGGTCGCCTAACGAGAAGAAAATTTCATTTTCTAACACCGCAAGTACCGGTGTAGAGCTATGGATTATTGACGTAGCAACCGCTCAAGCCAAACGATTGACAGACGCGACGGTGAATAGTAATATGGGAAATCCGTTCAGTTGGTTCAAGGATAACGAACATATTTTAGTGCGAATGCTCCCTAAAAACCGTCCTGCATTAATTGACGTTAAGAAAGACATGCCGCTTGGGCCAACGGTTTCAACAGCGGACGGGTCGGTTTCTCAAAACAGAACCTACCAAGATTTGTTGAAAAACAAAACGGATGAGACGAACTTTGAAACGCTTGTTACTTCTGAGTTATACAAAGTGGATTTGAATGGAAACGCTACTTTATTCAAAGAAGCAAATTTGTATGCAGGAGAAACCTTTTCGCCTGACGGAAATTACTTGATGATTACCACGCTTGAAAAACCTTTTTCGTATATCGTTCCGTTGAGTCGTTTTCCAAACAAAACGACCATCTACAATGCAGATGGAAAAGTAGTAAAAGTGGTCAACGAGTCGCCTTTGAATGAAATCATGCCTAAAGGCTTTATGGCGGTTAAACAAGGAAAAAGAAGTATGAACTGGAGAGCCGACGCTCCCGCAACTTTATATTTTGCAGAAGCTTTAGACGAAGGAAATCCGGCAAATGAAGTGGCTTTTAGAGACGAAGTGTTTACTTGGGAAGCGCCTTTTAACCAAGACCCAAAGTCATTGGTAAAAACTGTGCAGCGTTACGGCGGCATCACTTGGGGAAATGCTACAACAGCCATTATTCAAGATTACTGGTACGACACGAGAAACGAGAAAACGTATATGCTGAATCCATCAGCGGTGAATGAGGCTCCTAAGTTAATTTGGGACCGAAATTCACAAGACATTTACGCTGATCCAGGAGAATTTGAAACGATTAAAAATGCTTACGGAAGATATGTTTTGGCAATAGACAATAACAACGCATTCTTGATTGGAAAAGGACATACAAAAGAAGGACAGTTTCCATTCATTGATAATTTTGATTTAAAAACATTCAAAACAACACGTTTGTATCAGTCGAACTACAAAGATAAAGTAGAAGCGATTTACTCCATTGAAGATTTGAAAAAAGGCAAAGTTTTGGTACAAATTCAATCTAAAACCGAGTATCCAAACTATTACTTCAGAAATATTAAAAAGAAAAACAGTTTGACTGCCATTACGGCATTCAAAAATCCGTTTGAAAGCATCAAAAACATTCACAAGGAAGTAATCAAATATACGCGTAAAGATGGTGTGGGACTTTCAGGAACGTTGTATTTGCCTGCCAATTATGATATGAAGAAGAAAGAGAAATTGCCTTTATTGATTTGGGCTTACCCAGAAGAATTTAAAGACAAAAACAGTGCGGGACAAAGCAGCCAAAACTCTAATGAATTCACGTTTCCGTATTACGGTTCGTTTGTGTATTGGGTAACGCGTGGTTATGCCGTTCTTGACGATGCTTCTTTCCCGATTATTGGCGAAGGTACTACAGAACCTAACGATACATTCATCACACAGTTAGTAGACAATGCCGCGGCAGCCATCAACGCCGTGGATAAATTGGGATACATCAACCCTAAGAAAGTTGCTGTGGGAGGCCACTCCTACGGTGCATTTATGACGGCAAATTTATTGACGCATTCTGATTTATTTGCTTGCGGAATTGCACGAAGTGGTGCTTATAATAGAACATTGACACCGTTTGGTTTTCAAAGCGAACAACGTAATTACTGGGAGGTGCCAGAGGTTTACAACACGATGTCGCCTTTTATGAATGCCAAGAAAATGAAAACGCCGATGTTACTGGTTCACGGTGAAGCTGACAACAATCCGGGAACTTTTACGTTACAAACGGAACGTTATTTCCAAGCTCTTAAAGGCTTAGGAGCTCCTGTGAGAATGGTAATTTTGCCAAAAGAAAGTCACGGTTATGCTGCAAAAGAGAATATTCTACATTTACTTTGGGAACAAGACCAGTTTTTAGAGAAGTATTTGAAGAATTAAATTATACTTTACTATATTGAAAAAGGTTGCTAAAATAAATTTAGCAACCTTTTTTTGTACTGTATATCTACTAATTATTTCCTGTATTCTATAACCTCCTCATCAACCGTTAGAAATACTTTTTCTCCATCAGGAATTGGGAACGGATTTTCAAAAAACAACACTTTTCTGTCATAAACGCCCTTCACTAGAAAAGTATTTCCTTTATAGTAGGATTGTTTTACGGTCACTTCTAAATTGCTTCTCTCTGCCAAATACAACTCATGAGAATAAACCAAAATTGTTTTCTCAGACTGGGTCTTTTCTTCCAATAGATTTAGTGAAATTTCATTGACTTCCCCATACAAAGAAGCGACATACTTCCTTTCTGGTTTCAAATATATTTTAGGAGAAGCATCAAATGCAATTATTTCTCCGTCTTTCATCACAATAGTTTCGTCCGAAAACGACAATGCATCAATACTATCATGCGTTGCGATTATACATGTAATTTTTTTATTTTTTAAGTACGCAAATAAATTTCGACGCAAAGCGCCTTTTCTAAAACTGTCAATATTACTAAACGGTTCGTCTAGCAATAAAACTTCAGGTTCTAAAGCCAAAACACGAGCTAAAGCCACACGTTGTTGTTGACCACCACTTAAATATTTCGCTTTGGTATCTGCAAAGTCAGTCATTTCAACCATTTCAAGTAGTTCTTGAACTCGTTGTTTTTTTTGTTCTGGAAATACATTTGAAAGAAATTTTCCAACATTTTCAGCAACGGTGATGTAAGGCATCAAATCAAAATCTTGAGCCAAATATTTCATTTGGTCCATTCCTGGAACAAGATTGAATTTTGGTCCTAAAACAGGAGTGGATTCCCAATGAATTTCACCTTCGTTCAAGTCGTGCAAACCATAAATTAATTTTAAAAGTGTACTTTTTCCACAGCCACTTTCGCCAATAATAGCAACATTTGAACCTTTCTCTATTGAAAAACTAACATTCGAAATCACTGCTTTTGAATCGTATGCGAATGAAATATTTTGAACTTGAAGCATTATAAATTTCTTTATTATAGAATTGCAAAAATAGACTTTTTAAGAGATTTTTTTGCTAGAAAAAACAGCTAATTATAAAAAAATAAGAGCGAAATCCATTACTGAATTTCGCTCTCAACCAATTAACCAATAAAAAAAAACTATGACTCTTTAATATATTTTTGATACGTATTCGTATGTACTTTTGCTTTTAAATCGTGTAATAAATTATACAGTCCGAAGAACGTTCTGTTGATGTACAAAAAGTGTTTTGAACCTCGATTTCCGTTCATCTTACGCAACTGTGTGTCTTTAGAAAATTCTTCACCCATACTTGCTATTTTTCCAAAAAAATCTTCATCCGAAAAATCAAAGAAATCACCTTGAAAAGGTTTTGTAAACAAACTCAATAATTGGTGGAATAATCCTGTAAAATAGGTTACTTCTTCAGGAGTATCATCCGTTCTAAGGATTTCTAATTCATATAATTTTGCTTTAAACAATTCAGGATTATCAATCACTTCAGGAACTGCCAATTCAAAGTAAGGAATATAAAAATCTGCTGGAATGTGCTTGATGCAACCAAAATCAATAGCTATTAAATTTCCTTTAGTATCAATCAAGAAATTTCCCGGATGTGGATCGGCATGCACTTGTTTTAAACCGTGAATTTGAAACATATAAAAATCCCACAACGCTTGACCTAATTGATTTCCTAAGGCTTCGTCAAAGTTTTTTGGTGCAAATTCCGATAAATGTTGTCCTTCCATCCAGTCCATCGTCAAGATTTTCTCTGACGACCATTTTGGATAATAAACGGGGAATTTTAAGTTCGGAATGGCACTACACGCTTCGGCAATAGTCATTCCTTGGCGAAGTTCCAATTCATAATCCGTTTCTTCTAATAGTTTATTTTCAACTTCTTGGAAATATTTTTCAGAATCTTTTCCTTGCAAATTAAACATCTTAATTGCAAAAGGTTTTACAATAGATAAATCAGAACTGATACTTTCCTTTACTCCTGGGTATTGAATTTTGACTGCTAATTTTTTACCGTCTTTCGTCGCACAATGTACTTGACCAATACTTGCGGCATTAACCGATTCAGCAGTAAAGGTATCAAACAAAACTTCAGGCTCGTAGCCTAAATACCTTTTGAATGTCTTGCGAACCAATGGCGCTGAAAGTGGCGGGACAGAAAATTGTGCTAATGAAAATTTTTCTACATACGCTTTCGGCATAATGTTTTTGTCCATGCTCAACATCTGAGCCACTTTCAAAGCACTTCCTTTCAAATTTTTCAATCCGTCGTAAATATCTTCGGCGTTGTTTTCGTTTAGCTTGTCTCGATTTAAAGAAGGATTCACTATTTTTTCACCATAATACGAAATGTAGTTTCCACCGATTTTAAATCCGGTTTTCACCAATTGACCTGCTCGTTCAATTTTTGTAGTTGGTATTTTATCTAACGTTTTCATAAGAATTTTTTAAAGAAAAAATTTACATTTTTCGTTCGTTCCAAAGAAATTTACCTAAATCAATGATGTTTTCTAATGGCTTTGAATCCAATAAATCCACCACTGTATTGACTGATTTTTCGATAATAATGTCGGTTTTTTCAAATCCTTTCGAGTTGTCTTCCAACCAAAATTTCAAAATAAATAAAAACTGAATCCACGACCCTTCGCTGTAAACTGGTTTTGTTATTTTAAATAATTTTGAAGATTTCAATTCTTCGGTAGCAATATGATTATTGACAAACTCTTTAAAAGAAGTTCGCATCTGTTTCAATTGCTTTAAATTACTTAAACCTTCTTTGTTGTCTTTTAGCGTGTATAAAACATAACTTCGGTTTAAAGTCAGCACTTCAAAAAGAGTAAAATACAAAGTCAGTAGCTTGTTTTTAGGAGTATAACTTGCAAAAGAAACATCGTTATGTAAAGTTGAAATTGTATTTTCTAAGAACTTGTCCCAAATTTCTTGTTTCAAAGCATCAAAGGAACCAAAAAAGGTATAAAAATCACTTTCCTGTATATTGTTTTTTTTACAAAAAGCATACACCGTTTTAGGTTCGTGTTCTTCTAATAGAACGTTATCCATATACATTGTAATGATTTCATTTTCATCCATCATTTTAGCTCTATCTGTTATTTTCTTTGCAGTTGCCATACTATCAAGTTTTTACTTTTATTTCTGTAAATTTACTTTCAAATATTTCTGAAACATAAAAACATTTGTTAAATGTCTTTCAAAAATAATGAAGCATAAAAAAACCGTTTCTTTCGAAACGGTTTAAATATAAATAGGAAGTGAACTTATTGTTTCGCTTCTTGTTCTGCATCTTGAATCATTTTCTCATTTGCAGTAATGGCAAATTCTACACGACGGTTTTTACTTCTTCCGTCAGGTGTATCATTTGATGCTATTGGATCAGCAATACCCATTCCTTGAACTGTAAATCTTCCAGAAGAAATACCTTTTCCAGCTAAATAGGTCTTAACCGAAGCGGCTCTTTGTTGTGATAACGTCAAGTTGAAATCAGCTGGACCTGTACTATCTGTGTATCCGTATATCACGATGTCGGTATCCGGATATTGATTGAAAACAGTGACTAATTTATCTAAATTGTTTTTTGCAGTAGTGGTTAAACTTGATTTATTAGTATCAAAACGAACCGCATTTTCATTCAATGTCAATTTAATTCCTTCTCCAACTCGTTCTACGTCAGCACCTGGTATTGCATTGTCAATCTCACGGGCTTGTTTGTCCATTTTATTTCCAATAACTCCACCAGCAACTCCACCAACAACTCCACCAAGAACAGCACCTAAAGCGCCATTTCCGCCTTTACCAATGTTGTTTCCTAATACACCACCAAGTACTGCACCAGCAACAGCGCCAATTCCGGCACCTTTCTGTGTGTTATTTGAATTTTTTACTGCATCACAACTTGTGAATGTCGTTCCTAATAATGTTAATGCAGCAAGAGCTACAATTGTAAATCTATTTTTCATAATTTGTTTTTTTAATTTAATTTTTCAAATTGGTAAACAACATTTGTCATATTTCCACCCACATTGATTTTGTCAATCAATTGAAATGAGGTTTCAGTTTGAACACCCATATTTAAAATGTATCCATCTCTCACTTTTTTTGCTTTTTCTCCTGCATTTAAAACTTTCAAAACAAATTGCCCGTCTTTATTTACAAACCAAGAAATAGGAGAACTAAATGACATACAATCTGCTTTAGTTAACGACATCTCCCCTTTATTGTTGTTAGAAACTAGCTTCCAAGTACTGCCTTCAAAACACTTTGAATCGGCAAGATTAAAAGATTGTACTTTAATGTATTCAGAACCTGGATAAGTTACGGAACTGATAACCCAATCGCCTTTCATCATTCGTTCTGTTTTGTTGTCAACTGCCGTATTGGTTACAGAAGCTGATTTGCACGACGCAAAAAATATCGCGAGAGCGCTTAGTAAAAGTAATTTTCTCATAAGTTTATATATTTTATTTTGATACAAATATACGAGTTTTACTTTTCAAATGTTAAAATTTAAATTATAACATTTCAGAATTAAGTATCAAGACAATTTGTCACTTTAGTGATTTTGGTACTTTATTTGGAAATCATTCAATACTTTTAAAAATCTAATAAAATTAAAAAAACATATACTATGACAACAGGAAAAATTAATGTTTCGGTTGAAAACATCTTTCCCCTAATAAAGAAATTTTTATATAGCGACCATGAAATTTTCTTGCGTGAATTAATTTCGAATGGTACCGATGCGACGTTAAAAATGAAGCATTTAATTAGTATTGGTGAAGCCAAAGTAGAATATGGCAATCCACAGATTGAGGTGAAGATTGATAAAGAAGGTAAAAAACTCCACATCATTGACCAAGGTTTAGGAATGACTTCGGAAGAAGTGGAGAAATACATCAACCAAGTTGCCTTTTCTGGTGCAGAAGAGTTTTTAGAAAAATACAAAGATTCTGCTAAAGATTCAGGAATTATTGGTCATTTTGGATTGGGGTTCTATTCGGCATTTATGGTTGCGGAAAAAGTGGAATTAATTACAAAATCCTACAAAGATGAACCTGCAGCTCATTGGACTTGCGACGGAAGTCCAGAATTCACATTAGTTGCTTCTGATAAAACAACTCGTGGAACGGAGATAATTTTGCATATCGCAGAAGATTCGTTAGAGTTTTTAGAAGAAAACAGAATCTCTACTTTACTTCAGAAGTATAATAAATTTATGCCGGTTCCAATTAAATTTGGAACAAAAGAAGAAACACTTCCAACACCAGAAGATGCACCAGAAGATTTCAAACCAGAAACGGTTGAAGTAGATAACATCATCAATAATCCGAATCCAGCTTGGACAAAAGCACCTACTGAATTGAAAGATGAGGATTACAAATCTTTTTACAGAGAATTGTATCCTATGCAATTTGAAGAGCCGTTGTTTCATATTCATTTGAACGTTGATTATCCGTTTAACTTGACCGGAATTTTATACTTTCCGAAAATGTCTTCTGATTTACAAATTCAGAAAGACAAAATTCAGTTGTACCAAAATCAGGTTTATGTGACGGATAATGTTGAAGGAATCGTTCCTGAGTTTTTAACGATGTTGAAAGGTGTGATTGATTCTCCAGATATTCCGTTGAATGTTTCGCGTTCGTACTTGCAAGCGGATGGAGCGGTTAAAAAAATCTCAAACTACATCACTCGTAAAGTAGCCGACAAATTAAAAGCATTGTTTACAGAAAACAGAGCGGATTTTGAGCAAAAATGGAACGACATCAAAATTGTTTTGGAATACGGAATGTTATCCGAGCCTAAATTCTACGAAAAAGCAGGAGCGTTTACATTGTATCCAACCGTTGATGGAAAATATTTCACACTTGAAGAATTAAAAGAAAAAACTAAAGAAACGCATACAGATAAAGACGGAAAATTAGTCGTTTTGTATGCTAGTAATAAAGATGCACAACACTCGTATATTGAAACTGCAAAAGAAAAAGGCTACGAAGTTCTAGTATTAGACTCGCCAATTATTTCGCATCTTATTCAAAAACTAGAGGCAGATAATGAAAACTTGACTTTCGTTCGTGTCGATTCAGACCATATTGATAACTTGATTAAGAAAGACGAAGAAGCGATTTCTAAATTATCAGATACAGAACAAGAAAGCTTGAAAACTGTTTTGGAAACATTGGTTCCCAAACCAACATATAATGTACAATTGCAAGCTATGGATAGTGCTGCAGCTCCATTTATCATCACGCAACCTGAATTTATGCGAAGAATGAAAGAGATGAGTCAATCTGGTGGTGGAGGAATGTTTGGAATGGGAAATATGCCAGAAATGTATAATTTGGTTGTAAATACCAATTCTGATTTGGCAAATACCATCTTGACAACTACAGACAAAACGCGCCAAGAACAATTGGTAAAGCAAGCGTTAGATTTAGCAAAATTATCTCAAAACTTACTTAAAGGAGAAGATTTAACTGCTTTTGTGAAACGTAGTTTTGAACTAGTGAAATAATTTTATTTTACAGATAAATGAAAAATCCCTACTTGTAGGGATTTTTTTATGCGTATTAATGTAGTAAATTTGAAAAGTAGTAACTAAAACATTTACAAAATGGCAAATTTAACTTATACCGCACAGGGAACTTTTAATGCTTCACGTCGAGCAAGTATCAACGTATGTATTCCAGCAGAACCTCGTCCAGGCGACTATCCTACAGAAATGTATAATTTATCTAAAAACACATCAAACGGAGTTATTAATGTAATTTTTTGTCATTTCAGCGATGGTTCTAGTACTGCGATGCATCACAGTAGTTTTGATTTTAGGTTGAATTTCGATTTAAACAAACTAAATATTCATTCGGGGGCCGTACCTTTTGATGAAAATAATCCGGAAGCTTTATTTATATTTTTTCACAACGGTAATTTTAACGCAAGCGATAGAAGTAGTTATTTTTCTGAAATTGAAAGTATCTACGATGAAGTGAAAAATAATGGAAATCAAAGTCAAGACGGCATCGCTAATACAGTTAATGCTGCACATAGTAATCCACGAAAAGTAGGAATGAGTTTAGTAGTGAAAACAAGCTAATTAAAAGTATGAATACGTACCGTAAAAACTATATCTATTTTCTTTTGCCTGTTTTATTATTGACGGGGATGGTGCATTCTCAAGCCATAAACAGCGTAAAGCTTGATAGTCTATTAAAAAATGGTCAGAATTTTACGGCATTAAGAGAAATAAACGCACTTGATACGTTAGTATTAAAAAAACCAGATTTAGCGCTATTTTATTTTTACAAAGCTAAATGTTTAGCAGCTGAAAATAAAAATGCCAAAGCATTCCTCAGTTATCTGCAAGCTAAGAGAGCGTTTCTAGCCATTGATAGTCTTGACCGTGCAATGGCCGTAAACCTAGATATTGCTTTTTTTCTAAGCACTGAAAAAAACAATCGAAAAAAAGCAGAAAATTACATTAAAGATTATTTAAGTTATGCTCTAGAGAAAAACGAAAATTTATTGATTGCAAGAGCCTATTCGAATTGGGCAAGTTTGAGCATGGAAGAACAGCCATCTGAAAGTTTAAAATTATTTAAAAAATCAATTTACTTTAGTGAAAAAGCGCAGGATTTTTCGCAACTAGAAAATGTTTATTCTAATGTTGCTGTTTTATATAACGAAATGCTTCAAAAGCCAGATTCTGCAATATATTATATCGA
Source organism: Flavobacterium sp. SM2513 (assembly GCF_050908145.1). GTDB lineage: Bacteria > Bacteroidota > Bacteroidia > Flavobacteriales > Flavobacteriaceae > Flavobacterium. The sequence goes on along the minus strand of NZ_CP194228.1, from coordinate 1,846,159 downwards.
CAAATCAATTTCCTTTGCTAAGAAAAGGGATAATAAAGATGGGATTTGTGTTAACTTGATTAATAAAGCAAGTTGCTATTATTATCAAAAAGATTATCAAAAAGCTGTACAGCTATTAGAAGAAGCCAATAGTATTGAGTTGTCGCAAAATAGCAAAAATATCAAAAGTTTTATTTACGAATTTTTAGCAATCAATTATAATGAGCTAAAACTTTATAAGAAAGCCTATGAGAGTTTAAGTAAATCTGGTGAAATTAAATCCGAATTTAATTTTGCAGAGCAGAATACTAAGATATCTGAGTTTAATATTAAGTATGAAACACAAGAAAAAGAAATTGAAAACTTAACGTTAAAAGCAAAAATTCATCAAAACCAACTAATTACTTATGCCTCGTTAGGGTTACTATTAATAGCAATAATTTTGACAGTATTGATTTATAAAAACCTTTCAAAGAAGAAAAAAATTGCAGAACAAGCACAATTAATTCAAACACAACGACTAGAGAAAACTTTGAAAGACCAAGAGCTGCATGATATTGATGTAATGCTTGAAAGTCAAGAACATGAACGCCAACAAATAGCAAATGAACTCCATGATAATTTAGGAAGCTTACTTGCCACATTAAAATTAAATTTTCAAAATCTTAGCCGGACACAAAACCCAAGTGACAAAATTTTGTTTGACAAAACAGATGCTTTACTAGAAGAAACTTATCAGAAAGTACGAAATATTTCTCACCTGAAAAACTTGGGAATCGTAGGAAGTGATGGTTTAGTGATAGCTGTTAAAAAAATGGCCGAAAAAATGACCGTCATCAACAGGCTAATTATTAACGTTATACCATTTGGATTAACCCAACGTTTGACAAATTCAACTGAGATTACGCTTTTTAGAATCATACAAGAATTATGCACCAATATTATTAAGCATTCTCAAGCAGATGAAGTCAATATTTATTTGACCCAACACAATAGTGACTTGATTAATGTTATCATTGAAGATAACGGTATTGGTTTTGACTACAAAAAAGTAGGAAAGACAGACGGAATCGGACTTAAAAACATAGAGAAAAAAGTAGAACAAATGGGCGGTACCTTTACAGTTGATTCAATACTATCTAAAGGAACAACCATTATAATAGACTTACCATTATGATAACAATTGTAATTGCAGAAGATCACCAAGCACTAATTGACGGAATTAAATTAGCGCTAAACCTTGAGCCTGACATTGAAGTAATTGGTGAAGCAAACGACGGCGAAGAATTGATTAAACTCGTTCGATTGCAAAAACCGCATGTAGTACTTACAGATATTCGGATGCCAAAATGTGATGGAATTACGGCAACTCGAACCATCAAAGAAGAGTTTCCGATGATTCAAGTCGTTGCTTTCAGTATGTTTGACCAAGCAGAAGCGGTTTCACAAATGCGGGAAGCCGGTGCTTCAGGTTATATCATGAAAAACTCATCCTTAGCAAAAGTGGTAGAAGCCATTCGGACAGTTGCAAAAAATGAAACTTTTTTTGACACCAGTATCGTAGCCGATAAAACAGGAGTGAATCAGGAGGAAATTGTGCTTAGCAAGAGAGAAAAAGAAATTCTTAGACTTATTGGCGAAGGCAATTCTTCTAATGAAATTAGCGAAATTCTTAGCATTGGAAAATCTACCGTCGATACCCACCGAAAAAATATTCTGAAAAAATTGAGCATTCAAGGGAAATCAGATTTAGTTCGTTTTGCGGTTGAACGAAAATATGATTTCGACTAATTCCTATTTAAATTCAAATTTTTCCTAGGTAAATTTTTCCCAAAAACGGATGCAATTTTAATTCTAAGAAATAACGGCAAACCTGAATATTTAAATCCTATATTTGTCGCCGTTTTTAAATTTTAGGATATGACCCAAAACAATCTACTTAAAGGTGTTTTTCTTGTGGCTCTTGGAGCAACGAGCTACGGAATGCTTGCTACTTTTGTAAAAATCGCGTACAATGAAGGTTATACAACTGCCGAGGTAACCACATCGCAGTTCGTTTACGGATTGTTGGGATTATTGCTTGTGAATTTAATTCAAAGAAATACCACTAAAAAAGAAATAGTAAAACCATCTAAGAATAACATCATGCAATTAGTTATTGCGGGAACTTCAACAGGTTTAACCAGTATTTTCTATTATTTAGCAGTCAAGTATATTCCCGTGTCTATTGGAATTGTAATGCTTATGCAAACCGTTTGGATGGGTGTTTTACTAGAATGGATCTTAGATAAAAAAGCGCCTTCTTTGCAAAAAACCTTAGCTGTTATTGTAGTTTTAATCGGGACGGGTTTAGCGATAAACATCTTTAAAATCGACTTTAATGACACGTCCATTGATTGGACTACCGGAATATTCTGGGGACTTTTAGCAGCCGCTTCCTTTACCACTACAATGTTTACCGCAAATAGAATTGCCACGCATGTTTCAGCAGCACAAAGAAGTTTGTGGATGCTCGTTGGTGGGGCTATTATCGTTTTTACCTTTTCAATAATCACTCAAGTAACGCCATTTAATCTTGAGATTTTCATGAAATGGGGAATTATTTTGGCTTTATTTGGAACCATCATTCCACCTTTATTATTAAATGCAGGATTTCCACATACGGGAATTGGCTTAGGAAGTATTGTTGCTTCATTAGAGCTGCCTGTTTCGGTATTGATGGCGTATTTTCTATTGCACGAACAAGTAGTTTTGATTCAATGGGTGGGAATTATCCTAATTATTACGGCAATTGTCATTATGAATTTGAATTTCAAGAAAAAGAGTGAAATGTTATAAATTATTTTTACTAAATTGGTAAGAAAAATAAGCACATGACTTTTGAACTACCTTGGCATTTGTATCTAATGGCAATCCTCTACATTGTAGCGGGACTAAATCATTTTAGAAATCCGAGATTGTATCTGAAAATTATCCCTCCTTACTTTCCAAATCCTAAATTATTAAACTATTTGTCAGGAACTGCCGAAGTAATTTTAGGAATTGGGCTTTGCATTCCAATGCTGTCTGAAATTTCAGCTTGGGGAATAATCGCGCTGTTGGTTGTCGTTTTTCCAGCCAATTTATTTATGTATATGAATAAAAAAGCAGCTTTGGGTTTGTCTAAAACCATCTTGCTTATCAGATTGCCTTTGCAAATTGTACTCATGATTTGGGCTTATTATTATACCTTTTAAAGTAATGAATCAGTCTTTATTTTTAGATGAAAGAATGGATTTTGATTTACCTGATGCAGAAGTCATCTATTTTCCTTCCTTTCTATATGCCAGAGAAGCAGCGGAATTGTTCGACCACTTGCTAGAAGAAACGCCGTGGCAACATGATTCGATTACCTTGTTTGGAAAAACGCATCCGCAACCCCGACTTACCGCCTTTTATGGAAATGATGATTTGAGCTACTCCTATTCCAATATAAAAATGAATGCGAATTCATGGACTCCAACTCTTTTGCATTTAAAAAACAAAATAGAGGAAATGGCAGAAACTTCCTTCAACAGTGTATTGCTTAATTTGTACCGCGACGGAAAAGACAGCAACGGCTGGCATGCTGATGATGAAAGGGAATTAGGAAAAAACCCTATTATAGCTTCATTGACATTAGGAAGTGAGCGCTTTTTTCATTTAAAACATAAATTTCAACCTGAACATAGATGCAAAATTAAGTTAGAGAACGGAAGTTTACTGTTGATGAAAGGAAGTACACAACATTTTTACAAGCATCAAATACCTAAGACGATGCAAACAATTTCTCCTCGAATTAACCTGACATTTCGAACGATAAAAATGTTTGAACCTATGATTTAAATGTAGTAATTTTGTCTAAGTTTTAAAATTAAACCTAATCCCTTTATTAGTTGAAATTCACTTTAAAAAACAAAATAGACCTAACCTTTTTTGCTGTAGCAATAACCATTTTTGTACTTATTATTAATGTCTATAATCGTGCAGAAGCAGTCAAAGAAAACAGAGCTAGTATTTATCAAGCCAGTACGGTAAATGCATTGCTTGAAAAAGTTTTGTCCACAACTATTGACATCGAAACCAGTGCTCGAGGTTATGCCATTACTGAAAATCCAATTTACCTAGATGTTTTTGCATTAAAAAAGAAAGACGTCAATACATGGATTGATTCCCTTCGTGCGATGAAAGTGGACAATAACAATGAAACGCTGAAGTTGGATACTATTGAGGATTTAATTTTGACAAAAATCACATTCAGCGACAGCACTATCTTAGAAAGAAAACGAAATGGTTTAGAAAGTGCCGCCAAATTAATCGAGTTAGGGCAAGGAAAACAAATCATGGATTCCATTAGAAACGTAATCACAAAGTACCAAGAACAGCAAATTAATTTATTATCCAACAAGTTAAAACAAACTGAAGATAATGTTACAACGCGTGATTTTCTTTTCTTCTGTTTTGTTTCGCTTATTTCTATATTAATTTTCATAGCGTATTTTTTTATTAGAAAGGCAGTAAAAAGAAGTGTCGAACAAGAGGAAATTCAAAAAAGTTTAATTGAAGAATTAAGCTTACAAAACAATCAACTTAACGATTTTTCAAGCATTATATCCCACAATCTTCGCGCTCCAGCGGCAAATATCACCATGTTAATTGATACATTTGATGAAAACGGCGACAAGGAAGAAGTCAAAACCGTATTTGATATGTTGCGCAAAGTTTCCCAAAATCTGAATGAAACCTTAAGCCATCTTATTGATATTATTAGTTTAAAAGGAAACCATAAAATTGTAAGAGAAAATGTGAAATTTGAGACTGTCCTAAATAAAACAAGGGACAACTTGCAAGGCGAAATCTTACAAAAAGAAGCCACTTTCCACGTCAATTGTTCTGATGCACCAGAAATGAATTATCCTGTTTTGTACTTGGAAAGTATTTTTCATAACTTGGTCAGTAATGCATTGAAATATGCCGACCCAAATAGAAAACCCGTTATTACAATCACCACTCAAAAAACACATAACTCAATTACTTTAAGTGTTCAAGACAACGGCTTGGGAATTGATATAAACAAGTACGGTTCTAAAATATTTGGCATGAACAAGGTTTTTCACCACCATCCAGACGCCAAAGGAGTGGGATTATTTATGACAAAGATGCAAGTAGAACGTTTTGGAGGAAAAATCAGTGTTAAAAGTGAAGTCAATATAGGAACGACATTTACTATTATATTCAATCAATAAACGTATGGAAACAGTCATCAATTATTTTTCAACCATTTCCTCGTTACACCGCGGCTTAATTTTAGCGGGAGGAATTGCACTATTTTGGATAATTGAAAACATATCGCCTCTTCATCTATTTGGCTACAAAAAGTGGAACCATGCGGGAATTAATATATTTTTTACGTTGACTACTATCCTTGTCAATTTCACTTTAGCAACCGCCTTACTTTTAACTGCTGATTATGCTTTTGAAAACAATTGGGGAGTTCTCAATCAACTGCCAGAGCTACCTATTGGGCTTTATGCTTTTCTAGGACTGTTGCTTTTAGACTTAATTGGGGCTTATTTTGCCCATTGGGTTCAGCACCGCATTCCGGTGTTGTGGCGTTTTCACCTCATCCACCACACTGATCCGCATGTGGATACGACAACCGCCAACAGGCATCATCCCGGAGAAAGTATCATTCGGTTTATCTGCACCATTCTTGCCGTTTTAATTACTGGAGCTCCCATGTGGCTCGTGTTTCTGTACCAGTCGTTATCGGTTGTGTTCTCTCAATTCAATCATGCTAATATACAGTTGCCTAAAAAGCTAGATACGTTCATAAGTTATTTTATAGTGTCGCCCGACATGCATAAAGTACACCACCATTATGTTTTGCCTTACACGGATACGAATTATGGAAATATTTTTTCTATTTGGGACCGCCTTTTTGGTACTTTTTCGACATTATCCAATGCGGATATCGTCTACGGGATTGATACACACCAAAATATTGAACACCACAGTACTATAAAAAAGATGCTGAAAATTCCTTTTGAAAGGAAATAAACACACTTCTGAATATTTTTTGAAAAAAAAGCGCACTTACTGCTCAATTATTTTAATTTTTTTCTTAATATTGAATCATTATTTAACCCCCCTAAAATTATCTGAATTAATTTTCACCTAATGAAAAAGAATAAAAATACCGAATTAACTTGGGAACAGAATGAAAAGTTGGTTACTCTAGCTTTAGAAGAACGAAATCCTTTTGCAATTATTAAAAAAGAATTTGGCTTTGCTGAGAAAGAAATCATCGAAATCATGAAAAAAAGATTAAAGCCTGATAAGTTTGAGCTTTGGAAAAAGAAAGCAACTTCTGAAAAACCAAAACCCAAACAACAAAAGGTGGACGACTTCGACGAAGACTTAGATGGTAAGTACTACATAAAAAATAAATTTGACTAACAGTGCTACTGTTGATAAGCTACCCCCAAAAAGTGACAAACTTATTGGGGGTATTTTTATGAATACTTGGGTATATTAAAATTTATCTACACAAATTAACATACAACAACCCCTATTTCACCGCTCGATTCCATACCACTAATCACAAACAATATTTTGAGTATTTGTAAATCATAAAATTTTCTTCCGCCTTTGAAATAGCTTTTTGGACGTGTTTTTCGGGTTCCTGTACATGTACCAGAGTCCTAATCTCATGTAGCCACGCTTCTGAAAAACTTTATAAAGGATGTAAAAGAGGCTCTTCGAATCTACTTTAATGTTTTTAGCTTTATTTTAAGTGCTAACTTGCTTTTTTCCTTGAATGAATATTAGAAAAAAGAACTAACCACTCCCCCAATACAACGGCCGAATGCTGTGAAATCTATTTTTATTTAAATCGTACCCATAAGCCATTTTAAAATTTTATTTAAAAATACTTAAACTATATTGAAATTATTATTAACTTTGTTTAATAAAATTTAAAAAAGCTTCAATATGAAACCCAAACTTCCAATAAATTGTCCAAGTTGTGAAAGTCAGCTTTCTGTTACGGAACTCAGTTGTCCGGAATGTAAAACGAAGGTTTCTGGCGCTTATATTTTGCCTTTGCTGTTGCAAATTCCCGAAGAAGAACAGCAATTTATACTCGATTTTTTCCTTTCTAGCGGAAGTTTAAAGGAGATGGCAAATCAAATGGGGAAAAGCTACCCCACCGTTCGAAATAAACTCGATGATATAATTGAACAAATTAAGAACCTACAACCAAAACCAACATTATGAAAAAAATCTTATTCAATCCGTTTGAACAATTTTCAGAGCGGTCTCTTATTTTATTCGGTATTGCAGCAACTATACTGTTAAGTATGACCGGAGCTTATTTCAATGCACGCTTTGACGGTGTGATTGATTTGCATTTTTCGATGCCAACCTTTTTCATGGACACGCTGATGGATAATGCGGTGAATATTGTTGTGCTTTCGGTAGCGCTATTCACATTGGGAAAATTTAGAAATAACAAAACACGATTTATTGATGTTTTTTCGGCCAGTTTAATTGCCCGACTCCCTTATTATTTGCTACCCTTTTTTAATTGGAACAATACCATTTTGAATGAAAGCGAGAAACTGATGCAGCAATTTGCTACTGTACAACCGGGAATGGCACCTCAATTTGACACGATACAAATGCTGACTTTAGTATTATTTGCAGGCGTATCCATTGTATTTCTTTCTTGGTTTATTTACCTGCTTTACCAAGGATATAAGGTGGCGACGAATGCTAAAGGTGCTGTTGAAGTGGTGCTTTTTGGCGTAAGCCTTATAGGTGCAGAAGTGATTTCTAAATTAATTTTTTACTTGATAAACTAAACCCATTATGAAAAAATTTTTAACAATAATACTCGTTTTAGTCGCTTATGTTTCGTTTGCCCAAGACCTTACAGGAGGATGGACAGGCACATTGACGGTACAAGGCACGGAGCTTCCGCTGGTTTTTAACTTTACTAAAACTGCGGCAGGATATGACGCTACGATGGACAGCCCGAAGCAGGGTGTGAAAGGAATTCCGGTGGATGAAGTGACCTTTATCGATAAAAAATTGACTGTAAAAGTGAACGCTGCCGCTATAAAATACAGTGGCGAATGGGTTTCTGAAAACGAATTGAACGGTACTTTTGAACAAGGCAGCTTTTCATCACCCATGAATTTCAAAAGAGGTGTGGTAGTAATTAACAAACCGCAAAATCCTGTGAAACCGTATCCTTATTATACCGAGGACGTGCAATTTACGAACACAAAAGAAAATATTTCGCTAGCAGGAACCCTTTCGCTGCCTAAAAAAGAAGGTTCGTTTCCTGCTGTGATTTTGATTTCGGGAAGCGGACAACAAAACAGAGATTCTGAGCTTTTGGGGCACAAACCTTTCTTGGTTCTTGCCGATTATTTGACCCGAAATGGCATTGCTGTTTTGCGTTACGACGACCGTGGCGTGGGAGAATCAAAGGGTGACCCGAGATTATCTACATCGGCAGATTTTGCAAATGACGCTCGAGCGGCGATTGAATACCTGAAGACTCGCAAAGAAATTAACAAGAAGAAAATAGGTGTTATCGGACATTCTGAAGGGGGAATGATTGCTCCAATGCTTGCTGCAACGGATAAAAATATTGCTTTTATTGTTTTATTAGCGGGAACGGGTGTGGCTGGAGATGTCCTCTTGGTAGACCAAAATTATGAAGTTGCAAAATTAAGAGGAATGACGGAAGAGCAACTCGCCGAAGCGAAAATAAGCAACCAGGAGATTTATGATATTGTGAAAGCGGGAAGTGATTTAGCCGCCGTTGAGCAAAATTTGACCATTTACTTTGAAGCAGAAGTGGCTAAGATTCCGGAAGAAAACAGACCTTCAAAAGCAGAAGCAAACGCATCGATTCGCCAGCAAGTTGAAGGAATTGCAACGCCGTGGTTGCGCTATTTTATTGGGTATAACCCTAGGGAAAATTTGACGAAAGTGAAATGTCCCGTACTGGTTTTGAACGGTGAAAAAGACATTCAAGTAACCGCAAAACTGAATACGGAAGCCATTGCAGCTGCCTTGAAAGAAGGTGGAAATAAAAATGTAAAGGTGCAGATTATTCCTAATTTGAATCACCTGTTTCAGCATTGTACTACTTGTGATGTGCCTGAATATGGGCAACTAGAAGAAACATTCTCACCAGAGGTGTTGAAAATAGTGGCGGATTGGATTGGAGAAAAGACGAAATAGCATACATTGATTAAGGAGGAATTAAAATTTCCTCCTTTTTTTATTTAGTGGAGTAACAAATTAAGGTAGTGGACGTCTAACTGCCATAACTTATCTCTTTAAAACATGATTATCAATAATAAAGTCCTTTCGTTATTAGTCGTACTTATTACCACAATGGGTTGGTCACAATCTAAAATCAAAGTGTTGATGGATTTGAATAAAATCAGCAACGACCAAGTTACAGTATCAGTGGAAGTACCTTCTAGCAAAGCAACTTCCCTACTCTACAGTTTTCCTAAAATAATTCCTGGAACCTATTCCGAAGACGATTATGGAACCTACATTGAGGAATTTAAAGCTTTTGATGCCAAAGGAAATGCCTTAAAAGTGACCAAAATAAGTACAAATTCGTGGATGATTGAAGCTTCTAACAAGGCAAAAACCATAACGTATCAGGTAAATGACACGTATGATATTGAAAATACCCACGAGATATTTTCGCCGGCAGGAAGTAATATTGAAGCCGGAAAGAATTTCATGATTAACACGCATGCGTTTGTGGGGTATTTTGAAGGCTTTGCTAATAATCCGTATGAATTGACGATTCTTCATCCTGAGCAACTTTGGGGAGCGACTGCTTTGGAAGATTTGAATGCATCCAAAACCAAAGATGTGTTTGCTGCGAGTCGGTACGCTACATTGGTAGAAAACCCAATTATGTATGCCAAACCCGATTATACGACATTTAATGTTCAGGGAATGGAGATTTTGATTGCTGTGTATTCGCCAAATGGATTGGTTACGGCAGAAAGCATTACGCCAGAAATGAAGCAGATGATGACGGCACAAAAAAACTTCTTAGGCGACTTTAATGCTACTAAAAAATATGCGGTGCTGCTTTATTTGGCGGACAATTCCAAACCAGATGCAGAAGGTTACGGCGCTTTAGAGCATCCTACGGCAACAACGGTGGTAATGCCCGAGGCGATGTCAAAGGAAGAATTGGCAGAACAACTGAAAGATGTGGTTTCGCATGAATTTTTTCACATAGTTACTCCTTTAAGTATTCACTCAAAAGAGATTCAGAATTTTGATTACAACAACCCTAAAATGTCGGAACATTTATGGATGTATGAAGGCGTAACCGAATATTTTGCGAATTTATTTCAAGTCAATCAAGGGCTGATTACCGAAGATGATTTTTACAAACGGATGTCGGGGAAAATTGCAAATTCATCGACAATGAATGATTTTTTGCCTTTCACTAAGATGAGTTCGAATGTATTGGTGAAACCTTATAAAGATGAATACCTCAATGTTTACGAAAAAGGAGCGTTGATTGCGATGTGTCTTGATATTGAAATTCGTGAGAAAAGTAACGGTGCTAGAGGTATTTTAGATTTGATGAAAAAACTATCTAAAGAATATGGTACTGAAAAAGCATTTGATGACGCGGCACTTTTTGATAAAATAACCGCTTTGACATATCCAGAAGTTGGGGCATTCTTGAAAAAACATGTTAGCGGTCCTTCGCCAATAGCTTACAACGATTATTTTGCTAAAATGGGTGTTACGAAAACAATGGTTGCTACAGATGGAAATTTATTCATTAAGGAGCAAGCCCCTTTATTGACTGTCGACCCAAATACGAAGGAAATTAGTTTTATTGAGCACGCTCCATTGCATCCGTTTCTTAAAAACATTGGGGTAGAAAGTGGCGATGTTTTGGTTTCTGTGGACGGGAAAGCGTATAATTTAGATAACATCAATGATTTAATCATGTGGAGTATGTCATTGAAAGAAAATGAAGAGGTAAGTTTTGTTATTAAAAGAAATGGTGCTGAAAAGAAGTTTAGCGGTAAAACCATTTTGCCTAAAGAAATGATTCCGGGATTTCAATTTAGTGAAAGCTCCAAAATTCAATTGAAAGATGCTTGGTTAAAAGGATAATTCAAAAGAAAGTACTATAAAATATAATCCCAAAATAAGCCTATTGTTTGGGGATTTTTTTATTATTTTGCCAAAAAATAAAAACCAAATGAAAAACATTTTTCTTGCACTAACTACGGCACTTTTCATAGCAAGTTGTTCCGAAAAAAAGTCAGACGCAAACACACATATTACTGGAGCTGTCAAGGGATTGTCTAATGGAACCTTGTATTTGCAAAAGATGAACGATACCGTTCTTGTTTCTATTGATAGTTTAAAAATAGACGGTGATTCAAAATTTAAGTTTGACCTTGATTTGGATTCACCTGAATTGGTCTATTTAGTATTAGACCGTGGCGTAACCAATTCGATAGACAACAAATTGCCTGTTTTTGCTGAGCCTGGTACAATAAACGTTGATACAGATTTGAATTACTTTTTTGCGCAAGCGAAGATATCAGGAAGCAAGAATCACAAATTATATGAGCAGTTTCAAAAAGTAAACACGAAGTACAATCGAGAGCTTCTTGAAATATCAAAAGAACGATTTGACGCCGTACGTTTCAATCGTCTTAAAGATGTAGATAGTATTGATAAAAAATACAGCCAGCGGCTTACGCGAAAATATTTGTATGCCATTAATTTTGCTATAACGAATAAAGATTACGAAGTGGCACCTTATGTTGCTTTGTCGGAATTAGCGAATGCAAATCGCGTTTATTTAGATACCATTCAAAAATCTATTTCACCTAAGGTTGCCGAATCAAAGTACGGGAAGCTTTTGACAGAATACATGAAAGAGCAGAAATAAATCACACCTCCTTTTCAATTATAAAAAGAGCAGACTTTTCAAAAGGTCTGCTCTTTTTTTTCAAACTATTTGGCACAAAAAAAAACCATAACAACTAAATGTTATGGTTTCTGTATTGAGCCGGCGGAGGGACTCGAACCCACGACCTGCTGATTACAAATCAGCTGCTCTAGCCAACTGAGCTACGCTGGCGTCTCATTACGGGTGCAAATATAAGACTGAATTTTAGATTTACAAATAAAAATTCAACTTTTTTCGCACTTTTTTTTCTTACAAAGCGTTGATTTTACCAACTAATTGATTTGCAACTTCTTCCAAATCTTTGTTGATTTGAGTGAAATGTGCTTTTTTATTTTCAACGTTTTTAGCGTTTACTTTTGCGATTAAAACATCAAAAGAGGCGATAGCTTCTTCGATTAATGCATCACTTTCAGCACTTGGTTTTCCTGTTGTTGACATTTCGTACAAGTAAATTGCTTCAATAATATCTCCAATTACGTAGTTGATGTCTTTCTTTAAATTCTTAACGTTAGCCATTTTATTTTTATTTTAATTTCCGATTGCAAAAGTACACATAATCTTCCTATTATTGACTATGAAATATAAATTTCTAAAATTGAAGCCGTTCCCCTTAAAACGTATTTATGTAAGGCCGCCGGAATTAAAACCGTTTCTCCTTTTTGAAACGAATATTTATTTCCGTCAATTTCTAAATTGAAACTTCCTTCCACACACATATAAACGGTAAATGATTCGCCGTTTTTACTTACTACCATAGTACCGCTCAAAGGGATGAAGTTGGTTGTAAAGTAAGTGCAAGCGACCACTTCATTCGATTGATTGTTTTCTTTGAAGTATATTTTCTGTGTTTCAATTTCTTGGTAATTGATTGCTTCTAATGCCAAATCAATATGCAGCTCGCGTTTATTACCATCAGCATCTACCCTATCAAAATCATACAAACGGTACGTAATATCGGAGGTTTGCTGAATTTCGGCAATTACTATTCCCTTTCCAATTGCATGGACTGTGCCTGTTTCTAGAAAAAAGACATCGCCTTCTTTAACTTCAATTTCATTTAAAATCGAAATTAAATTGTTTTTCTCAAGGTGGCTTATATACTCCTCTTTATTGGAGTTCTCCTTAAAACCTACAATGATTCTGGCTGCTTTATCAGCTTGCATCACATACCACATCTCCGTTTTACCAAAAGAATTGTGACGCACTTTTGCCAACTCATCATTGGGATGAACCTGAATAGACAAATCTTCTTTTGCATCTAAAAACTTTAATAACAAAGGGAATTTAGTACCGAAACGCTCATATACGGTAGTTCCTAAAATTTCATTAGGCCACGATTCAATTAGCTCTGTAAGTTTTTTCCCTTTGAAAGCGCCATCAGAAACAATACTTACATCGCCTTCTACTGCAGAAATTTCCCAGCTTTCACCAGTGGTTTCTGATGTACTATGTTTGTTGAATTGGGTTTTGAGTTTTTCACCGCCCCAAATACGCTCTTTCAAAATTGCATTAAACTGCAACGGATATAAGTGTTTGTCCATTTGTAAAGTTTTAAGGTTATACTCCTTTATAAGTAACAAAGTTTCGAGGTGTTTCATACAAGACAACTTCTAAATCATGCGATTCAGTAATTTTAGCCCGAAGTTTATCCCAGATGACCACTACAATATTTTCAGCTGTAGGGTTTAGGTTCTTGAACTCAGGAACGTCTGCATTTAGGTTTTTATGGTCAAAAGCATCTTCGATTTCTTCTTTAATTAAATCTGAAAGCACTTTAAGGTCCATTACAAAACCTGTTTCTGGGTCAATTTCACCCGTGACACTAACAATCATGTCGTAATTGTGTCCGTGGAAATTGGGGTTGTTGCATTTTCCAAAGATGGTTTCATTCTTCTCGAACGACCAATCCGGACGGTGCAAACGATGTGCGGCATTAAAATGTGCTTTTCTGGAAACTGTAACTCTCATAACCGTACTATTTATAGCGTGTGTTCTTCAATATAATGGTAAAACTTGTCGAAAATAATCTTAAACCAAACCGTGTATATTCCTGGGTTCTCTTGCATATCGGCCTGAACGGCTTCAATAGTCATCCATTTCCAGTTTTGCACTTCTTCTGAATTTACTTGTGGCTCGTCATTATAGTAACCTATCATAACGTGGTCGAGTTCGTGTTCGGTCAAGCCGTTGTCAAAAGGTGCTTTGTAAATAAAGTGAAACAATTCCTTTAGTTCCGCTGTAAAACCCATTTCTTCTTGCAATCGTCTGGTTCCTGCTTGAATATTGGTTTCGCCTTCTCGCTGGTGACTGCAACAGGTATTGGTCCAAAGCAAAGGGGAATGGTATTTATGAGACGCTCTTTGCTGCAACATAATTTCCTTTTTGTCATTCAAAATAAAAACAGAAAACGCACGGTGCAGTACCGCTTTTTCATGCGCTTCCAATTTTGGCATCAAGCCAATAGGTTCGTCTTGTTCGTTCACTAAAATAACTAGTTCTTCGGTCATATTTTGTTCAATAATTTTCAAAAATACGAAAAACTTATGAGCTAAATAGGGTTTTAGGCGATTGTGAAATATTTAACGAATGTTGCATAATTGAAATTCATTGCGATTAAAAAAAACTTACTTTTGGCTCCAAATTTAAAGCATGCAAATTATTACGGTTTCAAAGGCAATTGACAAAATTCAAAAGGCAATACGGATTATCGGTTGGGTGATGATTGCTTTTTGGGGCTTATGTTTATCCATTATTATCAAATTCCAGTTTGCAATAGCCTGGATGGCTTTCGCATTTATACTGTCTGTTATACTTGTTATCTTGGTTCGTTCCTACTTGATTTTGAAATGGAAAATAGATGCGTTTGAAAGAGTTGACGACTTACTAGAACTTATCGAACGTGCAAAAAATAGTCGAATAATTGATGGTTCCCCCTATCCTGATAAGTGGTCTATTGGAACTAAAGCAGATAAGGAAAAAGTTTATGAAATTATTTCCAAAAGAATTGAGTTAAACCAAACGACTTATGAATTTGTAGATGATGCATCAATTCATCATACTTTTAAAATTGAAAGTTCTAAAAAAAACAATATAATTTACAGCTTAGTATGTGGCGCGTTAACCTACCAACCTTTATCACGGCTTCTTTCTGAAACGTCTGTATATCCTTTAACTGATTACGGAATGAGTGGTGCTCTACTTATTGCAGCACTTTATTTTCTGATGCAATTTATCAGTCCAAAGCAAATTGTTAATTTATCTAATGCAGGAGTTTGGACAAAAAAGTTGGGTTTCCAACAATGGAAAGCTATCGACGAAATTGCTATTGAAAACAAACTAGGCTCTAATCAGGAAAGAATTGCGGAACTCGTGATTGTTTATAACGAGCGTTCTGGAGTTGAGAATGGAAACGAGGTGCAGAAATTTAACGTAAAGGAGGTAAACAAAACGGCTGATGAGATTGAACATGCGTTAAAAATTTACAAGCAAAGAATCAAAAAGACGACTACTGAAAATTCATCGTACACACTTTCTAAAAAACCTTCCATAAGCAGTTCTACTGATAAAAACGCAAAGTGGTTTGTGTTTATAGCTCCGTTAATCATAATTATTTTTGGAACGTATACTTGGTCGCAAAGCTTAAAAGACAAGGAATCTTATGATTTCAAAAAAGGTACGATCACTTATATCGATACTCATTTTGAGAAATACAAAAACAGGGCGACCCTGTTTCTGCAACTTGACAACGACCCTACAGTTTTCAAGCTATTTATTGGAAAGGAACGTGGTGATTTCTGTCCGGTTTTAGACCAGACCGATGCATTACAAATCAACGACGAAATCACTATTTACTATGATAAATTTTCAAATAAAAAAGAGTACGACAACACCGTTTTTAATAATTCTATAACCTATATTGTAAAGAACAACGACATTATATTTCACGATGAAACTTCTCTAAAATACGCTGGCTACCTCATCATTGGCGTAGGAATCCTGTTGTTATTTATCATACTGATTCTAAAATTAAAAAGGAAATTGTAGGCCTACAGTAGTGTTTCCGCTATTTTCAATGCACATTTCTCCCCATCAATGGCTGCAGAAATAATTCCGCCAGCATACCCCGCTCCTTCTGCACACGGATACAATCCTTTGATGTGAAGGTGTTGGTACGAAATGGCATCACGAGGAATTCGAACAGGCGATGAAGTTCGGGATTCAGGAGCGTGAAGGATGGCTTCGTTTGTGAAATAACCTTTCATGGATTTACCAAATTCAACAAAACCTTCTCTTAAAGTTTGCGTAATAAATCCGGGAAAAACGCGCCCCAATTCTACCGAAGTAGTACCAGGAACATACGATGTTTTAGGGATGGACGACGAAACTTTGCTTTGTGTAAAATCAACCATCCGTTGGGCAGGCACTTTCTGAGTCTCCCCTGCTACACGCCATGCTTGTTGCTCGATGCTTTTTTGGAATTCCATTCCTGCAAGAGGTCCGAATTTGGCAAACGGTTTGAAATCTTCTAAACGCAATTCGACCACAATTCCTGAATTGGCGGTAGCTTGGTCTCGCTTAGAGGGCGACCAACCGTTCGTTACTACTTCGCCCGGACTTGTCGCGCAAGGTGCAATCACGCCACCAGGACACATGCAAAAGGAGTACATGCCGCGACCGTTTATTTGTTTTACTATTGAATAGGGTGCTGGTGGAAGAAATTCGCCTCGAAAATCACAACTGTACTGGATTTTATCAATCAACTCTTGGGGATGTTCGGCCCGAACGCCTATTGCGAAAGGCTTGGCTTCGATAAATATTTCTTTTTGATGCAACAATTCATAAATATCACGAGCGGAATGACCGGTGGCCAAAATCAAATTAGAGGCTAGAATCTTATCGCCATTTTGCGTGACAACGCCTTCAATGGCATTGTTTTTTACAAGAAAATCGACCACTTTGGTATTAAACAAAACTTGTCCGCCAAACTCGATGATTTTTTCACGAATGGCTTGAATAATTTTAGGCAATTTATTGGTTCCAATGTGCGGATGTGCTTCGACTAAAATATCGGCTGAAGCGCCAAAAGCGACAAATAATTCCAGAATTCTATCCACATCTCCCCGCTTTTTAGAACGGGTGTATAATTTTCCGTCTGAATAGGTTCCTGCACCACCTTCGCCATAACAGTAATTGGAATCTTCGTTGACGATGTGGTCAATATTGATGGCTTTTAAATCCCGTCGGCGTTCTTGAACGTTTTTTCCTCTTTCGAGAACAATTGGCTTTAAGCCCAATTCAATTAATTGCAGCGCTGCAAAAAGTCCGGCAGGTCCTGCTCCAACTACAAGAACTTCTTGTGCTTGGGACACGTCTTTGTACTCAGGCAACTCAATTTGCTTTTCACCAATAGCTTCGCCTTGAAAAAACAACACCACTTTTAAATTAATCTTAATCGATTTCTGACGGGCATCTATCGAACGCTTCAAGATAGTAATGTGTTGAATTTCGGCTGAACTGATGCGTTCCAGTTTTGCAATATGTTCTTTAAGCAACTGATTATTGACTGCAATTTCTGGTGCAACTTGAAGCAAGAGTTCTTTAGACATGGATGTTTTTTTTGCAAAAATAACGTTTTTAATTTAAAAGCCTCCCCGTTGAAGTACTTCAACGACCTATAAGTTGAAGGGGGTCGTCGTAGCGCTTCAAAAGTCTCTTGCAGTTGTCGGGAAGGTTTCGTAGCGCTTCAATTGTCTCTTGCAGTTGTCGGGAAGGTTTCGTAGTGCTTCAAATGTCTCTTGCAGTTGGCGGGAAGGTTTCGTAGCGCTTCAATTATCTCTTGCAGTTGTCGGGAGGGTTTCGTAGTACTTCAACGAGGAGCATTTAATTACTATGACAAAAAAAAGGTTTGACGAATGCCAAACCTTTTTTACTCCTTATATATAAGGTGTTATTTTTTAATCAACTTATGATTTATAATCGTTTCTCCAGCGGTCATTCGCACAAAATAAACGCCGCTTTGTAATTCGTCAACAGGAATAGCTTGACCAGCCGTTACGTTTTTAATCTCTTTTACGATGGCACCACTGATGGCGTAAATCGTGATAGTAGAAATAGAGACATCACTTTTATTATCAATATAAAAAGCATCTGAAGCGGGATTTGGATATACCGAAATTAAGGTATTCAATGCATTATTAACTACTCCAAGGGCTACTGATTGCTCTAAATAATCAGGAGTTCCGTTGTTATTGGTGTCGTCATCGCCCGGATTGTTATTCCCGTTATAATCTTCATCAATGGTCAAAATGCCGTCGCCATCATCATCATTATCTAAATAATTAGGAATCCCATCGTTGTCTGTGTCTAATAAAATAGTAGCAGTGCCATTCTCAGATGCGGTAAACACATATTCTATTGAACTTAAAACCATGTCTCCATCATCATCATCGTCAATAAAATTTGCAAATCCATCCCCATCAGTATTATCATTTGCATAGTTTCCATCATTATTTAAATCTTCACTAATTGTAGGAACATTGTCCATATCGTAATCAATGAAACAATTGATTGTTCTCAAATCTACCACTTTGAAAATAACACCATCTGAGGCATAAATTTTTTGATGGTAAGCCGTTGTATTTGTAAAACTTAAACTTGAAAAAGCATTTTGATTCAATTCAGCATCTGAAAAACTCGCATAGAAATTTAGATTCTCATTGTCTAAATCATCTTTAACAACTTGCAAGTTAAAGTTTGCTATTCCTGAAGTTGCGTTTTCGCAAGTGATATAACTATAATTCGGAGTGGAATAGTAAAAACCAAAACGCCAACCTTCTTGAGTAGCTGTCCAAGGTCCGCTACCCCTACCTGGAGCTGTTAAAGATAGAGAACCATTAGCGTTTATTAAATTGATTTGTGCACGACCTTCATTCCACATTAAGCATGGTTGACGTTCTACAATTTGAACATCCACAGTATTTAAAGTTTCATAAAGAATGATTTGAAAAGTCGAAATTGAATCAGTACCACAAATGTAAGCGGGCTGATTATCAAAAGATAGCACAAATTTACGATAAGGTTTACTTCCCACTAAAGAGTAACTAATTGTGCCTGAATTTGCTTGTGAGTTATTAGAAAATGCACTTAAACACCCTAAAATCGAATTTTTAAAGGGAAAGGAATTGGGATATGAGAAACTTGTACTCCATGGACAATATCCATTTGCTAATGAAGTCGTAAAGTTTAATACCCCATTTGTACCAATAATTACCTCATTGTAAATATTACCGTAATATTTAAAATCAAAATCTAAAGAAATAATATCAGAATATTGATTGTCAGAATTAAATTGCACGGGTATATTAGCATTATAAACTTGATGTGGAATTGGACTGGTTGTAAAAGCTGTTTGTGCAGAGGATCGAAATCCAAAGATTAAGACTGTAAATATAAATAGAATATTCCAAATCGCTACGTTATTGTTTTTCATTTATTTTAACTTATAATTCAAATTTATGAAATAATTATTCTATAATTTACTTTTCATTTCAAAACTTCGCAAAGCAAAAGAAGCCAGCCAGTGTTCGCCTTCGTAATTTCCATCAACAACAGAAGGCAAGGAGAACGTCAAATGGGTATCTGCTAATTTTCCTAAGTGTGAAAATTCCTTGGAATACTGCTGAATGAGGTAATAAAAGTTCCAAGCACGACTGAAATTCAAGCCGTCTAGGTGAACCAAATGTCCGTCGGTTCTATCAGAAACTCGTGCGACATCCCATGAATAATTTTTGTTGAATAATTTAGGAGCGAAATTCTTAAGCCAAGGCAAAAACGTTTTTGAAGGTAAAACCCGCTGCATGATTCCAAGTTCCTCTAAGCAAGGCGAAAGAAAATCAGTGCCGCTAGGTTCCCAATCGAACGGACAATTTTCATCTTTTTGAAACAAACGAATCGCGTTATCTGCAACACTTTTTTGCAAAGCTTCGTTTTTAGAATGAACCGCATAATCCCAAGCCAAATTCATTCCGAAAGCGGTATTAGAGTGCGTTCCTGCACGAATGGGGTAATTTAATTTAGGTAGAAATTCGATGTACCGTTCGATAATTACATTAGAAAGTGGCTGTAAGTTTTGTGCCAATTCTTTTGCGTAAGCGTCGTTTGAAGCATCGAGTTCCATTTGCAATTTCAGCAACCAAGCCCAACCGTAAGTCCGTTCAAACGACTTTTCATGTGGCTTAGAAAAATAATGAATCTCTTGCTGGATATTCTCTTTTGACAAATTGATTTGCAGCTTTTGTATAATCTCCGAACGCGAATTTAAATCAGGAAAATGATTCAGCAAATACACCAAACTCCAATGTCCGTGAACGGAAGAATGCCAATCAAAACAGCCGTAAAAAGCGGGATGTAATGTTTTTGGAGAGGCAATTTCAGTACTATCAATTAGCAATTGACTAAGTTTATTGGGGTATTCTTGTTGCAAGCATTTAATGGGTAATGTAGCGAGGTGATTGGCTTGTTCTAGTTTCAAGTTTTGCGAAAATCCTGCAAACGGAAGAACTATAATAAGGAGTAAAAGTTTTTTCATGATGATAATTTATTTTAAAACAGAGCGTTTCTCTTTGTTTAAGGAAATAGATTGTAGATGTCGTTTCTTTTTAAAAAGCGTTCCATTTCAACTTTAATACCATCACAATAAAATCCAATTCGGTATTTCCCTAGACGAAACCTATACGCTTCCTGATGTCCCTTCAATTTTTTCACATTATTAATTTCAAAAAGAGTATCAGCAGTTTCAAATAGAATAATGGCATCACCTATTTGACCCTTTAACTGATTGTCACTTATTTTTTCAATGTCTTTCAAAAATTTTTTCGAGAACTCAACTATCATGCCTCAAAGCTTTAAAAATTTCTTCCCTAGAAACCTTGTCACTTCTGTCTGATTCTTGCATCAACATCAGAAGTCCGATATCTTCCTTTTCTTCATCAGTTAAATTTTCAAAACGTTCTGTTTCTTTAGTTTTTACATACAATTGAATGGCATCTTCCATTAATAGTTTCACACTTGTATCTTCGGCAACAGCGATGTATTTTAATTTTTTTACAGTAACTTCGTCAATGTCAATTAGCTTTTTCATAATAATTGTTTTATACAAATATATAGCGTATATATTTTAAATACAATTTGAAAATACTTTTTTACATTTGCAAACAAACTATTTTAAGCATGAGAGAGATAAAATTAATCTGGGATTTTAGAGGACCTGCTTCCGCAAAAACAGCAGAACACCATCTAATTCATTTAAAAGAATACATCGCAATTGAAAAACTTCCACTAGACAATACCGGTTTTGAAATCATCAGTGAGATGTATGCCATAGCTTATGTTGTGGTAACGGACGAACACATGATTCAAATTCGCGACATTCAAAAGCCTCATCGAGGCGAACTTTATCAGCAATAATTGCAAAGAAATCAATACCGATATCTTTAAATCCTTCAATCTCTAAACCTTACTATCCACCACATGACTACAACAATTTTACACGCCAAATTAAAGGAACACTTTGGATTTGAACAATTCCGAAACAATCAAGAAGACATCATCAATACCGTTCTTTCGGGTAAAGATGCCGTTGCAATTATGCCTACTGGTGGTGGAAAATCGATTTGTTTTCAATTACCTGCATTGGTTTTAACGGGTGTTACAATTGTCGTTTCTCCACTGATTGCCTTGATGAAAGACCAAGTAGACAGCTTGAAATCAAATGGAATTGCCGCTTGTTTTATCAACAGCACACAATCTGCACAAGAACAGCAATTGTATATGGACGCATTGCGAAATGGTTCAATTAAACTCGTTTACATCGCTCCAGAAAGTCTTTCCTACTTAGAACAAGCCTTCGATTCCTTGCAAATTAGCTTGATTGCCATTGACGAGGCACATTGTATTTCGGCATGGGGACACGACTTTAGACCGGCTTACACCAATTTAGGATACCTGAAAAAACGCTTTCCGACAACATCCATTTTAGCACTAACCGCAACCGCCGATAAAGCAACCCGAAGTGATATTGTGCAACAATTGAATCTAAACAATCCGAAAATAGTAGTCGCGTCTTTCGACCGCAAAAATTTAAGTTTAGAAGTAAGACCCGCTCTTGACCGCGTGAAGCAAATTATAGCGTTTATCGAACGTAAACCCGAAGAATCAGGGATAATCTACTGTTTAAGTAGGAAAACGACAGAAGAACTTGCTCAAAAATTACAGCAAAAAGGAATCAAAGCGAAAGCCTACCATGCCGGACTCGACGCGCGTTTAAGAGCTCAAACGCAAGACGATTTTATCAACGATGATTGCCCTATTGTTTGCGCAACAATTGCATTTGGGATGGGAATTGATAAATCAAACGTTCGCTGGGTCATTCACTACAATTTACCTAAAAACATTGAAGGCTATTACCAAGAAATTGGTCGAGCAGGAAGAGACGGACTGCCTTCTGAAACACTTTTATTTGAAAGTTATGCCGATGTGATTCAGTTGCAGAAATTTGCTTCTGAAGGTTTAAACTCGGAAGTGCAGCTGGCAAAACTAGAACGAATGAGGCAATATGCAGACGCTTTGAGTTGCCGACGTAAAATATTGCTTTCCTATTTTGGCGAATTGGTCACCGAAAATTGTGGCAATTGCGATATCTGCAAAAATCCACCGGTCTTCTTTGATGGAACTATTTTAGCACAAAAAGCATTATCTGCAATTACACGTTTGCAGCAAAATGAACCACTGTCGATGATTATTGACTTTTTACGGGGTTCGAAAAATGCAGCAATTTACGAGAAGTCCTATCAAGATTTAAAAACCTATGGGATTGGTCACGATACTTCTTGGTACGATTGGAATCAGTATTTAATTCAGTTAATCAACCACGGGTATTGCGAAATCGCTTTTCATCAAAACAACCGAATATTACTGACGCCTCTCGCACAAAAAGTGCTATTTGAAGGAGAACGAGTAATGCTAACTGCCGTTGTTAAAAAAGTACCATCAACTATTGACAAAACGGAATATGCAGCATCTAAAACAAGTGCAAAAAGTGGCTTGTTTGAAGTGCTACGAAAACTGCGCTATACGATTGCAAAAGAAGAGGAGGTTCCCGCGTACATTATTTTTAGCGACGCAACACTCCGCCACATGGAAATCATTCGCCCGATGAGCGAGTCTGAATTTTTAACTATTGAAGGTGTTGGAAAAGCTAAACTTGAAAAATACGGTGGCGAATTTATCGATGCTATTACGGAATACCAGAAGAATAAACCTGTAAGGGCTAAAAAAGAAGGCAGTACCTACAAAGAAACTTTAGCACTTTTAAACAACAATGTTAGCGTTGAAGAAATTGCGAAACAACGAAAATTAAATGTATCAACCGTTATGTCGCATATTGCCAAATTATATGCAGACGACCATTTAACCGATGTCAGCTTCTTTGTCTCTGCAGATGAAATCAATCAAATTAAAGAAGCCCAGAAAGTACTTGAAGTTCCTTCTGGGCTAAAACCTTATTTTGATTATTTTGAAGAAAAAATGCCGTACAGCACCATTCGAATGGGAATAGCCGTTATTGAGAAAGAAAAATAGAGAAAAGAATAGAGAATATAGAGAGGAGAGTATAGAAAAAAGAACACAGCGATTATTGCTAAACAAACTTCAAACCTTAAACTTACAAACTCAAAACTGATTACTCAAACTCTTATCACTGAACTTTACTAATTCGCTACTTCACTAATAAATTTAATTCGCATTAAACGCAATTCTTCGGTATCATAATCACCGTCAAACTCCTTTAAAGCATCCTTAATATTATCCGTTTGCGATTCCATAAAATAGTCGTGAATTTCCTCTTGTTGGTCATCATCAAGCAAATCATCCACCCAATATTTAATGTTCAATTTTGTACCGGAATACACAATCATTTCCATTTCTTTAAGCAAGGCATCCATTTCCAAACCTTTCGCTTTAGCAATGTCGTTGAGAGATAATTTACGGTCAATATTCTGAATTATATAAAGTTTATTTGCAGAGTTAACTCCTGTAGATTTGACAACCAAATCATCAGGACGAACAATTTCATTCTCCTCTACATAGCGTGCGATGAGTTCAGCAAAATCTTTACCGTATTTCTTCGCTTTTCCCTCTCCTACACCGTGAATACTTCCCAATTCCGTGATAGAAATAGGGTATTTCAATGCCATATCTTCCAATGAAGGGTCTTGAAAAACTACAAACGGAGGAACACCTAATTTTTTAGAAACTTTTTTCCTTAAATCTTTCAACATGTTCATCAATACTTCATCAGCAATTCCTGAAGTTTTTGCTGCAGTAACAATTGTATTGTCTTCTTTCTCATTATACTCATGGTCTTCTGACATCATAAATGAAACTGGATTTTCAATAAATTGATGTCCCTTTTCAGTTACTTTCAAGATACCATAGGTTTCAATGTCTTTCGATAAGTAATTTTCGACTAATACTTGACGAATTAATGCCATCCAATGCCGTTCTTCTAATCCAGCACCCACGCCAAAAAAAGCTTGAGCATCCGTTCGGTGGGCTTTTATAGTTGCATTAACTTTACCTACAAGGGTATAAACAATTTCTTTTGATTTATATAAATGTTTAGTGTCCCGAACTACTTTCAGCAGTTTAACAACCTCTTCCTTTGCTTCTTTTTTGGATTTTGGATTTCGAACATTATCATCCATATCAGCACCATCCCCTGTTTCTGAACTGAATTCTTCACCAAAATAATGCAATAGAAATTTACGTCGTGACATAGAAGTTTCAGCATAAGCCACTACTTCTTGTAGCAAAGCAAAACCAATTTCTTGCTCTGCAACAGGTTTACCCGACATGAATTTTTCTAATTTTTCCACATCTTTATAGGAATAATAAGCCAAACAATGTCCTTCACCACCATCACGTCCCGCTCTACCGGTTTCTTGGTAATAACTTTCTAGAGATTTTGGAATATCATGGTGAATCACAAATCGAACATCTGGCTTGTCAATTCCCATTCCGAAAGCAATAGTTGCCACAACGACATCGACATCTTCCATCAAAAACATATCCTGATGTCGTGCTCTCGTTTTAGCATCTAATCCTGCATGGTACGGAACCGCACTGATTCCATTAACCTGCAATACTTGAGCAATAGCTTCCACTTTTTTACGGCTCAAACAATAAATAATACCAGATTTACCTTTGTGTTGTTTAATAAAACGAATAATATCAGATTCAACATTTTTCGTTTTTGTACGAACTTCATAATATAAATTCGGACGATTAAATGAAGCTTTAAAAGTGTTGGCATTAGGCATATCCAGATTTTTCAAGATATCTTCCTGCACTTTTGGCGTAGCAGTAGCTGTAAGTCCTATAACAGCAACGTCGCCTAATTGTTTAATAATATGGCGCAAGTTGCGGTATTCTGGCCGGAAATCATGACCCCACTCTGAAATACAGTGAGCTTCATCAATGGCTACAAATGAAATAGTAACCGTTTTCAAAAACTCTACATACTCCAGTTTCGTCAGTGATTCTGGCGCTACGTATAATAGTTTAGTAATTCCGGAAGTGATATCGCGTTTTACTTGTGCAATTTCAGTTTTAGTCAATGAAGAGTTTAAAACATGAGCAACTCCGGGGTCAGAAGAAAGACTTCTTATCGCGTCAACTTGATTTTTCATTAAAGCAATTAGTGGAGAAACTACAATTGCAGTACCTTCTTTCATTAAAGCAGGCAACTGATAACAAAGCGACTTTCCGCCTCCAGTGGGCATAATTACGAACGTATTGTTACCGTGGATAATGCTTTTTATGACTTGTTCTTGCAGTCCTTTGAATTGGTTGAAACCAAAATATTTTTTTAACTCCTTGTGGATGTCAATTTCGTTTGAATTCATTCTTTAGTAAGGGTATTTTATATAAATTTGCACTTCATAAAGATACAACTTTCTTTAACACCAACAAATTTTATAAACTTTCTATTTTGAATTCATCACAAACGATTACGGCAATAGCCAAAAAAACCATAACAACTGAAAGCAAAGCTATTACAAAGTTACTTGATTTTATCAATGATGATTTTGTAAAAAGTGTTGAAACTATCTACCAATCCAAAGGGCGATTGATTGTAACAGGAATTGGAAAAAGCGCCATAATTGCTCAAAAAATTGTTGCAACGATGAATTCTACAGGAACCCCTTCTATGTTTCTTCACGCTTCTGAAGCGATTCATGGCGATTTAGGAATGGTGCAACCTGACGACGTACTGATTTGTATCTCCAAAAGCGGAAACAGTCCAGAAATTAAAGTCTTAGTACCAATCATTCAGCGTTTTGGAAATATCTTAATAGCAATAACCGGTAACCGAACTTCGTTTTTAGCAAAGGGAGCCAATTACGTTTTAGACACTACTGTCGATGAAGAAGCTTGTCCGTTAAATTTAGCACCCACCTCAAGTACCACGGCTCAATTAGTGATGGGTGATGCGGTAGCAGTTTGCTTGATGGAGCTGCGTGATTTCAAAAGCGAAGATTTTGCCAAATACCATCCGGGTGGTGCTTTAGGAAAAAAATTATTGCTTCGAGTGAAAGACATGTTAGAGCATTCACTAAAACCAATGGTAAGTCCAGAAACTTCTGTCAAACAAGCAATCTTTGAAATATCAGAAAAACGTTTAGGCGTCACAGCTGTTGTTGAAAATGGAAGATTGTTGGGTATCATTACCGATGGTGACATTCGAAGAATGTTGAACGACCGGGATTCCATTGCAGGTTTAACAGCAAGTGATATTATGACTAAAAACCCCAAGACAGTACAATCTTCAGATATGGTTGTAGATGCATTGAATATATTAGAAGACTATTCAATAACGCAATTAGTGGTTACTGACGGTGAAGAATATAAAGGAATATTACATTTACATGATATTTTAAAAGAAGGAATCGTATAATGGCAAAAAAAAACCACAGCGAAATGTCGTTTTTAGACCATCTTGAAGTATTGAGATGGGTCTTAATTCGCAGTACCATTGCAATACTTATTGGAGCAACTGTAGCGTATACCTATAGCGAATTCATTTTTGATGTCATTATATTCGGACCTAAAAGCGGTGATTTTGTGACCTACCGTTTCTTTTGTGATTTGGCCACAAAATACAATTTAGACCAAAGTTTTTGCATACATGAATTGCCGTTTTCGATACAAAACAGAACCATGGAAGGTCAGTTTTCGATGTTAATATGGACGTCCATTACCGCCGGATTTATCATCGCATTTCCTTTTATTCTATGGGAATTATGGAAGTTTGTAGGCCCGGCATTGTATGAAAAAGAAAAGAAAAACATTAAATATTTTATTTCACTCGCTTCCTTACTGTTTTTTATTGGTGTAGCTTTCGGTTATTTTGTTCTCGTTCCTTTGTCTATCAATTTCTTAGCAAACTTAACGATAAGTAGTGTAGTAGAAAATCAAATTGATGTTGATTCTTATATCGGCTTAGTAAAAACTACTTCCTTAGCTACAGGATTAATCTTTGAATTACCCATTGTTATCTACTTTCTTTCAAGAATGGGAGTTGTCACTCCAAAATTCCTACGAGATTACAGGAAATATGCCTACGTTATTATCTTAATCATTGCGGCAATCGTAACGCCTCCAGATGTAATCAGTCAGGGAATTGTGACCATTCCGCTTATTATTTTATACGAAATAAGTATATTCATTTCAAAAATTGTCAATAAAAACCGCGACGCTAAAACTGCTTAATTATGAGTAATTCCATACAAGAATTTAACGACTACCGTCAAAAAATGAATGATAAATTATTGGCCGATAATAATAAAATCGTTAAAAGAATCTTCAATCTCGACACCAATGCCTATGCTCCAGGTGCATTAGATGTAAAAACCAAAGAGCTTTTAGGCTTGGTAGCCTCAGCTGTTTTGCGGTGCGACGATTGTGTAAAATACCATTTAGAAACTAGTCATAAAAACGGCATTACAAAAGAAGAAATGATGGAAGCCATGGGAATTGCCACATTAGTGGGCGGTACAATCGTCATTCCTCACCTTCGTAGAGCTTACGAGTTTTGGGAAGAATTGGAGGAAAACGCTGTTTTATAGCCGAGCCTAACGATTTTATAGGTGAGCCTAGCTATTTCGTAGGCGAGCCTAGCTGTTTAGTAGGTCGACCTTGGGTTTTGATAGGCGAGCCTACCTATTTGATAGGTGAACCTTATACGTACACTTTCAGAAAATGAAGTTAAATCAATACACTAAAGAAATGAAATTCGTTTCTTTGCAAAACAAATAACACAATCTATGAAGTTAAGAGCTGAGAATTTAGTCAAAACCTACAAAGGCAGAAGTGTGGTAAAGGGTATTTCTGTGGAAGTAAATCAAGGAGAAATCGTAGGCCTTTTAGGTCCCAATGGTGCCGGAAAAACAACTTCTTTCTATATGATTGTAGGATTGGTGAAACCAAATTCTGGCAATATTTACTTGGACGACATGAATATTACAGATTACCCCATGTACAAACGTGCCCAATACGGCATTGGTTATTTGGCTCAAGAAGCATCCGTTTTTAGAAAGTTGAGTATAGAAGACAACATTCTAAGTGTTTTACAATTGACAAAACTTTCAAAAGAAGCCCAAATTGCAAAAATGGAATCGCTAATTGACGAATTTAGTTTGGAACACATCCGAACCAATCGCGGCGATTTACTCTCAGGAGGAGAACGACGTCGAACAGAAATTGCGCGAGCTTTAGCTACAGATCCAAAATTTATTTTACTTGACGAACCCTTTGCAGGTGTTGACCCCGTTGCAGTGGAAGACATTCAACGCATCGTTGCCCAACTTAAAAACAAAAATATTGGTATCTTAATTACCGATCACAACGTGCAAGAAACCCTTGCTATTACCGACAAAACCTACTTAATGTTTGAAGGTGGAATCCTTAAAGCCGGCGTTCCTGAAGAATTGGTGCAGGACGAAATGGTTCGTCGTGTATATTTAGGACAAAATTTTGAGCTTCGAAAAAAGAAGTTGCATTTTTAGAATTTTATATACTTTAAAATTGTTATCCATTGTCGATTTTTAAACTTGTATTTTAAAAATCGTGCTGTTTTTATAATACTCATTGTCGAATCTTTCATAAAATTTAGTACTTTCACTCCGTTAATTTATAATTCCTCACAAATAAATTCGGTATGATGAAACGATTACTTTTTCTGATGTGTTTAGTGTGCCAATTATCTGCATTTGCACAAAATAATGTGTCCACAATTGTTGATGCGAATACGGGTGAATCTATTCCGTATGCAAATGTTAAAATAGGAAGCACTTCTAATAATGTTTCCAATGGCGATGGAAAATTCAGTATTCCAGCTAGTGCTGAAAACGCATCGACTGAAATTGAAGTTTCCTATATTGGTTATGAAACACAGCGCTTAACTATTAGTCAGTTAGAAAAGAAAGGTTTCATTATCAAACTTATTCCTGGCATCTACGAACTCAATAATGTGGATGTTTCAGACAAAAAACAAGATGTCGCTGCTATAATGGCACAAGTGAAAGCGAATTTAAAAGAGAATTACTTAACGACAGACACTCCTTCAAAAAGCACCATTTTTCTACGGGAACAATCCAATTTTAAAGCCAAACAATTCAACTTAGAAATCGAAAAATCAACCGGTTTTTCAAAAAGCAAACTGAAGGAAGTAAATGCAGAGCTAAAACGTTTTACAACTGGAATGTCCAAAACACCTCCCAAAGAATTCAAAGACTTTTTAGGTGTTTACAGTTCATTTGTAAGTAAAAAGGACGATAAAATGGTTAATTCCAGCAAACTGACTGTTTTAAAAGCTACGCAAATAAAGGACGAAAATAAATCAGTATCGATTGATCAGGTAGAAAAAACAGCGACAAATTTATTTTTAAAACACCTGGACACCACTAAATTTTACCGTATAAAGAGCGGATGGTTTGGATCGCGTGACACCATATCTTTGAATAAAGAATTCAATAAAAAGAGAAGAAATGGCGAGAAAATAAAGAAGGACGAACCCAAAAACGTTCTAACTGCTAAATCAGCAATATTTTCAACGCAGACAACAACAAATCCCGTTTACGGTACAAATACCGACTTCATTCGTCAGACGGATTGGTACAAATATACCTTAGATGGTGCGATTTTCAGCGAAGACTATAAATTAATTTACGTGATAAAATTTCAACCTAAAAAAGGAAAAGCCAAGTATGAAGGAACTTTATATGTTTCTGAAAATGATTATGCCGTGGTAAAAGCGACCTATAATTTAGCAAAAGGAAAAACATTAGGCGGAATTAATTTAAAATGGATTCTAGGAATTAAAGTGTTCGAAAATGTAAGCTCCGGTACATTGATTTACAAAGAAAATCCAAGTACAAATAAGTATTATTTACAGTACGCTAACCTCGAAGACGGTCAGTATTTTTACCTCAACCGCCCACTTAAATTTATCGAATTAACAGATGAAGACCGAGATGTTTTGGAATTAGACATAAAAGCAGAAGGCGATATTTTAAACAAAACAGAATACCTCAATCTGGATCAGAAGGAAATTTCTCAATCAGAATTTGAAAGCTTAAAAGAACCCGACTTTAAATTTATCAAAATAAATAAATACGACCCCAAAATCTGGAAAGAATTCACAACACTCGAACCTGCAGAAGAAATGAAGCAGTTTTCAATTAATGTCGATTAAAACCTAGAATTTTTCTCTATAAACTGGTCTATATTTATTGGCATTGGAATTAGGGTATACCATAAAATTTGAACGTCCATACTAAAGGAATGATTTTCAACATACCATTTATTAATCCGTACTTTATCTGGCCAAATAACAGTATCGTTATAAGTTATTGAATCAGGTTGTTGCTGCAATAAAAATTCTTCGTTGCGGTATTTTATGGAAGCCAAACCTGTGACACCGGGTCTGATTTTTAAAATCACTCGGTCGTCTCCTACTAAATTATCGGCA
The DNA here is from genome assembly GCF_050908145.1 of Flavobacterium sp. SM2513. Taxonomy (GTDB): domain Bacteria; phylum Bacteroidota; class Bacteroidia; order Flavobacteriales; family Flavobacteriaceae; genus Flavobacterium. The sequence goes on along the minus strand of NZ_CP194228.1, from coordinate 1,815,071 downwards.
TAACCGGGAATATCAGGTCTTGGACCTACAAATGACATCGTTCCGTTGAAAATATTGATAAGCTGCGGCAGTTCGTCGAGTTTGTATTTTCTTAAAAATTTTCCAATGGATGAAATAGTTTGTGTTTTTGGGTGGATGGTTTGGAGTTTGTACAGGGTGAATTTCTTAGCATTTTTTCCAATGCGTTGTTGAAAAAACATACCAAATTCATGGCTGTCAATGGTTGCAATTACAAAAAGAATCATCAATAAAGGCGTTAATGCAATTAGCATTAGCAAAGATAAAACCCACTCCAAAGAACGATTTAGCTTCATTCATGAAATTTTATTGGTCTGGCTGGAATACCAACTGCGGTGCAATTGGGTGGTAAAGTTTTAGAAACAACGGCTCCAGCACCTACAATTGTTCCTTTACCTATTTGAAGCTGATTTATAATTTTAGCACCCGTTCCCACATACACTTGTTCTTCAATCAGGACTTCTCCCGATATATTTACGGAAGGCATAAAGGAGGCAAAATCTTTGATAGTGGTGTCGTGTCCAACCGTACAACATAAATTTAAAGTAACAAAAGAACCAATTTCTATGTTACAAGTAAGAATGCAGCTTCCGCAAATAATAGTGCCTTGCCCTATGGTAATTTCATCGTCACCAATTTGAACTGATGGATGAATTAAAGTTGGGAATGATAAATTTTTATTATCTAAACGTTTGATGATTTTTGCTTTTGTAGCTGGATCGCCAATTCCAAGTGCTACTGAAGTAGAAGTAGTTACTTTATTTAATTGGTCAATCGTTCCTAGAAAAGGAATTCCATTATAATGCGGTTTACAATCTAATGCATCATCGTAAAACCCCAAAATAGTATAGGCTTTCTCTTTTTTATTAATCTGGTCTATTAAAACTTTCACTTCGCGACCAAAGCCCCCAACTCCAATTATTACAATATTTTTCATCAACTTCTTTTTAAAATAATAAAGATTCCTATTAAAATTCTAAGAAACTATTTGTCGTTCAACAATGAAAGCTTCTGCTCGTTCCACTCCGACAGTCGCTCCTCTATATTTTGCCAATGCTTCAAAAGCTTCAATTGAACGTGAATGCGGAAAACTCTTTAACTGTGTTGCAAAGCATTGCATAGCTTCTAATTTATTCTCAAAAACATCTGTAACATTTACAAAATGATTTGGCACAAACGGTTTTTCATGCATCGGAGTCCATTCTGTTTCTGAAAGTGTTTCGTAACAATAAATATTTTTCACAATACGATCCCCTTGAGGTCTTGCAGCAACTAAAGCCGAACGATAAATCGCTTTATGGTCTTGATGAATATCCCCCGGATGCGGCAAATATAAATGAGTTGGACAATGTTCGTTGAAAATTTTCGATAATTCAATTGATATCTTATACTCGGGAAACGCATTTAACGCAGGTGCTGGAAAATCAAGAAAAATGGTTTTCGACACACCTAATATTTTATGTGCATTTAACGCTTCGTTTCGTGTGGCATGAACCGCCGTTTCTGAAAATAATTCAGGAGCGCCAATACTTGCATTTGTAGCGATTACAATTAGTACTTCATCACCATTTTTGATGTGTTTTGCGATGGTTGCACCGCAACCAATAATCTCATCATCTGCATGCGGAGCTACTACTATAACTTTATTCATTTGCTAAATTTTTTAATATTGATTTAATTTGGAAAATTTCATCCTCCACATTATAGCCCAATTTATCACCAATTTGAAGTTTAATATCAGAAGGCAAAACTACATTTTCAAGCCAAATTAATCCTTCTCCACATTGAATTAAATATCCTTTTGTAGAATCAATTAATAATACGCGACCTGTCACACCTTGAATAGGAATGTTTTTTTCAACCGTACTTTTCCAAATTATAATTTTGAAATCTTTAAAATAAGTATAAGCTCCCGGATGCGGAAGGCTACTTGCTTTTATTAGACGGTCAATTGAATGTGCTGAATTTCCCCAAGATATTCGTCCGTCTTCAGGAGCTCTTTTTCCGTACCAACTTGCTTCTAATTCTTCTTGCGGTATCGGATTCCATTCTCCGGCTTTCAATTTGGGTAACCAAATATCCAAACTTTCTATAATTGCTTTTTCGATTTTTAATTCTGCTGATGTAGCATCATCTTTTTCTTCAATTTCAAATGTTTTCTGCACAAAAACAGGACCATCATCAGCCCCTTCACCCATAAGAAAGAAAGATGCTGAACCCGTGGCTTGCTCCAAAACAATCCAGGCTAATGGTGCCCGACCTCTGCCTTTTGGTAAATGAGTTGGATGAAAACCAATGCAACCTAATTTTGGCATATCTAACCACGGTTGAGCCATCAATTGTGAAAAACCAACTGCAAAAATAATATCAGGCTGTTTCACTAAAGCCCAATCCAAATTTTCTTGGTCGTTAATTTTTTTAAACCCTCTATAAGGAAGCTTTTTATTTTCCGCAAGCGCTTTCAAATCACACCAACCACTCACTCTTCCTACATTCGCAGGTTCATGACCTAATACTCCAACGATATTAAAATCGTACTTGAGCAATTGATTAATCGTATGTTTAGTGGTTTGCACTGCACCAATAACTAGTATTTTAAACATTTGGTTTTTTTAAAAATTTCTGTTCTCCTAATAAAACAATTAATACCGTTTTAAACACTATTTTTATGTCTAGAAAAAAACTTAAATTTTCTACATAATAACGGTCGTATTTCCATCGTTCTTCCCAAGTTAAGTAAATGTTTCCATTTGTTTGAGCCAAACCCGTTAGCCCTGGAGTAACTAATATTCGCTGTTTACCGTGCTCATTGAATTCAGTAATTTGATTCGGCAAACAAGGCCGAGGACCTACAAACGACATGTCGCCTTTAAATATATTGATAATTTGTGGCAATTCATCGACTTTCAGCCTTCTTAAAATAGTTCCCATTCGAGTTACTTCTGCATCTCCTTTTAAGATTTCTCTATCGGCAACTCTAACTTTATCTGTCATCGTTCTAATTTTGAAAACTTTAAAGACCCTTCCTTTATAGCCCAAACGTTCTTGAAAAAAGAAAAAATCTCCTTTAGAATCCATTTTTACTAAAATATATAAAATAATAAATAATGGCACTAAAAACAGAATAATTAGTAGCGAAATTAGAAAGTCGAAAAAACGTTTTATAAACTTTTTATACATGTTTACTGAACTTTATCGTTTATCAAATTATAAGAAATGTCCACTGTATAATTTTGCATCAAGTAATTATACCCGTTATCACCCATTTGGTTCAACTTATTTTCATCAAGAATCTTTTGAATTGCAGTATTCATTCCGGCAATGTCTCCTGCTAAAACACTATAACCACATTTTGCTTCTTCAATTACTTTTCCAACATCCGTTGCTCCATCAACTGCAGCAATTATGGGCATTTTCATTTCTAAATAAGACAACAATCGCGAAGGAAAATTTGGAATTGTAAAATTTCTATTTAAAAATATCAACCCTATATCGCAAGCATTCAATAAATTATCATACTTGTTTTTTTCAATTCCAGAAAAAAGCAAAGCATTTTTAGGTGAATTGACGTCAAACCATTTACGCAACTTTTTAAACTGGGTTCCATTTCCAATTACTAGAAAAAATGCATTTTGAGAATCGCATTTTTCAATAGTTTCTATCAAGAAATCAACCCCTTGTGGTATTCCTAAATTTCCACCGTAAACTAAAATTTTTTTATCTAACGGCAAACCATACTCTAATCGTAATGTCGTTCGCTGTTCGTCAGTTTGAGAAAAAGTAACGGGCTGAATACTATTCGGATTGACTTCTACTTTGACCGCTTCAACTTCGGGATTGTGTTTTAAAACAAAATCAACATTCGCTTTTGACATACAACCAATCGTGTCCGAAATTTTATATAGTTCTTTTTCTTTCTTTGTAAAATACTTGTGCAAAAAACCATTTTCTTTTAACATTTTCATGTCAACTGCATTCTGTGGAAAAATATCTTTCAGCAGTAAATAGGACTTCGCATTGTCCCTTTTTTTAATAAAATTAATGATTTTCACAAACGTTATGGGTGGTGTCGAATAAAAAACCAAATCAAACTTTGTATGAGAAAGAAACTTTTTAATAGCAGATAAGTACTGATATTCAATAGCTAAAGTACCAATTCCTTTTTCAATCACATTTGTTTTCTGAATATTGAATGTTTTCACTTGTAAAAATGAAACACCATCCTTTTCAAAAAAACGTGTAGGAATATTTCTTCTACGTTCTAAAGGTGAAACAATAGTAAGATTATGACCATTATTGCGAAATTCGCGAAGCAAATCGTGATATAATCCTCTTTGATTAATTGTATCTATCTCAATTAAAGTTAAAAACAAAACATTCATACCTTACTAAATTTCTTCAGACCAAACCGTTCTTTTAATATAATCGGTATAACTCAAAATTATTCTAACCATCTTTTCAGATACATTTGGCATTGAATAATCTGCAACGGAACGAAAATTTCTTTCTATACCTATTTTTTGATATTGCAGTTGTACAAGTCCTTGCATAATTCGTTCTGGATTCATACCAACCATCATAACAGAAGCTTCTTCCATTGCCTCTGGACGTTCATGAGCATCTCGTATATTCAATGCTCTGAAATTCAAAGTAGAAGATTCCTCAGAGATAGTTCCCGAATCTGACAACACAGCGTATGAACGCATTTGCAAAGCATTATAATCATTAAATCCCAACGGTTTTAAAAATTGTACATTTTTATGCATCTGAATATTTTTCTTTTCAATCATGTTACGAGTCCGTGGATGCGTACTTACAATAATTGGATAATCATATTTTTCAGCAATAAGGTTTAAACTGTTCATCAAACCGTGAAAGTTTTTTTCGCTGTTGATATTTTCTTCTCTATGTGAAGAAACAACGAAGAATTTTCCTTCTTCCAATTCCAATCTTTGTAAAACATCCGAAGACTCAATGGATGGCAAATAATGATTTAAAACTTCAAACATTGGCGATCCTGTTTTGATAATTCTATCAGCAGGCAATCCTTCTCGAAGCAAATATTCTCTAGCAATATCACTGTAAGTCAAATTAATATCTGAAACGTGGTCTACAATTTTCCGGTTTGTTTCCTCAGGAACACGTTGGTCGAAACAACGATTACCCGCTTCCATGTGAAAAATTGGAATGTGTCTCTTTTTCGCTGGAATAGCACACAAACAACTATTCGTGTCACCCAAAACTAAGAATGCATCAGGTTGTTGTGATTCTAATAACGGGTCAATTTTAATTAAAATTTGCCCTACAGTTTCTGTAGCAGTTTTACCTGCTGCATCAAGGAAAAAATCGGGCTTGCGAATACCTAAATCGTCAAAGAAAATCTGATTTAGTTCATAATCATAATTTTGTCCTGTATGTACGATTATATGTTCAATTGCTTCTGAATTATCTAAAGCTGCCATTACTCGAGATAGTCTTATAATTTCTGGACGAGTACCTACAACGGTCATTACTTTTAATTGTGCTTTCATTATTTGTTTTAATTTAGATGAAAATTATACATTTTCAAAATAAGTATCGGGGTCATTTGTGTCAAAAAATTCGTTAATCCAAAAATTGGTATACAATACTTCATCACCAATGTTTTTGATATTATGGGTGTACCAAATTGGCATATCCACATACGAAGGTTCATTACCGTCTAAATAAAAATCTAGAACTTCATCGGTTCCGATTTTCCGAAGTTGAATTAAGGCTTTTCCCTTAATTACTGCGAAACGTTCAATTTTTCTAGTATGATAGTGGTTTCCTCTAGTGATTCCTGGAACTGTTGTTGAAAAAGAAACTTGTCCACCAACACCCAGCCGAATTACTTCAACAAATGTCCCTCTTGGGTCCGTATGCTGTGTAAACTTCACAGGAAAATGAGTCGCAATATCCATATAACATCTATAAGTGTTGAATAAATTTAATTCGAAAGTAGATGCTATTGCTGGAATTTGTCCTTGTTCTTGATACGTTGTTTTATATTCTTGAAGCAAAGCCAATAATTCAGAAACCTTGGCTTCACTGGTATGGTCAACAGTATATTTTGAGTTATTGGTTTTGTTTTGAATTACTTTGATAATTTCTGCCACTAATTCACCAACATATATTAGTTTCAATTGTCCGTCAACCTCAATTTTTGGAGTTTCTCCATTCGCTACTTGGTGTGAAAAAGTGGCAACTACTGAATTGTAATACGGATGTCCAAAAGGTCCAAAAACATTTGGTATAATTAAGCCTGTGAAATTTGCTCCAGCTTTAGTAGCCCAATTGGCCAATAATTCACGACCTTCTTTTTTAGATTTACCGTACAAATTGTCACGTTCTTCTTGTGAAGATGAAGAAATTAACACATGAGCTTTACTATTTGTCCGTTCTAAAGAGGCAACAAGAAGTTGGACTAAATTTAAGTTCGTGTCGTAAATAACTTCCGGTTCGTTATGACGATTTAAGGCTGCTAAATGCACGATTACATCACATTTAGAAACAAAAGCATCTAAATTTTCATCATTTTCAAAAAAAGAGCGTTCAAAAGAAATTGTTTCAAAAACCTCGGGTTGCAATCCCAAAGTATTGTATAAATGCGTTCCTACAAATCCCTTTTGCCCTGTAATTCCAACTTTTAACATGTTCTTCTTTTTATATTTTAAAATAATCCGCATCAAAGCGGTACTCATCTTTTACTTCTCCTATTAAAAAATCTGCCATAAGCATTAATCTAGAACTTGGTTCTAACGCTTGAATACTGCTGATATATCCTTTTGGAACATGCAGTACATCGAGCTGATTGGCTTTCAAAATAAAAGAATGAACCATACTGGTTTTAGAAGGATGCTCCCAATTATCCACTTCAATCAATTTGATTTCGAAACTTCCTTGAACCGCAGAAAACCAACGTTGTTCAATTTTATGTCCTTGCCAAGCCCGAACGAATTCGGTGTCTTTATTTTCAATAAAATAAATACGTCTTACTTCTTTGGCATCAAAATCATTGTTATAAAAGAGAGAACCTCTTAAATCAGTATGTACTTTTCCTTCTAAAATCGCTGGATTTATTTTCATTATTTAGCTAACTAATTTCAACTGATTACTAAAAACTGATTACTGATAACTTTCTTATCCAGGCATTTGTGCAACTTCTTCTCCAAAAATTTCTTTTCGAATTAATGGAAGTGTGGAAATTAATTTCTTCAAGCCTTCAACTCCTTCTTGAGACGCATTGTGCGAATGATAATCTTCAATTCGGGCAACTTCTTCTTCACCTTCAGAAAAATAAGCGGCATAATTCAAATCTCTATTATCTGCTGGAACTCTGTAGAAATCGCCCATATCCTCTGCTTTTGCCATTTCTTCTCTGGTGCAAAGTGTTTCATAAACTTTTTCACCATGACGTGTTCCAATGATTTTTATCGGCACCGTTTTTCCTGTCAATTCAATTAAAGCTTGTGCTAAATCGCCAATTGTTCCTGCAGGAGCTTTATTGACAAACAAATCACCTGGATTGGCGTTTTCAAATGCAAAAAGCACTAAATCTACGGCGTCGTCAAGTGACATGAAAAAGCGAGACATATTTGGATCTGTGATCGTAATTGGTTCGCCTTTTTGAATTTGATTCAAAAAGAGTGGAATAACTGAACCGCGAGAAGCCATAACATTTCCGTAACGAGTAAGGCAAACAACAGTATCTTTCAAATTGCGAGCTTCTGCTACAGCGACTTTTTCCATCATCGCTTTGGAAATTCCCATAGCGTTAATCGGGTACGCTGCTTTATCAGTGGACAAACAAATTACTTTTTTCACTCCATTACTTGCTGCAGCTCGAATCACGTTTTGTGTTCCTTCCACATTTGTTTTAACCGCTTGCATAGGAAAAAATTCACAGGAAGGCACTTGCTTTAAAGCAGCTGCATGAAAAACATAATCTACGCCACGAGTAGCGGGTTCAACAGAAGAGTAGTCCCGTACATCACCAATATAATATTTAATTTTATCGGTTTTGTATAAGTTTCTCATGTCGTCCTGTTTTTTCTCATCGCGAGAAAAAATACGTATCTCTTTAAAATGATCGGTTTCTAAAAAACGATGAAGTACTGCTGTTCCGAAAGAACCCGTACCACCGGTGATTAAAAGTGTTTTATTTTGTATTTTCATGCTTTTTATTTAAATAGATTTTCTTTCTCCGCTTTGTTCGGATAATTAATAAGAACCGCTTTATACTTGCCTTTAAAAACAAACAAACTTCCGGCTGCAACACCAATTACACCATGCGTGTCAATGACTTTTTTAATATCTTCTAAACTTCCTGCACCACCTAATACGGTCAATGGAACACTTATTTTTTCTCGAATCTTATTTATAAGATTCAAATCATATCCTTTCATAACTCCATCCTGATCGATTGAGTTAATAATTATCTCACCAACTCCTAATGACTGAAGTTCTTCGACGAATTTTATGGGGTCTTTTCCGGTCGCTTTTTTACCGTTATGAATATATACTTCGTAGCCTCCAAGAAGTTTTTTCTTAATATCAAGTACTGCAATCACACTTTGAGAACCTACTTTATTTGCAATTTCCATAATAATATCTGGATTCTGTGAGACCACAGAACTAAGTGCTATTTTTTCGATTCCAAGTCCAAAAATCCGTTGTGCTTGTTCTACAGTTTTGACACCTCCTCCGTAACATAAAGGCATTCTAGATTGCAATGCTAAATTTTCTATCAGTTTGTAATTGGGTTCTTTTCCCAGAACTGAAGCATCAATATCGAAAATTGCTAATTCATCAACGACCTTTTCGTTAAAAATCTTTACAGCATTTATAGGATCACCTACATATTTTGGATTCTTGAAATTTACAGTTTTCACCAATCCACCATCATGAACAAGTAAGCTTGGAATAATTCTTGGTCGTAACATAATTATAGTTTAGCAAAATTATTAAGTAAAATTTCACCGTAGTGATGGCTCTTTTCTGGATGAAATTGTATTCCATAAACATTTTCATGATTAACAGCAGATGTGAATAATTCTCCGTATTCAGAAACAGCTATACTGTCATCTTTATTGTTACATTTAAAATAATAGGAATGAAGAAAATAAAACAAACTCTCACTCTCTAAACCGGTAAAAAGTTTGCTTGGCTTAGTGGGAATTACGTCGTTCCATCCCATGTGTGGAAGCTTAGTTACATATTTTATAAGAGCTGGGTCGAATTTTAAAATATCAGCATCAATCCACTTTAAGCCCTCAGAATCTCCTTCATCACTTCTATTTCCCATCATTTGCATACCTACGCAAATTCCTACTACAGGTACTTTTTCCTGAAGAACTAATTCATCTAGTCGTTCACGCATTCCCGAACTGTTTAACCTTTGCATGGCATAATCGAAAGAACCGACACCTGGTAAAATTATTTTTCCAGCTGACTTTAAATCCGAAGCAGTCTTTGCTATTTTCGTTTCTATATTTAGGCGTTTGTAAACATTGGCAAAAGCATTAATGTTCCCAACTCCGTAATCAATTAATGTTATCATCTAAATAATCGTTTTTCTAATCCAAATTTACGCATAGTTTTAGCTCCTAATCCGATTAACGCTCTCTTGTTTTTGTAATCATTAAAGGTTTTATTTTCGCCTTCAAAAATTGCTTGTAATTCGTCTCGTGTAAAATCTAATTTTTCCGCAACATAATCAAATTCTTTTTGGAGCGTCAAGTCGTCTAATTCTGGCTTAGAAATCCTTTCTAAAGCTTGTTCTCTTGTCATTTGTCCTGTCAAAATTAAACTTGAAAAATGAGCTCTTCTTTTCTCGTATCCAAATTTTCTAGGCATCCAATAATCTTCAAAAAATCTAGTAAATCTAGATTCGTGGTGCTTGTGTTGGAATTTCTCCCAACCATATTTGTCTTCTAAAAGTTGTTCAACCTCTTTTTTATTATAAGGTACTAAATTCAATGGTTTAAAAACTTCCATACCGAGAACATATTTGTAGTACAATTTATATTGAATTATATCTACAATAGGAAATGAGTTTAATTTTCTTCCACCAAATTTACCGTGAATATCCTTAATTAATTTTTTATCAATTCCTGGATAAGCACCCCATTCTTCTGGCTCTCTACAACACTCTGTGCTGAAATTACCTCCAGTTAACACATATTTTATGTTGTTTTTTTTGGCAAATTTGTATAGTCCAGAAAAGAAGGCAATATCTTGTGGCATATCTTGATCTGCAATTTGAGATTTAAAAAATGCACGTTGCAAATCTTTCATTTCTTCCCAGTTTATAACTTCAGTGTATAAATCCAGGTTGAGACCATTTACTAATTTTTCTATGTTTCCTACTGCTTTATCCGTGTTCCATCCTGCATCAACATGAAATAAAAGTGGTCTAAGTCCCATAATTTCTTTTGCAACATAAGCGACATAAGAACTGTCTAAACCGCCACTTAAACCTATAATGCAATCAAAGTCACGATTTTTTCCATCTTTTTTGATTTTTTCTGCAGTTTGCATTAATTCTTTCATGTCTTCCTCGCCTGTATTCCAGCTTGGAAGAATTTCATTGATATAGTTTACATAATAATCACTTTCGCCCTTTTCATTAAAGACAATATTAGGATCTGTGGTGTCCATAATTGTTTTAGTACATATTTGGTATTGTCTAGTGCTTTCCATTACATTTATTTTTTTTAATCTTTATATACAAGTAAAAATTTTCTTTATTTGTTATCCAAAAAAGCATTCACATTATTAAATAAAGATGCTTTTTTTTCAATTTCCTTATCAGTCCAATCCCACCATTTACTGTGAAGTAGATTATTGATTTTATCCTCCTGAAATCTTTTTCTAATTAATTTAGCAGGGTTTCCTGCCCAAATTTCATAGGGCCCAACATCTTTTGTAACTATACTTCCCATTCCTAAAACTGCACCGTCACCAATTTTTACATTAGACTTTATCATAACATTATTCCCAATCCAAACATCGTTACCAACAATCGTTTTTGAATCTAATGAAAATTTATGACGAGAAAATTTTTTAGGTAAGTGATCTTTATTTTCATTAAAGACAGGTGATGTGGAAACCCAATCAATAGTATGCGATGCACCGCCAATAACAATATTTGCACCTAAAGAACAAAATGCCCCAATTTCAGTATTAATAATCGTACAATCATATCCTACATCTGAATATTTACCCATTTTCACATTTACGAGTTGACTTCCCGCACAAACCTTTGAGGTTTTGTGAATTTCACTATTTAAAATCGCTTTAAAATGAAGCTTTTTTATTATTTTCGAAATAAGATATTCTAAATATGATAGCATTTTCAGATATTTAAATTAATGCTCTATTGCAGTTCTAGCAATTTCACTATATGCAAATTTTTTAAGTCCTTTTTCAACAGCTATCTTTCTCATACTTTCATATTTGCCGTCGTCATTTATTATTTTTTTTAATACTTCCGTTATCTCTTCAGCAGTATCATGACACAAAAAATCGCAATTTCCGCCAACATCAATGTGAGTCATTCCTTCCCAGTATTTAAAAACACATGGGGTACCGACACCGACAGCTTGTTCCCATAAAACTGAGTGAGTACCAGGAAAAACAACTAAATCGGCAATAATAAAATAGTCAAGAATTGTTTCAGAATTCAACCAACCTGCATATATTATTGAATCATTAAGCATTAAATTGTCAAATAAATGCTGCATTTCAGGTGCCACTGTACCAAAAACAATTAATTTGATGTTTCTTTTATCCAAATTTATTATAGACTGCATTACTAAGTGGATATTCTTTTTTTCATCAATTTTACCACCAGTTACAATTATAAAATCATTTTCATTTAGATTAAATTTTTTATTATAATGCTCTTTAAGGATATTTTTGTCTTTGATATTTAATAACTCATCATCTACACCCATAACCAAAAGTTCAATTTTTTCGTCATCAATGTTATATGCGTTTTTTAAAAAATCGCATCTTAAAGGAGTAACACCATAAAATTTAGTGACATATGGAGCTAATTTTCTACCATAATATCTCCAAATGAGATGATGAAAAATATTCTTTGAAATCCATGTTTGGGCACTATTTATATAGTCCGTGTGACAGTCTACAAAAACTTTTACCTCTTTATTTTTTTTAAGATATTTAATTACTTTCGTAATATCCATAAAAGAAAAATCATGCATAAATATTAAATCTGGCTTTTCTTTTTCTAATACTTTATATGTATTATTATACGATCGTATAAATTTATTTAATTTATAAAATGGGTTTTTGTAATCAATTCTAATTACCTTATAACCATCTTTACAAATCTTTGTAGATTCTCCTTCTAAAAAACATGGTTTTCCGTTAGTATCGAAAGACACCAATGAAGCAATTACTGCAACATCATGACCTTGAATGACGTGATACTTTGGTAACATGTTTTCTTGATATGAATAATCATCAATGTAGAAACACGATAGACAAAGGTGAACAATTTTCATAAAAATCAATTTAAAGAATTAAAGATGAATTTAAAGGATTATGCCAAAATTATAAAAAACAACCTTGCAAAATTAGTCATTCCAAGCGAAAATATTTATGTTTAAATTATTAATTTTATAAGCACGATTAATTCTAAATAAAGGTTGTATTTCTGACTTAACAAATAAATTAATAATTTAGAAAATTAGACCAATTTTAAAATTTTATCATAGACACCTTCAAATTTTTCGATTTCTTCATGTTTCATATCTTCTAAAACTTCCGTTGAATAAGAATGCTTAAAAACTTTTTTAACAAGAATTGAGGAAGTAATATTTTCAATATAAAATCCTGAATTGTGCTTTTCTGTAAAATTATATAAAACAGGATTATCCTTATTCACTATAGTTGGAATATTGTACATTAACGCTATAAAATAACGATTTGGGGCACACAATCGATTATTAATATAGGTAGGTAAATACATAATGATTGTTGCATCCATTAATTTCCAAAACTCAATAAGAATTGTGTAAGGAACACTTCCTACAAAATAAAAATTATCTCTATTCAATGTAAATTCAGTTATAAATGAATTATATTCTAATTCGGATATACCAACTATGACAATTTTAGTATTTGCAAAATTAAATTTACTAAATTCGGCTAATTTTTTTCTACCTCTTTCAACAGCAATAAGCCCTTGGTGCATAATTAAATTAATACCTTTCTCTTTAAACGCTTTTAATTCTTCTAGTTTTGTAATATAATTCCTATCAATAGAGGCGTTAGACAATATGTTTTTTTCTTCAAAATAGGGTAAATTCAAAAAATAAGTACTTTTAATAATATTCAACTCCTTGTCTAAAATTTCTTTTCTTTCTTGATTTGCATAGATAACATAATCCGATATTTTCATTAATTTTCGTTCAAAATACTGAAGAATTTTTCCTTGTAGAGATTCATTTTCATTTGGCATCTCGTGATCATCAAATATAATTACAACATTTTTTTTAAAAAATTTCTTATATAAATAAACCGGCAAAACCACCTCATAATCTTGAATATGGATAATTTCTGGCTGGAGTTCGATGAGTTTTCGTAATGCTTTAATTGTAAACTCTACAACGGTAAACATACGTAGTGCAGGATTGTTTCTTATAGAAATATGTAAATTATATAAAAAAACGCCACGACCTAGATCCCCTACGTACTCTTTATCAGGCAATACAATAAAATGCAGATTTAGCTGGTCTTTTAAATAGTTTTGAAGAATTTTTATTTGATTTAAAATTCTGCCATCATTGTTTAAATCCGTTTTTGCTATAAAAATAATTTTTTTCATGTAGCGGTAAAATTGTAAGGTAAAATATTATTATTAAAAAAAGGATAGAATTGTGTCTAAACAAAGCATCTAAATTAAGAGAAGCTACAGCATAAATTATTAGTGCAGTTCTAAAAAAAAGAGATTTATTTTTCTTGAACATCGTTTTTAGGATTAAAAGCCAAAATAAGAGTGGTATAATTCCATATCGCAAGAGCACATTTATCGGCGAGGTATCCGTTACACTCATCGGAACATCATTTGCAACATAAGCAGAATTATTCAAAAAAATGGGCTCGTTGTAAGGAAGTCCTATTACCCAATAGCCTTCCTCAATTCTACTTAGCATACCTTCATATATCATATCTCTATTGCCATCAATCGCAGACTCAGCAAGTGTTTGCTCTTCAAATAAAATAGATAAAATCCGATTGTCAATTTGTCTTTGAATCAAAACATTATTATTATATGCTATAAAAGTTACTATTAAAAATACAAAAGGGTACACTAAAATTTTAAAAATTGAATTAAAGGTCAACGTTTTATACGCAAGATAAGCAAACTCTAAAACCATTAATGCCAAATAGGTTCTATTAAAACTTAATACTAATGCAATGACGCTTAAGATACTTGCATATTTCACTAACTTCCCTTGATTATACCATTTATCTTTATCTGCAAACAAAAGATATAAACCTATGATTCCAAATGCCGCATTTGAATTAACAACTCTACCTTGATTAAATTCTAAAACACTCATGTCTTCAGTATCAGAATAGATAGGTAAATCAATGTACAATGAAATAATTGACAAAAGCACTGAAATTACAACGGCCCACAAAATAATTTTCCAAATTATTTTGATGTCTGCCTTAAAGCCACTATAAAGTAATAAAATTGATGAATAGAATGGTATACCGATTCTAAATGCTTTAAATCCATCACCAATAGATTGGTTAAATACTATTGATTTGAATATAAATTCTGTAAGAAATACAAGAATCAAATACAAAATAATATATTTCGATATTTTCAAACCTATTTGTATCTTTTTACTTTTGTTTGTGCAGAAAAGATTGACTACGGGCAGAAGTAAAAATGCCAATTCATTAACAAAAATTGATACCCCTGGTAACGAAATATTTAAACTACTATTTGTAGGTAAAAAAAAACCTATAAATAATAGTACATAAAAAATGAAGTTTGCTATATTCATACCTTTAGAGCTAGAAGAATAATTTAATTGCAGCAATTAATGAAAGGGCTTGGTTTTTTTGCAATGCATTTCCCTTATTGTATAAATCCGTACATACTTCTTTTAAATTTTTATCTGAGATGTTGTTAATATTAATTTTGAAATAATTGTCTTGAAATAATTTTATATCTGGGTTTGTAGTGTACCAATACTCTAACGGATTCATGTGATTTTTAGAAGAAATTCCGGTTTTAATAAGTCCCAATTTAGCACTTCCGATTGATATGATTTCGGGAATAGTTAATAGGTGCCCTTTTATTTTTATTTTAAAAACTTTACTATCAATCCTTGATTTTGTTTTCTCCCAAATATAGTCAGCCGATTTTGGATAGTACTTTAAAATCCATTTTTTATATAAATCATGATTCATTCTTAAATGAATTGGAATTGATAAGCAAAATTCAAAAAAATCAATATCGTAAAAGGGTGACATCGACTCAGAGTATTTATGAAGAGCGATTAAACCGTTATTAGCACCATTAATTCCTCGCTGGTAAATTAGCCTATTTTCAATAGCTTCTGGACTTTCATCTTTATTTTCGTTTATTAAATTATTCTTGGAATATGCACCGCTTAAATTTTGTAAAGCCTTAGGAGAAAAATTATTTACAAAGGAACCTATAACAACGTCACCTAACATGCCTGTATGAAACATTCCTAATTCCTCAAAATTAATATATTTAAGCATACTATTCCCGTGTGCCAAGCCATAATACAACACATTTCCTCCAGTCATCCGATTGATTTCCTCAATATCTTTGAGAAATATACCATTATCTAAAGCTTTAAATATCCACTCATGTTTTAAATCAGTAGCAATTTTTTTGGGAATAGTTTCATCTAAATAATCGGTTTGTGAAAATGTAAAATTAAGCTGATTTTCATATCCCATCTCATGAGCGACCCAAGAAGTCATTCTTGAATCTAAGCCACCACTTAAAGCAACCAGGTGTTTATAATTATACTCGACATCTTTATCAAACTGTCTTTTTATGGCTGTTCTAAATTTTATATCTACTTGCTTTAGTATCTCACTTTCAGATAAATTTGTTTTTTTAGGAGCTAATGGTAATTTATAATATTGTTTAATCTCAAATTGATTGTTCTTAATATTTAAAAAGGTTCCTGCCTCAAATTTTCTAACATTTAACGACAATGTGTCGTTGTTTAGCATGTAACCGTATGACAGCAAATTATTTGCAGCCTTTATATCAAGTTCTGAATCTATATTGTTTTCTTTAAAATAGATATATAAATCCTCAATTTCACTTGAAACTATTAGAGCTGAATTTGATTGAAAATAATATAAATGCTTAGAGGACAGCTGATCTGCATAAATAATCCATTCTAACCTTTCTTTATAAAACGTTAGCCCCGTAAACGTTCCTCTAAATTCGTTGAAAAATTCACTGTTTTCTTTGGCTAAAAAAATAACCAGTTCCGACCATATTTTAAAATTATATTTTTTAAGTAACTCTTTTTTATTTAGAATAACTCCCTCTAAAACAATGATGATGGTTTCATTGTCAATAAATAATTTATCTTCTAAAAATTTTTCTAGCGTAAATCTGTTTATTTGATAATTATTCCCACGTATCTCGTCTAAAACTAAATTTTTGTTTCGCTTAATTTCAATGCTTTCTTTATTATAAAAAAAATTAAATCCTGGCATATTATCTTAAGTTTATTAATTGTTTGAAATTAAGCATAAAAAATGCTTTGGTGTATTCTTTTAACGACACGTCAATCATCCGTCGAACCATAAAGTAATACCCTGGCACAAAAAGAATTACCATACTCAGTGACATCATCGTAGCTACACCATTTATTCCGAATTGACTGCCAATATACACAAATAGCGGTGTAACAAAAAATGTTAATAAATTCCATTGGAAATCGATATTTGTTTTTCCTGTTGCAATTACTAAATTACCAATATTACCTCCGACAATTCTAAAAATCATATTTACAGTTAATAACTGAACTAATATTGTAATATCTACAAAATCTTTACCATACAATATTATTGTAATGGGGTAAGCAAATATGGCAATAAGTAGATATAAAGGTATTGTAAGAGTTGCTAAAATATTGGTCATTTTTAAATAATACGCTTTTAATTTTGCACTGTCCGTGTTTATTTTTGATAACGTAGGTGCTCCAACTTTATTTAAGATTGGTATTATAAAAGCCGAAGGTCTACGAACAAGTTCTCTGGCTAAACTATAACCGCCTAAAACATCCGACGGGAAAAACTTACCTATTATCAATATATCTAAATCTCGATTGAAGTAGTTCACAATTTGTCCGCCTACTTGATACATCCCAATTTTTAAGAAATCGCGTGTTTCATAAAATCTAAAATGTACGAGAAAGCCATATTTTCGAACACCAATTATTAAGTATAAAACATTAGAGAAAACAGCTTGAAAAATTACTGAATAAACTAATGCGTAAACTCCGTAGCCGAAAACCGCAAGAAATACTGATAAAAACAATGACAATACTGCAGCAGTAATATCAATTAGACTAACGGAATAGAATAGTAAATTCTTCTGTTCTAAAGTTTTATATTGACGTCCAATGGCTGATAACAATAAGTTTAAACCTATGAGAGGAATTAAATTATTTAATAACGGTTCATCATAGAACGAAGATATAGGACCTGTAATTAGAATTAAAATTAAGTACATTACAATACTAGCGAACCAATTGATCCAATATAAACTTGCATATTGTTTTTTGGTAATATCCTGTTTATGTAATATGGCCGAAGTCAAACCCATATCATTAAATAATTCCATAAAACCCATAACAAACGTTACAAGCGCCATGAGTCCAAAATCACTCTTGTCCAGGAAACGAGTAAGAATCGAAATTTTCAGTATCGCTACAACAGCTAAAACAATGGTGCTAATTGTAGTCCACTTAACGCCTGTTTTAATCTCCTGATTTATGGACATTATTTAGTATATCTATTAAATTAATATGTTGCCTTTTTATTACATCTTCATGAAATAAAGTATCAAGAATGGCTCTATTTATATTTTGACTTTCTACATCTAATATTGAATTGCTATAATATTCAAAATCAGTATCGAAATTAAAAACCACTATACCAATTCTTTTTAGATAATGAAAAACTGGATTCTTTTCACTAAAATAAACCCTAACACCCATATAAAGTAACGCCAGAATATTACCCATTGCTTGCTGTCTGTAATGATAAAAAACTGCCGTGCTACAATCAGATAAAATATTTAGGTACGCACTTCTATCCATAAAGTCAAGTAGTGAATGGAACTTTTCTTTCAATAACGATTTTCCTTCAAGCAGTACCGTTTCCTTATAGAAATCGGCTTTCCCGTAACTTAAAGGCACAATAACATCTCCTAGAAATGCATTTTTACTTAAAATTTTAAAAACATCCAAATGATTATTTTCCAAAGAATTAGAATTTCCGACTAAAACATTTCTCGCCTTTATATTAATACGCAAGTCGTTTTGACCCACTAAATATTGACTAATTGAAAAATATCCGATTTCTTGAAATAGTAACTTATTCTGGTAATGACGTGAGAATAGTTCAAAATCCTCATAAATAAAACTACAGAAAAAATCAATTCTACTATGAGCTTTCTCATAAATAGTATAGTAGTCGTCCGTTTTCTTTATTTTTTTATAATATATTTTTCTTAAAAATTTATTCTTTTTTACGTAGGTAATTACTGAATGTTTTGGATCACTTTTATTTAGATACAATCGAGATTGTGGTGCATATAATTTGTCCATTATTTTAGGCAGATTATAAATGTCAAATCCCCAGGCAATCCATGCAATTTTAATTTTTAAATCAACTTCTAAAATCAGTTTTGCAAAAACATTATTTAGGCCGTGAACAATGATTGTATCTACTTCTGCGTCAATGTTTTTACTAATAAAAAAGCATTCATTTCCTCTAATTACATTTTCATGAATAATTTTTGAATACTTTTTACTTTCAGAGTATTCTAAAATAAAAAATATATTATTACTAGTAACTGATGAGAAATTTTCGATTACATTATCAGTGACTTTTTCATCAGGAATTAGATGTAGAATTTTACCCATTTTTTACAATAGATTCAATAATATGATTAATTTGTATATCAGTTAGTTCATAAAAAAGTGGCAAACGCACTAAGTTTTCTGAATAATAATCTGATAATTTCAAATCTTTCCCGTTGTATTTGTCTTTATAAAAAGAGCTTTTATGCAAACTTAAATAATGAAAAACAGCTAGTACATCGTTTTTCTTTAATCTATCAATTAATTCTGTTCGTTGTTCAACACTTTTGCACACTAAATAAAACATGTGTGCATTATTTGTAGCAAAGTCTGGGAGTGAAGGTAACTTTACTTCATTTTTATCAGCCCAATCTTTAAGACCCTTATAATACTGGATCCAGATTTTTTTTCTTTGTAGTTGTATATCATCAATATTTTCTAATTGTGCAAAGAGAAATGCGGCAATTAATTCTGAAGGTAAAAATGAAGAACCCATATCTACCCATCCATATTTATCGACTTCACCTTTAAAAAAAGCAGATCTATTTGTGCCTTTTTCCCAGATAATTTCAGCTCTTGCCGAAAATTTTTCGTCGTTAATTGCTAACATTCCTCCCTCGCCTGAAATAATATTTTTAGTTTCGTGAAAGGAGAAAGCTGCTAATTGTCCGATGCTGCCTAAAGCCTTGTTAGAACCATCTGAAAATGTAAAATAACTATCTATCGCTTGAGCCGCATCTTCAATAACAATCAAGTTGTATTTGTTAGCTATACTCATTATTTTTTCCATATCACAAGCAACTCCAGCATAATGTACAGGAACTATTGCTTTAGTTCTATCTGTAATTAAACCCTCAATTGAATCTTCATCAATACCAGGATGATCCTTACGACTGTCAACAAAAATAATAGTTGCACCACGTAAAATAAATGCATTTGCAGTGGAAACGAACGTATAAGAAGGCATAATTACTTCATCACCAGGTTGAATATTTGCCAGAATTGCCGCCATTTCGAGCGCATCAGTACAAGAAGTTGTGAGAAGACATTTTTTAAAATGGTACTTTTCTTCAAAAAATTCTTGGCATTTTTTAGTAAACTTACCATTACCTGACAATTTACCTGTATGAACAGCTTCATACATATAGTGCATTTCTTTTCCTGTTAAGTATGGCTTATTAAATGGTATCATTCTTTTTTGTTGTTAGATGATAAATATATTTTAAATCTTCTACTTTATTAAATCCTGCCTTTAAGTGAAAATTTAATGATTCTTTATTTTGAAATGAAAAGGGACTTAAGATTTTATTTATATTACTGTTTTTTGCCCAATAATTATAAGATTGGTTCCATATTTTTGAACCTAACCCCATTCTATTAAATTTTTGATCAATTGCAGTTAATGTAAACCTACCTATTTGTTCTTCATGACTTGTTTTTATTAGATGTATACCGATAATATTTTCATTGTTTTTTTCAACAAAAATTCCATCGGCGAAACTTGCGTTGACTGCATTGTCAATCCATTTTCGATATAAACTTTTTGTCAGTTTTTCACCTATAAGAGGTTCATGATTAAATCTCGAGACAGACGCTACTTGTTCAGCAATACCGTAGCATTCTTTTAATTCATTTTCGGTAAATTCATTTCTAAAATCGTACGGCGCATCTTCATTTAAATACAAATCTTTATTGAATGGTTTTGACATCGTGACCATTATTTCAGTCAAATTTAATTTACAGGCATCTACAATTTTAGCATTAAGCATTTTAAAATTTGAAATGACATATATTAAGTCAAAATTCAGAGTAGATTGTAAAATAAATTCTTGAACATCAAAATCTTGCTGATTTTCGATTATTAATCTGCCAATTCTTAAATTAAAAAAATTACTATCCCATTCTAATGCTTCTATTTTCATTTCGAAGATATCTTTATTTAAATAGTTATTTTATAAATGCATTTTAAATTCTAATCCAAATACTCTTGATTTCATTTTTTCAAATGAAACATCTATTTTTATGATTTTATTCAATTCAAGAAGTGATAAATTCTATTTTTTTAATTGAAGGTTATTTTTTAATTATCCTTTTTAAATAATCAAAATAATCTCCCTTTAAATTCTTTACTTGTTCGTAAATAAAATCCTTTGATACAAAACCTAATCGTATAGCAATCTCCTCTAAACAAGCAATTTTCAAACTCGTCCTTTTTTCAACTGCCTTTACGAATTCTGTCGCTTCGGTCAATGATTCATGTGTTCCTGTATCTAACCAAGCAAAGCCTCTACTCATTTTTTGTAAATTCAATTTATCTTGTTGCAGGTAAGTTTGATTTACTGATGTAATTTCTAATTCGCCCCTTTCAGAAGGCTTGACCTCTTTTGCAATTTTTACAACAGAATTCGGATAAAAATAAAGTCCAACTACAGCATAATCTGATTTTGGATTTTTTGGTTTTTCTTCAATACTAAGAACTTTTCCATTTTCATCGAATTCAGCAACACCGTAACGTTCTGGATCTTCGACATAATAACCAAAAACGACTGCTTTATTTTCTTGCTTGACTGTTTGTACAGAATCAGACAATAATTTTTGCAAACCTGCTCCATAAAAGATATTATCACCTAGAACTAAACACACATCATCTGAACCAATAAATTCCTCCCCAATAATAAATGCTTGTGCTAAACCATCTGGATTAGGTTGTTCTGCATAGGTTAAATTAATTCCCAACTGACTTCCATCACCAAATAATTTTTTAAAATTAGGTAAGTCATGTGGCGTTGAGATGATAAGAATATCTTTGATTCCAGCCAACATCAAAACTGACATTGGATAGTAAATCATTGGTTTGTCATAAATAGGCAAAAGCTGTTTCGATACCGCCAAAGTCAATGGATGTAATCGTGTACCTGAACCGCCTGCTAAAATTATTCCTTTCATAGCTGTTAATTTAAGTTTCTCAGTTATATTGGTTCGTATAATATTTTTGATAATCCCCCGAAGTTACGTTCTTTAACCATTCATCATTAGACAAATACCAATCAATAGTTAACGAAAGTCCTTCTTGAAAAGTGACGCTGGGCTCCCAGCCAAGTTCAGCTTTAATTTTATTGGCATCAATGGCATACCGTAAATCATGACCGGGACGATCTTTAACAAAAGTTATTAACTTCGCTGAAGCACCCACTTCCCGACCTAATTTCTCATCCATTTGACGACACAATTCATTTACCAGGTCAATATTTTGCCATTCATTAAATCCCCCAACATTATAGGTTGCACCTTTTTCTGCTTTATGAAAAACATCATCGATAGCTCTTGCATGATCGATAACAAATAACCAGTCACGAGTATATTTTCCATCACCATAGATGGGCAACGGTTTATTATGAATAATATTATGAATACATAAAGGAATCAATTTTTCTGGAAAATGATTTGGTCCATAATTATTGGAACAATTTGTAATAACTATTGGCAAACCATAAGTATCAGCGTAGGCACGAACAAAATGATCCGACGAAGCTTTTGATGCTGAATAAGGAGAATGTGGGTCGTAACTTGTTTCTTCAGTAAATAATCCTTCTGAACCTAAAGCACCATAAACCTCATCAGTAGAAACATGATGAAAAAGTTTATTAGAAAAATCCTCTTTCCACAATTCCTTTGCAGCATTTAGAAGATTGACTGTTCCTATAACATTTGTCATCACAAATTCTAACGGATTTGTAATAGAACGATCAACATGAGATTCTGCCGCTAAATGGATAATTCCATCTGGTTTATATTTTTCAAATAAATCAAAAATAGCCTTAGCATTGGTAATGTCGACTTTTTCAAAAATGTAATTAGAAGCTTGTTCAATATCTTTAACATTTTCTAAATTTCCAGCATAGGTTAATGCATCGATATTGACGACAGTATAAGATGGATAATTTTGTACAAATCTTCGAACGACATGCGAACCGATAAAACCAGCTCCTCCAGTTATTATGATAGTTTTTTTCATTATTTGCTTTTTACGCCACAAAAATCTAAAATTATCTTGTCTTGATTTATGTTCATTCCTTTAAACTCATTATGTGCTACTAAAAAAACGATTATGTCTGCTTTCTTGGCAGCTTCTTCATAATTGGTTAATTTAAAAACTTTATGTTCAGCAACATTTGGTTCAACTATGTACATGTCTGCATCACCTGCATCTTGCATTACACGCTCAACAATATGAATAGCAGGAGATTCACGTAAATCATCAATATTTGGCTTGAATGCCAATCCCATAATTGCAATTGCAGGTTGTCTTCCAAATTTTAATTCAAAATCTAATCGAGTACTTTTAACTTTTTCGGCACACCAAAACGACTTATAATTATTCGTTTCTCTGGCTTGAGCAATCATACGAGATTCCATCGGAAATTCAGCTGTAATAAAATAGGGATCAACTGCGATACAGTGTCCACCTACTCCACAACCAGGTTGTAAAATATTTACTCGGGGATGTTTATTAGCTAAATGAATTAAATCCCAAACATTAATAGCGGCTTTATCACATATAAGTGATAATTCATTTGCGAATGCAATTTGTGAATCTCGAGAAGCATTTTCAGTTAATTTACACATTTCTGCTGTTCGAGCATTTGTAGCATGTAATTCTCCTTTAACAAATTGACGATAAAATGCCAGTGCTTTTTCAGTTGATTCATCATTTACTCCACCGATAACTCGGTCGTTGTGAACCAATTCATACATTACATTTCCTGGTAAAACACGTTCAGGACAATAAGCAATATTAAGTTTGCCTACTAATTCTGGCCGTTCTGTAAAAATATAGTCCATCATTTTCTCAGTAGTACCAACAGGAGAGGTTGATTCGATAATATATAAATCATTCTCCTTCAATAACGGCAAAATGGATTTAGTTGCAGCAGTAACATAAGAAATATCAGGTTGGTGATTTCCTTTAAAAGGAGTGGGAACTACAATTAAATAGGTGTCTGCTTTTATGGGTTTCGTTCCTGCTTTCAAATATCCTTCTTTAACGGCATTTGCGACAGCCTCATCAAGACTTGGCTCCACAATGTGAATTTTTCCTGCATTAATTGTATCTACAACATGCTGAGAAATATCTACACCGTAAACAGAAATATTATTGTTTGCTATTAAAGCAGAAGTGGGTAATCCTATATATCCTAATCCTATTGTAACTACTTTTGGTTCCATTAGTTTACTAATTTATATTTTTTATGAAATTTACTATTTTTTCGCATGCCTTTCCATCACCATAAGGGTTATGTAAAGCACTCATCGCTTTATATTTTTCCTTATTGTCTAATAATTCTTGTGCTTCAAAAATAATTTTTTGTTTGTCAGTACCTACTAAAATCACGGTTCCCGCTTGCACAGCTTCTGGTCTTTCTGTAGTATCACGCATCACCAAAACAGGTTTTCCTAAACTTGGAGCTTCTTCTTGAACACCACCTGAATCAGTAATGATTAGATAAGACTGCGTCATAAGCCAAACGAAAGCTGGATAAGCCAAAGGTTTAATTAGATGAATGTTTGAAATTCCAGAGAGTATTTCATATACCGGTTTTTCAACATTGGGATTTAAATGAACAGGATAAATAATTTGCACGTTGGGATTAGCAGTAGCTAATTCTTTCAAAGCTTGACAAATACGTATAAAACCATCACCGTGATTTTCTCTTCTATGACCGGTAACTAGAATTAATTTTTTAGAAACATCTATAATCTGCTTTAAATCTTCAATTTCATTATTGTGAATCGTAGATACCTTATCTGAACTGTATAATAAAGCATCAATAACCGTATTTCCAGTTATTAAAATACTATTCTGTTCAATGTTTTCTTTAAGTAAATTTTCTTCTGACATTTGAGTAGGTGCAAAATGAACATCTGCAATTCTACTCGTAACTTGTCGGTTCATTTCCTCAGGAAAGGGTGAATATTTATTATGTGTTCGAAGTCCAGCTTCTACATGACAAACTTTAGCACCACCATAAAAAGCAGCAATACTTACTGCTAAAGTGGTTGTAGTATCTCCATGCACATATACATAATCGGGCTTAAATTCATCCAAAATAGGCTTTAATCCATTAATGATATCGGCAGTAAGAGTGAATAAATTCTGATTTGGTTTCATTAAGTCCAAATCATAGTCAGGAATTATTTCAAAAAAATCCAAAACTTGATCAAGCATCTCACGATGTTGAGCCGTCACGCATATTTTTGTTTCAAAGTCATTTTTGTTTTTTAAAAATTCCTTCACCAAAGGTGCCATTTTTATTGCTTCGGGTCGAGTACCAAAAACTATCAGATTTTTTTTCATATTTTTTTTCTTATAACTTGGCATCACTTTTAATTCGGGTACTTCCTTTAACATCGTAAACAATTCCATTTGGTTTTAAAAATTGTTTCCAGTTTATATCAGAAAATTCTTCATGAGAAACCCCATGTATGATTGCGTCAGCCCTTAAGTCTTTGTTCAAGGTTCTTGACGATTCTAAATTATATTCTTTTAAAACTTCCTCTGGATTTGCCCATGGATCAAAAATCGAAACTTTAATACCATATTCTTTTAACTCAGTAATGACGTCTACAATTTTTGTATTACGAACGTCAGGACAATTTTCTTTAAATGTAATTCCTAAAACCAAAATTTCAGCACCTTTAATTTGAACATCATTTTTAATCATTAATTTGATTACTTGTCCTGCGACATATTTTCCCATGGAATCATTTAAACGACGCCCCGCCAAAATAATTTCCGGATTATAACCCACCGACTGTGCTTTTTGTGCTAAATAATATGGGTCCACACCAATACAATGACCACCGACTAATCCCGGCTTGAAAGGCAAAAAGTTCCATTTCGTTCCAGCAGCTTCCAATACAGCATGGGTGTCAATTTCTAGTAAATTAAAAATCTTAGCCAACTCGTTTACAAATGCTATATTTATATCACGCTGTGAATTTTCTATTACTTTCGCAGCTTCTGCAACTTTTATTGTCGGTGCCAAGTGAGTTCCTGCTATAATTACGCTTTTATATAATTCATTTACTTTTACTCCGATTTCTGGTGTTGAACCAGCGGTTACCTTCAATATTTTTTCGACAGTATGTTCTTTATCTCCTGGGTTGATACGTTCCGGAGAATATCCCGCGAAGAAATCTACATTATATTTCAATCCAGAAACACGCTCCAACACAGGAATACATTCTTCTTCAGTCGCGCCAGGATAAACGGTAGATTCATAAATAACAATATCACCTTTCTTCAATACTTTTCCAACGGTCTCGCTGGATTTATATAAAGGCGTTAAGTCAGGTCGATTATTTTTATCTACTGGAGTAGGTACAGTCACTATAAAATAATTGCAATCAGCAATATCTTTTAAATCTGAAGAGACGAGTAATCCATTCGTTTTATCTTTTAAATTATCTACGAGAACTTCCTGCAAGATTTCATCTGAAACTTCTAATGTACTATCCGTTCCTGAACGTAAACCAGCAATTCGGTTTTGGTTAATATCAAATCCTACAACAGAGTACTTTGTTGCAAATAATCGCGCCAACGGCAATCCAACATATCCTAATCCTATAACTGCTATTTTTTTCATCTCTTATTATTGTAACTTGTTTTCTATTTTAACTGACTTTGAATCCTTAAATTTTTTTATATTATTTCAAATTTTTCCAATACCAACCAACCGCTTGTTGCAAGCCTTGTTGCATAGAAAATTCCGGATTATATCCCAATAAGCGTTTGGCTTTTTCAATACTTGCCAGCGAATGCGGAATGTCTCCTGCACGGTTTGGACCGTAAACAACTTCTACCGAAGCAATCTTTTCGTCGTGTTGTGCCAAATATTTTTTTAAGGACGCCATCAAATCATTTAATGTTGTACGATCACCAAATGCTGTATTGTAAACGGTATTCATCGCTTCTGGATTCTCAGTAAGCATCGCCAAAACGTTCATTTGAATAACGTTATCAATGTAGGTAAAATCACGAGAGTAATTTCCGTCACCATTAATAATAGGACTTTCGTGAGCCATCAACTGCATCACGAACTTTGGAATCACTGCAGCATAGGCTCCGTCTGGATCTTGTTTACGTCCAAATACATTGAAGTAGCGCAATCCAATACAATTTAAACCATACATACGATGAAAATTATCTGCATAAAGTTCATTTACATATTTTGTAATTGCGTAAGGGGATAGCGGTTTTCCAATTTTATCTTCGACTTTGGGTAATGCTTCCGAATCTCCATAAGTAGATGAACTAGCGGCGTAAATAAACTTTTTTACTTTTGCATCACGAGCGGCTACCAACATGTTTAGAAAACCAGAGACATTTACATCGTTACTTGTAATTGGGTCATTTATCGATCGTGGCACCGAACCTAATGCGGCTTCATGAAGCACATAATCAACTCCGATAACAGCTTTGTGACAGTCTGCAATATTCCGTATGTCTCCAACTATTAAAGTGAAATCAGGATTATTCAATAAGTGCTGAATATTTTGCGTTCTACCGGTTGCAAAATTATCTAAACAAACCACTTTGTTATTATGTAGTAAATGTTCACATAAATTGGAACCTATAAAACCAGCTCCACCTGTTACTAAAATTGTTTTATTTTCTATTTGCTGCATGCTGCGAATAATTTTATATTTGCTAATTGAAAAATTTTTTATCCAAAATACGGTACGAATATCTCGCAGAAAAATTAAAAAATAGTGCTCTTTACAAATTCATTTTCAAAAAGTGTTGATATGGATTTTTTTTGTTCATTTCAGATAGACGTTTCACTGTATAAACAAGTATAATTATAATATTGACCAAAATACTAATAAGTTGTAGGATACTTATTTTTTTTAGCAATGGAACTTATCCTATCTTTTTTAATTCTTTATCCACTACTTCCTTTCGTAAACTAGAACTGGAAAAACGGTGGTCACGGGTATTAAAATAAAACTCAATTCCTTTGCATTCGCAATACTCCCTGCCTGTGAACTGCTTTTCGCGGTATTCATCCCCAATAATACGAACATCAATTTTAAACGACTTTAAAATATCTTCTAAATCTTGTTCTGTTGCATAAGGAACTATTTCATCTACAAACCTACAACCTTTAAGTTGGATGTAACGCTCTACAACCGTTTGAGTTGGTCGGTTTTTTTCAGGCCTATCTAATGTGGGGTCTGTTTGTAAGCCTACGATTAAATAATCACATTGACGTCTGGCTTCTTCTAACATTTTGATGTGTCCTGCATGGAGCAAATCAAAAGCACTAAAGGTTATTCCTACTTTCATCGTTTTATATTTTTTAAATTAGAAGCCTTGCTACGTTAAAATATTTTTTTTTTAAAACTTGTAAAAAAACTTAATCGCGCTTCTTCTATTATATATTCTTAACTGAATATGTTTTGCTTTTATTTTCCTGTTCCAATTGACTGAAAAACAAACCCAATTTTCTGTAGCTCCTCTCCATCTAATAAATTTCTACCATCAAAAACAAAGGCAGGTTTTTGCATATTCTCATAAATTTTTTGCCAGTCGTAGGTTTTAAATTCATCCCACTCCGTCAAAACTGCAATAGCATGTGCTCCTTTACAATTTTCATATACATCTTCGCTAACAGAAATTCCTTTTCGGTTTGCATCTGTAGATCTAGACTCAAGGTAATCCAAATCACTTAATATTTGCATTTCACTAACTTGAGGGTCAAAAATAGCCAAATTAGCTTGTTCATTTAATAAATAATCAGCGACGTAAATAGCTGCAGATTCTCGCGTATCGTTAGTATCCTTCTTAAAAGCCCAGCCTAAAAACGCAATTTTTTTACCAGAAACAGTGTTGTACAAAGTAGAAACAATAGATGTTGCAAAACGACGTTTTTGATGGTCATTCATTATAATAACTTGTTCCCAATAATCAGCGACTTCATTTAAACCGTATGATTTTGCTATGTAAACTAAATTTAAGATATCTTTTTGAAAGCATGAACCTCCAAACCCAACAGACGCTTTCAGAAATTTTGAGCCAATACGACTGTCCATTCCTATAGCTCTTGCAACTTCATTCACATCAGCACCTGTTTTCTCACACAGTTCGGACATCGCATTGATGGAAGAAACTCTTTGTGCTAAGAACGCATTTGCTGTTAATTTTGATAATTCTGAACTCCATAAATTCGTAGTCAAAATACGTTCCTTGGGAACCCAATTTGCATAAATATCTACTAAAGCTTTAACAGCCATTTGTCCTTCTGCATCCGTATCTCCACCAATTAAAACACGATCTGGATTTAATAAATCGGTTACAGCAGTTCCTTCAGCTAAAAATTCTGGATTTGACAAAATCTCAAATTTAACGCCATTTCCAGTATTATGTAAAATATTTTTAATTGCTTCTGCCGTACGTACCGGTAGAGTAGATTTCTCAACAATTATTTTATCAGTTGTAGAAACGGAAGCGATTTGACGAGCACATAACTCGATGTATTTCAAGTCGGCCGCCATACCTTTTCCTAAACCATAGGTTTTAGTAGGTGTATTTACAGAAATAAAAACCATATCTGCTTCATGTATCGCTTTGTCAACTTCAGTTGAAAAAAACAAGTTTCGCCCGCGTGCTTTTGCAACAATAGCACTAAGACCTGGCTCATAAATAGGAATTTGACTTACATCTTCATGATTCCAAGCCGCAATCCTGTCTTTATTAAGATCAACTACAGTAACTTTTATATGAGGACATTTTTCCGCAATAATTGCCATTGTAGGACCTCCCACATAACCTGCTCCAATACAACAAATTGATTCTATTTCCATTTTTTTTACTTTCTACTTTTAATCTCTAGTACTTAAATTACGTGTTAATTTACAAAGATAAAATTATTGATATGCTGTTCCTATACTTTTTTTAAAATACGGTTTAAACCTCTTGAATCAGCGTGATTACTTTTTTAAAGCCGGAAGCATCTCTGTAATCGCAACTAGATTTTCTTTATTTCAATAATAATTATTATTTTCTATTCCAAAAGAATCGCTTCTTTAAAGGCTTTTCTCCGTTATTGTTACCATTTTGATAATCGCCATAGCCGTAACCATATCCGTAACCATAGCCGTAACCATAACCGTAGCCATAACCATAACTAGATTTACTAGTAAAGTCATTAAGAACAATACTTATATTTTTGAGTTCACCTCGCTGATTTCGCAAATTTAATTGTGAAATCATTCCTTTTTTTGTGTAATCTTGTCTAACAATATACAAAACTACATCAGCATAATTCGATAACTCCATTGCATCTGAAACCAAACCCACTGGTGGTGTATCCAAAATAATGTAATCGTACTTTTCTTTCAATCTATTAATAAGTTCTTCTAAATTTTCACTCATTAATAATTCTCCGGGATTTGGCGGAACTGGACCTGCTGGAATTAAATCAAGATTAGCAATCATAGTAGGTTGAATCACATCTTCCAAACTATGAGAACCAATTAGGTAATTGACAACACCTTTATCATTAGTGATATTAAAGTCATTAAATAGTTTTGGTTTACGTAAATCCAATCCAACAATTACTGTTTTCTTTTCGCTTAATGCAAAAACGGTTGCTATATTAATCGAGCAGAATGTTTTTCCTTCACCTGACACGGAAGAGGTAATCATCAAGGTTTTAGCTCCCTCCAGTTTTTGTTTCTTATATAAAAATTGCAATGAAGATCTTATAGCCCTAAACGACTCGGACAATGGAGATTTTGGACGTTCAAAAACAGATAAATTATTATCATTGTGTTTTTTACCTACTACTCCAATAATCGGAATCTTCGTTACTTTTTCTAAGTCTTCAATATGTTGGATGGTATTGTTTAGTAAAAATAAAACCAATACAAAAAGAAACGGAAGTAGAAAGCCTGCAAAAAAAGCTAGTATATAATTTACTCCTGTTTTAGGACCAATTATTCCTCCACCAATATCTTTAGCAGTATCAATGAATTTTATATCAGATAAATTGGCAGCCTTAACAATTTCAGCTTCATTCCTTTTTGCTAAAAACGAACTGTAAATATTATCACTTAGGTTAAATTTTCGCTGTATTTTTAAAAGTTTTTGTTTGTTTTCTGGCAATACTTGAAGCTCTTTTTCCGCCTGATTTATTTTTGCAGAAGTCATATTCAAATCGTACTGCAATGCAGCTTTTGCAGAAGCGATGTTAACTAATAATACATTTTTTAGCGCAACCATCTGACTGTCAAAATCCGCAAACATTTTATCGCTTTTTACCATATACTTATTCTCAGCTCTTTTAACTGACAAAGTAACTAGCTTCGAAACATTTACTACAATATTTGGGTCTTCGATTCCTGCTACTGATGGAGCGGGTAATTTAGAAAAATCATTGCTGTTTGTTAAATAGGATTTTAATGAATTATAATACGATATTTTTCTTTGAATGGCATCTCGTTCAAGTTCGAATCCCATCAGTTTTTCAGATGTTTGAATACCACCCGATTCTAATTGTATCACATCTTTTCCTTGGAGAAAAGTTTTAAGTTCATCGCCAGAATCTTTAAGCAGACCCTCCATTCGCAACATTGTCGTATCAATAAACTTTATTGTATTTGTTGCAAACTGGTTTTTAGCAGCCAATTGGTTATCACTAAGTACCTCAACGGTGGTATTTAGATAATCTACAATTTTCGACTTATTTGTGCCTTGCATTGCAAGTGTCAAAATAGAACTTCCTGTGGAAATCGACTGAACATCAACGCTTTGATAACTCGCAACTGTTGCATCAAAATTACTAAAGCTTACAAAATATTCATCGTCAATATACATTCCTGGATTTTCTACTAATTCCAGTTTCCAGCTCAGATAAGGCAAATTAACTTCTTCACCTACTTGATATATTTTTGTAAAAGTTGTGGGCTGAACTTTTGTACTCTCGCTTGTTTGATTTTTGTAGAAAAATACATTAGCTTCTTCAGTTTCAAAAGGAATCGTAATCTGGTACTTATTGGCTTTTAAAAACTTAATGGAAATATCTACATTGGCGAGTTGTCCTTTACTTTTGTCGATTTCAACACGAAATGGCGCGGCACCGTAAACATCAACTTTATTGTAATCATCTTGTTTCAAATAATTAATATACAATTCCAAACGACTGACAACCTCCTCGTTATGGGTTCTCGATTTCAGCATCGTATTAATAGTCTGCACTTTATCTGAACTACCGCCCCAGTTAAATACTAAGCTAGTGTTAGAAGTAAAAAACGGATTGTTTTCTTCCTTAACAGAAATAGTGTTCGAAATTGAGTAAATTTTCTCCTTTCTAATATTTACTTGGTAGGCAATAATAAAAGCTAGAGCCCAACTTAACAAGAAAAGCTTCCAATATGCCAATGTTTTAATTAAGAATCCTTTAAAATCAAAACTATTGGACTGTTCTAAGAACGAAAAATCTTTGGTATCAAACATAGTATATTTTTAACGTGTTAACAACAAATAAGTAGTTGTTGCCAAACTCAAAAGCGTAATTATTGTTCCTAATGACTGTATTCCTGTTGTTCCAGTACCCCACGTTTTTTGTGCGAGTGGTTTAATATAGATGTAGTCATTAGGTTGTAAATAATAATAAGGTGATTCCATAGCTTTGATATCTGTCAAATCAATATCATGCATTTCAGTTCCGTAAGGATATTGTCTAATTACAGTCACATTTTTACGATCTCCAACAATAGTAATATCACCCATATTGGCAATCGCCTCAAGAATCGTAACTTTTTCTTGAAATAATGTGGTTGTACCTGGTGAAGCAATTTCGCCGTTAATTGTAAATCTTAGTCCTGCCATTTTTGCTGTTACGAAAATATTGGCTTCTTTATTGAAATAATTATCTAGTAATTCTTTTTCTATCTTAATTCGGACTTCATCTAAGGTACTTCCCATTACATATACTTCACCAATCATAGGAATTCGGATATTCCCTCGTTCATCCACGGTATAACCATCATAATAACCAGCTTGTTCACCTCTGTTTTGTGTAGCATTTGCAGTAGAAGTTGCGTCAGCAATATTAAAAACAGCTACTAATTCCGGATTTAATGCTTTTATTTTAAGAGTAATAATGTCATTTGTCTGCAAACGATATTCAGGAGTAGGAACCGCCTTCATCATACGAGTAGCACTTTCGTCATTACTTTGTAAATATATCAGCTGTTTTCTCGAAACACATGACGTTGACATAAGTCCTGCGATAAGCAGCAATCCTAGAAACTTTATCCTCATTATATTATAAATTATTTAACAAATATATGTTTTCAAATAGAAATACAAAATAGCTGCTAGTTATTAATTATTCTTAAAAGAATTCTCAAAAGGAACCCGTTGCACAATGCTTCGTCCCAACGTCACTTCATCAGCATATTCAAGTTCATCACCTACGGCAATTCCTCTAGCAATTGTAGAAGTAATTAAATTCTGATTTTTGATTTGCTTATAAATGTAAAAATTAGTTGTATCGCCTTCCATTGTTGAACTTAATGCAAAAATTAATTCTCGCACAGATTCTGTATTGACTTTTTCTATTAACGAATTAATTTTCAATTGACTCGGACCAACACCGTCTATAGGTGAAATTTTACCCCCTAAAACATGGTAAATTCCTTTATATTGTCCCGTATTTTCAATCGCCATTACATCACGAACATCTTCAACTACACAAATAAGTTGATGATCACGCTTTTCATTACTGCAAATTACACACAAATCTTCATCGGATATATTATGACAATTATTGCATAATTTCACATCCATACGCATTTTCAATAAAGCTTCTGTTAAAAAAGCAACACGTTCCTCAGGTTGCTTAAACAAATGCAACACTAATCGAAGTGCTGTTCGCTTTCCAATTCCGGGTAACTGAGCCATTTCATTGACCGCTTTCTCTAAAAGTTTTGACGAAAATTCCATAAAGTGCAAAGGTAACAAAGAAAAACGTTTATTGAACAGTTTTTATTTACAGTTTTTTTAACATTTAAAGTTACGGTAATATTAGAATGCGATACTTCTTGTAAAAGGAACCCTATTCCTACTCATTTTTCAACTTTTTTTTCTACTTTGGCGTTTTCAAAGAAAAAAATATGACTCCTACTTTTATTCTAACACTCATAGCAATTTACTTTGGTGTTTTATTTTTAATATCCCATTTCGTTAGTAAAAAAGACGGTGGAAATGCAGCATTTTTTAGCGCCAACAAAAATGCAAAATGGTATTTAGTTGCTTTCGGAATGATTGGTACTGCATTGTCAGGAGTAACATTTATTTCTGTTCCAGGACAAGTGGGATCGCCTGATGTACAGTTTAAATATTTTCAATTTGTACTCGGAAATGCAATTGGATTTCTTCTGATTGCGAAAGTATTATTACCGCTGTACTATCGTATGAATTTAACTTCTATTTATGGTTACATCGAACAACGATTAGGAACCGTTTCCTACAAAACTGCAGCAACGATTTTCTTAATAAGTCGAACAATCGGTTCTGCGGCAAGATTGTATTTAGTAGTGTTGGTTTTGCAACGCTACGTTTTTGATGCATTTGGAGTTCCGTTTTGGATAACGGTATTGGGTTCTTTAGTTCTCATTTTTTCATATACGTATAGAGGCGGTCTCAAAACGATAATCGTTACCGATACATTACAAACTTTGTTTCTAGTTTCATCGGTTATGTTTACGATTTATTTTATTTGTACAAGTTTAGATTTTTCACCAATAGAAGCTTTCGATGCCGTCAAAGACAGTAGTTATTCAAAAATATTCTTCTACGAAGATTGGCTCAAAAGTAACTTTTTTGTAAAACAAATTCTTGGCGGAATTTTCGTTACACTAGCAATGGTAGGTTTAGACCAAGATTTAATGCAGAAAAACCTTAGTTGTGCCACCATTGGCGAAGCTCAGAAAAACATGTACGTTTTTACGGGGATTTTTGTATTGATTAACTTGTTCTTTTTAAGTGTAGGCGCTTTGTTATACATCTATGCTGAGAAAAATGGAATTTCAATTCCGCTTGACGCCGTAACGGGACAACCACGAACAGATTTATTATTTCCAGAAATTGCTTTTAATCATTTGACCTTAATTCCTGCAATCATATTTTTACTCGGACTTACAGCAGCAACTTTTGCTACAACCGATTCCGCTTTGACCGCTTTGACTACTTCTTTTTGTGTGGATTTTTTAAATATGGATAAAAAAATAGAAGCTGATAATGGAAAATCTGTTCGAACTAGACATCTCGTACATATTGGTTTTTCGTTACTGATGCTTGCCGTTATTATGGTTATTTACTGGATGAATAGCGACTCCGTAGTTAGTTTGATTTTCAAAATTGCCGCATTTACCTATGGTCCACTTCTCGGACTTTACGCATTCGGACTTTTCGTGAAAACCAAAACAGTTAAAAATAATTGGGTTCCATTCATTTGTATTTTGGCTCCAGCCTTAACTTTCTTGATTAGCACCTATTCTGCTCAATTGTTTGGAAATTATCAATTTGCCGAAGAACTCATCATTATCAATGGTGGCTTGACATTTTTAGGATTAGTATTGATTTCTAAACCAGCGGAAGGCAGTACTAGATTTTAGTGATTTTGATTCTGAAATCGTGGTTTTAATAATTTTCAACTCTTTAATTCCTATCTAATATATTGAAATATATCATAATAGACCAACATTAAGCAAGTCTTAAGCTTATAAACATATTATATCTAGGCAGCCTCCCGTTCTTTGTTACAGATTAAAAATTAACTCTGTAACTAATGAAAACAATAGCCATTCTACTATTTTTCTTAATTCCCATTCAATGGGAACCAAGTTTTGAGCATGCAAAAGTATTAGCAAAGGAAAAAAATGCATTAATTTTACTTAATTTTTCTGGTTCCGACTGGTGTGTACCCTGTATTGGATTACGCAAAGAATTTCTGGAAACAGAAGCTTTTTCTGAATTTGCAACTAAAAACTTGATTCTAGTTAATGCTGATTTTCCTCGAAAAAAGAAAAATTCAGGTTCTGATGAACAAATCAAACGCAACGAAGCACTTGCAGAACAATACAATCCAAATGGAGCTTTTCCTTTGACTTTATTAATGACAGCGGATGGAAAAGTAGTCAAAAGTTGGTCAGGAAAACCGAAAGTTTCAGTTGAAAAATGGGTAGAAGAAATTCAAGGTATTTGCGAAGCTAACAAGTAAAATCAAAATGGAAAAATTTTCGAAGTCGCAAAAGTTAATGGGTAATATTTTTACGATAACGGTCGTGAGTGATAATCCTACTTTTGCTGCAGAAAACATCCAAATAGCCATCGAAGAAATTCAACGAATCGAAGCCATTTTCACAACCTATAATATAGATAGCCAAACCAATCTTATCAATGACAACGCAGGAATTACACCTGTAAAAGTAGATGAGGAAGTTTTTGATTTGATTCAAAGAAGCTTGCATATTTCTAAAATAACGCAAGGTGCTTTCGATATTTCTTATGGATGTATTGACAAAAGCCTATGGAATTTTGACAAAACAATGACATCACTTCCCAGTTCAGAAATGGCTTTAAAAATGGTACACCTTATCAATTATAATAACATTATTTTAAATCCTGAAACGCAAACCGTTTTTTTAAAAGAAAAAGGAATGCGAATTGGTTTTGGAGGCATCGGAAAAGGTTATGCCGCAGAAATGGCAAGAAAAATACTCATCAAAAATCAAGTAGAAAGTGGTATAATCAATGCCAGTGGCGACTTGACTGCATGGGGATTTCAGCCTAATGGGAAACCGTGGACTATTGGAATTGCAAACCCTGATGTTCCAATTGATGCTTTTTCGTATTTAGAAATTTCCAATAAAGCAATCGCTACTTCTGGCAATTATGAAAAATTTGTCACTATTAATGGTAAGAAATATTCGCATACTATTGACCCGAAAACAGGCTTACCTATTACAGGAATAAAAAGCGTAACCGTAATTAGTAACAATGCTGAATTTGCTGATGCAATGGCAACGCCAATTGCAGTAATGGGTATCGAAAATGGTTTGTTTTTAGTCAATCAAATCCCTGAATTATATTGCATTATAATTGACGAGTACAACAAAATTTATACTTCTAAAAACATTCATTTAAAATGAAAAAAATAATAAAATTAAAAATTTCAAGCATTCTCTTACTTCTGATGGCGATTAGTTTTACTTCTTGTGAATCTGTTAAACCGTATCAAAAAAGCAAGATTAACGACTCAGAAATGGTTTTATCCAACCGGAAAATCCAGAAAACAGAAAATAGTTTTCAAACCTATCGCGAAGGTGCTTCGGGAGCTAGTGGTGGAAAAACAGGCGGCGGTTGCGGTTGTAACTAATTCAATGCAAAAAAAATGAAAAGAATACTTATTACAGGATTAGCGCTACTTGGATTGATGCAACTTTCGGCACAGAATACGCCTAAAGATTCATCCAGTTATAAGAGTACGAAGTTAAAAATAGAAGAAATCAATCTAGTTTCGAGTTTTTATCAACAAGATGGAAATAACTCCTCGGTTACTGGAGGAATTGGAACTGAAAAATTAACTGATATTTCAAATACGATTGATGTCAAACTTTTCAAATACGACAAGGCGGGAATCAAGCACAATTGGGATATTGAAGTTGGCATTGACCACTATAGTTCTGCATCTTCAGACATGATTGATTTGCAAGCGAATTCATCTGCTTCATCAGCCGACAACCGTTTTTATCCATCGGTAACGTACACTTGTGAAAATGAAGATAAAGGAAAATCTCTGTCTTTCGGTTTATCATCGTCAATGGAATATGACTACCAATCGTTTGGTGGAACAATTGGTTACTCAAAACAAACCAATAATAAAAACGGGGAATTTATTGCGAAATTTCAGACTTATCTAGACCAAGTGAAAATGATTTCGCCAATAGAATTAAGAGGCACTGCCAAGTCAAGTGGCACAGAAGCTCGAAATACTTTTGCAGGCTCGATTGGTTATTCCCAAATTGTAAACAAGAATTTCCAATTATTATTTTTAGTGGATATTATTCAACAAAGCGGCTACTTGAGTTTACCGTTTCACCGTGTATATTTTACCGACGGAAGCGTCCATCAAGAAAATTTACCTGATAGCCGTTTCAAAATTCCTATTTCAGTTAGAGGAAGTTATTTTTTAGGAGATAACGTGATTCTTAGAGGTTATTATCGCTATTATACCGATAATTGGAATCTTACGGCACATACTTTAGATTTGGAAGTTCCTGTAAAAATATCGCCATTTATGTCAATCAGCCCATTTTATCGATATTATAGCCAACAAGGTACGAAATATTTCAAAGGATTTGAAGACCATACAGTTGCTTCTGAATATTTTACCAGTAATTACGATTTATCGACCTTTAACAGTAATTTCTTTGGAGCCGGAGTGAAATTCACACCGCTTAATGGTGTTTTTGGAATAAAACATTTGAACACACTAGAAATTAGGTACGGACATTATAATCGAACTACAGCATTGACTTCGAATATTATAAGTTTGAATTTGAAGTATAAGTAAACTGATAAATAATGATTTTAATAATTGAACGCAATACCTCTAATAACAAAAAACGCATCTAAAACTATTATTTAGATGCGTTTTGTATTTCTACTTATTTCAATATCTTTTAGTACTGATTCGTTCCCAACAAAACCAATGTACATGCAACTTCCACTTTAATATTGTTCGATTTCAACAACTGATAAAACTCAGGATTTTCTGTCCCAGGATTGAAAATTACTCGTTTAGGCTCTAAGCTAATGATGTAATTGTAGTAATCTCTTTGTCTGGTTGAGTTTAAGTACAAAGTTACTGTATCAATATTGGTAAACGGCACTTGCTTGGTTTGGATTTTTACACCAGAAACCTCGCCTACTCTTTGTCCAATTGCTACTACAGATTGCTCTTTAGTTAACAATCTTAAGATTGCCATATTGGAATATCGTTCAGGGTTTTCGGAAGCTCCGAGAACTAGTGTTTTTTTATTTTTCATGTTTACTTTTTATTTGTAAAAATACTATTTTCTATAGGAAACTAATCCTTTTTTTCCATTTTATTGGTTTGAAAATAATCGGTAGGAAGCAAGTCTCCTGCTTTAAGCGTTCCAATATAACCACCATACAGTATTCCGTAAATGGGATTATAATTACCATTGGCATCTACATAAAAGACTTTATCTACAAACTCAATAACTGATTGCTTGTCTTTCTTGTACAGGATATTAAAGTTGGTTTTAATATATTGAGACTGTTTCTTCATTGAAGTTCCACTGATATTTCCTTTAATATTAAAACTAGGATTCT
The DNA here is from genome assembly GCF_050908145.1 of Flavobacterium sp. SM2513. Lineage (GTDB taxonomy): Bacteria > Bacteroidota > Bacteroidia > Flavobacteriales > Flavobacteriaceae > Flavobacterium. The sequence goes on along the minus strand of NZ_CP194228.1, from coordinate 1,775,465 downwards.
CTTTTTGAGGCTCCTTAATTAAAGTCACTTTTTTAAGTCCCAAGGTGTCCTTGACGTTAAAATAGTCTTGTGGATTAACCTGAAAGCCTTCTACAAAAAGGCGCGTTTCTTCTTTTTCCCAAGCTAGATTTGCTAGTGTATAAGCAAAATGCTGAGCTGAACCATAGAAAGAAGCACGTCTCCTTTTGTCCGCTTGTTTACTTTTCTTTAAGTCTTTATAAAACGTAGTGCCTGAGAAATAGCTACTGACTTGGTTGAATTTATCAAGAGTTTTAAAGTTATACTTTACTTTAAAGTCTTCTAAATCAAAGTTGATCTTATAATCCAAATATTTGTTTTGGATTTGTAAAGGATTGCGAGAAGAGGCATGAAGTGTATTATCAGAAACATCATAATACAAAACTATGTCTTTTTCGTTTTCAATTTTGCATGACCTACCCGCTTTTGATTCCCCAAGAAACTGTTTTCTGAACACTTTCATCATTTGATTTCTACTAAAAGGACCTCTCCCAATAACCACTTCGTTTAAAGCGATTGATTCTTTTACCAAAAGTATTTTAAGCTTTTTATCAACATATTGACGTGGATTTTCAAGTTTATAAGTCAAATATCCGATGAAGCTGATTACAAGAGTAGCCTTACTGTCGTGAATCGGAAGACGAAAATTACCTTCCGCATCTGTAATTGTAGAAAAGGAGGTCCCATCTATATACAATGTAGCACCAGGAAGCGATTCTTTTGTTTCGTTGTCGAAAATCTGACCTGTTAATGTTTGGCCATGAAGAGTTCCCAACGAAAAAACCACGACTACAATCAATAACTTTTTATAAAATTCAATCACTTGGGTCACCTTTTTACAAATATATTATTTTAATAAAAATTTTCTTATACCATAATAATTATTTATTCATAAATTTACATTTAACCAAGACCTTAAACCTTATTTTTGCCAAAAAAAACTATGGAATTATTTATCTACATTTTTGCCGCATTATTCTCAGTAATCAACCCTATTGGAACCGTTCCCATCTTTGTCGGTTTAACCTTAGATGATGATAAAAAAGAACGTTCTCGAATTTCATTATGGACTGCAATTGACGTCTTTCTGATTTTAATTATCTCTTTTTTTGTAGGACAATATGTATTGGATTTCTTTGGAATTAGCATTGATGCTTTGAGAATTGGAGGAGGTTTAATCATTGTGAATTCAGGATTTTCGCTTCTTTCAGGAAAATTTAGCAAGAAAAGAGGTATCAATAAAAAAGTGGAAAATGAAGTTCAAAAACGAAATGACATTGCACTAACACCTCTTGCAATACCTATGCTTGCTGGACCAGGTTCCATTTCACTTCTAATTGCGTTTTACCAAGACCATCAAAAAACGCATGAAGTAATAATTGCAAGTCTTGCGATTTTGACAGTCGCACTTACTATCTTTCTAATCTTAAAAAGCGCTCACTATTTAGCTAAAATATTAGGTTCTTCAGGAATTGTCGCGATTTCAAGAATTGTAGGATTTATTGTAATTGCAATTGGTATTCAATATATTGTAAGTGCTGTGGTAAATATTATTCAAACCAATTTTATGCAGTAATTGATTTATAAAAAATCTATGAAAATATTATTAACAGGTGCCAATGGTTATGTAGGAAAACGTCTTCTTCCCGAGTTACTGCAAGAAGGCCATGAAGTCACGTGTTGTGTTCGAAATAAAAATCGTTTGGGACTCGATGAAATTACTTTAAACAAAGTTGACATTTGGGAAGTAGATTTTTTAGAAGATATAGTTCTTGAAAATCTACCTACTGATTTTGATACCGCTTATTATTTAATTCATTCGATGAGTGCTTCTACCGATGATTTTGATGTGATGGAAGCTAAAGCCGCTCATAATTTCAATACCTACATGAAAACCATTGGTGTCAAACAAGTGGTTTACCTAACTGGAATTGTAAACGAGGAAAAACTTTCGAAGCATTTACAATCGCGTAGTGATGTAGAACAAATTCTGTATGAAGGCCCATTTGCTTTAACAGCGCTTCGAGCCGGAATCATTGTTGGTTCGGGGAGTTCCTCTTTTGAAATTATTCGTGATTTGTGTGAAAAACTACCCATAATGGTTACACCAAAATGGGTTTTGACAAAAGCACAACCTATTGCCATTCGTGATGTGATAAAATGTTTAATGGGAGTTATTACTCGAGCCGATTGCTACAACCAATCTTTTGACATCGGCGGGCCAGATGTTCTTACTTATAAAGAAATGCTGTTAAATTATGCCGAAGTGCGAAAAATAAAATTATGGATTTTTACACTTCCTATTATGTCTCCACGGCTTTCCTCGTATTGGCTTTATTTTGTGACTTCAACTTCTTATAAATTAGCGGTAAACTTAGTAGATTCTATGAGTATGGAAGTGGTCTGTAGAGACCAACGACTGCAACAAATGTTAGGATTAAGTCCAATAACTTATGTAGAATCTATTAATTTAGCGTTCAAAAAAATAGAACAAAACCTCGTGATTTCGAGCTGGAAAGACAGTATTTCTAGCAGTCGATTTGGTGATGATTTAAAATCATATATTCAAGTCCCAAAATACGGGTGCTTGAAAGATGAACAATCTATAAATGTTACCGACCCCGAAGGGACTTTAGCTCGGATTTTCGCCATTGGCGGAGAAAGTGGGTGGTATTATGGAAACTGGTTATGGAAAACACGAGGATTGATGGACAAGATGTTTGGTGGTGTTGGTTTACGACGCGGAAGAACACATCCTTCGCATTTGGACAATGGCGATGCTTTGGATTTCTGGCGAGTTTTATTGGCAGACCCAAAAGAAAAGCGTTTGCTACTTTTTGCAGAAATGCGTTTACCTGGAGAAGCTTGGCTCGAATTTAGAATCGACGAAAATAACGTTTTGCATCAAATTGCCACTTTCAGACCTAAAGGAATATTCGGCAGATTGTATTGGTATGCCATGTTACCGTTTCATTATTTTCTATTTGCCGGAATGATTCGGAATATTGCAAACCCTAAAAAATCAGAATAATCTTAAGCCTCTACAATAAAATAGTCCCAAACTCAAAATGAATTTGGGACTATTTATTTGTACAATATTTAAAACCTGATTAGATTTATTCTTTTTTAGGAAGAAAAATTTCCGCCATCATACATCTTGCACTTCCTCCACCACAAGCTTCGATGGTATCTAAACTTGAACTTAAGATTTCAGCATGTTTTTCTAATTGTATGATTTGTTTTTTCGTCAAACTCTGATGAGCCGAATTACTCATTACTAAATAGCGTTTGTCATCCGTTCCTTTTACTTCAAGCATATTTCCCGCAAAATTATTAACTTGGTCTTCCGTAATTAATATTACTTCTTTCCCGTCTTCTTTTAGATTATCCAAAACCATTTTGCGTTCTTTTTTGTCGTCAATGCAATCTGCACAAATTACGGCAAAAGTTTCGCCCAAAGTCATAATCACATTGGTATGATAAATTAACTTTCGTTCGCCATCTACCGTTTGAAAAGCTTCAAAAATTACAGGTGCTAAATCATAATCCTCACAGAATTCGATGAATAATTCTTCATCCGCTCTTGGAGACAAAGCACAATAGGCTTTCTGGTTTTTACGGTCTAAAAGCAAACTTCCCGTTCCTTCTAAAAAGAAACCATCTTCTTCTGCTTCTGTGTAATCATTGATACTGTCAATTTGAAAACCTTTTTCTTCTAGAATATCTAAAATATCCTCTCGACGTTCTGCACGACGGTTTTCAGCAAACATTGGGTATAAAACAACCTCAGCATTTTGATGAAAAGAAATCCAATTGTTGGGAAAAATAGAATCTGGCGTATCCGGATTTAAAGTATCGTCGACAACTGTTACATCAACTCCAACATTTCGTAATTTTTCTACGAAAGTGTCAAATTCTTCTTGCGCTTTTGCATTTACAGTCGCTGGCAAAAGTCCGTCAAGTACTTTCTGGTAATAATTATTAACCGCTGTTTGTTCGTTCATCCGGAATGCTACGGGACGAATCATTAATATGGAGTTTGTTGTTTGTCTCATTTTATTTGTTATCAGTTGTCGGTTGACCGTTATCAGTTAAAATTGTTATAGATTAAATATTGTTAGTTATTGATTAGAAATAGTATTAACACCAAGCTGTAATTGTAGAAATTAGATTTATATTTTCCAGTTTTTATCCACGTAAGAGATAAAATTATAGAGTTTAGCGCCTAAATTATCATATCTTAAAATTAAATCCTCCATATTTTCAAAAGTATCAGGATAGAGTGTAGCTATTTTAAACAAATGATTTTTTGCTTCCATACAACTAGAATGCGAAAAAACTAAAAATCGAATAAATTCTGCCTTATATCTTTTTCGACCGTATCCTTCGACGATATTTGTTACCGTTGAATCTTCAGACCTTATTAATTGACTTCCCAATTCATACATTTCGTATTTTGGTAGTTTTAAAGAAGCAGGATGAATGATAAAAAACAATTCCAAACTTTCTTTATAAACATCTAAATCGGAATAATCACTCATTTTTTAGATTTTAAAATTTGTTTGATAAAGTTCGTAAGTCAATTTTCAACAATTAATTTCAAGTTACGCTAAAACTGATAACCGACAACCGTCAACTGACGACATCCTATTCTCTTATCAACGGCAAAGTACTACATCTCAAAAGCCCTTCCTGCTTGGAAATCTCAGCATACGGAATTTCTTCTACGGTGAAGCCGTTTTCCCTCAGCCAAGCATTTAATCGTGTGAAGTTTTTCTCGGAAACCACTACGTCTTCAGCAATAGAAAATACATTTGAATTCATGTAGTACATTTCGTCTCTTGTAATGTGAAATAAATTTTCTTTACCAAAAAGCTTCACAAGATACATATAATCGGCTTCTTCCCTAAATCCGCTTTTGTAGATGATTCCTTTGTCTTTTCCTACGGGTTGAAAGCAACAATCCAAGTGTAAAGCATTATCTCTCGCTTCGATTTTCGATTTTACTAAATCAAATTCCTTCACTATTTTGTTTGGAAAAAGATTTCGGATATATGCGACTCCTTCTTTGTTTGTTCTCGCCGTTTTATAGTCGGCATAGTCGCTTCCTTTATACGTGCCAATAAAAATATAATCGTTCCAAAGCATCACATCGCCACCTTCAATATGTACTTCATCGGGTGGACGAACTACTTTTGTTGGGTCCATTTGATCAATTACATAATTGATTGCATCTAATTCGCGATCACGATCCGGAAGAATATTGGCTTTAATGAACATATCATCAATCACAAACCCAATGTCTCTTGTGAAAATCTGATTGTACTCTTCAATCATTTCAGGACGAAAAACTTTGACATTGTACTTCTGAAATACTTGATTGAACGCTTCCATCTCTTTCACCATATCTTCTTCAATAGGATACGTTCCTGCCAAAATATATTCAAGTGATTTGGGATCGTAAGCCTCCTCAACCGTTGGTGTTGGACCATTATTTATGGCACTTCCCAAGACTACTGCTTTTAATCTTGACGTTTCGTTTTTTACATTTAATTGCAACATATGATTTCGTTTTATGCGAATGACAAATATAGAAAAAGCACTTTAGCTTTGCTATTTTTGTTTACTTATTACTGTTAAAAAATACTTCTATCCGCTGATTTATTTCCAAAAAAAAACCTTTCTTACGAAAGGCTTCCTTTATAAAAAAAGTAAGTATTATCTTTTTTCCATTTCAACAAATGAACGTAATGGGTGACCTGTGTAAACTTGACGGGGCCTTCCTATTGGTTCTTTGTTAATACGCATTTCTTTCCATTGTGCAATCCAACCTGGTAAACGTCCGATAGCAAACAATACTGTAAACATATCAGTAGGGATTCCTAATGCTCTGTAAATAATTCCAGAGTAGAAATCTACATTAGGGTATAATTTTCTAGAAACGAAATATTCATCTACCAATGCTGCTTCTTCTAATTTTTTAGCAATTTGCAAAATTGGATCATCAACACCCAATTCTCTCAATACCTCATCAGCTGCTTTTTTGATAATACGTGCTCTTGGATCGAAATTCTTGTAAACGCGGTGACCAAATCCCATCAAACGGAATGGATCGTCTTTATCTTTGGCTTTAGCCATATATTTATCAGCATCTCCACCGTCTTTTTGAATTTCTTCAAGCATTTCTAAAACGGCTTGGTTTGCTCCACCATGAAGCGGTCCCCAAAGTGCAGAAACTCCTGCAGAAATAGAAGCAAATAATCCCGCATGAGAAGAACCAACCATTCTTACTGTTGAAGTAGAACAGTTTTGTTCGTGATCGGCATGAAGAATAAACAATTTATCTAAAGCATCAATCACGATTGGACTTGCTTTATAAGGTCCTGTTGGTAATTCAAACATTAAATGCAAGAAATTCTCCACGTACCCTTTTGTATTGTTATAATAATTTAACGGATATCCTGCAGTTTTACGGTACGTCCAAGTTGCAATAACCATGAATTTACCCATCGTTTTACAAACCGCATCATACATCTCTTTTTCATTCTCAACATTCACAACTTTTGGATTAAAAGCAGTTAATGCACTGGTCATACATGACAGAACACCCATTGGATGAGCGGTTCTAGGGAAACCATCAATGATGTTTTTCATTTCCTCATTTACCAAAGTATATTTGTTAATATCCTTCTCGAATTTTGTAAGTTGTTCCTTTGTTGGTAATTCGCCGAAAATAACTAAGTATGAAACTTCAAGAAAATTCCCTTTATCGGCTAATTCCTCAATTGAATATCCTCGGTAACGTAAAATTCCTTCTTCACCGTCTAAAAAAGTAATATCGCTTTTACAAACTCCTGAGTTTTTGTATCCAGGATCCATTGTGATAGCACCACTTAAATCTCTTAATTTGCTTATATCGATGGCTACTTCTTTTTCGCTTCCTACAATTACTGGAAACTCATATTTAGTGCCTTCTAATTCTAATATTGCTGTTTTTGACATATTTCTGTTTATGATTATCGGTGAAAAATTATAATTTAACAAATCTATGAAAATTAACACAAATTAAAAAACGATTTACACCCTACAATCGTTAATTATTTTATAAAAGAATTCCGTAATAACTTCTTAAAAAACAAAAATCCACAACCATGACATTGTGGATTTTGCATTAACAAAAAAACTAAACTAAATTTTACTATTTTTTAATGATTTTCTGAGTTTGTTTACCAACTGCCGTTGATATATTCAAAAAGTAAACACCTGATGAATAATTAGATAAATCCAAAGTTTGCGTATTTTCATTTGTCATTTTAGTACTTAACAATCTACCTTGAGCGTCATACAACTGGATGGAATTTATGGCATTATCCGCCTTAATGGTAACCAAATTATCCGTTGGATTTGGATACACCTGAATCGAGGCATCTTTTACAAAATCATTTTTAGATAAATCGGCAAAAACAGTTTGCTCGTCATTTGTAATAATTGGAAAATTATAGTCGAAGAAAATATCTGCCGAATTAATTACAAGGTCGTTAGTAAGTGTTGCATTTGATTTCAATTTCAACAAAATATTTCCGTGACCTCCCGTATCTAAATCAATGGCTTCAAAAATGAATTCCGCAATATTTCCTGTAACACGTACCGTCATTGGATGCGAACTTTCCATAATTTGCAATGATTGAATGTTATATTGCGTCAAATCAATTGTGTTTTTTACAACTATATTTTCAGCTGGAGCGGTTCCTGTGTTTTCAAAACGAATGTTGTAATGTAAATACGCACCCATTTCTGAAGTAGGAAGTGCATTTCCTTGTAAACAAGTGATGTCATTTGGGTCATACGAACCTACAACGATTTGATTGAATTCAAAAGAATTATCATTTGGCATCACATCAGTTATCAAATTGATATTTGCGTTAAAAGTCAAAATATCGTCAATATTCACGGCCGGAATTTCCTGTGGAGAATTTACATTGAATGTAACCAGAATACTTCCTGCTTGAAATGGCGCTAAACTTCCTACATTCCAATTGTAAGTTGAACCAGAAATCAGAGTTGGCACGACTGACGACGTAACGAAATCTAAAACAGAATCATTAAATGTTAGATTAACAGAACTACCAACCGTCTGATTTCCTTTGTTTTTATAGACAATTTTATAAACGGCATCAAAACCAGGTCTTGCAGGAATTATAGGGACAATTACAATTTCTAAATCGGGATGAATTCCGTTTGCAGTGATGCAGAAGTTTTGGATTACTAAATTATTATTATTGTTTGCAAAAGGAATTGTTGCTGTTACAGGCGAAAAGTTAAAATAGCTTGGATTTTCAATAGAAGGAGTTAAAGTAAAATTTCCAGCTTGCGTGTAGAAACCATAGTTTCCAGAATTACTTGCAAATGTAGCACCTTGACTTACTCCGTCATTAATATTAATTCTAATATTAGGTAAAACTTCATCTGTTTCATCGCAACCGTTGTTGTTAGAATCAAAAGTCACCGCTCCTAAAATTTTATTATAATTCCCACCTGGATTAAAAGAACAGTATGTGTTAACTGCAATATTTTTAGTAGGATAAAAATAACTCATTTCAGTCTGTAAAATTTGTAATTCACCTTCATCAGCACATATGTATTCAAGATTTTGCAATGACGAATCAAAAAACATCCCATCAATATTTTGGGTTGTACCATTCTTGAAATTTAAACTTTTGATTAACGGATTGTTATTTATTAGAATATCATTTAACAGCGGATTATTGGAAATATCTAAACTATTAATACTCGCATTTCCCGTGCACTGAAAGAAGTTCAAAAGAGGTAAATTTGAGAGATCCAGCGTTGCTAAATTTGTTGTATTATATAACGTAATTCGTGTCAAAGTTGATAAACTGGAAATGTCAAAAGTTGGAAAAGTTCCCTTATGAATATTCAAACTTAACATGCTAGGTAAGTTATTAAATGTAAGACTTGACAACTGCGTTCCACCACAATCTATAAAGGTCAAATTAGGAAGATTATCAAATGCGAGTGATGTGAAATTATTTCGGTCACAAGAAATATTCGTCAAATTAGGCAGGATTGAAAAGTCGAGCGAAGTCAAGAGGTTATTATAAATATATAATGAAGTAATACTATTATTAACAGGAAATGTAATTGTTGTTAAAAAATTGCCGTAACATACAAGCTGATTTAAGTTTGCCAAATTAGAAACATCTAGCGTAGTGAGCAGATTATCTGAACAACCAATACTTAATAAGTTAGGATTGTTTAAAAAATTAAGTGTAGTAAGATTATTATCATCACATAAAAAAGTTTCTAAATTAGATAATGCACTAATGTCAATAATGTCTAAATCGTTTTGAGCACAATTGAGCAATTTTAACTGCGTAAGTGCAGAAACATCTAAAGTAGTTAGATTTAATTTCCAACATTGAAGTTCCGTCAAGTTCGTAAACGCTTCAATTCCCTCCAGACTGTTTATTGGTAAATCGTACAATCGCAAGTAAGTTACTTGCTGTGCTTCTTGCAACTGGATTTCCCCGTCATCATTTGCATCTATGCTAAAGAAATTACCCTGTAAATTTTTCGCAACAAAAAACGAACTACTCGAAGCAAGCAACCTTTCTTTAAATGCTGCATCCGGAATAGTTACAATTTGAGCATTCATCCAGGAAGCTACAAATAATAGTAGTAAGTAATATTTTTTCATAATGATGTATTTTAATTCTTTGGTTTAGTAAATATAAATCCGAAATTTAATTAAATAATAGACAATTGAGTATGTAGCACTTTTGAATTAGAATTCGATTCGACTCGCTAAATCATTCTCAAAAAGAAAAGACTTTTTAAAGATTCTTCAACAATTCCTGCAGCCTGTCTTTTTTCCTTTGCGAAATAGGCAAATTACTGTTGTCACTCATAATCACATAACCGCCGTCTTTCTTTATATAGGATTTCAAATAAGCCAAATTAATTAAATGCGACTGGTGAATGCGTTCAAATCCATGTTCTGCTAATAACTCTTCATATTCTTTCAAGGTTTTTGAAATCAAAACAGGCTTATGATTTTTAATGTAAAACTTGGTATAATTATCCTCGCTTTCACACCTGATAATATCACTAATTTCAAACAAATGAATGCCATCACTGGTAGAAAGTGCAATTCGTTTAAAATTATCTACTTTCTTTCTGATATTTTCCAAAAGTAAATCGATGTGTTCAAAGTTTTCCTTTTGATTTAAAACCGCCTTGATTTTCTCCACCACTTTCTGCAATTCTTCTGGATCAACGGGTTTTAACAAAAAATCCAAGGCACTAAACCGAAAGGCTTTTATGGCATATTGTTCGTGAGCCGTTATAAATACAATATGCGAACTCAATTTTCCTTGACTTTTAGTCACTCGTTCCAAGATGTCAAAACCAGTTCCATCGTTCAATTGAATGTCTAAAAAAACCACTTGAGGAAGTAATTTCTCCATTGCGATTGTCCCGGTTTTCACACTATCGGCTTCACCAATTATTTCAATATCCGATGCATATCGCTCCAACAAAACTTTCATTCCTTGTCGCAAATTCGCATCGTCGTCTATTAATAGTACTTTTATCATCTCTAAAATCCTTCTATCTTTTTATCCCTCTATCTTATTAACCAATTACCACAAGTTGCTCAAAACTGAAAACTGTCAACTGTCAACTGTCAACTGACAACTTCTTATAAATACTGAACCGGCAAATGCAACACCACTTTTGTTCCTTTCACCACGCCATTTTCATCAACAACTTCATCAATTGTTACAAATGATTTTTTCTGAGTCGTTGTTTCCATCATTTCCAATCGTTTTTTAGTAATGTCCAACGCCATTGATTTATGTATGGATACCGATTGTTCTTTTAACTTCTGTGAAGCTTCCAATCCAACACCGTTGTCAATAATCGTACATAACAAGGTTTCGCCTTCCAATTCAAATGAAATAGCAATCGTTCCTTTCTCTTGTTTCGGAATCAGCCCGTGAATAATGGCATTCTCCACAAAAGGTTGTAACAATAACGGTGGCAAAGCCAAATCATCTTCTATTTTCGAACTTTTCGTTATCGTAAAATCAAAAACTTGATTAAAACGCAGTTGTTCCAGTTCCAGATAATTCTGCAAACTTTCAATTTCCTTGTCAATCGGGATTAAAGCTTCTTTCGAATATTCTAAGGTCAATCGCATGAGTTTTGAGAATTTTGCCAAATACTTTATCGCCGAATCGGTTCCATTCTGAACAATAAAACTGGAAATCGAACCCAAACAATTAAACACAAAATGCGGATTCATTTGCAAATGCAAGGCTTTCTGTTCGTATTCGGCAAGTTCTTTTTGAAGTGTCAATGTCTTCTTGAGCTGCATTCGGTTGTAAATTAAAAACACAATTCCGAATACCAAAATAACAAACAGAATACTAAAGAAAATTTGCATCTGATGGCGTTTGATTTCCTCTTGATACACAATGTCTTTTTTCTCTTGTTCTTTTTGCAAAAGCGATTCCTTTTTGTCGAACTCAAAATTCATTTCTGCCTGAACCATTTGGCGAATGTTTTCTTGACTTTGCAAACGGTCTTTCGCAAGGCCGTACAATTTCAAATGTTTCAACGACGCATTTGTTTGCCCCATTTTCTCATAAATCGTACTCAAGGCCAACTCGGAGTTTTGAACCAATTCTAATAAATCTAATTCTTTAGCATATACCAATGATTGCTGCGTGTTTTCAAGTGCCAATTGGTAGTCGTTTTGTTCAAAATAAAATTGACCCAAATAAAAATACGTATCCGAAGTACCGAATTTATCGTCAATCTTCTGAAATTCAAATAACGCTCTATCAAAAGACAATACTGCATCCTGCTTGTTATTTCGTTGTTGAAAATACCGACCAAGATTATTGTACAGTTCTCCCAAACCTCTTGCATCTGGAAATTGTTCGAATCGTTTTTCGGCCAATTGAAAATAAGCCAGTGCTTCCGCAAAATTCTTTTGGTTCAAATAAACCTTCCCAATATTCGTTGCCGTAATCCCACTGTACGAAAGTTTGTTCTTCTCTTGAATTTTGAAGCATTTCAAGAAATATTCCAAAGCTTTGAAGTCTTGGTTTTGAGATTGATAAACCACTCCAATATTATTAGAAACTTGAGCCACTTTAAGTTCCTGACTCGTCTCTTCATATAATTGTAGTGCCTTCAAATGATTTTGTAAGGCTTTTGCATAACTATTTTGCTCCGAAAACACAATTCCCATACTTCCATAAGCACGAGCCAGTCCGTTTTTTAATTCCAGTTGATTATCGGGCTGTTCTTGCAATTCTTTCTCAAAAACAATCTGAGCATTTTGAAAGTACGCCAAAGCTTCCGCATAATTCCCAGAGATAATTCCTGCATTACCAAGGTTCAACAACGCAGTTCCTTCCGCTAAAGCAAAATCAATTTTACGAGAAGCAACCAATGCCTTTTGAGCATATTCCTTCAATAATACAGGATTGAAATCTTGATAAGCCGACGCCAATTCATTCAGCACCTTTGCTGTTTCGATATCGTCTTTGCTGTTTTTTAAAACTTGTTGCAAACTATCAACGGCAGATTCCTGCGCGAATACATTTGCGAAAAGGAAAAAAACGACAAGCACACTATAATTCTTCATTCTACTCATGATACATAATTAGATACAAACAAAAATAGCATTTTGTTACTGCAAACAAATAGCAAATGAGTATTTGATGGATTTGAGTTAGAATTTGAATCAAATTTGCGATTCCTATAGGACAACCCTCGAAGGGTTCCAAACCCTTCGAGGGTTAAAAATAACATCCAATTAAAAACAATATTAAAAAGGTCTCACAAGGACGCAAAGTCGCAAAGAAACAACTACTTAAACTTTGCGTCATCGCGCCTTTGCAAGCCAAAAAAAACCCTCGAAGGGTTCCAAGCCCTTCGAGGATTAAAAATAACAGCCAATTAAAAACAATATTGAAAAGGTCTCGCAAGGACGCAAAGTCACAAAGAAACAACTACTTACACTTTGCGTCTTAGCGCCTTTGCGAGCCAAAAAATACCCTTTCAAAGCATAAAACTCTAAAAGGGTAATTTTAAAAAATCATTTTAATTGAATTAATCAGTGGCAAAAACCTATTTCACCTTAAACGCTTTCACACCAGGAAAATAAGCCACATCGCCTAATTCTTCCTCAATACGCAACAACTGATTGTACTTCGCCATTCTATCCGAACGAGAAGCCGAACCTGTTTTAATCTGACCACAATTCAACGCCACGGCTAAATCAGCAATCGTGTTGTCTTCTGTTTCGCCAGAACGGTGACTCATTACAGAAGTATAACCTGCATTATGAGCCATATTTACCGCTGCAATCGTTTCTGTTAAAGTACCAATTTGGTTTACCTTCACTAAAATCGAATTGGCTATTCCTTTGTCAATTCCCGTTTTCAAACGCGTTACATTGGTTACAAATAAATCATCACCCACTAATTGCACCTTATCTCCTACCAAGTCCGTCAAGTATTTCCAACCGTCCCAGTCGTCTTCCTGCATTCCATCTTCAATAGAAATAATAGGATATTTCGCAGCTAATTCTGCCAAGTATTCCGCTTGTTCTTTGCTTGAACGAATTTTTCCGTTCTCACCTTCAAACTTTTTATAATCGTACGTACCGTTCACATAAAATTCCGAAGCCGCACAATCCAAAGCAATCATAATTTCGTCGCCAAATTTATAACCTGCTTTTTCAACCGCTTTCTGAATCGTTTCAATTGCATCTTCAGTTCCGCCAGCCAAGTTGGGTGCAAAACCACCTTCATCACCTACAGCTGTACTCAAACCTCTATCGTGTAATTCCTTTTTCAAATGGTGAAAAATCTCCGTACCCATTTGCATCGCGTGTGTAAAGTTTTTCGCTTTCACCGGAATAATCATAAACTCCTGAAACGCAATTGGAGCATCAGAGTGACTTCCACCGTTAATGATATTCATCATCGGAACCGGAAGCGTATTTGCCGAAACACCACCAATATAACGGTACAATGGCAATCCCAACTCATTAGCCGCCGCTTTAGCAACAGCAAGCGAAACACCTAAAATAGCATTCGCACCCAAGTTTTGTTTATTTGGCGTCGCATCAAGCTCAATCATTCTTTGGTCAATCAAGTTTTGTTCAAACACAGAGGTTCCCAACAATTCCTCAGCAATAGTACGGTTCACGTTTTCCACAGCTTTCATAACACCTTTACCCATAAAGGCTTTTCCGCCATCACGTAATTCCACCGCTTCATGTTCGCCTGTCGAAGCACCACTTGGCACAGCAGCACGACCCAAAACGCCGTTTTCGGTAATTACATCCACCTCAATCGTTGGATTTCCTCTTGAATCTAAAATTTGTCGGGCATGAATTTTTATGATAATACTCATTTTACTATAGTTTTAATTGTGTGTTAATCATTGATAATTGCAAATATATTACAACTTTATCAATCCTTTTAAGAAAATGTACAATCTTATCAACTCAATCGGTTTCGTTTGTAGTTTATTTATTTGGAGCAAACCGCTTGGGCTGTTTCAGAATCCATGTTCCTGCTGAAGGAACTCGCTTCCCGATGAAAAATCGGGAGAGCTCAAACAATTCCAGCATCAGGGCTATGATAAAAACTTTAGGTTTCTTTTTACGTTTTGGGATTTAAGCTAAAATTCTTGCATTTTAATATTGAATTCAAAATAATTGCAAATGAATTTATATATTTGAGAAAGTAAAAAAATTTTAGTCAAGTAAATTACTATGGTAATTAAGCAGTTATATAGTATAAACTAAATTGCTCAATAAAACTCAAACCCAAGCTAAAATGAAAACAATAAACCTGCTACTTCTCTTTTCATTTTTCACAAGTTTCGCTCACACAAATGTGCAGTTTAGGAAGAAGTACGGAAATGTGAATTTGACCTCATCTACTTCTTATTATACCGAAGAAGTAAATACAAATATCATTACTGCGAAATATTTAGATTTGCTATTAAGCGAAATTAAATTTGATAAGCAAATTCATCTATCACTCATTCATGGCAACGAATTTAAATGTTATGCCTATATTGAAAAGGAAGACCCCTCTAATAAAGGTTTGAACATATTAATCTTTAATACTGAAACAGATATTTACAAAACTTTGAACCTAATCTATGCAATAATAACAAAATCTAATTCGACAGATAAGAATCAAAACAATTTTCAACATTGGTACAACTTAGAAACGCCTGGCCTGCTTACAAAAATTCTTTTAAACAAAATAAATCGACCTACTGATGTGGAAAAAATTGAGTCATCTAAATTTTTTGATTATTACTATCAAAGCGGTATATATTTCATCCTTACATATCAAAACAGAGAGGTTATCGAAGTAGCACAACTGACTAAAATCGTACAGTTTAGTGTCCCTATCCCAAGTCACTTATGCATATTTTTAGATAAATATTCTTTAACGATTATTAAAGGCGAACATAAATATAATTTTGACGAAAAGAAATATTATCCTACTTTTGAAAGAAATAACTTTAAGGTTAGCCCAGAGTGGCAATATTCTTTTAGACCTTACAGCATTCGTCCTTTAGGAAAAAAATACATCTCAATAGTTGAGTATTTTGGGGTTAAGGTATCAGTATTCAAAATATCAGAAAGTGAATTAATCCAAAACATAGATACATTAATTGAGTAATAATCCCACCTGTCACTAACATCTCACTCCTAACTAAAACAACCACATCATGAAAAAACTTTACACTTTATTCTTCTTAACAACACTAAATTTTTCTTTTGCTCAAGACCCTCAAATTTTTAACAACACTTGGTATTTGCACAATGTTATCGTAAACGGAGCGGATACTATTCCGCCAAATTCAAATATGATTCTGATGTTTTCACCGACGAATCTTTCTACAAACGCTTGCAACAGTTTGTTTGGTCCAGTGGTATTTGAAAACAATACTACTCAATTTTCATTTTCAAACTATAGTATAACATTAAATTTATGCGAAGATGCAGATGCAGCAATTTATCAAGAAATTTATTTTCCTGTATTTACAGACGGAATTGATTCCAGTCCTGCATTCACCTCCTATTTCACTTATTCAATTTCGGAAACAGAAGGAGTCAAAACATTAATTATTAATTCAGCGTTTAATAAACAAGCCATTTATTCCGATGTTGCTTTATCAACTTCACAATTCAATAAAGAGTCATTCAGTTTTTACCCCAATCCTTCCGAAGATTTTATTGAAATCAACCTGAACAATTCATTTACAAAAAGTACAACTTTAGAAATCTACAACAACATAGGCATTCTTCAAAAAACCGAACACTTAACCAATACTATAACACAAGTAGACATCAACAATTTAGCCACCGGAGTTTACTATTTAAAAATCACTTCTGAAACCGGAACTTCCGTAAAGAAGTTAATTAAAAAATAACCCTTAATTTAACAAGTTCACATCGGTACGAAAACAGCTGTAAATTAGCACTTTCTTTATAGCCATAAATAAAACACCATAAAGCTTTCAGGTCACCGACCATTAAAAGTTTATGGTGTTTTAAATTAATACAGTAATTCAATCTTAAAAAACCGCATTACAAAAATAATCGCAATTACATTTAAAAGTAATCCAATCCAATAAAGCACATTCCAAGAGTCCCTATTGATTATTATTTCCGCAGCATTTAAAAGCGGAAAGAGCATAGTGACAATCAATAGCAAAATCCATTGAAAAGGAAGCGTACTGTCTAAAACACCAACAACCACATCACCTGATGTTATGGCAAAGAATACTGCAAATAAAAGTAAAATGCTTAAGCCTAGATATATCTTTTCTTTCATAATGTGGAGATTAAGTTCGAGGACAAAGTAAAGTTTTTATGTTTAATTCAATTAAGTAAAAGTAATTGTATTTTCTGAATTCCTATATAAAGCAGCTCTCCGAAATTCACAACGCTGTGCAAATAGCTCTCTATTCCCGTCCTAGATTATATTACTCAACAACAATATACACCTCTCAAACACCTAAATTCTGCCTTTTCATCCCGTTACATTCCCTATTAAACTTCTAAATCAAAACACCTCATTTCCGCTACCATTTACTAGGGGAGTATTTTAAGTTTGTAAATTCTCTGTCTTAAAAAACAAAGCAACCAATTGATTTTTAATAATTTAAATACCTATATTTATATTTTTAAGAGTGGTTTTCCACCTTTAAATTTAAATACAGACGAATTCGGTATCAATACCCAAAACTCCGTAACCCATACCCAAAGTTTCTTAACCCTTACCAAAAGTTTCGTAACCCATACCCAAAGCTCCATAACCCTTACCAAAAGTTTCTTAACCCATACCCAAAGCTCCATAACCCTTACCAAAAGTTTCTTAACCCATACCCAAAGCTCCATAACCCATACCCAAAGATTCTTAACCCTTACCAAAAGTTTCGTAACCTATACCTAAAATTTTATATAGTATAATAAAGTAATTAGATTGTATAGGAATAATATGAAGTTTAAAATTTATAATTGGCACACTATAATGGGCTGAGAAATAACATGTTTAGTGGCAATTAATAACAAGGTTGTAGTCTGCATTTTTAATTTTGCGCAAGTAAAAAACAAACCTTTAAACAATTTATAAATTCTTCTTATCTAGGCGTTACTTTTTTAAGTTAGTACGGCAAATTCATTCCTTTTCATTAAATTTGAAATAAAAACAAATGAAACACAGCGCTCTACTCCTACTCGTCCTTCTGAGTCAATGGTCGTTTTCACAAACAGACCAACGCATTTATGACATTATAAAAGATGTTTCTGCCGAAAGAATTGAAAGCGACATTAGAACTTTAGCCAACTTTGGTACTCGAAATACCTTTAGCGATACCGTTTCAACCAAGCGGGGAATTGGCGCTGCACGACGCTGGATAAAATCCGAATTTGACAAAACCTCAAAAGAATGTGCGAATTGCTTAGAAGTTTTTTACCAAAAAGATTATGTAACCACCAATGTGGGCGAACGTGTCCCTAAGGATACATGGATTGTAAATGTGGTTGCCGTACAAAAAAGTGCCAAGAAAACAAACCGCTACGTTATTATGACGGGCGATATTGACAGTAGAAATTCGGACCCGATAGACTTCAAAAACGACGCCCCAGGTGCCAATGACAATGCCACGGGAATGGCAGGAACTATGGAAGCGGCAAGAGTATTGTCAAAATATAAGTTTGATTGCAATATTGTTTACCTAGGATTGTCCGGAGAAGAGCAAGGCTTGTTTGGTGGAAAAGGCTTTGCCGAGTATGCTAAAAAGAACAATTGGGACATTGTGGCCGTGCTAAATAACGACATGATAGGCAATATCGAAGGCGTGGATGGCGTGATAGACAACAGAACATTCCGCATCTTTTCTGAACCAACCCCGTTTATAGAAACCGAAAAAGAAAAGTCCAATCGAAGATATTATGGCGGTGAAGTGGATGGTATTTCTCGACAATTGGCACGCTTTATTCACAAAACAACACTGACTTACATGCCCGAAATGAACCCGATGATGGTGTACAGACTCGACCGTTTTGGAAGAGGAGGACACCACAAACCCTTTAACGATATGGGTTTTGCTGGAGTAAGAATTATGGAAGCCCACGAAAACTACAACCGGCAACACCAAGACCTACGAACTGAAAACGGTGTTAAATACGGCGATGTTATAGAAGGCGTGAATTTTGCTTACGCTAAAAAGCTGACTGCCGTAAATGCAATTACGCTAGCAGCATTGGCTTGGGCACCAACAACACCTAAAAATGTACTTATTGGAGGCGTTGTAGAACCCAACACCAAGCTAAAGTGGGACAAAACAGACGACTCAAATGTTGCAGGATATAAGATATACTGGCGGTTAACAACTTCTCCTCAGTGGGAATTCAGCCGATATGTAGGAAATGTAGATAGTTTTGAATTAGAAGGTATCATGATTGATAACTTTTATTTTGGCGTTGTCTCGGTTTCAAAATCAGGACACGAAAGTGTGGTGGTGTTTCCTAATGATATTATCAGGACTACGTTTAGGAGGAAATAGAACTAATAATTATTCAAACTAACTGTAGATTTATTTATACAAAACCAGCAAATCAATGAAATATATATTAGCTTTTTCACTCCTTATTACCTGCTATTTGCAAGAAGTAAATGCTCAAGTTTTTAAATCAGATTGGGATACTTTTAAATCTTCGCAATACACTATTGATTTTAAGACAAATATCACAACATACTTCTCCATTGATAATATAGGGGAAATACATTTCACATCTAAATCAGACGCTTCAAAATTTGCTGTATTTTACGTTTTTAACGCAGAGAAAATAACTGAGGAGTTTATAAATGACGACATGACAGAGCAAGTTACCAACTCTTGTGTTTCCTTACCAGGTGGAGCGCTTTCTTCTTTTTATTATGAAAAGTATTACTATTTATTGACTCCATGGCAAAACTGCGAAATTACTAAAGATGTACTATTTACAGATTTACCACAAGAAGTATTTGATTTTATATTCCAATAAACGCAAAAAACCATAGACAAAGTGAAGAAATTAAACCCTTTTAACTATATTTTCGTGTCATGTTTTTACCACAGAAGTATTTGATGATATTTAAAAATTTACTAGTTATTACTTAAACTTTTCAACACGTTTGATAAGCAGCGAAACTTACAAATTTACTCGTCTAATAAATTTCTAAACCCACATAATAGGTATTCTTTCTATCCCACATGCTTTTGTCACGAAACCATTTAGCATTCGGGTTGCCTTCTTCATAAAACGCGAAACTTTTTTCATAAACCTTAAACGCGCTTTCCTCCGAAATACCAATGGTTTTGAATGCAGGTCCTGTTTTAAAACCAATAGCTTCATAATATTCCTTATCAAAAGTTGAAATACTTATAAAAATGCCTTCAGCAGGAAAGTTAAGTTGTTGTTCTAAAGTCAATTCATAAATCAATTTGGTTTCGCCTTCTTGCAATTGAACCGTTATGTCCTTCACAAATAGCTGCCGAACCGGAATACCAATTAAGGTGTCTACGGTATACAAGTTGATTTTAAAAGGTGCGAACTTCTGGTCTTTCTGTTTTTTAAATTTTGCGTTACGACCTAAAGAAACAGTATTATAATCAGTAGGATAAAGAATAATTTTTGAAATAATTTTAGATGTATCCTTACTTTCGTTTGGAATAAAAATAGC
The DNA here is from genome assembly GCF_050908145.1 of Flavobacterium sp. SM2513. GTDB lineage: Bacteria > Bacteroidota > Bacteroidia > Flavobacteriales > Flavobacteriaceae > Flavobacterium. Next base: position 1,755,144 of record NZ_CP194228.1, on the reverse strand, counting down.
TTTCATTAAAATAGTTGAAATAGGAGCTCCTGTACCAAAATTTTCCATAAAGTAATTATTAATTGCTCTTTTGGGGAAAATCCTCTGGTACTTTCTTTTTTCTCCAGCAACACTAACTTCAGTTAGTACTTCTGTGGATTGCTTTAAAAAAATAGTATCAGGTAAAGCATTTGTTCTCAAATCTAAAGATTGATAACCAATATAAGAAATCCTTATAGACGAAGCGTTTTTATCTAAATTAAAACGTCCTTTTTCATCCGTATGTGTTCCGCTTCCATTTAGAAAATCAATATTTGCTTGCTCAATAGGTTTTTTACTTGCTGCATCAAGAAGCAGATGTTTTTTGCTTTGAGCGGTTGAAAACCAATTAACAAATAGTAAAACTGAGATTAGTAATTTCATATAAGTAATTTATTTGTTACAGCGTTGGAACAATGTCATGATTGAAACGTACTATTTTGGCGTTGTGAAGGTAATAAAATCCAGACAGCAAAGTGTGGTGGTATTTTCTGCTGATTATATTCGTGGTACGTTAAGGAGAAAGTAATGTTAAACATTTTTACAAAATTTGAATAGTATTTCACTAAAAGCCTACTCTATACATAAATCACGCAAAGGCGCCAAGACCCGAAGTGTAACATTTAATCTTTGCGTCTTGGCGCCTCTGCGAGATAAATCAACTATTCAACTTAACTTCATCAGAAAGTTAGTAGTTGAACTAAAGTAAACTATAAAACTAAAAAAGCCTGCAAAAATTGCAGGCTCATAAGTTATTATTTAGATTTCTCTATCCGTTCGATGAACTCATCAAAAAGATATGAAGCATCGTGTGGCCCAGGACTCGCTTCCGGGTGGTATTGTACTGAGAAGCAATCTTTATTTTTCATTCGCATTCCTGCAATTGTACCGTCGTTGATGTGTAAATGTGTGATTTCGAAATCAGGATGGTTTTCCAAAGCTTCTTTTTCAACCGCGAAACCGTGGTTTTGAGAAGTGATTTCACCTTTACCAGAAATCAAATTCATTACCGGATGGTTGATTCCTCTGTGTCCGTTAAACATTTTGTAAGTAGGAATTCCGTGTGCCAATGCAATCACTTGATGCCCCAAACAAATTCCGAAGAGTGGCTTACTAGTTTCCAATATTTTCTTAGCCATTTCTTGAGCACCTACTAAAGGCTTCGGGTCGCCAGGACCGTTAGACAAGAAATACCCGTCTGGATTAAAGGCAGCCATTTCCTCGAACGTCGCGTCAAAAGGAAATACTTTAACGTAACATTCCCGTTGTGCAAAGTTACGAAGGATATTGTATTTAATCCCTAAATCTAAAGCAGAGATTCTATATTTGGCATTCTCATCGCCCCAAAAGTAAGGTTCTTTTGTAGAAACTTTCGAAGCCAGCTCTAAGCCATTCATGTCTGGTGCTTTTGCCAATGCCGCTTTTAGTTCTTCAATTGGCGTTCCATCAGTACAAATCACCGAATTCATCGCTCCATTATCGCGAATGTAACTTACCAAAGCACGAGTATCAACATCAGAAATACAAATTAGATTTTGCTCCTTAAAATAATCTTCAAGACTTCCTGAAGCACCTGCTCTTGAATAATTAAAGCTAAAGTTTTTACAAACCAATCCCGATATTTTGATAGAGTTAGAATCTACCTCCTTGTCGTTCACCCCGTAATTCCCAATATGTGGATTCGTAGCCACCATGATTTGTCCGAAGTAAGAAGGATCGGTAAAAATTTCTTGGTAGCCCGTCATTCCGGTATTGAAACAAACTTCACCAAAAGTGGTTCCTTCAATCCCAATAGATTTCCCGTGAAAAATAGTTCCATCACTTAGTAAAAGTATGGCTTTTTGTCGTGTTGTGTACTTCATGTGTTGTAGTTGTGTGTTGTCTTGTAGTTGTCGGGTGCAAATTTAGTTTTTTTTACGTAAATGTGCACTATTGACAATTAAGTTTAGGAAATAGAAACGTGTATGGAACATTATTTTAAACAAAAAATAAAGTCATTGCGTTGATACAAATGTGCATAAGAATAGGATAATACAAATTCCTTGTCTTCCAATAGGTAGCACCCAATAGTATTCCGAATATAAAAAAAATAATACTGTTGTTGAAATCGAAATGCCCAATGCTGAATAAAAGACTAGAGATAATGATTGAAATGTAAACACCATGCTTCTCAAGTAAACTTGAAAAAATGAGTTTTCGATAAAACAGTTCTTCTAAAACAGGAACAATCACTAGTAAGCGTAGGAGACCGTAAACCGTGAAAAAAGTTGGATTTGTGGTTACATCAGTTATCTTTCGTGTAGTGAATGTCAAATCTATACTCCATTGCTGTTGGTCGATTTTAAATAGTGGACAGACGAGAAACCACAGAAAGGAAAGTATTGAAAACAATATAAAGTATAAAACCGCAGTATTAGAAGGGGTAGAACTAAGACTGTTAATCTTTAAAAATCTAAAACTAAGTATTATGCAAATTATAAAACTTACGTCAATAGCTATCATCATTAAATCGTTGACTTCTGTTTTAGCAAATAAATAATGAAACAGGAATAGTAGACCTATTTGAAGGACAAAAAAAGTAAAAAACAGAAGTAGCGATTTTAAAAGTGCCGAAGAATTCTGTCTCATAAATTTTAAAAGTAATAGCAAGCGGTAAGTTTAAGGATAAAATTACTGCAGTTGTTATCTGAGTAAACTAAAATGTCCCCTTTTGACAATCAAATTATTTTGTAAATCGGTTAAAGTTACTTTGTACCAATAGTCCGATGCAGGAAGCGTTTGATTGTTATAAATTCCATCCCAACCTACTTCATTTTCATAGAGATTCATTTTATGAAGCAGCTTTGAATAGCGGTCAAAGATTAGTATTTCAGCTTTAGTGTAAAACTGATCTGACAAACCCGCTATTTTCCATATGTCGTTGTAACTGTCATTATTTGGAGTGAAGTAATTTGGAATGTTTAGTAAATAGACTTCAACACTAATTATTTTTTCGCAATTATTTATATCTTTTACGTAGACTGTTTGAACACCTGCACGAACACCGCCAAAGGTATATGAAGTACCTAAACCAACATAACTTACGCCGTCAAGAGAGAATTCATAGGTGCTATTTCCCTTAATAGAAACATAAATCTCTCCATCTTCGGCTTTCACGTCTAAAAATTCAGGATTCGTTATTCCTTTAACGATGAAGTTTTTTTTAACGGAACAAGTCAGCCCATTTTCCACCTTCTCTACTGTTACAGAATAAGAGCCAACTTGAAGCAGTTGAAACAATCGTTGAGTAGAAATGATGGCGCCACTTTGATTTTTCCAAGTCCATGTATCATTACTAATGCCACCATCAAGAATGATTGTTGGATGCAAACTTGGGTCACAAATAGTATACACACTCTCGATATCAACGGAAATATTTGAATTTACAACAGCATTAAACGGTATCACTCCAAAACAGTTAAAGTTTTCATCTTCAATTCTGACCCAAATAATTGTGGAAACTCCCGTATAATATCTACCCAGTGGATTTATTTTAGTTTGCGCATCAATTAAACTACTAAAAAAATTAACAGTAAAATCTGGAGAAAGACCAAACTCATTTCTAATTTCAATTTCAATGTTACCTAAATTAAATTTGCCTTCAAAATTATTTAAGATGTTATCAGAATTTTCACAAGCAAAATAATCCTTTATTGGCTGCGTATTGGGTGAGTAATTTTCAAGCTGAAAACTAGCTATCGATGTACATCCAAATGGGGTTAACATCTTTACAAAAATTTCCTCAGGGTTTGAAATATTTGTATAAAACTGTTGGTTTTGTATTGGATTGGTATCATCATTTGCATCATCGCTATTTTTATAGAAAGTATATATAAATTCGGCTCCATCTGACACAAAATCTTTAATGTTTTCTAAATTGAAAACTGATTCTCCGTCGTTATCAATATCGCATTGTGTCAAGATTTGATTTGGAGGCAAAAAAGGTAATGGATATGCTTCTACTTTTTTGTATAGTACGATTGGCTGATTATTTATTATAATAGTAGCTTTAACCGTCTTAATTCCTCCTGTACTAAAAAGATGCGTTGGACTACTCTCGGTCGAGCTAGTTCCATCTCCAAAATCCCATAAAACAGATTGTATGTCTGCATAGGCATCTAGCTCAAAAGTAAAGGGCTTGTCCACACAATCGTCCTCGGAAGGAATTATTCTATTTCTTAATTCAGAAGCTATGAATAGTGGTAATCCTCTTGTGGAAGTTGCATCTGTAAATTGTATAGCTGAAGACTGAAAATTACAATCAGCACCAACTCTTTCAGGATAATTTATCACCGCTAAATGTGCAATGGAATTATCCGAAGTTCCCTGTGCTACATATATCCTACCATTTCTAGCCAACTGTATTGATCCTGGGTTTGACACAGGCATTAAATAATATTCAAATGGTATAGGATCATTGATAGCTGTGAAAGGAAATTGCACCACATAATTTCCTCCTGTATAATAAAACATTTTAGAATCTTGAGAGAATTCAATTCCATATGGATTCAAAAATATTTGAAATGCAGGGATTGCTTGCATGGTAAAATAGGGAGTAAAATTAACAACATCGTTATCAAAATTATAGAAATAAATTTTCTGATTAATATCGTCGGCAAACGCGAGAAAGTTACCATCAGGAGAAATTTTCATAGCACCAAGCGTACCTAAATTTTCATTTATTTCTCTTTTAATTGGTGTAGTATTGATACCGCTTTGCGTCACGTTAAAAATTCTAAAAATATATTTACCATCCGGAATAATTATACCAAACACAGGGTCTTGCTTCGTTATACAAACTACTCTAGTGGTATTGGTTTCTGGATGATGAATAGCTGCGAGTCTTGTAGTAGAAGAAACTTCGGCAATACGCAAATTCTTATTATCGGTTATGTGCCCAAGAGGGTGTTGCGCAGTAAACTTTACTTCAGAATAGTAGATTCCAGCTATATAATAAATTGGACTTGTCTCCACAACTTCTCTTGTATGAAAAATATAATATGTGTTTGGATCATTCGGTTTCGGAATAATGATTGAAGATTGGTTACCGGAAGCTTGACCAAATAAACCATCACCATTTTCCATGACTTGATGATTGCTGTTCCAAACTGTTTGTCCATTTGTGTAAAATAATAAATTACCATCATTATCAGAGATTGTAGCACATCCGGCTGGTGTCTGCATACCTCCATTCTCTACAACTACAACATCTCCGTTACTGAAATTCAATCCAGCATTATTTCCAAAATACCAATTATTTGTTTGATTTTGGGAAAGGCAAAAAGCAGGCACAAATATCAAAATTAATAGGATACTATGATAATTGAAAAACAAAATAAGCTTGTTGCTATTCATGAAAACTTGAATTTAAAAAAAAAAGGTAGAAGTGTACGAAAAAATTACTTGCCCTAAATTTTACTGATAAAGAAGATGTTTTAAAAATAAATTTCAAACAGTAGGCAAGGTAAAACAATAAGTTCTAGGAAAATAACCATTTACATTATTTTAACAAGTCATAAAAAACAAACATAACTACCACCAGATGTAAAGATTAAGCAAATTAAGTGTAAAACCAGACAATGAATATTTACTATTTAAGCAAAAAAAAAAAGGATAAACAAAATGTTTATCCTTTAATTGTACTAAATAATAAAGTGCCTTACTCAGCAGTTTCATTACTTTCGGTTTCTGCAGCTGGAGCTTCAGGAGCTTTGTCAGTTGTTTCAGATTTTTTAGCTTTACCACCACGACGGCTTTTAGCTTTTTTCTCTTCTTTTTTACCACCGTTGTATATTTCGTTGAAATCTACTAGTTCAATCATTGCCATATCAGCATTATCTCCTAAACGATTTCCAACTTTAATGATACGTGTGTAACCACCTGGACGATCTCCTACTTTAGCAGCTACGTCTCTGAACAAGTCAGTTACAGCATATTTGCTACGTAAGTAAGCGAAACAGATACGACGGTTATGAGTTGTATCATCTTTAGATTTTGTAATAAGCGGCTCAACAAATTGTTTTAACGCTTTGGCTTTAGCAACAGTTGTGTTAATACGTTTGTGCTCAATAAGAGAACAAGCCATATTAGCAAGCATAGAAGCTCTATGTCCTTTTTGTCTGCTTAAGTGATTGAATTTTTTTCCGTGTCTCATGACGTGTTTTTTATAACTTCATCTTGCTACTATCCGCTTTGGAGAGCAAAATATGAAGTAATTTATTCTTTATCTAATTTGTATTTTGCTAAATCCATTCCGAAGGTTAAATTTTTAATAGCAACTAGTTCGTCTAGTTCTGTTAAAGATTTTTTACCGAAATTACGGAATTTCATTAGGTCATTTTTATTGAAAGATACTAAATCTCCAAGTGTATCAACCTCTGCCGCTTTCAAGCAATTCAACGCTCTTACTGAAAGATCCATATCAACAAGCTTAGTTTTAAGCAATTGCCTCATATGTAATGACTCTTCGTCATACGATTCAGTTTGTGCAATTTCATCTGCTTCAAGTGTAATTCTTTCATCAGAAAACAACATGAAATGGTGAATAAGAACTTTAGCTGCTTCAGTAAGTGCATCTTTTGGATTGATTGAACCATCAGTTTTAATTTCAAAAACTAATTTTTCATAATCTGTTTTTTGCTCTACACGGAAGTTTTCAATTCCATACTTTACATTCTTTACTGGAGTAAAGATTGAATCTGTAAAAATTGTTCCTATTGCTGCATTTTGTTTTTTGTTTTCCTCTGCTGGAACATATCCTCTACCTTTTTCGATAGTAAGTTCAATGTTAAGGTTTACTTTGCTGTCTAAATTACAGATAACTAGCTCTGGATTTAGTACTTGAAAACCTGAAATAAACTTTTGGAAATCACCTGCCGTAAGTTGATCTTTCCCAGATACAGAAATAGTAACAGATTCGTTATCTACGTCATCAATCTGGCGTTTGAACCGCACTTGTTTAAGGTTAAGAATAATTTCTGTAACGTCTTCAACAACACCTGAAATAGTAGAAAATTCGTGGTCTACTCCTTCAATTCTAACAGATGTTATCGCATATCCTTCTAAAGCGGATAGCAAAACTCTTCTAAGTGCGTTACCAACGGTCAATCCGTAACCAGGCTCTAAAGGTCTGAATTCAAACTTACCTTCAAAATCGGTTGAATCGATCATGATAACTTTATCGGGCTTCTGAAAATTAAATATTGCCATAATTTCGACTAAGTCAATTATTATTTGTTGTACAATTCGACGATAAGTTGTTCTTTAATGTTTTCTGGAATCTGCAATCTAGCAGGAACAGTAACAAAAGTACCTTGCATGGTATCGTTATTCCATGTAATCCATTCGTAAACGTGACTAGAATTAGATAAAGAACGTTCGATAGCCTCTAAAGATTTAGATTTTTCACGAACTGCAACAACATCACCTGGTTTCAAGTGGCAAGATGGAATATTTACCAATTCACCATTAACCGTGATGTGTCTATGAGATGTAATTTGACGAGCTGCACGACGCGTTGGAGCAATTCCCATACGGAAAACTACATTATCTAAACGCGCTTCGCAAAGTTGCAAAAGAACTTCACCTGTTACTCCACGAGCTGCAGATGCTTTTGTAAAAAGGTTACGAAATTGTTTCTCTAAAATTCCATAAGAATATTTAGCTTTTTGCTTTTCCATTAACTGTATTGCATATTCCGATTTTTTACCTCTTTTTTTAGCCTGTCCGTGTTGACCAGGTGGGTAACTTCTTCTTTCGAAAGATTTATCATCTCCGAAAATTGCTTCGCCAAATTTACGAGCAATTCTTGTACTTGGACCAGTATATCTTGCCATTTTTTTATAAAAATTTAATTTAAGGTAGAGATTATGAATTCAGGTCATATCCTTCGATAATCTGAGTTCTACCTTTTTGTTATACTACATTTTTTAAAAGTTACAAATACTTTATTTGCAACATTTCAAGTATAAAATTATACTCTACGTCTTTTAGGAGGACGACATCCGTTGTGTGGCATTGGAGTTACATCAATAATTTCTGTAACTTCGATTCCACCGTTATGCAAAGAACGGATTGCAGACTCACGTCCGTTTCCTGGTCCTTTTACATACACCTTAACTTTTTTCAATCCTGCTTCAATAGCTACTTTAGAACAATCTTCGGCTGCCATTTGAGCTGCATACGGAGTGTTCTTTTTAGAACCTCTGAAACCCATTTTACCTGCTGAAGACCATGAAATAACTTCACCCTTTTTGTTAGTCAAAGAAATGATGATGTTGTTAAAAGTAGCACTTATGTGAGCTTCACCTGTTGATTCAACGATAACTTTACGCTTTTTTACACTTGCTTTAGCCATACTACTTATTATTTAGTTGCTTTTTTCTTGTTAGCAACAGTTTTTCTTTTACCTTTTCTCGTTCTAGAGTTGTTTTTAGTTCTTTGTCCTCTTAACGGAAGACCAGATCTATGACGTATTCCTCTGTAACATCCGATATCCATTAAACGTTTAATGTGTAATGAAACCTCAGAACGTAACTCACCTTCAATTTTGAAAAATCCAACAGCTTCCCGGATTGCTCCAATCTCGTCGTCATTCCATTCTTGAACCTTCTTATCTTGGCTAACTTGAGCTTTTTCTAAAACCTCAATAGCTCTACTTCTTCCTACTCCGAAGATATAAGTCAAAGCGATAACTCCTCTTTTGTTTTTCGGGATGTCTACCCCTGCTATTCTTGCCATAATTTATCCTTGTCTTTGTTTAAATCTAGGATTCTTTTTGTTGATTACGTATAATCTGCCTTTTCGTCGTACAATCTTGCACTCGGCACTTCTCTTTTTTACTGAAGCTCTAACTTTCATATCCTTTAATATCTATAAGTAATTCTTGCTTTTGACAAATCATAAGGGCTCATTTCCAGTTTCACTTTATCACCAGGTAATAATTTGATATAATGCATTCGCATCTTTCCTGAAATATGGGCAATTACAATATGTCCATTCTCTAATTCTACACGGAACATCGCATTTGATAATGCTTCGATGATTGACCCGTCTTGTTCTATTGCTGATTGTTTAGCCATAAAATTTAAGCTACTGCTTTTCTGTTTTTACCACTTTTCATCAAACCGTCATAATGTTTGTTTAATAAGTACGAATTAATTTGTTGGATGGTATCGATAGCGACACCTACCATAATAATCAATGACGTACCTCCAAAAAACATTGCCCAAGATTGTTGTACATCCATAATACTTACAAGAATCGCCGGGAACACAGCTATTAAAGCAAGAAATAAAGAACCTGGGAAAGTAATCAATGACATCACCTTATCTAAAAATTCAGAAGTTTCAATTCCTGGACGAATCCCTGGAATAAAGCCTCCACTTCTTTTTAAATCATCCGCCATTTTGTTAGTTGGGACTGTAATTGCAGTATAAAAATACGTGAATACAACAATTAGAGTAGCAAACACAAGGTTGTACCAAAATCCAAACATGTTACTAAAAGCACCTGCGATTGAACGCGAAGTATCTGAATCTGATAGACCCGCTACAGCTGCCGGAATAAACATAATTGCTTGGGCAAAAATGATTGGCATAACTCCAGAAGCGTTTAATTTTAAAGGAATCCACTGACGGTTTCCATCTTGTTCAAACTCTCCAGAAACTGTACGCCTTGCGTATTGAACTGGAATCTTTCTTACAGCCATTACTAAAAGTATACAAGCTACAATTACTAATAACCAAATGATTACTTCTAAAACCAATAACATAGGTCCTCCATTGTTGTTGGTAATAGTAGAAGTAAATTCTTGAATGAATGCTTGTGGCAAACGTGCAATAATTCCTACCATAATCAATAGAGAAATACCGTTTCCGATACCTTTGTCCGTAATTTTTTCACCCAACCACATTGCAAATATGGTTCCCGTAACTAAAATCGCTACAGAAGAAAATAAGAATGAAAATTGTGAAATCATTTCAGGGTTTGACGAAGCTATGATTGCATTTGGAATCGTTCTGTACAAGTTATAGATATAACCTGGAGCCTGTACTAACGTAATTCCGATGGTTAACCAACGTGTAATTTGGTTGATTTTTGTTCTTCCACTTTCGCCGTCTTTTTGTAGTTTTTGCAAATAAGGAACTGCTATTCCCATCAATTGCACTACAATAGAAGCAGAAATGTAAGGCATGATACCCAATGCAAATACTGATGCTTTTGAAAACGCTCCACCAGTAAACATATCTAGAATTGATCCAATTCCACTGTCTGTTTGTCCAGATAAGTTTGCTAACTGTGTTGCATCAACACCTGGAAGAGTAACATGTGCTCCAAATCGATAAACGATTAACAGTCCTAATGTAATTAGGATTCTGTTTTTCAGCTCCTCAATTTTCCAAACGTTACTTAATGATTCTAAAAATTTCTTCATATTGCTAAAAAAATTATAATGTTACAGCTTCACCACCAGCAGCTTCAATAGCCGCTTTTGCAGTAGCAGTAAATTTGTGAGCAGTTACTTTTATTTTAGCAGTCAACTCTCCTCTTCCCAAAATCTTAACAATTTCATTTTTTCTAGCCAAACGATTTGAAACAAAAACAGTCATATCAACTGTATCTGTAATCGAACCATTATCCACCATCATTTGAAGTGTATCAAGATTAACACCTTCGTATTCTTTACGATTGATGTTTGTAAAACCAAACTTAGGCACACGTCTTTGAAGTGGCATTTGCCCTCCTTCAAAACCAATCTTTTTAGAATAACCAGAACGAGATTTTGCTCCTTTGTGACCTCTTGCAGAAGTACCACCTTTTCCAGAACCTTCTCCTCTACCTAATCTTTTATTTTGATTATGTGTTGAACCTTCAGCTGGTTGTAAGTTACTTAAATTCATAACTATTATTTGTTATTTAGTTTCCTCTACAGAAACTAAGTGTTTAACTTTATTTATCATCCCAAGGATAGCAGGATTTGACTCATGCTCTACAACTTGTCCCATTTTACGAAGTCCTAAAGCCTCTAATCCTCTTTTTTGAGTAAGTGGACAGTTGATTTGACTTCGAACTTGTTTTACTAATAACTTCGCCATAATTTCCTTGAATTAACCTTTAAATACTTTTTCTAAAGAAACACCTCTTTGTTTTGCAACAGTATAAGCGCTTCTCATTTGTAACAAAGCATCAAAAGTTGCTTTTACTACGTTATGAGGATTTGATGATCCCTGAGATTTAGACAATACATCGTGAATACCAACTGATTCAAGAACTGCACGAACAGATCCACCAGCAATAACTCCTGTACCATGAGAGGCAGGAATTAAGTTTACACGAGCACCACTAAATTTACCTTTTTGTTCGTGAGGAACTGAGTGTCCGTTTAGAGGAATTCTCACAAGATTTTTCTTAGCATCTTCTACTGCTTTCGCAATTGCTTCAGAAACATCTTTAGATTTACCTAAACCATGACCAACAACTCCATTTTCATCACCTACTACTACAATTGCAGAAAAACCGAAAGCTCTACCACCTTTTGTAACTTTAGTAACACGATTTACACTAACCAAACGATCCTTTAATTCAAGTCCGCTAGGTTTTACCAATTCTACGTTTTTATAATTAGACATACTATATTAGAATTTAAGTCCAGCGGCTCTAGCGCCTTCTGCTAATGATTGGATACGTCCGTGGTATAAATAACCACCTCTATCGAAAGTTACTGTATCGATTCCAGCTGCAACAGCTTTCTCGGCAACAAGTTTTCCAACAGCTGAAGCGATTTCAACGTTTGTACCTTTATTTACTCCTTTTTCTCTTGAAGATGCAGCTAACAAAGTTTTTCCTGTTACGTCATCAATTAATTGAGCGTAAATTTCTTTGTTACTTCTGAATACAGAAAGTCTTGGTCTAGCAGCAGTTCCGCTAACAATCTTTCTAATTCTGAATTTAATTCTCTGTCTTCTATCAGATTTTGTTAATGACATACTTTTATTTTTTAAGCTGATTTACCTGCTTTTCTTCTTAATACTTCACCTACGAATTTCACACCTTTCCCTTTGTACGGTTCTGGCTTACGGAAACCTCTAATTTTTGCAGCAATCGCTCCTAATAATTGTTTATCATGAGAGGTTAACTTTACAATCGGGTTTTTACCTTTCTCTGAAATAGTTTCTAAAGTAACTTCATCAGCTACTTGTAAAACGATATTATGAGAATATCCTAAAGCTAAATCAAGTTTTTGACCTTGATTAGAAGCTCTATAACCTACTCCAACTAATTCTAACGATTTAGTAAAACCATCAGAAACACCAATAATCATATTGTTTACTAGTGATCTGTACAATCCGTGTTTTGCTCTGTGGTCTTTGTGATCTGATGATCTTTCCACCTGAACTTGACCTTCTTCAACCTTCACAGTTACATCTGAAAATTCTTGCGAAAGTTGCCCTAATTTTCCTTTTACTGTAATCATACCATTCGCAACTTCAACAGTTACTCCAGCAGGGATTACAACGGGATTTTTTCCTATTCTTGACATCTCTTTAGTTTTTTAGTATACGTAACAAATTACTTCGCCACCAATATTTAATTGTTTAGCTTGTTTTCCCGTCATCAATCCTTTTGATGTAGAAACAATTGCAATTCCAAGACCATTAAGAATTCTTGGTATTTTAGAAGCACCTGCGTACTTACGTAAACCTGGTTTACTAATTCTTTGGATATCTTTGATAACCGCTTCTTTAGTCTCTTTATCGTACTTCAAAGCGATTTTGATACTACCTTGAACGGCATTATCTTCAAATTTGTAACTTAAGATATAACCTTGATCAAATAAGATTTTAGTTATCTCTTTTTTTAGATTAGATGCAGGAATTTCCACAACTTTGTGGTTTGCAGCCACAGCGTTACGTACTCTTGTCAAATAATCCGCAATAGGATCTGTATACATATGTATTAAATTGCGATTTTGGTATTCATCCGGACCATCCGGAGGAACCTGAAACCATTAAAACTCTATTTTATAACGAACAGACAGTTGTGAGTTCGTGACTAAAAGCCGGCAAACTTACAACTATCTGTTGATATATCAAAATGGTAGATGAAATTTTACCAACTGGCTTTTTTCACACCTGGAATTAATCCGTTATTTGCCATGTCACGAAATGTTACACGTGAAACACCAAATTGACGCATATATCCTCTAGGTCTACCTGTAATTTTGCAACGATTGTGCATACGTACCGGCGAAGCGTTTTTCGGTAATTTTTGCAAACCTACGAAATCTCCAGCTTCTTTCAAAGCTTTTCTTTTCTCAGCATACTTTGCTACCGTTTTTTCTCTTTTCACCTCACGGGCTTTCATTGATTCTTTAGCCATGTCTTAATTCTTTTTAAAAGGTAATCCCAATTCAGTCAATAATGATTTCGCTTCTTTATCTGTCACTGCAGAGGTAACGAAGGTAATATCCATTCCTGAAATTTTGTTTACTTTGTCAATATCAATTTCTGGGAAAATAATTTGCTCTAAAACTCCAAGGTTATAATTACCTCTTCCGTCAAATCCAGTAGCTTTGATACCGCTGAAATCACGCACACGTGGCAAAGCTGAAGTTACAAGTCTATCTAAAAACTCATACATTCTCTCTCCACGTAAAGTAACTTTTGCTCCAATAGGCATTCCTTTTCTCAATTTGAAAGATGCAACATCCTTCTTAGAGATTGTAGAAATTGCTTTTTGACCTGTAATTTTAGTCAATTCATCTACAGCATAATCAATTAATTTCTTATCTGATACTGCTGCTCCAACTCCTTTACTCAAAACGATTTTCTCCAATTTTGGAACCTGCATTACGTTTTTGTAACCGAACTCTTCTTTAAGAGCAGAGACAACTCTACTCTTATATTCTTCTTTTAGTCTAGGTGTATATGCCATCACTATAGTACTTGATTAGATTTTTTTGAAAATCTTACTTTCTTATCTCCATCCATTCTCATTCCTACTTTCGTAGTTTCTTTCGTCTTAGTATCAACTAAAGCGATATTAGAGATTTGAATAGGAGCTTCTTTCTTAACGATTCCACCTTGAGGGCTTTTTGCACTTGGTTTAGTATGTTTACTAACCATGTTTACACCTCCAACAATCGCTTTGTTCTTTTCACGGTCTACTTTTACAACTTTGCCTTCAGCACCTTTATGGTCTCCAGCAATAACTCTAACAGTATCTCCTGATTTTATCTTTAGCTTTATCATCTTACAAATAATTAAAGCACTTCTGGTGCCAATGATACAATTTTCATGAATTGTTTTTCACGAAGTTCTCTTGCTACTGGACCAAAAACACGAGTTCCTCTCATCTCACCTGCCGCGTTCAAAAGAACACATGCATTGTCATCAAATCGGATATAAGAACCATCGGCTCTTCTCACTTCTTTTTTGGTACGTACCACTACTGCAGTTGAAACAGCTCCTTTTTTAACGCTTCCGTTAGGAGATGTATCTTTGATAGATACTACAATCTTGTCACCAACAGAGGCATACCTTCTTTTGGTACCTCCTAAAACACGGATAGTTAAAACTTCTTTAGCTCCTGTGTTATCTGCTACTTTTAGTCTTGATTCTTGTTGTACCATAATTATTTAGCTCTTTCTAAGATTTCAACTAACCTCCAACATTTAGTTTTACTTAAAGGACGCGTTTCGCTAATCCTTACCGTATCACCAATGTTACAGTCGTTTGTTTCGTCGTGTGCATGATACTTTTTAGTCTTCAACACGAACTTACCGTATAATGGGTGTTTTACTTTTCTTACTTCTGCAATAACAATGGATTTATCCATTTTGTTAGAAGTAACAACACCAACTCTTTCTTTTCTTAAATTTCTTTTTTCTTCCATCTTTCAGCAGATTACAGTTATTGTAATTCTCTTTTAGTTAGTTCAGTTGCGAATCGTGCAACGGTACGTCTTGCACCTCTAATTTGAAGTGGGTTTTCAATTGGAGAAATAGCATGAGCCATTTTTAAATCAGCATACGCTTTTTTAGATTGGATCAACTTTTCTTGTAATTCCGTTACCGAAAGATTTTTTATTTCTGATTGTTTCATAATAATATAGATTATGCTTCGAAATCTCTAGCGATGACAAATTTAGTTTTTACTGGAAGCTTTTGAGCAGCAAGACGCAAAGCCTCTTTAGCTACTGACAAAGGAACTCCTCCAACTTCAAACATAATTCTTCCTGGTTTAACAACAGCAGCCCAATATTCTACGGCTCCTTTTCCTTTACCCATACGTACCTCTAAAGGTTTCTTAGTGATAGGTTTGTCTGGAAATATTTTGATCCACAGTTGGCCCTCTCTTTTCATAAAACGAGTAGCTGCAATACGAGCTGCCTCAATTTGACGAGAAGTTAGGAATGCTCCTTCTTCATGTACCGATTTAATTCCAAACATTCCATTAGAAAGTTCATGACCTCTACCCGAGTTCCCTTTCATTTTACCTTTTTGTACCTTTCGGTATTTTGTTCTTTTAGGCTGTAACATTTTTCTTTAATTTATAAGATTACTTTCTTTTACGAGCGTCTGGTTTACCACCTCTGTTAAAGTTAGATTTTCCACCTCTGGAATCTCCACCTTTACCACCAGTACCGGATTGTTTTTTATCCATTCCAACAAGTGGAGATAAATCACGTTTTCCGTAAACTTCACCTTTCATGATCCATACTTTAATACCCATTCTACCATAGGTAGTATGTGCTTCAGCAAGAGCATAATCAATGTCAGCTCTGAAAGTTGATAGAGGAATTCTACCTTCTTTGAATCCTTCAGATCTTGCCATCTCAGCACCATTCAAACGACCAGAAATCAAAACTTTGATACCTTCAGCGTTCATACGCATAGAAGCAGCAATAGCCATTTTGATTGCACGTCTGTAAGAAATACGACTTTCGATTTGACGAGCGATGCTAGTCGCAACTAGATAAGCATCTAACTCAGGTCTTTTGATTTCAAAGATGTTGATTTGAACCTCTTTGTCTGTAATTTTCTTAAGTTCTTCTTTTAACTTGTCTACCTCTTGTCCACCTTTTCCGATAATGATACCCGGTCTAGCAGTAGTGATAGTAACGGTTACAAGTTTCAAAGTTCTCTCGATGATTACTTTTGATACACTAGCTTTTGATAAACGAGCATGGATGTACTTTCTGATTTTATAGTCTTCGGCTAATTTATCACCGTAGTCATTTCCACCATACCAGTTTGAATCCCATCCTCTGATGATCCCAAGTCTGTTTCCAATTGGATTTGTCTTTTGTCCCATCTTAATTAATTTGCTTGTGTGTTATCTAATTGTCCCAACACGATTGTAACGTGATTTGAACGTTTTCTAATTCTGTGCGCTCTTCCTTGTGGAGCTGGACGAAGTCTTTTCAACATCATTCCACCATCTACACGGATTTCTTTTACGATTAATCCAGCCTCAGCTACATCACCATCTGCATTTTTCTGTTCCCAGTTATTAATTGCAGATAATAATAATTTTTCAAGTTTTCTTGAAGCTTCTTTTGAACTAAATCTTAAAATATTAAGTGCTCTTTCTACCTTCTGACCTCTTACCAAGTCCGCAACTAAGCGCATTTTTCTAGGTGAAGTAGGGCAGTTATTCAATTTCGCGAAAGCAATAGACTTATTAGCCTCTTTTCTCGCATCTGCTGTTTCTCTTTTACGAACTCCCATTGCTTCTTTTATTTTTTACCTTTATTTTTTGCTCCTGCATGACCTCTAAACGATCTAGTTGGTGAAAATTCTCCTAATTTGTGACCTACCATGTTTTCTGTTACGTAAACAGGTACAAACTGACGACCGTTGTGAACAGCGATAGTTTGTCCAACAAAATCTGGGGTAATCATTGAAGCTCTAGACCAAGTCTTTACTACTCCACCTTTACCGCTTTCAACATTTTCTTGAACTTTCTTATCTAACTTGTAGTGAACGAAAGGTCCTTTTTTTAATGAACGTGCCATATCTTATTATTTCTTTCTACGTTCTACAATATATTTGTTACTCGGGTTTTTCTTAGAACGAGTTCTATAACCTTTAGCAGGAATACCATTTCTTGATCGTGGATGTCCTCCTGATGAACGACCTTCACCACCACCCATTGGGTGATCGACAGGATTCATAGCTACTGGTCTTGTTCTAGGTCTTCTTCCTAACCATCTTGTTCTACCTGCTTTACCAGATACAATTAATTGGTGATCAGAATTAGAAACCGCTCCAATTGTTGCCGAACATGTTAACAAGATTAATCTTGTTTCTCCAGAAGGCATTTTAATTGTTGCATATTTTCCATCTCTCGCCATTAATTGAGCAAAAGTTCCTGCTGAACGAGCGATAGTCGCTCCTTGTCCTGGACGTAATTCAATACATGAAATTACTGTTCCTAGAGGCACTTTGCTTAATGGAAGGGTATTACCGATTTCCGGAGAAGCATCTACACCAGAAACTAATTTCTGACCTACTTGCAATCCATTCTGTGCGATAATATACGTTTTTTCACCATCAGCATAAGCTAATAAAGCAATAAAAGCTGTACGATTCGGATCATATTCAATCGATTTAACCGTAGCTGGAATTCCAACTTTAGTTCGTTTGAAATCAATGATACGATATCTTTGCTTGTGACCACCGCCTGTATAACGCATGGTCATTTTTCCTTGACTATTTCTACCTCCTGAGTTTTTTATCGGTGCTATCAATGAGCGCTCCGGCTTATCAGTTGTAATGGCGTCAAAACCATTCACAACTCTAAATCGCTGACCCGGGGTAATAGGTTTTAATTTTCTTACTGACATTTTATCTTAGATATTGTTGTAAAAATCAATTGTTTCTCCTTCTTTTACTTGAACCATTGCTTTTTTGTAAGCGTTGGTTTTTCCACTGATTAAACCACTTTTTGTGTATTTAGTAGTTCTATCTGGACGTACGTTCATTGTGTTTACCGAAACCACAGATACTCCATAAGCAGCTTCAACAGCTTTCTTAATTTGTACTTTGTTAGCTTTTTTATCTACAACGAATCCGAAACGGTTAGAAACTTCACTTTCTTTGGTTACTTTTTCAGTTACTATAGGCTTCATTATGATGCTCATATTCCTATTATTTACTTAAATTTTCTTCAATTCCTTCTAATGAACCTTCTAACAATATAAGATTATTAGTATTCAAAATAGCATAAGTACTTAATTCTAAGTGACTTACAACGCTAGAGGTTTTTAAATTACGTGAGGACAAATATACATTTTTATTTGAATCACCCACTACAAATAACGATTTTTTATTCTCTAACCCTAAAGCTTTCAAAACATTGATGAAATTTTTAGTGTTTGGAGTTTCAAAATTGAAATCTTCTAAAACGATAATATTTGATTCTTTTGCTTTAATTGAGAAAGCTGATTTACGAGCCAAACGTTTCACTTGCTTATTCAATTTGAATGAATAACTTCGTGGACGTGGACCGAAAACGCGACCTCCACCTTTAAACAAAGGGTTTTTAATACTACCAGCTCTAGCTGTTCCTGTTCCTTTTTGCTTTTTAATCTTACGAGTACTTCCAGTAACCTCAGCTCTTTCTTTAGCTTTGTGAGTACCTTGTCTTTGGTTAGCAAGATATTGCTTAACGTCAAGATAGACTGCGTGATTATTCGGCTCAATTGCGAATACTGAATCAGAAAGAGTAATCGATCTGCCAGTTTCTTTTCCTGTGATATTTAAAACTTTTACTTCCATTACTTCTGAATGATTACATAAGAGTTATTGTGTCCTGGAACACATCCTTTAATTACAAGTAGGTTCTTATCTGCAACTACTTTCAAAACTTTAAGGTTTTGTACCGTTACATTATCAGTTCCCATTCTTCCTGCCATACGCATTCCTTTGAATACTCTAGAAGGATAAGAGGAAGCTCCTACCGATCCTGGCGCTCTCAAACGATTGTGTTGACCGTGAGTTGCCTGACCAACACCACCAAAACCGTGACGTTTAACAACACCCTGAAAACCTTTACCTTTTGATACACCTTGTACATCTACAAATTCGCCTTCTTGAAAAAGGTCTACAGTGATTACCTCACCTAATTTGTGTTCATTTTCGAAGTACTTGAATTCAACGACTTTTTTCTTAGCTACAGTTCCCGCTTTTTTAAAGTGACCTACGGCCGCCTTCGTGGACTGTTTCTCTTTTTTGTCATCGAAACCAAGTTGCAACGCTTCATACCCGTCAACACCTTTGGTTCTGACTTGGGTAACAACACATGGACCAGCTTCGATTACTGTACATGGAATGTTTTTTCCATTTTCATCGAAAATACTAGTCATGCCGATTTTTCTACCAATTAACCCAGACATAATATTAATTATTAATTATTAAATATAAATATAGAACGCAGCTTTTAACCGAACCCTAATTTTTTTGAGGTGCAAAAGTATAACTTATTTACACACAAACCAAAAAAACTTTTTTTCGTCTAAAAGCAGCGTCCTTTTATTTCTCTTGAACTACTACTTAAACTTTGATTTCAACTTCTACTCCACTTGGCAGCTCTAATTTCATTAGCGCATCAATCGTTTTTGAAGATGAAGAGTAAATATCAATTAATCTCTTGTATGACATTACTTCAAATTGCTCTCTAGCTTTTTTGTTAACGTGTGGAGAACGTAGTACTGTAAACAATTTTTTGTGAGTTGGCAACGGAATAGGACCTGTTACTACTGCACCTGTACTTTTTACAGTTTTTACAATCTTTTCAGCAGACTTGTCTACCAACATGTGATCGTAAGATTTTAGTTTTATTCTGATTTTTTGACTCATTTTCTTAAGAATTAAGCGTTACCTTTTGCTTTTTTAATTACCGCTTCTGAAATATTCGAAGGCGTTTCTGCATAGTGAGAAAACTCCATTGTTGAAGTAGCTCTACCAGATGACAATGTTCTTAATGTGGTTACATATCCAAACATTTCTGACAAAGGCACATCAGCTTTAATAGTTTTCGCTCCATTTCTGTCTCCCATATCATTAACCTGACCTCTACGACGGTTAATATCACCAACGATATCTCCCATGTTTTCTTCTGGTGTAATCACTTCCATTTTCATGATAGGTTCCAAAATAACAGCTCCTGCAGCTTTAGCAACTTCTCTATAACCCATTCTTGCCGCTAACTCAAAAGAAAGCGCATCAGAATCGACCGGGTGAAAAGACCCGTCTGTTAAAGTTACTTTCAAACTATCAACTTGGTATCCAGCTAATGGACCCGTTTTCATAGCTTCACGGAAACCTTTCTCTACAGATGGAATATATTCTTTAGGAACGTTACCACCTTTCACAGCATTAACAAATTGTAATCCTTTAGGAATTTTACCTTCAACTTCATCAGCTGGCTCTAATTTAAATACGATATCACCGAATTTACCACGACCACCTGATTGCTTTTTATAAGTTTCTCTATGAACCGCACTTTTTGTAAAAGCTTCTTTATATTCAACTTGAGGCTCACCTTGGTTTACTTCAACTTTGAATTCACGTTTCATTCTATCAACTAAGATATCTAAGTGAAGCTCACCCATACCTGAAATAATAGTTTGTCCCGAAGCCTCATCTGTTCTAACAGTAAATGTTGGATCTTCTTCAGCTAATTTAGCTAAAGCCATACCCATTTTATCTACGTCAGCTTTGGTTTTAGGCTCAATTGCAATACCAATTACTGGTGCAGGAAATTTCATTGACTCAAGAATAATTGGGTGTTTTTCATCACACAAAGTATCTCCAGTTTTAATATCTTTAAATCCAACTGCTGCTCCAATATCACCCGCTTCGATAAAATCGATTGGATTTTGTTTGTTCGCATGCATTTGGTAGATACGAGAAATTCTTTCTTTGTTTCCAGAACGTGTATTCAAAACGTAAGAACCCGCGTCCAAACGACCTGAATAAGCACGGAAAAATGCTAAACGACCTACGAATGGGTCAGTAGCAATTTTAAACGCTAAAGCAGCAAATGGCTCCTTAACGTCTGGCTTACGCAAAATTTTTGTTTGATCCTCTTCTAATAACTCAGCATCATCAGGATGAATTCCTTCAATACCGTCTTTATCCATTGGAGATGGCAAATACTTACATACTGCATCTAACATGAATTGAACTCCTTTGTTTTTGAAAGAAGAACCAGCAATCATAGGAATGATAGCCATATCCATAGTCGCAGCTCTTAGAGCTTTGTTGATTTCTTCCTCAGTAATTGAGTTTTCATCTTCCATGAATTTTTCTAACAAATTCTCATCATAATCAGCAACTGCTTCAATAAGAATCGATCTGAATTCTTTTACCTCATCCACCATATCAGCCGGGATATCGATAATATCAAAAGTAGCACCTTGAGTTTCATCATGCCATATAATAGCTTGATTTTTTACTAAATCAACAACACCTCTGAAGTCATTTTCTTCACCAATTGGCAAAGTAATTGCAACTGCATTAGATTTTAGCATATCACGAACTTGCTGACAAACTCCCAAAAAGTTAGAACCTTGACGGTCCATTTTATTTACGAATCCCATACGAGGCACATGATACTGATCAGCAAGTCTCCAGTTCGTTTCAGATTGAGGTTCAACACCATCAACTGCACTAAATAAGAAAACTAATCCGTCAAGTACACGTAAAGAACGATTTACTTCTACAGTAAAATCAACGTGTCCTGGAGTATCAATGATATTAAAGTGATACGGAATAGATTCCGGAAGCACTTTACCTTGTTTTGTAGGGAAATTCCATTCACAAGTTGTAGCAGCAGAAGTAATTGTAATACCTCTTTCTTGCTCTTGTGCCATCCAGTCCATTGTTGCAGCACCATCGTGTACTTCACCAATTTTGTGTGATTTTCCTGTATAAAAAAGAATACGCTCTGTTGTTGTTGTTTTACCAGCATCAATATGGGCAGCAATTCCTATGTTTCTTGTATATTTTAAATCTCTAGCCATTTCTTTTTATTAAAATCTAAAGTGAGAGAATGCTTTATTTGCTTCAGCCATTTTATGAGTATCCATTCTCTTTTTAACAGCAGCACCTTCTTCTTTAGCAGCAGCTAAAACTTCAGAAGCTAGTTTTTGAGCCATAGATTTCTCATTTCTTCTACGTGCATAAAGTATCATCCACTTCATTGCCATAGAAATTTTACGGTCTGGTCGAATTTGCATTGGAATTTGGAATGTTGCTCCACCTACTCTACGACTACGTACTTCTACGTGAGGCATAACATTAGTCAATGCGTCTTTCCAGATTTCTACTGAAGATTTTTCAGCATCTTGCTTTTTAGCTTCTACGATATCCATTGCATCATAAAACACTTTAAAAGCTGTTGATTTCTTACCGTCCCACATTAAGTTGTTCACAAAACGCGTTACCAGTTGGTCATTAAACCTCGGATCTGGTAAAAGTGGTCTTTTCTTTGCCGCTCTTTTTCTCATTTCTTTTCTTTTGTGTTGAAAGCGCAGATATTTTAATGCCTCTCGACCTTATAAATTCTTAGCTTTGCAACTAATTTAGATTTACTTTTTTGCTTCTTTTGGACGTTTTGCTCCGTATTTTGATCTACGTTGCGTTCTTCCCGCTACACCTGACGTATCAAGTGCACCACGAACGATGTGGTATCTCACTCCAGGTAAATCTTTTACTCTTCCACCCCTAACTAATACTATCGAGTGCTCTTGTAGATTGTGTCCTTCACCTGGGATATAAGCATTCACTTCGTTACCATTTGTCAAACGTACACGCGCTACTTTACGCATTGCAGAGTTTGGTTTTTTTGGTGTTGTAGTGTAAACACGCGTACATACCCCTCTTCGTTGAGGACAAGAATCTAAAGCAACCGATTTACTCTTCTTAGTCATCTGAGTTCTTCCAGTTCTTACTAATTGTTGAATTGTTGGCATAATTAATACTAAAAATTTCTTATATATAATTTTCCCGCTTTTTACGGGTTGCAAATGTAAAAAAGATTTTTCTAAAAACAAATCATAATTCATTAATTTTCAATCACATTAATAAAGATTTATTTTTACTATCATAGAATTCCATTTTTTGCGTTATTTTTACCAACGTCTTATTTATACCGTTTGTAAAATTTTAGAAAATGAATAAGCTGCAAAGTTCTTTTATTACAAAGCCGTTTCTTGAATTATTACATCGGGTAGAATTGCACATATCCAACTAAATTGTATTGAAAAATCTACTACTACTTCTTTTATTATTTAATTGCCAAAATTATTTTGGCCAACAACTATCGTTAAAAATAGTTTCAGATTCAGAAGTAGAAAACACAAAAATTGATTCGCTCGGTTATCTTCAGAAACACTCTAATACGAAAAGCATTCTTGCTGAAGCGCAAAATTTCTCACATAAATTACTACAATTGGGTTATTTAGAAAATCAGCTCACTGATTCTCAAAAAATAAACGATACTTTATACCAATTCAATTTCAACTTGGGAATTCAAACTCAATCGATACATATAAAAATAGACAAAGCGTCTACTTTCCTTTCTTTCCCGAATGACACCATTATCCTACCTATTAATAAAACTGAATTATTTTTGCAACAAAAGTTATCCGAACTCGAATTGAAAGGTTATTCATTGGCGACTGTCCAACTTGTGGATTTTAAAAGAGAGAAGAACCAACTTTTCGCCAGCTTAAAAATTGACAGTAACAAAAAACGATACCTGAATGAAATTGTTATTAATGGTTATGAAAAATTTCCAGAAGGTCACAAAAAAAATATTCAGCGTTTGTACCGTAAAAAAACGTTTAACAAAAATAACCTGAATAAAATTTATAAGGATTTTAATGCTTTCAGATTCATAAACCAGAACCGATATCCCGAAATTTTGTTTAGCGATGACAGCACCAAAGTTTATGTTTATCTGGAAAAAGCGAAAGCCAATAGATTTGACGGCTATATTGGATTTGCAAATGATGAAAATAGCAACCTTAAATTTACGGGGTATCTAGATTTATCTTTAATCAATATTTTAAACTCCGGTGAAGAATTAAATTTATACTGGAAAAGCGACGACGACAAACAAGTTACTTTTAATGCTGGAATTGAAATTCCTTATATTTTTAAAAGTCCGCTAGGCTTAAAAGCGAATCTTACTATTTATAAACAAGACAGTACTTTTCAGAACACAAAAACGGGTTTAGACTTAGGCTATTATTTTACACATAATAAAAAACTATATCTGGGATACCAATCCACAGAATCGAGCGATATTCAGAATTCAAATAATGCATTTATAAGCGATTTCGAGAGCACATTTGTAACTTCTACTTTCGAATACAAAGATTACATCGACGACGCCCTCTTTCCAATGAAGACAAGGTTTATTTTCAAAACTGGACTGGGTGAAAGAAGTTCAAAAATCGAAACCAATCAACAAACATTTTTCGAACTCAACTTTAGCCATAATTTATATCTTGACAAACGAAACGTCGTAAATCTGAAAAGTCAAAACTTTTATTTAAACAGTACTAAATTCATTATTAATGAACTTTATCGTTTTGGAGGCATTCAATCCATTAGAGGATTTAACGAAAACAGCTTACAGGCAAATACTTTTATTTCAATACTTACGGAGTACAGGTTTATTCTGTCACCCAATCTATACATACACAGTGTCTTAGACTATGGATATTATCAAGATCAGACTTCTAACACCAGTAACAGACTTCTAGGAATTGGATTTGGTTTAGGCATTCAATCAAAAAACGGTTTATTAAATCTAATTTATGCCAATGGAACTACGGATGAACAAGTAATAAAGTCAGCAAATTCGGTAGTTCAAATAAAATTTGTAACCAACTTTTAAAGACCCTATTCAACAACAAAAATGATTTAACTAATCAATAATTAAAATTTTATTGATGTGTAAAAAAAGCAAGTCATTCAGCTAACCTTTTTTTATTACATTTGCAACATGGAAAAAGAACATTTGATTTTTGGAATTCGAGCTATTGTAGAAGCCATCACAGCAGGTAAAGAAGTAGACAAAGTATTTCTTCAGAAAGACGCTCAAGGCGAATTGATGAAGGATTTACTAAAAGTAATGAAACGTAACAACGTTAAATTTACTTATGTTCCCGTTGAGAAACTGAATCGTCTGACTCCCAATAATCACCAAGGAGCGGTTGCTACTATTGCACCAATTTCATTTGTAGGTATTGAAACTTTAGTGGAAACTGTTCTTGAAAAAACAAAAACCCCTTTGTTTTTAGTTCTGGATCAAATATCTGACGCAAGAAATTTTGGCGCAATTATTCGTACTGCAGAATGTTCGGGAGTGGACGGAATTATCGTTCAAAAATCTGGAGCCGCTCCTGTAAATGGAGATACAGTGAAAACTTCTGCTGGAGCTGTTTTTAATATTCCAATCTGTCGTGTAGAACATATTAAAGACGCGATTTTCTTTTTACAAGGTTCGGGCATTAAAACCGTTGCTGCAACAGAAAAAACGGATCAAACCATCTATGATATTTCTTTAACCGAACCTGTGGCAATAATTATGGGGTCAGAAGACCGCGGAATTAATCCGTCTGTTCTAAAAATTGTAGATGAAAAAGCAAAGCTGCCCATGTTTGGAACAATTGGCTCTTTAAACGTTTCTGTAGCTTGTGGTGCCTTTCTCTACGAAGCGGTAAGACAGCGAAAATAATTTGAAATGCAAAATACTTAAAACACGCTTTATTCACTTAAATCGTGTTTTTTTATTCCAAATTTGAATTTTCTTTAAAATGATAAACGATTCTAAATTGTTCTTCAGCTGTTGAATGTTGTCCTAGATTAGTCTCAATGGGCTCCTCAATGATTTCGGGTTTTGGAGCATTTACAAAGAGACCATTTTCATCAAATCGCTCCATAAATTTATCTCCTTCTGAAATATAATCAGGTTGTTCCCAATCGTATTTCAGAAACTTTTTATAATCAGGCGTTTTAAATAAAATCGCCATTCCAAAACCGGTAAGCAATCCCGCTAAATGTCCCTCCCAAGAAATTCCTTCTTCAATATCCGGGAAAACATACCAAATCATACCGCCGTAAAGCATTATTATCACCAATGACAATGCAACTAAACGATAATACTGTGAACGCAAACCTTTAAAAAACATAAAACTAACCAATACATATATTAGTCCACTCGCGCCAATATGATAGGATTCGCGACCAATTAACCATGTTAAAATTCCAGACAGCAAAATCCCGTATATCAACACTTTCCAGAAATTTTCCCTGTAAAAGTAACGTAACGAGGCCATCAGTAAGAAAGCTGGAATCGTATTACTGTACAAATGCTCAATACTACCGTGCAAAAAGGGACTAAAAATAATTCCTCTTAAACCTTCAAAAGTTCTCGGGTACACGCCAAATTCTGATAAATTATAATCGAATTTTATTTCAAACCAATATACCGTCCAAATGGAAAGTACAAAAAGTAGCGGTAAAACTACAACCGATAAGGAAAACTTAAAATGATTTTCATTCATGGATGGGATACTTAAACGCACAATGAAGGCAATGTTCTTTCCTAAGTTATCAAGAAGTCCACCAAAAATAAATGTATGTTAATGTGTCATAATTTACAAAAATCAAGTCAATTATTTTGACTAATTTTGCAATTATGGAAGCACCGTTAGCCGAAAGAATTCGACCTCAAACTTTAGAAGAATACATCAGTCAGTTGCATTTAGTTGGACCCGAAGGTTCACTGACACAACAAATAAATAAAGGAATCATTCCTTCACTCCTACTTTGGGGACCTCCAGGAACTGGAAAAACAACCTTGGCAGAAATTATTGCTAAGGAATCCAAACGCCCATTCTTTGTACTGAGTGCTATAAACTCAGGCGTTAAAGACATTCGCGAAGTAATTGACAAAGCGAAACAAAGTGGCGGCTTGTTTACTGCTAAAAACCCTATTTTATTCATTGACGAAATCCACCGTTTCAGTAAATCACAACAAGATTCACTTCTTGCCGCTGTCGAAAAAGGCTGGATTACATTAATTGGTGCTACAACAGAAAACCCAAGTTTTGAAGTGATTCCCGCTTTACTGTCGCGCTGTCAGGTTTATATTTTAAATTCGTTTTCAAAATCAGATTTATTGGCTTTGCTTCATCGTGCGATTGAAAAAGACGCTCATTTGAAAACTAAAAATATCGAACTTAAAGAAACGGAAGCACTCCTTCGACTTTCAGGTGGCGACGGTCGAAAATTGCTTAATATTTTTGAATTAGTAATAAACGCTTCTCAAACAGACGACGTAACAATCGCCAATGAAATGGTGATGAAATTGGTTCAAAAGAACACTGTCTTATACGACAAAACAGGCGAACAACATTATGATATTGTTTCTGCTTTTATAAAATCAATTCGTGGAAGCGACCCAAATGGGGCTGTTTACTGGCTAGCTAGAATGATTGAAGGTGGCGAAGACGTGAAATTTATTGCAAGACGAATGTTAATTCTTTCAAGTGAAGATATCGGAAACGCAAATCCAACTGCTTTTGTAATGGCAAACAATACTTTTCAAGCGGTTTCCACAATTGGCTATCCCGAAAGTCGGATTATATTGAGTCAATGTGCCGTATATCTAGCCACTTCCCCAAAAAGTAATGCTTCGTATTTGGCTATTGGAAAAGCTCAAAAACTAGTAAAGCAAACCGGAGATTTACCGGTACCCATTCATTTGCGAAACGCTCCAACACAACTTATGAAGGAATTAGGTTACGGCGACGAGTACAAATATTCACACGATTATGACAATAATTTTGCCGACCAAGAGTTTCTTCCTGATGAAATTAAGAATACCGCATTTTACGTTCCAGGAAATAATTCTCGTGAAAACGCAACCAAAGAGTTTTTAAAAAACAGATGGAAAAACAAGTATGGCTATTAAACTGATTTGGGCGTTACACCACTGAAAAAGTGGTGTCGGGCTTTCCGTTGCAATCTTTTCTCTCTTAAAGAAAGAGAGAAAAGGATTTCCACTTTAATCCCTAACGCAAGGATTACAAAACAGAAAATTTACTTTTCAAGGCACCTAAAATTTAATACTTAACTTTTCTGAAACTAATTTTTCATTCAGATAATATTCAAAATACCACTCGCTATTTTTCATAAAAACAATCCCGTTTTTCTCTCCTGAAATTGCGATGTAGTAATTGACCTCAGAAGTTTTATATATCTTCAAAATAACTTTCGGCGTTTTATCCACAAGTTGAAAACCATTAGTAATTGATTGTGCAAAAAGCGCATTTTCATTTACAACTTCTTTTTTTGCTATAGGACTAGCGTTTTCTATTTCTGTTTCTTCCACTATTTTTTCAGTCTTCATTCCTTCAAACTTGTAATTCAAATCTTTAATGGACAAAAGTGCTTCTTCCATAGCTTCAATGTATGCCGCTTTCCGGTCCTTATTTCTACTTTTTCCAATCGCAGATTTAAAGACTACCAAATTTTGACAATCCTTAAACTCTATATACAATTTGGTTACAAACATCCCACCTTCGCTTACTGCATTTACATTTAAGTAATTGCAACGATCCTCATAACTGATAAAGCGATTTTCGGCAGTATAAAAAGCTTTAAAACCATATTCTTCTAATCGAAATTTGACTAATGTATTGAGTCGGTGCTCATTTTCGCTATCTTGAAAATTAAATTGGGTAGGAACAATCAAAAATTCATACTGATTTATATTTTGTCCGAAAGAAAACAAGGTAAAAAAACTGAATACTAATAAAAATGCTTTTTTCATAATTGAATTGCTTAACTGCATTAAAGGTATTTTTTTAAATCTAATAAATACTTGATTTGTTTGATGTTTTTATCTTCAAGAATCTGTGGAATTTCACTAAACAAAATGGCATCGATTCCACAATTTAATGCACCTAAAACATCAGCATTAATACAATCTCCAATCATTATACTGCTTTCCTTTTTAGCATTTGCTTGAGACAAAGCATATTCAAAAATAATGGGATTTGGTTTCTTCACTCCAGCAGACTCGCTATTTGTTATAGTTTTGAAATATGACGTTAAATTGGAATTATTTAACTTATGAGTTTGAACCTCATGGAAACCGTTCGTAATAATATGTAAGTTATACTTCGGTTTTAAATAATCTAAAAGTTCAAGAGCGCCTTCAAAGAGATGATTGTGTTCAGGTAAAAAGTGTATATAATCTTTTGTCAATGAAGTCAAAATTTCAATTTCAACAGTGATATTCAGTCGTGAAAACGTCTCGTTTAACCGTCCGTAATTCAACTCATCTCTCGTGATTTTATCTTCCCGAAAAAGTTCCCAATATTTATAATTTATAGGAACATAATGGGCTACGAATTTGACCGGGTCCACATCGATATTGTTTTTATGTAAAATTTTCTCAAAAGTCAATGCTGAATTCTTTTCAAAATCCCAAAGTGTATGGTCTAAGTCAAAAAAAACGTCGAGAATTGGTGCTTTCAAATTATTTTCCTTTTACAATTGTGGCCTCTTCAATGTGATAAATCCAATCTTCAACATCATTTTCATTGATTCTGAACGTACCGACTAAAGTAACATATTGATCTGTTTTTAATTTAGGAGT
Organism: Flavobacterium sp. SM2513; assembly: GCF_050908145.1. Lineage (GTDB taxonomy): Bacteria > Bacteroidota > Bacteroidia > Flavobacteriales > Flavobacteriaceae > Flavobacterium. The sequence goes on along the minus strand of NZ_CP194228.1, from coordinate 1,725,394 downwards.
ATCACCTTTGAACTTGATTCCCATAATGGTTTCCGGACCGGCTTGACCACAGAAAAAACAAGATGCAAATACATTTTTACTCAATGCATACGTCGTATTATCAATAGGAATAATGAAACCACTCATGGCAATTTTCTTTCCGTTTTTTTGTTTAAGTAAAGCACTTACCTGAGGATACATCACTTCGCCATATTCTTTGTCCGGTTTTTTTATAAATTTAATCATTCCTAAAAGTTTCCAATTTAAAGAATCTATTGGGGTGGCTACAAACGTCGTTTTCGTCCAATTTGTATTCGCTTTTTTGACAATCGAAATGTCTTTGGCGGAAGCAAACAACGAACAAAGTAGTAGAGCGGTTATTAAAAATGATTTACGCATTGGCTAAAGTTTTTGAAATATTGAGTCGGTATGCTTTTACGGCGGGAATTAAAGCTGCAATAACACCGACAAAAATAGTGGTTAAAAATAAAATTCCTTCTTCTTTTAGGGCTAATTCAAACGGATTGAAAGCCATTTTATAATTCTCTTCGGTGGATGTTGAAATGAAATACAAACCTAATCGTCCAACAATTGTTCCAAATATAAAACCGATGAAGCAAAGTAAGATGCTTTCGAACAAAACTAGAATCAATAATTGAGACCGGCTAGCACCAGAAACCCGCATTAACGCAAATTCATATTTTCGTTCTTTCAACGTATTGTACAAAGCGATGAAAATACTAATCCCAGAAATCAACATGATTCCATAAGCCAAATACTGCAAAGCTTCCAAGCCAATTCCGAAAAGTGAGAATAACCGATTGATTTCTATTGCAGGAGAAGCAGCTTGCATATCCGTATTTTGCGCAATTAATCTTGGCCAAAGTACAAATCCCATTTTGTTTTTCAACTTAATCAATACAGCAGTAATTTCGTGAGTTTCATCATCAGAGTGAATTTCCTCATGTTGATGGTCATCACCTTCTTCATGTTGATGGATTGCAGTAGCGTCAGTTTCTTCTTCGTGATTGTGCATTGCCCAAACACTTTCAATGTTTGATAAAATGAGGTTGTCGATAACTTTTCCTGTTGACGAAGCAATTCCTTTGACAACGTTAGGATACTGTTCGTGAACTTCGCCTTCAGCTGCATCTCCATGCGAACCAAAAAAAGTATCTCCGACTTTCAAATTCATTTTTTGAGCAACTTCACTTCCTAAAATTACTTCAAAATTTTGATTAAAAATAGTTCCTGAAGTAATTACGGCTTCATATTTTTTTAAATAATCTTCTGTAGTTCCTACAATTTTAAAACCACGATAATTATCCCCAAAAGCCAATGGAATTGCCGTTTTTACAAACGGATGTTTCATCCAAACTTTTGCATCGGCATAATTAATATTGCCAGTTGGAGCGTCCATTTGATACACAGATGAAAGAATCAGTTGCATAGGACTCCCTTTAGCACCAATAACTAAATCAACACCGTCAATATTACTAGAAAATTGTTTTTCAAATTGTTTTTGCAATAAAATCAATAACGAAATAATTGCAACACTCGCCGTCAATAAGATAATACTCAATACCGTATTGAGCGGTTTGAACCAAGCGTTTTTCCATGCAATCTTAGCAATCATAATTCAATGGAGGTTTTAAAACGTTCTTTTAATCGTTGATCGTGCGTCACGATAATTAAAGCTGCATTGTATTTCTGAGATAAATCAGCTAATAAATTTGCTACTATTTGCTCATTTTCATCGTCTAAACTTGAAGTAGGTTCGTCGGCTAAAAGAAGTTGGGGTTCGTTTATTAAAGCTCTTGCAATAGAAACCCTTTGTTGCTGTCCAACACTTAACTGACTCGTTAATTTAGAAGCGTAGTGCTCTAATCCTAAAAGCGACAAAAGTTCCTTTGCTTTTTCATGTTTCTTAGTTTTATCTGTTAGCCAAGATGCCAATTCGATATTTTCCAAAACATTCAACGAAGCAATAAAGTGTGCTTTTTGTAATATCAATCCTATGTTTTGACCTCGAAAATAGTCTAATCTTTTAGAAGAAAGTTGACAAATATTAGTTGTATTTATAAGAATAGAACCTGAAGTAGGTTTTAAAAGTCCGCCCAATAAATGTAATAATGTAGTTTTCCCCTTACCTGAAGCTCCTGTTATTAAGAGTGCTTTACCGGCATTGCATTGCAAATTGGGAAATTGAAATTGCGTTTCGGAATTATATTGAAATACTACTTCTTGCGTACGAATCATCTGAGAAATAACTTAATTTTATGAATTGGCAAGATAGCCAAACTTCAAAAATTTTAGTATCTATTTAACGTAAGTTTCATACTTATAAAATTCCCTCATCAGCGAAACTTAAATAGCCACTTTCAGTAATTATTAAGTGGTCTAAAATATTTATATCAAGTATCCTTCCTGCTTCTTTAAGTTTTTTGGTGATTTGCTTGTCAGCATCGCTCGCTTGCAAAATTCCAGACGGGTGATTGTGACACAAAATAATATTGACGGCATTTTGCTCAAAAGCAGTTTTAAAAACGATTCTAATATCTACAACTGTTCCTGTAATTCCGCCTTTACTCAACTGCGATTTATAAATTACTTTATTCGAATTATTGAGATAAAGCACCCAAAATTCTTCATGCATCAAATCACCAATAATGGGATGTATAATATCGAAAACTGACTTGCTCGACGTAATTTTTTTCAACTCCACTTCTTCTTCTGAACCACGTCGACGTCCGAGTTCCATTGCGGCAAGAATTGTAACTGCTTTCGCTTCGCCAATACCTTTAAATTCCATGAGTTGTTTTAGGGAAAGCCTTCCTAAAGCTTTGAGGTTAGAAACACTTGCAATAATTCTTTTACTTAAATCTACAGCACTTTCATTTCTACTTCCTGAGCCAATTAATATGGCTAAAAGCTCTGCATCACTAAGAACTTGCTTTCCCTTAAGCATCAATTTTTCACGAGGTTTGTCGTCTTCAGCCCATTGCTTTATTGGAAATGAGGGATTTTGTTCCATGGCATATAATTTATTGTGTTATCCAATCTTCTACACTCTGAATATCAAGTCCTAAAATAACAAAATTACTTCACTTTAAAAACAAATAATTTAAAAATTAAAAAAAATATTCATTCTAAATGCAAATGTCTTTTGATAGAAAACAATTTCACTAAAATAGAAGCTTACAATTGAACCATATATAGCCCAGAAATTTCTTTTATTTTTAAATATAAAAATTATGAGTCAACTTTTGGTCGAGCACAACTTTACAATATTACCAAATGTGAAACATCAAGGTGACCATAAACTAATTTAAAGAATAGTTTGAATTGGATAAAATTAATAAAACAGAAGGAATTTTAATTAGAGTCATTAAATCAATTGTACGAAAACAACTAGTAATTAATTGCTGTCTATAAGGATTAAATCAACTATAATTGAAAGAATGCATCGTGCTCACAATACTTATGGCATTCAAAATCACTAATTTTAAAATCTTCAAATCAATTCTAACTATATAAAATAACCATAATTTCTAAAACCGAAAGGGTAAAAAAATCCCCAACTGATATTTACCAAAGTTTGGCAAATATCAGTTGGGGATTAAAAAAACTAAATTAAATATTAATAATCTATTCTTTTATTATTTTTCGGGCAAAATTTCCATTAGGTGAAACTAAGTTTAAAATGTACAAGCCTTTCGATAAAGATGATGTATTAATTTGAAAACTACTCAAATCAGACAAGAGTTCTTTCTTAATAAGTCTACCTTGAATATCATATAGTTGATAACCCGTAAAAAAATCACTACTACTGGCTACATTCAATACATCCGATAATGGATTAGGATAAACAGAAATTTTTTCCTTGTTAAATGTATCGCTAGAAAGATTGGCTTGGTCAAAACCTGAAATTACCAAACTGTAATTCTGTGCACCACCCACCAAAGTCCCTTTGTGAGAAACTTGAATAGTGTAGGTGCCGATAGCATTATCAACTTCTACCTTTTCCACATTATCAACAAGATTATCACCTTTAATTGCGGGACCACTTATGTTTGATAAATCTAACTTCCACGGAAAATTAATTTCCTCGCCCTTAATTATTCTAATGTCTAAATCATTTACTAAAACAGGATCTGGAGAATTTAGTTGATTATTTTTTACAGTTCCAGCAGGATCAGTCCAACATAAAGTTGCTTTTAATTTCTTAATAGCATTAATTGTAACTTGTACAGTATAAGTTCCACCATTGCTCAAATTAAGCTCACTAACTACGGCAGTCGGCGTAGATGCAACAGAGTTTGTCAGAACAGTCGCTGCTTCTCTAGCATCTAACAGTCCCCAACCAAATTTTGGATCAGGTCCAACTGACTCAGAGTCATCGAATGCAGTGTGACATACCAATCCTTTAGCTGTCGCCGCTTTCATAAATTCGTCAGGATACAAGTTATTATAGTGCTCCTGTAATAACGTTAGGGCACCAGAAACACTTGGAGATGCCATCGATGTTCCAGAAAGCGTATCGTAAGAACTAATGCTTGCATTTGAACTAGAATACAACTGAGTGCCATCCGCAGCAATATCTGGCTTAATTCTACCGTCATCTGTAGGTCCTTGACTGCTAGAAAAATTTATAGCCAAAGATGTCATTACCCCCGTTATTGGATGTACGTTTGGATTTGCATTGGCAATAATTAATAAATTTTTCGAAGTTTTATTACCTGTTAATTTATCATAACCGGCTAATAAGGCATCCGCATAACTTGTTGTTCCTTCATTTCCGGCAGACATAACAGGAAGATAGTAAGGATAATTATATGCTATAACATCCCAATTTCGAGAACTATCACTATAACATCCCATGAACCAAGTTCCCGGCACATTTAAACTACCTTCGGAATTATAAATAGGAACACCATAAGAATGATTTGAAATCAGCATTGCGTTATTTGTAACTTCGTTCACAACCTCCACCGCATCTGAAGTCCAAGTATATGACTTAATATCAACTTTAGGAGCCATACCTTTTGCAGAATTCACAAAACCTTTTGCTCCAACTGTACCAGCTACGTGAGTAGCATGAAGTTCCGTTTCGGGATTAGCTCCTGCATCGGGAGTAGTGACTTTGCTAACTCCATTTGACATAAATTCATTATGAGTTTTCAAAACACTACCTCCGTCCCATACACCAACGAACAATCCCTCTCCTTCAAGTGAAAGACCTAAAGCGCCTCCGGGATATAAATTATTAACTCTTATTGATCTTGCAGCTGCTGAATTATCAGTTGCAATATAAAACGGCTTACCATTCAAAACATCCGTCATACGGTAAACAACACCTTCTTTTTTAAATTGTTGCACAGAATTTGGAACGCGATTTAAATATTCCTCTACCCTCGCCTGACAGGATAGTTCATCCTCAATCAAGTTTTTAATTAATTTTTCTGATTGTACACCGTCGTACGTAGCTATTATTTTTCGCTCCTCAAGCTTATTTTGTGCTGTGGCTACTCCACAAATGAGTACAACCACAAAAGATAATTTAAAATTCATAAATGTTTTTTTTTCAAATTTAGTGAATAATAATCAAAACTCTAAGATTAATAAATAAAAAAAAACCGATAGAGTTTATCTACCGGTTTTAAAATTGTAACACCTAAGTGAATTATGGCAAGCTGAACTCTACTACATCTGTCGCTCCGAAAGTACCATTTTTAGCAATTTCAAAAACTACCTCAGAAAAGTCAGGACTCATTTTAGTTAAACGGTAGAAACCTTCACCATCACCAACATCCATACCATCTCCATAAGAATCATACGCAACGAAAGTGTAATTTCCATTAGGCAAACATATATCAACTGGGGCTTGAGGGTAAGCACCTACCGCAGTCTGATCAACATAGGGACCACCTGAAGCAATTAAAAGTAAATCACCATCATACAATTCCCATGTAGTTTCAGTACCATAAGGATCTGTAATGATTGCAACTCTCAATGGGTTTAAACCACAAACTTCTTTAGCTTTGATAATTAAACGAGCTCCTAAAGTTTCAAATGACTCAGTACCAATTTGTCCCAAATAAGTAGTTGCAATATCAATACCTTCTTGTGGCACAATAGCAATTACAATCTGTTTCTGAACATCTAAATCCATCGCAGTAATAGAAACTTGAAAAGTAGCAACAGTTTCACCAGCAAGAATAGTTACAGACGTTGGTACTGTGAAAAAATCAGGATTAGCAGTCGTTACAGGCACAGTAAGAGGCGCTGCAACAGTATTGTTAACTGATTCATAAATTATCGCTAATTCCAATGTTCTATCGTAATTAAACGATTTGGCCGCAACAACTTTTCCTTCAACCATTCCAGTTTCACCATGAATAAGATTGACTGTTTTTGAAATTTGTGTCAAACCTATATAATCACCTGATAACTGGCTATCGGTAGATAAACCATCTTCTTCACAGCCAACAATCAAAAAAGAAAGAACTAATGAGAGTGATAAATATTTTATTAATTTAATGTATTTCATCTTTAATGTAAAATTAGGTTAATATTAATTTTGCTCTGTAATACTAGGATTATTGTTCATTTCAGATTGAGGTATTTGAAATGACATCTCATCTGAATTGTAAATAAACGATTCACCTGCTTTGAAAACATGGTTAGTTCCTCTAGTAATAGTCGCTTGATTACGTTTCATCGCTAAGTAACTTTTACCTTCACCCCACATTTCAATACGAGTTTGTAAATAAATAGCATTAATTAAACTAGGACCAGAAAGAGGATCAACGTATGCAGCAGCATTAGCAGCACCACCTAGACGACTACTTAAAAGTGCTTTCAATCTAGTTTTAGCCGCAGCTTCATTTCCTGATTTAGCAGCTGCCTCAGCACTTAATAAATAGAATTCTTCAACACGCATAAAAATCAAATCTGTAGTAATAATTTGTTGACCACCACCAACTCTAGCAGGATCAAAAAACTTATTGATTGGCATAAGTGCAGTAACTCCAGACGTACCAAACTGAGCCTTTCTTGCATCGTTTGAAGGAATTTGAGCATACAATCCAGTGTCAATAGATTTTCTATCACCAGCAAAAGCATAACTATATGTAAAATAATCCATTTGTCCCCACCAGTCAATTAACTGATGATTCAAGTCAGCAGTTAAATCGTAACCCCACATCCAAGATGCTGTATTAACGTCGTTAAAACCTGAACCACTTCCAGGAAACGCAAGCTGACCTGTCGTTGTTAATGGATATGCACCAGAATCAACAATTTGATCTGCAATAATCTTTGCATTTGGATAATCTCCAATAGCACCATAAGCATAAGCCAATAACCCTTGCGCAACAGATTTATCAATCTGATGCTTAAATGATCGATTGTATCCTTCAAGTAAAATAATTGATGACTTCAAATCACTAATAACAAGGTCATAAACTTTAGAAGCAGGTACTTTTTCAGCAATAAACTCATCTCCATCTGAATAAGGCAAAATAGGTTGTGCTGGGTCGTAACCTCTTTGGAAAATTTGCGCTAAGTACAAGTAAGCATAAGCACGATAAGCCTTTGCCTGAGCCAAAATAGCTTTCGTTTCAGCAGCTTGTGGATTAGCTTCATTACCTCCTAGTGTACCAATTACCTCGTTACTAGAAGTAACGATTTTATAATAATACGTCCAAATAATACGGTTGTCTCTACGTGTGAAATCAACAGTCGAAACTAAGTTTGCAACATCTTGATACCATCCATAAGAATTTGCTGATAAAGCCATATCGCCACTCAACATATCCAACCAAATATCAACACCTTTTTGACCTAAGTCATTATGACTAGTACCAGTAACTCCTGCTGGATCAATCATGTAACCACCGATACCATCTAAACTACCAGAAACAATATCGGGATTTAAGTCCGCTGCACCAGCAATATCAACACTAGTAAGAATACTTGTATTTCTTACTGGTTCTAAAAAATCATCACCGCAACTCACACTAAGTAGTGAGACGGCAAATACTGTGTAAATTAATCTTTTTTTCATATCTATATTTTTTTTTAAAATTCAATTTTTGCACCGAAACTAAACGTAGTCATTGGCATATATATACCTGAATTTGTTGATTGCTGTAATACTGTTGTAGGATTAAGACCATCTCTAGCACTTAACATTAACAAATTATCACCGGAAACATAAACATTTAGCTTAGAAATAGCCATACTATTAGTAAAACGCTCAGGTACTGTGTAACCAAGTTTAACGTTATTCAATGACAAATAATCAGCTTTTGTTAACCAACGTGTAGACTGTGAACCAAAACTACTATCTGTACCGAAATTTGCAGAGGCTCTTGGAACATTCGTGATGTCACCAGGTTCCTGCCAAGCATTATGAATATCTGTATGGAAGTTATCACCACCAATTTGTTTTCCCGTACCCATTAATTCTGCATATCCTGAGTCATAAATATATCCTCCAATACTATAACTAAACTGAGCATTAATATCAAAATTCTTATATTCAGCATTTAAACGAAACGCTCCTCTCATTTTAGGAAGTGCAGACTTACCGCTGTAATTCAAAGTAGCTTGCGAATAGTTAGAAGTAACAGTCTTTTTAACATTCGCATCCGGATTAGTACTTAAAAATAAGACCATGTTAGCAATAGGTGCATCTCCACCATTAAAAATACCATCATTATTAACGTCATCATAAGACAAGTTCCACAAACCTACACCTGTAGCAGGATCAACTCCAGCCCACTCACGCATATAGTAATCATATACAGAATGTCCTTCTGAATAACTTCCATCTATTGCTTTTTTCTTTCCAGTAAACTTGTCAGTTGGCATTTCAGTAATCTCATTTCTCATCACTTCTCCATTAATTCCAATAGACATACCAAAATCACCTGCACTTGCTGGTTTAAAAACTTGATAAGAAATATCAAATTCTAAACCACTATTCCGCAATTGACCATCATTAATCTGCGTTACAGTATACCCAGAGAAAGGCGGTAAAGCTTGGTCAAAAAACAGATTCTCAGTATTCTTAATGTAATAATCTACATCAATATCCAATCGATTGTTGAAAAAAGTACTCTCAAAACCAATTTGAGCAATTTTCGAAGTCTCCCATGTTAAATCTGGGTTTGCTTTTGTTGGACTCGCAGAAAAAGAAAAACTCTCACCCGGCTGAATATTATAAACTTGAAAACCGTATGTATATGAATTTCCTTGATCCCCAATTAAACCATAACTACCTTTTAATTTTAAATAATTTATTTTGTTTGAACTTGATAAGAAGTCTTCTCTAGAAATAATCCATCCTAAACCTACAGATCCAAAAGTTCCCCATTTGTTCTCAATAAAACGAGAACTTCCATCACGTCTTGCAGAAGCAGTTACATAATATTTCTGATCGTAATTGTAATTTACTTGACCAAAATAACTCTCTAACGTGCTACCCAATCTATAAGACCTAGCTTTTGGACCTGCTGTTGTGTATAAATCAAAATCTATAGCATTAGGCACAATTGCTTTTGTAGCAAAAGAAGATAAAGTCTTATATCTGAAATCTGTAGACTCATGAGCCACAAATGCCTCCACACCATGTTTACCAAAAGATTTATTGAACCTCAATAATTGCAGAAAGTTCTGGTTAGTTGTCTTATCAGTTGATAAATCTAATCGTCCTCCTGCAGCAACCTGATCTCCATAAAATTGATTTGACATATTAACGTCTTCATCTAGCTGAAGTTGCCCACTGTAACGCGTTTCGAAAGTTAAATTTTTAACAATATCTGCCGCCATATTGAAGTTACCCAATAAGGTTGAACCATCAGTTCTTGATAAGTTATATTTAGCATCAGCAATAGCATTTGTTGCTGTCCATGCTCTTCTACCAGTTGCACTTCCATAATCAAACTGATTACCTCCAAAAATTGGATCCGCAACTAAATCACCATTCGAATCTCTTAGGTAAACATCATAAATAGCAGGTGTTTTACTTATTAAATTAAAAACATTCCCTGAAGAATTAGCCTCATTTTCATCACCACCTGATCTAGTATATCTAGCACCTGTATAAGCAATATTACCAGACAACGTTAACCAATCTTTAGGTTTATGCTCTAAATTAATTCTAGTCGTATATCTTTTAAAACCAGAGTTCACAGAGTAACCTTTATCATCTAGATAACCCAATGACAAGGCGTACTTTGTTTTTTCAGTTCCACCACTAAATTGTATATTAGCCTCACTTCGGATACCTGTCCCAAAAGCGGCATCAGACCACTTTGTTGGAGTATATCTTCTTTCCACACCAGGATTAAACTTACCAGTAGCAGGGTCAATAAGCTGATCACCAGTTGCATTCCAAATATTATACAATGGATCTATACCTTCTGCAGTACCATAAAGATTTGCGCTTGCATAAGATTCAGGATTTGCCTGACCTAACAACCTACCTTTAGTACGTAATGAACTCCATGACACTTCCATGTATTCTTCAGCAGATTTAATATAATCATACTGTGGCAACAACAAAGAGTTAACACTAGTTCTAAAATCAACAGAAACTACAGATTTACCAGCCTTTCCTTGCTTAGTTGTAATTAAGATTACACCATTAGCACCTCGAGAACCATATATTGAAGTTGCAGCAGCATCTTTCAAAACAATCATGCTTTCGATATCAGCTGGATTGATAGCAGACACATCACTACTAAAAGGAGCGCCATCAACAACATACAAAGGTGATTGATTACCATTTACAGAACCAATTCCACGAATCCGAATAGAAGCATCCATACCTGGAGCACCACTTGTAGAAATTACACTAACACCCGCAACTTCACCTTTTAAGGCTTGAGAGACATTAGAAACAGCTTTAGCTTGTATGTTTTCAACATCAATTTTTGCAGCCGTACCTGTAAAAGCTTCTTTAGTTGTTTTTCCGTAACCAACTACCACCACTTCACCTAGATTAACAGCGTCATCTGTTGACATTTTAACACTAACAGCATTTGAAGAACCTACTGTTACTGATTGTGTCTTGAGTCCAATATAAGAGAATTCAAGAACCTGACCTGATTTCGCTTTGATAGAATATTTTCCATCAAAATCAGTTTGTGTACCTACCGTAGTGCCTTTTATCGCCACTGTAACACCTGGTATAGGCATTCCGTTTTCAGTAACAACACCTGTTACTGTTTTTTCCTGTGCAAACGAAAACTGCATAGAAAACGCTAATAAAAGCGTAAAAATCCATTTGAATTTCGATCTCATAAAAATTTAATTTGAGTTAGTTATTCCGCAAACTTCTTAATAATTCCTTAATAAAACAAACATTTGAAGCTATTATTTCGAAAATTAACTTTTGTCAACTTCTCTACTCTTCAATTATATACGTTATAAAATTAAATTTGGTTTTTAATTAATTAAAAAAAATTAAATGTATTGCGCTTTTCTCCTCTTGTTGATTTTATTAATTTTGCAAAAATATTTTTTTTTCAAAAACATACAAACAATCTAGCAGATGCTCTTGAAAAAATATTCCTATCATCAAAGTGAAGCAGGTGCAGATGAAGCCGGAAGAGGATGTCTAGCAGGTCCCGTTACCGCTGCAGTGGTGCTTTTTGAAGATTCTTTTGAAAACGCAATTCTGAACGACAGTAAAAAACTATCTGAAAAATCACGTGAAATCCTCAAACCTATAATAGAAGAAAAAGCCTTGGCATTTGCTGTCGCCCACCTACATTCTCAAGAAATTGACGAAATCAATATTTTAAATGCCTCTATGAAAGCGATGCAAGAATGCGTTTTAAAGTTGAGCAAAACTCCAGACTTTATAATAGTAGACGGAAATCGATTACTAAATGCAAAACTGGGTCTAAAATCTCTAGTAGGAAAAATATTCACCGAAAAAGAAATCACCTTTTTAAAGTCGATCCCAAACCAAAGCATCATCAAAGGCGACTCTAAATACATGAGTATTGCCGCAGCGTCCGTTTTAGCAAAAACATACCGCGATGCATATATGAATAAAATACACGAAGAATTCCCAATATACAATTGGAAAAAGAATAAAGGATACCCAACCAAAGAACACCGCGAAGCCATCAGAAAATATGGCCCCACAAAATACCACCGAATGTCGTTTAAGTTACTTCCGGACCAATTAGAATTGGATTTATAATTTTAAAGTTTCTGTCAAAATCAATTCTGCTTCAAACAATACTGCAAAATGGCTTAAGATTTTATGTTTAACCTCATCTTCATCCACAGCATTACCTAATTCCGCATGCATCGAAGCAACCGCTTTTCCACGAATACCACAGGGAATAATATTGTCAAAATAACCCAAATCAACATTAGCATTCAAAGCAAATCCATGCATCGTAACCCAACGTGAAGCACGAACACCCATAGCGCAAATTTTTCTAGCAAACGGCGTTCCCACATCAAGCCAAACGCCTGTTTCTCCTTCGCTTCGAGTTCCAATTATTCCGTATTCATTTAAGGTAAGAATTATGGCTTCTTCTAAAAACCGAAGATACTTGTGAATGTCGGTAAAAAAGTTTTCTAAATCTAAAATTGGATAACCCACAATTTGTCCAGGACCGTGATACGTAATATCACCACCACGATTTGTTTTGTAAAAAGTTGCCCCTTTTGCTTCCAATTGTTTTTCGGACAGTAACAAATTTTCAAACGCACCACTTTTTCCTAATGTATACACATGCGGATGCGTCACGTAAAGAAAATAATTGGGCGTTTCAAGCTCCGTCTCCTCTCGCCTATTCTTTATTTTCAAGTCTACAATTCCCTTAAAAATTTCTTCCTGGTATTCCCAAGTTGTCTTGTAGTCTTGAATTCCTAAATCAGCAAACTGAATTTTTTTATTTTGTTTCAAAATAGATGCGTAAAATTAATTATTTGGGCGTTCCCCTACGTAAAAATTTCGGGTCGGGCTGTACGTTCCCGCTTCCCGATGAAAAATCGGGAGAGCTCCACTTCCATCCCTAACGCGGGATTTTCAAGAATGCACCTCTTGCTTTTTTCAAAAACCTAAGCCATTGCAAATATACAAATAGATACTCATTTAGCCCAGATAGAAATGGCATCCTTTTTTCTTGCTGAAAAAGCAAGAAAAAAGATAAAATGAATAGCTGGAAAATGGACTACTAAAAAACACTAACGATTCGCTTCTTAAAAAGTCATCAGTTCTCAGCTCACGACGAAATAAATAGTAATTTATACTTAATGATGTCAGTAAAATTATCATTGATATTGTCCTTACTATTGATATTGTCATTTTTACAGAAAACCGTATCTTTGCAGCCTTAAAATAGAATGTATGCAACTTTCAGAACAAGAAATCATTAGACGAGACAAGCTTCAAGCTTTGCGCGACCTGAATATCAACCCTTATCCTGCCGATTTATTTCCGGTAAAGCACACATCAAAACAGGTAAAGGAAAATTTTAGCGAAGGTCAAAAGGTGGTTCTTGCTGGACGTTTAATGAGTGTTCGCGACCAAGGCAAAGCAGCGTTTGCTGAATTACAAGACAGCGAAGGCCGAATTCAGATGTATTTAAACCGCGACGTGATTTGTCCCGATGAAGATAAAATGATGTACAATCAGGTGTTTAAGAAACTGACTGATTTAGGTGATTTTATTGGTATTGAAGGAGAGACTTTTTTGACGAAAGTCGGAGCTCAATGTATTCGTGTCGATAAATTTACTTTTTTAAGTAAAACCATTCGTCCATTGCCGTTGCCAAAAACAGACGAAGACGGAAATATTCACGATGCTTTCGTAGACCCAGAATTGCGCTACAGAATGCGTTATGTAGATTTGGTGGTAAATCCAAACGTGAAAGAAGTTTTCGTAAAAAGAAACAAGTTGTTTACTGCAATGCGAAATTTCTTTAACAATGCCGGATACATGGAAGTGGAAACGCCTATTCTGCAAGCCATTCCGGGTGGTGCTGCAGCACGTCCTTTTATTACACACCACAACAGTTTAGACATTCCATTATACATGCGAATTGCAAACGAATTGTATCTAAAAAGACTTATCGTAGGTGGATTTGACGGTGTTTATGAGTTTTCTAAAAACTTCAGAAATGAAGGAATGGACCGAACACATAATCCGGAATTTACCGCGATGGAAATATATGTAGCCTACAAAGACTACAACTGGATGATGGAATTTACCGAAAATTTATTGGAGCATTGTGCTACAGAAGTCAACGGAAGTACCGAAACTACTTTTGGCGAACATAAAATCAATTTCAAAGCGCCGTATGCTCGAGTGACGATGACCGATTCCATCAAACATTTTACAGGCTTTGATATTTCGGGTAAGACAGAGGCAGAACTTTTTGAAGCTGCAAGAGGCATGGGAATTGACGTGGACAACACGATGGGGAAAGGAAAGTTAATTGATGAAATCTTTGGTGCAAAATGTGAAGGAAATTACATTCAGCCCACTTTCATCACTGATTATCCAAAGGAAATGTCGCCTCTTTGTAAAGAGCACAGAGACAATCCAGAATTAACAGAACGCTTTGAATTAATGGTTTGCGGTAAAGAAATCGCTAACGCATATTCAGAACTAAACGACCCAATCGACCAAAGAGCACGTTTTGAAAACCAAATGAAACTAGCCGAAAAAGGAGACGATGAAGCCAACGGAATCATCGATGAAGACTTCTTAAGAGCTCTAGAATACGGAATGCCGCCTACTTCAGGTCTAGGAATTGGAATGGACCGATTGATTATGTTTTTAACCAATAATCCATCAATTCAGGAAGTATTGTTTTTCCCTCAAATGCGTCCGGAAAAGAAAGCCATTCAAGTCGAACTTTCTGACGAAGAAAAAACTATTATTCTGCTTTTAAACAAAAACGAAAACACATTTGATTTAGCACAATTAAAGCTAGCTGCTGGATTGAGCGGAAAAAAATGGGATGCTTCGATGAAAAACTTAAGCAGACATAACTTAGTAAAAGTAACCTTAACGGGAGATACAAAAACTGTTGAATTCATTGGGTGAAATTATTAAATTATATAATAGAAAGGAGTTCATAACGAGCTCCTTTTTTTTGCTCCACCGCTAAAAATTACAGGATGTTAAAATAAAATCAAAATTAGCGACCTAATTAAACCAAATACTTTTTTATTCGTCTTAGTTTTATAACTTTTAAAATTATTAAAATGAAAAAATTGATAGTAGTTGCCCTTTTATCCTTGACAATTTCAGGAATGGCACAAGACAAGAAAAAACGCATGAATGAGGAACGTCCGGAGTTCACCGCTCAACAGCAAAATGAATTACAAGTAAAAAAACTGACTCTTGAACTAGATTTAACAGCTAAACAACAAAAAGAAATTTCTGAAATTATCGCCAAACAGCAAGAAAAAAGAGAAGCAGCTAAAACAGCTTTAAAAAATAAAAAAGAGGATAGCAAAAAACTAACACCAGATGAGAAATTTGTTTTAAAAAGAAATATGCTTGACAATAAAATTGCTCAGAAGGAACAAATGAAAAAAGTTTTAACTGCTGAGCAGCTAGAGAAATGGGAGAAAATTTCGAAACAAAATAAAAAACGATTTGCAGAACGAAAGAAAAGAAAAGCACAAGTAGAAAAATAATTTTGCTTTTAAAATAAATTTAATTAGATTTGGCGTAACAAACTATTAAAAAATAACGAAAAGATGAAAAATATATTTATTGCATTGGCATTATGTGTTACTCTTGGAGTAAGTGCTCAAGCAAAGAAAAAAGTGGCTGCGACTTCAACAACTGAAGTAGTCACTGCAAAGATGACACCTGATGCAGCAGCGGAACGCGATATGAAAGCTTTAACGGCTCTTGTAACTATTGACGAATCTGTTAAAGCAGATGTAAATAAAATATTTGTCACAAAGTATAGAACAAAAGAAGATACGAGTTTATCTGCTGAACGATTAACGGCACTTTCCTCTTATGTAGAGAGTTCTTTATTGAACTTTATTGGTGATAGTAATTTTGCAAAAGTAAAAGCAAACACTAAATTATACAACCAGTTGGTAAAATAGCAAATGGTCATAATTATTGATTCATATAAAGGCTCCTATGTGGAGCCTTTATTATTTTCAAAGGGTGTCGTTTTAATAAAATCATTTAATTATTTTCTTTCTAATAAAAATAAAAATGATAATTGGCATAGTCATAAAAGCAAAAAGAGGTAAAACGTAAGATAGCTGGTTTGTTGTTAGCAAAACTGCAATCAATAATAATTGAAACCCCAATCCGTAAACAGACAAAAGCGTCATAAACCAGTTGGGAAACTTCTTTACTTTGTATGCATTTGCGTCTAAAAAGTAAATTATCTTATCAAAAATACCGTAAAACACAAGATACAGCTTAAACAATATATTTACGGATTTCTGACTTTCTCCAGGCAATGCTTTAGGTGTTTTGTATTCAAATATTTTACTGGTGGCATCTCCGTTAATACTTCTATTTCTTAAAATGACATAATAATAATTGTATAAAGTACCTTGAAGCTGCATTCCAAAAAAAGCAAGTATAAATAACCAAATACTTGCATTTGTGATGAATGCTATTGTTCCTAAAAATAAAAAATTCAGTATAAAATCAAAAATACTGTCTAAGTACCTACCCGAATAGGAAGGAGTTTTCTTAAGTCTTGCTAATTCTCCATCTGCAGCATCAATTCCTGATTTGAGTAATAATAAAAAAGCGGCTAAAATATAGTTTCCAGTTAGCATGGCCGAAATTGCAAGTAAACCACAAGTACCAAAAAGTAAAGTAACATGAATTGGCGTAAATCTTGTGTTTTGTAATGATTTTGCAAGAAATTTACCAAACGACCTACCATAATCTGATAAATCTAAGAACTGGTCTTCTGCCGGGAGTTTAGACATTATTATAATATAGAAAAGAAATTCACGACAATATAGTCTAAAAAAAATGAGCTATAAAAATAGCTCATTTTTCTATTCCAAATTAAATAAATAGATATTATTGTCATTAAACAAACTATAAAGTTTATGTGATGTAATAAAAATCAATAGTAAATCTTAAATTATAATTTTTTAGCCACTTTAGCGATCGCTGCAATGGTGAAGTCCAAATCATCATAACTCAAAGCATCAGTTATAAACCAAGTTTCATAAGCCGAAGGTGCAATGTAAATTCCTTCATCCAATAAACCATGAAAAAAGTGCTTGAAACGTTCATTATCACCTTTTCCTGCTGATTTAAAATCAATAACTTCCTCTTTATCAAAATGAACAGAAATCATAGAACCTACGCGATTAACAGTAAAATCAATAGATTCCTTATTTAAAACTTTTCGAATTCCTTCTTCCAGATAGGCTGTTTTCGCAGCTAAACGATTAAAAATTTCCGCATCAGCATCTAAAGCTTTCAACATCGCTAATCCAGCAGCCATCGCTAATGGATTTCCAGATAATGTTCCGGCTTGATAAACAGGACCAATCGGAGCCAAAAAATTCATGATTTCTTCTCTAGCGGCAAAAGCTCCAACGGGTAAACCGCCACCAATAACTTTTCCAAAACAAGAAATATCAGCTTTAACATTATACAATTCTTGAGCCCCTCCTTTTGCTAAGCGAAAACCAGTCATTACCTCATCAAAAATCAGTAAAATCCCATTGTCGGTACACATTTGGCGTAAGCCTTCTAAAAAACCTTCCTTTGGCGGAATACAACCCATGTTTCCGGCAACAGGCTCGATGATAATTGCGGCAATTTCGGCTGGATTCGCAACGATTAATTCATTTACACTTTCCAAATTATTATATTGAGCTAATAAAGTGTCTCTTGCTGTTCCCGTTGTAACTCCCGGACTATTTGGTGAACCAAAAGTAACCGCGCCACTTCCCGCTTGAATTAAAAAAGAATCAGAATGTCCGTGATAACAACCTGCAAATTTGACGATTTTATCTCTATTGGTAAAACCTCTTGCTAAACGAACGGCACTCATACAAGCTTCTGTTCCTGAATTTACAAATCGGATTTTATCAATATTTGGAATCATTTTAACAGCTAAAGTTGCAATTTCTGTTTCTAAAGCCGTTGGCATCCCAAAGGAAGTTCCCAGTTTTGCACGAGAAATAACCGCATCAACAACCGGGGGAAAGGCATGTCCCAAAATCATTGGACCCCATGAGTTAATATAATCAATCAATCGACGGTCATCTTCATCATATAAATAAGCACCTCGCGCATATTTTACAAAAATAGGCGTTCCTCCAACTGATTTAAACGCACGAACCGGCGAATTCACTCCGCCAGGTATTACTTTTTCAGCTTCAGCAAAAAGCTGACTACTTCTTTTATAAATCATTATTTTTTTATGTTTAATACAGATGAAATTTACATCTGTTTATTTTACAATCAATCGTTGACCAATAGAAAGCGTATTGTCTTTCAAATCATTTTTCTTTTTTAAATCTTCCACCGAAATATTGAATTTTTTTGAAATTGCATAAAGGGTTTCCCCTTTTTGAACTTCGTATAAATTCCCCACTTGATGACTTTCCACTGCAATTGGTCTTGTGGCATTATCAAATGGCGTATACTTGTTACCTAAAACTTCCGAGTCATACTGATGCAAATTGTACTTTTCAATATAGCTAATTAATTTTTCAGGGTAGCGTGGATCTGTGGCATATCCGGCTTTTCGTAATCCTTTTGCCCAAGCTTCGTAATCGTCCTTCCCTAATTTAAATAAACTCGAATACCTGCTTCTACCTGTTAAAAACAATGCATGATCTTTATACGATTCGGCTGGGTCGTTGTATTTTCTAAAACATTCTTGTGCTGCATCATCATCATGATACACTTTCTCACCTTCCCAACCAGTATGACATTTAATGCCAAAATGATTATTAGATCTCTTAGCTAAATCACCTCTTCCCGCACCTGATTCCAAGATTCCTTGCGCTAAAATAATACTTGCTGGAATGCCGTAATCCTTCATATTACTTTTTGCAATATTTTTAAATTCATTCACGTAATCAAAAACCACATCCGTATAAACCGTGGTTTTTGAAGTAGAAACCATCGTTTCTGTTTCACGATTTACAGGTTTAGCAGTTGGTTTGGTCGTCTTTACCGTTCGTTTTGTCGTTGTTGGTTTCTTTTTAGAAGTGCTAACATATTTCTTAGAACCTCCACAACTAATGAAGAGGATAATAATAAATAGACACGCAATTTTCTTAATCATTTCTGTTTATTTTTGGTAATTTCTTTTTTTCTAATAAATTATTAATGCCTTGAATCCCTTGAATTCCACCTGTGTGAATCAGTAAAATTTTTGAATTATCAGGAAAAAATCCATTTTTAACTAAAGTTCTAACGCCGAAAACCATCTTTGCGGTATAAATGGGGTCCAAAAGAATTAGTGTTTCAGCATAAAATTCGTTCATAAAAGTGATTAATTCGGGAGTCACTTTACCATAACCTCCAAATTCAAAACCTTTAATAAGTTGCCAATTTGTTTCGGTTGCAAAATTACGAATTTCATTTTGCAAAAAATCCCCTTTTAACGCCGGAAATCCTAAAACTTGCTGATTTGGCAACGAACTTTTGATAATTCCCGCAATTGTTCCCCCTGTTCCAACTGCACAAGTTATAAAATCAAACTTTCTATCTTCTTCCGTCAAAATTTCTGAACATCCTTTTACTGCTAAATCATTCGTTCCGCCTTCGGGAATGAGGTAAAAATTACCGAACACTCTTTTTAAATTTTCAATAAAATCTATTTCATTTTTACTTCGATAGTTTTCGCGGGAAACAAACTCAAACTGCATTCCATTTTCGGAAGCGAATTTCAATGTTGGATTACCTTCTATTTTATCTGCTAATTCATCTCCACGAATGACGCCAATTGTTTTGAAACCTTCTGTTTTTCCTGCAAATGCAACTGCAGCAATGTGATTAGAAAACGCACCTCCAAATGTCAAAAGTGTTTTGCAATTTTGTTTTCTGGCTTCCGCCAAATTGTATTTGAGTTTCCTGAATTTATTTCCTGAAACAAAAGTGTGAATCAAATCTTCTCGTTTGATGTAAACTTCGATATTTCTTTCTTTATCTGAAAATGCAAATTGGTTTTTTACTTGATTTGGAATCATTTATTTTTTTATATAATTTAAGAAATTCCAAAATTGACGTTTCTGCAAAAAATCTTTCTGAGATTCGTTGGCGTAAGCCTCTCGTTCAAAACTAATATTTCGATAAGCCAAATGTTTATGTTTATATTGCAGTATTCTAATCAAATATTCCATTCCATACCAAATAAAAAAAGGCAAAACCAAAAATTCAACCTGTTGCCGGATGTGAATTTTTTCATGTTGCATTATAACGCGATTTAAAACGTCTCTTTTCTCTTTCAAAATGACGAAAGGAAAGAGAGTAAGTCCCGAAAAACCCTTTGGAATTAAATATTTCGCAACAATAACGAACATTTGCTTTAAAGTTTTTAAATTTGCCACTATGGACGAGCAAAATAAGGAAAATAAATTAATTGAAGGCGAAGATTTCTATTATACTCCCGAAGGTTACAAATGTTTTACCGAAAAACACCATTTAAAACGCGGTCATTGTTGCAAAAGTGGCTGCAGACATTGTCCTTATGGATATGATAAGAAGACGGGAACAATAAAGAAGTAAAAAATGTAAATTGTATAATGAAACAATATACAGAGTACAATATATAATATACAAAAATACATAAGTAAAAAATGACTTTCAAAGAACAAATACAACAAGGAATTCCATCCACTTTACCACCCGTAAAACCATACGAGACTGAAATCAATCATGCACCAAAACGTAAAGAAATTCTTTCGGATGAGGAGAAAAAATTAGCGTTGCGAAATGCATTGCGTTATTTTGACAAGGAACATCACGCAGTTTTGGCGAAGGAATTTTTAGAAGAATTAAATACCTACGGTCGGATTTATATGTACCGTTTTCGTCCTGATTACGAGATGAAAGCTAGGCCTATTTCAGACTATCCTGGAAATTCCGAACAAGCGAAAGCGATTATGTTAATGATTCAGAATAATCTAGATTATGCTGTTGCTCAACATCCTCACGAACTAATTACTTATGGTGGAAATGGTGCTGTTTTTCAAAATTGGGCACAATATTTATTGACCATGAAATATTTGTCAGAAATGACCAACGAACAAACTTTGACCATGTATTCAGGTCATCCAATGGGATTATTTCCTTCGCACAAAGAAGCTCCACGAGTTGTTGTAACGAATGGAATGGTAATCCCGAATTATTCCAAGCCGGATGATTGGGAAAAAATGAATGCTTTAGGCGTTTCTCAATACGGTCAAATGACAGCGGGAAGTTATATGTATATTGGTCCACAAGGAATTGTACACGGAACAACGATTACGGTTTTAAATGGTTTTAGAAAAATTAAAAAGTCACCAAAAGGCGGATTATTCGTAACTTCGGGATTGGGTGGAATGTCCGGAGCTCAGCCAAAAGCTGGAAACATTGCAGGTTGTGTGACGGTTTGTGCAGAAGTAAATCCGAAAATCACCCATATCCGCCATTCCCAAGGTTGGATTAATGAAGTGATTTCAGCTATTGAAGATTTGGTTCCAAGAGTTCAAAAAGCATTAGAAAATAAAGAAACAGTTTCCATCGCTTATTTAGGAAATATCGTTGATGTTTGGGAGCATTTTGACCAAGAAAATGTACACATTGATTTAGGTTCTGACCAAACTTCGCTGCACAATCCGTGGGCTGGAGGTTATTATCCAACAGGTTTCACATTTGAAGAATCAAATGAAATGATGGCGAATCATCCGGAACAATTTAAAACGGAAGTTCAGAAAACGCTTCGTCGTCATGCTGATGCTATTAATAAACATACCGCAAAAGGAACTTATTTCTTTGATTACGGAAATGCATTTTTACTAGAAGCTTCACGTGCTGGAGCAGATATTATGGCTGAAAACGGCATTGATTTTAAATACCCAAGTTATGTTCAAGACATTATGGGTCCAATGTGTTTTGACTACGGATTTGGTCCGTTCCGATGGGTTTGTGCTTCAGGAAAACCAGAAGATTTAGCAAAAACGGATAAAATTGCTTGTGCTGTTTTGGAGGAAATGAAGAAAAATTCGCCTGAAGAAATCCAGCAACAAATGGCGGATAATATTCAATGGATAAAAGGAGCTCAAGAAAATAAATTAGTGGTGGGTTCACAAGCTCGAATTTTATATGCCGATGCGGAAGGAAGAGCTAAAATTGCAGAAGCGTTTAACCAAGCAATTGCAAAAGGCGAAATTGATACTGTAATTCTAGGACGTGATCACCACGATGTTTCAGGGACTGATTCTCCATACCGCGAAACTTCAAATATTTACGATGGTTCGCGATTTACAGCTGATATGGCGATTCAAAATGTAATTGGCGATAGTTTCCGAGGTGCGACTTGGGTTTCTATTCACAACGGCGGTGGTGTTGGCTGGGGTGAAGTAATAAACGGCGGTTTCGGTATGGTTCTTGATGGTTCCAAAGAAGCTTCAAAACGTTTAGAGTCAATGCTTTTTTGGGATGTAAATAATGGAATTTCACGTAGAAATTGGGCTCGAAATGAAGGTGCCATTTTTGCAATTAAAAGAGCAATGGAAACGCAACCTTTATTGAAAGTGACCATCCCTACTTTAGTGGACGACTCAATATTAAATTGGTAAAAATGGTTTCAACAAGTATGAAATTAATGGCTTTGGGAATTTGTCTTTTGGCAATTAGTTTGTTTGTAAAAAACATTTACATTCAATATCCCTTATTACTTACCTCAATTGTTTTGAACATTATTGCTGTTGTAAAGAGTTTCCAAGAAAAGAAAAATAACCGTTAAATTTTATGCTATGAAAAAATTAAAATACATACCTCTATTATTGATTTTCCTGATTGTTTCATGTTCATCTGTAAATGTGTACAATGATTTTGACAAAAAAGTTGACTTTACCCAATTCAAAACTTTTGCATTTTATAAACCTGGTGTCGACAAAGTTGAAATTTCCGATTTAGACAAAAAACGAATTTTAAAATCCATCGAAGTAGAAATGCTTGCCAAAGGTTTTACCAAAAGTGAAAATCCTGATTTATTAGTCAATTTCTTTACAAAATCCCGTGAACAAGTGGACGTAAATACCTTTAATAACAGTTGGGGTTACGGATATGGATACGGTTGGAATCCTTACATTTGGGGACGAAATCGAACTTCAGTTCGAACTACGACCAAGGGAACTTTGTTCATCGACTTGATTGATGCTAAGAAAAAAGAAATGGTTTGGCAAGGTGAAGGAGAAGGAGAAATTTTCAAAAATCAAAATGATAAAGAGGAACGAATTCAGGAATTTGTAACAGAGATACTAAAACAATATCCCCCTGAAAAAAAATAGATTCTCCATCCTTATTTCAAAATAACAAAAAACCAATCTTGACGTAAAACTTGAGATTGGTTTTTTTATGCATTTATTTACAATTTTTAATTTATATATTTTGTATTTTTACCCCAACTACAACGATTGAAAATATGAGTAATACATTTGAAAGTAACCCATTGATTGACCGCTTACCCCAACATCTAAAGCAATTTATCAAACCACAGGATTATGAGGATTACACTCCCATTAATCAAGCAGTTTGGCGTTATGTGATGCGGAAAAACGTGGATTACTTGAGTAGAGTCGCTCATAATTCTTATTTAGAAGGTTTGAAAAAAACCGGCTTGGAGGTTGAGAACATTCCAAATATGTATGGAATGAATCGAATTTTGAAAGAAATTGGTTGGGCTGCTGTAGCAGTTGATGGATTTATTCCGCCAAATGCTTTTATGGAATTTCAAGCGTACAACGTTTTAGTGATTGCTTCCGATATTCGACAATTAGAACATATTGAATATACACCGGCTCCAGATATTATTCACGAAGGTGCTGGACATGCCCCAATTATTGCCAATCCGGAATATGCCGAATATTTAAGACGTTTTGGTGAAATTGGTTGCAAAGCCATTTCTTCTCACAAAGATTACGAAATGTACGAAGCCATTCGTTTACTTTCGATTTTGAAAGAAGCAGAAGGAACACCTCAACAAGAAATTGACGCTGCTGAAAAAGCAGTAGAAGACTTGCAAAATGACATGGGTGAAGTCTCCGAAATGGCAAAAATCAGAAACTTACACTGGTGGACAGTGGAATATGGTTTAATTGGTACTGTAGAAAATCCCAAAATCTATGGAGCTGGGTTGCTTTCTTCTATTGGAGAAAGTGCTTGGTGCATGACCCATGAAGTTAGGAAAATTCCATATTCGATAGATGCTGCTGAACAAAGTTTTGACATTACTAAACCGCAACCTCAGTTGTTTGTAACGCCTGACTTTGCTTTTTTGAACCAAGTTTTAGAAGAATTTGCAAATACAATGGCACTACGAAAAGGTGGCCCAAAAAGCGTGAAAAAACTAATTGATTCTAACGCTTTGGGAACAATTGAACTGAGTACTGGATTACAAATTTCAGGAAGATTCAGTAACGTAATTGAGTATAATGGTAAATCTGTTTATGTGCAAAGTACTGGAAAAACGGCACTTTCTTACAGAAATAAAGAATTAGTGGGCCACGGTACAAATACTCATGCCGAAGGTTTCGGAAGTCCAATTGGAATGCTAAAAGGAATTAATCTTGCCATTGAAGACATGAGTCCGAGAGACTTGAAAGCTTATGATATTTATGAAGGAAAGACTGTCAATCTAGAATTTGAAGGAGACATTACAGTATCTGGAGAAATCATTACTGGTTCAAGAAATTTACAAGGTGAAATTATTATCATAAGTTTCAAGGATTGTACAGTCAAACATGGAGAAACCATCTTGTTTCAGCCTGATTGGGGAATCTACGACATGGCAGTTGGTAAAAAAGTAGTTTCTGCTTTTTCAGGACCAGCTGATGTAAATAGCTTTGACCTCATCACCCACATCCCTTCAAGCCAAACTATTAAGGCTAAAAAATCAGACGAACGAACTAACTTGGAACATTTGTACCGAAAAGTTCGCAATATTCGTGAAAATAATAAACACGACGAATCACTTAAAAATATTTTTCACGAATTAAAATCAAATCATCCAAAAGATTGGTTGTTACCACTGGAATTAATCGAAATTTTAAAACTTAGAAATGAGCCTGAATTGATGCAGGAAATTCTAATTTATATCGAAAAAATCAAAGAAAACAGGCCTGAAGTTAACAAACTAATCAGTAATGGACTAGAGTTAATTTTCGAAAAAGAAACCGTTTAGCAACTTTTGTTACAATAATCGGGACTGCGATTTTTTACATTTGTCAAAAATAAAACAAAATGGGATTTTTAGATTTTTTAGGTTTAGGAAATAAAATTAGTGCTATTGAAGAATACACTAAAAAAGGTGCTATAATAATTGATGTTAGAAGTACTGAAGAATTTAGAAGTGGAAATATAACGGGTTCCAAAAACATGCCTTTACCAAGTTTGTCACAAGACATTGCAAAAATAAAAAGTTGGAATAAGCCAATAATTGCATGTTGTCAATCAGGAATGCGAAGTGCTCAAGCAACATCAATTTTAAAGAAAAACGGCATTGATTGCATCAACGGCGGGGGATGGAGTTCACTTAAAAGTAAACTTTCATCTATTTAAAAATTGATGATTATTTTAGTTTTCAAATAGATATTAAATGAATTTCTTTACAAAAGTTCCGATTTCTGCATCAACAAATCCAATTAGTTACGACTCCAAAATTGTATCAATTGGTTCTTGTTTTGCAGAAAATATGGGCGAGAAGTTTCATTTTTATCAATTTCAAAATGTCATTAACCCATTTGGGATAATTTTCAACCCCATTTCGATTGAAAAACTAATTCAAAGAGCAGTTGAAAAAGAATACTTCTCTGAAAAAGATATTTTTTCTCTCAACGAACGATGGCATTGCTTTGAAATTCACTCTGACTTATCACTTTCGAACAAAAAATTATTTCTAAATAAATTAAACGAAACGTTAGATTTTTTTCGCGAAAAAATTTCAACAGCAACTCATTTTATAATCACTTTGGGTACTTCTTGGGTTTATAAAACGATGAAATCTAATAAAATAGTTGCCAATTGTCATAAAGTCCCTCAAAAGGAATTTACGAAAAATTTACTTTCTACGCTTGAAATTTCAGAATCACTGCAACATTGTATTGGTTTAATTTCCAAAGTAAATCCGAAATGTCAGTTTATCTTTACCATTTCTCCTGTTCGACATATTAAAGATGGATTTGTAGAAAATCAAGTCAGTAAATCGCATTTAATTTCCGCGGTTTACAAGCTAATTGAACAAAAGACATCGACGTTAAATTATTTCCCTTCTTATGAAATAATGATGGATGAATTGCGTGACTATCGCTTTTATAAACAAGATTTACTGCATCCCAATGCAACTGCAATTGATTATATTTGGTCGCGTTTCATTGCAACTACTGTTGAAAAAAATTCGCTTTCAACGATGAACGAAGTGGAAATGATTCAGAAAGGATTGCAGCACCGTTCATTCAATTCTGAATCAATTTCGCATCAAAAATTTCTCGAAAACTTGAATGGAAAAATTCTTAAAATACAACTTCGCTATCCTTTTATGAAGTTCTAAAGTCTTGCGTTTATTCATTTTTATTAAATCTTTCAACTCTTTACATAAATGTGATTTTTCTAAAATATACATTATTTAACGTATTGTTTCCATCCTTTAATTTCATCACTTTTGACAATTAAACTTATCAATTTATTGTGTCATGAAACAATTAATTTACCTGTTTGAAATTGTAAACTCCAACTTACAAGGTTACTTAAGCGACGTTATAGGAAACGTAATTTCTTTTCTTCATCCCATCAGTCTTACTTTTGAAACTTTAGGAAAAATATTTCGTTTCAGAACCTGTTTTTAATACGATTTTGGAAAGTATTAATTCAATTTCAATTTAGTGAAGGGGCATGTTGTACATAAGTTTTATGAAAAACATAATTAGATAATTCAGCACACCCAATATAATTTTAAAAAGATGCTAATAACCATTTTAATAGTAGTGATTTTAGTTTACTGTCAACAAAAATTCAAGAACAAGGATTTCTGTTGAAAAATGCGATTGAAAAGATTTAAGCCAAAAACAAATTACAGTAACAACGACTTACAATTTTGCGCATTTTTACAAAATAAAATATACATTTCCGATTTAACATTTAAATCTAAATCAGAAATTAAAACTCTACAAGTAATTAATCCTTTAAAATTTAGCTATTTTTTTACTAATCAGGTTATAAAGGAGATTTCTTACTTTATTTTTTGGCCTGCAAATCAATGTTTTGTAAAATAAACCGGAATGTAAAGTACAAAATACGACATATGCCTTATTGTAAGAAAACCTTATTTATTCCAGATTTGTATTATTATTAACTCACAAAATTTAATATCATGAAAAAAATTAAACAATTAGGAAAAATCGCGTTTTTAGCATTAGCACTTTCTTTCGGGTCTTGTAGTAGCGACGATGGTGGTGGCTCAACGGGAGGAACTGCAGCAAGCGGAACGATTAAAGCAACAGTAGCTGGAAAAACAATCACTACTATGGCACAAGGAACTTTTGCCACTCATAGTGGATCCTTTCTTACCATAACTGGAAGCACAATGAGTCAAGAAGCCTTAGGAATTACAATTTATGATTTTACTGGAGAAGGAACTTATGAACTGATTACAGGTAATAACTTAGGAGTGGTATTCTCATATACTAAAATTGACCTTAACAACCCAATGAGTACAAGTAATTCGTGGTATGCTCCACTTGACGAAACTACAGGAACAAGTGGCACGGTAACAATAACTGAAGCAACTGAAACCAATGTAAAAGGAACATTTTCTTTTAAGGGAATTAATGACTTAGGCACTTACAAAGAGGTTAAAAATGGTGCATTTAACGTTGCATTTACACAATAAGGGCAATATTAGTTAGTTTATGCAAAAATTAATTAATTTAAGGTGATTGAAATCCTTTTCAGTAGAGCGTGTTTTTCGTTTATTATTGGAAAGGATTTTTTATTTTATGAAATATATGACACTAATTGCTTCGATATTTATTTTTTTGTTTACTATTGGATTCATTGTAGCCTTACAAATGAATACTGATACATTGAAAAAAAAGCATCAAAAAAAAATGAAGGAGCTGCAGTCAATTGCAACAGATTTACTTAAAAATCAAAATGAATTGTCCAAAAAAATTTCCGTAATTGATTCCTTTGACAATCAATATAAAAACTCTCGGGAATATCTCAATCAAGAAATTCTTGCCCTTCTGCACCAATTTTTCAGAGATTACAATGAAAAGTAGCTTTACTTTGCTTAATCTTATACAAATTTGTTCAAATTCAAATTTTTTTTAATAGATTTATTGTTATTACGGTTGTATGAAAAAATTCTATATATTTTACTTTTCTATTTTTGTTACAATTACTTTAGCACAAGGATTGCCATCGTCCACTTTAGACAGCCTTTCTAAGCAACTAAATGGAAAAAACTCCAAACAAAAGTGTCTGTTTTTCTTAGAAAAAGCGGAACAATTTGCCAATTCAAATACCAAGCGTTCGTATTTATACAGTCAAGAAGCCCTCAAAGAAGCATTTATAAGCAAAAACGACTCCTTGATAGGACTTTCTTTTAATACGTTAGGAAATGCACATCAATCCTTCACGCAACTTGATTCCTCACTATTCTACCACCAACAAGCACTTATATACAGAGAAAAAACGAACGACACATTAGGCATTGCAGATAGCAATAACAACATTGGAATTGCTTTTGATTCTCAAGGAAATTTTGAAAAAGCATTACAATACTATTTTAAAGCTCTAAATTGTTACGAGAAAGAACAGGTTGATGAGAAAATTGCAATGACAATGGTTAATATTGGTGTCGTTTATAAGGCCCAAAAAGAATATAAGAAAGCGTATTTCTACTATAAAAAAGCAAATGAACTTTATGTCAAATTAAACTCGGAATTTGGGATTGCGGTTACATCTGGTAATCTAGGAGGTATTTTAATAAATTTTAAGTCTTATAAAAGTTCCTTAAAATATTCAAAAATTGCAAAAGCCGGTTATGAAAAACTAGATTACAAACGCTATGTGGCTTATCCCATTTCAAATATTGCAGTTGTTTACGACAGTTTACATCAATTTGAAGAAGCCAACAAAAATTACATTGAATCAATTACACTACATGAGCAATTTGGAAACAATTATGAAGTAGCCAATATCAGCAACGCTTTTTCAAACTGTCTCATTAAACAGAAAAAATACAAAGAAAGTATTTTATATGCTGAAAAAGCGATGAAATATGCTCAAGATGCTGATGCTTATTTTCTTGAAGTAAGTTCCCACGGTATTTTGGCAAAAGCCTATGCAAAAATGGGTGTTTTCGACCAGGCTTACCGCTACTCCAATTTATACAACAAAGGAATGGACAGCTTGTTTAAAAGCGAAAAAACAAAGGCAGTTTTTGAAATTGAAGCGAAATACGAGAGCGAAAAAAAATCTAAACTACTGTTACAAATCCAAAACAAAATACAGCAGCGAAATACAGTGGTAATTATTTTATCTCTTCTAATTCTTTCAATTGCATTAATCAGTTATTTGATTTATCGCCAACAAAAGATTAAGAGTATACAAAAAGAACAGGAATTTGAATTAAAAACTGCTATCGCTTTAATCGAAACCCAAAATAAATTACAAGAACAACGCATTACCATTTCTAGAGATTTGCATGATAATATTGGTGCTCAACTTACTTTTATAATTTCGTCGATTAACAATATCAAACACGCATTTGATATTAATAATCCTAAATTAGAAAGCAAACTTCAGATTATCAGCACTTTTACAAAAGCCACAATTGTTGAACTACGCGACACGATTTGGGCGATGAATTCAAAAGAAGTTTCAGTAGAGGATTTGCGTTTACGAATCTTTAATTTTATTGAAAAAGCAAAATTGGCATTAGATGATATCGCTTTTGAATTTACAATTGCCGATGACCTTTCTGATTTATATTTTGGGTCTGTTGATGGAATGAATATTTATCGCGTGGTTCAAGAGGCTGTTCATAATAGTATAAAATACGCAAATGCAAAAGAGATTAAAGTCCATTTCACTAAAGAAAAAAATACGATTGTAATAAAAATTTCAGATAATGGTATTGGGTTCGACCCAAATAATGTAACTTTAGGACACGGTATTTTCAACATCAAAAAACGCGTTAAAGATATGCAGGGTACGCTTGAGTTTAATTCAGAAAATTTGAGTGGAACGTCTCTATTAATTCAGTTACCTTATAAACGATTTGTGCTATGATAAAAGTAGCTTTAGTTGACGACAATTCTTTCTTACTCAAAACCACTCAAGAGAAGTTGTCTTTTTTTGACGATTTGACTATTAAATTTGTGGCATACGATGGCCAAGAAATTCTCGATAAATTGGAAGAAAATCATAATCTTGATATCATCTTGATGGACATTGAAATGCCTGGCATGAATGGAATTGAAGCAACGTTGCAAGTCAAGTCCAAATATCCCCATATAAAAATTCTAGTATTGACCGTTTTTGACGATGATGAAAATATCTTCAATGTAATTAAAGCGGGAGCTGACGGGTATCTATTGAAAGAAATCACACCTAACGATTTGTACCAAGGAATTCATGAAACATTGAACGGAGGTGCCGCGATGCATCCTTCTATCGCCTTCAAGACTTTGAAATTACTGCGTAATCCTCAAAATTTTGACGAAAAATGTGATTTGGATGTCAAACTAAGTCCTCGAGAAATTGAGGTTCTGGAACAACTAAGTAAAGGTTTAAGTTATAATGTTATTGCCCAAAATTTATTTCTGTCACCAAGTACGGTAAGAAAACATATTGAGAATATTTACACAAAACTGCAAGTGCACAACAAATTGGAAGCGGTTGAGAAAGCGCGAAATAATAATTTGATATAAATGATTCTTTCACATTTCAAACAAAACAACCAAATATTCGTCCTCATCAAAAACTTAATAAAAATAAGTTATCTGCACCGTATTTACTACGTTCCCATTTTGATAAAATAGCTGTGTACAGTTTGTTGGAAAATCATTTGTGTTATAATTATATTCAAAGGTAGAATTACTTTCTAGTTCGTTAGCTGAATTATACGAATTAGTAGTTAATTGATTATGGAATTTTGCATACTTTCGAGGCAATTTATCGTAACCCGTAATGTTCTTAAAAATGCTGTTTTTAGCATCATAAGTGTTGGTTTGTCTCCTTGAAAAAGCGCTTTGGTTATAAGTCTCAATTTGAGAAATTTCTCCACTCGAAGTCTTCTCTATAGTTCCTGTATCTCCTAAATTTGTTGGAGGATTAGAACTTCCAAAATATTCTTGAAAAGTGATGGTCTGGTCATCGTTATAGGCATAAACGACTTTACCTAAAAAATCATTCAGATAAAACGTTGTAAATTCCGAAGAAACTCTTCCTTGGTTATCATAATCATAAATGGTTTCTAACTCTAATGAAACGCCATTATAACGCTTTATTTTTGTAATATTATCACCTGTATAAAAGTGCTCAATCCGAATTCCCTCAACTGTAATTGTATTTAGTTTTGTACCGTTATACGTGAAATTAGTCTCCATTGAGGAACCCTCTGAAACGGAAATTATCTTTTTAATTAATACCGGAACTAGTGTCAGAATCTGAATCACTAGAACATGATGTTAAGATTATAAAACTCAAAAAAAATAAAAAGTTTTTCATAGCAATTAAATAAATTTTATAGCATTTTCCAGTGCTTCTTTCATTCCATCCACATTTTTTCCTCCAGCAGTTGCGAAAAACGCTTGACCTCCTCCTCCACCTTGGATGTATTTTCCTAATTCACGAACCACTTGTCCGGCATTTAGGTTTTTCTCTGCAACTAATTCTTTAGAAATATAACAAGTTAACATGGATTTTTCATCCGAAATCGTTCCGAAAACAATAAATAAATTGGTTTGATTTTGACCCAATTCGTAAGCTAAATCTTTAGCGCCATTCGCATCTAAATCGACTTGAGCTGACAGAAATTTGATGCCATTCACCTCAATGATTTGAGCCGACAATTCAGATTTCATTCCCTTTGCTTTGTCTTTCAACAATTGCTCTACTTGTTTTTTCAACTTAGCATTTTCGTCTTGCAAGGAAACCACCGCTTTCGTTGTGTCTTGCGGATTTTTCAATGTTTCTTTGATTTCAGCTAAAGTATTTTCTTGTTTTGCAAAATAATCTTTTACAGCATCTCCAGTAATTGCTTCAATTCGGCGAATTCCAGCTGCAACTGCACCTTCAGAAATTATTTTGAAGTACCAAATGTTAGACGTATTTTCAACGTGAATTCCACCACAAAGTTCCATGCTTTCGCCAAATTTAATTGCCCGAACAGAATCCCCGTATTTTTCACCAAACAAAGCCATAGCTCCTTCTTCCAACGCTTGCTGGATAGGAATACTTCGTCGTTCTATTAAAGGTAATTGTTGTTGAATCCTTTGGTTTACAAAATCTTCCACTTGCTTAATTTCCTCATCGGTAACTTTTGAAAAATGTGAAAAGTCAAAACGCAAATAATTTGGATTCACCAACGAACCTTTTTGCTCCACATGTGTTCCTAAAACCGTTCTTAAAGCCAAATGCATCAAATGCGTCGCAGAATGATTTTTAGCCGTAGAAGTTCTCAAATCTGTATTTACTTTTGCAGAAAAAGCCGCTTCCAAATTTTCTGGCAATGTTTTAGTGATGTGTAAAATCAGATTATTTTCTTTTTTTGTATCAAGAATTTCAATGATTTCATTTGCAGAAACTAATACGCCTTTATCGCCAACTTGTCCTCCTCCTTCTGGATAAAATGGTGTGTTGTCTAAAACAACTTGGTATAAAATTCCTTCTTTTTTAGAATCAATTTTACGAACACGAGTAATTCTTACGTCATTTTCAGTTTGGTCGTAACCTACAAAAGTTTCTGTATTTCCTTCAACTAAAATTTTCCAGTCGTCTGTAGAAACTTCAGAAGCCGCACGAGACCGTGTTTTTTGTACTTGCATGGCGTTTTCAAAACCAGCTTCGTCTAAATCAAAACCTCTTTCTCTTAAAATCAAAGCCGTTAAATCAATAGGAAATCCGAAAGTATCGTAGAGTTCAAAAGCTTTTGCTCCATCGACTTGTTTTCCTTTTGTGTCAGAAATTACCTTATCTAACAATTGCAAACCTTGGTCTAACGTTCTCAAAAAAGAAGCTTCTTCTTCACGAATTACATTGGTTACTAAATTTTGTTGCGATTTTATTTCTGGGAAAAATTCACCCATTTGATTCGCTAAAACGGCAACCAATTTATAAATAAAAGGTTCTTTTGTGTCCAAAAATGTAAATCCGTAACGAATCGCACGACGCAAAATTCTTCGAATTACATAACCAGCACCAGTGTTTGAAGGTAATTGCCCATCAGCAATTGCAAAAGCAACTGCACGAACGTGATCTACAATTACACGAATTGCGATATTCGTTTTGTTTTGCGTTTCTGAAATATCTCTAACTTCGTTTGAAGTATATTTTAATCCTGTAATTTCTTCCACTTTTTCAATAAGTGGTGTAAAGACATCCGTGTCGTAATTAGACGTTTTTCCTTGTAAAGCCATACACAAACGCTCAAATCCCATTCCAGTATCCACGTGTTTTGCAGGAAGTTTTTCTAAAGAACCATCCGCTTTACGGTTGAATTCCATAAATACGTTATTCCAGATTTCCACCACTTGAGGATGATCCGCATTTACTAGCGATTTTCCTGAAACGGTTGCTTTTTCAGCATCAGTTCGCAAATCGACATGGATTTCTGAACAAGGTCCACATGGTCCTTGATCGCCCATTTCCCAGAAATTATCTTTTTTATTACCAAGAATAATACGGTCTTCGTCAATTAATTCTTTCCAAATATCCCAAGCTTCTTGATCAAAAGGCACATTTTCTGCTTCATTTCCTTCAAAAACCGAAACATATAAATTCTCTTTTGGGATTTCATATACTTCCGTTAATAATTCCCAAGCCCAATTTATCGCCTCTTTTTTGAAATAATCGCCGAAAGACCAGTTTCCTAGCATTTCAAACATGGTGTGGTGGTACGTATCAAAACCAACATCTTCCAAGTCATTGTGTTTTCCTGAAACGCGAAGACATTTTTGAGTATCAGCAATTCGCGAACTTTTTGGCGTGGCGTTTCCTAAGAAAAATTCTTTAAACTGAGCCATTCCAGAATTGTTAAACATCAAAGTTGGGTCGTCTTTTAAAACGATGGGTGCTGATGGAACAATTAAATGGCCTTTACTTTGAAAAAAATCTAAAAACTGCTTTCTAATATCTTGTGACTTCATTGAATTTTATTTTAACTTCCTTTGAATGTGTTTTTACAAAAATGACGAACGATTACTTGACAAAAACGGAAACCTTCCTAGCCCCGATAGTAGTGGTATTCTTTCCTTCTCCTGACATTCAGGAGAAGGAAAGAATAAGAACGAATAGCGGGAACATGGAAAACAAAAAAGCCAAAAGTTCTGCTCCAGAAAACCATTATCGCAAAACATTTATTAAATTTGTTGCACCACCTTTTTTATCAAGGTGCAAAAATAGCATTTTTTAAAACATGAAGAAGGTAAAATATTACTACGATTCTGAAAATTTAGCCTACCGCAAAATTGTGACTAAAAAGCGTAAACGTTTTGGTTACATTGCTTTGTTCATCCTTTCGGCTGGCGTTTTTGGGATTTTGAGTTTTATAGCTTTACTGAATACTCCATTTTTTGAAACACCAAAAGACCGATTGCAAGCTAGAGAAATTCAAAATTTAAAAATTCGGTATGCTATTTTGAACACAAAAATGAATGAAGTGGATGCTGTTTTGGAACAAATTGAGGAACGAGACAATAATTTATACCGCACTTATTTTAATACTTCCATTATTCCTGAGGAACAACGAAAAGCAGGTTTTGGTGGTGTAAATCGGTATAAAGATTTGGAAGGTTATAACAATTCGGAGTTGGTAATTAACACCTCGAAAAGGGTAGATATATTATCTAAACAAGCGGCAATTCAATCGCGGTCGTTGGATGAAATTGTAAAATTAGCCAAAGAAAAAGAAAAGCTTTTAGCTGCTATTCCCGCTATTCAGCCTATAAAAAATGAAAATTTAAAACATATGGCGTCGGGTTTTGGCTACAGAAGTGACCCTTTCACAAAAGTGAGAAAATTTCATGCAGGGATGGATTTTTCTGCAAAACGGGGAACTCCAATTTATGCCACAGGCGATGGAGTTGTAGATAGAGCCGATAATAATGCTTCAGGATACGGCAATCACATTGTAGTGCGACATGGTTTTGGGTATGAAACTTTATACGGCCATTTGAGCAAATACAATGTTAGAAAAGGTCAAAAGGTGAAACGAGGTGACGTCATTGGATTTGTAGGAAGTACAGGACGAAGTGAAGCGCCCCATTTACATTATGAAGTGCATAAAAATGGTGAAGTAGTGAATCCGTTAAATTATTATTATGGAAATATTTCGGCGGCAGAATTTGCAGTAATTTCAAAATTGGCGAGCCAGGAAAATCAGTCTTTGGATTAAGGTTTAAGTTTTATACTAGATTTTTCCGTTGAAATTGTTATTGTTATTGATATCGAAAAAGTTATAAATAGAAAAATATGCATCTCGAATTAAATCCAGATAAAAGGTATTACAGCATGGGCGAATTAGCAAAGGCATTTAATGTCAATGCTTCATTGATTCGTTTTTGGGATAAAGAATTTGACATTTTGAAACCTAAAAAAAATGCAAAAGGCAATCGGATGTTTACACCTGAGGATGTAAAAAACCTTAAATTAATTTATCATTTAGTGAAAGAACGCGGTTTTACCTTGGAAGGTGCAAAAACGCATTTGAAAGCTGGACAGCAGAAAACTTTGGACAGTTTTGATATTATCAGTAAATTAGAGGCTATAAAAGCACAGTTAAACGAAATAAAAAACGAACTTTAGACAAAATTTCAACCCTTAAAACAAAAATGAAATGAAAAAGTGGATTATTCCAGTAGTAGTTATCGTGATTTTAGCGATTTGGAGCATCAGCTCTTACAACGGTTTAGTTGGCGTTCAAGCCGATGCGAAAACCGCATGGTCTAACGTAGAAAGTAGCTACCAAAGACGAAATGATTTAATTGGAAATTTAGTTAAAACCGTTCAAGGAGCTGCGGACTTTGAAAAAGGAACTTTAGTTCAAGTAATTGAAGCTCGTGCAAAAGCAACTTCGATAACAATTGACCCAGCAAATATTTCGCCAGACCAATTGGCTCAATTTCAACAAGCACAAGCTGGTGTTTCAGGAGCTCTATCTCGTTTATTAGTTTCCGTTGAACGTTATCCTGAATTAAAAGCGAATCAGAATTTCTTGGAACTTCAGTCACAAATTGAAGGAACTGAAAACAGAATTAACGTAGTTCGGGACCGTTACAATGAAGCAGTAAACGTGTACGATAAAAAAATAAAAACTTTTCCAACGGTAATTTTCGCTAAACTTTTCGGCTACGAAGAAATGGCTCGTTTCAAATCTGAAGAAGGAGCTGAAAAAGCACCAGATGTACAATTTGATTTTAAATAATATGTCAAAAACAGAAGATTTTTTAACTGCTGAAGAAGAACAAGAAATTGTAGAAGCAATTGCTATAGCTGAAAAAAACACTTCAGGAGAAATTAGAGTTCACATAGAAAATCATTCCGAAAAACCTCCACTCGAAAGAGCCAAGGAGGTTTTTTTATCGCTAGAAATGCAAAATACTGAGGCTAGAAATGGCGTGCTTTTTTATGTAGGCGTTTCTGATAAAACGTTTGCTATTCTTGGCGATGAAGGGATTGATAAAAAGGTAGAACTAGATTTTTGGAACGTCACAAAAGATGCCGCTATCCAACATTTTAAAAATAAAAATTACAAAGACGGACTGGTTGCCGGAATATTATCAGCTGGAGAGCGTTTGAAAAAATTCTTTCCGTATGCTGAAGACGACACCAATGAGTTGAGTAATGAAATATCAAAAAGTTAAATGAAATTGACTCTTTTTATAAAACGAATATTTTTACTAACCTTACTTTTGTCGGGCATTTTTGCGTTTTCACAGAATGGCTCTATTCCTGAAAAACCAAGTTTTATAGCACCAATTATAGATATTGATAAAACAGGAATTTTGAGTGCCCAAGAAATGCAAACCTTGTATGAGAAGCTAAAGAACTACTCTGACTCTACATCAACCGAAGTTTTAGTGCTAATCGTGAAAAACACGAGAGGTGATGAAATAAAGCGGTTTACTACAGATTTAGGTCATAAGTGGGAAATTGGTCAGAAAGGAAAAGACAATGGAGTGGTGTTTTTAATTGCAGTTGACGACCGTCAAATGACGATTCAGTCTGGTTATGGCGTTGAACATTTGCTTACGGATGCGTTGTCCAAACGGGTTATTGAACTAGTAGTCAAACCCGAATTTAAACAGCAAAATTACTATGCTGGAATTGACAAAGGAACAACGGCAATTTTCCAAATTTTAAATGGTGAATACAAAAACGACAAGAAAGTGGGAGACCAACCTTCTGGTGGTATTTTTATATTCTTAATCATCGGATTTATTATTTTGATGCTAGTTTTAAAAAACAAAGGCAAAGGTGGAGGAGGAAATAATAATGGTGGCTTCACAGGTTCGAGCTTAGCCGACATCTTAATTTTAAGCAGTCTTGGAAGAAGTTCTGGTGGATTTGGCGGTGGAGGTTTCGGAAGCGGAAGTTCTGGCGGCGGATTTGGTGGCTTTGGAGGCGGCGGCGGATTTGGTGGAGGTGGTGCTTCTGGAGGTTGGTAATTCAAAAATAATTCATATGAACATTCACGAACTAATTATTCAGCAAATGGAGTACTTTATAGGAAAGTTGATGATAAAAAATCAACTTTCTCATGAAAAAGTAATCGAAGTTGCATCTCATGTTGGTGCTTATCTCATTAGAAGTCGACACATTCAAAATAAAGGGATTTCCACAGAAGAAATCAATCTCGTTTTACAAAGTATGTCGGACTTTATAAATACAAATTTTGAAAATCAATTTAAGATAGAAGAATTTATTTTAATCAAAGAAACTACTTTAATGCTTTTGAAAAATCCGTCTTTCGATCAAGAAATTAAAGATTATTTCAAACCGTTTTACGAATAAAAAAAGGAGCTTAACGCTCCTTTTTTACTTTATACTACCTCATTCTCTATTCGTCCCAAGGATTCTTTTTCTTGCCTCCAAATTTCTCAATCTTGTAAGTAAGTGAAAACATCGTATATCTTCTTAAAACCGTGTTTTCGATGTCCTGAATTGCCGTTGGCGTGATTGTTCTAGTAGCATTTACGTTCTGATCAAGCAAATCATAAACTTTTACTTTTGCTAATAATTTATCACCAAAGAAATTATATCCTAAACTCATATTCCAAAGATAAAAATCCTTCTGAAAACCATCTGCAATATTTGAATTATAGGTATAGCCAAAATCATTTCCAAAAACAAAATGCTTTGGCCAATAGGAAGTCGTTTCTAATTTGAAATTGTGAACAAAAGTTGTCAGTCCATCTATCAAATAATTTTTAAAGTTTGTTTTGCTAAAATCGTAACTGTAACTTGGCGTAATGGTAAATAATTCGCCATATTCCCAAGACAGTTCTACTCTTGGCGTGAAAGATATAGCTTCGGCTTCATAGGCTTGATTATTGGTTAAACCTTTGGAAAGGCTAAAATTTGAATTCATTTCTATACTGTACTTAAAGGTATGTCCTTCTTTTTTTATTGATTTATCCAAACTGAAACCAATATATCCGTCATAAGTCGTTCCTGTGTTTTCAAAAGTGGTATTCCTTTTGGCACTATCGTCATAAACGGTTGATGAAACAATCTGATTGTTATAAATGGTTCCGCCGGAATACATGTAAAAACCAGAGCGCGTTGCATAGTCGTAATTGTTATAGCCCAGGTAGAAGCCGTTTCTTCTTGTTGGGTCTAAATCAGCATTTCCTACAATCGTATTTAGTGGATTGGAAAGATTAACTACTGGCAAAATTTGATTTGCTGTAGGAAGGTTTACCGAATATCGATAGTTCAAATAGAACGATTTTGATTTTGAAAATCGGTAATTAAGGTATCCGTTGACATTTGGAAAAATGTAATCCTTGTCAAGATTTGTATTTTCATTTAAATAATTCGAGAAGTTTTCAAATCGAGTAATCTCAGTTCCAATATTAATTCTTGCACTGTAATTCTTTTTCCTCATGCTAAATGTTATGAAAGGATTTATTACATTCGTTTGAGAGGAAATATAATTGGAAAGTGAATCATTCTTTACAGAATAACTATTATTTGCACCATCAAAATTAAAAGTAGCTTTGTCATCAACTGATTTATTCCATGTATAACGTCCTCCAACGGAAAACGTGAGCGAATCCGTAATTGGTTCTGAATAGGTTATTGAAGTTGAATATTTGTCGTTTATATCGTCGTTATTTTCAATCAAATTTCGGCTTATCGTTTCGTTTCCTAATGTCTTGTATAATATCGTAGATGAAATATCCTGATTATCTGACTCGTCGCTGTTATTTTCATTGCTAAAATTAAAAGATATGCTTCGTCCTTTTTTCTTCATTTTTCTAAAAAAATAAAGGCTGTTTTCAAAGGCAACTTTTTCAACATTGTTGTTGCTGTAACTGTTACTTTCATTTAAGGCTGCTCCAAATTCATCAACTGAGTTTTGTGCTCTTGTTGCCGTATATCGAGCATTACTTTTCTTTAACTTCGGACGGATACTTAAGGTGGTCAACGAATCTATTTTATATTCAAATTCAACATTCAAATTGTGACCGTTATTTACATTTCGAGTTTTACTTACAGATTCTGTTGTGAATTTATTATCTGGCAAAAGATTTTCGATTTTACTTCTTGAATCGTTTTCATTCTCAGCCGAATTGAAAAAATAGCTGGCACTTGGATCCATTTTCTTGCCTATTTTGTCTGAATAATTCAAACCAATCATATTGGATTTTGTAATACCATTTCCGCCACCAAATTGTTGCCCATCGATATTGAAACTTCCGTCACTACTGGAATACATATTTCTACCGCCTCCCATAGAATCAAAAATTTCATCCATCGAAAAACCTACAGAATTAATATTATTGGATGAACCTAGAAAGCTGAACTTCTGATCATTCTTAAAATAATTAATTAATCCGCTAGATTCATAACGATCATCAGTACCCAATCCTCCGCTAAATTTTCCAAACAAGCCTTTATTCTTATCTTCTTGAATGGTCAAATTAATTGTTTTCTCCTCAGAGCTTGCCGCCTGTCCTGCCAATTCTTCTTCCTTGGTTTTTGTATCCGATATTTGGACTTTATCAATAATTTCTGATGGTAAGTTTTTAGTCGCTACTTTCCCGTCTTTACCAAAAAACGGTTTTCCATTTACCAAAATATTATTAACTTCCTTCCCATTAACCGTGATTTTTCCGTCCGAAGAAACTTCCACACCAGGAAGTTGTTTTAGCAATGCTTCCACATTACTATCTGGCCGAACTTTAAATGACGAAGCATTAAATTCTAAAGTATCTTGCTTAATTCGTACAGGTGGAGCTTGTCCCTTTACAACTACTTCATTTAAATCATTGGGTTGATCCAGTATGTGAATAACTCCAAAATCTTTTGAATCATTCAATGCTTCTAATTTTTGAACATATTCTTGAAAGCCGATAAACGAGACTTTGAAATAAACAGGCTGAGTGATTTTTCGCGTAGATAAAGTGAAATTTCCGTTTTTATCAGAAATCGTGTAATCTACAATCGTAGAATCCTTGACCGAAGTAATGTAAATCGTAGCGGATTCTAGTGGAAGTTTAGAAGTGTCTTCAATAATCTTTCCTTTAATCGATATCGTGTTTTGAGCAAACACGGATGAAGTTAACAATAAAAAAAAGAGCCAAATGGAGTGTTTTTTTGACATAAAAGGAGTAATTGTTTGGTTTTGTTTTTGGTTAATCTTATAAACAGCGAATTACGATATTTAGTATTAAAAGAAATAATTTCTTACAAAAAAATTAACAAAAACAACCAAACATGTAATTTGCATAACATTTGGAAAAATATTGCGTATGTCTGAACGCAAAAAAACCAGAACTTTCGCTCTGGTTTTTTTCTTATTTTTCTCTGATATACACATCAATTGGAACTCCTGAAAAATCCCATTTCTCACGAATTTTATTCTCTAAAAATCGTTTATACGGTTCTTTTACATATTGTGGTAAGTTTGCAAAAAACACAAACTGAGGTGTTGGCGTTGGCAATTGCATGCAATATTTGATTTTTACATATTTTCCTTTCAAAGCAGGTGGTGGGTAACCTTCAATTACTTTCAACATATAATCATTGAATTTTGAAGTTGCAATTCGCTGTTTTTTATTTTCGTAAACCTGAACTGTTGCTTCTAATGCTTTTAACAAACGTTGCTTTGTTAATGCAGAAACGAATAAAATTGGCACATCTGTAAAAGGCATCAATTCCTTACGAATCTTCTCTTCGTAGTCGCGAGTTGACATGGTTTCCTTTTCAACTAAATCCCATTTGTTTACCAAAATCACAACTCCTTTGCGGTTTTTTTCTGCTAACCAGAAAATAGATTGATCCTGACCCTCAAAACCACGAGTGGCATCAATAATCAAAATACAAACATCGGCATATTCAATTGCACGAACGGAACGCATTACGGAGTAAAATTCCAAATCTTCTTTTACTTTTGCTTTACGACGAATTCCAGCGGTATCAACCAAATTAAATTCAAATCCAAAACGGTCAAATTTTGTATCAATCGAATCACGAGTTGTTCCTGCAATGTCCGTTACCATAAATCGCTCTTGACCAATTAATGCATTTATAAAACTAGATTTTCCAGCATTTGGTCTTCCAACCACTGCAAACCTTGGTAATTCAACTTCATCAACTGGTTCCTGTTTTTCTGGAAAAGCATTTACTAAAGCATCCATCAAATCTCCAGTTCCACTTCCTGAAATACTTGCAAAGGTATAATAATCGCCTAAACCAAGGTTGTAAAATTCAATTGCATCTTTTTCACGCATTGCATTATCTACCTTGTTTACAGCTAATAAAACTGGTTTTTTTACTTTGCGAAGTAATTTAGCAACGGTATCATCCATTGGCGTTATCCCCTCTTCGACATCGACCACAAAAATGATAACGTCTGCTTCATCAATCGCTAATTCTACTTGTTTGCGAATTTCACTTTCAAAAACATCGTCCGAACCTTTGATGTAACCACCCGTATCAATTACAGAAAATTCCTGTCCGTTCCATTCACTTTTACCGTAATTTCGGTCACGGGTCACCCCGGAAACTGAATCTACAATCGCTTCTCTTCTCTTAATCAACCGGTTAAATAGTGTTGATTTTCCAACATTTGGACGTCCAACTATGGCTACAATATTGTTCATAAAATAATTTTCAATTTGCAAAAGTACGCTTTTTTGATGCTTAAACTACTTATAATCTAAAAGTATTTTTAACTTTTATTGAGCTTA
Source organism: Flavobacterium sp. SM2513 (assembly GCF_050908145.1). Classification (GTDB taxonomy): domain Bacteria; phylum Bacteroidota; class Bacteroidia; order Flavobacteriales; family Flavobacteriaceae; genus Flavobacterium. The sequence continues at coordinate 1,682,554 of NZ_CP194228.1, read as the reverse complement.
CTCCATTCACGACGGGCATCTTATACTGCTTTTTTGAAATCACAAACAAAAGAAGCACAGGCGTTCCCAGTAACTTTTGTAAATTTGGTTTTGTTTTGATATTAGAATGATTTTGTACTTTTTATAAAATCGACACAGATTTAAAAAAACAAAATTCATTGATAAATAGTTCAGTTAGATAATTTTTAGATATTTTCGCTTTACAAATCCAACTTAATTAGTAAAATGGAAATAGAAAATTCAATTGCATTAAGACCGAAATTTAGTACCGATGTACTACAGTCGATGGCAGAAATACTTGAAAATGCTAAAAAAGTTAAATTCGAAGTGAAAGAAGAGTATCTAATTAAGATTTCAGACCAACACATTTTCTTTTTTATCTGTCGAGAAAAACGCAGCTACTATTCACCACATTTACACGTCGAGTTAACCGAGAATGAAGACAAGACTACCAATGTTCGAGGCTTATACGGACCGGACCAGACAGTTTGGACATTTTTCATGTTCCTTCATTTCATCATTGCAGGTATATTTTTAATTTTTTCAATCATTGCTTATTCACATTGGACATTACAACAATCCCCCACATTAGACTTCGTTATTATGGGATTAATGCTAGTTTTATGGTTTGCATTATATTTCCAGGCAAGGATAAACAGAAAAAAATGTCAGCCACAAATGCGTAAATTAGATAATCTTCTTAATACTATTGTAGATTTTGGCTAAAAAAAACGATGACATCAGCCATCGTTTCCTTAGTATTTAATTTTGGTTGTAACCAAATCTTTTCAACATATTCGTATTACTTCGCCAGTTTTTATTGACTTTCACATACATTTCAATGTGAATTTGTTTGCCAAAAAACTTTTCTAAATCAGCTCGAGCTTCCACTCCTACTCTCTTCAAAGCTTCTCCTTTGTGACCAATTATAATTCCTTTTTGGGTGTCCCGTTCCACCATGATTAAAGCGCGAATTCTTATAATATTCTCATCTTCAAAAAACTCTTCCGTTTCAATTTCTACTGAATAAGGAATTTCCTTCTTATAATGAAGTAAGATTTTCTCACGAATGGTTTCGTTGACAAAGAAACGTTCCGGCTTATCTGTCAATTGGTCTTTTGGATAATAAGGAGGTGACGCTGGCAATAAATCGATGATTCGATTAAAAACTTCCTTTACGTTAAAATTCTGCAACGCTGAAATAGGAAAAATCTCCGCATTTGGAACTTTCGAAGTCCAGTAAGCGACTTGTTCCTCTAATTGAACTTGGTCTGAGGTATCAATTTTATTCAACAGCAAAAGGATTGGAATTTTTGCATGAATAATTTTATTAAAAAAAGCTTCGTCTTTTAAATCTTGCTCGCCAATTTCAACCATATAAATCAAAATGTCCGCATCTTCAAATGCTGATTTGACGAAATTCATCATCGATTCCTGCATTTCATAAGCTGGCTTGATGATTCCTGGTGTATCAGACAAGATTACTTGAAAATCATCACCATTTACAATCCCCAAAATACGGTGACGCGTAGTTTGTGCTTTCGAAGTGATAATCGATAAGCGTTCACCCACGAAGGCGTTCATTAAGGTTGATTTTCCAACGTTTGGATTTCCAATTATATTTACAAAACCTGCTTTATGTGACATCTACATTTAATTTAGTTTGCAAAGATACTGATATCAACGGAATAGACGAAATAAAACATTTTTTAAAAAAATTGCTTGTATTTCCATATAAACGTTGTAAATTTGCACCCGAAACATCGCGGGATAGAGCAGTAGGTAGCTCGTCGGGCTCATAACCCGAAGGTCATTGGTTCGAGTCCAATTCCCGCTACTAAGACTTTCTTATAAAGGCATAAAACATATTGAGATTACAAACGCACATCGCGGGATAGAGCAGTAGGTAGCTCGTCGGGCTCATAACCCGAAGGTCATTGGTTCGAGTCCAATTCCCGCTACAAGGAAAACCACTAAATTACTTTAGTGGTTTTTTTTATTTACGATACTATGCAATTGCTTCAATTTCCTGTGCTAAATCCACGTCCTTTTCAGTAATTCCACCAGCATCATGCGTTGTTAAACAAATTTTTACTTTGTTATATACATTTGACCAATCGGGATGGTGATTGGCTTGCTGAGCTAACAGTGCTACTTTAGTCATAAAACCAAAAGCTGCAATAAAATCTTGAAATTTATACTCGCGAACGAGTACATCTGATTCTAATTTCCACAATTGTAGATTTGTATTTAATTGTTTTTGAAGTTCTGTAGGGGTTAATTTCTTCATGTTTAATTTGTAAAGAATTATAGTATGCTAAATTAGATAAATAATGGCAATTATACTTTGAAAGACCATATTTACCGCTCTAATAACAAATAATTACATTTAAAAAAAAAATCAAACGTAAAATCTATAGTAAAGTCAGAAAACAACCTACAGATTTAAATAACTTTCCACTAAGTAGTATTGTTTTTTCAATCGATTTCTAAAAAAATTCTAAATGAGTCGGCTCGCTGAAATACCAGATGTTTGCTGTAGCTAGTTTGGAATAACTACAAAAAGTGAGACAAATTTAATCAGGCCGCTTTATTATCAAAATTTCTTAATTTGATTTCCATTTCTAGCGGAGAAATATAACCTAAAGTAGAATGCAGTCTTTTTGTATTGTACCAATGTATGTATTATTTAAGGCACTCATTTAATTGTTCAAAAGAAGAAAAATGACACCTATACAAACACTCATATTTAATATTTTTAAAAATACTACCGATAAAATTTACGGTCTATGCAAATTAGCTCAATGGCATGAAAAAGTAGCTCAAGCTGAGTTTAAATCATTTAATACCATATCTAAATCAGTACAGAATCATTATCAAACAATATTAAACTATTTTGACAACAGAAGTACCAATGCTTCAGCGGAATCTTTCAATGCTAAAATAAAAGCTTTTAGATTTCAATTTAGAGGAGTGAGAAACATAGAATTTTTCCTCTTTAGACTAACGAACATCTATGTCTAATTTTTGCTATTCCACAGCTTTTCGTTATAATCCCTTCCAAGTCATTTTAAGTGCATTAAAAACCAATCTACCTATCCTCAAAACAAATTATACTTCTTCGCCATCAATTTGTACGCTTTAGAAATTAATTCGTATGCATTCGCTATTAATATGTGTGTCTTCGCAAGTCATTTATTTACCTTCTAAGCCAATTTGTGTGCCTTAGAAATCAATTTATGTGCCTTCGCAAGTCATTTGTGTGTCTTCGCTGGGAGCCCAAAAACAGTTCTAAATCTAAAAACCCTTCATCTACTAAATGAAGGGTTTTAAAAATAAAGACAACGAACCGAGCCGTTAGGCGCACTCGTAGTTGCTATAAAAAAAAAGAACCCCAACCTTTACAGGTTAGGGTTCAATAAAGAAAGGCGACGACATACTCTCCCACAAATTGCAGTACCATCTGCGCAGGCGGGCTTAACTTCTCTGTTCGGGATGGGAAGAGGTGAGCCCCGCCGCAATAACCACCTTAAGTCGTTTTGCAAGGGGTCCCGAGTGTATCGGGAACAATTACATAATATCTTAACATACTGAGATAAAGAAAATTTAATATATTCAATGAAGAACTAGAAAGAGTCTCCCCCGACTTGCGTCGGGGAAAATGTGTACATAAGCTTATGGGTTATTAGTACTACTCGACTATGACATTACTGCCTTTACATCTATAGCCTATCAACGTGGTCATCTCCCACGACCCTTTAAAGAAATCTCATCTTGTGGTGGGTTTCGCGCTTATATGCTTTCAGCGCTTATCCCTTCCAAACGTAGCTACTCTGCGGTGCCACTGGCGTGACAACAGATACACTAGAGGTTTGTCCAATTCGGTCCTCTCGTACTAGAATCAGATCCACTCAAATTTCTAACGCCCACAGTAGATAGAGACCGAACTGTCTCACGACGTTCTGAACCCAGCTCGCGTGCCACTTTAATGGGCGAACAGCCCAACCCTTGGGACCTTCTCCAGCCCCAGGATGTGACGAGCCGACATCGAGGTGCCAAACCCCCCCGTCGATATGAGCTCTTGGGGGAGATCAGCCTGTTATCCCCGGCGTACCTTTTATCCTTTGAGCGATGGCCCTTCCATGCGGAACCACCGGATCACTATGCTCTACTTTCGTACCTGATCGACCTGTATGTCTCTCAGTCAAGCTCCCTTATGCCATTGCACTCTACGCACGGTTACCAAGCGTACTGAGGGAACCTTTAGAAGCCTCCGTTACTCTTTTGGAGGCGACCACCCCAGTCAAACTACCCACCAAGCAATGTCCCCCGGATTCCGGGGTTAGATCTCAGATAAGCAAAGGGTGGTATTTCAACAATGACTAACCTACGCCTAGCGACGCAGGATCGAAGTCTCCCACCTATCCTACACATCACTTATCCAAGACCAATACTAAGCTATAGTAAAGGTGCACAGGGTCTTTTCGTCCCACTGCGGGTAAACGGCATCTTCACCGTTACTACAATTTCACCGAGCTCATGGCTGAGACAGTGTCCAGATCGTTACACCATTCGTGCAGGTCGGAACTTACCCGACAAGGAATTTCGCTACCTTAGGACCGTTATAGTTACGGCCGCCGTTTACTGGGGCTTCATTTCAATGCTTCTCCGAAGATAACATCTCCACTTAACCTTCCAGCACCGGGCAGGTGTCAGGCCCTATACTTCATCTTACGATTTTGCAGAGCCCTGTGTTTTTGATAAACAGTCGCCTGGACCTCTTCACTGCGGCCCACATTGCTGTGGGCGACCCTTCTCCCGAAGTTACGGGTCTATTTTGCCTAATTCCTTAGCCATGAATCTCTCGAGCACCTTAGAATTCTCATCTCGACTACCTGTGTCGGTTTGCGGTACGGGTTGTTATAACCTGAAGTTTAGAGGTTTTTCTTGGAAGCCCTTAGGCGCACTATCTCGTTGGCCGAAGCCTCTGAGTACTATCGTATTTCCCCAAAGCCCGTGGATTTGCCTGCGGGCCTTATAGGTAGGTACTTCAACGAACTATTCCGTCAGTTCGCGGCGCTTTCATCACTCCGTCACCCCATCACAGTTATAACAAGTACGGGAATATTAACCCGTTGTCCATCGACTGTCCCTTTCGGGTTCGCCTTAGGTCCCGACTAACCCACAGCTGATTAGCATAGCTGTGGAAACCTTAGTCTTTCGGTGTGCGGGTTTCTCGCCCGCATTATCGTTACTTATGCCTACATTTTCTTTTCTCACCGGTCCAGCATACCTTACGATACACCTTCTACCCTGTGAGAATGCTCCCCTACCACTTACAATAAATTGTAAATCCATAGCTTCGGTAATATACTTATGCCCGATTATTATCCATGCTCGTCCGCTCGACTAGTGAGCTGTTACGCACTCTTTAAATGAATGGCTGCTTCCAAGCCAACATCCTAGCTGTCTGGGCAGACAAACCTCGTTCTTTCAACTTAGTATATATTTGGGGACCTTAGCTGATGGTCTGGGTTCTTTCCCTCTCGGACTTGGACCTTAGCACCCAAGCCCTCACTGTTATGAAACATTATATAGCATTCGGAGTTTGTCAGGAATTGGTAGGCGGTGAAGCCCCCGCATCCAATCAGTAGCTCTACCTCTATATAACTTTACGCATAACGCTGCACCTAAATGCATTTCGGGGAGTACGAGCTATTTCCGAGTTTGATTGGCCTTTCACCCCTACCCACAGATCATCCCAAGACTTTTCAACGTCAACGGGTTCGGTCCTCCACTATGTGTTACCACAGCTTCAACCTGTCCATGGGTAGATCACACGGTTTCGCGTCTAACACTACTGACTAAAGCGCCCTATTCAGACTCGCTTTCGCTACGGATCCGTGGCTTAACCACTTAACCTTGCCAGCAACGTTAACTCGTAGGCTCATTATGCAAAAGGCACGCCGTCACCCCACGAAAGGGCTCCGACCGCTTGTAAGCGTATGGTTTCAGGATCTATTTCACTCCGTTATTCACGGTTCTTTTCACCTTTCCCTCACGGTACTGGTTCACTATCGGTCTCTCAGGAGTATTTAGCCTTAGCGGATGGTCCCGCCAAATTCAGACAGGATTTCTCGTGTCCCGCCCTACTCAGGATACCACTATCTATTACATTTATTACCCATACGGGACTATCACCCTCTTTGGTTAACCTTTCCAGGTTATTCCGGTTCTGCATGCATAAAATGTCGTGGTCCTACAACCCCAACATTGCCGTAACAACATTGGTTTGGGCTAATCCGCGTTCGCTCGCCACTACTTACGGAATCACTTTTGTTTTCTTCTCCTCCGCCTACTTAGATGTTTCAGTTCAGCGGGTTTGCCCTCCTATCGGAGTAATACATCTTCAATGTATTGGGTTGCCCCATTCAGGTATTTACGGATCGTCTGATGTGTGCTCATCCCCGTAACTTTTCGCAGCTTATCACGCCTTTCATCGCCTCTGAGAGCCTAGGCATTCCCCATACGCCCTTATTTTGCTTATTGTACCAGTATAAATTAATATACTTGTGTGCTTCTATTTACATAAAAGCGTTTCTTTCTACTTATTAAATATTTTCTTATCTCAATATGTCAATGAACGGGTTTCCTTTCGGAATTGTGGAGAATAACGGAGTCGAACCGTTGACCTCCTGCGTGCAAGGCAGGCGCTCTAGCCAGCTGAGCTAATTCCCCGTTTTTAGTTGTCAGTTAACAGTCTTTCAGTCGCAATGTACTGTAAACTGTATACCGTATACTGTAAACTGGTTTCTCAACCTCTAAAATTTCCTTTAAGTATAAAATAGTAGTCCCGGGCAGACTCGAACTGCCGACCCCAACATTATCAGTGTTGTACTCTAACCAGCTGAGCTACGAGACTCTGTTTTATTACTTTTTTTTTTAAATCAACAGCGAAAAGAGTAAAGTAAGTCTAACTTACTTCGTTATTATTGCGTCTTTCTCTAGAAAGGAGGTGTTCCAGCCGCACCTTCCGGTACGGCTACCTTGTTACGACTTAGCCCTAGTTACCAGTTTTACCCTAGGCAGCTCCTTGCGGTCACCGACTTCAGGCACCCCCAGCTTCCATGGCTTGACGGGCGGTGTGTACAAGGCCCGGGAACGTATTCACCGGATCATGGCTGATATCCGATTACTAGCGATTCCAGCTTCACGGAGTCGAGTTGCAGACTCCGATCCGAACTGAGAACGGTTTTGTAGATTCGCTCCTGGTCACCCAGTGGCTGCTCTCTGTACCGTCCATTGTAGCACGTGTGTAGCCCAAGGCGTAAGGGCCGTGATGATTTGACGTCATCCCCACCTTCCTCACAGTTTGCACTGGCAGTCTTGTTAGAGTTCCCGACATGACTCGCTGGCAACTAACAACAGGGGTTGCGCTCGTTATAGGACTTAACCTGACACCTCACGGCACGAGCTGACGACAACCATGCAGCACCTTGTAAATTGTCTTGCGAAAAGTCTGTTTCCAAACCGGTCAATCTACATTTAAGCCTTGGTAAGGTTCCTCGCGTATCATCGAATTAAACCACATGCTCCACCGCTTGTGCGGGCCCCCGTCAATTCCTTTGAGTTTCAAACTTGCGTTCGTACTCCCCAGGTGGGATACTTATCACTTTCGCTTAGCCACTGAACTTGCGCCCAACAGCTAGTATCCATCGTTTACGGCGTGGACTACCAGGGTATCTAATCCTGTTCGCTCCCCACGCTTTCGTCCATCAGCGTCAATCAATTAGTAGTAACCTGCCTTCGCAATTGGTATTCCATGTAATATCTAAGCATTTCACCGCTACACTACATATTCTAGTTACTTCCTAATAATTCAAGCCTAGTAGTATCAATGGCCGTTTCCCCGTTGAGCGGGGAGATTTCACCACTGACTTGCTAGGCCGCCTACGGACCCTTTAAACCCAATGATTCCGGATAACGCTTGGATCCTCCGTATTACCGCGGCTGCTGGCACGGAGTTAGCCGATCCTTATTCTTACAGTACCGTCAATCTACTTCACGAAGTAGGGTTTCTTCCTGTACAAAAGCAGTTTACAATCCATAGGACCGTCATCCTGCACGCGGCATGGCTGGTTCAGAGTTGCCTCCATTGACCAATATTCCTCACTGCTGCCTCCCGTAGGAGTCTGGTCCGTGTCTCAGTACCAGTGTGGGGGATCTCCCTCTCAGGACCCCTACCCATCGTTGCCTTGGTAAGCCGTTACCTTACCAACTAGCTAATGGGACGCATGCTCATCTTTCACCGTTGTGACTTTAATATCATGTTGATGCCAACTCGATATACTATGAGGTATTAATCCAAATTTCTCTGGGCTATCCCTCTGTGAAAGGTAGATTGCATACGCGTTACGCACCCGTGCGCCGGTCTCTAGAGAGCAAGCTCTCTATACCCCTCGACTTGCATGTGTTAAGCCTGCCGCTAGCGTTCATCCTGAGCCAGGATCAAACTCTTCATCGTATATTGTGTGAGACTTAATAAATCAAGCCTCTAATTGTTGACGAATTTCTAACTCGTAAATCTTAACGATTTACCTTACTCTTTTTTTCTTTGTTCTGAGAATCTCTTCTCAAAACGGCTGTCAATTCAATATGTCTATGAACGTGTCATTCTTGTTTTCGTTTCGTTTTTCACTTAGCGTGTTTCTCGAAGCGGGTGCAAAAGTACATCTTATTTTTAATCTGGCAAGCTTTTTTTGAAGTTTTTTTGAAAACTTTCGCTTCCCTTTTTCTTCTCTATTACTTACTCAATCTCTCAATGAACATCCTCTCTTGCGGGGTGCAAAGGTAAATCCTTCTTTTATTTCTGGCAAGCCTTTTTGAAAATATTTTTAAGCTTATTCTCTCCAATTCTTAACCTCAAAATGTCTGATGAACTTTGCCTTGTTAGCGGGTGCAAAACTAATACTTCTTTTCTCATCTCGCAAATTTATTTTTAGATTATTTCTAATCCTTTTCTTGAGGGGGAATGTCAGTATTTGTATGAACTTGCGCCTTATTGCGGGTGCAAAAGTAACACTTCTTTTCTCTTATACAAGCGTCTTTGTAAAGTAATTGTAAAGTATTTTTTAATTGGTTAAAAGTGTGGGGTTTGAGAATGACTTTTTTTTGTTTCTCCTAGTAATTGCTGTGTGTTTGGGAGTATTTGTTTGATTTAATGCTTCTCCTATATATAGGTATGGCTCTTGTTGGTGTTCTAATTATTTTTCTTATCTTTGGTTTGTATTGTTTCCAGGACTATCGGGGGCATTTATAGGAATAAGCTTAATTTGGTTGTGATTCAATCTTGGGTAATTGCAAATGCTTGTTTCTTTTGGGGTATCACCTGTTTAAACTCCTTTTATATTATCCTTATATACGGTTATCATACGGCACATATACGGCACATCCCTAAAGCAAAGCTACTGTACGTATGGAGTAAATATGGAGTTAAGACTTATCAAATAGGACTGAGAGATGATAGGATTGAAGAATAGAAAGATGGAAAGACTTAAGGAGGAGGATTTAAGAATATGGGAAAGTGGGTGTACTACTCTTAATACTATAGGTAGTGGTTTATAATTACGTCGGTAAGTGGTTAAAGGATTTTAGTCCTATATATAAGGCACGTTTGGAGGAGTTGTATGTGATAAAGCTTTCAGCCACTCTTCAGACGCTATCTTCCCTTATGCTATACATTAACTATTCACTATAATATTGCAATTTTGCCTGTAATTTAGTGCTTTGCAAAATGGGTGCTACGTATGCCGTTCTGTTCATTCTTTTATCACATCAATAAAGTACGGATACACACTACTTTCAAAGTCATCAACTCCTTGTTATTATTAGCGACTACTTCTAACTGTCTATGTGGTTATTTGGGTACCATTCGCTATTTAAAATGAATACCTATTCATTTAAAGAAATTTAGAACAATAGTCTTCTTGGCACAATTACATTGCTTTGCTTCCTGTGGAGTTTTCAGGTAGTAATGTTATTTGAGTAGCTTGGTCATTTGGAAGTATTTCAATAGATGCTCCATCGAAATCCTATATACACCTATATGCTGGAAGTAGGTCTCAGTGAACGTGTAACGATTAAACGTTAGTTGGAAAAAAAAGCAGGTTTTTAGCCGCGCAGCTAGTTTTTTATTCTATTAAGTACGGGAGGAGCCGCTCCACTTACCTCAACTATCTTTATGACGGTTTACCGTTCTTCGCGTGCTGACTTTCCTTAATTGCTCAAATGACATTTTACAAGTTCATCTGAATAGATGGTTGTCCTTTTATTGAAAAACTTGAAGTATTTGATAATTTCAGCAAACTCATTCGATACTAATCGATTTAAAATCAAATTATTGGTTTGAGCGCTTAAAAATTGGCGAACTAATTCTGAACCACCTCATAGTCGTTCCGTTAGATTCATTGTTTTAGACTAATTTTTTTTAATCGCCTATCTAGGTTGGTGCTCTTAAAAAATAAGTATCTGCTGAAATTTCGTCGATAAAACTACTGCTTCTGTATAGACAATAGCACCAAACATATATTAGACTTTAGGACACGAGGATATAAACGCACCTTTGAATAGTAAATTAAAAATAAGTTACTATGAAATTATACCTCACCCTTGCCTGTTTCTTGGTCCTGCAAGTCAGTATTGCACAAGAAGTACCGCTTTCCGCTCAATCCAAAACGTGGACTTTGCAAGAATGCATCGATTATGCATTGGAGAACAACATAACTATTAAAAGTGCGACTCTAGATAAATCCACAGCAGAAATTACTTATGACCAATCTAAGTCCGAACGCCTGCCCAACTTATTTGGTAGTGCTTCCCAAAACTTTTCTAATGGTAATTCTATTGACCCGATAACGAGTAATTATGTTACCGATCAAATCCATAGTACGAATGTGGGGATAAATAGCAGCATGACATTATTTCAAGGCAATCAGTTAAACATCAAGATTAAACAAAATAAGTTGTTGCTGGAACAAAGTATCTTTCAGGAAGAAGTAGAACAAAACAACATAACTTTAAATATTTTAGAGAACTACTTGCGGGCTTTGTACAGCAAGGAGAGTATTGTTATAGCAGAAAATAACTGGTCGGCTTCCGAGAAAGAAGTTTTGCGTGCCAAATCAAGATTTGATGCCGGAAGCATTGCCCTAAGTGACTATACAGAAGCACAAAGCCAGGCTGCAACCAACAAATACAACGTGATTGCCGCCAAAAACGACTACCAACAATTATTATTGGTATTAAAACAACTACTAGAACTAACCCCTCTGGACGACTTTGCACTAGCCGAACTTCCCGATAACAGTGCGATTCTTAGTATACCTATAGACAAAACGGCGTTATACCAAAATGCGTTTGGCTTTTTACCCGAAATGAAAGTCAGTGAAATGAATCTGTCCGTATCTGAAAAAGCATTGGATATTGCAAAAGGAGCTTATTTGCCAACACTATCGTTAAATGGCAGCGTAGGTTCCGGTTATACAAGCGTTAACGATGCTGCATTTTCGGACCAATTTAATGTCAACTTTAACCAACGTGTTGGATTGTCCTTGAGTATCCCAATTTTCAATCGTAATCAAACCAAAGCGGCAGTACAAAAAGCAACTATTACTATTGAAAAAGCAAACATTCAAAAGCAAACAACCGAAAAGGAAGTGTATAAGAAAGTAGAAACAGCCTACCAAAATGCTTTAGCAGCACAGGAACAAGTAGCGGCTTCACAAGCTTCAAAGGTAGCAGCGGAACAAACCTATCAATTGGCACAGAAAAAATACGAACTAGGAGGCTTAAGTACAACCGACTTGGTTTTGAGCCAAAATACATATACCAATGCACAACAGAATTATTTGCAAGCCAAATACCTCAACATTTTATACCAACAATTATTACAATTTTACCAAGGAAACGAAATTAAACTTTAATCTACATTCAAATGAAAAAGAAAAAATTAATTATAAGTAGCATAGTACTACTAGTACTTGCTATAGGAGCCTACCAATATTTTAAAACCGATACTTCTGTACTGATTGAGGCTAAAACGGTGGCAACCAAAAAAGGCAGCGTAAGTACGATGGTGACGGCAACCGGAACTATAGAACCTATAACCCAAGTGGAAGTAGGAACACAAGTTTCTGGTGTAGTAGAAAAAATATATGTGGATTATAACAGCGAAGTTAAGGAAGGCCAGCTTATTGCAGAGTTGGACAAAACCAATTTAAAAGCGTCGTATGTACAAGCTCAAGCGGGATACAACAATGCGGTAAGTCAGCGTAATTATTTGCAATCCATATTTACAAGACAGAAAACACTGTATGATAACCAAGTCATCAGTCGATCTGATTACGACGATGCCTTTTACAACTTAGAAACAGCAAAAGGAACGGTAACTCAAAGACAATCGGACTTGGCACAAGCCAAAACCAATTTAAGTTATGCCGATATCTATTCGCCTATTGACGGGGTAATTTTATCTAGAGCCATTGACGAAGGGCAAACGGTAGCTGCAAGTTTTAGTACACCCACCTTGTTTACCATTGCACAAGATTTGAAAGAAATGCAAGTGGAAGCCGATGTAGATGAGGCCGATATTGGAGAGGTCAAAGTAGGACAGAGAGTGACCTTTACGGTAGATGCGTACCAAGGCGAAACCTTTAACGGAACAGTAACTCAAGTACGACTAGACCCAACGGTAACCTCTAATGTGGTTACCTACACCGTAGTTGTGAAAGCCGAAAACCCCGACTTAAAGTTGAAGCCAGGATTAACGGCTACCATTTCCATTTATACCTTGGAGCTAAACGACATTCTGACCACAGAGGCAAAAGTCATCCAGTTTAGGCCAACTCCTGATGTGATGCAAGCTTACAACCAACAACAGAAGTTGGCCCCCTCAACACCTATGGAGCGACCAAAGCAAGATGATACTGCAACTATCGTATGGGTATTAGCTACTGATGGTTCCATTAGTTCTAAAAAAATAACTATAGGCGCCAGTGACGGCGTAAATGTTCAAGTCTTGGAAGGCCTGATAGAAGGCGAAAAGTTGGTGTACAGTTTGAAAGCTGGTGTAAAAGCAGATATCCCCCAAGAAGTAACTGAGGAAAGTCCGTTTATGCAGAAACCACCTGGAGGAGGCAAAAAAAGATAAAATACCATGAAAAAAGAAATCATAAAAATAGATAGTTTAAAACGAGAATTTACGATGGGTACGGAAACGGTGCATGCGTTAAAAGGCGTTTCTTTTTCCATTAAGGAAGGCGAGTTTGTCACCATCATGGGCTCTAGTGGCTCAGGAAAGAGTACGTTGCTAAATATTCTAGGCTGTTTGGACCAACCCACTTCTGGTATTTACGAGATCGACGGTGTTCGGGTGAAAGACTTGAGTCGGGATGCCTTGGCCACCATTAGAAACGAGAAAATTGGATTTATATTTCAATCCTATAACCTCTTGGCCCGTACCTCAGCCATCGAGAATGTAGAATTACCCTTGCTATACAACAGCAAAGTTTCCACTACTGAACGACGAGAGCGAGCGATTAAAGCATTGGAATTGGTAGGCTTAGGCGACCGGCTACATCATACGCCTTCGCAATTATCCGGAGGACAACAGCAAAGGGTAGCTATTGCAAGGTCTTTAGTGAATAATCCGGTAATGATACTCGCGGATGAAGCTACTGGAAATTTGGATACCCGAACTTCTTATGAAATCATGTCGCTGTTTCAGGAGTTGAACCAAAAAGGCATTACCATCACTTTTGTAACCCATGAACCCGACATTGCTACTTTTAGCAGTCGAACTATTGTGTTGAAAGACGGAGCCGTTATACAGGACATTCCGAATACCAATGTGCAATCGGCCGCGACACAATTAGCTAATTTACCACAAGAAAATCATTAATTATGAGACTATTAAACCTATTTAAAATAGCATTAAAAGCCATTGTACTGAACAAAATGCGTACCCTACTTACTATGTTAGGAATCATCATTGGGGTAGCGTCCGTTATTGCAATGCTTGCCATCGGGGAAGGAAGTAAAGAAAGTATCCGTACTACGATATCGGCAATGGGGTCTAATATGATTACCATTCGACCAGGAGCCGATGTTCGAGGTCCTGCCAAAGGTAGCGGAGGCGATGTACAAACGCTTACACTCAAGGACTACGAAGCAATCAAAAAACAAGCCGATTTGCTCAGCTATATTACACCAATGGTCAATGGAGGCGGACAAGTTATTAGTGGTTCCAACAACTGGCCGAGTTCCATATATGGAGTCAATACGGAGTACTTGGACATTAAAGTAGTTGGCTTACAAAGCGGAAGCATGTTTACCGAGGCAGATGTACAAGGAGCAGCAAAGGTAGCCCTGATTGGACAAACAGTAGTGGAAAACATATTCACTAATGGTACAGACCCTGTGGGACAAATGATCCGATTTAATAACATCCCGTTTAAGGTGATTGGTGTTCTAGAGGAAAAGGGCGAAAATACTTTTGGACAAGACCAAGACGATGTAGTTATTGCTCCTTATACTACTGTACAAAAACGTATTTTGGCGATAGACTACTTGAACCAAGTAATGGCATCGGCTGTAAGTGAAGAAGATGCACCCGATGCAGTACTGCAAGTAACCGAAATATTACGGGAGCAACATAAACTTATGGACGAGGAAGAAGCTGACTTTTATGTTAAATCAATGGAGGAATTGATTTCGACGTTTAGCTCTACCAGCGAAATGCTAACACTTTTGTTAGTTGCCGTTGCTAGTATTTCACTATTAATTGGAGGAATCGGAATTATGAATATTATGTATGTTTCGGTAAAAGAACGTACAAAAGAAATAGGACTTAGAATGGCAGTTGGTGGAAGAGGCTCGGATATACTGATGCAGTTCCTTATCGAAGCTATACTAATTAGTATTACCGGAGGCATCTTAGGTGTAATTTTAGGCCTTGCCGCTACTTTTTTTATTGAAAAATTCTTACATTGGCCTACAAGTGTCGCCTTGTATTCGATTGTTATATCGTTCATCGTCTGTGCCGTTACCGGTATATTCTTTGGGTGGTATCCTGCCAAAAAAGCTGCAGCACTAGACCCTATAACCGCTTTAAGATACGAATAAGCCATGATACATAAAAATAACAAGATAAACACGTTGACCCATATTCTAATTTGGCTCGTACTTTTTAGTATGCCTTACGTACTTTCTTATGGGCAATCGCAAGAGATCAATCGCATTATTGCACACTTCTGGATCCCATTAGCGTCCTATGCGATTATCTTTTATCTAAACTACTTTTTGTTCATTGACAGGTATTTGTTTACCAAGAAAACACTACTATTCTTGGTATTGAATCTAATAGCAATTTCGCTATTCATCACACTAATAGAGCAAATTGAAGTGAGTTTTTTTAGTGAATTAATGAGAAAGCCCAGCGAAGACAAAGGTTCACCTCGTTTTAAAATGTTTTTTTACGTGCAAATGTTATCCTACATGGCACCGCTGCTTTTTGCCATAGCGATTAAAACGACGCACCGGTACATCAAAACAGAAGCAGAAAACCAAGAGGCTATCCAGCATAAATTACAATCGGAATTGAAGCATTTGCATTACCAATTGCAACCGCATTTCTTTTTTAATTCGCTGAATAATATTTACTCTTTGGTGGATGTTTCACCCGAGCAAGCCAAAAGTTCCATCCACAGTTTGAGCAAACTAATGCGGTACCTGCTTTATGAAACCAATTTAGAAAAAGTACCGTTGTCTAAAGAAATTGAATTTTTAAAGAAATACATCGATTTGATGAAGCTGCGAGTATCCGAGAAAACTAACGTAGAATATAGTTTTCCCGAGCAGTTATCTACAATACAGGTTGCTCCGTTGCTGTTTATATCGCTGATAGAAAATGCATTTAAACACGGGGTTTCGGGCAGTAAGGAAAGCCATATAAAGATAGTGATGGCGACGGAAGACAATAAAATTTTGTTCACCATTGAAAACAGTAATTTCCCTAAGAAAACAGATGACAAAAGTGGTTCTGGAATTGGCCTGGTAAATTTAGAAAAGCGATTGCAGTTACTCTACCCCAACAAGTATTCCTTTGACACCTCGGTAGAGGAAGGTGTTTTTTTAGTAGCATTAGAAATTGAAACCGCATAGACCTATGAGCAACTTAAAAATATCCTGTATTATTGTTGATGACGAACCAATGGCACGCAATTTAGTAGAAAGTTATGTGGCAAAAACTCCTTACTTAGTGTTAAAGCAGACTTGTGCAAGTGCTATTGACGCGATGGAGTTTTTACAATCGGAAGCAGTGGATTTATTATTTTTGGACATCCAAATGCCAGATCTTTCAGGTATAGAGTTCTCTAAAATGCTACCTAAACATACCCGAGTCATTTTCACGACCGCATTCGACCAATATGCATTGGAAGGTTTTAAGGTTGAAGCGTTAGACTATTTACTTAAACCATTTGATTACGCAGAATTTCTAGCAGCCGCTAACAAGGCAAGAACTTGGTTTGAATTGATAAAAGGAAAAGAACAATCCACCGCCTCATCATCTGCTTCTCCGGATAAAGAATTTTTATTTGTTAAAAGTGAATACAAACAGCTGCGAATCAAGCTCACCGATGTCTTGTATTTTGAAGGGCTAAAAGACTACATTAAAATATGGCTGAAGGACAATCCCAAACCCATATTAACGTTGATGAGTTTGAAATCGTTAGAGGAAGAGTTGCAGGAAAGTCAGTTTATGCGAGTGCATCGCTCATTTATTGTTTCGTTGAAAAACATTGAGACCATAGAACGCAATCAAATTGTAATTAATAACCAACGCATTACTATTTCTGAACAGTACAAACCAAAGTTTTTAGAGTTTGTGAATAATAACTCGTTGCAAAATTAGTTCTCGGCAATTCCTTCTACAAAATACAAATGAACAATCCCGATTACAGATGCTAAAACACTCTTTATACATAGTCGATAGAAAAGACAAAGTCGTAGATAAAAAACTCCTGAACGTCTATTTTCTTTTTGTACTTTGGAAATAGATTGTAGTTTTGAATTAGAAATATAACACCCTTAGACTTTAAACTAAATAGTGCTTTTATAGTCTAATTAAATTAAACGAGATGAAATTCGCTATATCCTTACCCCTGCTTCTTTCCCTTTTAGTTACCAGTTTTTGGACTAGCAATGGGCTAGCACAAACTGAAAAGGCAGAAGCGAACCAAGAAATCCATGTGTATGATTTTGAAGCATTAGAACCTTTACTATATACAGAGTCCGACAAAACGTATATCGTTAATTTCTGGGCGATGTGGTGTGCTCCTTGTGTAAAAGAAATGCCTTATTTCCAAGAATATGCAAATAATCATCCTGAAGTCGAATTGCTTTTTGTAAGTATGGATTTTCCCAAGGAAATCGAAACAAAACTGAAACCATTCCTGAAAAAGAAAGGAATTACGGCTAAAGTAGTTCTCTTGGACGATCCCGATGCCAACCGTTGGATTGACGAAATAGACCCAAATTGGTCGGGTGCTTTGCCTTTTACCATTGTATTTAACAACAAAAAACGAAGCTTCCATGAGAGAAGTTTTGAAAGTCTCGAAGAATTAGAAATTGAAGTACATAAAACCATTAATTAAAACCACTAGAAATGAAAAAATTGAATTTATTGTTTACAGCGATCCTTTTATTTGGAGCTGTACTTATGACAAACACGTATGCACAAGAACGTCAAGGACCGCCAAAAGGAGACCGCAAGGGACCACCTCCAGGAGGAAAACACAATCCTGAACAAACTAAAACCTTGGAAGAAATTGGAGGCTATAAGATAGGTGATGTGGCAACCGACTTTAGTCTGAAAAATGTAGATGGGAACATGGTTTCATTGTCTTCCATTAAAAATGCCAAAGGATATATTGTGGTATTTACATGTAACGAATGTCCGTTTGCTAAAATGTACGAAGACCGTTTGATTGCTTTGCAGAAAACCTACGCTAAAAAAGGTTATTCCGTAATTGCTATTAACCCAAACAGTCCAGAAAATGAGGACGAAGGTTATGCAGCAATGCAAAAAAGAGCCAAAGAAAAAGGATTCAATTTTCCTTATTTAGTAGACGAAGGCCAAAAAATCTATCCACAATATGGCGCGGTACGTACGCCACACGTGTTTTTATTAGACAAAGAAAGAAAAGTACAATACATTGGTACGATTGACGACAATGCAAAATCTGCCAAAGACGTTAAAGTTAAATACCTAGAAGATGCGATTAACGCATTGGAAAAAGGCGAAAAACCAAATCCAAATTTCACAAAAGCCATTGGATGCCCGGTGAAGCCAAGTAGTAAGTAGATTCCTCAAAAAGTTTGTTTATAAAGCATCTATAATTTTTCAATTTTTTGGAAATTAATGGTTGTCTTTGGTATAGTGCAATTGAGTGATAGACCTACTTCTGTCGCGTTTCAAATTTATCACAATAAGGGCTATATGCCGTAGGTGAAAACCTTTAGTCCTGCTTCGGTGGGACTTTTTTTTGTCCTTAAATCAAACCTATACTTAAAAAGTCTATTTGAATTATCAACAATTATTCCGCCTGTACCTGCGATGAAATCTATAATTATTGCATGTATCAATAATTTTTCAGTGAGTCAAATTACTAAAAAAGTTTAAAAAATCATCAAAAATATTGGGACAACAAACTGTAATCTTCTATATTTACACCACTATTCGATGCGAATAGCAGGAGCTATTCGAGGCTTTCGAACTACTAAATTTGCTCAAAAAGACGGGTTACTGGCTGCTTTTTTTGAGCTTTTTTTATGCTTAAAAACGACTAAAGAGGAACTTAAATCGTCCTTTTTTCATTAAAAAAAGTAGTTCAAATCATCAGAACTTAGCGATAAACTAGAAGCGAAGTTAACATTGTACCCCTGCTCAATTCGCTGGGACACGATTTAAAGTTCATCAGGATGAAGCATTTGGTTCATCAGGACGAAGTGAAAGTTTTGTTGGGTCAGGTTGATGGTGATTTTTTCAATTCAACGCCTAAAAAAAGCCCCGAGTGCAGGAACACTCGAGACTTTCAAACCACTAAATTTACTCTAGTGACGGGTTACTAGCCGGCTTTTTGGAAGGATAAATTACCTAATAATAGGCGTAATTTTTTTCCTGGACGAAAAAGAATGCGACTTTTGACTATGTCATTGGCCGTCACTTCTTCAGGCGTCACTTGCCCTACAGCACTCAATCTGATTTGGAAGTTCCCCAAACTACCCAACTTTACAATCCGACCTTGGCCTAATTCCTTAATAATGTTATGTTCCAAAGAATGCAAAACGACATAACAATCCGTGTCGGTTAAGGTACTTTGGTACGCAATCATTTCGGTTAAGGCCTTCATGTCGGTTTCGCCATTGCTGATTGCAGCGGCATAAAATTTTTCAGGAGCCACGATGTCCTGCGGATTTTTACGTGGTAAAACACGATACTTAACACTCATGATTTCTAAGAGTTTAAAGTGATAAGTATACTCCTCACGAGTTCCTTATTTCATTTACAAAGAATATAAATTATTCGGGGAATAAAAAGTCAAACGTATTCACAATTTTAGATAGTTTTTAACAATGTAGCAAATTCAATACTTTCGGACGTTTTAAATTACAAAACGTTGATTAAAAATTATTTATAAAAAACCAAGTAGTAAGAAATGCTTTAAAATATAATATTACTTTTTATATTAAAAAAGTTAAAAAATCATAGATTATGCATCTTAGCCTCTGAAAACTGTAGTATTAAAACTACAGCAATTCATCTTGTTTAGCAAAAAAATTGTCTTGTATGTAAAATTGTCCTCTACTGTCTTGTTTTTATCAGTTGCAACAAAGCGATCTTGCCACGCAGTTCCCTTTATCATCAAGTGGAAGTTACTTAAAGCAGGAAATTTACAAGGACTACAGTTAAATAAAACCAAAACATTCTACATAGTATCTTTTTATAAGTAGTTTTGTCCAATGCAGCAAGAATTAAAATCAGAACTCACCAAACAACTTATTGTAGACCAAGCGTTTCATCTGTTTTATGAAAATGGTTTCAAGACGACTAGCATCGATACAATCATGAACGCCACTTCTCTTACCAAAGGCGCTTTTTATCATCATTATAAAAGTAAAAAAGAACTGGCTTTAGCTGTTATTAGTTCTAAAATACAAAATAGAGTTCACGAGGCAATGGTACTTCCTTTGTACGAGATTGGCGATGCCTTGACTCTATTAGAACATACTTTTTTGACTCGCATGAAATCTTTTTCACGCTACGAAAAAAAACATGGTTGCGCGATGAACAATTTGATTAATGAAATCGGCGATTATGAAGCGGCATATCAAGAGGCATTAAAAAACATTATTGAAACATGGAAAAAAGCTCTTGTGCTTCTGATCAATCGCGGTAAAGCAGAAGGCAGCATTCAGTGTGACATTTCTAGTACTGCCGTTGCTGTTTATTTAATCAGTGCTTTCGAGGGAATTCGGGGTATTGGCAAACTTTACACTGATGATGCTATTATTGACGACTATCTTTTGGGATTGTCTTATTACATCAAACAATTAAGTGCCTGAAACTATTTTGCGTGAAGCTAATTAAAATTACTTTTTACCGATTCAGTACTCGTAAAAAGAAAAGTGTATTCTACTTTCAATCTATTAAATCAATTACTACTTCATTTTAAAATCATTAAAACTATATTCTATGACCATTAAATTCAAACCCTTCCATTATTTAGTATTAAGTACAGCCCTACTCCTTTTTGTAGGTTGTAAGGATGAACCTCAAACAGAAAACAAAGAAACTATTACTATGGAAACAGCACAAACAGAAGATGGAACAAGACCTTTAGAGGAGGATTTAAACAATCGTAAAACGGATTTTGAAAAGAAAGCTTCGGCGGATAAAAAGAAAATTTACGCCGAAGGACTTCAAGCATTGGAAGAAAGCGGTATCACTAAAAATGCTTTGCAAGTTGGTGATGTAGCACTTAATTTTACGCTTAAAAATGCTTCAGGTAAAGAGGTTACTTTATATGATGAATTGAAAAATGGCCCTGTAGTATTGATGTGGTACCGTGGCGGATGGTGTCCTTATTGCAATATGACACTTCACCACATGCAGGAGGCCTTGCCAGAATTCAGGAAAAACGGTGCAAGTTTGTTGGCACTTACGCCAGAAGTTCCAGACAGTTCGATTACAACCAAGGAGAAAAACGAACTTGAATTTGAAGTCTTGAGTGATTTGGACAATACCGTTGCAAGAAAGTATAAAGTAGTTTTTAAATTAACAGATGACGTCGCAGCTAGTTATGAAAAGTCATTTGGATTGAGTACGTATAACGGCAACAAAAAAGCCGAGTTACCTCTTGGAGCGACTTATATCATTGGTCAAGACAAAGTAATTAAATATGCTTTCTTGAATATCGATTACCGTAAAAGAGCGGAACCACAAGATTTAATTCGCTTTTTGAAAGAAATGAAATAACCTTGCTGACTTATACTTCAGAAGTAATTTTTTAAATAAAAAAAATGGGGTATTACACCCCATTTTTTACATTCCTATTTTATCTGTATTCTGGGTTTTCAAACTCCCATCTTTCGCCGTCGTCCCATTTCTCTCTAGAATTTCCATAACTAGGATAACCTTCGTTTGCTTTTAACATCGAAGCCAAGTGCAACAGGTTATACGACATAAACGTGGTGTTTCTATTTGTGAAATCACTGTCAAAACCTACGGGTTCTTTTAATTTTTTGCCTTTCCATTCGGTATCACCATAACTTGCACCTGGACCAACTTCGCCAATCCACCCGCAATCAGCTTGTGGTGGAATGGAATATCCCACGTGTTGTAAGGAATACAAGATACCCATTGCGGCATGTTTGATTCCGTCTTCATTTCCTGTTATAATGCATCCGCCCACTTTTCCGTAAAAAATATATTGGCCTTTGTCATTGGTCTCCCCACTCATTCCATATAATCTTTCAATTAACTTCTGTGCTTCTGATGATTTTTCGCCTAACCATAACGGCGTTCCCATAACGAGAATGTCTGCTTTCATGATTTTTTTGAAAATACTTGGCCATTCATCCTTTTTGAAACCGTGTTCGGTCATATCGGGATAAACACCAGCTGGAACATCATGATCTGCTAACCGAATTTCTTCCACATGCACCTTTTCTTTCTTCATAATGGCTTTGGAAACATCCATCAACGTATCTGTGTGGCTTTTTTGTGGCGACTTCTTTAAGGTACAATTGATATAAAGAACGCTTAAATTACTAAAATCTTTTTTTTTCATAGTTTGTTTTTTTGTTGAATAAAATTGCTTTCTCTACAAAAGCATAATAGTAAGCTTCGCTAAGTTACAAAATTTGATTAGAATAAAACCGGATTGGTAATTAAGTCTTGTTTTATCATTTCTGTAGTTTGATTTTAATTTCTTATTCGCCAAAAATGGAATGGAAGGCTAAACATTAAAATAGTTTTGATACTGTAATAAAAGAGTTATTCCTTCCCTTATCTCGCGGTTTTTGACTTTCAGTACATCGTCTTTCGAACCTAGTCTCGTCATCATTAAGTAGAGCACTAGACCTTAGTAAATTAAAAGTGATTTATTTTACATGATTTAACAACCAAACACATTTTTTATTATATTTGATAGAGCCATAAAGTAGGATGTACTTCATTGCTAAGTAAGATGCATTTGTATAATTTAATTTACCTTATTGAATGGAAGAAAATATCAACCCTGAAGAATCCAAACTAGATAAGTATACCGAAGAAAGAGTAAAAAAGGGTATCGAAACTTTACTTAACGAGAAAGAATTGAAAATAAAATGGCGAAAGGAATTAGAAGATAATCCTGCTGTTGTGAATTACTTCAACACTTTTCGTAATAATGCAATGGATGATTTCATGACTCATTACCTAAATGTCAAACATTCGTACTATACGTATGGTGATATGTACAAAAAATTGTCTGAAAAAAGGCGCGATAAGTGGATTGATGCAGCACATGAGCAACTTAATTCTATTCTTCAAAAGCAATTATTTGACAAACAATGTTTATGGCGTGCGGAACAAATAACTTTTGAAGAAGTCGAAATTGCAGCCGATTTTGAACTTTGGTCTAATGATATCTTTAATTGTCCTTTCTTAGAACCTGTAAATTGGGCAGATATTGAAATGTACATCGATTTTTTAAACAATAGTGATATAAACAGAAACGACTTATTTGATAGTTGTATTGAATGGCAAAATTTTAGTGAATTTAAAGCCGGTTATACTTCTAGCGAAGATGATAATTATTTGAATTTACCTGAATGGTATGATTTTCATAACAGTAGGACGGAAAATAGTACTTTGCTATTGATGCAAGACATTAGAGGTGAAAAAGAAGGTTTTTATATCGACTTGTATTTTGAAGATATTCGACCTCAACGCGAAAGAGAACGTATTGAACACGAAAAAACACTGGACAAAAGACCTTATTTATCTACCCATTCATTTGAACATACTGCTTATTTTATTTCTACTTTTGAAAATAAAGAATGCCAAAAACAGTATAAATACTATCATGAAATGACGCATAAGCGCGACCCTTTTGAATTTAGTGAATTGATAGAACACATTTTAAATGCGGAGGAACCCATCCCCATATCTTCTCATTATAATCTTATTGATGCAGTAGAACTTGCTTATAATGCATATTATAATAAAAAAGTAGCCGAACATTTACCTATTGCTTTTGAACAATATTTGCTAACAAACCAACTTGGTTTTAAAATGGAACGTAAAAAAGACAATTATTACCAAGAGATTAGAGAAATTTATGCAAACCAGATTTTAAAAGGTAGAGAGCTAAATGGCGAACCACAAAATTTTGATTTTTGAACTACCTTTAAAACTGGAGCAACAATTAGGATATTTGCAATATTTCTGCCAATAACAAAAGAAGTTGTATCGCAAAAACTAAAAATTAATTCATGAAAGAATGGTTCAAATATGAGTTTGGTTATGTCAATATTGACTCTGAGAATCTTTACTTGACCAATTCAGGGAATTGGAGCGAAATTATTGATTTGCAAGAACAAACAAAACAAATTACTCATGAAAATGACCGTAAAAGCTCTTTAACATTAGGGTTTATAATTGTAGTGGTTTGCTTTTTTGGGTTCTTACTTTATAAAAATTATATAGCTGGCAAAGTAGGGATACTTTTAATTGCAGTAACTGTTGGCTTAGGATACAAAATGTATGCTTATTTAAAAACTGAAATTGGAGCAAAATTTAAAATTCCTCTTGTAAAGATTACAAATATTACTGAAATCGGACAAAACGTTGAGATTTCCTTTATTAATGGCGATGGTGATTCAGTTGTTTATAAATTACACCGAATTGATAAAAGAGGAATCGGCCTCATGCGTTTATTAAAAAAACCCTAACAACTTTCAAAACTCCTGGCAACAATTTTGTCTATTAACGTCTTTTTACTACATTTAAATAAAAATTCTCATGTAGATTATTAAAATTTTATATGAACAACAGTAAGCACGCCACACGACTTAAAAGTATCTATAAGTTTAGTAAAATTGACAACTTCAGTTTCAATTTTTTTACCGTACAGTTTTTTACTATAATGCTTTTTTTGTTTTATATAAAATTCACTTATGCTGCATGGGGAACCATCCCTGTTATCCTCCTTTTCATTTATTTTTCGTTTTCAAAAAAATTTAGTTATGCTTTAAAATCAATTATCGCTATTTCAGCAATCACGGCTTATTACACGTTTGCTTTTATATTATATGGTAAATCGATTAATTTTGTGGTTTTAACTTACTTTACTACAATAGTAATGTTGATTATGATTCGCAACTATAAGTTGATGATTTATTTTAGTTTACTCATTTTTGTAGTCGTTGCCACTATTATTTACTTTGACTTTTTTGGATATGACTATGGCAACAAAAGGTATTATGGAGATGGCCTGTATGATTATTTTTTTTATTTCATAGTGCTAATGATCACACTCTACTTAGTGGTGTTACTTACTTCGAGAACAAGGGCAGTTGCCGGAATTATTAATGATTTAAAAACGAAGAATAGCGAATTAATAGAATCTCGAGCGGAGTTGAAAAAATTACAGATCAACAAAGAATCATTTTTTGCTATAATGAGTCACGAAATCAGAACGCCCTTAAATGCTATTAAGGGAATTTCTGATGTTTTAAAAAACAATGTTGGTACTGAAGAGGATAAAAATCTATTAGAACTAATGGACTATTCTACCAATCATTTATTGGCCTTAGTTAACAATATATTGGATTTTACCAAATTGAACGACGGCGCTTTCACTTTGCAATACAGTCAATTCAACTTGCGAAAATCACTAAACTCCTTGTTTAAAATGAATGAACGAATGGCGCTGGAAAAAGGTTTAGCTTTCGAAATTGAAACATCGAAAAATATTCCCAATACGGTTTTTGGTGATCAAAACAGAATCAATCAAATTGTTTTAAATCTTTTGAACAATGCTATTGAATACACCAAAGTGGGCACCATAAAAATGCTAGTGGGCGGAACCTATACCAGCGGTAAAAAGGACGAGTTTCAACTTCAAATTACTATTTCTGACACGGGAAAAGGAATAGATAAAGACCTCAGCGACAAAGTTTTTCAAAAATACGCCACTTCCAACACCTCCGAAAAAAGTGTAGGATTGGGGCTTACTATTTCAAAAGGTTTGATTGATTTAATGAATGGCACAATTTCTTATGAATCACTCCTCAATCACGGTACCACCTTTTACATCACAATTCCCCTACCTGTTGTCGCAGATAGCGAAGCTCTTTTAGAAAAAGCAGAAAATAAATTTGAAAACACAGCGTTAAAAATGCTTTTGGTTGATGACAATAAAATCAATCTGTAGGTTTTAGAAAAACAGTTGAAAAACAAACTAAAAAATAGCCAAATTACTGTTGCTCATAATGGCTTAGAAGCATTGGAATTAATTAAAAGGAATTCATATGATATTGTGCTGATGGATGTAATTATGCCTCTAATGGACGGAATTACCGCAACCAAACACGTTCGGAATTTAGCAGATGAAAGTAAAAAACACCTTCCTATTATTGCTTTAACTGCTAATGTTGCCGAAAAAGATTTGACGGAATGTCTCGTGGCAGGAATGAATGATTTCGTAACCAAACCCTTTGAAATTAATGCTTTATTGAAAATAATTTTGAAAGAGTTACAGTAATTTAAGAAAAGAAAAAAGCTGGATATTTCGTAGCAAAACCTCGCAGTTGCAAAGAAAATTCTACCTACCTGTTTCAAGTTTAATAGTGAAATTGACAAAGCCATTGACCTCCTTTAATTATATCGGATCGCTTTCATTGGTGAAATCTTGGTAATAATATACGATGGAATCAGCAGAATCAAGAAACAAATTACAACCGTCAGAAGGTTAAGCAAAAGAATATTTTCGACACCGATATAAACGGGAGCTTGATTTACGTAATAATTTTCTGGATTTAGTTTTACAATTCCAAAATGTTTTTGAATCAACAGAATACCAATCCCGATGGCATTTCCCCAAAAAAGTCCTTTTCCGATTAAGTACAGTGCATTGTAAAGAAATATTTTACGAATACTCCAATTGTTTCCACCTAATGCTTTCAGAATCCCAATCATTTGGGTTCGCTCTAAAATCAAAACCAATAAAGCTACAACCATATTTATGGTAGCTACGAATATCATTACTATTAAAATAATCTGAATATTGATGTCAAACATTTTGAGCCATTCAAAAATGAAGTAATACTTTTCGACAATGGTTTTTGAGTCAAATGGTTTTGATTGGTCTTGTTTATTAAACGTTCCTTTATAAACAGCACTTCCCAGTTCTTCAATTTTATCAAAATCGTTCACGAAGATTTCAAAAGCACCTACCTCATCTGTCTCCCATTTATTCATTCGCTGAATGTGACGTATGTCTCCAATGATATAATTAGCATCAAATTCTTGAAAACCAGAATCAAAAATTCCAACTATCTCAAAATTTCGTTTGTTGGGATATTTATTGACTTCATTTTTTAGAAAGAAGGTAATAAACTTGTCCCCTAATTTGAGATGAAGTCTGTTTGCTAAAAATTTAGAAATAATTATTTCATCGTTTAAGTTGGAATTCACATTTGGCAATCGCCCTTCAAGAATATAACTTTCAATACTTTTCCAGTCGTAATCCTTCCCTACTCCTTTAAGAATAGTTCCTTCAAAAGTATTCTCCGTTCTGATGATTCCCGTTTTGGTGGCGATTGCCTGAATATGCGTCACTTCTGGAACTGCCGTAAATTTTGGATAGAAATCTTGATTCGTCGAAATGGGTGACAAAGTTTCTTCAGACTGATTACTGTCGTAACTCGATACAATAATATGTCCGTTAAAAGCCGATATTTTATTTCGAATTTCTTTTTTGAGTCCGATGCCTGTTGCCACAGAAACCAACATCATTATGATTCCAATTGCAATTGCCGAAACTGCAATTTTTATAATTGGTCCAGAAATACTACTTTTATGATTTTTAGCAGTAATTAGTCTTTTTGCAATAAAATATTCTAAATTCAACCGATTTATTTTTCATCAAAAATACTTCAATTGCTTTAAATTGTCCCTATTTTTACCTATAAATATATTGATTTGTCTATGAATACATTTTTTGCCCGTTCCCGCTTTTACTTTGGAAATAAAAATATTTTTTTTAGCTCGGTTAAACTGCTTCTCATGTTTATGCTTTTGGTATCGTGCAAAAGTTTTACCGCTACAAATTATTCAAAACCTAAAAAAGTCGTACTAAAGACGAAGGTCAAGGCGGTCAAGTTTATGACGGGTGCTGATAATTTGCATGAGCATTTTGAGTTGTTTGAAAACAAAAAAGTAGGCATTGTTACCAATCAAACGGGTTTAGTAACGTATGATTCGATATCTAAATCCATGGCAGATTCAGGACCGGTAAAACAAAAGATACTTGTGAAAACAGTTCATTTAGTAGATTATATTACTGAAAAAACGCCTCTTCAATTGGTTAAAATTTTTGCACCAGAACACGGTTTTCGAGGAACTGCAGATGCTGGAGAACATGTGGATGATTCTAAAGATGCAAAAACAGGTTTGCCGATTCTGTCTTTATACGGAAATAATAAAAAACCCACTGCGGAACAATTAGCAGGTATTGACATCTTGCTTTTTGACTTGCAGGACGTTGGAGCTCGTTTCTATACCTACATTTCGCATTTACATTATATTATGGAAGCTTGTGCTGAAAATAATGTTTCGCTAATTATTCTGGATCGTCCCAATCCCAATGGTGGTATTATTGATGGACCAATTTTAGATACCGCATACTCGAGTTTTGTGGGAATGCATCCGATTCCAATTTTACACGGAATGACTATTGGCGAATATGCTTTGATGATAAATGGTCAAGGTTGGCTCAAAAACAAAGTGCAATGTCACTTGAATATTATTCCTTGCGAAAATTACCGCAGAACGATGCCGTACAATTTGCCCGTAAATCCATCCCCTAATTTACCCAATCCACAATCGATTAATTTGTATGCGAGTTTATGCTTTTTTGAAGGAACCAACGTAAGTGTGGGACGAGGAACGGAAACACAATTTCAGATTTATGGTTCGCCGTTTCTTCCCGAAAGCGAATTTGCATTTACTCCTGTTCCTAATTTTGGTGCAAAAAATCCTCCACATAATGGTGTTATTTGTTATGGTGAAGATTTAACTCACGTACCAAAAGTGAATCAATTGGAATTAAAATGGTTGCTAAAAGCTTATAATGAAACGAGTAATCGTGAAAAATTCTTTAATTCTTTTTTTACCAAATTAGCAGGAAGTCCGACGTTGCAAAGTCAAATTGAAGCGGGACTTTCTGAAGCATCTATTCGCAAAACTTGGGAAGAAGGCTTGGATGATTTCAAAAAAATGCGAGAAGATTATTTATTGTATCCTTAAGAAGTAAAATTAGGGCTGAAGCATAAAGCTAGCAGTAAGATGATTTTTAGCTGTAACATTATATTAAAATTTTATAATTTCTGTGGCAAAGAAATTGAATCAAATTTATTACTTTAGAGAAAAATTTGAAAACCCAATAAATCAAAAATCTATGAAATATTCAGAAATTATTTTTAGTTTAATGGATGAAGTACGAAAGCTTATCCAATTTATAAATGAGTACGTTGATAAAGGCCTCGAGTTGTTTGAACAAATACGGCAATGGGCTATAAAAGCCATTGAGTATATAGAAGCTAGAATTAACGAGTTTACTTATCGAGTAAGAAGCAAAACAGACGATTATCTTGAGTTTTCCGACGATGATATGTTTGTATAAAAACTAAAACCCTGAACAATCAGGGTTTTCTTGTTTTAAAGCGGCATTCTTTTCTTCATTTCCTCCACAATATTATAAGCTGCGGGACAGATTTCGATATTTTTTAAAGTCAAATTACTTATTTGCTGGAACTTTTTTCTATCTGTATGCGGAAATTCTCTACACGCTTTCGGACGAACATCATAAATCATGCAGTAGTTTTCGGCGTCTAAAAAAGTGCAAGGCACGCTTTTCAAAACGTAATCATTGTCTTCATCGATGCGAAGATGCTGTTCGATGAATTGTTGTGGCTTTTGCCGAAAGTGTTTGGACACCCGTTCAATATCAGCTGAAGTAAAAAGCGGTCCTGTGGTTTTACAACAGTTGGCACATTTCAAGCAATCGGTTTTTTTAAATTCGGCATCGTGTAAATCTTGCATTACGTAATCCAAATTCTTAGGCGCTTTCTTTTTCAGCTTATCAAAATACTTTTTGTTTTCGTTATGCTTATCTTTGGCTAATTTTCCGAGTTCGTTGAGTTGTGGTTTCAATTGCATTGATTTGGACTGCAAATTTAAACAACTTCACAAACCTAACCCCTCAATCTGAATCAAAATGTTGGATTTATTTGGCAAAGCCATACTTGACTACCAAACTCAAAACGCTCCCGAACCATTAATTACGGCAACTTCTATTTCCGATGAAGATGAAATGGACGTCGCTTATTTGTTTCGTCCCTATGATTTGATGCCGAAAATGGAGCAAAAAGCATTGCAATTGGCTTTTGGAAAAGTCTTAGATGTGGGTTGTGGTGCCGGAAGTCATGCATTGACGTTACAAAACGACAGAAATTTAGATGTAATTGCTATTGATCTTTCTAAAAATGCAATTGAGACGTGTACGTTAAGAGGTGTAAAAAAGTGCGTTGCAATTGACATTCTAAAATTTGAAATGACAGACAAATTTGATACCATTCTGCTTTTGATGAATGGAACTGGCATTTTTGAAAATTTAAAACGAACTGCAGTTTATTTGCAAAAATTAAAATCGCTTCTAGCTATTGGCGGACAAATCCTAATCGATAGTTCAGATTTAATTTATATGTACGACGAAGACGAAGATGGTGGCGCTTGGATTCCGAGTACCAATTATTACGGCGAATTGACTTTCACCATAAAATATAAAGGACAAACTGAATCGCCTTTTCCGTGGCTTTATATGGACTACAACACGTTGCAAAA
Source organism: Flavobacterium sp. SM2513 (assembly GCF_050908145.1). Lineage (GTDB taxonomy): Bacteria > Bacteroidota > Bacteroidia > Flavobacteriales > Flavobacteriaceae > Flavobacterium. The sequence goes on along the minus strand of NZ_CP194228.1, from coordinate 1,651,824 downwards.
TGCGGCTTTCGCCAATGGTTTGCAGTGTGAATTAATTCTTGAAGGTGACCATTTTGATTATTTAGCCAAGTTGACGCACCAATAATTAAACTTGTAGCAAATCAGTTGTAGCAATAATATCTTCTAACGCGTTGTACAAAACGTCTAAATCTTCTTGCGAATTATACGCATTGATGGAGTACCTCAAATAAACCTTTTCATTCAAAAGCATGATTGGAACTTGAATTTTGTATTTGTCATATAACAAATCTTTCAGTTCTTGTGGCTTTGAAGTTTTGATTGGAACACTTGCCATTTGTCCTAAGAATTCTGTAGAAATTGGCGCGATAGGTTTACTATTCATCAGTTCACAAAATTTAGGATAGTTTTTCAAAACCAGTTGCTTTGCTTCGGCTGATTTTTGTTTCCAATCATTTTCTTGTAAAAAATCAATAACCGCTGGCGTACACAGAAATGCCGAATTATCGTTGGTACCTTGGTATTCGTGGTAATCCAAAAACTGACTTTTACCAGGAGTCAAACTTTCATATCCCCAACTAACCACTAAAGGTTCTATTTGATTTTGCAATTCTTTTTTCACATATAGAAATGAAGAACCTTTTGGAGCCAACATCCATTTGTGCAACGTTCCCGTGTAATAATCGGGATTTAAATCCGCAATATCTAAATCAATGTGACCTGGAACGTGAGCTCCATCAATGATTGTTATGATTCCCAAATCTCGAGCTTTGTCGCAAATTTCTTTTACAGGAAAAATCAATGCGGTTGTACTTGAAATCTGATTAAGGAAAACAACTTTAGTTTTAGAAGTCAATCCTTTCCAAAACTCTTCTAAAATTTGTTCTTTAGAAACAATCGGCAGCGAAATCGGTTGACGCACATATTTTACACCCGAGTTTTTGCAGTAGAAATGCCATGTTCGGTCCATAGCTCCATATTCGTGATTGGTAGATAGTATTTCATCACCTTCATTTAAATTCAAACTTCGCATAACTGTGTTAATTGCAACCGTAGGATTTGGCGTAAATACAAAATCATTTGCCTCACAATTGATGAAAGTGGCTAATGATGCTTTGGCTTTAGCCAAATATTCAGGAAATTTCTTCTGAATAAAATGAACGGAATCCAGTTCCATTTCACGTTGAAAACTTTGATAACTTTCAAAAACTGGTTTGGGACAAGCGCCAAAGGAACCGTGGTTTAAAAAAGTGAGTTCGGGATTTAAAAGAAATAAGTTTTTCATCTGATTATTTTATATAAAAAAACCCAAACACAAGGCTCGGGTTTAATTCAAAAGTATATTATTTTTATGGAATATTCAAGTATTTATGTGTTTGTAACGACACCCTCCATTTTGGATTGTTCATCACATAATCTACAATTAGGGGAGTCATTTCTTCTTTCTTACTCCATTCCGGTTGCAGAAAAAGAATAGCATTGGGGTTTACTTTTTCAGCTTGTTCTTCAGCAAAAATAAAATCGTGTTTGTTGAAAATAATCACTTTTAACTCATGTGCTTTATCATAAACGGTTTTGGTTGGTAATTTATTTTTCTTTGGCGAAAGACAAATCCAATCCCAAGTTCCAGAAAGCGGATAAGCGCCTGAAGTTTCAATATGTACTTTTCGATTCTTTTCTTTTAATTTTTGTGTAAGCAAAGTCATGTCCCAAGTTAAAGGTTCGCCACCTGTAACTACAACTGTTTCTGAATATTTTGAAGCATTTTCTACAATGGTATCTACATCGGTTGGTGGATGCAGCTCTGCGTTCCAACTTTCTTTCACATCACACCAATGGCAACCCACATCACAACCGCCTATTCGGATAAAATAGGCTGCAGTTCCTGTATGATATCCTTCGCCTTGAATCGTGTAGAACTCTTCCATCAATGGCAACATTGACCCTTTTTCTACTCCAACTTGTATTTCTTTTGTTAACATGCTCAATTTTAAATAGTGCGCAAAGGTAAGGAATAACAATTTCAATTAGAATAATTCATTCCTATGATTTGCACAAAAAAACGTCTCTTCGAAAAGAGACGTTTTAAAAATAACTAGTAACTAACTCAAATTTTTAGTTGAAATCAAATCGAACACCTAAAGAAATATTGTTTTGAGCGACAGGATTGTCTTTAAAAAGCGGACTCAAATCGTATTTTAGATACAAACTTGTAGATCTATACCCAACATAGGTACTCAATCCGTAAATAAAATCGTTGGTATTGAAGCTTCCTTTGGTGACGTTTCGGGATTCGTATCCGTCAATGTCGTATTCTATCACTTGTTTGGTTTTGAAATTTAATCCTGCAAATCCACCAATTCCTAATCTCCAACTTTTGTGTGTATTGTAATAGGTCTTGTCATTTTTGATTGTTTTTCCTGAGAAATCAAATTCTAAATGCATCGGAATTACCAGGTTTACATTTCGCAAACGAGAGTCGCCCATATGAAGTGGATTTACTTCTAAATCAGTAGTAGTACCATTATCTACAAACCAGCGGTTTTCCGTAGGACGAAGGTTGTTGTACACGACTGAAAAACCGTATTTGAAGTGCAATAAATTGCTTTCCTTAGCGATACGGGTGTTATAGGTAATACCCCACTCGTAAAAATGCGAACCCCAATAACGGAAATCTGAATTGGCAACAGCCCCATCAGTTACAAGGTTATTAAGACCGGCTGCGAAAACGAATTGTGAAGTGGTGCGTTTTTCATTTCGATTTCTCCTTATGTTGTATCTGCGTTTCATCCCTTTTATGTCAATATAAGTGCTGTCGGTAACTTCATAAGTAACTTTATAGTTTTTTCCTTTAATTTCAATGCTGTCTTTACTGGAAGTAGCAGCTGCAATTTTACCATCTACTTTTAGTTGCACTACATCGTTCAGTTCATTCTGATAAACAGCAACACGAGTTTCAATATTTTTAGCACGAATTGCAGCAAGGTTATACTTTTTTTCATCAGCCTGTGCTTTAGAAATCGTTCCTTGTTCGAGCTGCACGTTGACCTCTTCTACTTCTTTCTTAAGGGCTTCTTTTTCTTTTTTGGTGGCGTTTTCAATTTTAACAGCAATTGCTTTAATTCGCACTTCAAAGGTTTCTTGGGCTTGTGTTTTAGTAAAAATTAGGCACAAGAATACTACTAGATAAATGGTTAGACTTTTCATGATTATTTGTTTATTTGATTAATGATTGGTTATTCTACATTACGATTGGCAACAGCAACTTTGACTTCCCGGAATCTTTTATTCACGGATTGCAGCATCCGTTCTCGGAAAGAAAGCTCTAATTCATCGTCTACTTGAGATAACAAATCGTTGGAATTTACTTTGACTACAATTGTATTTTGCTCGTTCTTTTGCTTTGTTTTTTGTGTGTCTACAGACGCTAACAAAGCATGTGCATCCACTTTAACTTCCGCTTTTTGATTGATGATTGATGATGAATTGTTTTTTATGTTTGTAACAACTGCAATTTGATGTGACGGTTTTTCTTTAATTAACGGAACTACTTTAGAAGTTACAACATCTTTATTTTGTTGCTTTACTGTCGCTTTTTCTGCTGTTGAAACTAGTTCAGTACTATTATTTTTAGAAGGAATTTCCAGTACGTTATCTAATGTACTTTCGGTGTTTTCCATTTTATTTTGTTCAGTAACTACTTTTTGATGTTCCGAATCAATTACTTCTTCCGTTTGACTTAAAAACACAGTTGCAATTAAAATGAATCCTAAGAAACTTGCGGCAAAATACATCCAACGGTAGTTTCTTTTAGGCTTCTCGGCAACGGTCAGCATTGCATCCAATCGGTCCCAAGAATTTTCAGATGGACTGATTTCTCTTTTGTTGAGTTTGTCTCTGAACTGATTTTCGATATTATTCGGTTCCATTGTCATAATTCTTTCTTTTGTTTATCAAATCTTGTAGCATTTTTCGGGCATGCCACAATTGCGATTTTGATGTTCCTTCATTAATCCCCAACATTTCGGCAATCTCTTTGTGCTTGTAACCTTCAATAGCATACATGTTGAAAATCATTTTGTAGCCTTCCGGCAAATTATCAATCAAACTCTGAATGTCTTCTACTGATAAATTGCTTTCGATATTATTAAATCCTTCTTCTTTATAGTATTCGTCTTCTAGAAAACTGACTTTCTTGTGTGCTCGAATAAAGGAAATACTTTCGTTGACCATAATTCTTCGAATCCATCCTTCAAAACTTCCTTTGCTTTCGAAGTTTTTAAGATTGACAAAGACTTTCATAAAAGCGGTAATCATTACATCTTCGGCCTGGTGAATGTCCTTGATGTATTGTCGGCAAACGCTTAACATCTTTGGCGAAAACTTTGAATACATCTGCTGTTGGGCATGCCGATTGTTTTCGGTAGCTAACGCGATGAGGTTTTTTTCTTCTTGATGTAAATTGATTACTTTCATTTTTTGATTTGCGATTCACGAATTAAGATTTAGGATTGTTCGAAAACGTAATTGGTAAATCTGACTTCTATTAGTATAGACGAGAAACTTTTTAAAAGGGTTGCATCGAGGGTGAAAAAAAAAATTAGATAAACTTTGATTCACTATTAAATTTCGATTCATCTAAAGCGAATTCTTCCACAAACCATTCTCTCAAAATTACTTCAACCTCGTTTTTATTAAATGTTTCTGCATCGCTTCTTGAGTGAACATAGTCTTCTCGTGAAATCTTTTTAGCCAATTGTCCGACATTATCAACAATAAATTCTTTACCAAAATAGCTGACTATTTTAAGACTTGTAAGTGATAAAACAATCCCTACAATTGCAATCTTCCAATAGAAAAACAAAAGAATTACAAATACTAAAAGCAGCAATCCAAGAGATAAAGTTAACCAATTAGGTGCTTTCAAAATTTTAAGCTTAAATCCTAAACTAACTTCTAAATCTCTTATCGCTAGACGTCTATCTTTTCTCGGAAAGATATTTATTAGAAGTGAATTTACAAAAATTGAATCAGAATCTAATTGAAGTGTTTTTGCAATAGCTTTTCGAAGTTTGTAAAATGCTTGTTGACTTGTACAATTGTCTACATTTTTTAACTGAATTTTATTTGTCACGAGGGTACAGAATTCTCCAAAATTATCAATATGAAGTAGTTCATTATTCACGAATTTAACGCCAAAAGAAGATTCCACTTTGAGAAGCAAATCATTAACATCCTCTGGGTCTACATTGCAAAGTTCAAAATCTTCCATATCTTTTGATATAAATTATTATGCAATCCGAACTTACTTCTTTCTTTCAATCACATAATTCACCATCAAAATCAAAGCGTCTTTATATTCTGAGGGTGGGAAAGATTCGAGTAAATCCAAGGCTTCTGCTTGAAATGCAATCATTTTTTCTTCGGCATACAGGAGTCCGTTGTTGTTTTTGACGAAAGCAATTACTTCTTTTACTCGCTTTTTATCTTTGTTGTGGTTCTTGATGGAGTTGATTAACCACTTCTTTTCTTGTGAAGTACAATGATTCAGGACGTGAATCAAGGGTAAGGTCATTTTTTGTTCTTTGATATCGATACCGGTGGGTTTACCGATGGCTTCGTCGGTATAATCAAATAAATCGTCTTTGATTTGGAATGCCATTCCGATGAGTTCGCCAAACTTTCGCATCTTCTCGACTTGTTCAAGGTCTTCGCTTACGGATTTTGCTCCAAGAGCACAACAAGCGGCAATAAGAGTGGCGGTTTTTTGTCGGATGATTTCGTAATAAACGTCTTCGGTGATGTCGAGGCGGCGGGCTTTTTCTATTTGTAAGAGTTCGCCTTCGCTCATTTCTCGAACGGCCACGGAGATGATTTTGAGTAAATCGAAATCGCCATTGTCTATAGAAAGTAATAATCCTTTTGAAAGTAAATAATCGCCCACTAGCACGGCAATTTTATTTTTCCAAAGAGCATTGATGGAGAAAAAACCACGTCGGCGGTTGCTGTCGTCTACCACGTCGTCGTGGACTAAGGTTGCGGTATGAATCAGTTCGATTACCGATGCTCCTCGATAAGTTCGTTCGTTTACCGTTCCGCCAGAAATCATTTTGGCAGTTAGGAAAACAAACATCGGTCGCATTTGTTTTCCTTTTCGGTTGACGATGTAGTAGGTAATTCGGTTGAGCAAAGCCACTTTGGAAGTCATGGATTCGTGAAACTTTGTTTCAAAAAGTTCCATTTCAGAAAAGATAGGCTGCTTAATTTGCTCGGTAATTTTCATTGAGGCAAATTTAAGCTTTTCTGTGGGAATTGAATGATAATCTAACTTTAAAAAAAAGATAAAAAGAAGCCTTAAGATTGTCTGATAGCCCCGATTGTAGTGGAAATCCTTTTGTATTTATAGCCCATGGTTTGAACCATGGGCTATAAATACAAAAGATTGTAGCGGAAAGCGGGAATATGGTTTCTGAAAAAGCCCAAGCCTTTTGCTCCTAAAAAGACTACGCTTCTTTATTGGCCAATTGACCACAAGCCGCATCGATGTCTTTTCCTCGGCTACGGCGTACTTTTACTACGATTCCTGCAGCTTCAAGGGCTTTGATGTAGGCATTGGTGGCTTCTTCTGAGGCTTGCTGGAACTCGCCGTCGTCGATGGGGTTGTACTCGATAAGGTTGACTTTGCACGGTACGTATTTGCAAAATTTAACCAATGCATCTACGGATTCTTTGTTGTCGTTGATGTCTTTCCAAACCACATATTCGTAGGAGATTTTGCTTTTGGTTTTTCGGTACCAATATTCTAGAGATTCGCGTAAATCAGCGAGTGGAAATGCTTTGCTGAAAGGCATGATTCGGGCGCGAATTTCGTCGATTGCGGAGTGAAGTGATACGGCGAGTTTGAATTTTACCTCATCGTCTGCCAACTTCTTAATCATCTTTGGGACACCGGAAGTGGATACCATGATTCGCTTTGGCGACATGCCTAAACCTTCTTCGGAAGTAATCATCTCGATGGCTTTGATGACGTTATTGTAGTTCATCAAAGGTTCGCCCATGCCCATGAAAACGATGTTAGACAAGGGGTGGTTGTGGTACAGGCGGCTTTCGCGGTCGATGGCTACAACTTGGTCGTATATCTCATCGGCACCCAAGTTTCGCATGCGTTTGAGGCGGGCGGTTGCACAAAAGTTGCAATCTAGACTGCAACCTACTTGGCTGGAAACACAAGCGGTGGTTCTGGTATTGGTGGGGATTAAAACGGATTCTACTACTAAGCCGTCGTGGAGTCGGACGGCGTTTTTTACGGTTCCGTCTTCACTTCTTTGTATCGTATCGACGTTGATGTGGTTGATTACAAAGTTGTTTTCGAGCATTTCGCGCGTACTTTTGGCAAGGTTGGTCATGTCGGTGAATTTGTGGGCGCTTTTGCTCCACAACCATTCGTAAACTTGGTTACCACGGAACGCTTTATCGCCGTTTTCGACGAAAAAGGTTCGTAATTGCTCTTTGCTTAATGCTCGTATGTCTCTTTTTTCCTCTTGCATGCTGCAAATTTAAGGACTAAGAATTGATTTATAACTTTAATGTATTGAATTTAAGGGAAATTTTACCAAGCACTTGCTTTCTTAGGCGTTTCTACTATCGTTGAACGGGTTCTTTTGGGTATTTTTATTAAAAACAAAAAGCCATTAAGACTTTACATCCTAATGGCTTTTGCTATTTTATTATGAGTGGATTACACTGCTCGAACTACAAAGTAATTTTTCTTTCCGCGTTGCAGTAATACAAACTTACCTCCTACTAAATCGTCTGCTTTTAATACAAATTCTTCCGTCACTTTCTCTTTGTTGACCGAGATGGAGTTCTCTTTCAAAGCTCTTCGGGCTTCGCCGTTTGAGGCTAAGAAAGAAGTTTTATCATTTAATAAAGTAACGATGTCAATTCCTTCATTAATATCCGTTAACGACACTTCGGCTTGCGGAATTCCTTCGAATATCTCGGCAAGTTGGTTTTCGTTTAGCGTTTTTAGGTCGGTCATGTCTTTACTGAAGAAGGCGCCTGATGCGAAAATGGCTCCGTCGAGGTCTTCTTTTGAGTGTACTAACAAGGTTAGTTCTTCGGCTAAGCGTTTTTGTAAAACTCTTAAGTGAGGTGCTTGGGTATGTTCGGCAATGATTGCGTCAATTGTTTCTTTGTCTAGAAATGTAAAGATTTTTATGTACTTCTCTGCATCTACATCTGAGGTGTTGAGCCAGAATTGGTAAAATTTGTACGGAGAGGTTTTATCGGCGGTAAGCCATACGTTTCCGCCTTCGGATTTTCCGAATTTAGTACCGTCTGCTTTGGTGATTAGGGGGCAGGTCATGGCAAAAGCCTTGGCTCTTTCGTCGCTGTCTACGTTCATGCGTCGTACGAGTTCAGTACCTGTGGTGATGTTACCCCATTGGTCGCTTCCGCCCATTTGGAGTTTGCAATTGTATTCCTTATTGAGGTGGTAAAAGTCGTATCCTTGGATTAATTGGTAGGTGAATTCGGTAAAGCTCATGCCTTCGCCTCCATCTCCTGAGAAACGTTTCTTTACGGAGTCCTTTGACATCATATAGTTGACGGTAATGCGTTTACCTACGTCACGAGCGAAGTTGATGAAGGAGAAATCCTTCATCCAGTCGTAGTTGTTTACTAGTATGGGTGCGTTTTCGTCTTTGGCATCGAAGTCTAGAAAGTTAGAAAGGAGTGCTTTTATTCCGGCTACGTTTTTATCAAGTGTTGCTTCGTCGAGGAGGTTTCTTTCGTCTGATTTTCCTGACGGGTCGCCTATCATTCCTGTGGCTCCGCCTACTAGGGCGATGGGTCTGTGGCCAAAGTTGCGCAAATGTTTGAGGATAATTATGGGTACGAGGCTCCCGATGTGGAGTGAATCGGCGGTGGGGTCAAAACCTATATAGACGGTAGTAGCTTCCTTTAATAGTTGTTCTTCTGTTCCGGGAATGATGTCCTGCACGAGGCCTCTCCACTGTAATTCTTCTACTAGGTTTTTCATTGTTCTGGTATTATTTTTGGCAAATATAAGCATTCATGGGGCAATATTGAAATGATTTGTGGGGTGTTTTTGGTGGTTTTGGGTTGTGCCGACCATAGTTGGCGTTGCGCCATACCTAGTTGGGAATGTGCCGACCATAGTTGGCGATGTGCCGAGCATAGTTGACGATGTGCCGACCATAGTTGGCAATGTGCCGACCATAGTTGACGATGTGCCGACCATAGTTGGGAATGTGCCGGGCATAGTTGACGATGTGCCGAGCATAGTTGGCGTTGCGCCATGGTTAGTTGGGGATGTGCTTGGTTTGGGGGAATTGTTGATAAAATGGTTTTTGGGGGTGTTGGTTATTTAGGAGAATGGGGTATATTTGAAAAAAAGTTGTATAAACTTGCGTATATACATTAGTTACCCAACATATAAAAAAACATTGAGAACTAAAATAATAAACCTTTATTACCGAACAATTTACGAGCTAAAAAGCTGGAATTGGAATATGATATTATTGGGTATTATTTCAATTCAACTCGCTATTTTATTATTTGTCACATTAAGCACTAGAACTACCGAACCAGAATTTAATAAAAATAGTCTTGAATTGATTTTAACCATTAATGGACTTTTTTCAGCAATTTTAGTAACGTATTTTTTCAACCGAATTTCTTGGATTTTAAGTATTAATAAAGAAACACACGAAGAGGCTGTGGCTTTCTCTCAAAAAATAACTGAATTCAGAAGAATTTTAAAAAAGCTAACTGAATTTTACGGAGTTTGGGAAGATGATAATGCAACAAAAAGTCTTCTAAATCAGAAAGATTATAAACACATTGACTATTATGATTTAAAAATGTTATCAATAAGTGACTATGAACCGGAAGACAAAGAATTAATTGAAAAACTACAGAAGGACAAAAGATATAAAGAAAGCCAAACAGGTTTATATTTAGGAATGATTAGTTTAGTTAATGACAGAAAAAGTGACAATATAATGCCTGATGACGAACTATATAAAGACTATCAAATAAAAGGCAGATATAACTTTGAACACGTGCAAAAATGGGTGGAAGTTGACTATGCAAGTAGACTTGGTTATGCTTTTCAAAAAGATTATCAATTTATACATTACAATAGATTAAGTAAGAAATCACAAAAATATATTTTGGATGCTTGTATTAGAATAAACCCAAAATACGCAGAGTATGAACTGGACAATAAACTAATGAATGAAATATGTGATGATATGAACGAGCATTATTTCAAAGAACTTTATCAACTCTTATTAGATTTAAGAAAAGGGCTTTCTGGAATAAATTTAATAATTTTTATTATTCTTATTTCAAGTCTAGTTTTTGGTGTACTAATTCCATTTTTCACGTATTTTATGGTTCAAGATTTTGGATTAAAACAATCACTAACAAAGCTTCTTATTGGAATAAATTTTGGCTTGTTATTTTTCTTTGTGACAAACCTTTATGGAATAATCAAGAAAGAAATAATTTGGAAATAAATACGTTGGGTAACACCGTGTATAATTAATTGCTTTGGTCGTTGCCTATTTGGAAAATTCCTTCGGAATTTTCTCTGGTTCGTATTTGTTTACTAATTTAGTTGCTTAACCACGCAACTAACCATACACAACAACGTTAGCAGAAATTATTAAACACGATATGAACTTCAATCAAATACCCAGAACAGATAAATGGAATGAGTTATGGTCAGCATTTTTAACCATACAGCCAAGAAAAGAAATTTTTGAGCAAAGTGCAGCGGAACATATTCAGTTTCATTTTGACTTAAATACGGATTGGTCTCCAATGAGAAATTTCTTTTTTGAAAGATTATCAGCAGCAGAATTTCATTGGTTTTTCGTTCAAGGAGTTGACTGTATGTTTAACGAATTTTATATTCCAGCTGTTTCGTCATTTCTAAATGGTGTCGAAGCAAGTTTGAGAATTACAATCGCACAAATTCAAAACCCTGAAAATGACATTGTAGAATTAACACCATATAAGGTTTTAAGTAATAATTTAATATCTGATGCTAGAGATTTAGGATTACCAATAGAAGCGCTTGCATTTCCGAACGAAAAGGATTTTATTGAAAAACTTGAAAGCATAAAGCCTAACATAAAAATGGTTGAAATTGTAAGGCATAGGAATAACATTTGTCATGGAAATATACTAGAATTCATAAATGCAGAATTGGGAAAAGAGAATTCATTCTTTACTCCAGTTTCTCTAAGAATTCTTTGTTTCGAGTTATTAAGCGTTTCTGGCAAATGGGCAGAACAACTTGGTAAATTCAGAAGGGAAAATAAAATTTCACATTATGACAAGTAAAACTTCTGCTAACCGCCGGTAATCGCAATTGCTGATTTTCAGGTTACAGAACGTTTAGTATTCACGAAGAAACATTATCTTGGCAGAAAGAACTCAGCCCGCTTTGATCGGCAACTTCGGTTAGCGACCAAATGTTGGCAATCATTATAAAATTTGGATTTATGAAGAAAAAAATTCCTTTAGAATTATTAGAAATGCTTGAACCTTTTGTAAATAAAAACGGTAGAATATTTGAAGCGATAAATCCTGATAATTTTCTTTTAAAATTTATTGACAAAGATGATAAGTCTGAATTCTATTTCAATGTTGAAGAATATAAAATGGATCAAAACTTCTTACTTTTAGTTGACTATAAACCAAAAAATAAACAGTCAACAATAAATAGAAGAACTTGGATTAAATCTGCTACGCTGGAAACAATCTTTGCAAACTGGCTAGAATTACTTGATGGTTATGAAAAAGTTAAAACTGTTTTTGACGATCCAATTTTAGAAGCATTTTCCAATGAATATTTTACTGATTTTGAAATTATTGAAGAAGATGCTGATATAAATCCATTTTCAATAAATCAAATAATATTGCTTGATGGGCATCTAGATAACATTCAAAAGAAAATAGGCAAGTTTATTACTGAAGAAAATAAATCCGAAATAGAGCAGATTAAAGTTGATGTTCAAGATTTGAGAAATAATTTAACCAAAAAACCCAAAACTTGGGTCATTAAAAAATTGTCAAATATTTGGGCGCAAATAACAAAGCAAGGTCCTCAATTACTAAAAGAGTTTCTAAGTGAAACAAAGAAATTTGTGATAAAAGAGGGAGTCAAATTCATCATGGAAAAAGGTGCTGATATAATTGGTTAAAATTAATAACGATTTCTAAAAGTTGTCTGCATCAATGGCTAAGGCTTGGAACTTATCAGTGTTCGCTTGGTGAGAGAATCCAATCATTAGGAATGGTGCCAGGTATTTTAAATTTCCGGTATATTTACTTACAATAGTGTCAAAATCGCCACTGAGTGCAAGTCACAGAACGTTTGACAATCTTATCCATTAACAAAACACAGATAAAAATCAAACCATTTCAAGAGGATTAACACTCCTCTTTTTTTGTGGGTACAAGCGAGACGATTGCACTAGCGGCGATTATTTTTTTGGTTTCATTTTTTTTTATCATCGTATATTTATTTTAATTATTTTTACAAGACATTAGTTTTTAATTATTTAATTGGGGCTTGAGACTTATTATTATAACCTTTAAATGGAACGTGTATGAAAATTAAAATTGTAAAAATTAAGGTGGAAGATGCGGGTCAGGAATTTGATAGCAGTGCATTTATTTCGGGTAAGCATACTGTAGTTAGTACGCATGCGGAACTGAAGGAGGAGGATGATGGGTTGTATTGGCATGCTTTTTTTACTTTTCATGATTTTGAAATAGTAACTGCTGCAACTCGGAAAAAAGAGGAAAAAGAGCTTTATAGAGCGTTTCATCAAGAGGTTTTGGAGTTCTTGAAAACGCATCCTACGGCAACTTCAAAGGCGAAAAATATTGTTATGGACAATTTTGATAACCTGACAAGTATTCGCGGTATGAATGATTTTATGAAGTTGCGCAATATGGGGAAGTCTACCTTGACGTCAAATAGTTTATTTTTTGAGGAACTATTAGAGAAAATTTATAGCTATTCATTTAATTATTAGTTGGGATTGATTTTTTTTTATCAACGTATTATAATTTTAATTACTTTTACAATAGGCTTGTTTCTAACTGTATAGGCGGGCTTTATAATTCGTGTATCAATTTGTGTTAGTTTAAATTTTTAATTTTAATTTTTATGAGTGTACGGGCAAGAAATGAGGAAAAGGCTCCTCTTGGTGAATTTATGTTGCAGAGTTTTAAGGAGGATCAGAAGGAAATAGAGGTTCGGTTTCCGGAATTGAACGCTGCTTTTGTTGATGACTTTCAGGCAAAGCTGGATGTGGTTAAGGATCTGGAGAGTACATTAGTGTATGATACGGATGAAGCTACGGTTACTAAGGAATTGTATGCGGAGGCGGATGCTTTTAATAAGGAAATGAATTTTTTGAGTAGCTATTTTAAAGGCGTGGGGCTTGCGACGACTTCTATTACTAAGCTGAAGGAAAAACTGGTTAGTAGAAATATTGAAGGTGCTTTGCTGGAATTGAAAGCGGTGAAACAGTTGGCGAGGGAAAATAAGGCGGCTTTGGAAGGTAAGGGGATGAAGCCTGATTTTCCGGATGTAATGGATGCGAGTTATGCTAGTATGACGGAGAAGAATGTGTTGCAGAATAAAATTATGGATGATCGAAAAGATTTGGTTGATGCTAATAAAGCTGATTATGATGCGCTTTATGCATGTGTTTCGACGGTGGCTGAGAAGGGAAAAATTGTTTTTGATGGTTCTCGGAAAGAGGAAAAGTATACGATTACAGATGTTATTAAGCGAATGCGGGCTCCGAAAAGGAAGGATGATGATGATGATAATGAAGAGTAGATTTTAGCGATTCGTTGAAAATCCCGATGGTTGTGACTGTTGGGATTTTTTTTGGGGTTTATTTGATTGAATACATCAGTAGTTATTGATGATTTGTTTATTTTGAGAAAAAAACCTTTGTATTATATTTTATTACAAATTCATAAATTAACTATCTTGCATAAAAATAACTAACATGGCAAGTTTATCTATATCAAATAAAATATTGGAAAAGTACTTTGGGTATTTGAAATACTTGGACAACAGTGCTAAAAAGAAACTTATTGTTAAACTCACAGAGTCAATTGAAACAAAATCTGATGAAAAGTTTGATATTAAATCAATTTTCGGAACTTGGGAAGATGATAGAACTTCGGACGAAATTATTAGCGAAATCAAATCTTCAAGAGTTGAAAAACCAACTATTGCTAAATTGTAATGAAATAATTACTTGATACAAACATATGCATTCACTTATTTTGTGGGCAATTCAATCTAATTGAAAAATTCCAAGAGATACATTTAGGTGATTGTGCTATTTCAGAAATCACGTTGGCGGAACTTGTTTTCGGTGCTGAAAACAGTTTACATCCAGAAAAAAATCAAAAGATAATACATCAATTTTCAGAGCAAGTTAAAATTCTTCCGATATTCAACGCAATTTTCATTTATGCTAAAGAAAAAGTGCGATTGAGGAAAAACGGGATAATGATAAGTGATTTTGACCTTTTTATTGGGGCGACTGCTGTTGCAAACGAGCTTATCATGGTAACAGAAAACGTCAAAGAATTTGAACGAATTTCCAGTATCGAAATCGAAAATTGGGTAGAGCGATAAGTAGCGTTTCTAACTTTCATATCTTCTTATAAGAAACAAACACATTAACTTCTTATCTTTGTCACTATGATTTTAGTAACAGGAGCTACCGGATTAGTTGGGTCGTATTTAGTTTTACATCTTGCCGAAAAAGGCTTGAATACAACAGCAATTTACCGAAACGAAAAGGCGATTCAGAAAACAAAGGACCTCTTTATAATGTATAACAAAGCACATTTGCTTGCACATATAACTTGGGTTTCCGCCGACCTCAATGACATTCCTTCCTTAGAAATTGCATTTGAAAATATTGAATATGTGTACCATTGTGCGGCCAAAATTTCTTTTGACCCACGAGACGAAGAACAGATTCGAAAAGTAAATATCGAAGGGACAGCTAATATTGTGAACTTTTGCTTGGCAAAAAATGTGAAGAAACTCTGCTACGTAAGTTCTATTGCAGCTCTGGGAGATTTACCAGTCAATAAAACTATTACTGACGAGGAAACCGACTGGAATCCTGAAAAACCCCACAGTGATTATGCGATTTCTAAATATGGTGCCGAAATGGAAATTTGGCGTGGCCAACAAGAAGGCTTGCACATCGTAATTGTAAACCCGGGCGTTATTCTTGGTGCGATTCCTAAATCGTGGAATCGCGAGGAAGGAAGTTTCAAAATAATTTCTAAAGTTGCAGGAGGATTAAATTATTATACACTTGGAACCACTGGATTTGTGGGTGTGAATGATGTGGTTACTTGTATGACGCAATTAATGGAAGGTATAAATGAGGGTGAACGTTATATACTGGTTTCTGTAAATTTATCGTACCAAGCTCTAACTACTTTAATTGCAGATAAATTGCAGGTAGCGCGACCTAAAAAGTTGGCGACAAAATGGATGACGGAAATGGCTTGGCGATGGGATTGGATTGCTACCAATGTGTTTTTTCAGCAAAGAAAATTGACTAAGGCAATTGCAAAATCGTTACATACTAATGATGTTTATTCGAACACTAAAATTACAAACGAGCTGAATTATCGTTTTGAACCTGTAGAAGGTGTTGTGGAACGAATTGCCGATGCATTTTAAAATACTAATTTCGGGTACTATCGCTAAACGTTTTTTCACGAAGCAAGCGTTTTTCTCGCAACGAATCTCTTAGTTTAAACTGGGTTTCTTGAACCTTATCCACACGAGGTGGTTGTCGTTTTTCAGGTGGAGTCTTGGCAATTAAAGAGTCTATTGTGGCTTTGTTTCGTTCAATACGCTTCGTTACCCGCTGGTGCAGTTTTTCATAATCGTCTATATCTGCTGCATAATAATGGTCGCTTTGGATAAACTGTAAACTATCAATTTTATATTTCTGATAAATATATTTAGCAGGCGTGCTATTTTGCTCTTTCAGATACGTACTGTTGTTCAACCTGATTGCATTAATGACGTACAAATCGTATAAAATATCGACCATTTCATCTTCTCCAATTAAGTTATCCGGTTTTGGAACAGATTTAGAATTGCAATTGACTAACATCACTCCCAAAACCAAGATCAGTATCATTTTTTTCATAACCACTGGGTTTTATCGGTCAAAAGTCAATCGTTCTCCAGCGTGAATGTCTTTGACTTTTGAGTTATTGTACACTAATTGTCCGTTTACAAAGGTATGTGTTATTCTTGATTTAAATGTGGTTCCTTCAAATGGCGACCAGCCACATTTGTACAAAATATTGTCTTTTTTAACCGTCCAAGGCAATCCTGTGTTGATGATAGCTAAATCAGCATAATAACCCACTTTTATAAAACCACGATTTTCTATTTTGAATAACTTAGCGGGATTGTGTGCCATCTTTTCGATGATTTTTTCAATGGAAATTTTTCCTTGGTGGTACAATTCAAACATCGCTACAACGGCATGTTGCACTAATGGTCCTCCCGAAGGCGCTTTGTCGTATTTCTGGTTTTTTTCTTCCAAAGTATGTGGTGCATGGTCAGAAGCAATCACGTCAATTCGGTCGTCAAGCAAGGCTTCCCACAAAGCATCACGGTCTTTTTCCGTTTTTACAGCTGGGTTCCATTTAATGAAATTTCCTTTCTTTTCGTAATCTTTATCGCTAAACCACAGGTGATGAATGCATACTTCTGCGGTGATTTTTTTGTCTTCCAATGGAATTTTATTCGTAAACAATTCCGTTTCTTTAGCCGAGGAAACATGAAAAATATGCAAACGCGCTCCTGTTTTCTTAGCCAACTCAATTGCTTTTGACGACGAAATATAACAAGCTTCTGCACTTCTAATTAATGGATGTGCCGAAGGGGGAATATCTTCTCCGTATTCTTCGTGAAATTTATCTAAATTGGCTTTTATAGTTGCTTCATCTTCACAATGAACAGCAATTAGCATTTTCGTACTTGAAAATATTTTTTCTAAAACCTCTTCGTTGTCTACTAACATATTTCCCGTTGAGGAACCTAGGAACAACTTAATCCCTGCTACATTCTTTGGATCTGTCTTTAACAATTCCTCTAAATTATCATTGGTACCACCCATCATGAACGAATAATTGGTAAATGATTTTTCGGCAGCAATTTTATATTTATCTTCTAATAATTCTTGTGTTATTGCATTTGGAACGGTATTGGGTTGCTCAATAAAACTGGTGATTCCTCCTGCAACTGCTGCACGAGATTCAGTGAAAATAGTTCCTTTGTGCGTCAATCCCGGCTCACGAAAATGAACTTGGTCGTCAATTATTCCTGGAATAAGGTAATTTCCTTCTGCATCAATAATTTTCGTCAAAGACGATTTTGCGCTAATTTGTGAAGCAATTTCTACAATGATTTTGTTTTCAATTAGAATATCTCCTTCAAAAATAGTCCCTTCATTTACAATTTTCGCGTTGCGAATCAATATGCTGTTCATAATATTCTTATAGTCGATTAAATAATTTTTTAATTCTTAGGGAAATAACTCCAAATATAGCTTCTTTAATAATGGAGCCACTCATCTTTGAAGTACCTTTTGCTCTATCTGTAAAAATAATGGGCACTTCATAAAGTTCAAAATCCTTAGCATACGAGCGGTATTTCATTTCAATTTGAAAGGCATAACCTACAAATTTTATGCGGTCAAGATTTATTTTTTCCAAAACCTCTCTTCTGTAACACATAAACCCTGCTGTAGCATCGTGCACTTCCATTCCGGTGATCATTCGGACATATACGGATGCAAAATAGGAAAGCAAAACGCGACTCAATGGCCAGTTGACCACATTGACCCCTGTAACATAACGAGAACCAATAGCCACATCTTTATGACCTAAATGGCAAGCATCGTAGAGCTTTTCTAAGTCATTTGGATTGTGAGAGAAATCAGCGTCCATTTCAAAAATATACGAATAATCGCGTTTTAATGCCCATCTAAATCCATGCACATAAGCAGTCCCTAATCCTGATTTTTTGGTTCGATTTTCTAAAAAAAGACGATTGGTGAACTCCTGCTGAAGTTGAGTGACTTTTTTAGCCGTACCGTCAGGCGAATTATCATCTACTACGAGGATATGAAATGGCTTATGCAGCGACAAAACCGCCCTGATAATGCCCTCAATGTTTTCAATCTCATTATAAGTAGGAATGATGATGATTCCGTAATTCATAAGCTCATAAATTTCGTGGACAAAAATAGTCTATTTATGGCGGAAGCATCCTAATAAAACGATAATAATTGACTTATAAATGTAAAAAATGACGTTAAAACGAGGCTTATTAAATTTGCTTGACAATTAAAAAAAAGACTAATTTTGCAGTATGGTAAGTGAGTTATTAGGACAAGAACGGATTATAGAAAACAAGGATTGGGCAACCCTGCTTTTCTTGTTTTCATTTGCAGTAATTGCAATCACAAAATCTACCTTTGAAAACCGTTTTGCCGATTTCGCAAAATTAATTATTTCTGATAAATACAATAAAATTTACAAAGATAGTTCGCATTTATTGAGTTGGTTCAACATCGCATTGGTTTTCGTACAGTTCATTTCTATCAGTTTTTTCATACAATTGATTCTGTCTTATTTTGGATTGGCTTCCAAGTACGATTGGATATTATTTATTCAAATTGCCACTCTTTGTAGTACTTTTATTTTGGCGAAGTTTTTAATTGAAAAAATTGTAGGAGTAACATTTGATGTTGAAGAACTTATTGAACAATATAATTTACAAAAGGTAAACTACAGGACTTACGTTTCATTATTTTTATTGCCTATCAACATGATTTTATATTATGTGAATAATTTACCAATAACACTGATTTACGTATTAATAGCCTTAGTTTTAATAGCAAATCTTTTGACTTATCTGAATTCTTTGAAAATATATCAAAAATTCATAATTGGGAAGTTGTTTTACTTTATTTTGTATCTTTGCACTCTCGAAATAGCCCCGTACTATTTTGTTTATTATTGGCTTACAAAAAATTAAGGAAAAGAACACAATAAACATGAAAGTGAAAACAATTTTGGTGTCACAACCTGAACCTAAAGTGGAAAATTCACCGTACTTTGATTTGCAACAAAAGCACAAAGTAAAAGTAGATTTTCGTCCTTTTATACATGTTGAAGGCGTAAATGCTAAAGACGTGCGACTACAAAAAATTGACTTAAAAAACTATACAGCAATCATTTTAACAAGTAAAAATTCGATTGACCACTTTTTTAGAGTGGCCGAAGAAATGCGTTATAAAATTCCTGAAGATTTAAAGTATTTTTGTCAATCCGAAGCGGTAGCTTTTTACTTACAAAAATATGTAGTTTATCGCAAGCGTAAAATATATGTAGGTCAGAAAGATTTTTCAGATTTATCTCCTTTGATTAAGAAATACAAAGATGAAAAATTCTTATTACCTGCTTCTGATCAATTAAATGCAGATGCTCCGCAAACTTTAGACAACTTGAAAGTGGACTGGACTGCAGCCACATTATACAAAACAGTAATGAGTGATTTGTCTGATTTGGCAGATGTTTATTACGATATTTTAGTGTTTTTCAGTCCGACAGGTATTCGATCATTATTTAAAAATTTTCCAGATTTTAAACAGAATAATACCCGAATTGCAGTCTTTGGAAGCACTACTCAAAAAGAAGCTTTAGACTCCGGGTTAGTTGTTGACATTATGGCTCCTACACCAGAAGCACCTTCAATGACGATGGCTATTGAAAAATATATTGCCAAAGTAAATAAAGAAGCGAAATAATTGGTTCATTAAAATAATTAAAGCTGTGCAAAATTGCACGGCTTTTTTTTTGCCGATGATTAAAAACTGCATCGTGTGTATCAAATAGTCTCAAGAAAAGAGCGATTTACCTCAAAAAAAAGGATGCTTTATATTTTCTTAGTAGCTTTGAGCTGTTTTAGAACTAAACTATGAAAGATTCTTTCCGACTGATTATCCTAAATATTTTAGGATGTTTGTTTTTTTTAAGCATTCCCGTCATTTCTTCGCCCGATATTGTTTCCTTTCGGGAGTTGATTTTTGTTGGTGGTTTTCAACGTAATTTCCTGAGTTTTTTCTTTTTAATGATTTTCTTTTATGTGAATTATTACTTTTTAATCCCTAAAATATATTTTAAGAAGAAATATGCGATTTATGGAGTTTCCTTGTTATTAGGTTACATCGTGGTCAATTACGTACCTGCTTTTTTGATTCACGAACAGTTTCGCGATTTACCCCATTTTCGACCTTTTAAAATTCATCCAAATGCACCACCTCCAATGGATTTATCTAATGTTTACTTTTTTCATGCAAAATCATTAGTGCAATTTTTAGCAGCATTTTTTCTTTCACTTTTATTACGAATCAATCAGCAATTGCAGGAAACCCAAGATAAAAAACTCAAAGCCGAAGTTTCCTATTTAAAAGCACAAATCAATCCGCATTTTTTGTTCAACACACTGAATAGTTTGTATGCTTTAACTATTGAAAAATCAGATTCTGCACCAGATGCCGTCATAAAGTTATCCAACATGATGCGGTATGTCGTTAGTGAAAGTACGAATGATTTTGTCTCATTGGAACATGAAATTAACTACATTAATGATTATATTGAGTTGCAGCGCCTTCGAATTTCTGAGCAAAATAATTTAGAATTTACTGTTGTCGGAAATCCAGTGGGAAAAACTATAGCACCTTTAGTCGTTATTCCTTTTATAGAAAACGCGTTTAAATACGGCGTGAACTCTGAAGAAATGTGGCACATTTCGATAAAAATGGAAATTACTGAATTTGATTTTATTTTAGAAGTAAAAAACAGCAAAGTCGCAGTAAATTTAGTCCAGCAGGATGAAAGTAAAAAAGGAATTGAAAATACGAGTAAGCGGCTTCGGCTAATTTATCCACACCAACATGAACTTACAATAACGGATACTTCAACGCAATTTGAGGTTTATTTGAAAATAAATTTAGTATGATTAGAGCCATTGCATTAGACGACGAACCCTTAGCTTTAAAAATAA
The DNA here is from genome assembly GCF_050908145.1 of Flavobacterium sp. SM2513. Taxonomy (GTDB): domain Bacteria; phylum Bacteroidota; class Bacteroidia; order Flavobacteriales; family Flavobacteriaceae; genus Flavobacterium. The sequence continues at coordinate 1,630,667 of NZ_CP194228.1, read as the reverse complement.
TTGAAAGTTTTTGCAACCGTATTGATTACATACAGCTGGAAAAAACGTTTACTAAGACCAGTGAAGCTGCAAAATATTTAAGAAAGCAACCTGTCGATTTGATTTTTCTAGACATACAAATGCCTACCCAAAATGGCTTGAGTTTCTACAAACAGATAGAACAAGCTACCAAAGTTATTTTCACCACTGCATTCAGCGAATATGCTGTTGAAGGATTTAATGTTAATGCATCCGATTATTTATTAAAGCCGTTTCCTTTCAGCCGTTTTTCAGATGCTGTTGCAAAAGTCAAAGAGCAGCTTGATATGAAAAATAATTTCGTTAATTCAGAAAATAATTATTTATACATTCGAGCGGACTATAGTTTACATAAAATTTTACTTGAAGACATTTTGTTTATTGAAGGACTGGATGATTATTTAAAAATTCACCTCGTCAATCAAAAAACAATTGTTGCACGAATGACGATGAAGGTAATGTCAGAGAAATTACCCTCAAATAAATTTGCCAGAGTGCACCGTTCGTATATTATCTCGATTTCAAAAATGGAAAAAATCAGAAATAAAATGATTTACATTACCTCTTACGAAATTCCGTTAAGCACTACTTATGAAGAAGGTTTTTTTTCTAAGATAAACCTGTAAAACTCACGTTATTTATTCAATATAATAGTTTTTACCGCATAAAATAATGGGTTTACCTCATAAATTTTAACCTAATACAGATGCGAATTATCTTCGTTTCGAATTACGTTTTATCGTACTTCATGATTAAATTCAATTGACATATGGAATTCAGTACATCTATTTCATATTCAAAAACTTTATACATTAACGCTTTGTTTTTAGAAGCAAAAAGTACTACCCAATTCTAAATTATGAAAAAACAAAAACGCTCGACATTAGTCTATTTTTTATTGCTTTTCTGCACGATAGGCTTTGCACAAGTACACAGTACCGATGGAAGAAAGGTCTTCGGAAAAGCATTAGAAAGCATTAATTCTACAAATGGATTGGTACGTTGTGTTTCTTCAGAATATGAAAAATATTTACAAGAAACAGTTCCGAATAGAGCCACTTCGGAAGAATTTGAAGCATGGCTTGCGCCAAAAGTCGCTGCGGTAAAAGCACAAATGCGCTCTTCCAATGGAGTGACTACGGTAATTACAATTCCCGTTGTAGTTCACGTTATTCATAATGGCGATGCTATTGGTGCTGATGAAAACATTTCGGATGCCCAGATTTTATCACAAATAACGGTATTGAATCAAGACTTTAGACGAATGTTGAATACCCCAGGTTACAACTCAAATGCAATTGGAGCTGATATCGAAATTGAATTTTGCATGGCTCAAAGATCTCCAGCTGGAACGGCTACAAATGGAATTGATAGAGTGAATTTAGGTGTAGCATCGTGGGCTTCTGAAACATCTGTTGAAAGCACGCTTAAAGCTACAACTAGTTGGGACCCTACACAATATTTTAATATTTGGATTTGCAAATTTAGCAGCAGTCCTTCTGCAGATTTATATGGCACTTTGGGTTATGCACAATTTCCTAGTAATACTGGATTAGGTGGTTTAGCAACAAATGGCGGAAGTGCAAATACAGATGGAGTAGTTATTGATTATAGAGCTTTTGGCTCGTCAACTTATGCAGCGGGGAGTTATTATACGGATTACGATAAAGGTAGAACGGCGACACATGAAATAGGACACTGTTTTGGATTAATTCATATTTGGGGTGATACTTCCTCTTGTACCGTTAATGCTTCCGATAGCTTTCAAGATTATTGTTTAGATACACCTGCGGCATCCGATGCTAATTATGACTGTGCTTCAGTTTACAATTCGTGTACAGTTGCAGCTGGAAATGACATGACTGAAAACTATATGGACTACACCAATGATACGTGTATGAATACATTTACTTTGGACCAAAAAGCAAGAATCTTAGCCGTACTTCAATATGGAACAAGAAGGTCAAGTTTAGCTACTTCTACAGCGTGCCAATCTACTTTAGGGTCTGAAACTTTTGATAAATTAAAAGGAATGTCTGTTTATCCAAATCCGGTAAATGACCTACTAAATATTACAATCGACGATTCAGGAATTTTACCAGAGACGTTTACTGTGTACAACACAATGGGCCAATTGGTATTGTCTAAAAAAGTACAATCGGCTTCTGATTTAAGCATCGATGCTAGCTTGCTGAACTCGGGTGTTTATATCGTTCGTTTGGAAAAAGAAGGAGCTGTTAAGACGCTTAAATTCTTGAAAAAGTAAATACTCAACATAGTTTAAATAGAAAAGGCGAAAACAATATTGTTTTCGCCTTTTCTATTTATAAAATAATCCCAGTTTTACTCAGGAGCTAATTCTAATTTCAATCCTTCTAAATCTTCCGTAATGTGCAATTGGCAACCCAAACGGCTATTTTCTTTTACATTAAATGCTTCTGACAACATCGCTTCTTCATCGTCACTTTTCTCAGGTAAAGCCACGTCATTAAGCACGTAACACTGACAAGAAGCACACATGGCCATTCCGCCACAAATACCAATCGTTCCTTCTGGAGCCAACTCATAAGCACGAACCAATTCCATGATATTCATGTTCATATCCGTTGGTGCTTCCACTTCATGAGAAACACCCTCGCGATCTACAATCGTTATTTTTACGTCCTGAGCCATAACTATGAAATTGCTTTAACAACTGCTTTTTCTGCTTCTTTCCTAGTTCCGTCGAAACCATCAATTCCAGATACTGTTGTGTATTTTAGTACATATTTTTTTCCTGGGTTCATGCGTTGGTACACACTCTGACACATTAATGTTGCTTCGTGAAAACCACATAGAATTAATTTTAATTTTCCAGGGTAGGTATTTACGTCACCAATGGCGTAAATTCCAGGAATATTGGTTTGATAATCTAATGAATTATCTACTTTAATTGCATTTTTTTCAATTTCTAATCCCCAATTTGCTATCGGCCCTAACTTTGGCGTGAGGCCAAAAAGCGGAATGAAATAATCCGTTTCGATAGTTCTTTGAGCGCCATTTTCATCCAAAACAATTCCATCTATGTGTTCTGTTCCTTTTAAACCGATTACTTCTGCAGGAGTAATTAGGCGGATTTTGCCAAGATCTTTAAGTTCTTGCACTTTTTCAACTGAATCTAAGGCACCGCGAAACTCATTTCTTCGGTGTACCAAAGTTACTTCTGAAGCAACATTGGATAAAAAGATACTCCAGTCTAACGCAGAATCTCCACCTCCGGCAATTACTACACGTTTGTTTCTGAATTTTTCAGGGTCACGGATGAAGTATTCTATTCCTTTATCTTCGTAAAAGTTTAAATTTTCAATCAATGGTTTCCTTGGTTCAAAACTCCCTAATCCACCGGCAATTGCAACAGAATTTGCATGAATTTGAGTTCCTTTGTCAGAAGTCACGATGAACGTTCCGTCTTCTTGTTTGTCAATGGTTTCCGCTCTTTCTCCCAAAGTAAAACCCGGTTGAAATTGCTTGATTTGTTCCATCAAATTTGTAACTAAATCACCTGCAAGAACTTCAGGAAATCCTGGAATATCAAAGATGGGTTTTTTAGGATATAGTTCAGCCAATTGTCCACCTGGTTGAGGCAAAGCATCTAGTATATGGCATTTTAATTTAAGTAATCCGGCTTCAAAAACAGTAAAAAGTCCTGTTGGACCGGCACCAATTATAAGAATATCTGTTTGTATCATTTTTTGAATAATTATCGAGCGTATTTTAATTGTCAGCAAAATTCGTAAATTAAGCACGCTTGTAATATGATATTTGTCAGTTGTATGCAGCAACTTGTTCTTAATTTAAAAACAAGTTCCTACTACAGTTGTAATTTATGAATTATTGAAACTTAAGCGATGTTTACTACCGTTTCTATTTGTGGAGCGTATTTTTTAATCGTCGTTTCTACACCTGCTTTTAGCGTCATTTGATTGACACTGCAAGAAGTACAAGCACCTTCCAATCGAACCGTAACGTGCTTGTCGTCTTCAATTCCAACAAGCGAAATATCACCACCATCCGAATTCAAAAACGGACGAATTTCGTCTAACGCTTTCAAAATATTTTGAGTTAATTCTTCTGTATTCATTTTTATTTGTTCTAGGTTGTACGTTCTAGGTTGTAGATTAAAAACTGAGAGCTTGAAGATGGGAGTTTTATCGAAAAATTAAATCTTTCCATTTATGTGTTTCTCTATCTTTCAATCCTTCTATCTTAATACTCCAATCTTACTACTATTTTTTTACAGCAGAACAACCTGCCATTGTTGTAATTTTAATTGCTTCAGTTGCAGGAAGCGCTTCGTTGCGATTTACGGTTTCTTGCACTACATTTCTGGTGATTTCTTCAAACACTTTTTCAACTACAGAACCTGTTTGCAAAGCACCTGGACGACCGTAATCTCCTGCTTCACGAATGGATTGCACCAAAGGAACTTCTCCTAAAAATGGCACATTCAAATCTTCTGCTAAGTTTTTAGCACCTTCTTTTCCGAAGATATAGTATTTATTATCAGGCAATTCTTCTGGAGTAAAATAAGCCATATTTTCAATAATTCCTAAAACCGGAACATTGATAGAATCCGACATGAACATCGAAACTCCTTTTTTGGCATCAGCCAAAGCTACAGCTTGTGGAGTAGAAACGACAACCGCACCTGTAATTGGCAATGATTGCATAATTGATAGGTGAATATCTCCCGTTCCCGGAGGTAAATCAATTAAAAGGAAGTCTAGTTCGCCCCAATCTGCATCAAAAATCATTTGGTTTAATGCTTTTGAAGCCATTGGTCCTCTCCAAATAACGGCTTGACTTGGTGCTGTAAAAAACCCAATAGAAAGAATTTTTACTTCGTAACTTTCAATCGGTTTCATTTTTGATTTTCCGTCTACCATCACGGAAATTGGTTTTTCCGTTTCTACATCAAACATGATGGGCATTGATGGTCCGTAAATATCAGCGTCTAAAACACCAACAGAGAATCCCATTTTTGCTAAAGTTACCGCTAAGTTTGCTGTCACGGTAGATTTTCCAACGCCACCTTTTCCAGAAGCAACGGCAATAATATTTTTAATTCCGGGAATTGCTTTTCCTTTAATTTCGTTCGCTTTTTCAGGAGCTTCTACTTTAATATTCACTTTGACTTTTGCATCTGGTGAAAATTTCTCTTGAATTAATTTACGAATATCGTCTTCTGCACGTTTCTTGATGTGCATTGCCGGCGTTGTAAGTACTAAATCAATGATGGCTTCTTCGCCAAAAGTTACCACGTTTTTAACCGCTCCACTTTCTACAATATTTTTACCTTCTCCAGCAACCGAAATGGTTTCGAGCGCTTTAAGTATTTCTTTTCTATCTAATTTCATTATATTTAGATTGCGCAACTAATATAAAAACGTTGCATTTATTTAAACTGAATTTTGATTGCAAAGATAGTCTGAAATACTTGAAAGTCAAATGCCGTAAGTCGAAAGTTTTAGATACTTCGATAACTGAAATTTATAAGGCATTCGAACGAATTAAATTGATTTTATGAACCGTATATTGGCTCTGCAACTTGTTTTTCAATAGGTTAAATTCTGAAGTTAATAAGTTGTTTTTAGCAATTGAAAAAGAAAAAACGTCCACACTTCCGGAGGTAAATTTTGCTTGAGTCGTTGTAAAAGATGCCTGTGCAAATCCTACAACTTCAGCTAATTTCCCGTGAACAAGAAAGTAATTTTCTTTGTTTTTATTTTCAATTTCAAGTTGTTGATTCAACTGTAAATTTTCTTGCTCTATCTTTAATTTAGATTTCTCGGTTTCAATTTTTGCAGAAGCAATTGCTTTATTATTTTTGAATCCGTTAAAAACAGGAATAGCAAGTTGCAAACCCAATTGTTGGTTTTTATTATTCCCAATTTGGTTACTGAAATTATCCACAAATCCATCTGTATCGTTCAAAGGTTTATAGTAAAACGAAGACAACTGGTAGAACGTAGAAAGCGTGGGTAAATTTCTAGATTGCTGAAAACGCACTTCTTTTCGAGCATTTTCATACGTCAATTGAGCTCCTTTAATTCTTGGATTTGAAATTTCCTCGGAAGTACGTTCTACATTTAAAAGTTGATTTTCCAATTGAATATTTCCTATTACAACATCTTCCACATTTAGCAATTGAAACAATTGTAATTTTTGAATATCAACTAATTGCTGGGTTTCTATCAACTGCTTTTCTTCTTGAGCGAAGGCAAATTGTATGTCGTATAAGTCACTTTTAGGTTTACTGCCAATTTTTATTTCTTTACCAATTCGAGTCAAATTAAACTGCGTGTTCACCAATTGTTGCCTTTGAATTTCAGCTAATTCTTGCGTAAAAAGAGCTTGATAGAAACTTTCTAAAATTTGAAGTTTGTATTCATTTTCAACAATTGCTTGTTCGGCTTTCGCCAATTCGATACCAATTTTCGATTTCTGTGCAGTTGCAATCGCTCCAAAATCCAGTAGATTCATCTGTGCATTCATGTAAAAATTATCGTACTGAATGTTAGAACTCACTCGAGCATTTGTCCCAGGGTCAATCGTAGAACCAAAATTATAGCTTTGGCTACCAAACAAACTCACCGTTGGCAACAATTCATTCAGCATCGAAACCCTTGATTTTTGGGTTCTTTTTACTTCCAGTTTTTGAATTTTCACTGCAATATTGTTTTCTAATCCGGCATCAATACAGTTTTGCAACGACCAAATAGTGCTTTGGCCGTTAGCAAACTGAACTGCTATAACTAACAGCAAACTAAATAGAATTTTCATCTTTGATATTTATTTTGAAACACAGATTTAAGAAAGTAGAGTGATTTTAAAAATTATTCAAATTTCTCGATTCTGTGTTGGTTTTTTATTACACTGACATTGCGTTATTCGTATTTCAAATACTTCAAGACATCTACTTTTGTGGCAAAATAAGCCTTCGAAAGCACCACTATTAAAGTCAAAATCAACAAAATCATAAAACCTAGAACAAAAGGAATCCATGAAATTTCAATTCTAAACACAAAATTTTCAAGCCACTTGTTCAACAAGAAATACACTGGAAACACTGCTATTAAAAATCCAATAACACAAAACAACACATACTGTTTTGACAATTCTTTTAACAACACATTCGTTTCTGCACCAAGCGTTTTTCGTATCGCAATTTCTTTCATCCGACGTTGAATGGAGTAACTTGCCAAGGCAAATAATCCAAAAAGAGCAATCAAAATCACAATAAAATTCAGCAACGAAAACAAGTTTTTCTGCTTCACATACGTGCGATACGTTCGAGCATACTGTTTGTCTACAAAGTCATAACTAAAAGGATAATCTGAATCTACATTTTTTATCCAAAACTTTTCAATATCGGCAATGGTTTGCTCCACATTATCACCGCTAACCTTCACATGAATCCGATTTGCGTTTTGTAACATCCAATCCACTGTTTTAAATTGAAAAAACACCATTGGCGGAATTTTGTCTTGAGGTCCAAACAAATTAAAATCTTTTACAACCCCGATAATTTTCAACTTTTTTTCGTTCCATTCTATTTCTTTGCCAATAGGATTTTTCTCGTTCATCATTCGCATCGTCGTTTCATTTATCAACATTGTATTGATGGTATCAGAAGCTATTTTGTTAGAAAAAAACCGTCCTTCTTTCAGTTGAATTTGCATCATTTCAAGCATCCCAAAGTCAACACCCATGTTTCGAGCCTGAATATTGGGACTTCCCTTATACGAAAATCCCGAAGTAGAACCGTTTCCAGAACCAAATTCAAACGCACCTGTCGAAACTTGCTCCACTCCTCTTATCTTTCCAAGCTCACTTTTAATTAACTCATACCTGCTTTGCACCTTTTGTTTATAGCCTTCTTCACGCCAGTTGTACTTATTGCGGTACGAAATAGAAAGTACTTGGTCGCCTTTAAATCCAATGTCTTTTGTTGAAATAAACGCAATTTGTTCATACACAATATAAGAACCAATGATAAAAAAGGAGGCAATGGCAAACTGTAAAATCAGCATCCCGTTTCTCACCCAAATGCCGCTTTTACTTCTCCCAAAGTTCCCTTTAAGCACTTTCAAGGTTTCAAAATTAGACACATAAATGGCTGGAAATATACCTGCAAAAATGATGGTTGTAACGAAAATGACGATTAATTGCAGGTAGAATTCACCTCCAAAAATCAAAAGTTCTTTTCCTAAAAAATCATTGTAGTACGGCAAAGAAAGCTCTACAATAACCAATGAAAGTAAGATGGAAAACAACACCGTTAGAACCGTTTCAAATAAAAATTGTTTGACAATATTGTTTTTGGAAGCTCCCAGTATTTTCCGAATTCCTACCTCCTTAGCCCGATTAATTGCATTGGCTGTAGCCAAATTAACATAATTGACGATAGATAAAACTAAAATCAAAAGAGATAATCCCAACATAATTACTAGAAACTGGTAATTCCCTTTTCCCTCTGCATACGAGTCGGTTATTGCATGCAAACGACTGTCTTTCAAGGGTTGCAAAACAGTTTTTGTTCCAGTAAGACCGTTTCGTGCCATCCATGCTTCAGGAGTAATCCCTTCCGATTGAGCACTTTTTACAATACTGTTTTCATACATCAATCGCTCCATTCTTTCTTTAACAATCTGAGCGTCTGCGGGACTTTTTAGTTTCAAAAGCAGCCCAAAATTATAACTCCCCCATTGGTCTTTACTTTCCTCCATTCTGGAATCTATCAAACTCGTTACCATGTCAGGGGCCATGGATGATTTACCCATCACTTCATAAACGCCACGAACCACAAGTTTTCGCCCCGAGTAGTCTATTATTTTACCAATAGCATCCTCTTTGCCAAAGAGTTTCTCAGCCGTTTCTTTAGAAATTGCTGTACTCGTATTGTCTTTCAAAGCTGTTTTAGGATTTCCTTTTATAAAATGAAACGGAAACATTTCAAAAAAGGTCTTTTGAGCATCCGTAATATTCAGCAGTTCCTTCTTGTTTTTATACTGAACAATTTCCTCGTAGTACCAATTAGAAAGATAGCAATACGCCTCCAGTTCAGGAAAATCTTTCTTAAAATACGCTTCAAACGGAACTACACTCGTTGCCCAAAAATCGTTTTTACTTACTTCACTTATGGTAATAAAAACCGTTTCCTTGCCAGGATTCCAGTCATCATAACTGTGCTCCTCGTTCCAATACAAAATCGCGAAAATCAATCCCGCAATCCCGATACTCAAACCCAAAACGTTCAAAAACGTAAAAAGTTTGTTTTTTTTGATGTGATACACAAAGAGGTTCGTCCAATTTTTTAACATGATGATTTGATTTATTGATGATGATTTTTATTATGCTTCCGCAAAATGTACTCAGGCTTTGTCAACTTCTTATTTCCTAGAGTCAAGTGTTTATTTGGTACAGTAAAATGTTTATTTCCTAGAGTAAAGTGTTTATTTCGTACAGTAAAATGTTTATCTCTTAGAGTAAAGTGTTTATTTCGTACAGTAAAATGTTTATCTCTTAGAGTAAAGTGCTTATTTCGTACAGTAAAATGTTTATCTCTTAGAGTAAAGTGTTTATCTCTTAGAGTCAAGTGTTTATTTCGTACAGTAAAATGTTTATTTCGTAGAGTCAAGTGTTTATTTTGCAAAGTCAACTACATATTTTGCTTAGAGTTCTTCATCAAAACGCAAAGCCATTAACTTTTTACCCCAAACAAAGCAACTTCCTCGCCTTACCTTTTATCAACAGAACCTGACGAGCTCACTTCTTTAGTTAAATTTTCGGGATTTCCATAGACCACAACATCTGCACTTGAGGACGCTTTTGCTTCTGCTGATTTCGTAGCATGAACCGAAACATCGGCTGATGAACTTGCCAAAACAGTGGCGTTTTCAACCAATAATTTTTTCAAATCACAAGAAGAAGAACTACTTGCTTTTACTGTAATAGCTTTGGCTGTGCCAGATAAGGTCACATCACTCGAACTACTCGATTCAATTTCCACTGCATTAGCAGTAACCATCGCCGACACATCGCCACTTGACGAGGCATCAATAAATAAATCCGAACATTCAAAGGTTCCTGCAACACTTCCTGAGGAACTTACCACCAGTTCTAGTTTAGAAGTCTTATTCGTATTCATAAATTTCAAATCTGCCGATGAACTTACCTTCACCGCTTGTAAATTTGGACCTGAAACCGTAATTTTTAATACCTCAAACCGTACACCGTTGATAAAACTAATGTTGTTGCCTTTCTTTTTTCCCTTACTTTTTTTTGACTTATACCCTTTTGTGTCAATGGAAAGTACCAATGTTCCGTTTTCAACTTCGGTTTTTATGAGCTGCAACTTTTCGGCATCGTCTGTTTCTACGGTTACACTTATTTTATCTGAAATAGTGTACATGACATCAATAGAACTCGATACTTTTAATTTTGAAAAGTCCGAAACTTCCCTGTTTTCTGAAATTTGAGCGGTTAAAAAACCTGTAAATAATAAGGTTGTGAAAATGATAAATTTGTTCATAAGAAATGTTTTTAAGAAATTAATACGTCTACGTTTTTACTATTATTTTTTTCCGAAAGGATAATTCCATCCTTCATAAATATCGTTCGCTGCGAAAAAGAAGCGTCATAATCAGAATGAGTCACCATCAAAATCGTTGCACCTTGAGCATGCAAATCGGTCAGGAGTTCCATCACTTCATTTCCGTTTTTGGAATCTAAGTTTCCGGTTGGCTCATCGGCCAAAATGATTTTCGGGTCGTTTATCAAAGCTCGAGCAACCGCTACACGTTGCTGTTGACCACCCGAAAGTTGTTGTGGATAATGTTTCAACCGATGTGAAATTCCCAGTCGTTCTGCTATTATTTCTACTTTGTCTTTTCGTTCAGAAGCCGAAACATTATTATAAATCAAAGGCAACTCGATATTATCATAAACCGACAATTCGTCAATCAAATTGAAGTTTTGAAAAACAAATCCAATGTTTTCCTTCCTTACTTTTGATTTCTGTTGCTCTTTCAACCCAATCATTTCTTGATTAAGCAACTCATAACTCCCGGAAGAAGCACTGTCTAAAAGTCCCACAATATTCAGAAGCGTCGATTTCCCGCTTCCCGAAGAACCCATAATAGTAACAAAATCCCCTTGATTGATTGTGATTGAAACCTCGTGTAACGCTTTCGTTTCCACTTCTTCCGTCTGGAAGGTTTTTGATAAATTTTTGATTTGTATCATTTGATTGTGTTTTTATCCTGCAAGGTTTTTTTTTGACCTTTTAGGTTTGATTATTTATACCTACAAGGTTTGAAAACCTTGCAGGAGTTATCATAATTATTTACTCCAATTTCTTACTACTTAATTCTCCAATCTTAATACTTCTATATTTTTATAATCCGCATAACTCGAAGTTATCACTTGTTCTCCTTCTTTCAATCCTTCTACAACTTCATAATACAAAGGATTTTCTCTACCCAAAACAATGGCTCTCCGAACCGCTTGATTGTCTTTCACTATAAAAATCCATTTACCCGAAGTGTCCTGATAAAAACTCCCTTTCGAAAGCAGCGTCGTCTTCTTTTTTTCTGATAAATTAATTCGAACACCAAAAGTTAATCCTTGATTGAGTTCCAAGTTTTCGTCTTTTACAAAATTCAATTCCACCATAAACCGACCTCCTTTAATTTCAGGAATCACCTTTATAATTTGAACTTCCACTGTTTTTCCATTAAACTCCACTGAACCACTTTGTCCTTCCGAAACGCGGTCTAGATAAAACTCATCTACATCAGCCACTAATTTATAGCCTTTCATGACATCAATCGTTCCTATGCTATTTCCTTGCAAATACGTTTTCCCTAAAATAGGTTCAAACGAAGAAAGTCGACCCGAAAGTGGTGCAGTAATCAGAAAGTTATTTTTATTCTTCCGCAAAATAGACAAACTTCGATTCATAATTTCAATAGATTGATTCAGTTGTCCAATTTGCATTTGATTTGCCTGTTTTTCTTTCTTCACACTTTGCTTGATGATATCCATTCGTTCCTTTTGAAACCTAAAATTCTCTTGTGTTTTCTGCCATTCATTTTTAGATAAAATCTCTTGCTCAAACAACTTCTGATTCAAATCGAATAAATTTTTAGCATCTACAAAATCATGTTCGATACTGATTAAATCTTTAGCCAAATTCAATTCTTGGTTTCTCAAATCCAGTTTTGCTTTATTCAAATTATTAATCTGTTCGATAATCGAAGTTTCTTGCTGCATGTAAGCCAATTCCGTATTTGGATTGTACAACCGAACCAACGGCTGACCTTGCACAACCCTATCTCCATTACTAACAAATATTTCCTGAACCGCTCCTCCTTCAATAACATTTACCAACATCGAATTTAGCGGAGTAACTTTCGCTTGGAATAAAATAAAGTCTTCAAAAAAGCCTTCTTCTACCGTTTTAATTGAAATCTCCGCTTTATTTACATTCAAACTTCTTTTCTTAGTTAACGAAGTACTTATAAAATAACCCAAAACCAATATAATTGGCAAAGCAATTAATACATACTTTTTTTTGTTATTTTTACGCTTGATGAGAGTGTCCATTGTATTGATTTTAAATACCTATTGGAAATTTTATGCCACAAATTAAAGATTTGTAATCCGTTGATTATTGCCCGAATATAGAACTTCATCAAATCCAAGTGTTCAAAAATGAACACCCTTTGTCCGAAAATGAACAATCCATGAAAAAGACCAACGCCACCATTTTAGTTATTGACGACCAAGAAGACATTCTTTTCACGGCGAAAATGCTTTTGAAAAAACATTTTGAGACGATTTACACCTTAAGTAATCCCAAAAATGTAGTCCAAATCTTAGCAGAAACCGAAATTGATTTGGTTTTACTAGACATGAATTACCGCATTGGTTTTGAAGATGGAAGAGAAGGTTTGTATTTTTTAAAAGAAATTAAAAAACTTTCGCCCAACACAATTGTAATTTTAATGACCGCTTTTGGAAAAGTGGAAACTGCAGTTGAAGGATTGAAAAGTGGTGCTTCCGATTATATTTTAAAACCTTGGGACAACGAAATATTAGTAGAAACGATTAAAAAAGGCGTTGCTGCATCTCGGAAAAACAAAAAGAACACTTCTATAAATGAACCCAGTTTGGCGTATTTTATTGGAACATCGCAATCCATCGAAAAAGCATATTCTTTAGCTAATAAAGTGGCAAAAACGGATGCCAATGTTTTAATTCTAGGAGAAAATGGTACTGGAAAATATGTTTTAGCACGTTACATTCATGAACATTCAGAACGTAAAAACAACGAGTTCATTCATGTTGATTTGGGTTCTTTGAATGCAAATATCTTTGAAAGTGAATTATTCGGTTATGCAAAAGGAGCATTTACGGACGCGAAAGTGGATACCATTGGAAAATTTGAAACCGCTCAAAATGGGACGATTTTTCTGGATGAAATAGGAAATGTACCACTTCACTTGCAATCCAAATTACTGCAAGTCATCCAAACGAAAACCGTAACACGTTTAGGCGAAACCAAACCTCGCAAGATTGACGTTCGGATTATTACGGCAACCAACTTAGATTTAAAAGAAGAAGTGAATGCCAAAAACTTCCGCGAAGATTTGTATTATCGCATCAACACGATGGAAATTACGTTACCCGCTTTACGCGAACGGATGGAAGATAAAGTTCCGTTGGCACATTTTTTATTAGAGAAAATGATTGCAAAATACGAACGAAATACCATTGTTTTTGATGAAAAAGCGTTGACTCAAATAGAAAACCACGCTTGGAATGGAAACATTCGAGAAATGGAAAACCGCATAGAACGTGCCGTTATTCTTTGTGAAAACAACATTATAAAAACTGCTGATTTGGATTTAGAAACCATCACAAAATTTGAAAATCCGGATGAGTTTCAGCTTTCGGATATTGAAAAAGTAGCGATTGAAAAAGTTTTGGTCAAGAACGAAAATAACATCAGTAAATCTGCCGATGAGTTGGGTTTATCCCGAGCTTCCTTGTATAGAAGAATCGAAAAATACAATATTCAAACTTCTTAAATGTTAGCAAATTTCAAAATATACAATCAAATTTTTATGCGAATAATCCTAATTCTTTTAGGTTTCGCCGCTGTGTTTTATTTGGCAGAAAAAAGTTTGATTTACACTTCCATTTTCGTTGCATTTGTTGTTGTATTGTTTATCATCGAATTGTATTTTTATCTAAAAAATGCTTTTTTATTTTATGACAAAACCATTAATGCAATTTTAAACAAAGATTTTTCTGCTGATTTTTCGAAACACAAATCGTTTCAAAATTACCGTCGATTGTTTCAGTTGTATAACTCTTTGAAGGAAAAAGAAAACGAACAAGTTTCAAAAGACATTATATATCGTTCTATTTTAAACAACATCGAAACGGGTATTTTAATTTTGCAAAAAGAAGAAAGTGATTGGTCTATTTTCTTGATGAACGATTGTTTTTCAAAGCAATTTGAAGTACCAAAAGTTTCCAAGTGGCATTATTTAAAAAATCAATTGCCATCGCTTTGTTTATTAATTGAGGAGCAAAATTTCAATGAAATTAAAACGACATTGCAAATTAGAGTCAACCAGCAAGAAATGCAAACTTTTGTCATGCAATCCTCGCGAACTAAAACGCATAACCAAGAATACTATGTGGTTTTACTGGATTCCATTCAAAAAGTAATTGACAAAAAAGAAAAAGAAGCTTGGATCAATTTGATGAAAGTCATTTCGCATGAATTATTGAATTCATTGACGCCAATTCGTTCGCTTTCGCAAAATTTAAAAGAATTAGTAGGTCAAGAATCGTTGAGTTCAGAAGATTTGCAGGACATAAAAGACAGCGTTATTACGATGCATAACAGAAGTAATCATTTGCAAGAATTTGTAGAAAGCTATCGAAAATTAGCAATGTTACCGACGCCAAAAAAAGAAAAAATAGAACTTTCGACGTTGATTGAAAATTGCGTTCAAATTATGAAACCGCTTTTCAAAAAGGAAAAGATTGAAGTGAAGAATACGATTGATTTTAACCGCTGGATTTCGGTAGATTCCAATCAAATGGAGCAAGTTTTTATCAATTTATTGACCAATAGTTTATTTGCTTTAGCAGAAAAAGAAAAGAAGGAAATCACGATAAGTGCCGAATTAAAAGAGAAGCGACTCTATATCATCATCACTGACAATGGCACCGGAATTGAACCAGAAATTGAGGATAAAATTTTACTTCCGTTTTTTACTACTAGAACTGGTGGAGCAGGAATTGGATTGACTTTATCCAAAAACATTATTGAAGCACACGGTGGTTATTTGGCTTTTAAAAGTGATGAGAAAAATACGCAGTTTACGGTTTGCTTGGTGGAATAAAATTGTATAAATTTAATTGTTCATAAAATACAAGCCATGGGACTTACAATTCATTACAGCGGAAA
Source organism: Flavobacterium sp. SM2513 (assembly GCF_050908145.1). Classification (GTDB taxonomy): domain Bacteria; phylum Bacteroidota; class Bacteroidia; order Flavobacteriales; family Flavobacteriaceae; genus Flavobacterium. The sequence continues at coordinate 1,615,117 of NZ_CP194228.1, read as the reverse complement.
ATTAAAATCAGCATCACAATTATACGAATTGATTGATGAGGCACGAGATATTGCAATCGGAAATGAATGGGATTATGATGTTTTTCATGAAAAATATCAAAACGATACGTTTTCTAGTGGACTTGATTTAGAAAAACTATATGGAATTATAATTACTCCTAAAGATTTCGAACCGTTGAGTTTTACGTTTTTGTCTGATGGAAGAATGTGCGGTATTCAAAATTTCAACTTACTTGCAATGGAGGAGTATATTGCTACAAATCATGTATTCAGCATATCAATTAACACCCTTGATTTAGGCGTTGAAATCCATAAACAGTTGATTGTAGTCTTAGATTATATTTCTAAAAAATATATTCAAGAATTTAAGTGTTTGGACGAAGGTCAATATTGGGAAACTAGAAATGAAGCATTGCTAAAAGAAATTTATAATGAAAATGAAAATTATCTTTCACGTTTTAAAAATTTGCTAGAATCCGTGCCTCAAAAAGATGATGAAAGTAACGAGGATTATGTTTATCAGCTTGCCAATTTAATGCATAAAGAAAATCATAAATCAAACGAAGACTTACCCAAATTATCTATAGAAGATGAATTTAAACTTATTGAATTAAAGAACGAAATTGAAGCTGAAATGACTTTAGAGGAAGAAATACCCCTTGAATTTCAAGACATCGAATTTCTTCTGGACCCAGATTTGATTGAAGAGGAATACCAAAAAGCGGAAAAGAAGACTATTTATGAAATCATTGGAAAGCCTGACTTTAAAAAAGCTGAAGACTTGACTCCAGAAGAATTAGAAAAGGAATTAAAAAGATTTTTAAAAATTTTAAGAAAAATATATATTGAAATAGAAATGTGGTTTGATTATGAGAATGAAAATGTTTTATTCTATAACTTTATCACTCAAGAAATATTTCAAAAAGAAATTGCGGAACGCTTTCTAAGTATTTATCCACATGAATATATTTATGAAAATTATTATCCCAATCATCCTGAAGAACTTCATGCTGTTAGTTTTGATTTCTGGAAAAGTTTTCTACATGCAAATAGGCTCTTTTATGATCAATTTGAATTAAGAAATGTAGAAAATGCAGAAGAAGTTACCGCATTTAGAGAAATCTATCCAAACTTTAGAGAGATAAAAATCACCGTTAATGAGGTGGTTTACGATTTAGAAGCAGCAATCGCCCAAACTTTTGTTTTTGTTGAATTTGAAGGAATTAAAAGTAATGGTGACAAAGTATATTATAAAGATGAATCTGTTTTAGAATTAACTTATAATGAAACTTATAATCTTTGGAGCGTGATTAAAATGAGTTTACCAAAATAGGAACGGTTTTATAAAATTCCATATCTTGGTTCCCAAAAATGTTTTTCAAAATCAATTATTTGATTATCCACAATTATTATCCCTTCATTTTCTAATAATTGCTGCATCAAGTTCGTTCCATCGAAATGTTGTTTTCCGGTCAGCAACCCTTTTCTATTTACTACTCGATGGGCTGGAATATCCTCCTGATTATGAGAAGCATTCATTGCCCAACCTACCATTCTAGCCGACTGTGCAGATCCCAGACATTTTGCAATTGCACCGTAAGACGTCACTTTTCCTTCGGGAATTTGTCTCGCAATTTCATAAACGCGTTCAAAAAAAGAAGTTTCTTCAGACATAATGTAATTTTAAGTCCAATAATGATTGATAATATTTGCTAAAGTAATTACAGATACTAATCCGGTGATTGAACCAATAATATAGTTCATATTTTTGAGTAAAAATTCGGTTTTACCTTCTAATTTTTTAAAAAAAGCAATATAACAATAGAACGCAAATAATGCTCCCAAACCGGAACCTAGTACAAAACTGTACACGAAACTTTTTTCAAAAGAAAAGTAATCGTAAGACGCTAATGTGACGCTGACGAATACATAAAATGGAATTGGAAAAAAATTCAAAGACGAAAGTAGCATTCCCAAAAAGAATCGACTTTTTTTACTTTTGAGCTGTAAATCATTCTTCTTTCGCTTGATTTTTTTTGAAGTTAAAAAGAAATAAAAAGTCAGTCCTGTAAAAATCACCAATCCCACTTCTCGAAGCAAAAGCACCACAGAGGGCGTTTTATCAATAAATTTTGCAAAAACAACTGCGAGAAAAGTTTGTAATAAAACTATAACAACCGCCCCACTCGCAAAAACAATTGCCCGAATTCTACCCTCTTCGATACTCACTTTTGCCGCAGTCATATTAATTAGACCCGGAGGCGTAATTCCAATTGCAGAAGTGAGAAATCCTAAGAAAATCGGCAAGGCAAAAGTCATTATTTTTTAATTTTGAACCTAATATACGTAATTGCTTTGTTAATTTCGAGATATTGTTTCTCATAAAAAGTTTGAATGGCCGTCACGATGTCCGGACTTCCTTCGTTTTTATACACGTTATGGTTGGCATATAAAACCTCGTGACCCTCGCCATGCAACAAACCAAGCGTATAACCGTGCATAAATTCGCTATCGGTTTTCAAGTTTACCACACCGTCTGGTTTCAATACTTTTTTATACAATTGTAGAAATTCAGAATTGGTCATTCTGTGTTTGGTACGTTTGTATTTTATTTGTGGATCGGGAAAAGTAATCCAGATTTCGTCGATTTCATTTTCGGCAAAAATGTAGTCTAGTAACTCTATTTGAGTACGAATAAACGCCACATTATGCATTCCAGTATCAACAGCAATTTTGGCACCACGCCAGAAACGAGCTCCTTTTACGTCAATTCCAATAAAATTTCGATTTGGATAACGTTCTGCTAAACCCACAGAGTATTCGCCTTTACCACAACCTAATTCTACAATAATTGGATTGTCATTTTTGAAAAAATCACTATTCCATTTGCCTTTCATCGCAAAATCACCTGAAGTTACTTCTTCACGAGTAGGTTGAAATACATTTTCAAATGTTTCGTTCTCCTTAAATCTTTTTAACTTATTTTTACTTCCCACGATACTAATTAATATTTTGGTAAAATTAAGGAAATATATCAAACTTTAAATAGTTTTACCTTGCAAGTGTCTAAATTTAAAAGTGGGTACTTAATCTTTTAGATACTTTCATAAAAATCCGCTTTTCATTTAAAAAAGTAAAAATTGGAAATACAACGCAAAAACATTTTGGTAGCACCTTTAAATTGGGGTTTAGGTCACGCGACACGATGCATTCCGATAATTAAAAAATTACAAGAATTGGGCTTCACACCCATAATTGCATCCGATGGCGAAGCTTTGCAATTGTTGAAATTAGAATTTCCACATTTGAAATTTTTAAAACTTCCTTCCTATACTATTACGTATCCAAAAAAAGGTAAAAACTTTCGGTGGAAAATGGTTCAGAATATTCCCAATATGATTCTAGCCATGCGTAAAGAACGAGAATTAGTTAAAAAGTGGATTGCAGAATTTAAACTACATGGAATCATCTCAGACAATCGATTGGGTGTTTACAGTCCTAAAGTTCCAAGTGCTTTTATAACCCATCAGTTGAATGTTTTAACAGGCTCAACTACTTTTTTTTCAACCAAAATTCATCAAAAAATAATAAATAAATTTACCGAATGTTGGGTTCCAGATGTTGCTGACGAACAGAATCTTTCTGGAAAATTAGGCCATTTAAATTTAACAGACTTAAAAATCAAATATATTGGACCTTTAAGTCGCTTTCGCAAAACAGACACTGCGATAAAATATGATTTATTGGTTTTACTTTCTGGACCAGAACCTCAACGAACGATTTTGGAAGAAAAATTAATCTTAGAATTAAAAAATTATGCTGGAAAAGTAATTTTTGTAAAAGGAAAAATGGAACAGAAACAAGAATTTTCTCAAGTAGAAAATATCTTATTTTATAATTTCATGCAAAGTGGTGAGTTAGAAAAAACAATAAACGAAAGTGAATTAGTTCTTTGTCGTTCAGGTTATACAACAATTATGGATTTAGCAAAACTTGGCAAGAAAGCATTTTTCATTCCCACACCTGGACAATTTGAGCAGGAATACTTAGCAGAAAAATTTCAGAAAGAAGGATTGATTCCTTTTTGTAATCAAGAGGATTTTTCAATAGAAAAGTTGAATGAAGTTCAAAATCATAAGGGATTATCCAACTTCAAAGGGGAAGTGAATTGGCAACAATTATTTAGCCTTTTCGAGCGTGAATGAAAATTCTGAACCTACGTTAATCTCGCTTTGTACTAGAATTTTTCCGTTGTGAGCTTCGATAATGTGTTTCACAATAGAAAGTCCTAATCCAGAGCCACCTTCCGTTCGAGCGCCACTTTTATCGACACGGTAAAAACGTTCGAAAAGTCGGGGAATATTTTGTTTTTCAATTCCCTCACCGTTGTCCTTAACACGAACAATTACTTTGCCGTTCGCTAAAACATCAAAACCCACCTCTACAAAACCGTTTTCTTTTCCATACTTAATGGAATTTACGACGAGATTGGTTATCACTTGCTGAATTTTTTCGCGGTCGCCAGAAACTAAAATCGCTTTAGAATATTTATTGTCAAAAGACAGAATAATATTCTTTTTTTCGGCTTTCATTTCAAGTAAATCAAATACATTTTGTGCCACTTGAACGATATTAAACTTTTCAAAACTCAGATTTAAATCACCCATTTCGAGTTTAGAAATCATGTCAAGATCTTTAACAATATAAACCAATCGCTCCACACCTTTTTCGGCACGTTCCAAATATTTTTTACGAAGTGTTTTGTCTTTCATGGCGCCATCAAGCAAAGTCAAAATGTAACCTTGAACAGTGAATAGCGGTGTTTTTAATTCGTGAGAAACATTTCCTAAAAACTCTCTACGGTACTCTTCTCGAACTTTTAAGGTTTCAATTTCCATCTTTTTATCGGTGGCAAATTTCTTAACTTCTCGTGTCAAAGTTGCCATATCAGTAGTTATGGGTTGGTTGATTATAGTACTAGATTCTAAAAACGATACATCATCATAAATCTTTTTAACACGACGATAAATGAAGAACTCCACACGGTATTGAATAACAATAAATGAAGAAATGTACAAAGAAAAAGCAAAGGCAATTAAGAATGAGGTTAAGTCCTCTTGGTTCGGGTGAAATATGTAATGGCTTAAAAAACCGACAAAACCAACACCAAATATTGTAATATATAAGGCTGACTTGAAGGCAAATTTATAAGTGCGTTTAAAACTTATACTCATTTTACAAAAATTAAACTGTTTCTTTTGAAAAGAAAAAAGTAATTGTATTTTCTTTCAAAATAGGTTAAGTAGTGCTGATTAAATTTCAAATTTATAACCCACTCCTTTAATTGTTTTGAACAATTCTTCACCTATTTTTTCACGTAATTTTCTGATATGCACATCAATGGTTCTCCCGCCAACAATTACTTCGTTACCCCAAACTTTATCTAGAATTTCTTCTCTCTTAAAAACTTTTCCTGGTTTAGAAGCCAATAAGTAAAACAATTCAAACTCTTTTCTTGGCAAGATAATTTCTGCACCGTCTTTTACAATTTTATATTCTTCCCTGTTGATTTCGATGCCGCCAACATTTAAAGTTTCTGAGTTTTGCTCTACATTTTTCAAACGTCTCAACAAGGCTTTCACTTTACTCACTAACAATTTTGGCTTGATTGGTTTTGCAATATAATCGTCAGCACCTGCATCAAAACCAGCAACTTGTGAGTAATCTTCGCTTCTTGCAGTTAAAAAAGTAATGATGGTATGACTCAATTCTGGAATTTTTCGAATATTTTCGCAAGCTTCCATACCGTCCATTTCAGGCATCATCACATCCATTATAATAAGTTGTGGAAGTTCTTTTTTGGCTTTTGTAATTGCTTCTTTCCCGTTTTTCGCAGTTACAATTTGGTAACCTTCCTGAGACAGATTATAACCAATGATTTCAAGAATATCTTGTTCATCATCTACCAGTAAAATTTTAATATCTTTTTTCTTCATGATGCGAAAATAGTTTTTTTCTGTTGTAAATATAAAGATAATAAAGAACGTTTTAATGTTCTTAACCGTAATTTAATCTCTTAACAATTACGTAATAATTAAAATACTTAATGGTAATAAGCAGGTAACACCACCTTTACAACACAGCCTTTTCTTTGCATAAAATTATAACAATAAAATAAAATGAAATTTAAATTTCTATTTCTATTTATCGCTTTCCTATTTTGCACATTCGGGTTCTCTCAAAATAAAGGAAAAGTTTCTGGATTAATTACTGATGCAGACCTAAACAACGAGGCAATGCCTTTTGTCAATGTAATGATTAAAGGAACAACAATTGGCAATGCAACTGACATGGACGGGAAATATGAACTTTCCGCTGATGCTGGAAATCATATTTTAATAGTTAGTTTTGTTGGTTATGAAACAGTCGAAATTCCTTTTGAAATTACTGCGAATCAAACAACAATAATCAACAAAGCAATTGGTTCAGGTAGTGTTAAACTAGAAGATATTGTCATTCAATCAAGAGCAAATAGAGCAAATGAAACGGTATTATTGATGCAGCAAAGAGATGCAATTGAAATCAAACAGAATATTGGTGCTCAAGAATTGTCCAGAAAAGGGGTTAGTGATGTGGCAACAGCCGTGACAAAAACGACAGGAATCACCAAACAAGAAGGAAGTGGAACTATTTATGTGAGAGGTTTGGGTGATCGATACAATTCTACAACAATGAATGGATTACCAATTCCGTCCAATGATCCTGAAAGAAAAAACATTTCACTAGGAATTTTTTCAACTGATATTGTGGAATACATTTCGATTGATAAAGTATATGGTGCAGCAATGTATGGAGATTTTGCCGGAGGAAATGTAGATATTATTTCTAAAGACTTTAAAGCTAAAAGTATGCTGGAATTTGAAATAGGTTCCTCTATAAATACAAATGCAGTTTCAGAAGATAATTTCATGTTGCAACAAGGTCCAAGTAAATCTGGATTTTCTAATTCAGATATTCCTAATAATCCATTGAACACGTTTAGTTTTAAAAACAGTCTGGTTCCTGAGAAAGTGGTTCCCTTTTCTGGAAATATAGCTATTAGAGGTGGAAAATCTTTTGATATTGGCGAACAAGGAAAACTAAATTTATTTGCAACGGCAGGTTTTGAAAATGGATATACTTATAAAGAAGGAATCAATAGATCGGTAAATGCACAAGAGGCTAATTTGAAATCCTTCGACCAGAAAACATATTCCTACAACACAAGTTCTACGGGAATGTTTAATGCGGGATATCGCTTTAATCAGAATAATAAAATAAGCTATAATTTTCTTTATGTAAACTCCTCTTCACAAGTAAATGATGAATACAAAGGCTTTATACGGGATATTGCTGAAAATAATAATGGATTGATTAGAAGAGGAACTTACACTCAAAATCAATTGATGGTTAATCAGTTATTGGGTGCACATAAAATAAACGATAGATTAGAATTTAACTGGGGAACTTCTTTCAACAAAATTGAAAGTCAAATGCCAGATAGAACTCAAAACACGCTTTGGTTTAATGAAGCTGAAAACGGCTATAACTTTGCAGTAAATACTACTACAGATAACCACAGGTATTACCAAAGCTTAAGCGAAGATGAATTTGCAGTAAACGTTTCTGGAGCTTACAAATTCATGAAAGACGCTAGTGACTCGTTTAAAGGAAAATTGACTCTTGGATACAACGGAAGGTTTAAGAAAAGAGATTTTGAAGCTACTCAATTCAACTTCAATATTGCCAATAATCAATCTACTACGGTAGTTGATCCATATAATTTAGATGCTTTTTTTAATGGTGCTAACTTTAATAACGGTTTTTTCACAATTGAAACATTTAGTGGAAATAACATTAAGCCTCAGACTTATAATGGGGAACAAAATATTCATGCCGCATTTGGTCTTGTAGAATATAAATTGTCGCCAAAGCTTACAACAGTTATAGGTTTAAGAGCCGAAAGAATTTTTCAAGATGTAGCATGGAAAACGCAAATTGATAACTCAGGAACTAATGAGTCTTTTGAGAGAAACGAGTTTCTGCCAAGCCTTTTATTGAAATATGAAGTGAATAATAAACAAAACATTCGTTTAGCAGCTAGTAAAACGTATACACTACCCCAATTTAAAGAAAGAGCATTATTCGTTTACGAAGATGTTACAGAAGTGAAAGTGGGTAATCCATTTTTATATCCATCAGAAGATTATAATTTAGATTTAAAATATGAGTTTTTTCCTGAAAACGATGAGTTGATTTCGTTTACTGTATTTGGTAAATATATTCTTAACCCGATAAATGAAATTACGTTGGCTTCTTCTACAAATGATATTTCATTTATTAACACTGGAGATTCAGGTCAAGCATTTGGAGTTGAATTTGAAATCAGAAAAAATATATTTAAACTTGGAGCAGAAGACACCAATAAACTTTCTGCTGGATTCAATGCTTCTTATATGAAAACTGATCAAGAATTGGATTCTGAAAAGGTGCGAGACGAAACCAATTACAACATCAACCTAACTGATACAAAGGCAGCATTTACTGGAGCCTCCGATTTATTATTGAACGGTGATCTTTCATTCTTAAAAGAATGGAAAGAAAGCGAAGCCAGCTTGATGACAACAGTAGCTTACTCTTATTTTTCTGATCGAATTTATGCCCTAGGAACTGAAACAAAAGGAAATTTGGTTGATAAAGCAGTAGGCACATTAGATTTAATTGTACGATCTAAAATCAATAAAAGCTTGGGATTGAACTTTGCTGCAAAAAATCTTTTGGATCCAAAAATAGAACGAACTCAAGAAAACACTTCTAAAGACGTGACCGTTTTATCTTATAAAAAAGGATTGTTCCTTAGCTTGGGATTGACGTATCAGTTTTAATACTTATAATTACGGATTGTTTCTGTTGTCCGAAAAGACTGCATTATTAGAAAACTTTCATGAGTATTTAGAATAGGTTTTAGTCTTTGGATGTTCCAAGAATTTTATTATCCTCATCTCAAGCAATATACAACTTACTTACTTACAAAACAAATTATTATAATTAAGAAGCCATCCATCTGGCTTCTTTTTTTTGATAAAAATGTTCTGTAAAGTTTGTTGTTGCTATTTTTTTCAGGTTTTTCATCGAGGTATGTGTTGATTTAACCCACCTTGTAAACAGTACGCGGTTTGAATACAAAAATGAATGAAGTGGATGCTGTTTTGAAACAAATTGAGGAATGATATTAGATAGGGCATAAATTTTATTTACAACTGCCGTGACATTCCTCAAATAGAAGAAGTACTTGAATAACGCTATACTAGATTATAGTTGAGAGCTGTTTTGTTAAAGACAATTTCATTTTTTACGATTAAGTTATTCGAAATTGATTAACGATTTGTTTACAAAAAGGAAAACGGATAATAACAATAGAATCACATTAGCTTAACGCAAAAAAAAGGAAGATTTAGCATCTTTGTATCAGAAAATTTAACTAATTAAATCACAACAACAAAATGAAAAATTTATTAAGAGTTTTATCTATCGCTCTTTTTTCAGCAGCAACTTTAACTTCTTGTTCAAGCGACGATGGAGGAAAAACAAAAGGACCCGTTTCAACATTTGTACTAGATGCAAATAACTTTCAAGGAACCATTAATGATGGAGAAGTTGTTCTTGAATCTGGAAAAACGTATTTCCTTGCAGGAAAATTAATTGTAGCAAATGGAGCAAAATTGACCATTGAAGCAGGTGTGAAAATTGAAGCAACACCAGTATTAGAAGGAGAAGATATTCGCTTTATAGCCATTTCTCAAGGAGCACAACTTTTTGTAAAAGGAACAGCAACAAGTCCAGTTGTAATGACGGCTTCAGAAAAAGCACCAGGAAAATGGGGTGGATTAGTAATCTGTGGAAAAGCACCTATCAACAAAGGAATTACAGCTTCTGCTGAAGTTTCTGAATTGACTTACGGTGGAACTGATGCTGCTGATAATTCAGGTTCAATCAAATATTTGAGATTAGAGTATACAGGATTTGCTTATAACAGCGAAAAAGAATTCAACGGAATGTCTCTTTTTGGAGTAGGAAACGGAACAACAATTGAATATGTTCAATCTTACGAAGGATCAGATGACGGTTTTGAATTTTTTGGAGGAACAGTAAATACTAAATATTTAGTTTCTACTTCAAGCGAAGACGATCAATTTGACTGGACAGAAGGATGGAGTGGTAACAATGAGTTTTGGTTTGGAAAATTAGGTTTAGGGAGAGGAAACAGAGGAATTGAAGCAGATAATAACTCAAACAACCACTTAGCTTCACCAACATCTAATCCATCTATCAAAAACATGACGTTAATTGGTCTTGGAGCTCAAGGTTCAGAATCACAGGCTATGAAATTGAGAGTGGGAACAAAAGGAATTTTTGACAACTTGGTATTGAGTAATTTCGTAACTGGTTTTGATGTACAGCATGACGAAGGTGTTGGGTATGTTACAGCTGGATTATTGAAAGCTACAAATGTAAGATTTGATAATATTACTACAAAAGCATCAGGAAAAGACACTGCTGGAACTGGAGTAAATGTTGATGCTGTTTTCACTGAAAATGCAAGTGCTACAGGAGCTGGAAACGGAACTGCCACACCAACTTGGGCTCAAGGATGGACAGTAGGTTTGTAATCAAGTTAGCATAATTAAAAAATTTGTATTTGAGATAATGTTGTAAACATCCGTCAATTGGCGGATGTTTTTTTTTGGTATAATTTTTGGAAAGTTTAATTATATTTTTTATACTTTTGTATTACCAAATCTAAACCTCATGACAAAAAAATACTTTTACTTACTATTCTTCACGCTATTTTTAGCGATTGGGTCTATTCAAGCCCAAGAGCCAAAAAGTTCGTCTACAACTATTGAGGATTTAAACTTCTATCCCAATCCAGTCACTAATGGCAAAATCTACATTTCCTCTAAGAATGTTTCTTCGAAAGAAGTTACAATTTACGACGTTTTAGGAAAAAAAGTTTTACAAACTACTTTGAATGTAAATAATAAAGAAGTTAATATTGGCACCTTAAATTCTGGTGTTTACATCATAAAAATTAAAGAAGGAGATGCTACTGCAACCCGTAAACTGATTGTCAAATAGTTAAAAAAATGAAATTGTTATAATTTAATAATAATTTCACATTGAATGTTTATAACTAAACAAAATACTTCTTATATTTGCATTAATAATTAAAAAAACAAATTATGAAAAAAATTTACACTTTATTGTTTTCAGTTGCTTTAGCATTTGGTGCTAACGCACAAACAAATGTAGGTATTACTGGAAATGTTGCCGGAGTTTACATTAATGAATTTCATTATGATAATGCTGGAACTGATGTTGGTGAGTTTATTGAAGTTGCTGGTCCATCTGGAACTGATTTATCAACATATACAATAACACTTTATAATGGAAATAACAATACTTCTTATTTTACATTAGCTTTAAGCGGCGTTATTGATGATGAAGGAAATGGTGTTGGAGCCGTATCTTTCTTGTTTCCTGACGGAATACAAAATGGTGCACCTGATGCAATTGCACTTTCTAAAACCAACTCAACAAGTATTCAGTATTTAAGTTATGAAGGCACTATGTCAGCAACTGCTACAGATGGAGCAGCTTTAGGTTTATCAGCTGTTGACATTTTAGTTGCTGAAATTGCTACTGAAGTTGGAAGTTCATTAGAATATGACGAAGCTTCATCAACATGGATTAACATTTCAGCAGGTACACCTGGTACTTTTGCACAAGGAGTTTTATCAATTAAGCAAAACCAAATTGAAGGTTTGAAAATTTACCCAAATCCAGTAACAAACGGAACTTTCTATATCAACACTAATGCTGATACTACAAAAGAAGTTGTTGTTTATGATGTATTGGGAAAACAAGTAGTAAAAACTTCTACAACAAATGCTGTAAATGTTTCTAACTTAAAAGGTGGTGTTTACATCGTGAAAATCACTGAAGACGGTAAAACGGCTACAAGAAAATTAGTTATCAAATAATTATTTTTTCAAATATAAAAAAGCTCCAATTAACGTTGGAGCTTTTTTTATGCCTAAATTTCAATCTATAATTCTTATTTTTGCAAGAAAAAGTTGATTCCCTCTACCGATATATTTACCATTTCTTCGTCTAAACAATTTGAAAAAATAGCACTAAAGGTGTTTCGTTTTCAATACGACAATAATGACGTTTACCGTCAGTTTTGTGATTTAATGAAGCAAAATAAGCAAACCGTTAAGTCCTTAATACAAATTCCCTTTCTACCCATTCAGTTTTTTAAAAGTCATGATGTCGTTTCTAATACAGATACACCTGAAACTATTTTCACAAGTTCGGGAACAACTGGCTCGCTAACCAGTAGGCATTTGATAAGTGATTTGAGTTGGTACGAACAAAGTTACCGTCAAGCATTTGCACAATTTTATGGCAATATTGAAGACTACACCGTTTTAGCTCTTTTACCTTCTTATTTAGAGCGAAAAGGCTCGTCGTTGATTCATATGGTTGAAGATTTAATTCAACTTTCTAACAATCCCGATAGTGGTTTCTATTTGAATGATTATGATGCTTTGGTAGCGAAATTATTAGTACAAGAAGCCGAAAATAAAAACGTTTTATTAATCGGAGTTACATTCGCTTTACTTGATTTGATTGAAAAGCAAAATTTCAACTTAGAAAATACCATAATCATGGAAACCGGTGGAATGAAGGGACGACGAAAAGAAATGATTCGTGAAGAATTACATACAAGCTTAACGCACGGTTTTGGCATCGATGCAATCCATTCTGAATATGGAATGACCGAATTACTGTCGCAAGCGTACTCATTAGGAAACGGAATTTTTGAATGTCCGCCTTGGATGCAAATACACATTCGCGACACTGAAGATGCATTGACCTATATTCCTCATGGAAAAACAGGCGGAATCAACGTGATTGATTTAGCAAACATCAATTCGTGTTCCTTTATTGCTACGCAAGATTTGGGAAAAAAATACGAAAACGGTTCTTTCGAAGTTTTAGGAAGATTCGATAATTCAGATATTCGTGGTTGTAATTTGATGGTTTTATAGTTTTTTCAAATACAAATAGTTACCCGCATAATCAATAATTGCATCACCTTCTAGCAAAACATCCGCGCCAATAATTCCGTGTACTTCCTTCGTTTTATGTTGGCGTAAAGCCTCATTAACATGCGACAAATCAAAAATCACTAAGTTAAAATCAACAAACTTCCAAGTACCAATTTTCAAATGATTTGCAGATGCAAGTTGCGTGACCATTCCCGTCGCACCTGCTCCAGCGGCTTTCGTTTTGGATTTGTTAGCTTTTAATTTGAAAAGTTCGATGCTTTCAAATCCCACACAACTATTTGAGGCTCCCGTGTCTAAAATAAAATCGCCTTTCACATCATTAATAGTAGCTTTTATAGTAAGATGCTGCGTTTTGGTCACCTTGAACTTTATCTTTTTATACTTTTCCTTTTTCAGTAAATCCTGTAATTTCTTCATTCGTATTTTTTATAACTTCTAAGAACTAAATTCAAAAATAAGCCAAAATACTACAACTTCATAAATCTTAAAACAGAAAACCCACAAAACTTTTTAAAGTTTGTATCTTTGCCACTTTCCAAAACACAATGATAATTACCGACACCCATTCACACATTTACAGTGACGAATTTTCAGAAGACCAAGATTTGATGATGCAACGTGCTTTTGACGCCGGGGTTCAGCGGATTTTTGTTCCATCAATTGATTCTACCTACACTGAAAAAATGTATGCTATTGAAGCTAAATATCCTGAAAATGTATTCTTGATGATGGGCTTACATCCTACTCATGTCAATGAAAATGTAGAAAATGAATTGGCATTTGTTGAATCAGAATTGGCACGAAGAAAATTTTATGCGATTGGTGAAATTGGGATTGATTTATTTTGGGACAAAACATTTTTAGAACAGCAGAAATATGCGTTTCAGCGGCAAATTCAATTGGCAAAAAAATATAAATTGCCCATCAACATTCACTGCCGAGATGCTTTTGATGAAGTTTTTGAAGTTTTAAAAGCAGAACAATCACCAGCGTTGTTTGGAATTTTTCACTGTTTTACAGGAACCTACGAACAAGCTTTGGAAGCAATTTCTTACAATATGAAACTGGGAATTGGTGGCGTGGCAACATTCAAAAACGGAAAAATTGATCAGTTTTTAAATAAAATTGACCTGTCACATATTGTTTTAGAAACGGATTCGCCCTATTTAGCACCGGTTCCTTATCGTGGGAAAAGAAACGAAAGCAGTTATGTAGTAAATGTTGTAAAAAAATTAGCCGAGTTGTATGACACAACTTCCGAACATATTGCCGAAATTACAACCCAAAATTCAAAAGCGGTTTTCGGTATTTAAACGAAAATAAACACAGAAGTCAATAAAAATTTGTTCTTTTGTTATAATAAACTATAAAATATAAAAATGCAGAGATTTGACGCAATTCGTCCGTTTTATGATTCCGAAATTAATAAGGCAATCATAAAAGTTAAGGATCATCCAATGATGAAAGCCTTGATGAATTTTGCTTTTCCTGGCGTTCCGGATGAACATTGGAAAGTGCAATTGAGTACAACGCATTCCACCCGTGATTTTCAATGTAATTTTATCTACCAAGCATTGATGCAAGTTTTGACAAAAACTTCGGACGGCATGACCACTTCGGGTTTTGACAAGTTAGAACCTAACACTTCTTACCTCTTTATCTCTAATCATCGTGATATAATTTTAGACACATCCTTACTCAATGCCTGTCTTTTTGACAACGGATTAGTAATGACGGCTTCAGCTATAGGAGATAATTTGGTACAAAAAGAATTTTTATACACTTTATCTAAATTGAATAGAAACTTCTTAGTACAAAGAGGTTTGTCGCCACGCGAAATGTTGCAAAGCTCTAGACTTTTAGCCGAATATATTGGAAATTTATTACAACGCGAAAACCGTTCTGTTTGGATTGCTCAAAGAGAAGGTCGAACAAAAAACGGCAATGACGCGACACATCAAGGCGTTTTAAAAATGCTTGGAATGGGTTCTGATGAAGCAAATTTGATGGATTATTTTAAAAAAGTAAAAATAGTTCCAGTATCAATTTCCTATGAATACGACCCAACAGATGCTTTAAAAATGCCACAATTGATGGCCGAAGCCAATAAAGAAATTTATGTTAAGGACAAAAATGAAGATTTCACGACTTTGATGAGTGGAATTATGGGACAGAAAAAACACATTCATATTCACGTAGGAAAAGTTCTTGACGAAGAAATAGATGAAATTAAAGCTGAATTTGACAATGCAAATAAACAAATTCAAGCTTTAGCACAAGTTATAGACGACTCCATTTTGCAATCTTATAAATTATGGCCCACAAATTATATCGCTTACGATATTTTGCATCACACCGAAACATACAAAACTCTATATACCGAAAATGAAAAGTCCTTGTTTGAACGTCGCTTAGAAATGCGAATTGATGAAAACAACACCATCCAACGGGATGGATTTTTAGCGATGTATGCCAATCCAGTTGTGAATAAATTAAAGTACGAAAATGCAGTCTAAATCCAAAATTTTACTGATTTATACCGGCGGAACCATCGGGATGATGAAAGATTTTGAAACCGGAGCTTTGAAGGCTTTTAACTTTAGTAAATTATTGCAACGCATTCCTGAATTAAAGCAATTGGATTGTGAAATTGAAACCATTTCATTTGATAATCCAATTGATTCTTCCAATATCAGTCCTGAAATGTGGAACTTAATTGCCACAATGATTGAAGAAAACTATCTTACTTATGATGGTTTTGTTGTGCTTCACGGTTCAGATACGATGTCATATTCGGCATCAGCATTAAGTTTTATGTTAGAAAACCTGGCAAAACCAATTGTCTTTACTGGTTCACAATTACCTATTGGTGATTTACGAACGGATGCGAAAGAAAATTTAATTACAGCCATACAAATTGCTTCCTTACAAGCAAAGAATAAACCGGTCATTCAGGAAGTTTGCCTTTATTTTGAATATAAATTATACCGAGGAAATCGTACAACAAAAATAAATGCCGAACACTTCAACGCATTTACCTCACCTAATTATCCTGCTTTAGCTGAATCAGGTGTTCATTTAAAGATTGAAAAAGGACTCTTTTTAAAAAAGAAATCGTCCAAGGATTTATTGGTACACAAAAATTTAGACAACAATGTTTTTGTTTTAAAACTGTTTCCAGGAATAAATGAAGCGGTTATGAATGCCATCATACACATTCCTAATTTAAAAGGAATTGTTTTAGAAACGTACGGAGCTGGAAATGCACCAACCGAGGACTGGTTTTTGAATGCACTGCGAGAAGCCGTAAATAAAGGAATTCATATTGTAAATGTAACGCAATGTTCGGGCGGAAGCGTCAATATGGGACAATACGAAACGAGTACCGCATTGAAAACCATTGGAATTATTTCGGGGAAAGACATTACTACAGAAGCTGCTATAACGAAGCTGATGTATTTATTAGCACAAAACGTTTCGCAAAACACTTTTAAAACCATTTTTGAAACTTCGTTGCGTGGTGAATTATCATAAAAAAAGTGGCGTTTAAATTTCGTTAAATGCTTTTTTTTCGTGTTATTTGCAAGCCAATAAAGAGAGGTGTCCGAGTGGTTGAAGGAGCTAGCCTGGAAAGCTAGTATATGGGTAACTGTATCGAGGGTTCGAATCCCTTTCTCTCTGCAAAAAGTGATTATTTGAAATCATAAACCTCTCAAGTCTTTGGATTTCTGAGGTTTTTTTGATTTACAACTCAAAAACCAGTTTCATATAAAGTGTTTTTAATGAAACTACGTAATATTTTCTATAGATGATTGTATCCATTTTATTAGTTGCATTAGGATTTGTTGGTTTGATTTATGGCGCCAATTGGCTAGTAGAAGGCGCTTCGTCCTTGGCGAAAAAGAATAATATTTCTGATTTAGTTATCGGATTAACTATTGTTGCATTCGGAACTTCAGCACCAGAATTAGTTGTCAACTCAGTAGCTTCTATGGATGGTTTTTCTGATATTGTTTTGGGAAATATTATTGGCAGTAATAATTTTAATTTGTTTATTATTCTAGGTATCGCCAGCTTGGTGTACCCCGTTGCGGTGCAAAGTTCCACTACTAAGGGAGAAATACCCATATCATTGTTCGTAGCTGTAGCCGTTTTAGCTCTTGCAAATGATTTCTTAATTGGTCCAAATACTTCCATTTCACGCATAGACGCTTTTGTACTGCTTCTGTTTTTTGGAGGGTTTCTATATTATATTTTCCGACAATTAAAAACGCAACGACCGGAGGAAATTGACGTTTCGCCAAAGTCCAATGGAAAAATAACCTTGTTAATCTTAGTAGGATTCGCGGGTCTAGTTGTAGGTGGAAAATTAGTAGTAGACAATGCAGTTACAATTGCTACCGATTTAGGCGTAAGTCAAAAAATTATTGCATTGACAATAATTGCTGCAGGAACCTCACTTCCAGAGCTTGTAACCTCTGTGGTTGCTGCATTGAAGAAAAATAGCGATATTGCAATTGGAAACGTAATTGGTTCGAACATCTTCAATTTATTGCTGGTTTTACCTATTTCATCACTAATCAATCCAATTCCTTACAACACTAACTTCAACACCGATTTGTGGATCCTCAGCGGTGGAACTGTATTTGTAATTATTGCGATATTAACTGGAAAAAGCAGAAATATAAGTCGGATACAAGGGTTTTTACTATTAAGTTTCTATCTACTTTACACCGGCTATTTGGTATCAAAAGAACTTTAGTCCACTTTAAATATCGTCTTTAAGTTTTGGAAATTAATTAGAAGCTACGCTAATTATTAGTCGAACGTTATTGCTTTTAAAATTAAATCTTACTTTAAAATTTCCGGTTCAGTCGTAAGTTATGTGATTTGTTCTCCGCTACCCGATAGGGTTATCACATGTCATGTGACAAGTCCTCCGCCATCCGTTTGACTCGTCACATACTGTGTTATTTGTTCTCTGCCAGCCGGTGGAGTCGTCACATAGAATGTGAAAGCTCCTCCGCCACGCTTTGGAACTTTCACATATAAATAATTTAATTTTACTGTATTTATTGGCGTTTTTAGAACCTTAAAAAAATTACGAATGAAATTATTCGCTAAGTAAGACTACAATTTCATTTTGCGTTGAAATTCCTTTGTCATGCAAATACCACATTTGCAATTCTGTTTTAACGGTTTCATCAACAATTCCGAATTTTGCTTTATAGTCAACAATTAATTTTACGGCTTCAGCAGGTCTTGGTCCCCAATCAGCAACCACTTCCAGCGTATCTTTATTCACAATAATCAACTTTGGAATTGCTTTTCCACCATTGGTTAAAAACAAAGTCATCAATTCTGGATTTTCATCACGGAATGCAATTTGCAAATCAATTTTGTCTGAAATCTGTGCCATTTTATTCATGATTGGCAACAATTGGGCTGCATCGCCACACCATCCTTCTGACAAAACCAACCAAATGTATTCAGTTTTCAAAGATGATAAAAATTGCTCGGTTTCTGGGGTGATTCTAATCGTTTTATCCAATCGATTCATCCTTGTTTCATTCAACTCACTGTAATGCAGTAAATCTTCTGATTGGTCGTCTCCTGAACTTTTTCCCTCAGCTAATAAGCTTTTAAGTCTTGTTCTATAATTTTCGTACGAATACGAATTTGCTAAACTATTTGAAATAATATCTTTCATCTGTATCTTGGTGTTACTGCATTTTATTACCGTACAAAGATACAATTCTGTTAAAATTTGCATGTGATAAAAGTCACATAAGTAGAATTTTCTACAAAGAAAAAAGGAAATGTCTATATTTGCACTTGCAAAGCCAAAAAAGAGTCGTAAATACTATTTTTTACCTCTTCTGATTAGTTTTTGCGAAAGCAAAATTTCAAAAAACACACACGAATGAAATACAAAAGAATTCTTCTAAAATTGAGTGGCGAAGCTTTAATGGGTGACCGTCAATACGGAATTGACCCTGTTCGTTTAGCCGAATATGCCGATGACATCAAAACGATTCACGAACAAGGTGTGGAGATTGCCATTGTTATTGGTGGTGGAAACATTTTTAGAGGAGTTGCTGGAGCGAGTAACGGAATGGATCGTGTTCAAGGCGATTACATGGGAATGCTTGCCACTGTAATAAATGGGATGGCGCTACAAGGCGCTTTGGAAGACAAAGGAATGCTGACACGATTGCAAACTGCGTTGAAAATTGAAGCAATTGCTGAGCCTTATATTAAAAGGAGAGCCGTTCGACATTTAGAAAAAGGAAGAATTGTAATTTTTGGTGCAGGAACTGGAAACCCTTATTTTACAACCGATACTGCTGCAGTGTTACGTGGGGTTGAAATTAACGCTGATGTAATTTTGAAAGGAACTCGTGTAGATGGAATTTATACTTCAGACCCTGAGAAAGATGCTTCAGCAACGAAATTTGACCGCATTTCTTTTGAAGATGTTTTGCAAAAAGGTTTAAATGTAATGGACACTACTGCTTTTACATTGAGTCAAGAAAATGAATTGCCTATCGTGGTTTTTGACATGAATAAATCGGGTAATTTATTGAAAATTTGCCAAGGAGAAAATATTGGAACATTAGTAAATGTATAAAGTTTAAACTCTTAAACTAAAAATTATGACTGAAGAAATTGAATTTATATTAGACAGCACAAAGGAGTCAATGATTGGTTCTATTGAGCACTTAGAAAAAGAATTTACAAATATTCGTGCTGGTAAAGCATCTCCTGCAATGTTAGGTAGTGTTTTTGTAGATTATTATGGTTCGGCAACAGCGTTATCTCAGGTTTCTAAAATCAGTGTACCTGATGCTAGAACGATTACGTTACAGCCGTTTGAAAAAAACATGATTCAACCTATTGAGAAAGCGATTCAGCTTGCTAACATTGGTTTTAACCCGATGAATAACGGTGATTTAATCATTATTTCGGTTCCACCATTGACGGAAGAACGGCGTCGTGACTTGGCAAAACAGGCCAAAGTAGAAGCGGAAGACGCAAAAATCGGAATTAGAAATGCTCGTAAAGACGCCAATTCTGATATCAAGAAACAAGAAAAAGACGGAACGTCAGAAGATATTTGTAAAAATGCAGAAGCAGAAGTTCAGAAATTGACGGATGCTTACATCAAAAAAATAGATGAACTTTTCGTTGTGAAAGAAGCTGAAATTATGAAAGTATAATTTTATCATTCTCGAAGAAATTCTATTAAAATCCACTTAAAAGAGTGGATTTTTTTATGCAAGTAACTTACTTTTGCACTCAGAATTACTTTTCATTGTTTGTCCCAAACGTTATGAAGCACCTCGTTTTTTTGCTCTTAGTATTCACCGGTTCCATTCATGCTCAATTTGAGGTAACGGGCCAGGTTATCAATGCGACCACAAAAAAACCATTACCTTTTGCTTCGATTTCAACTCCAGACTCCTTTACTATTACTGATTTGAATGGATATTTCTTAATGAACAGTGTACGTACTACTGATTCTATTACAATTTCTTATGTAGGTTATATTTCTCAGAAAATGAATGTAAAGAGACAGAAAAAACTCTTAATTAAACTTAGTCCTATTCCCGAAAAGTTACGCGAAATTTTCATTGGCAAAAACCCTGCGAATACTCTTATTGAAAAAGCACTACACTTTAAAAACGATAATAACCCCGAAAGTAAACTAAAAACGTTTCAGTTCAAAGGATACAATAAACTCATCATTACCGCAAATCCAGATTCCATCAACGGAACACTAGACTCTATATTTGTGACCAATCGCGGGGTACGGAAATTTGTAAAACTCGATTCTACTAATTTGATTTTCAAAAAAATCATTAGCAAACAGCACATCTATCAAACAGAGAAAATCTCGGGATTTCAGTTCGACGGAACCCATTTCAAAGAAACCGTTGAAGCAACTAAAATGGCAGGTTTCAAAAAACCAATTTACGAACTTATTGGATTGAAATTGCAGTCTTTTTCAATTTACAATAATCAATATGATTTGTTGGAAAATACCTACAACGGACCTTTAGGGACAAATGCATTAAAGGATTATTCGTTTCAGATACTGGACACCCTTTCGCTTCAAAACAGAAAAGTGTATTTGATATTCTTTTCCAATAGAAAACGCAAAAAGGAAAATGGATTGCATGGCGTCTTGTACATTGATGCTGAAAATTATGCGGTTGCTAAAGCTATTTTGCGGGTAAAAAACATTATTGATGTAAGTGCTACACACGAATATTTGTATTTCCCCGAACAGCAAATATGGTTTCCCAATGCGCGAACTTTCAAAATCGTAAAAGGGAATAATGATGAAAACCTAAAGATTTTAGGAGGACAAATTCAGTTTCAGGGAGACAGTGTAGAAGATTTTCAGAACTCGCGCGAAAAAGTAACTTCCGATTTCGTACAACTTATTTCCAAGTCCGTTTTTTATAAACATGCCTTTAATCAACCATTGGTTATTTCAAGGAAAACACTGGCCATTCAGGTGAAAGATAATGCGATTAAAAAAAGCGATTTATTTTGGCAACAAAACAGAAAAGACACCCTGGATTTTCGAGGCATTGAAACTTATAAATCTTTAGACAGCTTGGTTATTTCGAGAGGAATTGAGCGGAAGTTAAATATAGGACGACGCATTTTAGACGGTTATGTTCCCGTCAGTTTTGTAGATTTGGACTTACGGTATTTGATAAAATACAACAATTATGAAGGATTTCGCCTAGGCTTAGGTGGCGTGACCAATGAAAAACTATCCGAAATTTTTAAATTAGATGGTTATGCCGCTTACGGACTGAAAGATGAAAAACTGAAATACAAATACGGAGGTGCATTAAGAATAGGAAAAGCCTCAAATACCTGGATAGGTAGCTCCTATACCGACGATGTTCGCGAAATTGCAAGTACCGCTTTTGCGATTGACAAACGTATTTTTAAAATATACGACCCGCGTCCCATCAACCTAAGCACTTTTTATAATTTCAAACAAATACGAGGTTTTGTAGAAACTAAAATCATCCCAAAAACAGAGAGCATCTGGGAACTGAGTCAGACGCGGGTTGACCCTAGTTTCAATTACCTTTTTCGTCATAACGATAAGCTCTACGACAAATTTACCCTGACTACTTTTATGGTATCCTTGCAATGGAACCCGTTTAGCGACTTTATGCTAACCCCTTCGGGACGTTTGGAAATCGAGAAGAACTATCCAAAATTTACATTTCAAGTGACCAAATCAATACCAGGATTGGTGGGAAATGACTTTCAATACACTAAATTTGATTTACGTATTGACCTCCAAAAGAAATTCATTAACGGACAAAAAACAGCGTTGTACTCGGAATTTGGACTTGGAATTGGAGACATTCCCCTCACCCATTTATACAACACTTCTCCCAATAATTTGAACAACGACAAAATACTACAACGGTTGACGATTGCAGGAAAAAATAGTTTTGAAACCATGTACTTCAACGAATTTTTCAGCAGTAGCTATGCTTTTGTCCAAGTAAAACATGCTTTTAAAAGAGTTGTTTTGTTCAAAAAAATAAAACCCTCTTTGGTATTGGTAACACGAATGGCATGGGGAACAATGCGGCATCCCGAACAACATGTGGGTTTTAATTATAAAACTTTAGAAGACGGCTACTTTGAAAGCGGCATTGAACTCAACCAAATCTTTAAAGGTTTCGGAATATCGGGTTTCTATCGCTACGGACCCAATCAGTTGAGCAACTTTGAGGATAATCTTGCGATAAAAGCTACTTTTCAACTTGATTTAGGCTTTTAATTGGACACAAATTTCAGCCCAACGATAGAGCCAATTAATGTCGTTAAGAAAAATATGCGCCAGAAAGTAGCGGGTTCCTTAAATACAAAAACACCTACTAAAACAGTTCCCACTGC
The DNA here is from genome assembly GCF_050908145.1 of Flavobacterium sp. SM2513. Lineage (GTDB taxonomy): Bacteria > Bacteroidota > Bacteroidia > Flavobacteriales > Flavobacteriaceae > Flavobacterium. Next base: position 1,591,997 of record NZ_CP194228.1, on the reverse strand, counting down.
ACCAATTCCTGTCCAAACGGCATAAGCAGTTCCTATTGGCAACTCCAATGTTGCTCGATAAAGCAAATACATGCTGATGGATAAACATACAAAAAATCCCACCATCCAAAGGCCTGAAATCGTTCCCGATGTTTCTTTGGCTTTCCCTAAACAAGTAGCAAATCCTACTTCAAATAAACCAGCGATAATAAGCAAAATCCAATTCATGTTGTATGTTTTGATGTGGCAAAGATAATGAAAGAATCGTTCCGCTAAGAGTTTCCAGAATTCAAGGCAAAGAAATCCATTAAAACCGCCCTTTTCTGTACCTTTGCAATTCGAAAATGTATGCAAATGATTAAATGGTTTAGTTTGGGATTTTGGGAACTTGTTGCCCGAATCGTCCTTCGAAATAAAATACTGATGCTGTCCATAGTGGCATTAATCACTATTTTTCTAGGTTTACAATGGAAAAATATCAGTTTTACCTACACGGAAGCCAACTTACTACCGGACGACAATAGCGTCAACATCCAGTACAATGCCTTCTTAGACAAGTTTGGCGAAGAAGGAAACCTAGTCATTATTGGCTTGCACGACGATGTTCTCTTTACCCCGAAAGCCTATAAAGCTTGGGACGAAATGATGCATAATTTAGAAGCAGACAAAGAAACAGAATTGGTGCTTTCTGTATCCAATTTGAAAAAACTAGTCAAGAACGATTCCACTCAAACCTTTGAACTAACCAACTTTGTTGATGTTTCGCAAACTGCCAACCCTGCTTATCTCAAAAAAATACAGAACGAATTATTCAATGATTTACCTTTTTACGAAGGATTACTTTTCAACAAAAAGTCAGGAAGCATTCGAGCTGCAGTTTATTTAGACAAAGCCATTGTAAACACACCCGTTCGGAAAGATTTTATCCTAGAGAAATTAATTCCTGAGGTAGAAAAGTTCAAAGAGAAAACAGGAATTGAACTTCGCGTATCAGGAATGCCCTACATCAGAACAATGAATGCGGTAACGATAAAAGGCGAAATCGGGTTGTTCATCGGAATGTCATTACTGGTAACGTGCCTCTTGTTTTACTTCTTTTTCCGCAGTTTTCGAGCTACTTTAATATCGCTTGTCATCGTCGTTATCGGGGTAATGTGGTCGTTTGGGACATTGGGATTATTGGGTTATGAAATCACGGTCTTGACTGCCTTAGTTCCCACATTAATCATTGTAATTGGGATTCCCAATTGTATTTTCTTGACCAACAAATACCACCAAGAATATAAAATTCACCACAATAAAGCCAAAGCCCTGCAACGGGTTACGACCAAAATTGGTATGGCAACCTTGATGACCAATCTTACCACAGCCATTGGTTTTGCTACATTTATTGTTTCAAATAATGATTTACTGATTGAATTTGGCGTAGTGACTTCGCTGAATATTATGGGCTTATTTTTACTCTGTCTAATCATCATACCGATATTTCACAGCTACGTCCCGCCTCCAATTGACCGTCACTTGAAACACTTGGATTCGAAAGCTGTTGCGTCGTTTATGAACTGGATTCAGCACCATATTAAAGAGAGTCGCTTGTCTATTTACATGATTTCGATTGTGCTTTTGGTCATCAGCATCATTGGGATTTATCAAATTAGGGTGTCAGGAAGTTTGATTGAAGATATGCCAAAGAAGGAAGCCTTCTTTCAAGACATTTTGTTCTTTGAGAAAGAGTTTGATGGCGTCATGCCACTAGAAATCATGATTGATACCAAGCGAAAAAAGGGCGTGATGAAACTTTCTACGCTTCGAAGAATGGACGAATTGCAAACCGTGATTGAGGAAATTCCCGAGCTTTCCAAGCCAATTTCTATTGTCAATTTAGTGAAGTATTCCAAGCAAGCCTATTACAATGGCAATGCCGAATACTATGAATTACCTACCAATCAAGAGCAAAGTTTTATCCTTTCGTATGCCAAAAATACGGCGAAGGCCGGTAAAGACAATTTGATGAAAAGTTATGTCGATTCCACAGGACAATATGCTCGAATCACAACCTTTATGCGGGACGAAAGCGGCCAAAACATTCAGAAGATTGAGGACGAATTGCGAAAGGAAATCACTAAGATTTTCCCTAAAGAGCAATACAATGTGGTCATTACAGGAAAAGCCTACGTGTTTCAAAAAGGGACGAATTACTTGCTTGACAACTTGATGTCGTCGCTTATTTTTGCCGTGTTGCTTACCTGTTTTTTAGTCGGATTTATGTTTCGTTCGTTCAAGATGGTCTTGGTTTCGCTCATCCCCAACCTACTTCCTCTTTTACTTACGGCAGGAATCATGGGCTATTTGGGTATCCCTTTAAAACCGTCTACGATATTGGTTTTCGGTATTGCCTTCGGGCTTTCGGTGGATGATACGATACGGTTTCTGGCCCAATATAGAGAGGAATTAAAAAAGAACAACTGGAAAATCCGCAAGTCGGTGTTTGCTACATTTGCTGATGCAGGCTTGAGTATGTTTTATACTTCCATCGTTTTGTTCTTCGGGTTCTCAGTGTTTCTAATCTCGAGTTTTGGGGGTACGATTGCCTTGGGCGGACTGGTTTCCATCACGTTATTCTTCGGAATGTTGAGTAATTTGATGTTGCTTCCGGCTTTGGTTTTAACGTTGAATAAAACATTGGCCAACAAACAGGAATTGGCGGAACCAAGAATTGATATCATCGAACCTACGGATGAGGCGATTGATAATTTGCCGAAGACGAAGCTGTAACTATTAAAAATTTGATTTCAAAAAAAATCCTAAAATAGCAATTGCTATTTTAGGATTTTTTTATTTTCAAAACCGCATTAATCCTCTCGCTCCTCCTCATCATCATCATCCTTCCGTTTCGGAGCCCTCATTCTTTTTATAAGGTCACTAATCGTGTACTGGTCCTCAACCCTAGTACCCTTAAAAACAATCTTTCCTTTCTCAGCAACCGTAGCAACATAATCATACAACTCATCATAATGCGCCCTGTTATTACTAACCAGCGTTTTTCTATTATTCATAATCGTATTCTGCATCACATTTTTAGCCGACATACTCGTATAAGTCGCATCCATTTTATCCAAATAATCCGCCTCCATACCCTCAGCCACAAGAGCCGCCTCATTAGCACGAGCCAACTGTCTCACCGCCTTCAACTCCAGCAAAGCACCCTCAATATTATCCGAAAACAATAAATCCTTCATCTTCGTTACCGCAGCAGTCGGCAACCCAACCCCTTTAAAATACGAACTCAAAAAATTCACCTCCTTATTAAAAGCTGCCGCCTCAGCATACAACGCCGCCGTAACCCGAGACTGCTCAGTCGTAAGAACCAAACTACTCTCTAAATCCTTCACAAACTCAATCTTGTTCCGAAACGCCTCCAAAAAAGCACCATCCAGTTTCTTAAACTTAGCCTCAATTTTAGGCTGATCCCGCTCAAAACTCACAATAATAAAATCCCCAAGCGGAACATACTCTTCAATTCTTACATTCGAATTCATACATTAAACTTTAAAAATTAATAATTCACACCCTACAAATAAGCCAATCTATAACACTAAAGCTTAGCCTATTGTAAAGCTAAATTAAAAAACAATACGATGATAAAAAAAATGAACCGAAGTGTCGAAAATTTTTAAACGCTACATTTTGTAAATTTGTCAGTCCAACGCAGGAGGAATCTCAATTTCAACAAGCCTCCCGATTTTAACCACAAAAAAAGAGGAATGTTAATCCTCTTGAAATTCAATCAAACAACTTACCCATAACTCCATAAATGTTGACGGCATGTAATTGGTTCCGTTCAACATAGGGTTCATTGTTCGGCTTCCAGCCGCAACGAAACCCTAGCTGTTAGCTGCTGTATTAATTAAGTCTTAATGAAATTTTTTCTAAATCATTTATAAAGTTATTTAAGATAGAAAGTTTTAAAGGCTTGTCTGTTAAGGTTTTTCTTTTTTTAATTAGTTCTTTACGTAAACCTATAATGAAGTTAAGTTCTTCTTTGTGATAATTTTCAATTTTTAAATTGGCATATGTTTTTTCTGGATAATAACGGTAAGTAAAATATTCATTTATGTCAAAAATTCCTTTATTTTTTAAATTGAAAATAATTTCAGAAAATTCCTTGAATTTAATATTTTTAAAAATAGATGTTCTTTCTAGGATGTTGTTACTATAATAATCGTAACCTTTAAATGAATCATATAGATTGTCGATATTTTCATCATTAAGATTATTAAGTATTCCATTAATAAATTCTTCGGTATTGTTTTTTTGCTTTTCTTTCACTGTGTCTTTTAAATATGAAAGTATACTTTGAAACTCAATAGTTTGTTCTGAAGCATATGATTTTCTCCAAGTTACTCGTGAAAGAATATGCATATCAGTTACGTTTTCCAAGTCTTTAGATATTGATATTAAGTATTTTGCTCTTTTAGTAATATCTTCTTTATTCCTATTTGAGTATAAGTTATTATCTTTCAAATTAAAATAAATTCCTGCAATATGCAATACTTCAGTAAAATGAATGTTTTCTTCTTCAAAAAAATCTTTTTCTACTTTAGGTAATAATTCTACAAAATCTGAATCGTCTATGAACTTCCAGTACCAAAGTTTTTCCCAATCCTTTTCTTCGGTTGGTTTATAAATCAAATTGTTATTAATTTCATTTATTAATTCTTCATAATTACCTTTACTAATATAGCTTACTAAATTTGATGCAGAAAACAATCGAGTTGAATGAATTAAATTCTCTGATTTTATTGCTTCTTCATAATTTTGAAAATTATATTTTTTTTCATCAATCAAAAATAGTTGTTGAAAGGTTTCAATTTCAGAATTCCCTGTATTAAATTCTAAATGAAATATTAAGTAATATGCTAATATGCTTTTTATTAATGATTTATATTTTTCATCATCTTCTTTTAATTCTTTGTCTAGAAGCTTAACAAGTCTTTCAAAATCAAATAATGCCCTTTGTAAAACTCTTAAGTTTTTCTTTTCAGATGTACTGAAAATTTTAATTATTAAGCTATTATATTCTTTAAGTTGAGAGCTAATTTCAGAATTGATTTGCCCAACAAAAAATTCAATTGCTTCATCGATGTTTGGTGAAATTTCAAAAGTTTGACCTATTATTTTTTCTTTAAATGTTTTATAAGGATAATTAGTTTCTTTTTTTTGTTCATTTTCAATAATTTTGTCTTCATCTGAAACCAAAATTATTTTACATTTTGAATGTTCAACAAAATCATTTATGAAACCATAAACTTCATCAACATCAATTTTGCATCTTTCTATGTCGTCAAAAATTATTATACGATTACCTTTTATTTTTTCGTTATCCTCTTTAAAAATTGATATTGGATCAAAATTCATATTAAAACTCCCATCAGTTTCATTGTCGCTATTATAATCGAAGTCTATTTTTAGCGTTGATTTTATAAAGGCATTAAAAATAGCTTTAGATATTTTCATTCCTTTTGAATGCAAAAAAGGATTAATTTTTTCTTTTAGTTTTTCAATTATTTCCTTTTTTGAACTTAAACCATTTAATGAAATATAAATAGGATTTAAAGCAATTAGTTCATCCTTTTCTATATTTGGTGTTGACCAATTATCTATCATTTTTTTGATAAAGTATGTTTTACCTGAACCCCAACTACCTTTTAAGAGAATTGCAAAATTCGTGTTTTCAGATTTAATGTAATAATCTAAATATTCAGTTATATGTTTGTTATTCATAGTATTATCGGTGTTGTTGAGAAATATAGCAGCTAACTAATAAACATCCTCAAGTTTACTCAACTTCCCCCAAATATAATCCTTTCCCCCCAATAATTACCCCCCATAAAACCAACTTATTAACAAAACCACTAAACAAAGGTCTTTCTCAACTCACCGAGGGTTTATTTCAACCAAGTTGGGGTTTATGTCAACCAAGCAAGGGTTTATCCCAACCAAGCTGGGGTCTTTTCCAACTCACCGAGGGTTTTTGTCAACTCACCGAGGGTTTATCCCAACCAAGCTAGGGTTTCCCCCTACTCACCAAGGGTTTCTGTCTCCCCACCTCCCCACAAAAACACCCCACCAAAAAACAAAAAGCGAACACGAGATAAAACACCACTTTTATGCAGAAAACATTTATATTTGCAGAGGATTTCGATACTTTCGGAATCTTTTTTATGTAAACACTTATTTAAGCACAAAAATGAAACATACAAAAGTTAAAGACTTGCTGCAAAGCACGGGAACACTTCAAGAAGTAAATGCAAAAGGATGGGTTAGAACTTTTAGAAATAATCAATTTATTGCATTGAACGATGGTTCAACAATTGAGAATATTCAGTGTGTAGTAGATTTTGAAAATACGCCTGAGGAAACCCTAAAACGTATTACCACTGGGGCTGCGGTATCAGTAACAGGTAGTTTGGTGGAGAGTCAAGGTAAAGGTCAGAAGTATGAAATTCAAGTTTTAAAACTAGAAATCCTAGGCGATTGTGATGCCGAGAAGTTCCCAATACAGCCTAAGAACAAACCAAGTTTAGACTTCTTGCGTGAAAATGCACATTTGCGTGTTCGTACCAATGCTTTTGGAGCAATTATGCGCGTTCGCTCGGTATTGTCGTTTGCAGTACACAGTTATTTTCAGGAAAAAGGATTTGTATATGTAAACACGCCCATCATTACCGGAAGTGATGCCGAAGGTGCTGGCGAAATGTTTAAAGTTACAGCGCTACCCTTTGACGGAACCCCAAGAACCGAAGACGGAAAGGTGAATTATAAAGAAGATTTCTTTGAAAAGGAAACCAACTTAACCGTTTCGGGACAATTAGAAGCAGAAACCTATGCCATGGCTTTGGGTCAAGTATATACCTTTGGACCTACCTTTAGAGCGGAAAACTCCAATACTTCCCGTCACTTGGCGGAGTTCTGGATGATTGAGCCGGAGGTTGCTTTTAATGATTTGCACGACAACATGGACTTGGCCGAAGATTTTATCCAGTATGTTATTAAATATACCGTTGATAAATGTGCCGATGACCTGAAGTTTTTAGAAGGTAGATTATTGGACGAAGAGAAATCAAAACCACAAGCCGAACGCAGCGAAATGCCGTTACTAGAGAAGTTGAGCTTTGTATTAGAAAATAATTTCAAACGTGTTTCATATACAGAAGCAATTGATATTTTGAAAAACTCAACACCCAACAAGAAGAAAAAATTCAACTATATAATTAACGAATGGGGTGCTGATTTACAATCAGAACACGAGCGTTTCTTAGTAGAAAAACACTTTAAATGTCCAGTAATTGTTTATGATTATCCAGCAAGTATCAAATCCTTCTACATGCGATTGAACGAAGACGGAAAGACCGTAGGAGCCATGGATATCTTGTTTCCAGGCATTGGAGAAATCGTAGGCGGAAGTCAAAGAGAGGAACGTTACGATGTTCTTGTAGAGAAAATGAAAGCATTGGGCATTGACGAAGAAGAATTGTATTGGTACCTAGACACAAGACGTTTCGGTTCTGCCGTACACTCTGGTTTTGGTCTTGGTTTTGAAAGATTAGTGCTTTTTGTAACGGGTATGACAAATATTAGAGACGTAATTCCTTTTCCTAGGACTCCTGGGAATGCGGAGTTTTAAGAGGCGAAGTTTTTTTTGCCACAAAGACGCTGAGGGACGAAGGTTTTTTAGAGTTGAAGATTTGAAAGGGGTTTGTTGATGGTTTTTAGCCACGAAGACGCAAGGGAACGAAGGTTTTTTAGAGTTGAAGATTTGAAAGGGGTTTGCCACGAAGACGCTAAGGAACAACGGTTTTTTAGAGTTTCTGAAGATTGGAAAGGGGTTTGTTGATGGTTTTTAGCCACGAAGACGCGAGGGAACGAAGGTTTTTTAGAGTTGAAGATTTGAAAGGGGTTTGCCACGAAGACGCTAAGGGACGAAGGTTTTTTTAGCGTTTTTGAAGATTTGAAAGTCTTGCAAATAAACATGTAATAGTTAATATAATAAAGGCACAAAGGGCTATATAGCATAGCAATTTGTGTCTTTGTTTCTAAAATAGATAATTATGCTATCAGAACGACAAGAAGAAATTGCTAAAATTATAGTGCATTCTGCTTATTTGGTGCATAAAGAACTTGGACCAGGTTTGTTGGAAAAAGTGTATGAACTTTGTTTGGCTCACGAGATTGCGAAAGCGGGACTTGATGTAAAAAGACAAGTTGATATTCCGATTGTTTATGATGGAATTATTTTCAATGAAGGATTATGGATGGATTTGTATGTAGAAAATTCAGTAATCGTAGAAGTAAAAGCAGTTGAGGTGGTTAATCCTGTTTGGTCTTCTCAAATTATCAGTCATTTAAAACTGACGGATAATGATTTGGCATTTTTAATAAATTTTAATGTACCTTTAATAAAAAACGGTATCAAACGGTTTATTTATACCCATAAAAAGTAATAACTTTGTACAGTATTGTATAGAAATCACTCTGTTTTTTTCTTGTATGAAAATAATTTAGTGTCTTAAAATAATAAACTTAGTGTCTTTGTGCCTTTGTGGCAAAAAAGCCTTTAAGGGCAAAATAAATTTGTGTCTCCTATGCTTAAGCAGTTTTTAAATTTAAAATTATCTCAGAAATTATCTCCTCAGCAAATACAGTTGATGAAGTTAATTCAATTGCCTACGCAAGCTTTTGAACAACGTTTGAAAGAAGAAATGAACGAGAATCCTGCCTTGGAGGGCGGTGATGACGAAGAATATGAAAATGACGAACTGGAGTTTGAAGACGACGATTATGATGATAACGATGAAAATGAACGCATTGAAGCCGAAGACATCAACATCGACGAATACCTGAGCGATGATGAAACGCCGGATTATAAAACGCAGGTAAACAACTACAGCGAAGAAGATGAGAGAGATTCGCCCTTGGCAGCCTCATGGAGTTTTCACCAAGATTTAATCAATCAGCTCAATACATTTATATTGAATGATAACGAACGTCAGATTGCTGAATTCCTTGTGGGAAGCATTGACGATATGGGTTACATTCGAAGAAGTATTCCGGATATTGTAGACGATATGGCATTCACCCAAGCCATTTATACCGATGAAACTGCGGTTTTAAAAATATTGCAGGTCATTCATCAATTGGAACCATCGGGTGTTGGCGCTCGCGATCTGCAGGAATGCTTGTTGTTGCAATTGAAACACAAAACACCAACAGAATCTGTTGATTTAGCTACTGATATTATCGAAAACCAGTTTGATGCTTTTACTAAAAAACATTACGACAAACTTTTACAGAAATACGATTGCACGAATGAATTGCTTAAAAAAGCAGTTCATGAAATTGAAAAATTAAACCCCAAACCAGGAGGTTCGTTTGCTGGAAACAGTAAAATTACCGAAAATGTAGTGCCTGATTTTACCATTAGAATTGTAGATGGCGAACTCGAATTGAGTTTGAACGGCAGAAATGCTCCATCATTACATGTATCGAAAGATTATCAGGACATGATGCAAACGTACAAGGATTCGAGAGACAAATCGAATTCTCAGAAAGATGCGGTACAGTTTATCAAACAGAAACTGGATTCGGCAAAATGGTTTATTGATGCGATAAAACAACGTCAGGAAACACTTTATGTAACGATGAATGCCATTATGCATTACCAAGAAGACTTCTTTTTAGAAGGCGACGAAACCAAGTTGCGACCAATGATTTTGAAGGATATTGCTGATTTGGTTGGTTTGGATATTTCGACTGTTTCTCGTGTGGCAAACAGTAAATATGTGGAAACGCCTTACGGAACGAAATTGATAAAGGAATTTTTCTCTGAAGCGATGAAAAACGACCAAGGTGAAGACGTTTCGACTTTGGAAATCAAGAAAATTTTACAAAATATTATTGAAGCAGAAGACAAAAAGAAACCCTTTCCGGACGATCAATTGGCGGAACTTTTAAAAGAAAAAGGCTATCCGATTGCAAGACGCACGATTGCCAAATACCGTGAACAACTGGATATTCCTGTAGCACGAATGCGGAAGAAAATGTAATTATGTTGAAAAAAATACTTCCTACATTTTCGTATTTATTTCATCCGCTGTTTATATCGGTTTATGCGGTGTTGTTCTTTTTCTTTTTTGGAAAACATAATTACGATTATCAAGAAGTTTATTTGGTGATCATTCAAATCGTCATCATCACGATTTTTATTCCGTTAACGGTTTATTACTTGTTACTTTCGCTCGGAAGAGTGGATTCGATTATGTTGGCTCACAAAAACCAGCGGCGATTACCTTTGCTGATTCACTCTATTTTGTTGCTCATTCTTATCCGGAAAAGCATTACTATCGACTACTATCCTATTCTGTACTTTTTCTTTTTAGCTAGTTTCATAAGTACATTTTGGGCGTTCGTATTTTTGTTTACCAAATTTAAAGTGAGTTTGCACATGCTTGCGATTACATCCTTAACTGTTTTTGTAATCGGTATTAGCCTGCATTATAATGTCAGGATGATTTGGATTATTGTTCCGCTGATTGTATGTAACGGCTTGGTTGCTTCCTCCCGACTGGTTATGAAAGCACACACCCCAACGGAACTGATTTTGGGAGGATTAATTGGCACAATCCCACAACTTGGGTTGCTTTATTTTTGGTTATAAAATATAGAACATTAATCCCACATTCAAAGTTCTCATGTTAATAGCCTCTCCTCCATCTGTAGTGACATTCTTATACAAGGGATTGACCCCATAATAGGCTTGAAAGTTCCACGTATTAAACCCAACAGCTATATAAGGTCCGAACTGTAAGTTATTCAAATCACTATTTTTTGAAACACGGTAACTGAATCCATCCCCTTCGTGCCTGCTTTTGTCATAAAGCAAATACTGAAATTTAAACCCCGAATAAATTCGCCAAAATTTATACGAAGTAGGTGTTGAATTTCTCCATCGGAATTCGATTGGAACATCTACAAATAATTGTTCTAACTTGCCTGTAGAAATATCTGAACTAGAAACTACTTCATATTGATTTACTGCATTAAATTCACTTACAACCAAATTTTGCTGATAATTGGCATAGGATAAACCCGCACCAACAGCAATCGCAAAGGTTCGTTTTTTATTGATGGGCATATCGCGCAAGAAACCTAATGAAATTCCAGAAGAGAAACCATTTTGACGAACTGATTTTGGTAAATTAGTCAACACATTATAGGTAATGCCTACATAAAATTGGTCTTCTCGATACAATGAATCCACTTTTGTAAAAAAAGTACTATCGACAATCGTTTCAGAAAATTGCTCTTGAGCGAATGAAGTTGTCAGGGTGAGGAAAGATAGAATTAAAAATAGATATCGCATTTATTCAGAACTATTGAGGTTTTAAGCACTCTACAAATATATCAAAGTTATTTTTAAGGAATGAAATTGTAGCCACAGATTTTATAATTCTGATGCATAAAATATCGATTCTACTTCCCAAAATTTTACTAATTGAATGGCTTATGTGAAGTCTGTTGCTTAAATTTGAGTATCAATATTTAAAAAACATAAATTATGCAAATACAATTCAACACGGACAAAACAGTAGAAGGAAACGAAAGAATGCAGAGCCATTTTTCTGAAGAAATCACAGAAAGTTTTAAACGCTTTGAGGATAAAATAACAAGAGTAGAAGTGCACTTAGGTGACGAGAATAATGAAAAATTTGGCATAGATGACAAAAGATGTTTGATTGAAGTTCGCCTTGCAGGAAAAAATCCAATAGCGGTTACTAACCATGCCAATACAATTGAAAAAGCCATAAGTGGTGCCACTGATAAGATGAAAAAGTTATTGACAACGACTTTTGAAAAACTAAAAGCACACTAAAATAATTATTTAAAACTTCTGATTTATTCAGAAGTTTTTTTTTGGCTTGAAGTTTAATTCCGGATGATGATAAATGTATAAATTACGCTAATTTTGCAAACAGAAATTATTCTATTTTTTACCGATGCAATTATTTGATTTAGTTATTACCGACAAACAAGATGTTGATTTAAAAGACATCATTTTTAGTCTTGAAAATGACCATAGTATTCAAGCTTTACTGAAAGAATACAAGTACATTGACGATTTGTTAAAATATAATTTGCCTGTCAACAATAAGGTTTTGCTTTATGGAAGTTCTGGTTGTGGAAAAACTACCACTGCAAAAGCCATCGCAAAAGCTTTAGGAAAACCACTCTTAATTCTGAACTTAAGTAATGTAGTTTGTTCCCGAATTGGCGAAACGGCTCAAAATGTCAAGCAAGTATTTGACAAAGCAGGACGTGAAAAAGCAATATTATTTTTAGATGAATTTGACCAAATTGGTAAAGAACGAGAAACCGACGATAAAGATGTGGGTGAAATGCGACGTTTAGTAAATTCCATTATCCAACTTATCGATTATTACCCAAAAAACGCCTTGTTAATTTGCGCTACAAATCATGTAGAACTGATTGACAAAGCCTTACTACGAAGGTTTCAGTTGCGAATTAATTTTGAAACGCCTAGTCAAGAAATTTTAGACCAGTATTACAGTTCTATTTTGTCTGCTTTTCCAGAACATTTAAAAAGCATCAACCGAAAATATGGAATCTCCTTTGCGGAAGCAAAAGATGATGCTTTAACCCAAGTGAAAAGTTTGTTGATAACTGAGTTAGAAAAAGCAAGTGATTTGTAAGAATCAAGGCTTAATTTTTCGAGAGGATTTAATGGTTTTCGGAGAACGACTGCCGTGAAAGGCTCGTAAAACTTCTACTCTATTTAAGGCGATATAAATAATTAAATAAGAACCTATTATTATGTTGCGGTAGATTTTAGATTTAATTTTTAAATACCGGCATTCTGGATGCAGTAAATACTGAGTTTCTAAACTTCGAACAGTCATTTTCAAATCTTCATAGAAAATCATTCCTGCTCTTTCACCAAAAGTTGCAGACCCATATTCAAAAATATCAACTATATCTTGAAGATAAAAAGTCGACCTTACTACTTCTTTCTGCTCAGCCTCCATTCTTCGAACCTTTTGTCAAATTCTTTTTCTGTCAAAAACTCTCCCTCTTCTGCTTCTTTGATTAAATTTTCAAAAGCTTCATGAGACATCGGTTTGCCTGGAGTGGCAAGGTTTTCTGCTTTTTGTTCTGATGGTTTCATAACAAATAAATTTTTATAGTAAGTAAAGTTACTAAATTTTCAGATGCGTAGTTAATTTGATTTGAAAACTTTACAATTATAAATGTTCCAAGTTTTCAGGAGAAAAAGCATTTTCAACAGAGTAATCACCAATTTTAGTTCTACGCAAAGCCGTCAAATGCGAACCCGATTGCATGGCTTTCCCAAAGTCAAAAGCTAGTGAACGTATGTAAGTTCCTTTAGAACATTTCACTCTAAAATCAATTTCAGGTAAATCAATTCGCGTAATTTCGAATTCGTAAATGGTCGTTTTTCTAAAGGCTATTTCTACTTCTTCACCAGCACGAGCGTGTTCGTAAAGTCGTTTTCCGTCTTTTTTAATGGCTGAAAATATAGGTGGTTTTTGGTCAATTTCACCCAGAAATTGTTTCACCGTTTCATTAATTAATGCTTCATCAATGTGGGAAGTTGGAAAAGTTTCATCAATCTCAGTTTCCAAATCATACGAAGGAGTTGTTGCACCAATATAAAAAGTTCCGGTATATTCTTTGGCTTGACTTTGAATTTCAGAAATGGTTTTGGTGAATTTTCCTGTACAAACAATCAAGAGTCCTGTAGCCAAAGGATCTAAAGTTCCCGCGTGACCAATTTTAAACTTTTTAGGAAGTCCGACTTTATTTATTAAATGGTATTTTAACTTGTTTACAGCTTGAAAAGAACTCCAAGTTAATGGTTTATCTACCAATAGTACTTGGCCTTCTTGGTATTGTTCGATGCTTAATCTATCCATTATTTAGTATAAAAGTAAATCAACAAAGCGATTCCGATGATGATTCTGTACCAACCCCAAACTTTAAAACCGTATTTTGTAAGTAGGTTGATGAATGTTTTTACCGCAATTAAAGCGACTACAAATGCCACAATATTCCCGATAATAAATAAGTTAATGTGATTCTGGTCTTGCAAAATCATTTCATATCCTTTCATTTCAGTAACAGTACCTTTGCCCCAGGTTTTTACAAAGATAGAATAAACTGTAACGGCTAACATGGTTGGAACGGCTAAAAAGAAAGAGAATTCAGCTGCCGCTTTTCTGCTCAAGCCTTGCGTCATTCCACCAATAATGGAAGCTGCAGAACGAGATGTTCCTGGCATCATGGCAAGACATTGCCAGAATCCGATGATGACTGCTTTTTTAACGGTAATTTCTTTTTCGTCAAGTATAGTAGGATTTTTAAACCAATTGTCGGCAAATAAAAGTACGACACCTCCTAAAACCAATACACTTGAAATCGCAATTTGGTTACCCAAAACTTCTTCAATCAGGTCGTCAAAAAGGTAACCTAAAACCAATGCAGGAATTACAGCAGCAATTAACTTAATATAAAAATTAAAGTTTGAAAAGTCAAAGAATTTTTTCCAATACAATACGACAATGGATAAAATCGCACCAAATTGTATCGAAACTTGAAACATTTTAAGGAACTCGCTTTCCTCCATTCCTAGAAGGTCTGCGGCAAATCCCATGTGGGCCGTTGAGGAAATAGGTAAATATTCAGTAAGTCCTTCGATAATAGCAATAATAATTGCTTGTAATGTATCCATTCTTTTTTAATTATGAATTATGAGTTATAAATTATGAATTTTCAGTTATCGGTTGTGGAACTCAAAATTTCGATATTCCTTAACGAATTATGTAATTAGCTAATTACTTACTCTTTTTCATAATGGCATAAATCGTAATTCCAAAACCAATTAAAACCGTAGTTGGTGCCAATCGGATGCGTCTCCAATTAAAAATCTCTTCGTTAAAAACGGCAGGATTATCAGAACCACCACCTGACATTAGAATGAATCCCAAGGCAATAACAGCAAGTCCGATTAATAAGAATTTGTAATTTACTTTATCAAAAAGAAATTCATGTTGTGGTTTATTTTCCATGGTATTATATTTTTATAATATTAATTCTAAAAGTTTTACTCTAGTATAAATCGTCTGTTCTCAAGTTCAAGAAACGTTGTGTCGCAAAGAAAGTACTCAACCAAGTAATGATAATTCCCACTACTAAAACACCCACTAAAATCGCAGCTGTCATTGTTTCTTCCTCCAAAATATTCAAGTTAGGATACGTTTCATTGATGTAATACAAGACACCAACTAAACATAGTATAGCCAATCCGGCACCAATCATTCCTAGTTTTATACTTCTCCAAATAAATGGTTTTCTAATAAATGATTTTGTAGCACCCACCATTTGCATTGTTTTGATGATAAATCGGTTCGAATAAATGGACAATCGCATTGAACTATTAATCAGCAACACAGCTATAAAAGCAAGAAAACCACTGATAATTAATATCCAGAAACTTACTTTCTTAATGTTGTCATTTACTAAATTCACCAATTGTTTGTCGTACACAATGTCCGAAACCATTTCATTTTTGCGTAAGCGTGATTCAATTTTTGCAATACTATCGTTCACAATATAATCGGCTTTCAAGTGAATGTCAAAGGAGTTTTGCAACGGATTTTCGCCCAAAAAAGTCATGAAATCCTCGCCAATAATATCCGAATGTTGTTTCGCAGCATCTTCTTTCGTTACATAAATAAACGATTTTACAAACGGAGCCGTTTGTAGTTCACTGTCAAAAGCCTTGATAATCGTGTCGTTCGATTCATTATCAAAAAAGACAGTCATGGCAATTTCTTCCTTGAAATCGTCCGATAGTTTTTTAGAATTAATCACAAACAAACCCAAAATTCCCAACAGAAAAAGCACCAAAAAGACACTCAAGACTACTGAAAAATAGGAGGATATTAACCGACGTTTTTGAAATTTATCGTAAGAAGAACTCATAGCTTTTTAATTATGGGGTAAAAATAATAAAGAATTTCTTTAATCGTACTTTATAACGTTCAAAGTTTTAACTTTCGTACAATAAATGTAAATTTGCCACCTCGAAACGATTTTTTTTGTATAGAAGCGAATCGCTCGGGCCGTCATAGAATTCATTTTAACTTTTGAATCTTTTTAAAAACAACCTTTGCATCTTTGTGCCTTTGTGGCAAAATAAATAAAAAATGAAATACAATCCCAACGAAATAGAAGCCAAATGGCAAAAACACTGGAGCGAAAACGGTACTTTTCAAGCCAATAATAATTCCGAAAAACCCAAATACTATGTTCTAGATATGTTTCCTTATCCTTCGGGAGCCGGATTGCACGTTGGGCATCCGCTGGGATACATCGCTTCGGACATTTATTCCCGATTCAAACGTCACAAGGGATTTAATGTTTTGCATCCGCAAGGCTACGATAGTTTTGGACTTCCGGCAGAACAGTATGCCATTCAAACAGGTCAACATCCTGATAAAACTACGAAAGAAAATATTGCTCGATACCGTCAACAATTAGACAGAATTGGTTTTTCATTCGATTGGAGTCGTGAAGTGCGAACTTCAAGTCCTGATTATTACAAATGGACCCAATGGATTTTCATTCAATTGTTCGAATCTTGGTACGATAAAGATGCGAATGAAGCCCGTGACATCAAAACCCTAATCATGGAATTTGAAGCCAACGGAAATGCGAAAGTCAACGCTGTTTGTGACGATAACATCATTGCATTTTCAGCAGAAGATTGGAATTCGTTTACCCATGAAGACCAACAACGCATTTTATTGCAATACCGTATGACGTTTCTTGCCGAAACCGAAGTCAACTGGTGTCCGGCTTTGGGAACCGTTTTGGCGAATGACGAAATCATCAACGGCGTTTCAGAACGTGGTGGTCATCCCGTAATTCGTAAAAAAATGACGCAATGGAGTATGCGAATTTCAGCGTATGCCGAACGTCTTTTGGAAGGTTTGAACGACATCGATTGGACGGAATCATTAAAAGAAAGTCAGCGAAACTGGATTGGAAAATCAGTAGGTGCTTTAGTCACTTTCAAAGTAAAAGATTCAGAATTAGAGCAAGACGATGTCGATTATATATTATCTGGAGATGATACTAGCGAGTACACCATCGAAGTTTTCACCACAAGACCCGACACCATTTTTGGAGTAACCTTCATGACTTTAGCTCCCGAACATGATTTGGTGGCCAAAATTACCACACCAGAACAAAAACACGCGGTTGAATCGTACATAGAAGCTACTGCAAAACGCAGCGAACGCGAACGAATGGCGGATGTAAAAACCATTTCGGGCGTGTTTACTGGAGCTTATGCCGAACATCCGTTTACCAAAGAACCCGTTCCGGTTTGGATAGGCGATTATGTGCTTGCCGGTTACGGTACAGGTGCGGTTATGGCCGTTCCTTGTGGCGACGAACGCGATTATGCTTTTGCCAATTTCTTTAAAGGAACCGAGGGAATGCCGGAAATCAAAAACATTTTTGACCAAGATATTTCTGAAAATGCGTTTGGTGCCAAAGAAGGTTTTAAACTAATCGATTCGGATTTCTTAAACGGAATGGGTTACAAAGAAGCATCGGCGAAAGCCATCGAAGCTTTGGAGGAATTGAACCAAGGAAAAGGAAAAACCAATTACCGCTTGCGTGATGCTGTGTTTTCCCGTCAAAGATATTGGGGCGAACCCTTTCCGGTATATTACGTAAACGGATTGCCGCAAATGATTGCCGCCGAACATTTACCGATTCGTTTGCCAGAAGTAGAGAAGTATTTGCCAACAGAAACCGGCGAACCACCTCTAGGAAATGCAACGGTTTGGGCGTGGAATAGTAGTGCCAATAAAGTAGTGAGTAATGAGTTGATAGATAATAAAACCATTTTTCCACTTGAATTGAACACCATGCCGGGTTGGGCAGGAAGTTCGTGGTATTGGTTGCGTTATATGGATGCTGGAAACGACAAAGAATTTGTTTCTGCCGATGCACAAAACTATTGGCAAAACGTCGATTTATATATAGGAGGAAGCGAACACGCCACCGGACATTTATTGTACTCCCGTTTCTGGAACAAATTCTTGAAAGATAGAGGTTACGTAAACCAAGAAGAACCTTTCAAGAAATTGATTAATCAAGGGATGATTTTGGGCATGAGTGCTTTTGTTAAAAGGTATAATATAAATTTAGACGGCAAGACATTTCTTTTTGTATCTTCAAATAATCAGCCATCAATGAAAACTGGTGGGGGATTTTGTTATTTAGAGTTTGAAAATGGACAAAAAATCACAGAAGTTAATGGAGAAAAATTTAATGAAATTGGAGCACAAACAATTCACATTGATATTTCCTTAATTAATGAAGTTACAAATGAATTAGATATAGATAAATTCATAAATCATCCAATATATAGTGAATATAAAAATTCTCTATTTGTTGGTGAAAATGGAGAACTCATAATAAATAGAAATGATAAAATCAAAGTTCATCGCGAAGTAGAAAAAATGTCTAAATCCAAATACAACGTAGTAACTCCAGACGATATCTGCGAAGAATATGGAGCCGATACTTTACGTTTATACGAAATGTTTTTAGGTCCGCTAGAACAAGCAAAACCTTGGAACACGGCAGGAATTTCGGGAGTATTTGGTTTCTTGAAAAGGTTGTGGAGGTTGTATTTTGACGAAAGTGGATTGATAGTAACTTCTAATCCAGCTTCGGCGGAAGCCTTGAAAACATTGCACAAAACCATTAAGAAAGTCAACGATGATATCGAGGGATTCTCGTTCAACACCTCCGTAAGTCAGTTCATGATTGCCGTCAATGAGTTGACTGCCATGAAATGCCACGAACGTTCGGTTTTAGAACCTTTGGCCATCTTGATTTCGCCTTATGCACCTCATATTGCTGAGGAGTTGTGGGAGAAATTAGGACATCAAATGAGTATTTCCACCGCAGATTTCCCTAAATTCAACCCAGAATATTTAGTAGAAAGCAATAAAGAATACCCGGTTTCCTTTAACGGAAAAATGCGTTTTACCCTCAACTTGCCTTTGGATTTAACCAAGGAACAAATTGAGGAAATCGTCATGAAAGACGAAAGAACCATCAAACAATTGGATGGAAAAACACCTAATAAAGTGATTATCGTTCCGGGAAAAATCATCAACTTAGTGGGATAAATTAGTTTATTTTGATAAAAACCTCCGTGTTTACTAGGGTAAGCACGGAGGTTTTTTGTTTCAAAATCAGTTCCTGCAAGACGTAGGACAACTCCTGCATGACGCAGGACTGCTCCTGCAAAACGCAGGACAACTCCTGCAAAACGCAGGACAACTCCTGCAAGACGTAGGACTACTCCCGCAAGACGCAGGACTGTTCCCGCAAGACGCAGGACTACTCCCGCAAAACGTAGGAGCGTTCCTGTAAAACGCAGGAACACTCCTGCGAAATAGAGGAGCACTCCTGCATAACGGAGGAGCAGTGATACGAAACATTAGAGTTAGCAATACTGGAAATCATACCGTGCTTTTTTGCTGTAAATAAAAAACTATTTATGCTTGGTGCTTCATTGTGTTTTAATCAAAAGAAATAGGTTTGCAAACCCTAATTGAATTGTAGTATTTTGATAACTTTGCCAAAAAATACGAGACATGCACTTTATATCTGAAGAACTGGAAAATTATATCGCTAATCATTCGCAACAAGAACCTGAACTTTTAGCAGCTTTGAACCGCGAAACGCATCAGAAAATCCTTCAGCCTCGTATGTTGAGTGGTCATTTTCAAGGGAGGGTTTTGAGTATGTTATCGAAATTGATTCGACCAATAAACATTCTGGAAATTGGCACTTATACGGGTTATGCCACTTTGTGTTTGTGTGAAGGAATGCAAAAAAATGGTTCGATGGACACGATTGACATCAATGAAGAGTTGGAATCCATTCAAAAGAAATACTTCGATTTATCGCCTTGGCATACACAAATTCAGCAGCACATTGGCGACGCCATAGAAATCATTCCCACCTTAGAAAAGAAGTATGATTTGGTTTTTATTGATGCTGATAAGGAAAATTATTTGAACTATTTTGACCTGATTGTTCCCAAGATGAATGAAGGTGGAATTATTCTTTCTGACAATGTTTTGTGGAGCGGAAAGGTTCTTGAAACGCCTGACCCGCGAGATTTGAGCACAAATGTACTTTTAGCCTACAATAAAAAGATAAATGAAGACCCGAGGGTTGAAACGGTTTTGTTGCCGATAAGAGATGGATTGACGGTAAGTCGGGTTTTATAATTCAGCATCCTCAACCACTTCGATGGGTTCGCGGTTGGGAAAATACTTATCCCGAAGCACTACGTAAAGTTTCAGCACCAAAAGCGCCATTACTATTCCCCAAATATAACCCGCTAAAATATCGCCTGGATAGTGCAAGCCCAAGTATATACGGCTGTAAGCGAATACTAAAGGCCACAGGAACATAAGTTCGATGTACTTTACACGTGTTTTAAGAACGGTGTATAAGAAAAAGCAAGCCGCCATAGAATTAGAAGCGTGACCGGAGATAAAACTAAAGGTTTTACTGGTATGTACGGCTCGAATAAGTCCATCAAGAGCGGGGTCACTTCCTGGGCGAAGTCGTACAAAACGGTATTTGAAAAGGTGATTGGTAGTTTGGTCTGTGATTAAAATCAGCAAAGAAATCATTAGAATGATTAACAAAGCATGACGCCAACCGTAATGTTTGAAAATAAGGTAAAAGAAAATAAGGAAGATAGGAATCCAGTTGATTTGTTTGGTAATCCACAGCCAGAACGGGTCCCATGTTTCATTTCCAAAACTATTTAGGAAAATAAAAACATCGCGGTCTAAATTCAATAAAAATTCCAACATAATTTATCGTTGTCTTTTAATTGGCCCAGTTAAATCGTCTAAGTTTTCTTTTGCCTTTGAAATTTCTGAGTCAATATCAGCCGTTATACTTTTTACATCGAGTGAATGATTGGCTGCCAAATCGTCTTTTATACCGTCGACATGCTCTTTCAATCCACCAAATTCTGATTCGAAACCGCTTGTTAAGCTTTTTCTATCCAGTCCGTTTTCTTCGGCACTTCGAGTAATTTCGTTTTTAATATCATCGGTTGCATTTTTCAATTGCGTCATTCCTTTAGCTAAAGTTCGGGCAATTTCGGGCACTTTATCCGCACCAAAAAGCATAACTGCAATCAATATAATGACAAATATTTCTGAACCTCCAATTCCAAACATGGTATATTTACTTTAGGGTTGCAAAGTTACAAAGGAACTTTGCGAATAAGGGACGTATTTAGCGTTTTTTTATCAATCAAATTTAGAAGGCACCGACTCTTTTGGCCACGTATTATTCGTAACATCAATGTCGGCAGTTTCCAGTTCGGCATCCACGATGATTTTAACAATTGGCTTCTCCGTTGCAAAAGTTCGCGTAACTAGTTCGTCGTTTCGATTCCAAATTTGAGCAGGAAAACGGTGCTTTTCAACGGTTCCGTCGTCAAAAAACAAATCAACAAGTAGTGGCATAACCAATCCTCCGGGTTTGTCAAAAGTAACTTGGTAGAAATAATTAGGATTATTTAATGCTGCTATTTCTTTTTGGGTGAAATTGGTTGCCAGATACTCTTTCAAGGTTTTAATCTCTTTTACATTTACTGATTTTCCTTTCTCTGAAGACTCAATTTCGGTAGCAAAAACCATTGGTCCCGTCAAATTGTAACGACGACGACGCGAAGGTTTCTCCACCTCTAATCCTTTTGGCAATTCATCTGTAACGGTAAATTGTTTTACCTCTTTAATTCCAATATCCGTATAATCTGTGGTGTAAAACCAACCTCTCCAAAACCAATCTAAGTCAACTGCCGAAGCATCTTCCATAGTTCTAAAGAAATCTTCTGGTGTTGGATGCTTGAATTTCCAACGATTCGCATACGTTTTGAATGCATAATCAAAGAGTTCATGGCCCATTATGGTTTCACGAAGAATGTTTAAACCCGTTGCCGGTTTTCCGTAAGCGTTGCTTCCAAATTGCTTTATACTCTCCGAATTGGTCATAATTGGGGAAATATTATCTTGGTCGCCACTCATATAAGGTACAATCAATCGGGCTGGACCACGACGGCTTGGGAAATCTTTTTGAAAAGTGTTTTCGGCTAAATATTGTAGAAACGTATTCAATCCTTCGTCCATCCACGTCCATTGTCTTTCATCCGAATTGACAATCATCGGGAAATAATTGTGTCCCACTTCGTGAATAATCACGCCAATCATACCGTATTTCACCTGGTCCGAATAGGTTCCGTCTGTTTCTGGACGACCAAAGTTCCAGCAAATCATCGGATATTCCATTCCTTGGTCTTGTGCATTTACCGAAACAGCTTTTGGATACGGATAATCAAACGTATAACTGGAATAACTTTTTAAAGTATGAGCTACCGCCCGAGTTGAATATTGTTCCCAAAGTGGGTTTCCTTCCTTTGGATACATGGATTCTGCCATTACGGTTCGGTCGCCCATTTTAACCGCCATGGCATCAAAAATAAATTTACGGGAAGTTGAAATTCCAAAATCTCTAACGTTCTCAGCTTTCCATTTCCAAGTTTTCTTTTTTGTTGAATTACCTTTCTCGGCTTTTATTGCTTCCTCTTGTGTGACAATAATAACTGGATTGTCAAAACTTTTCTCGGCAAGAGCCCAACGTTTTAGTTGCGTCTCTGTAAAAACGTCTTTTTTATTGAGTAAAACGCCGGTCGCATTCATGATATGGTCCGCCGGAACAGTAACATTTACTTCATAGTCTCCGAAAGCTAGAGCGAACTCTCCACCACCCCAAAACTGCATGTTTTGCCAACCTTCCACGTCATTATAAACCGCCATTCGAGGAAAAAACTGTGCTAAAACATAGAGATTATTGCCGTCTTTTTCAAAATGCTCGTAACCGGAACGACCGCCTTCAATCATGTAGTTGTTAATATTGTACCACCATTTGATTGTGAAAACCATTTTCGCACCGTGTTTCAATGGTTCAACCAAATTGATTCGCATCATGGTTTCATTAATTGTATAGGAAAGTGGTTTTCCTTTTTCATCCATAACCGAAACAATGTTAAAGCCTCGCTCTGCTGGTTCTTCAAGATATTTTGTAGAAAATCCTTGTGTACTAATCGCGTCGTCCATGTAGGAGCTTCCGTTTTTCTTAGTAACCGAATTTTTATTTCTTCTGTTTTGGTCCAGTTGCAACCATAAGTAATCGAGCGATTCCTTGGCGTTATTATGATAAGTGATTGTTTCAACACCGTCTAGTCGCGCATTTTTATCATCAAGCTCAATATCCATTTTATAATCGGCTTTCTGCTGGTAATATTCAGGACCAGGAGCTCCAGAAGCGGTTCGATACATGTTTGGAGTGGCCATCAAATCATACATTTGACGGAATTTATTAGTGTCTTCGTGTCCTTTTTGTTTTTCTGTAGTGACTTGCCCAAAAACGATTACTGATGAAAACAGTAAATAAACGACCGATAAATGGTGTAATTTCATGTAGTTTTTTTTTTAAGACCTTAAAAGTAATAAAATAATTTATATTTATTTGAAGTGAATTGTTTCAACGAAGTAATCTCCCGTAAAAAGATAACTTTTCTTCTTGTTAAAAAAATTAGTCTGAATAATATTTTGCTGGTCTGAATTTAATTCTAATAATGCGTTATTCTGAATCTTCATTGCAGACATTTTCTTAATGTCGTTGATTTTTAAGTAAATAATCAAAACATTATTTTCTACTTCTTTGCTTAAAAATTGAATGTTTCTTTCTTTACCATCGATGGCTATTTTCAAATGTTTTTGTAGAAATTTTTGTAGAAACAAAACATCCTGAGCGCTTTCGGCTTTTTCGCCAAGATGCATTTTAGCATTGTATTCCTGTTCCAATGCTGTGTTCAAGTCGTCCAGAAAAATTCGAGCTGTAATCTCTACTCTTTTTTTCTCGGGAACAAAATCGACTTGGTATATGGACACGTAAAATTTGTGCACATTAAACGAACTCAATCCTATAAATAGTAATAGCGTCAGAAGTAAAACAACTTTTTTATTCATTTTTCAAAAGTACTATTCTTTTTTAAATTTAGTGTACTCTTGCTTTTTCAACATTAAGAAATCAATGAGTTCAAAGTCATTGCCATTCGCTGTAAGTTCTTTTGCATTCGGGTCACTTTCGCAGAAATTTAAAAAAGCTTCTGTTTGTTTCTTATCCATTTTGAAATTATTTCTGAAAAACTCAGGTGAAAATCTATTTTGAACAATTACAGAAAATCGTGAGATATCTTTATTTTTATTCCTTTGGGCTTCACTACTTTTTAAAGACCGAATTAGCTTCACACCAATAGCTTGAAAATCCATCATATATCTCGTGTCTAAATAACCAGGCATTAGCTTATTATCAGGCGAAGATTGGACGTCATCTTCATAAAGCGTAGCAATCGCTGTAAGATTATCAATTTTGGGTTTCAGTTGCGTCACTTTAATATTCTCATTGTCTTTTTCAAGATTTCCGCTTAATGCATTTGGATTAATAATCACTTCATCCAGTTGATTTGGTCGACTTTCGATTTTAATTTTCAGCAGTTTTAATTTTAGGTCCGCTTCATTCAAAATAAGACTTTGAACAGGGAAATTCAAGTTCGAAAATATCAAAGTATCTTTCTCACGTACATGAATTTGAAAAGTCCCGTCGCTTCGCGAATACACAGCTAGCTTCGCTGTTTTATTTGTCACTAAAACATTTTCAACTCCTGTAGAATCAGCTACTAATTGACCATAGAGAATTTCTCGTGGTAATTTCTGAGCCATCAAAACACTTGTAAACAACAACAAAACAAAGAGTAATTTATTTTTCATAATCATTTAATTTATTAAATTCAGTGGACAATCGGTATAAGTTAATCTCCACCAGCGCTTCATTTTTAGAATTAATCGCATCAATTAACGCAGCATCGTAGACTGCAAAATTTTTAAAACTACCTAAATATAAAACTTGAATATTTAGCTTATCTGTGAAAAATTTCTCTTGATAATATTGCTCCAATTTTTGCAAAAGAATTTCTTTTTCCTCCGCTTTCAAAGCTCTTTTTAACAATGCGGTTCGTCCTGAAATCCAGTTCATCAACGGGTCTAAACCTATTGACCCACCTGCCATTGTTCCCGCATTAAGGGTAGGATACAATCCTGTAGCTGTTTGTAATCGTCGTTCCGCAGGTGAATATTCTTTTGCAGGACTTGACAAAATTCCTAAAGCTACTGCATTAATTCTTTTATTCTCATAAATCTCAACCTCATCGAGCTGCACTACCTTTGAAGTCATTTCTATTTTAATCGTACCTTTATTATAATCACTTTCTTCAATAATTTTCCGCATGTAATCGAGAAATGATGCCGAGAAAACAAGTAAATCATCTGGTTTTGCTAAAATAGAAAAAACACCTTCAGCATCTGTAACAGCTTCTTTTTCGTTGACCAAGTTAATTACTCGAATTCCGTCCAGTTTTGAATTTTTGACAAGTATTTTGCCTTTCATCAATTTCTCCTTCTGCGAAAAAGCATTCACAGAAATCAAAAGAATAATACAGAAAACCAACTTACTTCGCATCTCGAATTGCTTTATAGTCGGAGGCTAATTTAATCATTATAAAAGTAACAAGGAAAGAATTATCGCCCTTTAATGCTTCTTTTAATTTAAAATCTTCAACTATATAATAGTGAAATCCTCCAATTTCTTCTTTGGGAATTTTAAGTGTTTGCGTGTAAAACGTTTCTGGATAAAGACCGTCTAAAGATACTAATGCAAATTCTTTTTTTTCTGTCTCAATATCGTTGTTTAGCATATCCGTACGTCCAGAAATTTTGTTAAGCAAACCATCTAATGGCGAACTTGTTGCTCCATATAATCTGCGTTCGGCAACTGTGTATTTTTTTGCAGGTTTGGATAAAATTCCCAATGAAACTGCGTTAATTCTGCTATAATTGGTGATTTCAACTTCTTCGAGCATCGTACTGTTTGATGTCATTGCAACAGTAAATATTCCTTTGTCAATATCCTCTTGTTCGATGATTTTTCGCATATAATCCAAATGACTTGCGCTAAAAACAAGTAAATCATCGGCATGAACTTCGATTAGAAAATTACCCATTTCATCTGAAAGCACTTCTTGTTCGGTATTCAAATTAATAACATGGACACCACTTGGTTTTGCATCAGAGACTACAATTTTTCCATTAATTTTAGTGGCTTTCTGTGCAAAAGAGCACGTAGCAATTAAAAGAAAAAATAAAAGACTACTTTTTTTCATCCGAATTGGCTTTAATTGTGAACTCCGAATGCTGTTCGATAAGGTAAAATATCATTTTGCTTCTATCTTTAGATTCTAATAACTTTTTAAACTCTTCTTTTTCTAATACAAAATACACAAACTCACTAACGTTATCTGGACTGACTTTAACCTCCTTAATCAAATCATTTTCTGTCAAAAACTCATTAAACTCTTCTAATCTACGAGCATTTCGTTCTAAGATAATTTCTTTTTTCAAACGTTTAGTCTTTCCGTTAATCGCGTTAAAAATGGGGTCCAATTGCAAAGAGCCTCCAAGTAGTCCTAATAAGTGAATGGGTTTAAAATCTCCCGCAGTTTGTAATTTACGTTCCATAGGAGTGTAACTTTTGGCTGGTTTTTGCAGAATTCCTAAATCAACAGCGTTGTAGGATTTATTATCAATAATTTCAACTTCATTCAATACTATTAACTTAGAAGTCATTTCGATTGTAATTTCTGATTTTTGATAGTCCGAAACCTCAATTAATTTCCGCATATAATCTAAGTTTTCAGATGAAAAAACTAAAATATCATCGGGTTGTACAGAAATTACAAATAAACCTTCTGAATTACTTCTAGCTTCTTCTTCGGTATTCAAATTAAGAATCAAAACATTTGACGGACTTGCGTTACTAACACTGATTTTTCCCTGAACTTGCCTTCTTGTTTGAGCAATTCCGATTGTAGTAAAAAACAGCAGTAAAAAAGGTAAAGTAATTTTCGCTCCCAAATAATTTAATTTACGGTTATTGAATAGATTGTAAATGTATTGGGAAGGCTTCCAAATTAAGTCCTAAAGCGTTTGTAAACTTTTGTTAATTAAATTTTATTCTCATTGAATCATTTGAAGAAGATTTTTATCTTTAAACTCAAATTATTTATATGAAGAATTTAATTATTGCAAGTACATCCACACTTCACGGAGGCGACTATTTAGAATACATTTTACCCGAGCTGAAAATTCATTTCGCTAGCTGTAAATCCATTCTATTTATTCCTTTTGCTCGACCAGGCGGCATTTCACATGAAGATTATACCGAATGTGTTAAAGGAGCTTTCGCAAAAATCAATATTGACGTAAAAGGCTTACATGAATTTGAGGATTTGAAAAAAGCCATTCAAGAAGCTCAGGGAATATTTACTGGAGGTGGAAATACCTTTTTATTGGTGGCACAACTTTACAAATCCGACGTAATGGACATTCTCGCTGAAACCTTAAAATCGGGAACACCTTACTTAGGAACAAGTGCCGGAAGTAATATTACCGGACTATCAATGCAAACTACGAATGACATGCCTATTATTTACCCACCCAGTTTTCAAACTTTGGGAATACTACCGTTTAATTTGAATCCTCATTATCTCGACCCGGATGACCAATCCAAACATATGGGAGAAACGCGTGAAACTCGAATTAAAGAATATCATGCATTCAACACAGTTCCTGTTTTAGGATTACGGGAAGGAAGCTGGCTTGATGTAAAAGGAGACACAGTCACTTTGAAAGGAACTTTAAATGCTAGGATATTTAGAAGGAATCAACCTGCTGAAGAAGTAGAAACGGGAAGTGATTTGAGCGAATTGGGAACGTTGGGATTATGACAAAAAAAAAGCCTCAAATTACTTTGAGGCTTTTGGAGCGAAAGACGAGGCTCGAACTCGCGACAACCAGCTTGGAAGGCTGGAGCTCTACCAACTGAGCTACTTTCGCTTATCAACGGTGCAAATATAAGTAATAAAATTACTTTGTCGCAAGCTTTTTATTCAAAAAAATCAAATTATTTTATAAAAGCAAACCAAAAAAACCCTAATTAATTTACCTTTAAAAAGTTATCGAAATAAAAATTTATGTCAAAAATAAAAACAATTGATTCAGAGTCCACTTTTATCGTTCGGAATCCGGTTTTAAGACCGGGTTTGCCCGTTGAAACTTGTCGTTTTGAAGGAGACAATCTACCAACGACGACACATTTTGGCTATTTCCATGAAGAAATGCTTGTAGGAATTGTGTCTGTTTTTGAAAAATCGAATGCAAACTGGCAATTTGACAAGCAAATTCAAGTTCGAGGAATGGCTGTTTTAGACGAATTTCAAAAGAAAGGCATTGGCGAAAAACTGATGCATAATGTTATTAAATTGGCAAAAGAAAATCAAAAGAAATTAATCTGGTTTTATGCACGAAAAAATGCGGTTCCGTTTTATGAAAGATTAAATTTTCATAAACGCGGAACCGCATTTGAAATTGAAGGCGTAGGCACTCATTATATGATGTACCGATTGCTTTAATTCTTAAGAAACATGTTTCGTCTCATTCTCTTTATCTAAAGAAGGATGATAAATATATAAACAAGATTTATCTTTAATAATTGAAATAATTTCTTTGGTCATATTCATTGGAATTGCTGGACAACCCAAACTACGACCCAAACGGCTGTTATTTTTTATAAACGATTCTGCAACATAATCAGCACCATGCATTACTACAGCACGAGCTCTTGCATTATCATTTACACCACGTTCTAAACCGTCTAAACGTAAAGAAAGTCCATGTTTTCCTTGATAAACTTCACCCGTTGCGTAAAACCCTAAACTACTTTTGTATGATTCTGCTTTATTTGAAAACGAAGTAGCAAACTCATTTCCTGTATTTCTTCCATGTGCTACTAAAGAATTAAAAAGGACTGTATTTGAGTTTAAATCAATAATCCAAAGTCTTTTCGTGTTTGACGATAAACTGAAATCGATTAAAGTCAATATGTTTTTTTGAATTTTACCCTTCGTTTGCAAAGCATAAAAACCTTTTAAAGCTTTTGTAAAACTTTCTAAATTAGGTAGAGAAAGATTATTTGCATCTAAAGAATTGTACAAATTAACCGCTTTAGCTTCTGCCGAAAGGGTAATATTTTCAGCAAGAACTTTGACAGATTGTAGGTTACTGTGTGCTTTATCCGAAACAATTTCGGGATTAGAACTAAAACTCGAGAATAATAAGAAGAAAAATGGAAAAATTCGGTAAATCATTGATAGTGTTTTTTATACATTAATAATGAACGAGGCAAAAATATAAAATTTGATGAGAAAAATAACGTTATGAAAAACTTTAACAAAAATGTTATTTCTAAAACAAATAAAGGGGTAATCGCGAGTTAAACCAACAAATTTTATATTATTTAAAACGTAAGTTGTAAAATTAAATTGTGATTTTACTTGTTAATAATTGTTAAATCACTAGTTTTGTATATATAATACAATGATTATGCCAAACAGCCGCATTTTACAACTTATCTTCATTATAATCATTTCTTTTTCAGCTTATTCGCAAAAGAAAACATTGCAAACGCACTCAATTACCGAAAGAATTTCGATAGATGGTAAAATAGATGAAGCTATTTGGGAATCAGCACATTCAGCCACTAATTTTGTTATGCAAGAACCCGATAATGGAGCGGCGGCTGCTTCTGAAAAAGAAGTTACAGTTCGTGTTTTATATGATAATGAAGCACTTTACATTAGTGCTATTTTAAAAGACAATCAACCAGATAAAATTTTAAAAGAAATTACGCAACGTGATAATTTTGGAACTGCGGATCATTTTGGCGTTTACATTAACGGTTTTAATGATGGTCAACAAGATTTTCGTTTTTTTGTAAGTGCGGCAGGAGTTCAGATGGATTGTATTGCAACAGAAGGAAACGAAGATTATAGTTGGGACGCAATCTGGAACAGCGATGTTACACTAACAGATGAAGGTTGGACTGTTGAAATGCGTATTCCTTATGCTGCATTGCGTTTTTCAAAGGAAAAAGTTCAAACTTGGGGAATTAATTTTTATAGAGAAATTAAACGTGATCGTCAGAAATATACATGGAATTCTGTCAATCTGGAAATTGGTGCTTTACTGCCTCAAACAGGTCGTTTAGAAGGAATTGAAAACATCACACCTCCTACTCGATTGTTTTTCATTCCTTATTCTTCCTATTACTTTGAAAACAACACGACCACCTCTAGCCATACCTTCAAGGCTGGAATGGATATTAAATACGGCATAAATGATTCCTTTACATTAGATGCTATTCTAATTCCAGATTTTGGGCAGACTGTTTATGATAATGTCGAACTGAATTTAGGTCCATTCGAACAACAATTCAATGAAAATCGTCCATTTTTTACTGAAGGAACTGATTTATTTAATAAAGGAGGTTTACTTTATTCGCGAAGAGTTGGCGGAAGACCATCCACTTATGCAACAACTGATGAACAAGATATTGATGTTAAAAATCCGACTTCAGTAAACTTAATTAATGCCGTAAAAGTTTCTGGACGAACGAAAAGCGGCTTGGGTATTGGCGTTTTAAATGCAATAACCGAGCGAACATTTGCTCGTGCATATAACGAAATCACTCAGAAATCGACTAAAATTGAAGTGGAACCTGTAACCAATTACAATGTATTGGTTGTTGATCAAAGGTTTAATCAAAACTCCTCTGTTTCATTTATTAACACTAATGTTACACGAAATGGAACCTTTCGGGATGCCAATGTTTCCGCATTAGTTTACGATTTGAACACAAAAAACAATCGGTATAATTTATCTGGAGATGCAAAATACAGTTATATTAATAGATACGGTAACGCTGATGATAAAAATGGAATTAGTACATCTATTGGAGTTGGAAAGAAAGGCGGCAAATGGCGCTATAATGCGGGTGCAAACTATGTTTCGAAAGAATACGACCCGAACGATTTAGGAATTAATTTCATAACGGATTACCACGGAGGCTATGCTAATTTAGGCTATCGAATTTTAAAACCAACGAAATTATTCAACACATTAAGAATTAATTATAACAATTATTTAGAACTTCAAAATACTTCTGGCCGACTGCAACAAGCTCAATTTAATATTGACATCTCAGCTAATACTCTAAAAAACGATTATCTAGCCTTTTCATTTTACGTAAACCCATTAAAAGTATATGATTTCTATGAAGCTCGAGTAGAAAATCAGTTTGTAACACTTCCGAAAAATATTTACACTTCACTATATTTATCAACGAATTACAATCGAAAATTCGCTATAGATATCACGCCGCACTCTAAAATATATAATGAGAAAAAACGTATAATGTATGGAATTACAGTCAGTCCAAGGTACCGGTTCAACAATCGTTTTCTGATGACTTATTCGTTGGATATGTTCCGACAAAACAGTGACAAAGGTTTTGCTGCATTTGATACTGCAGATGAAGTGGTGTTTTCTGAACGAGATATTCGAGCACTTACCCATGAGATTTCAGCAAAATATGCCTTAAGTCCACGAATGACATTGAATCTTGCTGCGCGATACTATTGGGCTATTTCTGAAAACAGAGCCTATCTTTCTTTAAAAAATAATGGTTCATTGGTTAGTGGAAATCCTTTTGCAGGAGATACTAATATTAATTACAATACGCTAAATTTTGATTTATCGTACTCATGGTGGTTTGCACCTGGAAGTGAAATATCAGTTCTATATCGAAACAATGGATCAACTTATACCAACTTAATTAATCGAAATATAGGTCCAAATTTCAATAATCTCATCGATAGCAATTTGAATACGATTTTCTCCATTAGTCTTCGCTATTTTATTGATTATAATGCGGTGAAAAACATTTTTTAATTTAATATTTTTTCATTAATTATCATTTTAAAATAATTACATCAGTTTCTATTTTTTTACCTTTGTTTAAAATACAAACCAGATGAATAAGAAAGTAATTTTAATGATTTTAGACGGTTGGGGAAAATCACCTGACCCAAAAGTTTCCGCTATAGATAATGCAAATACTCCTTTTATTGATAGTTTATACGCTAAATATCCAAGTGCACAACTTCGGACAGATGGTTTAAATGTAGGCTTGCCTGAAGGTCAGATGGGGAATTCTGAAGTAGGACACATGAATTTAGGTGCCGGAAGAATTATTTATCAAGATTTAGCCAAAATAAATTTAGCCGTTCAAAATCATACCTTGAAAAATGAAAAAACATTGGTTGATGTTTTTGAATTTGCAAAAAAGAACAATCGAAAAGTGCACTTTTTAGGATTGGTTTCTGATGGTGGCGTTCATTCCCACATCAATCATTTAAAAGGTCTTGTAGAAGCCGCTGAAAATTATGGCCTTCAAAAAGTATTTATTCACGCTTTTACTGACGGTCGGGACGTTGATCCAAAATCAGGAATTGGTTTTATCGCTGATTTAGAAACTTTTTTAAGTACAAAGAAAGCAAAATTAGCTTCGGTTATTGGTCGGTATTACGCAATGGATCGAGATAGACGTTGGGAAAGAGTGAAACTTGCATACGATTTATTAGTAAATGGAAAGGGAAAATATTCCAAAAATGCCATTGAAAGCATTCAAGAAAGTTACGACCATAAAACTACCGACGAGTTTATCGAACCAATTGTTATGACTGATGATTCAAATAATCCAATTGCAACAATTGAAGAAGGCGATGTCGTTCTTTTTTTTAATTTCAGAACAGACCGTGGTCGTCAACTGACAGAAGTGTTGACGCAATGCGACATGCACGAATTCAACATGCATAAATTGAATGATTTATATTACGTCACGATGACGAATTATGATGACACCTATAAAGGAATGCACGTCATTTACGACAAAGACAATATCACAGAAACTTTAGGTGAAGTACTTGAGAAGCACGGAAAGAAACAAATTCGTATTGCTGAAACCGAAAAATATCCGCACGTAACTTTTTTCTTTTCCGGAGGTCGCGAAGCAGAATTTGTTGGTGAAAGTCGGATTTTATGTCCTTCGCCAAAAGTGGCAACTTACGATTTACAACCCGAAATGAGTGCTTTTGATTTGACTAAAGCTTTACTTCCAAGATTGGAGCAAGAGGAAGTTGATTTCGTCTGTTTGAATTTTGCAAACGGTGACATGGTTGGACACACTGGAGTTATGGCAGCTGCGATAACAGCGTGTGAAGCGGTAGACCAATGTGTTGAAAAAGTAATTACAACAGCATTGGCACATAATTATACTACAATCGTAATTGCTGATCATGGAAATTGCGAGACGATGATAAATCCCGATGGTTCTCCAAATACAGCTCATACAACGAATCCTGTTCCAATTATTTTAGTTGACAAAGATTTGAAGTTCATAAATAATGGTGTTTTGAGTGATATTGCTCCAACAATTTTAGAACTTATCGGTATTGAAAAACCTGGAGCAATGACGCGACATTCACTTTTACATTAAAACTACAACCATCTTTAAATGTTTCAATAAGAATAATCATTTTGTTGAAACATTTTTTTTTAAAAAAAGCTGAACATTTAGAATAAATTATTGCAACAGTACTTCCGACGTTCAATTCGTTTAAAATTGTTACTTTTGCAGAATCAAAAAATAAGAAAATGATTATCCAAAAATCAAGAGAAGAAATCGAATTAATGCGTCAAAGCGCTTTATTGGTTTCTAAAACTTTAGGAATGATTGCGACCGAAATCAAAGAAGGCGTAACCACTTTACATTTAGATAAATTAGCAGAAGCATATATACGTGACAATGGAGGGATTCCAGGTTTTCTTGGACTTTACGGTTGTCCATCGACACTTTTAACAAGTGTAAATGAGCAAGTAGTTCATGGTCTACCTACGAATCGACCTATTGAAAATGGAGATATTGTATCCGTAGACTGTGGTGCAATTTTGAATGAATTCTATGGCGATCACGCTTATACGTTCGAAATTGGCGATGTAGCTCCTGAGACTAAAAAACTGCTTCAAGTTACTAAAGAATCTTTATACGTTGGGATACGCGAATTAAAAATCGGAAACCGCGTTGAGGATGTTGGAAATGCAATACAAACTTATTGCGAATCGCATAAATATACCGTTGTTCGAGAATTAGTTGGACACGGATTGGGACGAAAAATGCATGAAGATCCTGAAATGCCAAACTATGGTAAGAGAGGTCGTGGGAAATTATTTGTTGAAGGGATGGTTGTCGCTATCGAACCAATGATTAACCTTGGAACGCGTAACATTAAAACTTTGAAAGACGGTTGGACTATTGTTACAGCGGATAGAAAACCTAGTGCTCATTTTGAGCATAACGTTGCCATTGTAAATGGAAAGCCAGAATTGCTTTCTACTTTTGGATATGTATATGAAGCATTAGGAATTATTTCTGAAGAAGAAAATGAATTTAGAATGCAACCTTTGGTATTGTAATCCATGAAGAAATTGTTCAAATTCATTTTAAACACTATTCCCCGACCGTTATTAATTCGAATGAGTTATGTGGCGCGACCGATGATGGAATATGTTTTAAAAGGCTCAACCTTTACCGATCCAATTGACGAAAAAAGCTTTAAAAGTTTCCTTCCATACGGCTACGGAACACAACGAAATAATGTGCTGTCGCCAAGCACTTTATCATTGGAACGCCACCGCTTATTGTGGTTGTATCTAAAAAACGAGACCGATTTTTTTACAGCACCAAAAAAAGTGTTGCATTTTGCACCTGAACAGGCATTTTATAAAAGGTTTCGCAGTCAGAAAAATCTCGATTATACAACGACTGATTTACTTTCTCCGTTGGCAGACGTAAAAGCAGATATTTGTAATTTACCTTTCAAAGACAATACTTATGATATCATTTTGTGTAATCATGTTTTGGAACACATTCCTGATGACACAAAAGCGATGCAAGAACTATATCGCGTACTAAAACCTGGCGGAATGGGGATTTTTCAGATTCCGCAAGATTTAAATCGTGCTACTACTTTTGCAGATGATACTATTGTTAATCAAAAAGAACGTGCAAAAATATTCGGACAATACGACCATGTTCGGATTTATGGACGTGATTATTTTGATAAACTACGAAGTATTGGATTTACAGTAATTGAAGAAGATTATACTACAAATTTAAGTCCTGAATTAGTGACAAAATATTGTTTAGCACCGGGAGAGATTATTCCCGTTTGCTATAAATAAAAAAAGCCTGATTTTAAAATCAGGCTTCCTTTTTTCAAACTAATTTAAACTAGTTTTCCGGCATTAAAATTCCAATTACTTTATCTTTGGATAAATATTTCTTGGCCACTTCTTGCAAATCTTTTGTAGTAAGTCCTTTAATTCTTTCTTCCATTTTCAAAATGTCGGCTGCTGAAGTCCCATTTGTATACGAACGTGTCAAAGTAGACAACCAAAAACGATTTTCTTTATTTTCCTTCTTATAATCTGCAATTTCACCTTCTTTATATTTAGTCAAATCAACTGCTTGAGGACCGTCTTTAATTATTTTATTTAATTCACGTAAAGCAGATTGCGTCAACTTTTCAGCATTTTCAGGTCCACAAGGGAAAGAAATATTGAAACTATACGAACCGTAAGGCACTTTATTCATACTTCCTCGAGCACTAATTCCGTAAACACCACTTTCGTTTTCACGTAACTCTTCGATTAATTTAATAGTTAATACTTCTCCCAAAGCTTCCATTGCTAAAGCTTCTTTTGGAGAGTAAGTCGCGTCGCCATAGTACATAATTGTCACGTTACTTTTGGGGTCTGTTCCTTTGTTGACAGTCTTTTTCAAATCTCCTTTTGGCATTCTGAAACCTAAATCAGTCATTTTTTCACGTTGACTTGTGCTTGGCAGGCTACCTAAATATTTAGCAGAATATTCTTCCATTTTAGCATCATCAACATTTCCTACGAAGAAAAATTCAAAATCTGCTGCATTTGCAAACCGTTCTTTGTACTTCTCGTAAGCCAATTCATAATTGGTTTTTTCCCAAGCTTTATCATCTGGAATTAAACCGAAAAATCTTGGATTGTCTTTCATTAGAAATCCATAAAACTCTTGCTGAAAATAAAAATTCGGAGTGGAGCCCAAATTTTTATAAAATGAATTTTGCTTTTGTTGGTAACCGTCAAAAGCTTCTTTATCTAAATTCAAATCAGTGAAGTATGCATTCGTCATTTGAAAAAGATATTCCAAATCCTTTGGCGTTGTGCTACCGTTAAAACCTTCCGTGGTACTACCGATGTATGGATTAACATTCGCAATTTTACCATTCATAAACTTGTTGATGTCATTGACTTTCAAACCAGAAAAACCAGCTTCGGTTAATGCGCCATTTGCAAATTGTGTCTGTTGCAATTCATTATTCGAATACAAATTACTTCCTCCAAAACTGATTCCTCCCATTAAAATTTCATCATTTTTAAAATCCGTCTTCTTGTAAGTCACTTTTACACCATTCGAAAGTGTCAAAGTAGTGGTTCCGATTTTTGCATCTTTTTCTCGTTTAACGATAGTTCCTGATTTTAGTTGATTTCTCAACAAACTTGAAGCAATCTCAGTGTCTTCGTAAGCGGTAATAGCATCTGTATTTACTCTTAAAGCAGACAACACCTCTGCTTCTGTTGGCATTTTCAAACCTTCTTTTTCTGGACCGGTTAAAATCACCACACGATTATCGTCTTTAATATAGTCATTTATCAAACCATTAATATCTTTTAACTCAATCGTTGGTAAGACTTTAACAAGCATATTGTAAGTCCACTCGATACCTGGAGTTGGTTCTTTTTCTAAAAAGTGTGATTGATATTCGCCTACAAAATTTGAGGAATTTGTTTTTTCTCGGTCATTATAAGCGCGTTCCATTCCTGCTACGAAATCTGATTTTGCACGTTCGAGTTCGCCAATGGTAAACCCAAATTTCTTGACACGTTCATTTTCAGTTACTAAAACTTTCAACGCATCTAATTGTTTGTCTTCAGCAGACATTGCAAAGGATTGGTAGGCTTCTTTAGTTCTCGCATAGGTTCCTCCATGATATGAATATCCATATGTGAATGGCGGAGTTGGAGAGTTTGTCAGTTCGTCCAAACGATTATTCAGCATGGTAGAAAACAAGCCTTCAATCATTTCTTTTTTAAAATCAGCAACTGTAACTGTTGGCTTCGGCATTTCATAATCTTTGTACAACAATTGCACTTGAGCCGAAGAAGCTTCCTTGTCACTTTCAACTGCTATAAAAGTTTCTTTATGATTTGGCACTTCATAAATAATTCTTGGACGTTCATTCTTTGGGTTTTTGTAGGAAGAAAAATGTTCCTTGACCTTTTTCTCCATCGCATCCACATCGATATCACCCACGACAATTACACTCATCAAATTTGGTCGGTACCAATCTTTGTAGAAACTTACAAGTTTATCATATTTAAAATTTTCTAAAATTTCTTTTTTACCGATTGGAAGTCGGTCTGCATAATGTGAATTATACATCATTTTAGGCATGTATCGTCCCATCATTCTTTTTCCAGACCCTAAACCAATTCGGTATTCTTCAAGAACAACTCCTCTTTCTTTGTCAATTTCTTCTGGAGTTAAAACGGCATTGAAGGCCCAATCTTCGATGATTTGAAAGCCTTTTTCCAATTTTTCAGCATCATCAGAAGGAATTGGTAAAAAATAAACCGTTTCATCAAAACTGGTGTAGGCGTTCAAGTGTTGTCCGAATTTAACGCCGATACTTTGCAAATAATCAACCAATTTGTTTTTCGGAAAACGCTTGGTACCATTAAAGCACATGTGCTCCATAAAATGCGCCAAGCCTTGTTGGTCGTCGTTTTCTAAAATCGAACCCGCATTGATAACTAGTCGTAAATCGACTTTGTTTTCAGGTTTCGCATTTTGCTTGATGTAGTACGTAAGTCCGTTTGCTAATTTTCCCGTTCTAACACTAGAGTCAAAGGGAATCAGTGCATCACCCTTCACTTCTTGAGCTACCATAGCAACTGGTAATGCTAATAATAAGAAAAGCGTTCTCTTAATTTGTTTCATATTAAATCATTTTTTAGGTTGTTGAAATTTAAGAAATAACTTTTATTTCAGTTTTTTATTATGTTTGCTTTAACAAAAAAATTGAAAAATGTGTTCAACTGTTGAAAACCCTAGCATTTAAGAGACAACATATTAAAGGAAATAACTATATTTACAAAGTAGAAAAACAAACTTTATGATTACCCAAAAACAAGTCATGTCGGTTCTAATTTGGATTTTATTTATTCCAAATTTACTTCAAGCTCAAATTTCTGAAATTATTCCTCCTTATAACATTAAAACGGCGACTTTCGTCCAAAATGGCGCTAACGTAGTACCCATTTTCAACTTGAGAGAAGGGTTTCAGTTTCAGTTTGACGATTTATTTGGCGACGAAGCGAACTATTTTTATACCCTAACGCATTGCGATTACAATTGGAACGAGTCACAGCTTTCAAAATCAGAATACATTGATGGTTTTGACGACCAACGGATTCAATCGTATGAAAACTCTTTCAACACCTTACAGCTGTATTCGCATTACACGTTATCTTTTCCCAATAAACTTACTCGATTTATAGTAACTGGAAACTATATTTTAACGATTTTAAATAACAGCAAGGAAGTCGTTTTTTCTCGAAAATTTATTTTGTATGAAAATTTAGTCTCTGTTCCAATGGAAGTTAAAAGAGCACGAAACGGGAAACTTATCGAATACAAACAAAATTTAGAGTTTTCTGTAAAATCAGAAACGGTACAGTTTCAAAATCCGTTACAAAACGTGAAAATTATGCTTTTGCAAAATGGAAACTTCAATACGGCAATCAAAAATGTAAAACCAATGTACACTATTGGCAACGATTTAATTTATAAATATGATAGTGAAACCCAATTTTGGGGTGGGAATGAATTTCTAAATTTTGACAACAAGGACATTCGTGGAGTAAACAACACCGTGGGCCGAGTAACTTCCAATCAAACTTATAATTCGATTTTATATACCAATCAAGCTCGTAAAAATCAATTATACACCTTTTTCCCAGATATAAATGGAAACTTTTTTGTAAGAAATTTTAATGCTGAAAATAATTATATAGAAGCCGACTATGCTTGGGTATTTTTCAGTCTATCGGCTCCTGATTATTTTGGTAAAAAAAATATTTTCGTCAACGGTATGTTTAATAATTATACCTTAGCTGATGAAAATAAAATGGAGCTGAATACAAAAACTGGCCTATACGAAAAAGCGTTGTTTATCAAACAAGGTTTTACTAATTTCCAATATCAAATTGCCGATAAAAACGGAAATGTAGATGAAGAAAATGCAATCGATGGAAATTTTTATCAAACTGAAAATCAATATACCGCACTTATTTACTACCGTGAAAACGGGCAACGTTACGATAAGGTTATCGGAAAAGGAATCGCTAATTCAGAAAATATTACTAATTAAGCTAAAATTTGGTTTCCCTTTCTTTTTTAAGTAATTTTATACCCATTAACAACAAGTGTT
Organism: Flavobacterium sp. SM2513; assembly: GCF_050908145.1. Taxonomy (GTDB): domain Bacteria; phylum Bacteroidota; class Bacteroidia; order Flavobacteriales; family Flavobacteriaceae; genus Flavobacterium. The sequence continues at coordinate 1,552,132 of NZ_CP194228.1, read as the reverse complement.
TCAAACACGCCAAGTAAAAGTAAGTATGGTTACGCAAATAACAAGAGGCATAAAAATATCCGTTTTGACTAGTTTTGAAGGAACTTATTTTAAAAACTACAAGGTCAACTTTGCCTTTACTTACCAAATTACAATCGAAAACCACAGTAAAGATTCTGTTCAGTTAATTTCTAGATTTTGGGAAATTTTCGATTCTCTTAATGATAGAGAAACGGTGATTGGAGAAGGAGTGGTAGGAAAAAAACCGGTACTTAAACCAGGTGAAAGTCATACCTACAAATCGGGTTGCTTATTATCATCTCCTTTTGGAGCGATGAGAGGTTACTTCAATATGATTAATTTTACCTCAACTAAAAAGTTTAAAGTAATTGTCCCCACCTTTAAACTGAGTGCTCCTTTTGCATTAAATTAATTTAAAAAATCAATTCTCTGCTTTCTTAATCAAAACTATTTCGTCTTTCGTTACTGCAAAAATGGAGTCCCCTTCTCTTGGTTTCATAATTCCCAAACCGGTAAAAGCGCCGAAAGCGGGCAAAATCATTTGGTGCTTACGTTGAAAAAAACACGGCAACTTCAAATGACCTCGTCCTAAACCTCGCAATACAATTCCGGGATGAATGTGTCCTGAAAAATTGAACATTCCTTCTATTTCTGTAGGATGATGGGTAAGTAGAAAATCATCCATTCGTAAATACTCAACTACTTGAATGCCGTTACTTTCATAATTATTTGAATCAATAATGTCGTGATTTCCGGCAATTAATACTAGCTCGCAAGTACATTCCTTTGACCATTCGACAAATAAATCCCACTCGCTATTTTTTGTGCTGTGAAATAAATCACCGAGAAAAAGGATGGTTGAGGCGTTGAAAAAATCTACGATATCAATTAACTTTTCAAAATTTTTATGCAAAGCATCGTTAGGAATTGCGAAACCGTTTTTTCTAAAATGAGTCACTTTTCCTAAATGAACATCGGCAATTAATAAAGTATTTTTCTCGTTCCAAAATAAAGCACCGCTAGAATGCATGGTGAATAATTGGTCATTGATTGTTGTTTCTAAAGTCATATGATTTGTTCGATTTTCGAACTGTGTAATTTTTAACCGCAAATTAAGCTAATTTTCACAAATTAAAATTTGAATTCAATTTGTTACTTCAAATAAGAAGCCGTCATTTTTTTAATTCGTTCCGCCAAGCTTTCGCTTGATAATTTTTCGCGCAAGCGATCGGTGATAATTGGAAAGCTAAACGGCGTTGGCTTTAAACATTCCTTCACTACAATGGTTTGTTTCGCAATTCGTTCCAAAGCTAATAAAAGTCGGCCTTCTTCAAGTTGATGTTCAAACGTCTCTCGATAAGCTTGTTGCAATAATAAATTGTCAGGTTCGTAATCCTTGAACACTTCGAATAACAATTGTGTTCCGCTTTGCAAATGTTTTGTCTTGACCGCTTTTCCAGGCATTCCGGTAAACACCAATCCCGCAATTACAGCAATGTCTCGGAATTTTCGTCGAGCCATTTCGGTTGCATTTAAACTTTGTTGCAAATCCGCATGAATGTAAGATGTCGATAATAAATTATTGTCTAACAAATCTTCTATGGAAAATTCTTGATCGGATAACAATTCGAAACCGTAATCATTAAATGCTAATGAAAAAGTAATCGGCGATAACAGACTCATTCTATAGGCAAGAACAGACGCCATTGCTTCATGCACAAATCGCCCTTCAAAAGGATAAAAAACGGCATGATAACCTTCCCGAGTTTTAAAAGTTTCAATTAAAAATTCATCCGCATTTGGAATAATTGATTCTTTTCTTTGTCTCTTAAATACAACTTCTAAAGCTTTTAATTCTACTGATAATTCTTCAGGTTGGTTTGCCAAATGAATTTCTTGACGCAGCAATTCGCTCATTTGTGCCGAAAAGGACATCCGGCCGCCAGACCAACTTACTACTTTTGATTTACTTCCAGCAGGCGCTTTTTGCACCAACACTTGCATATTTTTAATTGCAAAAAGCTGCAATTTTTTTCCAGCAAAAATAAAAGTGTCGCCCGGTTGCAATCGAGAAGCAAATGATTCTTCAATTGAACCAATATAGCCTCCGCTCAAAAATTTTACTATCATCGAAGCATCGCCAACTATCGTTCCTATCTGCATTCGATGGTGCATTGCTGTTCGCCTGCTTCTAATTATCATCAATCCATCTTCGTCCAATTCTACCTTTTTGAATTCATCGTAGGCTTGTAAACTTTGACTTCCATAAACCAAAAAGTTCAAAATCCATTGCCAATCTTCTTTGGTAATATATTGGAAACAAAACGTTGATTTTACTTCTTTAAAAATTTCGTCGGGATAAAACCCATCCGAAACCGCCAAAGTATTTAGATATTGAATCAACACATCATAACTATTCAAATACGGAACTCGATCTTCAACTAAACCTAATTTTACTGCTTTTCGCAATGCCGAAGCTTCAATCAATTCCATCGCATATGTAGCTAAGAAATAAACGCGACTTTCTTTTCCGGGTTGATGTCCACTTCTTCCAGCACGTTGTAAAAATCTTGCAACTCCTTTCGGGCTTCCAACTTGCACAATAGATTCTACAGGGGCAAAGTCGACTCCTAAATCTAAACTTGACGTGCAAACTACTACTTTTAATTCTTCATTTCGGATGGCATTTTCCACCCAATGGCGCGTTTCTCTACTAATGCTTCCATGATGCATTGCCATTTCACCAGCAAACTCGGGATATTTCTCGAGTAAATTTTGGAACCACAACTCACAAGCCGATCGAACATTCGTAAAAACCAAGGTCGTTTTGCTACCGCGAATTATTTCCGCTACTTGGTCTAATAAATGCAAACCCATGTGGCCGCGGTACGGATAAGTTTCCATTTTTTCTGGCAATATGGATTCCACACGAATCTTTTTACTGATATTGGCACTTACCAAAACCGTTTCCGCTGGATTTTGATTGACGCCAAATAACACTTCTTGGGCTTGCGCCAAATTACCAATCGTTGCCGAAATGCCCCAAACTTGCAACTTTGGTACAATCGTTTTCAATCGCGAAAGCGCCAACTCCATTTGAACGCCTCTTTTGGTTCCTAATAATTCGTGCCATTCGTCAATAACAATGGCTTCGCAGTTTTTAAATATCTTTTCGTAACCTTTTGTAGCCAGTAATAATTGCAAACTTTCGGGAGTTGTAATTAGCAAATCGGGCATTTTTGTTTTCTGTTTCGCTCGTTCTGAAGCCGAAGTATCTCCCGACCGAATGCCAACCGTTAAAGGCAATTCCAAATCAAGAATCATCTTTTCTGCCGCTTGTTTGATTTCAATAGACAACGCTCGTAAAGGTGTAATCCAAATTGCTTTTAATCCAGGAGGTGCTTTTTCTTTGTAATTTTTATTTTTTCGAATGTAATTTAATACGATTGGAATCCAAAGTGCAAATGTTTTCCCACTTCCTGTTGGCGCATGAAGCAAGCCGTTTTTACCTTTCAAAAAAGCTTTCCACGTTTCTAATTGAAACGGGAAAGGATTCCAACTTTGGCGTTGAAAGAAAGATTTTCCAATATCAATTAGTTCTTTTTGTGTCATTTAATCCTCAATTTCATTACCAACAATCATACTTTTCAAATCTTCAATAGAATTTGCTTCATCGATTTTTTTATCCGTTCGCCAACGCAAAATTCTTGGAAACCGTGTAGCAATGCCACTTTTGTGCCGTTTGGAAAGTGCAATACCTTCAAACCCAATTTCAAAAACCAATTGTGGCGTCACGCTTCGCACCGGACCAAAACGCTCGAGCGTGTTCTTCTTGATAAAATCATCTACTTTTCTAAATTCGGCATCAGTAAGTCCGGAATAGGCTTTGGCAAACGTAACTAATTCCCGGGTTCCATCTTCCTGATTTTGCCATAAGGCAAAGGTATAATCCGTAAATAAATTGGACCTTCTTCCGTGACCTCGCATAGCGTAAGTTAAAACCGCATCAATGGTTAATGGCGCGATTTTCCATTTCCACCAATCTCCTTTTTTTCGTCCAACGAGATAAGGCGAATCATTTTTCTTTAACATCAAGCCTTCGCTTTTCATTTCTCGGGAGCGAGTTCGTTCTTCAGTTAATTCTTCCCAAGTAGCGAATTGCACTCGTTCTGAAAGTCGTATAGGCAATCCTTTATCTTTAATTTCTAGAAATAATTGTTCTAAAATTGCTCGTCTTTCTTGATAAGCCGTTTCCCGAATATCCTTGTTTTTCCATTCTAAAATATCATATACTTTTAAAATCACAGGCGTTTTTTTCAACAAAGCTGCACTTACCGTTTTACGACCAATTCGGGTTTGCAAATCATTGAACGTTCCGATATCGTCGTTTGGAAAAGGCAAAATCTCTGCATCTAAAACCGTTCCGTCGGGAATTGCATTTACGAAGGCGCCAAATTCGGGATATTTATCGGTCACTAATTCCTCTCCCCGACTCCATACAAAAATCTGTCCGTCGCGAATGATGGTTTGTGAACGAATGCCGTCCCATTTGTGTTCGGCACTCCAATCTGTGGGACTTCCTAATTCTTGGATATCCATTTCTAACGGATACGCCAAATAAAATGGATACGGTTTTGAAATGAAATCACTGCTTTTTTCGTCTAAAATTAATTCCTGAAAGCTAATTGTTGACGGTTCCCAGTTGCCCATTAATTTATATGCCAATACATCTTCGTCTAGGTTTTCGGCTTTCGCCAAAGCACGAGTCATTAACTTTTGACTGACGCCAATTCGGAAGCTTCCGGTGATTAATTTAGTAAAGACAAAACGTTCGTAATAATTTAAAGCCAACCAATTTTCGTGCAAATAGGCTTTCTTTTCTTCTTCTGATTTCTTTTTTAGTGCAATGATTTCTTCGAGGAAAGTCGTCAAACTTTTATCGGTACTATTATCTGTGGTGGGAATTATCAAACCAATCGTTTCCGCTAAATCGCCAACAATGTGGTAACTTTCTTCAAAAAGCCACATCGGTATATTCGCCAATTCATTTGCCCAAAGGCGTAAAAGTGTTGTGTTAACCGGCCTTGGTGGCCGACGATGCGACAGTAAAGCAATCGTCCAGACTTTATCAGCTGGTGGAGCTTGTCGGAAATATTCCGTCAAGGCTTCCACTTTTAGATTCGTTTTATTAGTGCTGTCGAGGATTCGAATAAGATTGGCAAAACTTTTCATTACGTAAGCAGGTTTTTGACTTTTAATACTTCAGGCTGTGCTTCTTCACTTTCCATTTCACCTTCTCCTTTACCGCTAATTTCTCCCGCTTCCCCTTCGTATTGGGTCTTTGCAGTTCGGGCATCGTAGCCTAATTCACGTAAGTATTTGGAAAATAAATCGCTGTAACCGTGGGTGGCAATTACTTTTTCGGCACCGGTTGCAGAAATACTTTCAAGTAATCCTTGCCAATCGCAATGGTCGCTTAACACAAAACCTTTGTCGACTGCTCTTCGTCTTCTTGCTCCTCGAAACGCCATCCATCCACTTGCCGAACCGGTCACATAAGGCGTCATTTTTCTAATCCAAGTACTTCCGTGAGCACTTGGCGGAGCCAAAACGATGTTTCCTAGCAGTTCCTCTTTCTTAGTTTCCCGAGTAATTAAAGTAGTTTCAGGAAAATCGACTTGGGCACGAAGCACTTGCGTCATATTTTCGATGGCGCCATGGGTATATATTTTTCCTATGTTTGGGTCTAGAAATTTGAGTAGGCGTTGTGCTTTTCCTAGAGAATAGCCAAAGAGTACGGATGTTTTGCCTTCTGCTTGGTTTTCAGCCCACCATTCATTGACATCATTCATTACTTGGGATTGAGGTAACCATTTGAAAACGGGTAATCCAAAGGTACATTCGGTTATAAATGTTTGGCATTTTACGACTTCATAAGGAACCGAAATACCATCATCTTCTGTTTTATAATCGCCAGTAAAGACCCAAACTTCGCCTTTGTGCTCTACCCGAATTTGAGCCGAACCAATAATATGTCCCGCAGGATGAAAAGAGAATTTTACATTATTAATTATGAAGGTTTCGTTCCATTCTTTCCCAATAACGTTGGTCACTCCGAGTCGGTGTTTGATGATGGGAACATTACTAGAATGCGTAATATAACGTTCGTTTCCCCATCGCGAATGGTCGGCATGACCGTGGGTGATGAGGGCGTTTTTCACCGGTTTCCAAGGGTCGAGATATACGTCGGCTTGGGAACAGTAGATGCCTTTGTCGTTAAATTCAAGTAAGGGTGACGCCATGGGTTTTGTTTTTATTGGTATTATCTTTATTTCTCAGAAAGACCTTAGGGGTTGAACTAAATAGTTCAGGTCTATTTAATTTTAAAATTTCATACAAAAGCGCCAAACACTGTGCATTGTAATTAGAATTAGACACAGATTAAATTTAAAACTACTTGATGAAAATGAAAACGAAATTGTAGGAAGTTTAACTATTGCCTAAGATTGAAAGGTGAGAATTAGCATTAAAACTTATCACTTTTCAATGCTTTATATACACATAAAACGGGGGTAAATGTGGTGTTAATGATAGCAATAAACACATCAGCTGGGTTGTAGGACGGTTTTTGCATGAAGATATAACGTCCTTCAGTTGTATGTATTTAATGGTGCTGTTCAGATTTAAATAGTACGCTTTCGCAGTTTTGCCTTAAACATTTTTGCAGCGGTAGTATATCCTCCTTCTGTGCCGTCGACAAAGTGGGAGTGCTTCGTTTTTCTGTCAATAACATAGCACGACATTACTGAGGCATGGGTAATATGGATGCCATAGATTATTTTCTTTTCTTGTTCTAACCGATTGAGGTAATCTATGAACAAGTCAATTTTGTCCTGATTGGCGGCAAAAATAGTATTAATCATTCCGTCGAGCATGAACGTATGGGACAGCTGCCCTATTTGTTGCAAATATTGTTTGCCATTAGGCGTCAAATTTAGATAGAACTTGCCAATTAGTGTAGACAGCCAGTTTTTTACTAAATAAAACCAATTTTGATTTACCAGCGTAATTTTCATCTCTTCCCAAATGGTAAGAATATTAAAATTGAGTCGTAATCTGTTGGCTTTTATAGGTTGTCTACTAATAAATTCACCAAAAAAAATATCCATTTGGGCAATTACTTCGCTGTACAAAAGACGTTGGTCGGTTTCATTTACGGAATCTAATAGCAAACAAACTACTTTGTTTTGGGTTTGATTGGGGTCTATTCTTTTCCACCTGCATTCCATTCCTTGCAGATTTAGGAGGTCTTTTTCGAATAGTTTTACATCATTTTCTACAAAATTATTCTTAATAATTTCTTCTGCCTTCTTTAATCCGTTACCTAGAACGATGGGGATAGATAATTGCTGCGTTAGTTTGTGTTTAGCTATTTTGAGTGTCGCATTTTGCGCTACTAAACTATGCACAGAAACGTGTCCTACCCTTAGGGTCAGATTGGCATTTCTTTTTATATGCAAACTATAATTTTCTAACGTCGCTACAATTTTATCTAGATACAGGGATGGAACTATAAATGTTGCCCCGTCTCCGCCAAAAAAATAAGGTATTTCTGTCGTTTGTTTTTCTTTTCGAAGCAAGTTAAGCACCGAAATTATGGCCCCTGTTGCGGTAAGATTTACTTGGTGGTGCTTGCCATCTGCAACGGCTTGAGTGGAGTTTTGAATATCTACCACTACGACATGCCAAGTGGCAGGAATGTTTGTAAAACGCCTTTCGTAAGCTAACAAGTCTATCAGGCTATTTCCTGAACTTTTTAGGTCGTTATAGAATTCAAATTCTCTCATTTACGAAAATTATTTAAGCAACCTAGTTTTGTTGAGTATTAGAGTAGTTCCAAGGTGATTATACATATACGTTATATGTATAATCTCTTGGCTGAATGTGGTGTTTGGGATTAAAGGTGCGGGTTTTTTCTGTTACGAACAAGTTTTGAATCAAAAAATGTTATAAAAAAAAGAGTTCCTATTTCAGGAAAAGAGTTTACACAAAATTCTGTCCAGTCTCAAAAATGGATTTTGCGATGAGAGAAAAGTGTTTCAACATTCAATAAATGAAATTTACCACTCGATAAATATCTTTTACTATTGAATAAATAAGTTTCACCATTCAATAAATGAAATTTACCATTCGATAAATACTTCTTACCATTGAATAAATAAGTTTCACCACTCAATAAATATGTTTTACCATTCGATAAATACAATTGTTTTTTTTGAAACACGTTATTTAGGTTTTGAAAGGTACTTTTTCGGTTTTGAAAGGTTGTTTTCGGTTTTGAAAGTGTGTTTCTATTTTTGGAAAGTACTTTTTTGGTTTTGGCAGCTTGTATTCATAGTGAAGAAATGAAGAAAATTGGTGTGGTAGAAGGCGTTTAAATTACAATGGAATGAGTTTCTGAGGCGTGACTACATGACTAATAGTTGTGAAGATATTACTGGAAACGTGATGTGACCCTTCCTTCGTCAGAGTGACAAAGTTGTGCCTGATGTAAATTCTTTTCCTCAAAACCCAGACCATCACAAAATAAACCCAGGAAACTCGCTTAGCCCCGACTGGAGGGAATCCCGATTTTTCATCGGGATGGAAGGAAGGCGGGAATATGGAAACCTAAAAAACACTATCGATTCGCTCCAAAAAGGATTACTGCTATTTGAATTATTGAATTGTATTCTTTAGATTTGAATGGGGTTATGCTTTAAACTTCAAAGGCAAATGCACAACTTTCTTGGTTTCGAAGAATTCACCCTCAAAAAACTCGGTGATGTTGTATTCTTTGGCACTTGGAAAATCTTTTAGTTCTTCGGTTAAGTCGCCTCCTTTTAGGTAGAGAATTCCGTTTTTGAGTGCGTGTTTGTTTTGCTTTTTGATTTTGGTTTTGACCCAAGAAACAAAATCCGGCATGTTGGTTACGGCACGACTCACGATAAAATCGAAATCGCCTTTTACGTTTTCGGCACGCATTTGTTCTGCTTTTACGTTTTTAAGTTCTAAAGCTTCGGCAACGGCTTGTACTACTTTTATTTTTTTAGCAATGATATCAATCAAATAAAAGCGTGTTTCGGGAAATAAAATCGCTAATGGAATTCCTGGAAAACCACCGCCTGTACCGACATCTAAAATATAGGTTCCGGGTTCAAAAGGTTGGATTTTTGCGATTGCTAACGAATGTAATATGTGTTTGGTGTACAATTCGTCGATATCTTTTCGTGAAATCACGTTGATTTTGGCATTCCATTCGGGATATAATTCGCCTAATTTTTGAAACTGTTGCTTCTGAACATCAGACAGATTAGGAAAATAAGTGGTAATTTCTTCCATTTTAAACTTTTTTACAAAAGTAACTAATTTTAAAGGCAAATATTTAACCTTTGTGTGGCGTTTTCAATTTTATTATTTTTTATCTTTGAAGTCGTTTATTTTTACATCTAAATACTATATGAATACCAACATACCCACGTTTTCAAAAAGAGACAGTCTTAAATTTTTCCGAACGTTAAATTCAAGAGTGAATGCTTATTTTAAAGAAAACAACATACAAAAAACTGGAAACTGGAAACTGCATTTAAAGGCAGTTGTGATGTTTGTTTTGTTTCTAACACCTTACTTTTTAATTTTAACGATAGAAAACATGCCATTTTGGGTTATGCTTTTATTATCTATCGTTATCGGAATTGGTATGGCTGGCGTTGGAATGAATGTAATGCACGACGGAAATCATGGTTCGTATTCGAACAAAACGTGGCTTAACAAATTTATGGGTGGAAGCATCTATATTTTGGCTGGAAATGTACACAACTGGCAAGTGCAACACAATGTTTTGCACCATACTTATACGAATATTCACGGACATGATGAGGATTTAGATGCGGGAAGAATCATCCGATTTACGCAAGAAGCGCCTTGGTATAAGTTCCACAAATTTCAACATTATTACTCTGTTTTTCTTTACGGATTATTGACTTTCAACTGGGCTTTAACAACCGATTGGAAGCAAATGAAAGCGTATTTGAAACGTAAATTATCGTATGGCGAACCACAAAACCCTACGAAATTATGGACCGTTCTGGTGATAACTAAAATTATTTATATTTCAGTGTGGTTGGTTTTACCAATTGTTATTGGAATTGTTTGGTGGAAAGTTTTACTAGGCTTTTTAGTTATGCATTATACGGCTGGTTTGATTTTAAGTATTGTATTTCAATTGGCTCACGTTGTGGATGAAACTACCAACCCGTCTCCAAACGAATTAGGCGAAATGGAAAACACTTGGGCTATTCACCAATTGTATACTACGGCTAATTTTGCTCCAAAAAACAAAATCGTAAATTGGTTTACAGGTGGTTTGAATCACCAAGTTGAACACCATTTATTTCCACATATCAGTCACATTCACTACGGTAAAATTGCTGAAATCGTGAAGCAAACCGCAAAGGAATGCGACCTTCCTTATCATGAATTTCAAACGATGACTGCTGCTGTAGTTGCTCATTTTAAACACTTGAAGGAGTTAGGGCAAAAACCAATGTTGGTAGCTTAATTAGATACTCTAAATTCTACAAAATACGTATTAAATATTTTGAATTTAATACTAAAAATCAATCGGCACGGATGTAAAAAATCTAGTTGCCGATTTTTTATTTTATAAAAAATAAGACGTGGTTTTCTTTCGATGTAATTTGAACTAAAGCCTTATATTTGTAAACAAATACTAACATTTTAAACTTTATTCCATGAATCAATTATCGGATAGAATTAATAAAATTTCCACTTCACAAACTTTGGCAATGGCGGCTTTAGCACGCGAATTGAAAGCACAAGGAAAAGATATCATCAGTTTAAGTTTAGGTGAACCTGATTTTAACACGCCTGATTTTATCAAAGAAGCTGCGAAAAAAGCAATAGACGAAAATTACAGTACGTACTCGCCAGTGGATGGTTATATGGATTTAAAACAAGCCGTTTGTAAGAAATTCAAACGCGATAATGACTTGGATTATACACCAGCAAATGTGGTTGTTTCTACTGGAGCCAAACAATCATTGTATAATATTGCTCAAGTAATGATTAACGAAGGTGACGAAGTAATCCTTCCGGCACCTTACTGGGTTTCTTACTATGAAATTGTAAAAATGGCGGGTGGAATTCCAGTAGAAGTTCCTACTTCTGTGGAAACCGATTTCAAAATCACACCGGAACAATTGCAAGCTGCGATTACTCCAAAAACAAAAATGATTTGGTACAGTTCGCCTTGCAATCCTAGTGGTTCTGTATTTAACCGTGAAGAATTGACGGCTTTATCGAAAGTGATTTTGGCACAAGAACAAACGATTTACGTAGTTTCTGATGAAATTTACGAACACATTAATTTCTCTGGAACGTTCTGCAGTATTGCATCAATTCCAGGAATGTTTGACCAAACGATTACGGTGAATGGTGTAGCAAAAGCATTTGCTATGACAGGTTGGAGAATTGGTTACATCGGAGCTCCAGAATTCATTGCAAAAGCATGTACAAAAATGCAAGGTCAGGTTACTTCTGGTGCGAATTCTATTGCACAAAGAGCAACGATTGCAGCTGTTGAAGCCGACCCAAGTGTTTTAAACGAAATGGTTGGTGCTTTTAAAAGTCGAAGAGATTTAGTGGTAAAATTAATTCAAGATATTCCAGGTTTAAAATTAAATATTCCAGAAGGAGCCTTTTATGTATTCCCTGATGTTTCCTCTTATTTCGGAAAAATTTTAAATGGAACTGAAATCAAAGATGCCACTGATTTTGCCATGTATCTTTTGGCAGAAGCCAATGTAGCTTCCGTTACAGGTGAAGCTTTTGGAAACCCAAATTGCTTGCGATTATCGTATGCAACAAGCGAAGACCAATTGACGGAAGCGTTTACTAGAATAAAGAAAGCGCTAGTGTAAATTGATATTTTATATAAAATAGAAACCCCGAAATTTTTAAGATTTCGGGGTTTATTAGTTTTAGAAAAGAGTATTTATTTCTTATATAACTTTAATTTTAATTCACTTGTGGTAACGCAAATTTTATAACCTTTGCTTTCCAAACCTTTTACTAAAGCCTTATCCGAAGTCCAGATTTTATGTTTTTTGAATAAATGTAATGCTACAAAAAACGCATCATCAATATCAATGTCTTTTACAATTTCAATAGCTTGAAGAACTTTGTCTTTCGGAATTGCAGCTACATCTATAATTTCTACTTTTTCTAATAAAATTTCCAATCTATTTAAAACGTCCTGTTTCCTATCAGAAATTTTTCCAGAATGTCTTTTTATTTCTTCGATTAAATAATTTGGAGCATAAAACTGAATCTTACTTTTAGAAGTAAGTATTTTTGCAACTGTCCCATTTGGACTTTTTAATGCACTAAAAAGAATATTACTGTCGGTTATAACTATCATAATCGATATCAAATTTAGCAAAAAGTTTCTTGGTCATCGACTTGTTTACTTTTTTTGACAAATCAGAAATAGCTGCCTTTTCAGTTTCTTTTTCAACTGATTTTGTCGGCATTTCCGTTACCTTAACTCCCATTTCTAAAGCGAGTTCTTTCAATAGTAAAAGTTTCTTTTTCGAAGTGCTGTCTAATACTAAAGTCATAATTTCTATTATTTTATACTCAAAGATACAAAAAACACCACAAAGTTATTCGGCGATTCATTTTATTAAAGCTGTATAACCGCTACCGCATCAATCTCAATCAGCCAATCTCGATTTCCTAAAATCGAAACGCCCACTAAAGTACTCGCTGGATAATTGCTTTCGCCAAGAAAATCTTTTCGCACTTTTCTGTAAATAGGTAAGTCAATTTCTGGGTTAAAATCTACAATATACGTGTTCATTTTTACCACATCTTGAAACGTCGCGCCACATTCCGTTAGTAAATTTTCTAAATTTTTGAATGTATCAAGGGTTTGTAATTCCAAATCACTACCAATTCCTATTTGACCCGAAATATGCAGGGTTTTGGTGTTTTCAGTTTCTACAACCACAACTTGAGAAAATCCTGCATTGGGATGAATATATTCTTTTTTGAACATGTTTTAAGTTTAATTAGTTGTTAGTATTTTATAAAATCGTAACAAATTTCGTTTATTTTCCGCAAAGCTAAATTGCAAATGGTATTCGTTAGAGATTATTTTCTAATTTAATTTTACAAAATTTATCTTTGTGAAAATTAAATTCCATTGACATGTCAAAAATACTACTACTCGGTTCCGGTGAACTTGGAAAAGAATTCACAATTGCAGCACAACGAATTGGTCAAACGGTAATTGCTGTTGACAGTTACGAAAATGCACCAGCGATGCAAGTTGCCAATGGTTTTGAAGTCATCAATATGCTTGACGGAACAGCTTTAGATGCAATAGTTGCCAAACATAAACCTGATTATATTGTACCTGAAATTGAAGCCATTCGAACTGAACGTTTTTACGATTATGAAAAACAAGGAATTACTGTTGTTCCTTCGGCGAAAGCGGCAAATTTCACGATGAACCGTAAAGCCATTCGGGATTTGGCGGCGAAAGATTTAGGTTTAAAAACAGCTAAATACCAATATGCAACTACTGCCGAAGAATTGCAAAAAGCAGTTACCGAAGTAGGAATGCCTTGCGTGGTAAAACCATTAATGAGTTCGTCTGGAAAAGGACAATCTACCATAAAAACTGAAGCTGATATTGAGAAAGCATGGAATTATGCACTTGAAGGTTCGCGTGGTGACGTGGTAGAAGTAATTGTGGAAGCGTTTGTAAATTTTAATTCAGAAATTACACTTTTGACGGTAACACAAAATAATAATCCAACGCTTTTTTGTGCTCCAATTGGCCACCGACAAGAACGCGGCGATTACCAAGAAAGTTGGCAACCGGCTCTAATTTCAGACAAAGATTTGTTTGAAGCACAAGATATGGCAGAAAAAGTAACCGAAGCTTTGGGTGGAGCTGGTATTTTTGGTGTTGAATTTTTCTTAGCCGACGACGGCGTTTATTTTTCCGAATTATCGCCAAGACCTCACGACACGGGAATGGTGACTTTGGCGGGAACGCAAAATTTCAATCAATTTGAATTGCATCTTCGGGCGATTTTAGGCTTTCCTATTTTCGAAATCAAACTTGAAAAAGCAGGTGCAAGTGCCGTAATTGCTGCAAAAGAAAATTCAGAACACATTGCTTACGAAGGTTTAGAAAAAATTGCTGCTTTACCGAAAACTGATTTTAGAATCTTTGGTAAAAAAACAAGTCGGCCTTATCGAAGAATGGGAGTTGCCTTAACCTCTGATACTTTAGAAACGCAGATTGAAGAAATAGTGGATAGAGCTGTTGCCGCGGCAAAATTGGTTGAATTAAAATAATTTTCATTCATTCTTTAATTTTATTTACTTTTAAAGAATGAATTTACTACTTAAAAATATCGCAAAACACGTTACTTTGACTCCTGAAGAAGAAGAACGTGTTTTGTCGTTAACGGAAGTACAAACTTTTAAGTCCAAAACCGTTTTGCTTAAAGCGGATGAAGTTTGTACCCAGTCGTATTTTGTGACCGAAGGTATTATGAGAAGTTATACCGTAGACGAAAATGGTGTAGAACACGTAGTAAGTTTTGCCTGTCCTGAATGGTGGATGGCCGACATGTACAGTTATCTTTCGCAACGTCCGGGCCAACTTTTCATTGAAGTTAATCAAGATGCAGAAGTCATTATCTTGACCAAAGAGAACCAGGAAAAACTTTATTCTGAAGTTCCTAAAATGGAACGTTTCTTTAGAATTTTAATTGAAAATTCTTTGATTGCTAATCAACAACGGTTAATCAATAACTTGACTTTTACAGCTGAAGCACGTTATGATAAGTTCAGTAAAAAATTTCACTCCATTCTCCCTTTTCTTCCCCAAAAACAAATCGCTTCTTATATAGGAGTTACTCCTGAATTTTTCAGCAAGATGAAATCCCGAATGTTGCGAAAATAATTTCTTAATCTAGGTTAAGCACACT
Organism: Flavobacterium sp. SM2513; assembly: GCF_050908145.1. Taxonomy (GTDB): domain Bacteria; phylum Bacteroidota; class Bacteroidia; order Flavobacteriales; family Flavobacteriaceae; genus Flavobacterium. Next base: position 1,537,061 of record NZ_CP194228.1, on the reverse strand, counting down.
TTGTTTCAAAGAGTTGTAAATTTGTACTATATAAATAAGTAAAAGTTTACAACATGAAAAATACAGTTATACATACCGCAGATTCAAGAGGACATGCCGACCACGGTTGGTTAAATGCTTACCACAGTTTTAGTTTCGGAAGTTGGTTCAACCCAAACCGCGTTCAGTTTGGAACTTTACGTGTTTTGAACGACGACACTGTTGCAGCCGGAATGGGCTTTGGAACCCACGGTCACGATAATATGGAAATCATTACGATTCCGCTTGAAGGCGATTTGGCCCACAAAGATAATATGGGCAACGCCGAAACGATTAAAACCGGCGACATTCAAGTTATGAGTGCTGGAACGGGAATTCAACATTCTGAATTTAATCCCAATAAAGATATTCGAACTAAATTATTTCAAATTTGGTTGTTTCCAAATAAGCAAAATGTAACACCACGGTACCAACAAATTACATTAGACAAATCGCTTGAGAAGAATGATTTTGCACAAATTTTGTCTCCAAATGCAGACGATGAAGGCGTTTGGATTCATCAGGACGCTTGGTTTTATATGAGTGATTTTGACAAAGATTTCAATAAAAAACTTTCCCTTAAAAAAGAAGGAAATGGTTTTTACATTATGAATATTGAAGGTGAAATTGAAGTAGATGGAGAAAAACTTTCAACTAGAGATGCTATTGGAATTTCGAATGCATCTGAAATTGAAATTAAAGCAAATACGGCAGCTAAGTTTCTGGTGATGGAAATTCCGATGAACGTATAATTTCATAACCTAGATTAAGTGCCCTGGAAATCAAACACTTTATCTTTATACTATCAAATAATCATAAAAAAATAATAACTATGTCAACAACTAAATGGGCAATTGACCCAACACATTCAGCAATAGGATTCAAAGTAAAACACATGATGTTTACGAATGTAAAAGGAAATTTCGAAAAATATGAGGCAACCATTATCTCTGATGAAGCTGATTTTACCAATGCGACAATCGAATTTTCAGCAGATATTGATTCAATTAACACCAACAATGCCGATAGAGATACACACTTAAAAAGTGCTGATTTCTTCGATGTAGAAAAAAATCCAAAATTAACTTTCAAAGCATCTTCATTCAACAAAACAGGCGACGATTACGAAATCGCTGGAGATTTAAGTATGCACGGTATTACTAAATTTGTAAAATTCCCAGCAGAATTCAGCGGATTGATGACGGACCCTTGGGGAAACACTAAAGCAGGATTGAATATTTCAGGAAAAATCAACCGTAAAGATTGGGGATTGAACTGGAATTCAGCACTTGAAACTGGTGGCGTATTAGTAAGCGAAGAAGTGAAGTTGGAAATCGAATTGCAACTTTTAAAGCAATAATTCAAAAGAGGTTTAGTTAGCTAAAAACCTTTTATTTTAAAGAAGAAACCCTGTTTTAAAACTATAAAACAGGGTTTCTTTGTATTTATTTCTTCCCAATGGAAAGGTTGTCAAAATCAGATACATCAATTATTTGCTCCATATCTACGTCAAAATGAATTTGAATACTGTCTCCAATATTCGTAATGGGAAGCTCATTAGACAATTGTGACGAACCTACAAAAATAGCCGGATTGTCCTTTACCATAAAATAATAAAAACTATTTCCGTTCTTGATGTCATTTGAAATTCGTGTAATTACAGAAGTTAGATTTTTCTTTGACGTCAAACTTTTCGCATCCATGCCGTTATCCGCCATATTATACACGTTTTTGTAAGACATTAGCGTTTCCCGCATGGTATTTCCAACTCCAACAATGGTATAATCTTTAATGGAAACCATGGCAAACATTTTGACCAATCCACCATCGTCTTTTAACGTCATTACATAGGTTGGAATGTTATTAACTACATACGGTATCGGCAAGGAAGCATGGTATCCTTTTTCTTGCACTTTTCCTTCAGCTGAACGTTGAGCCGCATATTCGGTAGCACCACTTTGTTTATAATAGGTAGTTTCTTTCGTTCGAGTGTCCACCAAAACAAAACCAACAGTGGATTCCTCTTTTCCAACAGAAGAAAGTCCGGTGTACCAATACGATTTGTGATTTTCGCCGTAAACTAAAGTCAAACCTTCTGTCGTTTGTAATTTATTTTCGTTAGACCAGTTCCAGTAGCCTTGCACGTATTCGCCCCAATCTGAAAGCTGTTCTTCGATGAAATGAATCGGTTGAATTCGGTCTACCCAAAGAGGCGTTTCTTCCGTCGAATATTGGGTAATAACTCCCGTTTGAGCATCTACAATAAGTGTTCCGGTGGCATTGCTTCCGCCAAAACCGATTTCTTTTTTATAAGTGGTTACAATCCAAAATGGATTTCCAGCATCGTCAATTTCAAAACTAAAATCAGTTAGACCAGTCGTAGTATATCCGCTAAAATAAACATGTCTTTCGATTTCTGAACCAAAAAAAGCTTCCGGCTGGAACTTGATTTTTATCGGTTTTCCGTTGATTTCTTGCACTAATTTCACGTCGCGTTCATTCGTTGCCGAAACCATTACATAACCCGGAGTTCCTTCGCTATTGTTCATCCATTTTAGGAATCCAGTATGCAAAAGTGGGGCAACCCAATAGAGTTTGTTATTGACTTTTTGAATAGTAAAATCCCCAATTTCTGCCTGACTCCCTAAAGAAGGTTGCGAACCAATGATTTTTTCGCCCAAGAGCATTGCCAATCTTTCATCAACTACTCTAATCTCGTCTAAAGAAATCGGAGCGATGTGATTTTTCAAATCGTTGCCATTTTTCACTTCGCCAATTAAATTGCGGTACGATTCGCTTCTAAACATCGGCAATGATGTGGCTAATGGCAAAATTATAACATACGCTAAAACTAGAACAATCAATATTTTGAAAATTTTACTCGGTTTCTCAGTAATAACTAACTGCTTATTGGCAGGATTTATGGCTAATTTTGTAAAGAGTACAATGCCAATTAAAAGTAAAAATCCGATTAAAACGGGCATCTGCACGAAACCATAATTTAGTACCGGCTGACCGAAATAAAAGAAGCAAAATGCAACGATAACTAAGAGGATACTTGCGAATATTTTTTTCATAACTGTGTTTTTGGTTACTTAATAAGTCGCAAGTTAGGCAACATGTTACAGTTATTACCATTATAGTTTTTTAATCCCTTTCAAAACGAGGGATTAATTGGGTTGAATTGATAAAATACATTATTTTTGTTTTCCAATTTATAAAACATTCAAGCATGAAAGCATATATTTTTCCAGGACAAGGCGCTCAATTTACCGGAATGGGTAAAGATTTATACGATAATTCGGCTTTAGCCAAAGAAATGTTCGAAAAGGCAAACGAAATTTTAGGCTTTAGAATCACAGACATCATGTTTGAAGGAACTGCCGAACAATTGAAAGAAACGAAGGTAACGCAACCTGCTATTTTCCTGCACTCAGTTATTTTAGCCAAAACTTTAGGCGAAGAATTTCAACCACAAATGGTGGCTGGACATTCTTTAGGTGAATTTTCTGCATTAGTGGCCAACGGAACTTTATCCTTTGAAGACGGATTGAAATTGGTTTCACAAAGAGCCTTGGCCATGCAAAAAGCGTGCGAAATCAAGCCTTCTACAATGGCGGCTGTATTAGGATTAGCAGACAATGTGGTGGAAGAAGTTTGTGCTTCAATCGACGGAATTGTTGTGGCGGCAAACTATAATTGTCCAGGTCAATTGGTAATTTCTGGCGAAACTTCTGCCGTTGAAAAAGCCTGTGAAGCCATGAAAGCGGCTGGTGCCAAACGAGCGTTACTATTGCCTGTTGGTGGTGCTTTTCATTCGCCAATGATGGAGCCGGCTCGCGAAGAATTGGCTGCTGCAATTGAAGCCACTACTTTCTCTAAACCGATTTGTCCCGTTTATCAAAATGTAACGGCAACGGCGGTTTCGGATGCCAATGAAATCAAGAAAAACCTAATCATCCAGTTGACGGCTCCTGTAAAATGGACGCAAACGGTGCAGCACATGATTGCCGATGGAGCGAGCTCCTTTACCGAAGTGGGTCCAGGAAAAGTGCTGATTGGCTTGGTGGGTAAAATCAACAAGGAATTACCTGTATTTTCTGCTTAATTCACTTTAAAATTATATCTTACAAATCCTCATCTGCTTTTTAGATGGGGATTTTCAAATTAAAACAACATGACTACATTACAGGAAATACTACAAAAGCAAACGAACGTTAAAGTCATCGCTCCCGAAATTGACTATGCAGATTACATTGCGTTCGACTTGTCAGCCACGACTACCGATTTACTAGATTTACCTTTGACAGATTCAAAAGCTTTCGAAGAATTTGTGGAAAATTACTTTTCAACAAGCCAAGCCAAAGTTGCTTATGGAGGCTATTTAGAACACCGAAATTTATATAAAAGAAGTACTGTTTTTAAAGACATCGATATCGAAGAACGAAATATTCACATTGGTTTGGACTTATGGATAAAAGCAGGAACACCTGTTTTAGCAGCTTTGGATGGAACCATTCACAGTTTTCAAAACAATATGGCTTTGGGCGATTATGGCCCAGCTCTAATTTTAGAACACCACATTGACGATTGTACTTTTTATACCTTATACGGTCATTTGAGTTTGGAAAGTTTGCAAGGTAAAGCCGAAGGACAAAAGGTAGCGAAGGGAGAAATGATTGGAACGCTTGGAGCGCCTCCTGTTAATGGCGATTATGCACCGCATTTACATTTTCAAATTATCAATGATATGCAAGGAAAAAAAGGCGACTATCCGGGTGTTAGTTCAAAGAAGGAACTGGAATTTTATAAAGAAAATTGTCCCGACCCGAATTTATTATTGAAGATTAAATAAACCGTGCTTCTTCGCAATGGTTGTTTAAAATTCCTGTGATAAAATAGTGTTCATCGAAATGTTCAAAGAAAATGAACCAAGTGGTTCGGGCATTTGATTTGTAGAAAATGTAGTTTGAACCCAGATAAAGCAAAGGGTTTGGAGTTAATTTATGAGGAAAAGTATGAATGTCATTTTCGATAAATTCATAAATCTTCTCAATATAAAATGCCGCATTTTCTTTGTATGAAAAGTAGTCAAAATGATACAATTGCTCAATTAGGCGGTCTAAAAAATAAATAACTTCAAGCTTGATAATTACACCTTTTCTATCCACCATTTATCAAGTAATTTTTTAGATAGTTTTCTAGCTTCATCAATAGTCAAGCCTTTGGCTAACTCCTTTTCAAAATCAAAATCCTTCCCAATTCCTTGAGTCGTTTTGGGGGTTTCATAATCCGTTTTGGGTTCTGAAACTTCTTTTTTATTTATGTTTTCGTCTTTCATCGCATAAAATTTAGAGTTAAAGATAAGGAATTATATCATTTTTCAATTTGTTCCAATAAACCGTGCTTCTTCGCAATGGTTGTTCAGTATTCCTGTGATAAAATAGTGTTCATCGAAATGTTCAAAGAAAATGAACCACGTGGTTCGGGCATTTGATTTGTAGAAAATGTAGTTTGACCCCAGATAAAGCAAAGGGTTTGGAGTTGATTTGTGTGGAAAAGTGTGAATATTTAAACTGACGAAGGAAACTATTTTAGTTAAATAGTTTTCAGCATTTTCATAATAACTGAAATAGTCCTGCTTAAACAAATCATAGACCAAATCATCTAGATAATCTGCTACACGCTTGTCGTAAATTATTTTTTCCAAGGATATTTACGTATTCGTTTATTCATTTCAGCCAAAAACTCTTCTGATGTATAACCCTTTTTGAGTCGTTCTTGCAACTCAAAATCCTTCCCAATTCCTTTAGTCGTTTTGGGGGTTTCGTATTCCGTTTTGGGTTCTGAAACTTCTTTTTTATTTATGTTTTCGTCTTTCATCGCAAAAAATTTAGAGTTAAAGATAAGGAATTATATCATTTTTCAATTTGTTCCAATAAACCGTGCTTCTTCGCAATGGTTGTTCAGTATTCCTGTGATAAAATAGTGTTCATCGAAATGTTCAAAGAAAATAAACCAAGTGGTTCGGGCATTTGATTTGTAGAAAATGTAGTTTGAACCCAGATAAAGCAAAGGGTTTGGAGTTGATTTGTGTGGAAAAGTGTGAATACTTTTTTTAACAAAACCAAAAATTGCATCAACATAAAAAATCGCGTTACTTTGATAACTAAAGTAATTTTCCTTGTATAAAACAAAAACCAAATGCTCCATTTCATCCAGAAATGTAGGTGAGAAAGTTACTTTTTCCAATCCCATTTACTTATTCTTCGGTGCATTTCAGCTTTAGCTTCATCAATAGTCAAGCCTTTGGCTAACTCCTTTTCAAAATCAAAATCCTTCCCAATTCCTTGAGTCGTTTTGGGGGTTTCATATTCCGTTTTGGGTTCTGAAACTTCTTTTTTATTTATGTTTTCGTCTTTCATCGCATAAAAATTATATTCAAAGATAAAAAATTAAGCGGAGACTATAATTATTTTAAGACTGCAACGCTTCGTTATCCAAAACGGCTTCCTCAATAACGGCTTCTTGCACCTCCTCTTCACTTCTTTCCAATTCATTTTTCTGCATCATTTTGTGTTTTTTATTGACGCCTTCCCTACGTGCCAAAATATCAGCATAATAGTCCCTGCCGGAATTAAGGACGCTCAATAAAGTGCTATAAAAGGGAGTGTTTTTACGCTTAGCCATCAATAGAATATAGCCTGCAAGGTCTTTATAGGTTTCAAAAATTGCATTTCGCAAGGCTTTCGAATCGTATTTTACCTTAGAAATTGTAGTGGCAGAACGGGTGTCAAAAGTAGTTTTAAAATTGGCGTTGGCAACCTCTAGTTTATCCACTATGGGGCTCAAATGCAAGACATTTAATGCATCATTTTTAGCATTTCGAAGGTCTTTTATGAAAAGGGTGATGCCAAGACTTTTAGCTTCATAATTCGCTTTGTCTAAATGTTTGAAGGTATTTAAGATGATAGCCAATCTGCTGTAGGCTTCTTTTTCAATGGCATCATCGGAGTATTCATATACCCGAATCGCTCTCCGAACGGTTGAAAACTTTTGGTTTCTAACGGTATTTAATTTTTTTAAGCTGTTGCTTTCCTCTTTGGCTCTAATTTGCAGCAATGCATCAATATAACCGGGTAGCTGCGTTTCTAAATCGTCTAATTGCGACTTAAATTCTACGTCGGTTGCAGCATCTAAGCCTGAATTTTTAAAATCAAGAGTAAAACGACGAATAAACTGTCCCGACTCTACCATTTGCAACCGTGCCACATTTATAGGATACTTTTTCATACTCAATTTTTTAAAAATTAAATCAAATAATGCTTTGTAATTGTCCTGCTTATTCTAATGGAATACTAAATTAATACATTTTTATAAAAAATAATTATTTTGAATAAAAAAATTAGTTGTTCATTTAAAAACAAATTACTTCAATCAAAGTACAATGTTTTTTTATTTAAATAAATTATTTTCTAATTAGATAGGAAGTATTATTTTTAATTAGATATATATTCAATTAAAGTACATAGTAATTATTGAAATCATATTGTATTTTACTAAAAATACTTTGTATTTATATAGAATACTTTTCATTTCAGATAAAATACAAAATTTCTAAATTGATTATAAATTTGATAGTCAAAAAATAAGTATTGTTCAATTAAAAAAGGCACCATGTGAGTGATGCCTTTCATATTGCGTTCTAAAAACGACTTAAATGACTTAAAGTTTTAGCTTTTATGGATTAAAAACAGTGCTTAGGACCTAATTTTTTGTTCCCATTTCCATGCACTTGCCAAGCTTTCCTCAAGCGTTGATTGTGCCTTCCAGCCCAATACAGTGTTGGCTTTGTCGGTATTGGCATAAGCCGAAGTAATATCGCCTTCTCTCCTACCCACAATTTTATAATTCAATTTTTCTTGCGAAACTTTCTCGAAAGCATTTATCACTTCCAGAACTGAACTTCCTGTTCCAGTTCCTAAATTAAATGTTTCTACTTTGTCGCTATTTTTGTTGTCCAGCAAGCGTTTCAAAGCTATGACGTGGGCTTTCGCCAAATCTACAACGTGAATGTAATCCCGAACGGCAGTTCCATCAGTCGTAGGATAATCGTCGCCATATACGGCTAATTGATTACGCAAACCCATCGCCGTTTGAGTAATAAACGGCACTAAATTTTGCGGCACACCAATAGGCAATTCGCCAATTTCAGCCGACGGATGTGCTCCAATTGGGTTAAAATAACGCAGTAAAATAGACTTAATATTCGAAACTTTAGCCACTTCGGTAATGATTTCTTCGCCAATTTGCTTCGTATTTCCGTAAGGCGACATAGCCATTTGCACGGCAGCATCTTCCGTTATCGGCATTTTTTCGGCTTGACCGTAAACGGTACAGGAAGAGCTAAAAATAAAACTTGCCTCCTCTTTTTTCTGTAATTCTTGCAATACGTAAACCAATGTATTGATGTTGTTTTCATAATACAACAACGGATTTTCGACGCTTTCTCCCACTGCTTTTGAAGCCGCAAAGTGAATCACGCCATTGATGTCGTTGTGCTTTTCAAAGAAAGCTTGAACGGCTTTTTTCTCACGTAAATCCATCTTTTCAAAAAGTGGTTTCTTCTTCGAAATATTCTCAATACCCACCAAAACTTCTTCTGAAGAATTCGATAGGTTATCAATAATTACTACTTCAAAACCTTCGTTTTGCAGCTCAACAACCGTGTGAGAGCCTATAAACCCTAATCCTCCTGTTACAAGTACTTTCATAAATATTATTTTTGGTTTTGGTGTTTTACAGTGTAATCAAATATCTCATTTTGGTCTTTATCCTTAAAAATATAGTGTAAAGAAACACCATTTTCTCGATACTCTTTCATTGCCGTATTGGTATCCAAATTTTCTTGGGCCTTTGCCGTCATCGTTTGTTTTACCAAATCAAAGTCCATGTCTGAACTGTCTTTAACCACATTTATCAACGTATAATGATAGTTTAGCGTCGAACTTTCAACCGAAGTACTGTCCAATCGCGTTGCTGCATCTACCATTTTTGGCATACTTTGATTCATTTCTTTTGATGCTTCAACCAACATGGCATTTGGCGTTTCCTTCTTTTTAGAAAAAAAATAGTTTGCGCCAAAAAATGCAATTCCAAAACTGATTACAAAAATAATCCCCTGAACTATGATTTTTTTCTTTGCTGTTTTTTCCATCACTTATTTTCTAAAATAGTTCAACATTGTTTGCGTGATAAAAGTTATCTGTTCATCGTCTAATTCTGTATGCATTGGCAATGAAATCACTTCTTGAATCAACTGATTTGTTACGGGAAAATCCTCTTCTTTGTAACGCGAATCCTTATAAGCCTTCTGACTGTGAAGCGGAATTGGGTAATAAATGGCACAAGGAATCTCGTGGTCTAGTAAATGCTGCATCAACGCATCTCTATCCGCATCCACAATTCGCAACGTATACTGGTGAAAAACGTGGCAATCACAAACGTCGCAAATCATTGGTGCAACAATATTTTTATGTCCTTCAAAAGCTTTAGAATATTTTCGTGCTGCATTTTGACGGGCTGCATTGTATTCGTCTAACAAAGGCAATTTAGCATTTAAAACAGCCGCTTGCATACTGTCCAATCTGGAATTTACACCCACAACATCGTGGTGATAACGAACATACATCCCGTGATTTACAATGCCACGAATCGTGTGAGCCAAAGCATCGTCATTGGTAAAAATTGCTCCACCATCGCCATAACAACCTAAATTTTTAGATGGAAAAAAAGAAGTTGAACCTACATGTCCGATGGTTCCTACTTTTTGTTTCTCGCCTTTTGAGTTGGTGTAATTAGCGCCAATAGCTTGGGCATTATCTTCAATTACAAATAAATTATGTTCGTTTGCAAGGTCCATGATTGCATCCATATTCGCGGCACGACCAAATAAATGTACCGGAACAATTGCTTTAGTTTTTGGCGTAATCGCTTTTTTAATGGCGTCAAGCGAAATGTTCATGTTTACCAAATCCACATCAACCAAAACAGGCGTTAATTGCAATAAAGCAATCACTTCCACCGTTGCAGCAAAGGTAAAATCAGCAGTAATCACTTCGTCTCCGGGCTGCAAACCAAGTCCCATCATTGCAATTTGCAACGCATCGGTACCATTGGCACAAGGAATCACATGTTTAACGTCCAAATAGGTTTCCAAATTTTTCTGAAAAGCATGCACTTCAGGTCCGTTAATGTAAGTATTCGTATCTAAAACCGTTTGAATCGAAGCATTTACGGTTTCTTTTATTTTTTCATATTGACCTTTTAGGTCAACCATTTGAATTTTTTTCATCTTATGAGTACGATTTAAAATCAAGCAAAAATAACAATTTAATACTTCCTTTCAATGAAATTAAGGTAAAGTAATGTAATTTAGCCTGATAAAATTTCAAAAAATGCATCTGCTTTATAACCTTGTCGTCCGCCTTGCTTCGTTTCTGTTAAATATAATTGCCCTGTTTAGTCCCAAAATAAAACTATTTGTCGATGGACGAAAAGAAGTTTTTAGCAAATTGAAAAATCAGATTTCTGCGACAGATAAATGCATTTGGTTCCATGCCGCTTCTTTGGGCGAATATGAACAAGGCTTGCCTGTTATGGAACAAATGAAAAGTCGGTTTCCAAATCATAAGATTGTTCTAACTTTTTTTTCGCCTTCGGGTTATGAAGTTCGCAAGAAATCTAAAGCGGCTGATATCATAGTTTATTTGCCTCTTGACACACCAAAAAACGCAAAGCAATTTATCGAAATCGTGCATCCTGAAATGGCGTTTTTTATCAAATACGAATATTGGCCCAATTACTTGAATGAATTAAAAAAGAAACAAACGCCTACTTATTTAATCTCCGGAATTTTTAGAAGCAATCAATTATTTTTTAAATGGTACGGGGGATTTTATAGAAAAGCGTTAGATGCATTTCATCACTTTTTTGTACAGAATTCTTCTTCCAAAGAACTTTTATTGAAATTAAAAAAGTCCAATGTTACTGTTTCAGGCGATACACGTTTTGACCGTGTAGCATCGATTTTAGAAAAAGACAATTCGTTGGACTTTATTGAAAAATTCAAAAACGATACAATGACTGTGGTTGTGGGAAGTTCATGGCCAAAAGACGAAGAATTACTTGTTAAATTTATCAATGAAAATAAGTTCCGCCTGAAATTTATCATTGCTCCACACAATATTAAGCAGGTTCAGATTCAGGAATTGAAGGAAAGTATTACGAGAAAAACCGTGCTTTTTTCCGACAAAGAAAATGCTGATTTAGCTAAGGCCGAAGTATTTATTGTCGACACCATCGGAATTTTGACAAAAATTTATTCTTATGCCGATATTGCTTATGTTGGTGGCGGTTTTGGAAATCCTGGAGTCCATAATATTTTAGAGCCAGCTACTTTTGGCATTCCAATTATCATCGGGCCGAATTATTCTCATTTTGCAGAAGCTACCGCATTAGTAAATATGGAAGGTTGTGTTTCAATTTCAAATCAAATTGAATTGAACGAAGCCTTTGAAAGTTTAATTCAAAATGATGACATTCGCGCAGAAAAAGGACATATTTGTAGCACTTTCGTGCAAATGAATAAAAATGCAACTGAAATTATTTTAAAAGGAATTTTATGATTGAATTTCACACTTTAAAAGAATCGGATATTGAACTAATTGTTGCGATGATGCAAGATTTTTACGCTATTGACAATTACCCAATTCAACCCGAAACTACTAAGAAATTATTTAAAACCTTTATTGACGATGAAAATCTCGGACAATGCTGGTTGATTTTGCATGATGAAGTTATTGTTGGTTATGTAATTCTAACCTATATTTTTAGTTTTGAGTACCAAGGTCGAATTGCATTTCTAGACGAACTGTATTTGAATGAAAAAGCGAGAGGCAAAGGAATTGGCAAAATAACATTGGAATTTATCCACGACCAAGCACTTCAAAAAGAGTTAAAAATTATTTATTTAGAGATTGAATCGCATAATGCGGTAGCTAAAAAACTGTATTTGTCAGGGAACTTTATCGTTCACAACCGCCAATTAATGCAACTTAAGCCAAAGCCCTAAAAAATGTTAAATCTGCATTTTTAAGCAGTTTAAATAGTATATTGCCGAACATTTCGTCTAAAACGAAGTGTTTTTTCGTTTTTATTAAAACCTATTTTATCTTTTACTAAAACAGTACACATGAAATTTTTAAAATTACTCTTATTATTTTTCGTCGTTCAAATGCAAGCCCAACAAGGCGGAATGTGGATTCCTTCTTTATTAGAGGGAATGAACGAAACAGAAATGAAAAATTTAGGCATGAAAATGTCGGCATCTGACATTTATGATGTCAATAAATCAAGCTTGAAAGATGCCGTTCCTCAATTTAACGGAGGTTGTACGGCTGAAGTTATTTCTTCGCAAGGACTTTTATTAACCAATCACCACTGTGGTTTTGGAGAAATCCAAGCGCATTCTACGGTTGAAAACAACTATTTACAAGACGGTTTTTGGGCAATGAAAAAAGAAGATGAATTACCAAACAAAGATTTGGAAGTTACATTCATTGTGAAAATTGAAGACGTTACTACTCAAATTCTTTCTGGTGTTGAAATGTTGACTTCTGAAGCTGAAAAGCAGAAAAAGATTCAAGAAAATATTTCAAATCTGAACAAATCGTATACTAAAGAAAGCTACCAAGGAATCAAAATCCGTACATTTTACGAAGGAAATCAATACATGCTTTTTGTAACAGAATCGTACACCGACATTCGATTGGTTGGTGCACCACCAAGTTCTATTGGAAAATTTGGTTCAGACACGGACAACTGGGTTTGGCCAAGACATACGGGAGATTTTTCGCTTTTTAGAATTTATGCTGATAAAAACAACCTTCCAGCCGATTATTCAAAAGACAACGTTCCATATACTCCAAAACACTTTTTACCAATTTCGCTTGACGGAGTTTCAGAAGATGATTTTACATTGGTTTTTGGTTATCCAGGACGAACTACAGAATATTTACCGGCAGTTGCAGTAGAGCAAATAGTAAACGAATCAAATCCGGCTAAAATTGAAATTCGTGACCGTGCATTAAAAGTAACGGACGGATTTATGCGAAAAGACAAAGCAATCAAAATTCAGTATGCTTCTAAATATGCAGGAATTGCCAATTATTGGAAAAAATGGATTGGAGAAACACAAGGTTTAACAAAGTCTAATGCTGTTCAAGTAAAAAGAGACCAAGAAAAAGCTTTTCAGCAAAAAGTGGTTAAAGCTGGAAAACAAGCAGAATACGGAAACTTATTAGCTGATTTCGAAAAAAATTACAACGAAATTTTGCCGTACGCGTTGAGTCGCGATTATTTCTTGGAAGTTATGTTGCGGAATACTGAATTAATGGGATTGGGATTCAAATTATACCAATTGGAACAAATTCAAAGCACGCGAGGTGACCAAGCGTTTACAGATAGAAAAAACAATTTGCGCGATGGCTTAGGTGAGTTCTACAAAGATTTCAATGTACAAGTGGACGAAAAAGTGTTTGAACAACTGATTGATTTATATTTAAATAAATCACCTCAACAATTCATTCCTGCTGATTTAAAGAATACAAACATTACAAAATTAACTGCTGATGTTTATGGCACTTCGAAAATGACAACGTATGACGGTGTAAAAGAATTACTGGATGGTGATACCCAAACCGTTTTGAAAAACCTGAACAACGACAAAGGTTATCAGTTGATAAAAGCATTAAGTGATGCATTTTTGAAAGAGGTCAACCCAAAGTACGATGCCATCAACACCGAATTGAATGCGTTGCAAAGAACGTATATGAAAGCACAATTAGAATTAAACAAAGATGCTCGTATTTTTCCAGATGCAAACAGTACGCTTCGTGTGACGTATGGTAAAGTGAAAGGTTACAATCCTAGAGATGCAGTAGCTTACGAGCCTGTTACTTATTTGGGCGGTGTGATTGAAAAATACATACCAGGCGATTATGAGTTTGATGTCTCTTCTAAACTAATTGAATTGTATAATGCGAAAGATTTTGGTCCTTACGGTGAAAACGGTAAAATGCCTGTAAACTTTATTGGAACCAATCACACAACGGGTGGAAATTCTGGAAGTCCAGCGATTGATGCTCACGGAAATTTGATAGGCTTGAACTTCGATCGAGTATGGGAAGGTACAATGAGTGACATTTATTACGACCCAGCCATCTGCAGAAACATAATGGTAGACATGCGATATGTATTATTCATCATTGATAAATATGCAGGAGCGAAAAACTTGATTGACGAAATGAAATTAGTTCATCCAAAAAACAAAAAGCAATCCTCTAAAAAACAGAAGATTAAAAATAAAAAGAAGAAGAATTAACTTTATTTAAGTTTTCTTTAAGCTTTTGTGTTTGTGGCACAGTAATTGTAAATCATTTTGACGTTGAAGAGATATTTATTTTTTTTAAAAAATTTTCCAAAAAGAAATTATCATATCAAAAAATTTATATCTTTGCATCGAATTAATAATTAACCTTTTATAAAAAGTAAGATGAAAAAAGTATTTTTAAGTTTAGCATTAGTAGTAGCATTAAGCGTTTCTTTCGTATCTTGTAAAGATGCAGCAACTGAGGAAACTACAGTTGAAGAAACTACAACAGAAGTTGAAGTTCCAGTAACTGAAACTACAGAAGTTTCTGTTGACACTATGGCTGTTGAAACAACTACTGAAACTACAACTGAAGTAGCTCAGTAATTTTAAATTACAGAAAAAATTAACCTCGCTTTTAGCGGGGTTTTTTTTTGCTTAAAATTTAAAAATTAATCTATAAAAACCGGAGCCCCAGAAAAATCCAGCACTTCCGCTTTGGAAACATATAGCGCTACTTCAGCGATCCCCTTTGCCAATCGCAATTCGGTATTGAACTTCCTGCTTTTTGCAAACTCTTTGTCGTCAATCATCAGTTTATAAAAAAACGTCCCATTGGAAGCTTTAAATTTTAAGCACTGTGCTTTTTCTGCGTTTGCTTTTATAAGTTCAATATCTTCCTCACAATACATTTTAAGTTCGTACGATTTACTACTGAACACAATTTTACCTTTGCGTGAAGTGTACACAAATTTATATTCGTCGTTGTGTCTTTTAGAAATAACAAAAGCGCCCATTTATTATGAATAATTTTAGATTAGAAGTTAAAATAACACATTACGACGAAATTTCACTTTAAAGCAAAAAAAAGCTCGTAATTTTCATTACGAGCTTTAGTACTCAGAGCGGGACTTGAACCCGCACGAACATTGCTGTTCACTGGATTTTAAGTCCAGCGTGTCTACCAATTTCACCATCCGAGCGTTTATTGTTGAGCGAAAAACGGGGCTCGAACCCGCGACCTCGACCTTGGCAAGGTCGCGCTCTACCAACTGAGCTATTTTCGCGTTTCAAAATCTTAAAGAACTCGCTCCACTATTACTGTGATGCGGGTGCAAATGTAGCACTTTTATTTACCTATGCAAACGTTTTTTAGAATTATTTTTTATCTAATTTCTAAAGTTCTGAAAATGTAGTTTTTACAAATTACTTTTTAATCAACATCCTTTTAATTTCATTCAATTTCATCAATGCTTCAACGGGGGTCAACGTATTGATGTCAATATTTAAAATCTCTTCTTTGATTTCTTCTAATAATGGGTCATCAAGATTGAAAAAACTCATTTGCATTTCTTGGGATTCGTTTTTTACACTGTCTAAAGCACCCGAAGAATGATTTTTTTCTAATTTTTTTAATATTTTTTGAGCACGAAGGATAACCGTTTGCGGCATTCCAGCCATTTTCGCCACGTGAATACCAAAACTATGAGCGCTTCCTCCTTTAACCAATTTTCGTAGAAAAAGCACATTGTCTTTTAATTCTTTAACGGAAACATTATGGTTTTGGATGCGTCCAAAAATTTCGGACATTTCATTCAGTTCGTGATAATGTGTAGCAAATAATGTTTTTGGCTTTGAGGGATGTTCGTGTAAATATTCGGCGATTGCCCAAGCGATTGAAATTCCGTCGTACGTACTTGTTCCTCGACCAATTTCGTCTAAAAGAACCAAGCTTCTATCAGAAATATTATTCAAAATGGAAGCCGTCTCGTTCATTTCTACCATAAAAGTAGATTCACCCATTGAAATATTATCGGACGCTCCTACTCTAGTGAATATTTTATCAACAATACCCATTCGTACCGATTCAGCAGGAACAAAACAACCCATTTGAGCCAACAGCACAATCAAAGCCGTTTGCCTCAAAATAGCTGATTTACCAGACATATTTGGACCTGTAATCATAATTAACTGCTGGGTTTCTCTATCCAGAAATAAATCGTTTGCAATGTAGGGAGTTCCTATTGGCAATTGTTTTTCAATAACGGGATGACGTCCATTTTTAATTTCCAGTTCAAAACTATCATCTAAATCTGGACACACGTATTTGTTTTCAATCGCTAATTGCGTAAAAGACGTCAAGCAATCCAATTGTGCAATCAAATTTGCGTTTAATTGAACAGGTTTTATATACGTAGAAATCCAAACCACTAATTGCTCAAAAAGTTCAGACTCTAATTTTTGTATTTTTTCTTCAGCACCAAGAATTTTAGTTTCGTATTCCTTTAACTCTTCCGTAATATATCGTTCGGCATTGACTAAAGTTTGCTTCCGAATCCATTCCGAAGGGACTTTGTCTTTATGACTATTTCGCACTTCGATATAATACCCAAAGACATTATTGAACGCAATCTTCAACGAAGAAATTCCCGTCCGTTGTGATTCGCGTTTTTCAATTCCATCCAAATAGTCTTTTCCTGACGTTGAAATCGCTCGTAATTCATCTAATTCAGCATTTACTCCTTTTGCAATTGCATTTCCTTTTGCTAAAGCAACTGGTGCATCTTTATTTAACGTGCTTTTAATTTTCTCACGAAGCAAATCACAACTGTGCAAACTGTCACCAATTATTTTTACCGCTTCATTTTTGCTTTCTAAAGCTATTTTCTTAATCGGAATGATAGCATCTAGCGAATCATTCAAATAAATAATTTCACGCGGACTTACTTTTCCCGCTGCAATTTTAGAAATCAACCGTTCTAAATCAGAAATTTGCTTGATTTGATATTGAATGTTTTTGAGTAAATCTTTATTTTCTTTCAAATAAGTTACCACTTGGTGGCGCTTTTGAATCGCTTTCATATCTTTCAAAGGCAAAGCCAACCAACGTTTTAAAAGTCGACTTCCCATTGGTGAAATCGTTTTGTCAATAACATCCAGAAGTGTAACGGCATTGGGATTGTAACTGTGATACAATTCTAAATTTCGAATTGTAAAACGGTCCATCCAAACGTAAGCATCTTCTGCAATTCGCTGTAAAGTTGAAATATGCTGTCTTTTATTATGTTGCGTTTCCGATAAATAAAACATTGCAGCTCCTGAAGCGATAATTCCCTCTTGTAAATCCTCAATTCCAAAACCTTTCAACGAATTGGTTTGAAAATGATTCGTCAATAATTCAAACGCATATTCTTCCTTGTAAATCCAATCTTCCAGATAAAACACATGAAAATCTTCGCCAAAAGTGGATTTAAAATCTGCCTTATTTACTTTCGGCACCAAAACTTCACTTGGATTAAAGTTTTGTAGTAACTTGTCAATGTATTCTTCATTTCCTTGAGCTGTCAAAAATTCACCTGTAGAAACATCTAGAAAAGCGACTCCAATATTTTTTTTACCAAAATAAATCGAAGCTAAAAAGTTATTTGACTTTGAATGTAAAACTTCATCGTTCATCGAAACACCTGGAGTTACCAGCTCAGTTACTCCACGTTTTACAATAGTTTTTGTCATTTTTGGGTCTTCCAACTGGTCACAAATTGCAACTCGAAGTCCAGCTTTTACTAATTTTGGCAAATAGGTATTCAAAGAATGATGCGGAAAACCCGCCAAAGCCGTTTCAGTTTCAGAACCTGCTCCTCGTTTTGTCAATACGATTCCCAGTATTTTAGAAGCACGAACGGCGTCTTCACCAAAAGTTTCGTAAAAATCACCAACTCGAAAAAGCAAACAAGCATCGGGATATTTTTTTTTAATATCGTTGTATTGCTTCATTAACGGAGTTTCTTTGACTTCTTTTTTTGTTGGTTTCAAGATTCTTACTTTTATTTTTGATGAAATTTGAGTTAGCGAATTTAAAAATTTTATAACTTTAAAACGGTACTATATAAATTTTAATTCAATTTTAAGAAAATAAAACCCTCAATATCATTCTATTTCTATAAATTTGTCATTATCAAACTTTAAAATTTCTATTAAAATGAAAAAAGGTATATTATTATTTTCAGCAGTAGCGCTTTTGACGTTCTCTGGATCTTTTGCTCAAGAATCTTCAAAAAAAGCGATGAAAGTAAAAACTACGAAAGCCGTTGCAGCTAAAGTGCAAGGAGCTGGAATGAATTTTACAAATGATGTAATGGATTATGGTACTATTGAGCACAAATCTGATGGTAACCGTGAATTCGTTTTTACAAATAATGGAACGGAGCCTTTAGTTATTATGAATGCACAAGGATCTTGTGGTTGTACAGTGCCAACTTGGCCTAAAGAACCAATCGCACCTGGAGCTTCAGCAACAATTGGTGTAAAATACGACACTAATCGTCCTGGACCGTTCACTAAAACGATTACCTTAACAAGTAACTCTACAACAACTCCTTCAAAAGTGTTAACTATTAAGGGAGATGTTAAACCTGCACCAGCTACTCCTGCAGTTAAAAGCTAATTAAAAAAATATTTTATGAAAAAAGCTTCCTGTTTGGGGAGCTTTTTTTTTGTTAAATCAACTATGCACTAATGAGAAAATTAGAAAATTCTGAATTGGAAAGAAAATCAGTTGAAGATTTTAAAACTTCCGAAAAAACTCCTTTGATAGTTGTTATGGACGACATCCGAAGCCTGCACAATATCGGTTCGGTTTTTAGAACAGCCGATGCTTTTTTAATTGAAAAAATATATTTGTGTGGCATTACAGCAACGCCTCCTCATAAAGAAATTCAGAAAACAGCATTAGGTGCGACTGATACTGTGGCTTGGGAACACAATAAAAGTGTGATTGATGTAATCAAACAATTGCAATCCGAAAATGTAACTGTTTTAGCTATTGAACAAGTGGAACAAGCTTATTTATTAAACGAATTTGTTGCTGATGCTTCTAAAACGTATGCCTTGATTTTTGGAAATGAAGTCTACGGGGTTTCGCAAGAAGCGGTTGCTTTGTGTGACGGATGTATTGAAATTCCGCAATTGGGAACGAAGCATTCGCTAAATATTTCCGTAAGTGCGGGAATTGTAATTTGGGATTTATTCAAGCAACTGAAAGCCTAATTTTTAGAAAGTGCTTTATCTATTTCTTCCAAAATAAAAATATAATCGGATTGGTTTTTGACAAAATCTTTGTCGGAGACATCAAGTACTAAAATATTCAAATCGGGGTGCGTTTTGATAAAATCAAAGTATCCCTGATTTATTTTCTCTAAATATTCGGATGGAATTTCTTGTTCATAACTTCTACCGCGTTTTTTGATGTTTTGCAAAAGACGCTCGGTATTTTGGTATAAATAAATATACAAATCAGGTTTTGGAATTTCCTTGTAAATGATTTCAAACAACTTTCTGTACAATCGAAACTCATCTTCTGTAACGGTTACTTTTGCAAAAATTAACGATTTAAAAATGTGATAATCGGCAACGATGAAGTCTTTAAATAAATCAAGTTGCGCTAAATCATCTGAAATTTGTTGGTATCGATCCGCCAAAAAAGACATTTCCAACGGAAAAGCATAGCGAGCTTGGTCTTTATAAAATTTAGGTAAAAAAGGATTATCGGCAAATCGTTCCAATATTTTTTTTGCATTGAAATCATCGGCAATTTTATGAGCTAAAGTTGTTTTTCCTGCTCCAATATTTCCTTCAATCGCTATGAAATTATAATTGTTGATTTGCGTTTTTTTAAACGGATTTTCAATTGAATCTATCACTTTACACTCCCCTTTATCGGGACAAATAGTTAGCAATTCATGAACATTTTTTCCTGAAACTGGATGTATAAAATCGGTTTGCAAATCGTTCATTGGCAACAAAACAAATAATCTATTTTGCATATGAGGATGCGGTACACTCAAGTCTTTAGACTCAATAACTTCATCGTTACAACTGATAATATCAACATCAATACTTCTAGATTTATAACCTTTTTCATCCGTACGGATTCTCCCGAATTTTTTTTCAATTTTTAAAATTTTTTGCAAAATTTTTGATGCTGATTTTGAAGTATGAATAAGAATTGCACAATTATAAAACGGTTCACTTTCAAAACCCCATGAAGGCGATTCGTATAATTTGGAAACAGAAATAACGGTTGCTACTTCCCGATTAATGGCGTCAATCGCTTGCTGAATCAGACTTTTTCGGTCGCCTTGATTACTTCCGATTGATAAAACGATTTTATTTTGTTCCTCCATAGATTGCAAATTTAAGTAAAACAAATTCTAAAAAAAGGAAAAAGCAACCGCAAGAATTGATTTTTAAAAAAATCAAATTCAACTGTAACAAATTAAGGCTTTAACCGACTTACTACAAAAGCAAAAGAATATGAGATTTTTAGGAAATGTATTGGCAACCATCGTTGGATTGTTTGTATTTATCATGATTTTCGTTTTCGGAATCATTTTTATCGGAGTGATTTTCGGTGGTGATTCGGAAATTGTGAAAGTAGAAAACAATTCAGTTATCGAATTGAATTTAAAAAATGTGGGAAGTGATTACAAAGGAAAATTCACGGATCCGTTAGTAACCCTATTTCAAGGTGAAAATCGCGTAGGATTCACGGAAGTTTTGAACGCAATTGAAAACGCAAAAACGGACGACAACATTAAAGGAATTACAATTGTCAATAACTACTCAATGTTAGGAATGGCACAATTGAAAGAGTTACGAGACGAATTAAACCGCTTTAAAAAATCAGGAAAGTTTATTGTTTCGTACGCGGATGTATATTCACAGAAAGAATACTATTTGAATTCTGTGGCGGACACGATTTACTTGAATCCGTTAGGGGAAATGGATTTCAAAGGTTTGTCTTCAGAAGTGATGTTTTTCAAAGATTTACAAGAGAAAACAGGTGTAAAAATGGAAGTCATTCGTCATGGAAAATATAAAAGTGCCGTTGAACCCTTTATTTCTGATAATATGAGTGATGCAAATCGCGAACAAATTACAGCTTTATTAAATTCGGTTTGGAGCGGCATTGTGAGTGATATTGCAACATCCCGTAAAATTTCAATTGAACAACTAAACATCGTTGCTGATGGACTTTTAGCTCGAACGCCGGAGATGGCAAAAACGGAAAAGTTGATTGACAAAATAGGTTACGAAGACCAATTTCATGCTGGAATCAAGAAAGCATTGAAAGTCGAAAAAGACAAGGATTACAAGAAAATAGACGTTGTTGATTACGCTTTGAACAACAACACAAAACCAAAAAACGAAAGTTCGGAAAATAGAATTGCCGTAATTTACGCTCAAGGCGAAATTCGTTCTGGTGAAGGTGACGTGAATTATATTGGAGAAAAATCAATGAATCGTGCTTTGAAAGAGGCTCGTGATAATAAAAATATTAAAGCAATTGTTTTAAGAATTGACAGTCCAGGTGGAAGTGCTTTGACTTCAGAATTGATTTGGCGTGAAATAGAATTGACTAAAAAAGTAAAACCAGTGGTCGTTTCTATGGGAAATGTTGCTGCTTCGGGAGGTTATTACATCGCTTGTAATGCAGATAAAATTTTTGCAGAAAACACAACAATTACAGGCTCTATTGGAGTTTTTGGAATGTTACCTAACTTTTCTACTTTGACAGAAAAAATCGGAATTCACACGGAACAGGTTTCAACGCATACAAATTCTGCAAGTTACAGTCCATTTGTTCCTTTGACGGATAATTTTCGTGCTTTTACACAAGAAAGTATCGAACGTATTTACAAAACTTTTGTAAACCGTGTTGCAACTGGTCGTAAAATGACTTTTGAACAAGTAGACGAAATTGGTCAAGGAAGAGTTTGGACGGGAGCTGAAGCTTTGAAAATTGGATTAGTAGATGAAATTGGTGGTATGGATAAAGCTTTAGCAGAAGCCGCAAAATTGGCAAAAATTAAAGAATACCGCACCGTAAACTTCCCTGAATTTGATAAAGATTTTGCCGATATGTTTGCCGGATTTCCTTTTGCATCGTCAAAAGCAGCATTGATTGAGGAAGAAATTGGAACAGAAAATTACAAAATTTGGCAACGTGTGAAAGAAATTTCGAACAGAAGTGGGATTCAAACCGTTATGCCGTATGAGTTAATTATAAAATAACCAAAAAAATAGTTATAATTAAGCCAACTTATTTAATTTTGTTAGATGAGTTGGCTTTCTATTTAATAATTTTGTCGCTAAAGATTCTGAATTATGTTGAAAAAGATTTTAAAAATTACGGGGATTGTACTTTTAGTTCTCATTATCGCACTTGTTTCTATTCCTTTTTTATTTAAGGATAAAATTAAGCAAATGGTAATTACCTCCATCAATCAAAACTTAGATGCAACGGTTGCATTTGAAGATATTGATTTGAGTTTACTTAAAAGTTTTCCAAAAGCAAATGTGACGATTGATAAATTGAGTATTATCAACAAAGCACCATTTGCCGGAGATACTTTATTATATTCTGGTGAAGTCAATTTAAAAATGTCGGTGAAAGAACTTTTCAAAGGCGAAGGTGAAGCAATGAATATTGAATCTTTTTATTCTAAAGATGCGAAAGTCAATATTTTGTTTAACAAAAATGGTCTTGGGAATTTTGATATCGCTTTAAAAGACGCAAAAAAAGACGACGATAACGCAGATAGCAAACTTTTTGCCTTAAACATTCAAAACTACGAATTTGAGAATTTGAAATTCAAATATTTTGACGAGAGTTCGAAAATGAAATTGGTTATCGATAGTTTGAACCATAAAGGAACTGGAAATTTTGCTGCTTCTAAATTAGATTTGGACACTAAAACCACGGCAAGAGTTTCTTTTGAGATGGATTCTACGAATTACATGAAAAATGTGTTGCTTGATTTAGACGCGGTTTTAGGAATCGATTTAGAACAAAGCAAATACACCTTCAAAAAGAACAAGGCGTTAATAAATCAATTGCCATTGGAGTTTGACGGTTTCATTCAAATGGTGGAAAGCGGTCAGAATTATGATTTGAGTTTTAAAACGCCCACTTCTTCCTTCAAAAATTTCTTAGGAGTAATCCCTGCTCAATATGCTGGAAATTTAAAAACAGTTCAGACTACTGGAGATTTTACTGTTGTAGGTTTCGCAAAAGGAATGTTGACAGATACTACCATTCCGAAATTCAATATTGATATTTCTTCGAAAAATGCTTCGTTCAAGTATCCTGATTTACCAAAATCAGTAACTAACATTATGATTGATACTAAAATCATTAATGAAAGTGGCTTACTGAAAGACACATATTTGAATTTAGACCAGCTTTCTTTCCGTATTGACCAAGATGTTTTTGATGTTAAAGCCAACGTAAAAAACATTACTGAAAATCCGTTGATTGATGCTTCTTTGAAAGGAACAATCAATTTGGCAAATGTTTCTAAAGCTTATCCTGTTCAATTAACTACTCCACTTTCTGGAATTTTGAAAGCGGATGTTGTGACAAAATTTGACATGGCTTCTATTGAGAAAAATCAATATGAAAAAATTCAAAACTCAGGCGATGTAAGCATTACTGGTTTTAAATATACGGATGAGGATAAAAAAGTCTATACCATCAATCAAGCGGTGGCACAATTCAATACCACGACAATCAATTTGAAACAATTGGACGTTATTACGGGAAAAACGGATATGCAAATCAACGGAGTTTTGGAGAATTTCTATGGTTTCTTATTTAAAAACCAAGAAATTCAAGGAAATTTCAACTTGAAATCAAATCAGATTGTAGTGAGCGATTTTATGTCGAAAACTGTTGAAAGTGAAAATTCGAAAGCAGTTAAAGAAGAAATTAAAGTGCCTAAATTTTTAAATATTAAACTAAATGCTGCCGCAAATAGCGTGATATATGACAATTTAAATTTGAAAAATGTATCGGGAGTTCTTTTGGTTAAAAATGAAGCGGTGACGTTGCAAAATGTAAAAACTAATATTTTCAATGGGTTGATTACAGCAAACGGTTCGGTTTCTACGAAAGAGAAAGTCCCTGTCTTTGCTATGGAATTGGGGTTAAATGGCGTTGACATTCAGCAATCATTCACGCAATTAGAAATGTTGAAAAACATTGCACCAATCGCAGGGATTATTAATGGTAAAATAAATTCAACCATTAACTTGAAAGGAAATTTAGATGCCAAGGAAATGACTCCTGATTTAAAATCAATGACGGGTGATTTGTTTGGACAATTATCATCGACAACGGTAAATGCAACGAATTCTGATTTATTGACTGCTTTAAGTAGCAATATCAAGTTTATCGATTTGAGCAAAATTAACTTGAATGATTTGAAAGCCAATTTGACTTTTAAAGACGGGAAAGTAAATGTGAAGCCTTTTGACTTAAAATACCAAGATATTAAAGTTACCGTTGGGGGTTCACACGGTTTTGACCAATCGATGAATTACGACATGAAATTTAATGTTCCTGCGAAATATTTAGGTACAGAAGTGAGTTCGTTATTGGCTAAACTTACTCCGACAGAAGCTGGAAAGTTAGAAAACATTCCAGTTAATGCAGTTATTACAGGAAATTTTAGCAAACCTAAGATTTCAACAGACATGAAACAAGCGGTTACTTCTTTGGCGAACCAATTGATTCAACAACAAAAAGACAAATTGATTAATCAAGGAACGAGTGCACTTCAAAACCTGATTAAAGGAAATACGAAAGACAAAGATTCTACCAAAACACCAACTAAAGAAGAAGCGGTTAAGGACAAAGCAACCGATCTTATAAAAGGTTTATTTGGTGGAAAAAAGAAATAATTTCAGCTTTACTAATTAAAAAAGTCCTTTCAAAAAAATATTTTGAAAGGACTTTTGCTTTTTTTATAATGCTAATTTCTTCTGATGAAGCTTTTTGTTAAGCTTTCAAAAGTCTTTTTTTAGCAAAGACAAATGAATGATAAAAAATAGAAATGATAGCGAATAAAATTCCTGTCATCATAAAAAATTCAACAAAACGCATAAGCATACTTGGTTCTTTAATATCTCCATCCATAAGAAATCCCACAATAGTAATAAGAGCCGCTACTGTAAGAATGTTTAAATTTGTTTTTTTTTATAAATTAATTTGGTTTGTTGATTAGATAATCATAACGTGTTAAATAATAAATTAGTATAAAAACATTTTCGTTACACTGAAATCCGAACTTTATAACCTTCGTTACCTCTAACATTAAAAACAGTTCCATCTTCAAAAATCAGATACTGTCCTTTAATTCCTGTTAAAGTGCCGCGATAACTTGCAGTTTTATCTAAACTCAAACTGGCAATCTTCTTTGGATATTGCAGAACAGGATAAATAAGTGGCGCGACTTGAAAGGCATCAATATCAAAAAAGTCACGAGCTTCATTGGGAAGTAATTCCAAAACTTTCTTTTTTTCTTCAATTAAATCCACTTCTAGGATATCATTGGTTAACATTTTTCGCCAATTGGTTTTATCTGCAAAATGATTTTTTAATGCAACTTCTGTGATTCCTGCTAAATACCTATTGGGAACTTCAACAATTGCCAAAGCTTGTTCGGCACCTTGGTCAATCCACCTTGTAGGAACTTGTGTATTACGGGTCACACCCACTTTTACTTCGCTTGACGATGCAAAATAAACAATATGGGGTTGCAATTGCACACGCGATTCATAATCCAAGTCTCTATCGGCAATTCCTAAATGTGCGGTACTTAGTTCGGGTTTCATAATCCAATCGCCAACGGCCGGACTGCTGTAAAAACAATCGTAGCAAAAACCTTGACGAAAAATTTTCTTCTGTTTTCCACAATTCAAACATTGGTAACCATCAAAAATTATTTCGATTTCTTTACCAAGTAACTGATTGACGTTTAGAAAACTATTTTCAAAAACAAGATAGTATTGAATGGGATTACCCAATTCGGTTTGCATTTTATTCAACGTTCCTTCGTAAGTCATCTTATATTTAAATTATAGAGTAAGTATTTTGGACTATTTTTTTCCTATTTTTGGTAAAGTTAGAAATTCAACAACCAGTATCATAATATAAAATGGCGTTACCAATTATTAATTCTGTTGCCTCGTGGATTTTAAAAAAGCGAATTCATCAAATTGAATTGTTTATGAAATACCCCAATGAGGTTCAGGAAGAGTTGTTAATGAACTTAATCCGAACAGCAGAACGAACTCAATTTGGATTAAAATATGAGTTTGAAAGCGTAAAGTCCTATCAAACTTTTGCAAATCGAGTTCCCATTTCTACGTATGAGTGTTTAGAACCTATTATTGAAAAAACCCGGAAAGGTGAACAAAATATATTTTGGCCAACACCTATTAAATGGTTTGCAAAATCAAGCGGAACCACTAATTCTAAAAGTAAATTTATTCCTGTAAGTGCTGATGCTTTGGAAAATTGCCATTACAAAGCGGCTAAAGATTTACTTTCACTTTACCTCAACAACAACGAAGAATCACAATTATTTACGGGGAAAAGTCTGCGTCTTGGCGGAAGTAAACAATTGTATGCCGACAACAACACCTTCTTTGGCGACTTGTCGGCGATATTAATTGAAAACATGCCGCTTTGGGCTGAATACAGCAGCACACCAAGCAATAAAGTGTCGTTGATGGACGATTGGGAAATAAAACTGGGTGCCATTGTCAATGAAACGCGGTATGAAAATGTAACTAGTTTAGCGGGAGTTCCCTCGTGGATGCTCGTTCTGTTGAACAAAGTTCTGGAAGAAACGCAGAAAACAAATTTACTAGAAGTCTGGCCCAATGCCGAAGTATATTTTCACGGAGGTGTCGCTTTTGACCCTTATAAAGAACAATACAAAGCACTTTTTCCTACGAATACTTTTCAGTATTACGAAATTTACAATGCGTCCGAAGGCTTTTTTGCCATTCAGGATTTAAATAATTCCAGTGATTTATTGTTGATGTTGGATTATGGTATTTTCTACGAATTCATTCCGATGGCAACTTATGGAACCCTCGAACAGACCATCATTCGCTTGGCAGATGTTGAGATTAATAAAAATTATGCCATAGTAATCACTACCAATTCAGGTTTGTGGCGTTATCAAATTGGCGACACCGTTCGGTTCACTTCTTTGAATCCGTATCGAATTCGAGTGACGGGAAGAACCAAACACCACATCAACGTTTTTGGTGAAGAACTAATTATCGAGAATGCCGATAATGCAATTGCAAAAGCATGCCAAGCTACCAATACGGAAATGATTGATTATTCAGTCGCTCCTATTTTTATGGAAGGAAAAGAAAAAGGTGCTCACGAATGGATTATTGAATTTAGAAAAAACCCTTCGGATGAAGCACTTTTCAAGAAAGTTTTAGATGAAAGTTTGCAGTCTTTAAATTCAGATTACGAAGCAAAACGATACAACAATATGACTTTGAACGCTCCGGTAATTCACATCGCTCGAACCAATTTATTTTACGATTGGTTAAAAAGCCAAAACAAATTGGGCGGACAAAATAAAATCCCACGGCTTTCCAACCAAAGGGATTATGTGGAGCAATTGTTACTTTTGAATCAGGAAGTTTTCAATGATTAACTCCTTTTAATAGAAACAAAAAAATCCCCTCATTGCTGAAGGGATTTTTTTTATAAGTGTTGTAATGCGAATTATATAATCAACATTGCATCTCCATAAGAATAGAATTTATACTCTTCTTTGATTGCTTCTTCATACGCTCTTTTCATCAAATCATGTCCTCCAAAAGCAGCAACCATCATTAATAAAGTCGATTTTGGAGTATGGAAATTTGTAATCATGCAATTTGCAATACTAAAATCATGGGGAGGGAATAAAAATTTATTTGTCCATCCATTAAAAGTATTTAGTTCTCTACTAGAAGAAACCGCACTTTCAATAGCTCGCATAGACGTAGTACCTACAGCACAAATACGTTTTTTATTTTTCTTAGCGCTATTAACAATATCGCAAGCCTCTTGCTTGATAATTAACTCTTCCGAATCCATTTTATGTTTCGATAAATCTTCTACCTCAACAGGGTTAAAAGTTCCTAAACCTACGTGAAGGGTTACTTCTGCAAATTCGATACCTTTAATTTCAAGGCGTTTCATCAAGTGTTTTGAAAAGTGTAAACCTGCAGTTGGTGCCGCAACAGCGCCTTCTTCCTTTGCATAAACGGTTTGGTAACGGTCTTTGTCCTCTGGTGTAACTTCGCGATTGATGTATTTTGGGATAGGTGTCTCTCCAAGTTCAGTCAATTTACCTCTGAATTCTTCATAAGAACCATCATACAGGAAACGCAACGTTCTTCCTCTTGAAGTGGTATTATCAATTACCTCAGCAACTAATGAATCATCGTCGCCAAAATATAATTTATTTCCAATACGGATTTTACGAGCTGGATCTACTAAAACATCCCACAAACGTTGTTCTGCATTTAATTCTCTTAATAAAAACACTTCGATTCTTGCACCCGTTTTTTCCTTATTTCCGTATAAACGTGCTGGAAAGACTTTGGTGTTATTTAAAATCAAAACATCGCCTTCGTCAAAATAATCAATCATATCTTTGAACATCTTGTGTTCAATTGTCTTTTTTTCACGGTCGACAACCATTAAGCGAGCTTCATCGCGTTGTTCAGATGGATATTCTGCAAGAAGTTCTTTCGGTAAATTAAATTGGAAGTGAGATAATTTCATATTAGATATTAAAAATTAAGCTTTTAGTTCAAATTTTTATTCGTTCTAAAATGCTTGCAAATATACGATTATGAAATAGGCGTTGTCAAGTAAATGGACGTTTATTTTAACAATGTCTTACAGGGTAAGGTTTCGTTCTCCAAAATATGTGTAATTATACCCAAAGTAGTGTTAAAAAAGTCTTTAAATAATTTCTTGAATCGACATTCCGCATGATTTCATGTCGTTCCAAAAATCAGGATAGGATTTAGAAACCACCTCTGCATCTTCAATTATCAGGGAAGTTTTCAAAGCTAGTGGTGCAAATGCCATTGCCATCCGGTGGTCTTGGTAGGTTTTTATGGTGATTTTCTCTTTAATAGATGTGCTTGCTTCTAACGAAATACTATCGCTTGTAATACTCACTGAAGCACCTAATTTTCCCAACTCGTTTTTTAAAGCTTGAAGACGGTCGGTTTCTTTGATTTTCAAAGTATGCAAGCCTGTTAAATGGCAAGCTAAACCAAGTCCAAAACAAGTTACAGCAATGGTTTGAGCGATGTCTGGAGAATGTTGTAGGTTGTAGGTTATAGGTTGTAGGTTTTGGATTTCACAATTGACTTTTGAAATGGTCATCCTATTATGTTCATCGAAAACCGTTTTCACACCAAAATCTTGATAAATTTCGGCCAAAACCGAGTCTCCTTGTAAACTGTTTTCCTTATAACTCGAAAGCCTAATTTGTGTTCCAATCTCTGAAAGTGCGACGATGGAATAAAAATAAGAAGCAGAAGACCAATCGGACTCAATCATGAAGTTTTTGGGTTTTGGGTTATGGGTTTTGGGTAGTACCGTGATTGTATCGCTTTCAAAAGAAGTTTCAACACCTATTTCATTTAACAACTCCAACGTCATTTTGATATAAGGAAGTGACGTGATTTCGCCTTTCAAATGCAGTTTTAATCCGTTTTCCAACTTTGGAGCGATTAACAATAAAGCGGAAATGTATTGACTACTCGTATTGGCTTCCATATCCATTTCACTTTTTTGCAACGCTCTACCTTTGATTCTTAACGGTGGAAAACCTATTTTTTCTTCGTAAGAAATTTGAGCGCCTAAACTATTTAAAGCTTCGACAAGAATATGAATCGGCCGTTCTTTCATTCGTGACGAACCTGTTAAAACAACTTCATGATTGGGCTGGATGGCAAAATAAGCCGTCAGGAATCGCATGGCGGTTCCGGCGTGGTGCACGTCAATTGTTGTGGGTTGTGAGTTGTCGGTTGTCGGTTCTAAAATTTGAGACAACGCCTTCAACATCACTTCGGAGTCATCTGAATTGGAGGTGTTTTCCAATTTCAATTTTGGAAATAAAGCTTGGAGCAATAACACTCTATTGGTTTCAGATTTGGAACCGGTGATGGTGATGCTCGTGTTTATATTGAGTTTGGAAGAAAGTAGGTGTAGGTTCATTGTTTTAATTTGTGAATGGGTTTTTACAAAATATCCTTCCAGTTATTTGCGTCATAAATGTCATGTTCTTTTTCTGAGGCTATCAACTTAGCCGCTAGCTCTTTCATTGCTTCGGCATTTTCTTCGTTGTTAATGATACAGTCCATAACGTACCGTCTCACGCCTGCTACCGTCTCATCTACTAGTGCCATTTGTTTGTCTAATTCTTGTTGTGCCATGACAACCTTAGCTTCTTCAAGCTTTTCAGTTAGTATGGCCTCTTCATAAGCAGCAATTTGATCGTCCATTTCTGTGAAATCAAAGTCATGGATGCCTCTTTGTGCTAATCTTTCTTTCACTATATTTTTAAATTCTCTGAAAATATCAGGCTGGTCAATAAGGGGTTGCTGTACTAACCATTCCGTCATTGCTTTATCAGCTTCATCGCTTTTGAGGTGATGCAGTATTGCATCGGTATATTTTGTTTTCATACCTTATCATTTACAGTTTTAAAAAAGGCGGGATATAGTCGCCCTTGTTCAAGGCGTCTTGCACATAATGCATCAGCTGGGTAAGCATAGCATAGGTAGAATTCCTGCTAGAATCCTTGGCTTCAAACCATATTTCTTTGGTTTGAATATCAATCAGATTTTTCTGGTATTCCTTGATTCCAAGTGCCTTGATGTAGGCATCTTTCACGTCTTCTTCACTGGATGCTATTTGTAATTTTTCGTACAGGCTCATAACTTTTGCTTTGTATGTTTAAGAGGATAGACAAATATAACAAAAGCAAGGATATAATTACGGCATCCTTTTTATTCCCTATTATTTTAATTCATTCATGGTTTTTTTTTCAATCACCCGTCTTACATTGGCTTTGCCAAAAAGAATTAATGCATTAAAATCCTAAAGAAATAATCGTGGATATGCCACTTACAATGTTGCGAACCCCCTTTCCAATGTTGCCGACCCCACTTCCAATGTTGGAAACGTCATTTCCAATGTTGCGGACTACAAATACATCATTGCGGACTACAATTCCAATATTGGAAACGCCATTTCTAATGTTGCAGACTACAAATACATCATTGCGGACTACAATTCCAATATTGGAAACGCCATTTCCAATGTTGCGGACTACAGATGCAATGTTGTATTTGTAGCATTACACCTAGTTTTCAATAGTATTACGACAATAATTCAACAAAAAGAATCATATAATAAAAAATCAATAATGAAGCATATTCAAAAATAAACATAATTGCACATAATGTAAAAATGACTAAGGATACATCACTATTATGAATTAATATTTTGCAATTAAAAAATACTTAATTACTTTTAACCTACCGATATAAATAACTACTAACTAATACATTAAATCAAAATGGGAACGAGAACACCGGGTAGAATTATCATACCTAAAAGCACTGAAGGGTTATTAAAATTAGCCACTAAAATATTTGCTAAACATGAAGAAGATGGAGCCGCATCTCCTCTTAATGCCCAACAAGATTATAGCTGGAAAGAGGAGGGGCCAAAAGTTGCACCTTGCCTGAAAAATCACGAAGATGCAGAAGCAGCTACTAAAAACGCTGAGCGTTTGTACAGAGCCTGCGACATTGATTTGCCTTCCATAAGAGCCATTGTTCAAAACAGTGCTCAAGTATTAAAAGGAATTTATGCCAAAAACCCAAAGGTACTTGGCGAATATGGTTTTGTGGTTGATGACAGTAAACAGGTTAAACAAGATAAACCTAAAGATAAACCAGAAGACAAACCAGGAGAATAGAAATTCGTTTATATAAGAAAAAGGGTGCCTACTTGTAAGCACCCTTTTTGTTGACTTTAAAAGTAAGCAATTACATTACTTCCCTTTCCCAAATTTTCCACGAATCCAAGGAAACACAAACACTTCTGCCAATCCCCAACCGATTCCGAAAATAAGTGCTTGATAAATGATCTGACTAATAGAAAACTCCTCTCCAAAAAAATAAAGTATTGCTCCATATACCAATCCCATTACTAGGAAACCTACTAAAAAAGCACTGATTTTTGTTTTCATAAATTTAATTTTTGATTGTTTGCCTATAATCGTTTCCATTTCGGATGCATTATTTCAGTTTATCATTGTTTTTATGACGGTCCTTGTCTCTGTTGGTTTTTAAGTCTAGTTTCTTGTCAAACGCTTCTTGCAAGTTTATTCCGGTTTGGTTTGCCAGACACAACACTACAAAAACTACATCAGCAAGTTCTTCGCCTAAGTCTTTGTTCTTGTCGCTTTCTTTTTCGGATTGCTCGCCATAACGACGGGCAATAATTCGGGCTACTTCGCCTACTTCTTCGGTAAGTTGCGCCATATTAGTAAGCTCATTAAAGTAGCGAACGCCGTGTTCTTTAATCCAATTGTCAACGTCGAGTTGGGAGTTTTGAAGATTCATATCTTTAGAAAATTTATAGTCCGAAAAATAATACATTTATTTTTAAAGTCGAAAAAATGTTACTCTTTATTTTTTGTGTCTATCAAAATCGTTACAGGCCCATCATTAATTAAAGCTACTTTCATGTCCGCTCCAAAGGTTCCCGACTGAATAGGTTTTTGAATTTCAATACTCATTTGTGCTAAAAACGATTCATACAAAGGTATTGCGATTTCAGGTCGTGCCGCATATATGTACGAAGGTCTATTGCCTTTTTTAGTTGAGGCGTGAAGTGTAAACTGACTAACAACCAAGATGTCGCCATCAATATCCTTAACAGATTTATTCATGACTTCATTTTCGTCTGCAAAAATGCGAAGATTGGCAATCTTACTGCACAACCATTGTATGTCTTCTTGCGAATCGGCAGTTTCAATGCCAATAAAAATCAGTAATCCAGCTTCAATTTGTGCTGATATTTTATTATCAATAGTTACAGAAGCAGCACTAACGCGTTGAATTACGGCCTTCATTTTTGATTTAGGATTTAAGAATTAGGATTTCGGATTTGAGGACGAAACTGCCAACTGACAACTGTAAATTACTCACTTTTTCTTCCTTCATCACTTGCTACACGATCGTCGTTGTAAATATCAGTACGGTAATTTTCATCATCACCCTCTAGTATTTTGAGGTAACTGCGGTAACGCGACCAAGCGATTTCGTCTTTCTCTAATGCATTTTTAATCGCACAATGTGGTTCCTCTTTGTGAAGACAATTGTTGAACTTGCATTGGTCTTTCAATTTGAAAAACTCAGGAAAGTAACCGCTGATTTCTGAAGGTTCCATATCTACCATTCCAAAACCTTTGATTCCGGGCGTGTCGATGATTTGTGCGTTAAAACTCAAATCATACATTTCGGCAAAAGTTGTGGTGTGTTGTCCTTGTTTACTGGCTTCCGAAATTACTTTCGTTTTCAGATGCAGCGAAGGTTCCATTGCATTTACTAGAGTCGATTTCCCAACGCCAGAATGTCCAGAAAACATACTCACTTTTCCAATCATCAGTTCCTTAAGTTTGTCAACCCCTTTCATTTCCGTGGAGGAAACGCGAAGGCATTGGTAACCAATTTCCTGATATACGTGTTGCATGTACAATTGTTCATCGAGTGTGGCTTCGTCAAATGTATCAATTTTATTAAAAACTAAAATAGTTTCGATACCATAAGCTTCCGCTGTAACCAAGAAACGGTCAATGAAATTAAAAGTAGTTGGAGGATTGTTGACTGTTATCAATAAAAATACACGGTCAATATTCGATGCAATAATGTGCATGTGGTGTGATAAATTGACTGATTTCCGAACAATATAATTCGTTCGTTCGTGAATTTTATCAATCGTTCCCGTCACTTTATCGGAGGTTTCATCAAGCTCATAATCCACGTGGTCGCCAACGGCAATGGGGTTTGTGCTTTTAATTCCCTTCATTCTGAATTTTCCTTTGATACGGCATTCAATAAAAGCTCCATCCGAACCTTTAACGGTGTACCAACTTCCAGTAGATTTATAAACGATTCCTGTCATGGGGCAAAGATACTACTTTGATTGAAAATTTTTTGCATAAAAAAAGCTGCCATTTCTGACAGCTTTTTATAAATTATTTATTTATCACTTTCTCTTGGTGACTGATACTTTCTTGATGAATTGCTTTGAAGAAATTAAGGATGAACTCCTCACTCAATCCTTTCTCGCTTCCCTCCTGCTTCATTCGTTCGAGGATTTCCATCCAACGCTGGTTTTGCAAAACAGAAATTTTATTGACTTTCTTTAAACTTCCGATGGCTTCCGAAATCTGCATTCGCTGGCCTATGATGTCTAGTAATTTACTGTCTGATGCATCTATCTTAGCTCTTAATTGTGCGATTTCTATTTTATAGGATGCACTTTCGCAGCTTTTATTTTTTACTTTTAGTTCCTCGAAGATTTCCTTTAAACGGTCGGGAGTGACTTGTTGAGCCGCATCGCTCCAAGCGTTATCAGGGTCAATGTGGGTTTCAATCATTAGTCCGTCGTAATTTAAATCGAGGGCTTGTTGTGAAACTTCGTGTATCAAATCGCGTCGTCCGGCAATGTGCGATGGGTCGCAAATAAGGGGCAAAAGCGGGAAACGATTTTGCAAATCAATGGCTACTTGCCACTCCGGGTTGTTGCGGTATTTGGTTTTTTCATATACTGAAAAGCCACGATGAATGACCCCTAGATTTTTAATTCCGGCTCCATACAAACGTTCTACTCCACCAATCCACAGACTTAAATCAGGGTTTACGGGGTTTTTGACCAATACAATTTTATCGGTATTTTG
Organism: Flavobacterium sp. SM2513; assembly: GCF_050908145.1. Classification (GTDB taxonomy): domain Bacteria; phylum Bacteroidota; class Bacteroidia; order Flavobacteriales; family Flavobacteriaceae; genus Flavobacterium. The sequence goes on along the minus strand of NZ_CP194228.1, from coordinate 1,501,748 downwards.
TAGTGCATCGGCAATTTCTTGAACGGCAAATGGGTTTACGGTAGTTCGTGCACCAATCCACAAAACGTCGATGTCGTGTTCGAGGGCTAGTTTTACGTGAGCGGCATTTGCTACTTCGACAGCCATTAACATTCCGGTTTCTGCTTTTGCTTTTTGGAGCCACTTTAGCCCAATTGCTCCAACGCCTTCAAATCCTCCTGGACGTGTGCGGGGTTTCCAGATTCCTGCTCTAAAGATAGACACGTCTGAATTTTTCAAGTCGTGTGCTATTTGTAAAACTTGTGCCTCGGTTTCGGCACTGCAAGGTCCGGCTAGAACCAATGGATGCGACAAGTTTAACTCGTCCAACCATTTTCTGTTTGCTGCTGTAATTTCCATGGGGCAAATGTAGGGTTATTCTATTTTTAAGTGAAAGGCTATAGGTTTTTTTTAAGATTCGTTTTGTTAATTAACCCTCCAAGGGTTTGGAACCCTTGGAGGGTTAGTTGTAGCTTTATAAAGCCGAAAGTAAAAAAGAAGCCTAAAGATTGTTTTTCTATCCCTGACAGGAAGGAGCATCCTCGCTTTTTTTTAAGCGAGATGCGGAGGGATGGCAGGAACATGGATTAAAGAATGCGGGATGATGTGATTCTAAAAAATATTGGGGTGGTACATTTATTCGTTGATTTTGAAAGGATTTGCAACGAAGGCACAAGGACACTAAGAAAAGCACAACAAAAGGAAGGAATCTATTTTTAATTTAAAATCTCTGTGAACCTCTAGTACTAAAAATAAACTTTGAGCCTTTGTAACTTCGTGGCAAAAAAAATTTGTTACTTTTGTTTCAAATCCATTACTATGTCTATAGAAGTTACAGCGCTTTCTAAAAGTTACGGGGCCCAGAAGGCTTTGAACAGTATTTCGTTCTCTGTGGAGAAGGGTGAAATTGTGGGTTTTTTGGGTCCAAATGGTGCCGGAAAATCGACGTTGATGAAAATATTGACTACTTATATTAATGCCGATTCGGGTGTGGCAGTGGTTAATGGTTTTGATGTTTCGACAGATGAATTATCGGTGCAAAAATCAGTGGGGTACTTGCCGGAACACAATCCTTTGTACTTGGATTTGTATGTGAAGGAGTATTTGGCGTTTAATGCTGATATTCATAAGGTGGCGAAAAGTAGGATTCAGGAGGTGATTGAATTGACGGGTTTGACGCCAGAAAGTCATAAGAAAATAGGCCAACTTAGTAAGGGATACCGCCAGCGTGTGGGGCTTGCGAATGCTTTGCTGCACAATCCGGATGTACTGATTTTAGATGAACCTACTACGGGATTGGACCCAAACCAGTTGGTGGAAATCAGGCAGTTGATTAAGAATGTAGGCAAGGACAAAACGGTTTTTCTTTCGACACACATCATGCAGGAAGTGGAGGCTATTTGCGACCGCGTGATTATCATTGACAAAGGCGTGATTGTGACGGACAAGAAATTGAACCAAATTACGGCTGATAACCAACAGGTGCTGGAAGTGGAATTTGATTTTAAAATTGAAGAACAATTGATTGCGCAACTTCCGAACTTAGTTTCTTACAAGAACATTCACGACATGATTTGGGAACTGACTTTTGTTGCCGATAAAGACATGCGTCCTGCTGTGTTTGATTTTGCTCAAGAAAATGGTTTGAAAACGTTGCAGTTGAATCAGAAGAATAAGAATTTAGAAGCGGTGTTTAGGGATGTGACGGGGAGGTAAAAGATTTTATATCTATGAGAAAAACACTAATATTATTAAATACTATTTTATTCTCAATACTAATTGCGAGCCTTTTTGGTATTTTAAATAATCAAATTACTTATTCCATTTCACCTGAATTTTATACAAAATCTTTATTCCCGCTATTTGGATTTGTAGAATATGGGCTAAATACTCCCAAAACAACTGCTGCAATAATTGGAGTTTGGTCGACATGGTGGTTGGGTTTGCTTATTGGAATTGTGATTGGTTTTACCTCCTTGATTCATGATACCTCATCAATAATGAAAAAAGAAATTAAAAAATCTTTATTCATTACCATTGCATCCGTGATTGTGTTTGGAGTTTTAGGATATGTTTTTGGACAGATTTACTTACAAGACAATTTAATTACTTTTGGATTTAAAGGAACACAAGAGCAACTTAAAAATTATCACATTGCCGGATTCATTCATGACTTTGAATATTTAGGAGGAATAATTGGTTTATTAGTTGCGGTATATTTTCAAGTAAAATCTAAAATCTAAAAAAACCAATCCCACCAAACCCCTTGGCTCGCCCCCAAACCTCTTTTCTACCTAACAAACCACTTTGATTCGTTCCCACAACTGTTTTCTACGAATCAAAGTACTTTGATTGCTCCCTACAGCTGTTTTCTGTCAAGCAAAGTAGTTTGTCTGCTTCCCACAACTGTTTTCTGCCAAGCAAAGTAGTTTGTCTTCTCCCTACAACTGTTTTCTGCCAAGTAAAGTACTTTGACAGAAGCAAAAAAGCCCATAAATTATGAGATGCGTTTATTTAAGCAAAAATAATGGGCAGATAAACAAACAGAATGTAAAACGAATAAGAATATTTCATAAATTTGATTTGAATCTTAAAACATTTTAATCATGAATTTACACTCTATTAGCGTTTCGCAACTGCAAATGCTAGAATCAGGACAGTTTATCAAAAGATTGATTACAGACTTTGATAATTCAAAATTAGTTGCTTCAACCGACCCCGAATTTGAGCTTCAAATTAACGAACTCAAAGCGCAATTCCCTACTTATTCGGATGCTTTGATGCAAATTCAAGCCCAGGAAGAATCGAAAGAAATTGCGGCTTTGGACGTACATCGGGACCGAAAATTTTCGACCGTACGTCGCGCCATTAATGTTTATGAGTTTTCTGATGACCCTGCAGAACAGGTTTTATACCACAGAGTGATGCTGATTCTTGACAAATACAACCGCATTGAAAGCGCTACTTATGAAGCAGAATCATTAGGCATCGTTAAATTTATTAAAGAAATTAGAGAGGCTGCCGATGATGCGATGAATAAATTAGGACTTACTAAACTTATCGATTATTTGGAAGCGGCTAATGATAATTTTCAAAATAAATTTGACCAACGTTCTTCCGAAAATATTTCTACAGTGCATTATAATTCTAAACAATTGCGTAAAGAAATTTTTACTACTTATAACGACCTTGCCTCTTATGTTTTGATTATGGCAAAACGAAAGAAAACGCCTTTTTTCATAACGCTTTTAGAAGTTGTAAACAACGGAAGAGCCTATTATGACGACACCTTGGCTCATCGTGCCGCTATTAACAAGCGGGATGATGCCTAAACTTAATCTTTCTATAAAATATAAATCCTAAAGAATCACTTGATTTTTTAGGATTTTTTTATTGCTTAAAAACGCGGACACTCTACCCCATAAAAAAAGCCCACTTAAAAAGTGAGCTTTCCTTATAAAAAACTAAATGATATTAGTTCTTAATAATTTTTGTAGTACCACTACCTGTAGTTGTAGTAACATTTAAGAAGTAAACTCCTGTTGTTAAATCTGCTACATTGATAGCATTTACAGCTGAATTGATTGTTTTTACAATTCTACCGTTGATATCTGTAATTGTAGATTTAGTAATTTCAAGACCGTTAGTGTTTGAAATGTTAATCACATCAGTCGCTGGGTTTGGATATACTGCAAAGTTAGATTTGAAGAAGTTTTCTGTTGAAAGAGTACCTGTAGTTGTTACTTTGAAATCATCGACAGCAAAACCGTATTGATCTTCAGACACACAATTAATCGAAAAATACACTGCTTGACCATTGAAAGAAGCAGGAACAGTGTAAGTGTACTGAGTCCATACAGCTGTCGAAGGAGTAATTATAGTTCCTGTAGATAATAATGTAACACCCGTTGTAGTATTTCCAGCAGAAATTCCTACTTTAAATTTTTCTAAACCATAAGTTGCATCACATGATTTAGCCCAAAAAGTTAAAACGTTTCCAGATGAACCTAATGTAATTTGTGGAGAAATTAACCAATCATTGTTCATTGCAACTGGCCCAGGATCTGCTTGTGAAGCTATGCACATCATATTCTTGGTTCCAGTCCTTGCAGTCCAGTCGCTTGTAGCAGAAGGAACCAAAGGCGGCGTTGTAGTAGTCGCATTAAAAACCATAAAAGACCTAACTTCAGATGCGTTATCAAAAGTGGTAGTACCGATAAAATAAGGAATATTCATATCAACATCAATCAGCGTCCAATTTCCTACACCTGTAATTGCAAAATCGGTGTACGATTCAAAAGAATCTTCAAAAACTGTTGTTTGTGCTTTTACTCCTACAGCGGATAAAAGCAAAAAGGAAAGTAGAATTTTTTTCATAATAGTATATATTTATATGTTTATTCAAAAATAAGAAACTTTTCAATTCTATAATGCTTGCCAGCAAAAGTTTAACATGTTTAAACAAAAAATTATGATAGAATTCTAGTGTTTAAAAATACATTCTATATCTTTGCGGTCATAAAATCGAGAGGAAAAATTTGACTGATTGCAACCTCATTAAAAAAATGCTAAAGCAGAAAACTCTCCTTTAGCCAATACTTGCAATTATTTTTTCTCTATAATATAAAATAATTATGGCTTACTTATTTACATCAGAGTCCGTTAGTGAAGGACATCCTGATAAAATTGCAGATCAAATTTCAGACGCATTAATCGATAACTTTTTAGCTTTTGACCCGAATTCAAAGGTCGCTTGCGAAACTTTAGTAACCACTGGTCAAGTAATTTTGGCTGGAGAAGTAAAATCTAAAACCTATCTTGACGTACAAGAAATCGCTAGGGAAGTAATTAGAAAAATTGGTTACAACAAAAGCGAATACATGTTTGACGCCAATTCTTGTGGCATTCTTTCGGCTATTCACGAACAATCAAACGACATCAATCAAGGTGTAGACCGAAGTAATCCGGAAGACCAAGGTGCAGGTGACCAAGGTATGATGTTTGGTTATGCAACCAATGAAACCGAAGATTATATGCCATTGGCATTAGACTTATCACACAAACTACTGCAAGAACTTGCTGAATTGCGTCGCGAAAATAACGAAATCACTTATTTACGTCCCGATGCAAAATCACAAGTAACTTTAGAGTATTCGGACGATAACAAACCGCAATTGATTAAAGCAATTGTTATCTCGACACAACACGATGATTTTGTAAAACCAAAATCAAACTCAAGAGTAGATAAAGATGCTGCAAATGACGAAATGCTTGTGAAAATCAACGCTGATTTGAAATCGATTCTTATTCCTAGAATTAAAGCGAAATATCCGCAATATAGCCATTTATTTAATGATGACATCACGTACCACATCAACCCTACCGGTGTTTTTGTAATTGGTGGACCTCATGGAGATACGGGATTGACAGGAAGAAAAATCATTGTAGATACTTACGGTGGAAAAGGAGCTCACGGTGGTGGTGCTTTCTCTGGAAAAGACCCAAGTAAAGTAGACCGTTCGGCAGCTTATGCAACGCGTCACATAGCTAAAAACTTAGTTGCTGCAGGAGTTGCAGATGAAATATTAGTACAAGTTTCTTACGCAATTGGTGTTGCAAAACCTATGGGAATCTTTGTAGATACGTATGGAACTGCAAAAGTGAACATGACGAATGGCGAAATTGCCAAAAAAGTTGAGGAATTATTTGACATGCGACCTTACTTTATTGAGCAACGTTTGAAATTGAGAAACCCAATCTACAGCGAAACCGCTGCTTACGGACACATGGGAAGAACGCCAAGAACAGTAACGAAAGTGTTTACCAATCCTTATGGAGACACAAAAACAGTTACAGTTGACTTGTTTACATGGGAAAAATTAGACTTCGTTGATAAAGTGAAAGCTGCTTTCAATATCTAAAAATAATTGTAACTAGTATTCAGTATAATATATATTGTTGAAAAAGTACAAAACAAAAAAAATCGGAATATTACTATTCCGATTTTTTTGTTTTTATGAGTTATGCTTTTTTGCAACAACCGTCTAGTTTTTCATAGGAGGCTGGGTCTGCTTTCATTTCGTCAGCATCGTAACCTAACTTCGTGATGGCGATTTTAATTTCTTCTAAAGACGTTTTCTTTCCATTGTAATAAACCGTCAACGTCATTGCTTTTTCGTCGAGTTCAAACATTTTCAAACCTTTTACTTTGTATAAATTGTCTTGAAAATTTTGACCACACGTTTCACATACTTTGCAATGGTCACAATCTATGGTAGTTTGAATAACTGCTTTTTCGTTCTTGCTGTTTTGAGCAGAAAGTGTAACCGTAAATAAAGTAAAGAATAAAATAATTAGGATATTTTTCATAATATAATTTTGTAAAATGATTTTCAAATATATTGTTTTTAATTTAAACCGCCAACTTCTATTGTAGCAAAAGGTTGTAAACCAGCATCGCCATTGATATGATAATGAAGAAGTAAAAAACATAATACCTCTTGGCAATAAATGTACCATTTTTCTTTTCTAAATACATTTTGAAAAAGAACGAGGCAAGTGCTAGAAGTCCTAATACAATGGAAATTATCGTCCAAATTGGATTTGCGTCTCCTTCTGTAAATTGGCGTAGAAGCAACATGGCTACCACGCAAATTAGTGGGACAATTCGCATTTGTTTTTCAAGTTTTACCGTATCCATAGTTTTACAAATTGTATTTCAAGCTAAAAATAATATACCTCGGTTGCACTGTATATTGCGAAGTTCTTGTTGAAAATTGTGAGAAGCTATCGTCATTTAAAGAAGTTGTATTTAATAAATTCGTTGCTGAAACTTTGTATTCCCACTTACTGTCTTTCTTTTGATAAATCATACTTGCCGAAAGAAAATCATACTCATTATTAACTGATTTATCTTTATTGTAATAATTGTAAAACTCATATTCAGTTACAAACGAAAAGCTTTTCAAGAAAAAATAATCCAGTTTAACCGAAGGACTTTCGGTATAAAAAGTGCTTCCTGCATATTCATTAATGGTAATGCTGTAACCCAATTCTATATTAGGTAAATTTTTATAATTTGTGGACGCTTTTAAATTATATACTTGTGTAAAACTTTCGTTGGTAAACAAAGTTTCCACATTAGTTTGAAAATCTTCACGAATATTATTGAACTTACTCCAGTTCAAACGAGCACTTACGGACGCCTTGTAATTTCTAAGGAAAGAACGACCGTAGTTTCCAAATCCTGAAATGCTTTCATCTGCAAAAGCCGAATTAAACGGTGAAGAAGTTTGGTTTACATTGTCAAAGGATGCCTTGGTTTTTATCGCATCTTCAGTTCGAGAATAATTTACACTTGCAACGATATTTTCAAAATTAAACATGTTGAATTTTCTGTAAAACAAACTGTGTGTTTGCGCAATCGCGTTTTCCAAAGTTCTATTTCCGCTAGAAAGACTGTTGTAGTTATTAAAAACATAACCTTCAGCAAGCTGATTGATGTCGGTGAAGTTATTTGTATATGCAAAATTATACGTCAAGGTCTCCGACTTTTTGATTTGATAAATAGCCAAGAAGTCTGGTAATATTCTACTGAAAGATTGCTTGTAATCTGTAGCTAACTGCGAGTTATTCAACTGATAATTGTGAATACTTACTCCAGGAGTAAACGTGAATTTTCCTGTAAGAATTTTATAATGCAGCCCTAAGATAGCATCGTTAAAACGGTAATCTACATCATTAAAATTCTCAGCGTCCGTTAGTGGGTTCACCGTTTCATTGTCTAAAACCTGAAAAATAGACGAGTTGAAATTTTGATACGAATACGTGTTTCCTAAAGTTACATTGATGTTACTCTTTGGCGTAAGCATATAATAATAATCAATTTTTGTATCCAGTTTATTGGTTTTTACGAAACGTTCCTGATTGATGTCATTTCGGCTTTGACCTGCAGTATAACCTGATAAATTAAAAGGTTGACTTGCCAAATTAGCATTGTAAAACGGGTCTTCTTCTTGAAACAAATACTGACTTTCTACCGCAATAATGTGTTTTGGCGAAGCGGTATAGTACAAACTCAAATTTTGGTTAACTGAAACTGGCGTTTGATTTTGGCTCGTAAAGATAGACTCCGTTGCCGTGTTGTTCATAACAATTGTTTCACGAGAAAGACTTCCCACTTCGTCTTGCTTAGACAATCGCGCCAAAATATCGTAGTCAAACTGTAAATTCGTATTGGGTTTATAAGACGAACTGAATTTCATCAAACCTAATTTATTTTCTTGCGTTCCAACTTGATTTCTATTTTCTGTGGAAGCAATTTCATCCGAGTTAGGCAATAAAAAGCTAGTTGTCGAAATCGTTTCTGTTTCAGTTAACGATTTATTGAAAATTCCAAAACCACTCAACGTCCACGCTTTTGTAACATTATACGAAAAGTTGAATGCTCCAAAATTCGTTTCAATTTCCTTTGCACGGTTATTTCGCAACAAGGAAATTCCCAAACTATTAGAACTCACATTAAATGACGAACCTCCTTTCGCCATCATGCTTCTAAAACCTCCCGTGAACTTGAAATAATCTTGGGGAGTCAACGGTAATTCGCCAATATTATTGAAATTAGTAATTAAGTTGATGCTGTATTTTGGGTTGTAATAAAACAATTTCGGATTCACATTGTAGCGTTCCTCATCATGTCCTACACCAATTCCCGCCGTCATATCTCCAAACCAAAAGTTCTTCTTACCGTCTTTCAGCTTGATATTCATCGCAATATTATCCTGATTGTTTTCAACTCCTTTCAAAATTGAATTATCATTGTAGTTTCTCAAAACCTGAATTTTATCAATCGCATCAGCCGGAATATTTTTCACACCTAACTTCGTGTCGCCATCAAAGAAATCTTTACCGTCCACCATCAATTTCTGCACTTTCTTTCCTTCAACTTCCACTTCACCATCAGCATTTACTTCAACTCCAGGAAGTTTTTTTAAGATGTCTTCTAATTTTCTTTCGGTTCCTGTTTTAAAAGAATCCGCATTATAAACAATGGTATCACCTTTTATTGAAACCGGCATTTCACGCACAATTTCTACACCATCAAGCTCCATTCCTTCTGCTAGAACAATCGTTTTAGTACTGTTTTCGGTACCTGTTGTGATGTTTTCCTCAAAAGTCGCATAACCAATGTAGCTTACTTTTATCGTGTAAGGCGTGTTGGGTTTTAACGAAAGTAAAAACTTTCCTTTGTCATTAGTGATGGAATAACCGTCCATTGCTTTCGTTTGTTGGTTTACCGCCATGACATTTGCCATTTCTAAGCCAATTTTAGAGTCATCTGTAACGAAACCTTCCAGTTTGATGTTTTGAGCTTTCGACGCAAAAACGAAAAAAGTCAAGAAGAAGAAAAGGATAATTTTTTGCATTGTTTTTTGGTATAAATTATAATTTTGCTAATTACCGATTTTAAATAATGACTGTTAAGTCATGGCCTTTTTAAACTCAGTTTTCTATTAGACTACAGTTTTGCCTAAAAGTTACTTTTATAGTAATGTTAATGTTCAAAACTTTGAATAATTATACCATCTTCATTCCTCATACTGTCCGATTTCTTTTTTTGAATAGCGTCAAATTCCTTTTGCGAAACCTTATCTCCCGTATTTGGTCTTTTGACTTTTGATTTTGATTTTGATTTTGATTTGCTGTTTAAAACTACTTTAGAACATAATATAACCGTGTTTTCTTCGTTAATTTCTAAAATTAAACCTGGCAAACCCCAATAATTATTGGGACCAAAAGACAACGGGATTTCTGGAGCATACCACGCCACAACAACTTTATCTGTAGGCTCTTCCATTTTGAAAAGAGCTGGTTTCTTTTCTTCTCTTTTTAGAAAATCCTGATAATTTTGCTTTTGCAAATCGGTAACAGGAACAATTAATTCCGCTTTTAAGCAGGTATACTCTCCTATTTTTTTGGATTCATTTACTAATTTCCAATCAGGTTTCACCAATGGTTCCTCAATTAAAAATTCTCTTCCAAAAATCTCATCTTCCTCTAAACGTATCTTTTCTTTGGTGTTAATATATTTTTTTCCAGCTCCCGTCATACTAATCGAAATCGAAAAACCACTCGTCGGTTTCGAAGGTTGCTCCAATTCCTCATTTTCTTCATAAACGGCTTCCTCTTTATTAAAAAGCAAGGTAAAGGTCTTCTCTGACGATTTTTTCATCGCCATTTTCACCGCTTCATTCAACTCTTTATTTTCGGCAACCTTGTCAACTTCATCCTCGACAACTTTTTTAGACTTAAACATATATTTTGAAAAATATTCCGCCTTTCCCTGAAATTCCTGTGCTACAACAGTTGCAGAAACCATTAGCAACATCATCAAAGTAATAATCAATCTGTTCATAATTTTGTTTTTTAAAGTTAAATGCTCTTTTGTTTTAGGAGCTTGATCCCGCCAACGTTTCAAGTCCCGATACGCTCAAAAAATGAGCGTATCGGGAGCTTCCCACTCATGTCGGGGCTAGCTTCGCCGTCTGAATCTTCAGGCTAAAAATGTTTTTTTTGTGTTCAAATCTTAGGTCACTAACTCAAATAACTTCGTCTTGAACAACAAAGCAAATAAACTGCTTTTAATAAGTCTTTTGAGTTAATTTGAGTTAACGATTGTTAACGGAATAATTTTTCTATTTTTCCTCCTTACTTTTGAAACATGAAATCCAAGAATTATAAATACATCCTATTCTTCATTACGCTAACCGTTTTGGCAACAATTGGTTTGCAAGTATTTTGGAACATCAAAAGTTATAAAGAAAACAAAATCCAACTCATCAAAGAAGTACAAACCGCCTTCGACAATAGCATTGAATATTATTATGTAGAAGATTCTAAGAATGATTTCGTGGCTATAGTAGGAAATGACAGTCTGCTTTCAAAAGACGATTTCTTTGAAAATTTAAAATTGGATACCGTTTTTAATAAATTCCCCAAAACGAAAAGCGATTCACTAGCAAAAAAAAACAGTGACGACGCTACAAAAGTAGAAATTGAAAGCATCGAATTTCATGAAAAACCTGACGAAAAAGTAAAAGCTAACGACGTTCAAATGATTTCTTACGAAGAATTAAAATCGAAAAAAGCGCTTCGGAAAAATCCAAAAGACATTTCATCAATAACCATTTTAAAAGGAAAAAAAGCAAGTGACAGTATTTCGAAAATAAAAAATTTAGTAAATAAAATCATCATCTCAATGGTTAGAGACTCCATTGAATTCAACAAATTAAGCAAAGCTTTAGACAAAGAATTACTCAGAAAAAACATTGATGTCACTTACAGTTTGCAACATTTCAAAGCAGACACAATTTTTCAACGGTTCCAAAAAGACACCATTTCAGAATTACCATTATCCGCCATTTCAGGAACAACCTATTTGCCTAAAAACCAAAAACTGCAAATTTCCTTCTCCAACCCAACCGTATTCATCTTAAAAAGAAGTTTTACCGGTATGTTCTTGTCGCTTCTGCTGTCAATTTCCGTTCTTGCCTGTTTGATGTTTCTTCTTCGAATCATTCAAAAGCAGAAGAAAATCGATGAAATCAAAAACGATTTAATCAGCAACATTACCCACGAATTCAAAACACCCATCACCACAATTTCAACCGCTATTGAAGGCATCAAAAGTTTTAATGCAATCGACGATAAAGAGAAAACCAACCGCTACCTCGACATTTCAACGCAACAACTGAAAAAACTAGAAATCATGGTCGAAAAGTTATTGGAAACCGCTTCTTTAAATACCGACAAATTAAACCTCAATAAAGAGCCTTTCAATATCGTTGAACTCATCAAAGCCAACATCGAAAAACACCAAATGGCTTCACAAAAAGAACTGCATTTTACATCGAATCACGAAGACGTGCAAAGTGACATAGATGTTTTTCACTTCGAAAATGCCGTTTCAAATCTCATTGATAACGCCATAAAATACGGTGGTGAAAACATTTCCATCAACCTCGTTCAAGCCGAAAAACAAATAGAAATCACAGTCGAAAACGACGGAATTGCCATCGATAAAACCCAACGAGAAAAGATTTTCGAACAATTTTACCGCATCCCAAAAGGCAACATTCACGACGTAAAAGGTTTTGGAATAGGTTTGTACTACGCCAAGAAAATCATCGAAAAGCACGGTGGAATTTTAGAATTAATCCCCAACAGTACCAAAACCATCTTCAAAATAACACTACCCAATGGCTACTAAAATTAAAATACTTCTAGCGGAAGATGAAGGTTCGCTTGCTTTAATCATCAAGGAAAGTTTAGAAACCCGAAACTTCGAAGTTATGCATTGTGTTAACGGGGAAGAAGCCTTTGATACATTTACAAAACAAAAGTTTGACCTCCTAGTTTTAGACGTGATGATGCCTAAAAAAGATGGTTTTTCAGTAGCCAAAGACATTCGGAAGGTGGATAAAAAAATGCCAATTATTTTTCTGACAGCCAAATCACAAACACAAGATGTTGTCGAAGGATTTACTGTTGGTGGAAATGATTACCTGAAAAAACCGTTCAGCATGGAAGAATTAATCGTTAGAATTCACGCTCTTTTGGGTAGAATTAACACGGTTAAACCAGAAGAAAAAATTTCTATTGGCAATTATCTCTTCGATTTTACCAAGCAAACCTTACAATTTTCAGATCAAATTATTTCACTAACCCATCGCGAAGCCGAACTACTTTTTCTTTTTATCGAAAATAAAAATGAAATCCTAGACCGTTCCGTTGTCCTCAAAAAAATCTGGGGAAGCGATGACTTTTTCAACGGCAGAAGCATGGACGTATTCATTACCAAACTCCGCAAAAAACTAAACCTTGACTCCAACATTCAAATCATAAATGTTCGTGGCCAAGGTTATAAATTAATCGGTTAACTGAAATGCTTACCTCCCAAAACGTCCACCTCTTCCTCCAGGGCCGCCTCTCATTTCTTGCAACTCCTGCATTTTAGCTGCAACAATTTCGTCGTATTCTTTTTGAGTTACTTCTTTTCCAGTTTTTGGAGCTTTGATTTCCGCTTTTTCTTTGGTATTCATCACTACTTTTGAACATAAAATCACCGTTTTGCCATCGCTAACTTCTAATATCAAACCAGGCAAACCCCAGTAACTATCAGGACCTTGATTCACCGGAATTTCAGGTGTATACCAAGCAGTAATCGTTATTTCTTTAGGCACTTCAAATTCGTCCATAAAGTTGGTCGTCTTCTCTTTTTCCTCTTTCTTAGCTTCGTCTTTATCTTCTTTTTTAGGTCTAAAGTTTTTAAAATCAGTAGCACCTACAGGCTTTACAGCTGTAGCTTTATAACAAGTATAACCACCTACCACTTTAGTTTCCGACTCCATTTTCCACTCTAATTGAGGTAAAGCATCTTTAATCAAAAACTCTTTTCCCATGAATTCCTTGTCCACACTATAAGTCTTGTCTTTCACATTTTTATAGTACGTTCCGCCGCCACCCATCATAGACGACATCATTCGCATACCGCCGTTTTGACCTGGAGCATCTAGTTTTTCTTCTTCTTTATAGATAGAGGCCGAACGGTCAAAATTCAAAACAAATGTTTTTTCAAACATGCCTTTCATCCGTTCTTCAATCATTTTCTGCATGTCGGGCGTGATGTCCTTGTTGCCTTGCATCCGCTCCTTCATATCCGATGTGCTCGTTTTCGATTCGTAAACCGCCAACCCTTGAAATTCTTTTTGAGCCGTAACGCTAAAAATTCCGAGTAATAAAAAAGCAACTGTAAATAGTGATTTATGCATGATATTTATTTTTATTTTATGTTAGTAAGACGGATTATTTCATAAATTGTTACAACCTAAGGTAAACTATAATTTTGACTTATTTTTCCTTTAAAGGTTTAATCGTACATTAGCACCTATGAAAATTAGTCTTTCCACATTATTACTGTTCATCAGCAGTTTTATTTTTGCTCAAACAGCATCACAAACGCCCGTTTTTGTTGAAAACATAGCTTTCAATGCAGACGAAGTAATTGGCTACGACAAGTTTGATTTCCTCTATTTCATCAAAGACAATGTGCTTCATAAACTAAAAAACGGTACTTCTTTAGAATATAAAAACATCAGTCTGGGTAAAATTACAAAGGTCGATTTACTCAATCCGCTCAAAATAATTGTTTTCTACGAACGATTCAATACCGCTGTAACACTAGACAATCAGCTCAATGAAACCTTGAAAATAAACTTTTCGCAACTCAAAGTTCCTTTATTGGTAAGTAAAATTGGAATCGCTTCACAAAATCAGTTGTGGGTTTTGGATCAAAACACCCAACAACTCTATTTGTATGACACCTCAAACGGAACGCTGAAAGCGGTAGGTACTCCAATTTCAGAAGAAATAACGTTTTACAACTCTAATTTCAACTGGTTTGAATGGCGCGACAACAAAAACAATTGGTACCAATGTTCCATTTTTGGAACAGTTCAAAGGCTCGATCTTCCCACAGACTTTGATGCTGTCCTCTTTTCCGACACCGAATTCATTTTCTATACTAAAAATGGAAAGCACGTGATTTTCAACCGAAACACCAAGAAAATTAATACATTAGAAAATTTAGATAATTCCTTCACGAGTTTGACGTTCAAAAACCAAATTTTATCTATTTTTACCAATCAAGGAATTACCAATTATAAAATCACAATACCGTAATGCATATAGCAGTAGCAGGAAATATCGGTGCGGGAAAAACCACTTTGACCCGATTATTAGCAAAACATTTCAAATGGGAACCCCATTTTGAAGAAGTGGTAGACAATCCGTATTTGGATGATTTTTACCACCAAATGGAACGCTGGAGTTTCAATCTTCAGATTTATTTCTTGAACAGCCGCTTTCGCCAAGTGTTGCAAATTCGCGAAAGCGGAAAAAAAACCATTCAGGACCGAACCATTTACGAGGATGCTCACATTTTTGCACCCAACTTGCATGCTATGGGATTGATGACCAATCGTGATTTTAACAATTACAGCTCTCTTTTTGAACTCATGGAAGGACTCGTTGGAGCACCCGATTTATTGATTTATTTACGAAGTTCCATACCCAATTTAGTAGGTCAAATTCACAAGCGAGGACGTGATTACGAAAACTCCATATCCATCGATTACTTAAGCCGATTGAATGAACGTTACGAAGCATGGATTCACACCTACGACAAAGGAAAGCTCCTAATCATTGACGTAGACAACATCAATTTTGTCGACAACCCCGAAGATTTAGGAATGATTATCAATAGAATTGATGCCGAAATCAACGGATTATTTTAAATACAAATCCCCTTCATCGAAGGGGATTTTTTTTATACATCATAACCCATTTAAAAACTACAACCCTAAATTATTTACTGCACCATCTCCAAAAAACCTTTGCCAACTTCGCAGTAAAAAAAACCTCCTATTCATACCACTCCCACAAAGTAAAACGCCTTTGCGAACTTAACTTATTTACAAACACTATAATAACTTAGCGAACTTAGCGGTAAAAAAACCTCCTATTCATACCACTCCCACAAAGTAAAGCGCCTTTGCGAACGTAACTTGTTTACAACTACCATAAAACCTTTGCGAACTTAGCGGTAAAAAAAACCTCCTATTCATACCACTCCCACAAAGTAAAACGCCTTTGTGAACTTAACTTGTTTACAAACACTATAATAACTTAGCGAACTTAGCGGTAAAAAAAACCTCCTATTCATACCACTCCCACAAAGTAAAGCGCCTTTGCGAACGTAACTTGTTTACAACTACCATAAAAACCTTTGCGAACTTCGCGGTAAAAAAAACCTCCTATTCATACCACTCCCACAAAGTAAAACGCCTTTGTGAACTTAACTTGTTTACAACTACCATAAAAACCTTGCGAACTTCGCGGTAAAAAAAACCTCCTATTCATACCACTCCCACAAAGTAAAACGCCTTTGTGAACTTAACTTGTTTACAACTACCATAAAAACCTTTGCGAACTTCGCGGTAAAAAAAACCTCCTATTCATACCACCCCCACAAAGTAAAACGCCTTTGCGAACTTAACTTATTTACAAACACTATAATAACTTAGCGAACTTCGCGGTAAAAAATCCCGCTATCTTTACATCCTAAAAAAAGTTACCCCTTCAAAACCTCCTTCAAAATAGCAACCTCCTTCTTCAAATCTTTTATTTCTTCGGCTTGCGCCAAAATAACATCCTGAAACTTAGAAGCAGCACTATTCAAAACCTTCTCCGGCAAATCTGCCATCAAATCTGCCAAAAAATTATACTCCAAAGCAAGACCCGCCTCCCACAAAATCCTAAACTGAAGCGATTCATTTTTCAAATAAGAACCAAACGTCTGACTAGTAACTCCCATTTTACGAGCCATCTCAGAATTCGTTACCCTTCGCTCTTTCATCCTCCTTTTAATCAAACCCCCTAAATGCGGAAATCTAATTTCACCCTGACTCTTTTGATATCCAATTTGTTCCATAATTTTTTTATATAAAAGTAATAAATTTATAAATACAACAATCAAAATTATTTACAAAGTAATAAGGCTTAAATTGATAAACATCAGTCTTATAATTCACAACTACAGTCCGCTAATTCACCACAAAAGACCTCCTATTCATTCCATAAGAGCTATCATTTACCGCGTAAGTCTGTTTTTTCACCCCCGTAGTCTGGTTCTTCACCCCCGTAGTCTTGCACTTCATTCTTGTAGTCTCGTCCTTCATTTCCCTACCTCGATTATTTCCTCATGCACTAATTAGTTCTATGTCTTTATCTTTCAATCCTTCTGCCCTTATGTAGCTCTATCTTTCAATCCCTCTATCTCTATGTTCTACTATCCTAACTTAAACATCAAAAAAAAATGCCCCACTGTCGTGAGGCATTTTCATTATTAGGAGCATTTTTTTCTAATTCTTTTTTAATTCTTCAATTTTAGCATTCACTTCTGCTTCTGTTCCTTCAATATTTTCATCTGCAGTTTTAAGTATTGTACCGTCACTTGATATGGTAACAATCGTCACGCTTGCTTTAACCTTACCGTCAATATTCGTTCTTTCAACTGTAATATCTCTGCTGAAATTTTGCGAAGGAATTGTTTCTACAACTTCCAAAACTTCTAATTTTTGAGAAATCACATGATCTCCCCCTAAAATTGGAGCGATAACCAATCCAATCAAACAGGTCAATTTAATTAAAATATTCATCGACGGACCAGAAGTATCTTTAAACGGATCACCAACAGTATCTCCAGTTACTGCCGCTTTATGAGCGTCAGAACCTTTATAAGTCATTTCTCCATTAATCATTACTCCAGCTTCAAATGATTTCTTAGCATTGTCCCAAGCGCCTCCAGCGTTATTCTGAAAAACAGCCCAAAGTACACCAGAAACGGTAACTCCAGCCATATAACCACCCAACATTTCCGCTACCAATTGATTATTTTCTGGGTAAATTAGCATCCCTAATAATACGATGGCAATAGGAAAACCAATTGTTAAAATTCCAGGCAACATCATTTCGCGTAAAGCGGCTTTTGTCGAAATATCTACACATTTAGCATACTCTGGTTTCCCGGTTCCTTCCATAATTCCAGGAATCTCACGGAATTGACGACGAACCTCATACACCATATCCATCGCTGCTTTCCCAACAGAATTCATTGCTAAAGCGGAGAATACTACGGGAATCATTCCACCCACAAATAACATCGCTAAAACAGGCGCTTTAAAGATATTAATTCCGTCAATTCCTGTGAACGTTACATAAGCCGCAAATAAAGCCAGTGAAGTCAAAGCTGCCGAAGCAATGGCAAAACCTTTACCTGTTGCAGCAGTTGTATTTCCTACAGCATCTAATATATCAGTTCTTGTTCGCACTTCTTTTGGTAATTCACTCATTTCAGCAATTCCACCCGCATTATCTGCAATTGGTCCAAAAGCATCGATTGCTAATTGCATTGCCGTTGTGGCCATCATTGCTGAAGCCGCCAAAGCTACTCCGTAAAATCCAGCTAGAGCATACGATCCCCAGATTGCTGCTGCAAATAAAAGTACCGTTGGAAACGTAGAAATCATACCTGTTGCCAAACCTGCAATGACATTTGTTCCCGCACCAGTTGAAGATTTTTGTACAATAGCCATAACTGGTTTTGTACCTAAACCTGTATAATATTCCGTTACAGAAGAAATAACACCACCTACGGCTAAACCTACAATCGTTGCATAAAACACACGCATCGAAGAAATATCTTTCAATCCTTCCCCATAAAAACTCATTTTCATGGTTTCAGGCAACATATATTGTACTAAAAAGTAACAAGCGATTAAAGTCAACAAGATTGAAATCCAGTTCCCAATATTCAATGCTTTTTGTACTTCTTTTTCTTTTGCATTTTCATTTGAAATTTTCACAACTAAAGTCCCGATAATTGAGAATAAAATACCAAAACCTGCAATTGACATTGGCAATAAAATAGGACCTATTCCTCCAAAAGCATCTTGAATACTTCCGCCCATATCTTTTATCACGTAATTTCCTAAAACCATTGCCGCAAGAACGGTTGCTACATACGAACCAAACAAATCGGCACCCATTCCAGCAACGTCACCTACGTTATCTCCAACATTATCTGCAATTGTAGCAGGGTTCCTTGGGTCATCTTCAGGAATACCTGCTTCAACTTTACCTACTAAATCAGCTCCCACATCGGCCGCCTTTGTGTAAATTCCACCACCAACTCTAGCAAACAAAGCAATCGATTCAGCACCTAAAGAGAATCCGGCTAGAGTTTCAAGAACAATAGTCATCCCTTCCGTATCGGTCCAAACGCCACCCATAAAAGTGTTGAAGAAAATAATAAAGAAAGTAGTTAGTCCTAACACAGCTAATCCTGCAACTCCAAGTCCCATTACCGTTCCACCACCAAAAGAAACTTTCAGGGCTTGTGGTAAACTAGTTCGAGCGGCTTGCGTAGTTCTAACATTGGTTTTTGTTGCGATTTTCATTCCCATATTTCCGGCAAGTGCAGAAAAGAACGCTCCGAATATAAAAGCAACTACAATTAATAAATGAGTTTTAACTCCCGGTATAAAAGTAATTCCAGCTAAGGCAATACTTGCAAAGACCACAAAGATTGCTAATAATCTGTATTCTGCTTTTAGAAATGCTAAAGCTCCCTCGTATATGTAATCGGAAATTTCTTTCATTTTTCCGTCTCCAGCATCTTGCTTTAATACCCAAGATCTTTTCATCCACATAAAAAGCAGGCCAATAATTGCCATAACTATCGGCACATAAATCATCATTGATTCCATAAAATGTTTTTGGTTATTTGTTAATATTTTGTAAATATAAAGAAACAGAATTAATTATAAAACAAACACAGCAATAGATTCTAACAGAATTTAGCAATATTACAAACGTATATTGAAATTCTTCTAATCTTGTGAAGTACTGAACGTATGCAATAATAATTTCACGAAGCTATTCAACAAAAAAAAACACCTGTAAAAATGAATTTATACAGGTGTTTCTATTTTGTACTCCGAATGATTTCCTAGATTCCGAATAATCCTTCTGGTTTGTTTTCAATCGCTTGAAAACGAGCGACACATTTTGCAATAATATCTCTGGCTTCGTTTACATCTCCCCAACCTTCAACATCCACTTTTTTATTTTCAAGATCTTTATAAACTTGGAAAAAATGTTCGATTTCTTTCACTAAATGCGGATTCATGTCACTCAAATCATTTAAGTTGTTCCAAATAGGATCTGAAACAGGAACACAAATCACTTTTTCATCTGGACCTTTATCATCAGCCATGTGAAAAACACCAATGGGTTTTACCTCAATAACACAACCCGGAAAAGTAGGTTCGTTAATCAATACCAAAACATCTAATGGATCACCATCTAAGGCTAATGTTTCTGGAATAAATCCGTAATCAGCAGGATACATCATCGATGAGAATAACATTCTATCGAAACGCATTCTTTTTAAATCAAAATCGTATTCATATTTATTTCTACTTCCTCGTGGAATTTCGATCAAAACATCGAAAGAGTGTTTCTTATCAGCTGTCATTTTTGTATTATTTCAATTTTTACGAGTGCAAAAGTAAGCAATCATTCGTGTTTTTCAATACAAATTGTACGTTATCTGCTTAATAACTTCCTGAAACTAACGAATTGTTTCTTGAAATTAGAATTTAATACCAAATGATGCTTTTACACCAAAATTATTTGTGTTTGGCGTGATGTAGTTTCCTCTCCAAGCGAATTCAATTTTTAATACTTTAAAGATATTTCCAATACCTGCATTGTATTCGTAATAAAAATCTTCCGGAGCTCTATACAATAATCCAGAAGCATTAATCGCTCTGTTTTTATCGCTAATGGTTCCGTAAACTCCTTTGAATCCAACCGTTTCGCGCCAATTTAATTTTCTTAAAAAAGGAATTCTTGAGAAAATTCTTCCACCAAAATTATGCTGCAGTTGAATAGTGGCATACGTATCGGTTTGAAATTCATAAAAATCAAGCAAGTTAAAGGTACCTGGTATGGTCCAATACGTCTGATTTCCTGGAACAATACTTAACAACGCCAATGGAACTTCACCAAAGGTTTTCCCCAGTTCGGTTGTAACGTCTAATCTTCCAATTCCTCCCATGTTTAACGGTTGGCGGTAATACAATTGTACTTTATTATAATCAAAATCGCTGTCCCAAACATCTTTGAAACCGTGACTGAAATTTAAAAATAACTCCGCATAAGGCCTGTTAGTTGTTCGACGTTCTACACCGCTTCCCACTGTTTTTCGTGTAAACGAGTAATCCAATTGCAGGTTTACTTCAGATTGCTTAACACGACTTTGAATTTCGCCCAACGGATTTATTGTTGTGGGCAAAGCCGTATAATAGTCCATACTAAACTCTTCCGAAGCGGAAATCAACGTTCGATAAGACAATCCTGCTTGAATCGTAAAATTCTTAGCCGGTTCTACTTGTGCGGAAAAGGAAGTCAAACTCACATTCGTTAACTTTCCGTTATTTCCGGCTGTAAATAGGGATGATGAAGCAAAACTTCGACTCATCACATCATTGGATTCTGTAAAACTAGCGCCAATTTGTTCCACATCACGACGATTTCCAAACGATAGAATCAGGCGACTCTTGGGTTCCACCATCCATTTCCCGGAAATTCCATATTTAAATTTGTTGTCTTTAAATCCATAAGCGGTGTAACCTTGAACTCTCCAAGGGTCATTTTCGCCGAAATACGTTCGGCCACCCACTCGCAAACGCAAGCCTTCGACTTCATTATAGCCTATTGTAGATAATAAAGGACCAACATCAATACCTCCATAATTGATGTAACCACTACCAATAATTTGTACTAAATCATAAATCCGCAAAAACTTTTTATTGGTTTGCAAGACGTCCAGCATTTTATAAACCCCTTTTTCGTCTTTGTTTAAATGCTCAAAACGATTTTCCTCCCAATATTCATCTGGTTTTAAATACACTTCGGGGTCCGTATTTTGAATTTCGGGTTTGTAAAAATCCTCCGGACGTTCTTTGTCAAAAATATGGTTTCGGAACATTGTGGTTCGTTTTCCATAAATTCCTTTTGAATCTTCTTTTTTGCTTATGGCAAAATCAGTCATAATATAATCCCGTTTCAACAAGAATACAGAATCATTCAAAACATCAAAATCTTGCTCGATGTAAATTTCCTTCACCCAGTTGATGTTAGCGCTTTTCGTCACCTCAAGATTGATTTTCTTAATCGCCCACGTGGTATCATTTACCCAAAAATCTCCTTTAAAAGTTAACTCACTTTTTCGACGTGGATAATATACAATGTTGTAGCACCATTTGTTTTCGATGAACGAACTGTCGGCTAAAACATAGTTATAGACATCAATTCCCGTTCGTGAAAGCGGACTGGTGAATGCTTTATCAAAAAATTTCAAGTAATTATCGTAGATGTCATAATCTGCGTATAAATCACTAACATAGGAAGTTATTTGCTGATTTCCGCTGAAACCCGAGTTTTTATTGGCTTCTAAAGTTTCTTTTACTTTTCCACGAACATTGTCACCATACACACGACCAATTGCTTCGTTGATGAAAATAGGCAGGTAGGTTTTTCCTGTAATTCTTGAGGTGTCAACAGAATTAAAGATAAATTCCATTCCTTTAAATATCTTCCGTTTCATAAAAGCACTGTCAATGGTATTCATATCGAATTCCAATTTCTCGTACTTCTCCATTTCGTATTGTTTGAACTGACGCAAACCATTTTGTCGTTTCCGTTCCCAAATTTTTCGCAAAATATCAATTGCTGGATTGTTTTTCTTAGACGTTTTGGCATTATAAATCTTAACCTCAGCCAGTTCTTCGCCCGAGGACAAAATTACTTTCATGTTATAAGTAACCGCTTTTTCTAAGTTAATATCTTGCGTGGTATAGCCAATAAAGGAAACTTGAAGTGTTTTCCGAATTCCTTCTGACTCGAGATAAAACCGACCGTCTTCGTTAGTTACAATTCCTTCTGAAGTCCCAACAAAAGCAACATTGGCATAAGCCACAGGTTTATTTTTTTCATCTAAAACAACTCCGCTAACCTTTGTTTGAGCAAAAGAAAATGAAACAATTAACAATAATAATCCTAAAAATATTTTATCCTTCATATAGTTATGTACAAGTAAAAAAGGGCGTTTAAAGATAGATACGTAAACGCCGGAAAAAAGTTTCATCTGTTTTTGGTTCGATGAAGTTTCAAATATAGTAATAAGTTATAAAGTAAGAATGATTTTAGCTTTTAAACTTGCATCAGTTTATGCTACTTTCTATTTTTATGGGATGCGTTTAGTGAGGAGATTTAAGTTGCAGTAATAGCTTTTATAGTAAAGCAGAATACTTTAGTTTTAAAATGACTTTTGGTTTTAGCTGCGTTTCAAACGCTAGAATTTTTTTTCAAAAGTAAGTAGATATTCGTTGCAATCGAGCACCAGAGGAGATAAGGAGAGAAGTAAAGTTTTACTCAATGCTCATTTTAGAATTTAAGACTATGTTATTTTTAGATATTTTGGCTATATATATACCTTTTGAAAAATTTTCTAGATTGATTACTGTTTCACTACCATACAATTTTTGTTGATACAATCTTTTTCCTAGTATATCATAAATCTCTAAATTTGAGTTTTCTAGAAAATCATTTTTACACGAAATAGTAAATTTACCCTTATTAGGATTTGGATAAAGTGTAACGTTAAATGTATTAAATGTACTGCTTGATAAGGGTACTGGTTCAAAATGGGCAATAAAAATGTTTTGAGGCGTTCCATTATTTGCACCATAAGTTGAAATAGTGGGTTGATAGGAATTAGTTGTTGTTAATCCTGATGTACTTGTTGAGTGGCCGACTACAAAAAAAGTATTGTTGCTTGATGGTTGCATATTCATGTCATATTCACTCAAATTGCCTCCATAATAAGTACCCCAAATTTTTTGTCCTTGATTGTCAAATTTGCACACATAACCATCAGTTTGGCCATTTAAACTGGATTGATACGCTCCAGTAGTTGCAAAATTACTATGCAAACCAGTAACACCACTCAAATAAATACCACCAGAGTCATCAATGCTGGTATAGTCCGAACCATAATTTCCACCAGATGCAGGAAATCCAATATTAGAACCGTTATAAGTGCCCCAGTCTCTTGTTCCGTTTTCTGTAAATTGTACTAAATAGGGTGGAGATTCGAGACCAGGAGATTGTTGAAAAACACCGGGAGTTGTTACTAAATTGCTAGAGCTTACTCCAGAAAAATAGACTTTATCTTCAAATATATCGAGCGACTTTTTTGAAGTACCGTTGCTGTCTGCATAATAGGTGCTCCAATCTCTTTGCCCTGAAATGCTAAATTTAGACAAAAAGGTATTAGAACAATTTAAGGATGTGGGTTGATAACCATTTGAAGAACCATAATAATTATTGTCACTAGGGAAGGCGGGGTTACAATTATTGATGCGTCCTCTAACATATAGTGCAGTTGTTGAGGCTTTTATTGCAAGCATGTAATTACCATTAAAGCTGTAGTAAGTAGTCCAAATGTGGTTGCTATTGTTATCAAATTTAGCAATAATTTGTCCTGATTCTCCCTTTACAGGTTGAAAAGTATTTACCGTTCCTAAATTTTGACTTTCAGAATATCCAGCTATGTAGAAGTTATTTGATTTGTCGTGAGATATGCTCAATCTATTCATGGAATAATCACCTGAAGAAATTTCAACTAAACCAAATCCTTCGCTTCCAGCTCCCCCGTAATAAGTGGACCATTGTAGTATTCCAGTTGGAGTAAATTTAGCTATAAAGAAATCGCTGGTGCCATTAAGTGTTGTTTGGTTTGCATTTGGAGTAGCAATAGTATTGGCACTTTGCGTGGATCCTGCTATATATAAATTGTTTGAATTATCAAAATCGATACCCGAAATTAAATCCAAATCAGTTCCACCAAAATAGGTTGCCCAGGAAAGTTCTCCTAAACTGTTAAATTTGGCAATAAAACCATCTGATAATCCGCCTCCAAAAGTGGGTTGATAACTGTTAGATGTTGGAAATATAGGTTGCTCTGTACTTGTTCCATTAATAAAAACTCCTACAAGGTATAAGTTACCTTGTTTATCCGTTTTAGAATCTTTGAGCCGGAATCGTTCGTCTCCAAAATAGGTACCCCAACTGCGTTGAACATTGTAATTTTGTGCCGACGCTGAAAAGCTGATTAAAAGAAAAAGAATTATTGTTTTCATAGTAATAATCATTCTTAAATTAAATTAATAATCACGAAAGTAAGGAATTATATAAGAAGAAGAAGAAGAAGAAGAAGAAGAAGAAGAAGAAGAATTTTTTCATACCCTCTAACAACCACCCCCTAAACTCAACCTCCAACGCATTCATTTTAAATCAATTTCTAAAATAGCACTACCATAGTTTATTAGCTTACAACCAAATAACACACGGAACAGAACAAAGAGCATTACGAAGATAATAAAAACCATTACGAATGAAAAAGATATTAGTACGAATAAACGTAGTATAATTACGTTGGGGTTTCCTACCGTTACGAATGAGTTTCCGACCACTCGGAAGAGGTTTCCGAGCAACTTTTGACATGTTGAAGTACTAATTTATTGCATTTGAGTACTATTTTCTTACTCCCGCATTCGATTTCAACTAAAGTTAGTATCTTAAAAAAAACTCCAGCAAAGTTTCCCTTGTTGGAGTTTCTATAATTAGCAAGCTTTTACACCCTATATATTCAGTACCTGAAAATTACTTTTTGTAAGTCACTTTCTTCACCGCTTTAATCACATCTTGAGCATTCGGTAACCACTCTTTTAACAAAGTTGGAGCATAAGGAGCCGGTGTATCAGCCGTTGTGATTCTTTGAATTGGAGCGTCTAAGAAATCAAAAGCACGTTCCTGAACCATGTATGTAATTTCAGAAGCTACACTTGCAAAAGGCCAAGCCTCTTCAAGAACCACCAATCTATTAGTCTTTTTAACCGACTTGATAATGGCGTCATAATCCATAGGACGAACCGTTCTTAAATCGATAATTTCACAAGAAATTCCTTCTTTTGCTAATTCTTCAGCAGCAATATGTGCTTCTTTGATGATTTTTCCAAAAGAAACAATCGTTACATCCGTTCCTTCTCTTTTTATGTCAGCAACACCAAGTGGAATGATGTAATCCTCTTCAGGAACTTCACCTTTATCACCATACATTTGTTCTGATTCCATAAAAATAACAGGGTCGTTATCGCGAATAGCGGCTTTCAACAAACCTTTAGCATCATAAACTGTAGATGGAACTACAACTTTAAGACCTGGAGTATTAGCAAACCAAGACTCAAAAGCTTGCGAGTGTGTCGCACCCAATTGTCCTGCAGAACCCGTTGGTCCTCTAAAAACCATTGGCATTGGGAACTGTCCGGCTGACATTTGACGCATTTTAGCAGCGTTATTGATAATTTGGTCAATTCCTACAAGTGCAAAGTTGAAGGTCATAAATTCCACAATCGGACGACAACCGTTCATCGCACTACCTACTGCAATTCCTGCAAAACCAAGTTCCGCAATTGGTGTATCAATAACTCGCTTTGGTCCAAATTCATCAAGCATTCCTTTGGAAGCTTTATAAGCACCGTTGTATTCGGCAACTTCCTCACCCATTAAATATATAGTTTCATCACGACGCATTTCTTCACTCATCGCTTCACAAATTGCCTCTCTAAATTGGATTGTCTTCATATTGTAAAAATTTATCTTCTCAAATTTTGAACTGCAAAAATAAAAATTAAAACCTATATATTGACATAAATTAATTTTAAAATATTCAGGAGCTATTTCCGGCTATCCGCTTTATCTTTTTTCTGCTGAAAAAGCAGAAAAAAGGATGCCGCTGCTATTCGGGCTAGGGGTTTTAGGAAAACACTTCCTATGTCCATAAGATATTTTCCAATTTCCAACAAACTTTCACTAGAAATACCTAATTTTGGATTAAAGGTACCCCATCAAGAATTTATGGTAGAAACCCCTGACCATAGGCGCTACCAAAGAACATTACTTCAATTCTTCAATACAACCCTACCGTATCTATACCGTGTTTGCTGTATGACAACTCCTGAATAACGTCATGTTTACAGCTTAAATACTCCTGCCTTAAGCTACACCAAACTTATACCTATACTTCAATATACGATTAGGTAAACAATCCCATCAATCCGAAAAACTGTTGAGCTATGCTTCAATATCAGTAAAGCAACAGCATTTTTTACACCAACCTCTAAGCAGAACGAAATCGTTATAACTGATAAATTTATTATGCACGCATAGTTCTTTTTTTAAAAAATAGTTGTATTTTCGTAGCCAAAATACGATAATCTAAATAACAATAAAGATGAAAATATTAGTTTGCATCAGTCACGTGCCTGATACTACTTCAAAGATTAATTTCACCAATGGAGACGCTGAATTTGATACCAATGGTGTTCAATTTGTAATTAATCCTAACGATGAATTTGGTTTGACAAGAGCCATTTGGTTCCAAGAACAACAAGGAGCTACGGTAACTGTTGTCAACGTTGGTGGCCCAGATACAGAGCCAACTTTGCGTAAAGCATTAGCCATTGGAGCAAACGAAGCGATTCGTGTAAATGCTGCACCAAAAGACGGTTTCTTCGTAGCAACTCAATTAGCAGAAGTAATTAAAGCTGGAAACTACGATTTAGTAATTGCAGGAAAAGAATCATTAGACTACAACGGTGGAATGGTTCCTGGAATGTTAGCTGCAATTTTAGGCTACAACTTCGTGAACTCATGTACCGATTTAAAAGTGGATGGAACTTCTGCAACTGCCTCAAGAGAAATTGATGGCGGGAAAGAAAAAGTTACTACTACTTTACCATTAATCATTGGTGGTCAAAAAGGTTTAGTAGAAGAGAAAGACTTGAAAATTCCAAATATGCGAGGAATTATGACGGCAAGAACGAAAGTTTTGACCGTTGTAGAACCAGTTAGTTCAGAGCCGACAACTAAAGCAATCAAATTTGAAAAACCAGCGGCTAAATCAGCCGTTAAGTTGATTAGTCCTGATAACTTGGATGAATTAATTAATTTATTACACAACGAAGCGAAGGTTATTTAGTATTAAGATTTGAGTTATAAGTATTAAGACGAAACTCGAAACATACAACCTAGAACGTACAACATACAACATTCTAAAAAATATATCATGTCAATATTAATATATGCAGAATCTTCTTCAGAAGGAAAGTTCAAAAAAGTAGCATTTGAATTGGCTTCTTACGCAAAGAAAGTAGCTGAATCATTAAATACAACAGTAACTGCAATTACTGTAAACAATACAAACGCATCTGATTTGTCAAAATACGGCGTCGATAAAGTGTTGAAAGTTTCTAACGACAAGTTAAAAAACTTTACTGCAAAAGCGTATGCTGATGTAATCAAACAAGCAGCCGAAAAGGAAAGTGTAAAATTGGTTTTGCTTTCTTCTACGACAGACAGTTTGTATATGGCACCATTAGTAGCTGTAGGTTTAAACGCAAGTTTTGCTTCAAACGTAGTTGGATTGCCATTAAGCACTTCCCCTTTTCAAGTAAAAAGAACAGCGTTTTCTAATAAAGCGTTCGCAATTACTGAACTAGAAACAGAAGTAAAAGTGTTGAGTTTGGCTAAAAACTCTTACGGTTTAGTTGAAAACAATTCAACTTTAGCCGAAGAAGATTTCGCACCAACTTTAAACGACGGCGACTTTAGCGTAAAAGTAGAAAGCGTTGAAAAAGCTTCTGGAAAAGTAACTATTGCTGATGCAGACGTAGTTGTTTCTGGTGGTCGTGGATTGAAAGGTCCAGAAAACTGGGGATTAGTAGAAGATTTAGCTGCTGTTTTAGGAGCTGCAACAGCTTGCTCTAAACCCGTTTCAGATTTAGGATGGAGACCTCATAGTGAACACGTTGGGCAAACAGGAAAACCTGTAGCCACAAACTTATACATTGCAATTGGAATTTCAGGAGCCATTCAGCACATCGCTGGAATTAGCTCTTCAAAAGTGAAAGTGGTAATCAACTCAGACGCAGAAGCGCCTTTCTTTAAAGTAGCGGATTATGGTATAGTTGGTGATGCTTTTGATATCGTCCCAAGATTAACAGCTAAATTAAAAGAATTCAAAGCGAATAATTCGTAAATATTTTTTTAAATTGTGCCCTAATTAAGGCTATCTGAAATTAGATAGAAATATCAATTTCAGATAGCCTTTTTTCTATTTACAAATTAATCTATTTCCTTAAAAATGAGTTTAGTAAAACTAACCATCAAAGGTATATCCTACAGTCAAACACAAAACGGAGCTTATGCTTTAATCTTAAATGAAGTGGATGGCGATCGCAAACTTCCTATTGTCATTGGTGCTTTTGAAGCCCAATCGATTGCAATTGCTTTAGAAAAGGAAATCAAACCGCCTCGTCCGTTAACACACGACTTGTTCAAAAGTTTCGCGGATAGATTTGACATTGTTGTAAAGCAAGTAATCATTCACAAGTTAGTTGATGGTGTATTTTTCTCGAGCATCATTTGCGAGAGAGACAAGATTGAAGAAATCATTGATGCTCGAACTTCAGATGCAATTGCTTTAGCATTGCGTTTTTCTGCTTCTATTTTTACCTACAAAAACATCTTAGATAAAGCCGGAATCTATCTGAAAACCAATCCAAATGATGGTGAATTTGATGCGTCAAGCGATGATATTCTATCAAATCCTGAGACTTTTGGAATTCCTGAAGAATCAAATGTTGCTGAAGAAGGCACTTATGCAAAACACAGTTTGTCTGAATTGAACGACTTGCTGAATGAAGCGGTTGAAAATGAAGATTACGAGAAAGCTGCGAAAGTTAGGGATGAGATTTCGAGGAGATAGTTTTAATCATCAGTCTGAGTTTTCAGCGACAGCTTAAAATCTTTGTACCTCCGTGCCTTAGCGGCAAAAATAACTTTTAAAACGAAGAGATTGCTTCGTACCTCGCAATGACATGAAACAATATATTGATTTAGTAAACAACGTCTTAAAAGAAGGCGTTCAAAAAGGAGACCGAACAGGAACAGGCACGAAAAGTGTATTTGGATACCAAATGCGTTTTGATTTATCCGAAGGTTTTCCAATGGTGACGACAAAAAAACTGCACTTAAAATCAATTATTCATGAATTACTTTGGTTTTTAAAAGGCGAAACCAACATTGGATATTTAAAAGAAAATGGCGTCCGAATTTGGGACGATTGGGCAGATGAAAATGGCGAATTAGGTCCAATTTATGGTCATCAATGGAGAAACTGGAATTCAGAAGAAATTGACCAGATTACTGAAATTATCGAAACGCTGAAAACCAATCCAAACAGCAGAAGAATGTTGGTTTCCGCTTGGAATCCTTCTGTTTTACCAGATACTTCTAAATCATTTTCAGAAAATGTAGCGAATGGAAAAGTTGCATTACCTCCGTGTCACGCTTTTTTTCAATTTTATGTTGCTGAAGGAAAATTATCGTGTCAATTGTATCAACGAAGTGCGGATATCTTTTTAGGCGTTCCATTTAACATTGCTTCTTATGCTTTGTTAACGATGATGATTGCACAAGTTTGTGATTTAAAAGTAGGTGACTTTATTCATACTTTTGGCGATGCACATATTTACAACAATCATTTTGAACAATTGGAATTGCAACTTTCTCGCGAGGCAAGACCTTTGCCAACAATGCTTTTAAATCCCGAAATCAAAAACATTTTAGATTTCAAATTTGATGATTTCACATTAGTAGGTTATGACCCGCATCCTGGAATTAAGGGAAGTGTTGCGGTTTAATTTCTAATTGAAACTTGCACTAATCACATACAATTGAATAGTATAGCAATCACACAAATACTATTTAACACCCGAAAACACCAATTATTGCTTTTTTTTCACTAAAATTGAATGTTTTTTTAACTTACCAAAAATGAATCATTTTAAGAAATTAGTATTTCTCTTTTTATTAAGTACAGTCAGTGTTTTTGCACAGCAAAAAATTACCCTCGAAGAAATTTGGGGTGGTGCTTTTCGAACGCAAGGAATGGACGAATTACAGTCCATGAAAAACACTAATCAATATACCGTTTTGAATTTTGACCGAAATTCAAGAAGCATGCAAATTGACTTATATGATTTTGCAACGCTGAAAAAAGTGGACACTTTTACTGACACCAAAAACTTTCCCGACTTCCCTGCTATTGACAGTTACACTTTCAATAAAAAAGAAGATTTAATCTTGATTGCTACCAATTCCGACCAGATATTCCGTCATTCATTTGTAGCAGATTATTATTTATATGACATCAAAAGCAAGAAAATGACGAAGCTCTTTGATTATAAAGTTCAAGAACCAACATTTTCTCCTGACGGAACTAAAATCGCTTTCGCCAAAGAAAACAATTTGTACATCTACACCATTTCGAATCAATCTGTTGCGCAAATTACGACAGACGGATTGAAAAACCACATCATCAACGGAATCACGGATTGGGTTTACGAAGAAGAATTTGCTTTTGTAAGAGCTTTTGACTGGAATGCTTCAAGCGACAAAATTGCTTTTATTCGCTTTGATGAAACCCAAGTTCCTGAATTTTCAATGGATGTTTATAATCAAGGTTTATATCCCGTTCAACAAACATTTAAATATCCAAAAGCGGGAGAAAAAAATGCACTTGTTAGTTTGCACATTTTTGATATTAATGCTAAAAAGTCGACTAAGATTAATTTAGACAAATACACTGATTTTTACATTCCAAGAATCAAATGGACAAATGATTCCAATGAATTGAGTGCTCAAATCATCAACCGTCATCAGAATGATTTAGATTTATTGTTTGTTAATGGAACTTCGGGAACTACAAAAGTAGTATTGAATGAAAAAGACAAGGCCTATATTGATATAACGGACAATTTGACTTTTCTAGCCGACAACAGTTTTATTTGGAGTAGCGAAAAAGACGGTTACAATCATTTGTACCACTTCGATAAATCAGGAAAACAAATCAGTCAAATTACCAAAGGAAACTGGGAAGTAACCAATTACTATGGCTTGAACGAAACTAGTAAAACGATTTTTTACCAATCGGTTGAAAATGGTTCTATCAATCGCGACGTTTATTCGATTGGCATAAACGGAAAAAACAAAAAGCGATTGACTTCTAAAACAGGAACAAATTCAGCTACATTTAGTCCGAATTTTGCGTTTTACATCAATACTTTTTCAGAGGCCAAAACCCCAACAATTTACAGTTTGAATGAAGCAAAGTCTGGTAAAGAAATGCAAATCATTCGTGAAAACGGAGCTTTATCAAAAAGATTAGAAAAATACAACTTGCCTAGCAAAGAATTCTTTGAGTTAAAGACAGAAGGAGGTCAAAACTTAAATGCTTGGATGATTAAACCTAAGAATTTCGATGCTTCCAAGAAGTATCCGGTTTTTATGACACAATATTCCGGCCCAGGCTCTCAAGAAGTAACTAATTCTTGGTTAGACACGAATGATATGTGGTTCATGATGCTTTCGCAAGAGGGTTACATCGTAGTTTGTGTAGATGGACGAGGAACTGGATTCAAAGGCGCTGATTTCAAAAAAGTGACTTACAAAGAATTAGGAAAGTACGAAGTGGAAGACCAAATTGACGCTGCAAAAACCATTGCAAAATATAATTATGTAGATGCTTCTCGCATTGGAATTTGGGGATGGAGTTACGGTGGTTTTATGTCGTCTAATTGTATTTTAAAAGGAAATGATGTTTTTAAAACTGCAATAGCTGTAGCACCTGTTACAAACTGGAGATTTTATGATTCGGTTTATACCGAAAGATACATGCAAACGCCTCAAGAAAATGCTTCAGGTTATGATGAAAATTCGCCAATCAATCATGTAGATAAATTGAAAGGAAATTATCTTTTAATTCACGGTTCAGCGGATGATAATGTTCATGTGCAAAATACAATGTTAATGATTGAAGCATTGGTGCAAGCCAACAAGCAATTTGATTCTCAAATTTATCCCGACAAAAATCACGGAATTTACGGTGGAAAAACGCGTCTTCAATTGTATACCAAAATGACGAATTTTATAAAAGAGAAATTGTAGAATGGATTTAGCCATGATTCAAAATAGGATTAATAAAGTGAACGGCACAAAAGTGATGCTTGATTTTGATTTGGCAACACTTTATGAAGTTGAAACACGTGTTCTGAATCAAGCTATGAAAAGAAATAAGGACAGTTTTCCGGATGATTTCATGTTTCGTTTATCAAAAGAAGAGTGGGAAGAAATCTCATCATCACAAATTGTGATGATGTCATCACAATCTGTGATGACATCAAAAAGACCAAAAAGTGCACTCCCGTATGTATTCACAGAACATGTAGTCACAATGCTGGCAAGTGTATTGAAAAGTGATAAAGCGCGAAAGATGAATATTGCAATTGTTAGAGCTTTTATTGCATTAAGAAGAACTATGCTAAATATCGAAACTTTACAAAGTCAAATAAAAGATTTAGAGACCAAATTCGATAGTCAATTTTATGATATTTTTGAAGCAATACAATTCTTAATGATAGAAAATAAGGAAATTGCAACACATTATGAACGTAATAAAATTGGCTACAAAAAATAAAATAAGAGCAACCTAAACCAAAAAAACCATGATAGAACAAAAAGACGATTTATTAGTAAAACACTTACACAACAGAGGTATCGATGATGCCATGGTCATGAACCATCCCGCTTCATTATTTGTTCTGTTTTTTACAGAAATGTGGGAGCGTTTTTCGTATTACGGAATGCGTGCTTTACTTACGGTATTTTTAGTTAGTGAATTGATGGACGGTGGTTGGGCTTGGACCAATGAAGAAGCCTTAAAATTATATGGTTTATACACGGGTTTGGTCTATTTAACTCCGCTACTTGGAGGAATGATTGCCGACAGATTTACCGGTTATCGAAAAGCAATTTTAATCGGTGCGTTAATTATGACATTGGGTCACGCTTCGATGGCATTGGAAGGAATTAGTCAAAACTTTTTCTATGTAGGACTATTATTTATGATTTTGGGTAACGGTATGTTTAAACCGAATATCTCATCAATGGTAGGCCAACTTTACCCGGATTCAAGTGCTAAAAAAGATGCGGGTTATACCATTTTCTACATGGGAATTAATGCAGGAGCCTTTTTAGGAATGCTACTTTGTGGTTACATTGGAGAAAAAATTGGATGGCATTATGGATTTGGTTTAGCAGGTGTTTTTATGTTCTTCGGAATGTTGCAATTCTATTTTGGACAAAAAATATTTGGTGTAATTGGACAAGACATTAACATTAAAAAAAGTGATGAAATTGCGACAGAGGAAAGTGAAGAAATTGTTCATGAACCACATATTGTAAGAGACCGATTAGTGGTAGTTTCAGTTTTCATGATAGCCAGTATTTTTTTCTTTTTTGCTTTTGAACAAGCAGGAGGCTCGATGACTTTGTTTGCAAAAGATTATACGCAAAGAGCTTTAACGGGAAATTCGGGAATGATTTTCAAATGGATTGACGCGTTACTAACTATTTTCCCGATTGCAATTGTAACGTATGTGTTATATGGTTTGTCTAAGAAGATTTATGCAAAATACCCGTTGACCATCATTTTCACCTCTATTTCTTTTCTAATTATTTGGGGATTGGGAATTTGGAAAGTGTATCGTGAATTTAATTTAGAAACAACAGAAGTTACGGTTTCATGGTTTCAAATTTTAAACTCGTTTTTCATCATTACATTAGCTTCGTCTTTCAGTAAAATCTGGGAAAAAGTCTGGAATCCATCAGGACCTGTAAAATTTGCAATGGGACTTATCTTAGTTGCTGTTGGTTTTTTCGCATTGTCTTACGGAAGTATGAGTATTCCTCAAGGTGCAAAAACAGCTTCTGTTAGCATGATCTGGTTAATATTGGCTTACTTCTTTCACACTATGGGAGAATTGTGCTTATCACCAGTAGGATTGTCGTATGTAAGTAAGTTATCTCCTAAAAAATTCGTCGGCGTTTTATTCGGTCTTTGGTTTACTGCTTCTGCAATTGCAAACTTCATCGGAAGTTGGACAGGAGCTTACATTGATAAAATAACCGAAGCCTATTCTATGAGTTACTTTTTTATATTTATTGCTGGAGTTCCAATGTTCGCCGCGATTATGTTATTACTTTTCAATAAGAAGTTGGTCAAAATGATGCACGGAATTAAATAATATTTTATATGCTAGAAACTTCAATCAATAATTCGCCAGAAAAAACATTTTTTGGACATCCGAGAGGATTATTTATATTGTTTTTTACAGAAATGTGGGAACGTTTCTCATTCTATGGAATGAAAGCGCTATTGATATTTTATTTAACAAAATACCATCTTTTCTCAGATAGTTCAGGAAATTTATTGATTGGAAGCTATGCCGCTTTAGTTTATGCCGTTCCTGTTTTAGGAGGTATTATTGCCGACAAATATCTAGGTTTTAGAAAAGCCATTATTTTTGGTGGAATTATGTTAGTTTTAGGTCATTTAGGAATGGCTTATGAAGGAAATGCTGCTACTCAATCCATGACCGGAGAAATTACAAGGGATAATTTTGCATTGCAGATATTCTACTTTTCCCTTTCATTGATTATAGTCGGGGTTGGGTTTTTAAAAGCAAATATTTCATCTTTAGTTGGCGAGCTCTATGAGGAAGGTGATAATAGGAGAGATTCTGGTTTTACGTTATTCTACATGGGAATTAATTTAGGCTCCTTTTTAGCAACGCTCATCTGTGTTTGGCTTGGAGAGACGTATGGCTGGAGCTATGGGTTCGGTGCCGCTGGAGTTGGAATGTTCTTTGGTTTGCTTACTTTTATTTCTGGAAAGAAACTATTAAGAGGTAAAGGTGAATCAAACAATACTGTTTTCTTAGAAAAAAAATCATTTGGAATTAAAAATGAGTGGTTAATTTATTTAGGAAGCACGTTATCAGCATTGTTATTTTGGCAAATGGTTCAAAATCATGATGCCGTATCAATTGCTTTGCAATTAGCAGGTGCCGCTTCTTTTATCTATATTGTTTACTATGCAATCACGCAATTAAACGGTAAAGCAAGAGGACAACTCGCAGCACTTACCATTTTAATTGTTTTTACAATTGTATTTTGGGCTTTATTTGAACAAGCCTACACTTCCATGAACTTATTTGCGGATAGAATCTTAGACCGAACTATTTTTAGCTTTGAAGTTTCAGCAGGTCAATTTTTAAGCTTCAATGCGTTATTTATTATTTTACTAGCACCAATTTTCGCCTGGATGTGGGTGAAATTAGGGAAATACAATCCAAACACTGCTGTGAAATTTGCCATAGCATTAATGCTAGTCGGATTAGGATTTGGTGCATTAGTAATGGGAATCAATGTTTCTGGAGTAGGAAAAGTTGCTGCAATTTGGTTGATTTTAGCTTATTTTCTGCATACCTGTGGTGAATTAAGTTTGTCTCCCGTTGGACTTTCAGCAGTTACCAAATTATCTCCACCAAAAATACTTGGATTTATGATGGGAGTTTGGTTTCTAGCAACGGCAAGTTCAGAATTCATCGCTTCAATATTAGCAAATATTGCATCCGTAGATACTTCAAACGGTGAAGCACCCGACTTAAACATTGCTAAACAAAGCTATCTAAAATTGTTCGAATACTTGTATTACACAGGAATTGCCTTTGGAGTACTTCTTTTAATTATTTCACCATTAATAAAGAAATTGATGCACGGTGTTGATAAAGAACTGAACGAAGGAAAATAAATATCTTATAATTACATTAATAAAAGCGACTCCAACAGTCGCTTTTATCATTTCTGACATAAAATGAATCTCGTATACTTTTATTTGTTTAATTTGTAAAACCAAAAACATTTTTAAAATTTAAAAAATCATTCATGGAACAAAATAAAAAGGCAGGTTTTTTACAAACAGTTACGTCGTTCAATAAAACATTTTGGCTCGCGAGTTTCATGGAACTGATGGAACGTTGGGCTTGGTACGGAATTTTTACGCTTTTCGGCTTGTATTTAGTGGGTTCTACTAATGAAGGCGGTTTGGGTTTCAACCACATTCAAAAAGGAAACATCATGGCGAACGTAACCGCTATTTTATACCTTCTTCCGCTATTTTTTGGAGTAATTGCAGATCGAATTGGCTATAAATTGTCATTAAC
This sequence comes from Flavobacterium sp. SM2513, assembly GCF_050908145.1. Taxonomy (GTDB): domain Bacteria; phylum Bacteroidota; class Bacteroidia; order Flavobacteriales; family Flavobacteriaceae; genus Flavobacterium. Next base: position 1,464,795 of record NZ_CP194228.1, on the reverse strand, counting down.
CATTTCCTATGTAATTATGATGGTGGGTTACTATTTTATGGGAGAAGTGAATACGTATTGGAGCATGTACATGGTTTTCTTGATGGTTGCTATTGGTGCGGCTTTCTTTAAACCGGTTGCTTCAGCACTTGTTGCACGAAATACTGATGAAACCACCGGAACTATGGGTTTCGGTATTTTCTATATGATGGTAAATATTGGAGGTTTCGTAGGTCCGGCTATGTCTTCTTACTTAAGAACAGAATACGGTTGGAGAATAATTTTTATTCAGGCAGCCATCGTAATTGGAATCAATCTCTTGGTCGTTTTATTTTTTTATAAAGAACCAAAAAGAGAGAAAGGACCTAAAACACCAATTCTTACAGAATTTAAAAACTCAATAACAAGTATTATTGAAGCTTTAAAAGACAAACGATTAACTATTTTGCTGATTTTAATGATTGGTTTCTGGACGATGTTTAATCAGTTGTTTTATACGTTACCCAATTTTATTGAAGATTGGATAAATTCAAATGACTTGAGCATTTGGATTAATGAACACATTCCGTTTCTAGGAACACTAATGACGGAAAACGGACAAGTAAAACCGGAATGGTTTTCAAACCTTGATGCATTCATGATTATCATTTTACAGGTTTTTGTTTCTTATTTCGTGATTAAAATGAGACACCTTCACGCTATCATTCGTGGAGCAATTATCGCTACAATTGGTGTTGGATTAACGTTTTACACACATAATCCTTGGTTTACCATTATTGGAACCATGATTTTTGCTGTTGGAGAAATGATGTCAAGTCCAACTTTATCGTCATTTATTGCGATTATAACACCAAAAGGAAAAGAAGCATTATACCAAGGAACTTACTTTTTACCCGTTGCTGCTGGAAACTTCTTTACCGGATTTATTTCTGGAGATTTGTATCAAAAGTGGTCGGATAAATTGTCTTTACTTCAAACGGAAATGGGCAAACGAAACATTACGATGCCAGAAGTCGTTAGTAAAGAACAGTATATGGAAAAAGCTTCAGAAGCTTTGAATATTTCAATTACGCAATTTGAAACGCAATTTCAAACCAAACAAGACCATTTAGATTGGAATTTAATAGGAATTAAAGTTTCAGAATTCGCTTCTGCTAAAGGAATTGACGTTTCAAATATTGCACTGCCTTTTTCAAAAAATGAATATTTTGTATTGGCGGAGCAAAAACTGAGCATGTCACATTGGGAACTAACTGATTTTCTTTGGGACAATTACCACCCTAACAAACTATGGTTTGTAGTTGTGGGAGTTGGACTTGTATCCATTGTTTCTTTACTCATTTATGACAAAATGGTCATCAAACCGATGGAGAATAAATCTGTCAAATAATTACATACTTTACTGATTTAAGCCTTTTAACACCGAACTACGAGAATAAAAAATTCTTATATGAGTTCAGTTTAAAAAAATTTTACTTTATTTGTGGGTCGTTCGACAAACCAAAAACTATTAATTGATAATTTATTTATATGAATCAAGTTTCAGCTACTGAAAATCCAGATTTTTTCAAATCGAAAGTTCTCGGACATCCAGCAGGATTATTTGTGTTATTCTTTACAGAAATGTGGGAGCGATTTTCATTCTACGGAATGCGGGTCTTATTGATATTATTTTTAACCGCTGCTTTAATGGGTGACAATCCAGGTTGGGGTTGGAATCCTGAAAACGCCGGTGCTTTATATGGTACTTATGCCATGTTACTTTACATTACACCAATTTTCGGTGGAATTATTGCCGATAGATACATCGGTTATCGTTGGGCTGTAGTAATCGGGTCGATTATCATGACCTTGGGACACGCGGCAATGGTAATGGAATCGGAATTCATGTTGTATTTAGGACTTGGGTTATTGGTTATTGGAACTGGTTTTTTCAAACCAAACATGACTTCTATTTTATCTGAAATGTATAAAAATTTCCCAGAGAAAAAAGATGGAGCTTACACGATCTTTTACATGGGTGTAAATGCTGGAGCGTTTTTCGGAATGATGTTGTGTGGCTATCTTGCTGCAGAATTGGGTTGGCACTGGGGTTTCGGTTTAGCCGGAATATTTATGTTATTAGGAACTATCCAATTTTGGTTGGCAAAACCATTATTTGGTGACATCGGAGAAGTGCCAAGCAAAGAAAAAAGAGCTCTTGAAGCAGCACGTGTAGCTGAATCTAAAAGTGATGACGACAAATTAAATCCATATACCACGGTTGACATTGCGTTAATTATAATTACAACGGTCTTGGGTTTATTATATGCTTTTAACGACCCATTATCTAAAATAGGTAACATTAATTTATTTCCTTTTAAAGTAGGTGATTTAGATGGTTCTATTGTAATGATTTTAGTCGCGTTAGTTTTATTCTTATTCTTAGTAATCTCACGATTAATGCGTTACACAACCGTAATTCGTCATAGAATGATTGCGGTAATTATTTTCGCTTTCTTTACCGTCTTTTTCTGGATGTCTTTTGAACAAGGAGCTTCGTCATTAGTGATTTTTGCGAGAGATAGCGTTGACAGGTCATTGGAAGGCACTTCACTAACCATTTTTAATGTTGTAAACACACTTCTTACAATTGTTCCATTGATAATTATTTCATGGGTTCTTATTTTACTATGGAAACAAACCTATAAAAAAGCACTTGGTTCAAATATTGTTTTAGCACTTACGTTCATTGGAATTTGGGGAATTGCAATCTGGATGTTGAACAATGAATTTAGTAAAACAGATTCAGAAATTACGCCAGCATGGTTTTCAATCTTGAATTCCTTCTTTATTATTGCTTTCGCTTCTACAGTTTCTAAAATTTGGGACAGTAAATACAATCCACCTGCTGCTGTAAAATACGGATTAGGTCTGATTATTATGGCTGTCGGCTTTGGAATCTTAGCTTACGGAACATTTGGAATGGTAGATGGCGTTAAAGTTTCTATGATGTGGTTAGTGTTGGCTTATTTATTCCACACTTTAGGAGAATTATTCTTGTCACCAGTTGGACTGTCTTACGTTTCAAAATTAGTTCCAGCACGAATGATTGCATTTATGTTTGGAATGTGGTACTTAGCAATTGCTATTGGAAATAAATTAGCAGCTGTTTTAGGTGGTCAAATTGAAAACATTACAAATACATATTCACTTTCAACATTCTTCTTAATCTTCGCAATTGTTCCAACAGTAGCAGGATTACTAGTAATTGGATTAAATCCAGTATTGAAAAAATTAATGCACGGCGTACGTTAATTAAGGTTAATTAAAAATGCTACTATTGTTTTGGTATCATTTTTGGAAATATTTTAAAAAAATAAATTTATGAAAAAATTTATAGTAGTACTACTTCTAACTTTCGGTTTCTCAACAATTAATGCACAAGAACTAACTTGGCATACCGACGTAAATAAGGCAAGTGATTTAGCAATTAAAAATAAAAAACCATTAATGCTGTTTTTTACTGGAAGTGATTGGTGTGGTTGGTGCATCAGATTACAAAAAGAGGTTTTTAAAACACCGGAATTTGTAAAATGGGCTAACGACAACGTAACATTAGTCGAATTAGATTTCCCAAGAAGAAAGCAATTAGCTCCCGAATTAGCACAGCAAAACAAAAACTTTGAGCAGATGTTTGGAATTCGAGGTTATCCTACGGTTTGGTTGGTTACTCCAAGTTTAGCAGAAGGAAAAGTAGCCTTTAATCGCTTAGGAAGTACGGGTTATGTTGCAGGAGGACCTGAAGGATGGTTGCCTGTTGCTAATCAAATTTTAAACAACAAATAAATTTACTTTTCAATTCTATAGAATCCCTTTTCTGCAACTGCGTGAAAAGGGATTTTTTGTTTGTCGCAGATTTTCTGGATATGCTCTACGACATTTCTATAATTTGAAGCATCAACAATTACAATTTCAGGTTTATAATTGTTAAAAAACCGCTCAAAATTTATTTTAGGCGATTGTGTAATAACTAGAATATCGGGTTTAATTAAAGAAGAAAACACAGAAGAGCTATCCAAAACCAGAATTTTCTTATCGTGAAAATACATTAAGTTGGGAATTTCATACAACTCTTTAACCGACGTTCCGTTGGCAACATTAAATGATTGCAGATTTCGGTTTTCTGAAACATCTTTATTCGAAAAAACCACAACTTCATTTCCACGACGTTCCAAAAATAGTGAACTATTCCTTTCCTGAAATACAATCCATTCTTCCTTATTTCGTGATGAAATATCAAAAGAAAAACAGCTCATTTGAAATAGTAAAATAGCTATTAATACAAGAGCAGTCGTCCTAAAATTTCGACGAATAAAAAACCATCCGATTGCAAAAACAAGTAAATAACACGTTGCCATCATCCAGAAATCAAAAGAAATATTTTTGAAAATAAAGGATTCATAGGATGCAATTTTTTCAATAATCAGGTTTAGCAACCAAATTAATTTTTCTAAAATATCCGCAGCCATAGCCGGCAATTTCGTAAAAAAAGCAATCAAAACAAATAGTAATCCTACACCCATAATCAATGTCATCAAAAACATAATTAAGAGGTTAGTCACAAAAAAGAGTCCCGGAAATTGATGAAAATAATACAAACTCAAAGGCATTGTACCTAATTGTGCGGTCAAAGTTATAGTAAAAACCTGCCATAAATGATTGGTGATTTTGTTTTTTGGTTTCAAAAGCTTCACTAATTCCGGCTGTAACCAAAGTATAAAAAACACTGCCATATAACTCAACTGAAAACCAACGTCAAAAAGGAAGGAAGGTTGAAAAAGTAAAATGAGAAATATGGAACAATAAAATGTATAAAATACATAGGTTTTCCGCTTCATGTACATTCCAATTGCAACAAAGGAAAACATTGTAACGGAGCGAACCACAGATGGTGAAAATCCTGCCACAAGAGCAAAACACCATAAGATTAAAATAATAGTGACTACCTTAAAAACGCGAAACCGATTTGTATTTGGTAGAAAATTTAAAAGATAATTCAAAAAAAGCAACACAAATCCGACGTGCAATCCTGAAACCGATAAAATATGAATTGCTCCAGCATATTGATAATCTTGTAAAATCGTAGGGTCTAAATCCTGCCGTTGCCCAAGAATTAACGCTTGAACAACACCCAATTCCTTCTGGTTGAAATCACTTTTGCTCAGATTTTCAATAACTCTATTTCTGAAAATGGCGCTATAATAATAGAGACTTTTTTCTTTAGAATTAAAAACAAACGTTGCTGTATTATCTGCATAAACCTGACCATAAATCGACTTGTTTTTCAAGAAAGAACCGTAGTCAAATTGGTCTGGATTTAGTGGTTTTTGAATTGGAAAAAGTTTAGCGTGAACCGCCACTTTCATTCCAATATTAAAGTCTTTCGCAGTAGAATCTTTTCGAAAATTTAATAGAATCTTTCCGGACGCAGGTTTGTCATTTATTGTATAAATCTTTGCTACAAACCGATTATTCTTTAAAGTTGGTTTCCATCTTTCTATCAGAACGAGTTTCATGCTTACAGCTTCGTCCGTTTCATTAAAAGTATGAAAATAATGTGTTTTATCATTAGTGGCTTGATGAGCAATCGCAGTAAAGTTACCTAGACAAAAAGACACAACAAGAGAAAATACCGTAAAAATTTTTAAAAATCGACCGGATTTACTACGAAAATTAAGCAGGAAGGCAATAAGAAAAAGAGAAAATGAACCAACAAGAAACAGTAAACCGATATTAAATTCTAAATTTAAATACCGATTAAGCACAATCCCAAAAACGAAAAGAAACGTTATTTGAGTCAACGGATACTGAAGCACTTTCATTATCCGAATTTAATAAATTTTTTTATAGGTTCGACAAAACCCGATTGACTTGTGCAAAAGTTTTTTTGTAGTAACTTTCTTTTGTTGAAGAAATTATAACCCCTAGCGAAGTGGAAGAGTGGATGAATTTAATTTCGTCACCTATTACATCTACAACCATTCCTACGTGATTAATAACCCGTCGTCCATTCGTTTTGAAAAATATTAAATCCCCTTTTTTAACTTCTGATTTCTCAACTTTCTCACCAACACTTGCCATATCTCTCGAAGAACGAGGAATCGACATATCAAATAAGTTGTAAACAGCCGTTACCATTCCCGAACAATCCATGCCATCTAATGACGTTCCACCGCCACGGTAACGAACGCCTAAAAATTCCATTGCATTATTAATCATTTGAACAGCAACGTAGTTTTCTGGTTCTGAAATTTCAATATCGTCAGCATTTACATCAGAAATGACATTTTTCAAATTTGTAGCAGTTGATTTTGTACTTTTAGCTGGTTTGGTAGTGGCCTTCTTTTTTTCTTTTTTTACAGGTTGCTCTGTAACCACTGCCACATCATTTTTAGATTCAGCAGCTACAGTTGGCTTTTGATAAATGCCCTTTTTTAAAGCCTCCTTTTTAGAAGTAACAATTTGGCTGTAGCCAAAAGTAATTGTAAATAACAGTAAAAACGTGAAGTATATATTTTTAGTAACAGACATATTTATTTTTATTTTTCAAACAATTTTCATCAAATCGTTTTTAGATTTATGGATAAAATAATTTCTCGATTGTAATCGTCTAACGAAAAACGCAAAATATTTAGCAATTATTATACCACGTACAAACTTAAACAAAAAAAACTAAAATTAAAACACAAATAACTGGTTTGTAATGAAATAAATTTTACTTAATAGCATTCACGATGAGTTTCGCCGTTTTATCACTAGCTCCTTCACCTCCTAAATTTGCTTCCAAAGCTTCATAATCTTTAAAAATTCGCTCTCGATTCTGGATATCTAAGATTTTCTCTAGTTCAATTTTTAAATTTTTAGTATTAAATTCATCTTGAATCAATTCTTTTACCACTTCTCTATCCATAATTAAATTGACTAGAGAAATATATTTCAATGTAATTACTCGTTTTGCAATTTGATACGAAATCCAACCTCCTTTATAGCAAACTACTTCGGGAACTTTAAACAAAGCTGTTTCTAATGTTGCAGTACCTGAAGTAACCAAAGCTGCATGCGAAATGGACAATAAGTCATACGTTTTATTTGAAATAAAATGCACATTTTCAGTATTCAAGAACGTTTTGTAAAATGAGAATTCCTGACTTGGCGCTCCTGCAATTACAAATTGGTAAGCTGCAAAATCTTCAACAATACTCAACATTACCGAAAGCATTTTGGTGATTTCCTGTTTCCGACTTCCGGGAAGCAAAGCAATAATTGGCCTTTTGTCTAAATTATTTTCTGCTCGGAAAATTTCATCTGATTGTATTTCATGATTGTTAATTGCATCAATCAGCGGATGACCAACAAAGTGTACAAGGAAATTGTGTTTTTTCTCGTAAAAATCTTTTTCAAAAGGAAGAATAATATAAAGTTCGTCAAAATCACGTTTTATAGCTGAAATACGATTTTCCTTCCAAGCCCAAATTTGTGGCGAAATATAAAAATGCGTTTTAATCCCTCGTTTTTTAGCCCATTTTGCAATTCGCATATTAAAACCCGGATAATCAATGAAAATGATAACGTCAGGTTTAAATTCCAAAATGTCTTTTTTGCAAATTTTAATATTTCCTAAGATGGTTTTTAAATTCATAATCACCTCAGCAAATCCCATAAAAGACAAGTCACGATAATGTTTCACAAGAGTTCCGCCAGCTTTTTGCATCAAATCGCCACCCCAAAATCGAATACTGGCTTGAGCATCTTCTTTGTAAATCGACTTCATCAAATTTGAACCGTGCAAATCTCCCGAGGCTTCTCCTGCAATAATATAATACTTCATGATTTATGCAAATAAAGTTACAACCGTTAATAGTAAAGTTGCTAAAACTACTCCACGAGCCATCAACTCCTTGTTAATTTTCAGTAAGAAAAAGAAAGCAAAAAGATTTAGAATTGAACCTAAAGCAATGAGTTTCCCTAATTGTCCTTGTCGTTTTAAAATGGAATATCCTTCAATAAATTCATATTCTGTAAATAAAGCAACAAACAAGTAAATTCCTAGACTAGCTGCAAGAATTCCTATTAGCATTCCGTAAAATAAATCAACCTTTTTCATTTAAATTCCATGTATTTAATTGTTGTATGGCATGATGAGCGGTCAAGTCAAAGTGTACAGGTACTATCGAAATGTAACCATTGCCCAAAGCCCATTCATCCGTATCGGTTCCGTTATCATGATTCACAAATTCACCAGTTAACCAATAATAATCCCGACCCTGAGGAGTTTGTCGTTTGTCAAATTTTTCTTGCCAAACTGCTTTCGCTTGACGACAAATTTTCATTCCTTTAATCTCCTTTTCGTTTAATTTTGGAATATTTACATTCAAAACAACACCTTCTGGCAAGCCTTTCTCCAAAACATGTAACGCTATTTCCTTTATAAATTTTTCACACTGACTAAAATCAGCATTCCAACCGTAATCTAATAATGAAAAACCAATGGCTGGAATTCCTTCAATGCCGGCTTCGACTGCAGCACTCATTGTACCCGAGTAAATCACGTTAATTGATGAATTGGAGCCATGATTAATTCCTGAAACACATAAATCTGGTTTGCGTTTTAGAATTTCTGTTACGGCTAATTTGACACAATCAACCGGAGTTCCAGAACAACTAATTTCTTTAATATCAGCATCTTTATCTGAAATTTCATTGAGGTATAAAGTGTTATTTATTGTTATTGAATGTCCGGTAGCGCTTTGCGGCTTATCGGGAGCTACGACAATCACATCGCCAATTTCTTTCATTACTGAGATTAATGTCCGAATGCCGGGTGCTGTAATACCGTCGTCGTTGGTAATTAAAATTAATGGTTTTTTATTCATATATTGTATCGATAATTCTCTAAAACAGGAAGAATTATACCTCTTTTAAAAGTGGAAATATTTTTAACGCTAAAATAAGCAATTTTCACGGTAAGTTACTATTTTAGCACCTTTAACAAAAAATTATCTCCTGTGCTGATTACTTGGCATAGTTTTTAACTTACTTTAGAGGAAAATTTAGATTTTAGAAATTGATGAATGTCATATTGAGTTTTATGAAGAAAAATATTAAAATTATAGCCTTTGTCGCCCTACTTTCGGCGGCCTTATTGAGTTTTTTACCTAATGAAAAAAGCGACCCTGAAAAGGATAAAGCTTTAATTCAATTGATTACACTCGTGATTGAAAAAGGTCATTATGACCCAAAGTCAATTGATGATAGTTTTTCAAAATCCTTGTTTAAGAGCTATATAAATGGATTAGACCCATCAAAAAGATTGTTTTTACAAAGTGATATTGATGAATTTTCGAAATACGAATTACTATTAGACAACCAAATTCTTGCACGTGATTTGTCATTTTTCGATTTGACATACAATCGATTAATGCAACGTACGAGCGAAAGTAAATCGTATTATAAAGAAGCACTTGACAAACCATTTGATTACAATCAAAATGAGGAATTAGATACAGATTATGAAAAGTCTCCTTACACGAAAAGCACCAAAGAGCTTAAAGACCGTTGGAGAAAACAGATTAAACTTTCGACTTTAGCTTCATTGACTGAAAAATTAGATTTTGAAAAAAAGAAAGATTCTTTGTCAAAAACAGAACAAACAAAACTTAAAAAAGAGGATTTAGAGCCTAAATCTTTTAAAAAACTAGAAGAAGAAACGAGAGAAAATTCATTAAAATCACTAGATGAGGTTTACAGTTTCATGAGTGATTTAACTCGTGATGATTATTTTGGAATTTATTTAAATAGTATATCTGAAAATTTTGACCCACATACTTCTTATCTAGCACCTAATGATAAAGAAAAATTTGACGTAAGTATGAGTGGTAAATTCTTCGGAATTGGAGCTCGACTTCAAAAAAAGAATGATTATACTGAAATAACCGACTTGATTTCTGGAGGTCCAGCTTGGAGAGGAAAACAATTAGAGGCCGGCGATTTAGTTATGAAAGTAGCTCAAGGAAATGACGAACCTGTAGATATCGTAGGAATGCGATTGGACGATGTTGTTAAAAAAATTAAAGGACCAAAGGATACTGAAGTTCGATTGACAGTTAAGAAAACGGACGGAAGTATTAAAGTAATTTCAATTATCAGAGATGAAGTTGAAATTGAAGAAACGTATGCAAAATCAAGTATTGTAGAGAAAAACGGGGTGAAGTATGGTGTAATTTATCTACCTAAATTCTATATCAATTTTGAAAACCGTGACGACCGTGATGCAGCAAAAGACATGAAAGTGGAAATTGAGCGTTTGAAAAAAGACGGTGTCCAAGGAATTGTTTTAGATTTAAGAGATAATGGTGGTGGTTCACTTTCAACAGTAGTTGATATTGCAGGAATGTTTATTGAAGAAGGGCCTATTGTACAAGTAAAAGAAGTAAATAGAAATAGAGAAGTTTTATCAGACCGCGACAAAAATCTACTTTGGGACGGACCATTAGTGGTAATGATAAACAACTTTTCTGCTTCGGCTTCAGAAATTTTAGCAGCTGCAATTCAAGATTATAAAAGAGGAATTATTGTAGGAAGTAAGCATTCGTTTGGAAAAGGAACGGTTCAAAACGTATACGAATTAAATCGATACATCAGAAATAGTGATTTTGGTGATTTAGGAGCTTTAAAAACTACTACTCAAAAATTCTATAGAATTAATGGAGGCTCTACTCAATTAAAAGGAGTTGCAAGTGATGTTCACATGCCAGACCGTTTTTCTTATGTTGAAATTGGAGAAAGCGATATGGAAAATGCAATGCCTTGGGACAAAATTGAAGCAGCAAATTACCAAACGTGGAACATCCCCAATTTTGACAATATCATTGCAAAAAGTCGTGCTCGATTGAAAAAAAGTGAACAATTTGCTTTGATTGATGACAATGCGAAATGGTTGAGTAAACGTCGTGATGAACACGTTTACAATTTGAATTTGAAAAAATTTGAAGCGGAACAGAAAGCAATTGAGCTAGTAATTAAAAAGTACAAACCTATTTCTACATATAAAACAGACCTAATGTTTACGTCTTTACCTTATGAAATTGCTATCATGGAAAAAGACACTTTATTAAAAGAAAAGAGAGTTCGTTGGCACGAAAGTTTATCGAAAGACGCTTATGTTGAGGAATCTCTAAATATTTTAGAAGACATGCAACCTAATAGCGGAAAGAAAACAGCCGCTCCAGCATCGAAAACAAAAAAAGGTAAAGTTGTAGGTTCTCTATAAATAAAAATGGATAATACAACAAAGTCATTAACAGCTATCGCGCTCCAAAAATTCAAAAAGAATTTTTGGGGCGTTTTTAGTTTCTGGTTTATCATTGCATTGATTTTTATATCGATTTTCGCATACGTTTTCACACCAGACCAATCAGAAAACGCGAACCAAATGCATCTCTCCATTCATTCAAAATCACCAGGTTTTGAAGTCCAAATGCTGTCAATTCCTTTAATTGAAAAAGCAGAAAGCAAGTTGAGTTATTATTTTTTTGGCTTTCCAAATAACACGACTGAAATTCCAATTACAACTTATACAGTTCAAAATGAAAAACTGATTTACACCGAATTTTCTGACGATAAGGCATTAGCTCAAATAAAGGAAATAGGCTTGGAAAAATTTTCAGGCTTTTCTTCTATAAAAGAAGTTGCTGAACAAAATATAAAAACCCAAAAATTCTATTTAGGAACGGATAAATATGGACGTGACCTGTTAAGCAGAATGATAATTGGCTCCAGAATTTCATTGTCAATTGGTTTTATAGCAGTTTTCATATCCTTAATTGTTGGAATTTTCTTTGGAGCACTGGGCGGTTATTTTGGAGGAAAAGTCGATGCATTTGTAATGTGGTTGGTCAACATTATTTGGTCAATACCAACTTTGCTTTTAGTAATCGCTATTACACTAACTTTAGGAAAAGGATTTTGGCAAGTTTTTGTCGCTGTCGGACTCACAATGTGGGTTGAAGTGGCAAGAGTTGTACGAGGTCAAGTTATTAGTTTGAAAGAAATGCAGTACATTACTGCTGCAAAAGCATTAGGCTTTGGTGATTTCCGAATTATATTCAATCACATTTTACCCAATATTATGGCTCCGGTAATTGTAATTTCGGCTGCTAATTTTGCTTCAGCAATTTTAGTTGAAAGTGGCTTAAGTTTCTTAGGTTTAGGAGCTCAACCTCCAATTCCAAGTTGGGGAGGCATGATTAAAGATCATTACAGTTATATTATTTTAGGAAAACCGTATCTTGCCGTCGTTCCCGGACTCGCAATTATGTTCCTTACTTTAGCCTTTATGATGGTGGGAAATGCACTTCGAGACGCACTTGATGTGAAATCATAAAAAATAATTAACCGTTATTTTGCTCCATTTTCAAACTTATTTCCCAATTATAAGAAATTAGTTTTATCTTTATTTTCTCAAAAACACGACTCATGAAAAAAGAATTTTACGAACGATATGAGTATGCCCGAAATCGTATTAAAGAAAAAAAACTCCTTTATTATCATTTTATTCTGTTTATAGTGGGAAGTTTATTCATGTATGTTGCCAATGAATTACTTGAATATGGATTGCCAAATTTGTGGTACAAATGGGGGATTGTAATTTGGTTTTTTATCTTTATCCTGCATTTTATTCGCGTTTACATTACAAAACGTTTTATGAATAAAGCTTGGGAAGAACAGCAAATTGAGCATTTGATGAACAAACAAGACAAGAAAATCGAACAATTAAATTCAAAAATTGATTCAGAAAACTCAAAATAAATTCCATGATTACATTAATTGCCGCTGCTGCAGAAAATAATGCTTTAGGAAAAAATAATGAACTTGTTTGGCATTTACCAGACGATTTTAAACGTTTTAAACAATTAACTTCAGGGCATTTTATTATAATGGGTCGAAAAACGTTTGAAAGTTTTCCAAAGCCGTTACCTAATCGAACGCATATTATCATTACCCGTCAGAAATATTATGCGGAAAAAATAAATTCTGATTCGTGTATTGTTGTTGATAGTATTGAAGACGCTATTGCAAAAACAAATTCAAATGATGAGAATTTCATCATTGGAGGTGGCGAAATTTATAAATTGAGTTTGCCTTTTGCCGATAAAATTGAATTGACACGTGTTCATGGTACTTTTGATGCTGACGCTTTTTTTCCAGAAATTGACAAAAATAACTGGAATTTAGTGAACGAAGAGTATCATCCAAAAGACGAAAAACACAATTTTGATTTTACCTATCAAACCTTTTTAAGAAAATAATTCAATTTTCATTCACAGTTGTCTAATTCTCTAATTAACGAATTAACCGTACCTTTGTACAAATTTTTTACTATGTCAAAAAACATAACGCCTTACAAAGATTCTGAATTAGGAAAAAAAGAGCAAGTTGCTCAAATGTTTGATACTATTTCTGGAAATTATGACGGTTTAAATCGTGTAATTTCCTTCGGAATTGATGTGAAATGGCGTAAAAAAGTACTAAAATTAGTTGCTGACAAAAACCCAGAAACCATTCTAGACATTGCTACTGGAACAGGAGATTTGGCATTATTAATGACGCAAACCAATGCTAAAAAAATAATTGGTTTAGATATTTCGGCTGGAATGCTTGAAGTGGGAAGAAAAAAAATTGCTGAAAAAAAATTAGATTCAAAAATTGAAATGGTTTTAGGAGATTCTGAAAACATTCCTTATGACGATGCTACATTTGATGCAATAACCGTTGCTTTTGGTGTTCGAAATTTTGAAACATTAGAGAAAGGATTGGAAGAAATATTAAGGGTTTTAAAGCCTGGAGGTATTTTTGTAATACTTGAAACTTCAGTTCCGGTAAAATTTCCATTCAAACAAGGTTATAAATTTTACAGTAAAAACATCTTACCTTTGATTGGCAAAATGTTTTCTAAAGACGATTCAGCTTATCAATATTTATCTGATTCTGCTTCCGTTTTTCCTTTTGGAGAAGCCTTAAACAATATTTTACGAAAAATAGGGTTTATAGATGTGAAAGCTTTGCCACAAACTTTTGGCGTAGCAACCATTTATTCTGCATCAAAAAAATAATTACTTTCGTTCGCTATTTATGAAAAAACTCATTTTACTTTTTATACTAATCAGCACTTTTCAAGCACAAGCTCAATTTGGCAAAGACCCAATGATTAATCTTGAAAATTGGGACAAACAGCGTGTGTATTGGGGCTACTATTTGGGAATGAGTTTTTATGATTTTAAATTTGAGTATGAAGAACCAGGAAAAGATATTCTAGTTGATAATGGAATGGGATTTAATGTAGGGTTAATCGGGAATTTACGTTTGACGGAATATTTTGATTTGCGTTTTGAACCGGGATTAACTTTTAACCAACGTGACTTAACTTTCCCAGGATTTGAGAATGAAGCAGATGCTTTGCGTGAAGTAAAATCTACTTATTTGCATTTTCCTATACTTTTAAAATTTAGCGCTTTGCGAACTGGTAATATCCGTCCATTTCTTATTGGTGGGGTTTCAACGGCATTAAACTTGTCGAGTAACGTCAATAATAAACAAGACAATTCCAACAATGTTTTTAGAATGGCAAAGTGGACGAACTTTTATGAAATTGGTTTAGGTGTTGACATTTACTTAGAATATTTCAAATTCACACCTTCGCTTCGTGGCGTTTTTAGCTACAACGACGAATTAATTCGCGACAACGATCCTAATAGTCCGTGGACTGGAAATGTAGGCTCCATGCAGACAAGAGGCGTATTTCTAAATTTTACTTTTCAATAAAATCAATTATTTCTGCGGAATTCACTCAAAATAATTGCCGTTGCCGTTGCTACATTTAAACTTTCGGTTTTTTGGATTTCTCCAAAACGTGGAATTGCTATTCTACTTTTAATTGCACTTTCAATTGCTTCAGAAATACCATTAGCTTCATTTCCCATGACAATAATTCCTTCTTGAGGCAAAGTCATTTTGTAAATATTTTCGCCGTCCATAAATGTACCGAAAACGGGTAAATTCGTATTTTGAAGTATCGGAAGTAAATCTGTATACACACAATTTACTCGAGTAATTGAACCCATTGTTGCTTGAATGACTTTCGGATTGTAAATATCAACAGTATCTGGCGAACAAATAACTTGACTAATACCAAACCAGTCGCAGATTCTTAAAATCGTTCCTAAATTACCTGGATCCCGAATACTGTCTAAAGCCACAATCAAACCTCGTTCTTCAAAAGAAGTTGTAACTGGAATTTTAAAAATTGCCAAACAGTTATTTGGCACAGTTAATGCGCTTATTTTTTTTAGTTCTTCAAATGAAATTAATGAAATTTTATCTTTTGAAACGTCTGTGAATAAAGGCATTGTTACATAAATATGTTCCAATTCAAAATCAGCATCGAGCAGTTCCTGAATGACTTTTACACCTTCGGCAATAAAGAGTTGATTCGATTGTCGAAATTTTTTTTGATGTAAACTGCTGATTAACTTTATTTGGTTTTTACTAACCATAGAAATAATGTACTTTTGATTAAATTTTCGCTCCATTTGAAAACAACTACTGCAAAAATATCATTATTTATTCTAATAGGAATTATTATTTCGGCTTGCGATGCTGTGAAGCGTGTTCCAGAGAATCAATTGCTTCTGACCAAAAACATAATTATGGTGGATGGTGAGAAAGAAAAAAAGAGTGAGATTGAAGAATTACTTTATCAACAGCCCAATACCCGCGTTTTAGGCTTGCCTTTAGGATTGTACGTTTATAATTGGGCAAAGCCGAACCATGACTCCATTTACAAAGCCGAATTATTAGCAAATCCAAAGAAGTTGCAGAGACAAACCCGATTGCTTTCTGCAAAACAAGTACAGCGAAAAGGAAAATCATTCCTGTATTCCGGAATCCATAACTTTCTCAAAAAAACAGGTGAAGCTCCTGTAATTGTTGAAAACACAAGAAATATAAAATCAGCTTTGCGACTGAAATCACATTATTTTAATCAAGGTTTTTTTGATGCCGAAACTAGTTTTACCATTGATACTTTGAAAGGAAAAAAAGCACATGTGAATTTTACAGTGAACAAAGGAAAAATGTCAAGAATTGATTCCCTATCAACAACTATTTTATCTGAAGATGTAGATTCCTTGTACCAAACACATAAAAATGCATCGTTTCTAAAGAAAGGTGATCAATTTAAGTCAGAAAATTTTGATTTGGAACGGGATCGTCTAACGAATTTATTCAGAAATAACGGCGTATTCTTCATTCAACAAAGTGACCTTAATTATACGATTGACACAGTTGACACAAATCATAAAACCAATATTGAACTCGTAATTAAGGAAGAAGCACTGCGAGAAGGCGACTCAACTTATACCCGTAAATTCAACATCTACAAAATTAGTGAAGTTAATATTTATACAGATTATCCTGAAAAAAGCGACATAAAGCAACCGCAAGATTCAGTAACTTACAATAATTTTAATTTATACAGCTACAAGAAAATAAAGTACAGACCGAAGGCGATTACAGACGCTGTTTTTATTACTCCGGGATATACGTATGCTGATTTTTTAACTAATTTGACCCGTCGTTCGTTAAGTAATTTAAAGGTGTTTAATGCACCGTCTATTCAGTATAAAATTGACCAGAGAGACAGTTTACAGAATTCGTTGATTGCCAATATTTATCTTTCGCCAAGAGACAAGTACAGTTTTGGATATTCACTGGATTTCACGCATTCCAACATTCAGGATTTTGGAATTGAAGCTTCCACCTCATTTACAATTAGAAACATTTTCAATGGTGCTGAGACTTTAGATATTGCATTGAGAGGAAATATTGGTTCGAGTCGTGATTTTGCCAATCCGAACAATCAATTTTTCAACGTTTCTGAATATGGAATTGACACCCGATTAAATTTTCCGAGAATTTTAATGCCTTTCAATACTGATAAAATAATTCCGAAGCGAATGATTCCCTCTACCAATCTAAGTTTGGGATTTGCAAAACAGCAAAACATTGGTTTGGACAAAGAAAATTTCACAGGAGCTTTGACTTACACATGGAATCCAAAACGATTTAATAATGTGCGTTTTGATTTATTTAATGCACAATATGTCAATAATATTAATGTGGGAAATTATTTTAACGTGTATCGATCCTCTTTTAATGCGTTGAATAATTTAGCACAACAAATAAATTACATTGCAGCAGGAGAAAGTCTTGCTATTCCTACTGAAGCGGATACTTTTATTAATGCTGTTTTAACTAATCAGACATCGTTAGTTTCCTCAGATGCTGATTATAAAGAAGTGAGAAGTATTGACGAGCGACGAAGTCGATTGAGTGAAAACAATTTGATTGTCGCTTCCAGTTATACGTTTTCTAAAACGACCCAAAATGGATTGACCGATAATACTTTTTATTCTTTTAAAACTAAAATTGAATCGGCAGGAAATACACTTTCTTTGTTTGCGAATGCTTTCAAAACCATCGACGCCCAAACTTCTAAAAAAACAATTTTTGATGTTCAATATTCACAATATATAAAAGGAGAATTTGAGTATATCAAACATTGGAATATTTCTAGAGACCAAGTCTTAGCCGTTAGAGGTTTTTTCGGACTTGCCATTCCTTACGGCAATTCAACGTCCATTCCGTTTTCTAGAAGTTATTTTGCAGGAGGGTCTAATGATATTCGAGCTTGGCAACCTTATAGTTTAGGCCCGGGAAGTTCAGGTGCAATAAACGATTTTAACGAAGCCAATATGAAACTTACGGCAAGTGCTGAACTTCGATTTAAAGTTGTCAACAATTTTAAAGGTGCTCTTTTTATCGATGCCGGAAACATTTGGAACGTTTTAGACGATGTCACCGATAAGTCTGCCATTTTTGATGGCTTCAGTTCGTTAAATGATATTGCAGTAGGTTCAGGATTTGGTATTCGCTATGACTTTAGTTTTTTTGTAGTACGGCTTGATTTGGGTTTTAAAACCTATAATCCGTCAGACGAAATAGGAAAAAGATGGTTTAGAGACTATAACTTCTCCAACTCAGTTTTAAATATTGGTATTAATTACCCTTTCTAAATATAGAATTATTATTTTTGTATCCCGAAGTGTTGGGATTAACTTAAAAACATACAAAATGGCTCATACTATAAAACCCGGAGTTGCAACTGGCGATGAAGTTCAAGAAATTTTCAGATATGCAAAAGAAAAAGGATTCGCTTTACCAGCGGTAAACGTGACTGGTTCAAGTACAGTAAACGCTGTAATGGAAACCGCAGCAAAATTAAACGCGCCAGTAATCATCCAGTTTTCGAATGGAGGAGCGCAATTTAACGCAGGAAAAGGTTTGTCAAATGCGAACGAACAATCCGCTATTTTAGGTGGTGTTGCAGGAGCTTTGCACATTCACACTTTGGCGAAAGCCTATGGAGCAACTGTTATTTTGCATACTGATCATTGCGCGAAAAAATTATTGCCTTGGATTGATGGTTTGTTAGATGCTTCTGAAGAACATTTTGCTAAAACGGGAAAACCGCTTTACAGTTCACACATGATTGACTTATCTGAAGAACCAATTGAAGAAAATATCGAGCTTTGCAAAACCTATTTGGCTAGAATGTCAAAAATGGGAATGACATTGGAAATCGAACTTGGAATTACAGGTGGGGAAGAAGATGGTGTAGACAATTCTGACGTTGATAGTTCAAAATTATATACACAACCAGAAGAAGTAGCTTATGCTTACGAAGAATTGATGAAAATCAGTCCACGTTTTACCATTGCAGCAGCTTTTGGAAACGTTCACGGAGTTTACAAACCAGGGAATGTGAAATTGACTCCAAAGATTTTGAAAAACTCACAAGAGTATGTTCAAAAGAAATACGATACGATTGCTAACCCAATTGACTTTGTTTTTCACGGTGGTTCAGGTTCTACAGTAGAAGAAATTAGAGAAGCAATAGGTTATGGTGTAATCAAAATGAACATTGATACCGATATGCAATTTGCCTATACAGAAGGTGTTCGTGATTATATGGTTTCTAAAATTGATTATTTAAGAACACAAATCGGAAGCCCTGAGGGATCTGATTCTCCAAACAAAAAACACTACGACCCAAGAAAATGGGTTCGTGAAGGTGAAGTAACATTCAATACACGTTTAGAACAGGCTTTCGCCGATTTAAATAACGTTAATACATTATAGGAATCAGTATATTGTAGATTGTATATTGTAAAAAGTACAGTATACAGTCTACAATTTTACAATATACAACAAGAATATGGCTTGGTTTAAAAGAACAGAAAAAGGAATTACCACGGCAACGGAAGATAAAAAAGACGTTCCAAAAGGATTATGGTACAAATCGCCAACGGGTAAGATTGTAGATGCAGACGAATTAGAGCGTAATTTATATGTAAGTCCGGAAGATGATTTCCATGTAAGAATTGGAAGTAAAGAGTACTTTGAAATTCTGTTTGACAACAATAAATTTACAGAGCTTGACGCAAAATTAACGTCGAAAGACCCGTTGAATTTTGTGGATACCAAGAAATATTCCGACCGATTGAAAGAAGCACAGGACAAAACCAAGTTGAAAGACGCGGTACGAACGGCTGTTGGAAAATCAAAAGGAAACGATTTAGTAATTTGCTGTATGGACTTTGCTTTTATCGGTGGATCTATGGGTGCGGTTGTGGGAGAAAAAATTGCAAGAGGTATTGATTATTCCATTAAGAACAACATTCCGTTTGTGATGATTTCAAAATCGGGTGGTGCGCGAATGATGGAAGCGGCTTATTCGTTGATGCAATTGGCAAAAACTTCGGCAAAACTGGCTCAATTGGCGGAAGCTAAAATCCCTTACATTTCATTATGTACCGACCCAACAACGGGAGGAACTACGGCTTCTTACGCCATGCTGGGTGATATTAATATTTCTGAACCAGGCGCTTTAATTGGTTTTGCAGGTCCACGAGTGGTGAAAGATACCACAGGAAAAGATTTACCGGAAGGCTTTCAAACTTCGGAGTTTTTATTGGAACACGGTTTTCTGGATTTCATTACCCATAGAAAAGAGTTGAAAAACAAAATAAATTTATACCTCGATTTGATTTTGAATCAAGATGTAAGATAAAAACGAATCCTGATGAAAGTCAGGATTTTTTTTTGGTTAAATAACAATTCAAAAATAAAATAATTTTGAATTTCAAAATAATGTTTTGTTTTGCAAACTTTATATATCTTTGTAAAGTTCAAAAAGAAATAAAATGCGGATTGTTACTTTTAAAAGAATTCAAGAGTTTTCTGAAAATCATTCCGATGCTCAATCTGCTTTAACTATTTGGTATCATACAACAGTTTCAAAATCGTGGAAGAATTTATCCGAGATTAAATCCACTTTTAATTCGGTTGATTACGTTGGGAACAACAGATATGTATTTAATATAAAAGGAAACAATTACCGCTTGATTGCGATTATTTCTTTTAATGCACAAAAAGTGTACATCCGATTTATTGGAACACATGCAGACTATGACAAAATTGTTGACATCAAAAATATATAGATTTATGATTACTACCGAAAAAGAATATCAAGTTATTTTAGAACGTGTGGAAACACTTTTGCAAAATCCAGACAACATCGAAAATCAAGATGCGAAAGGCTATGTTGAATTGAATATTTTGTCGGATTTAGTGGCTGATTATGAAGAGGCTAATTATGCCGTACAAAAACCAACGCTTGTTGAAGTCCTGAAAACGCGTATGGCAGAAATGGAACTGAATCAGAAATTGCTTTCGGAACTTTTGGGCGTGAGTACGTCCCGAGTGAGCGAATATTTGACAGGAAAAAGTGAACCTACTTTGAAAGTGGCTCGAAACATCAGTAAGAAGTTGGGTATTGATGCTTCGATTGTTTTGGGGGTTTAAGAAGTTTTGGTTAGGTTAAAAAATTATGGGTACGAGCTTAAAGCTCGCACTAGCGTAGCTGCATGTAATGCTCGGATGAGCTGGGTAATTTATTTTTTAATTAGAACTCTTCGTAGAGCTGGCAAAAACTCCGCTAATATTTTAAAATAAATCTTCCACCTCTTTGTATTTTTCTTTTAGGTCATTAATGAGATTAAAAAAACCTTTTGAAACTCTTAAATCGGTATCTACTTCCGTCTGTATCATCTGAATTTTATTTTCTCCATACATCACACTGACATCCAAATATCCACTGTGCAAAATAAAGTTTCGTTCTACTAACAAACTTTTATAATCTAAATGATTAATGATTGCCTCCCTTATCCCTTTTAGAGTTTCTTCATCCGATTTAATTTTTACATACTTATTGATATTGTGTTCAATTTTTTTCGAAAGATAAATAGTGTCATTGTAATCAAAAACAATTAAGTTAGCATAGCTATTGTTTGTATAAATTATTGAATATCTCCTTATTTTTTCATTAGTTATAATCTCTTTTTTTTCAGACTTTGAACATGAAATAGTAATAAGAGAAAAAAGAATCCACATAATCTTAATATTTCTCATCTATATTTTCTTTAAAAAATTTATTAACCAGTTCATCATTCCTTAACTGAACCATAAGATTATCAAAATCAGTTGATATTTCTTCTTTGAAATTCAGTATTGTTGGGTAATTTGCAGAAAGTCTATTTGTAGATATCCCTAGATCAAATACTACATCATAACCTTCAATATGATTTTTTTGATTCAAAATAATTTCTTGTTTTAGTTGTCTATTAACTATTTTGACAAAAGATTGATATTTAACCGTGTCAGACTTAATGAAAAATTCATCCACAACTTTCCTATCTTTAAAAATCAATACACTTATTGAATCTTTATTAAATAATAAGAAAGATATAGAATTTAAATTGATTTTAATATCTATAGAATATTCCAATTCATTTTCGTTAAAAATATTGACCTCGTTGTATGAGCTATTTTGTTTTTCTTTTCCACAACCAATAAATAAAATCAATACAAACCAAATATATGCAAATCTAATCATACTAATGTTTCTTTTAATTCTCATCTGGTTTTCTTTCTTTATGCCAATTAGTACCCTGCTCTACGAAGTCTCCCGACTTCGCAGCGTCTAGTGCTTCAAATTCCATCTATCAAATATATTGTTTAATTTTTAATTTCTTTTTAATAATGTAAATGAGATTCCTACGGAATGACAAATTAGTACGGAAATAATTATAAAAAGCTTTTCTAAAACCGAAACCAAAAGAAAAACCAAGAATCCCAATAACCCCGACAGGAAGGAGCATCCTCGCTTTTTTTAAGCGAGATGCGGGAGGCCCCGAAGCGTCGAGGGCGGGAAAACGGAAACCAAAGAAACCCAAACGATTCGTTCCTAATTGGCATTAATTTAATAAAAACTATTGTCCTTATTATTTGCAATGTAGTGTAAACAAGTAGTATTTTTGCACGCTTAAACAACAACACAATGAGCACAACAAAAAGAATTAAATCGGCCTTAATTTCGGTGTTTTCGAAAGAGGGGTTGGAACCAATTGTTCGGAAACTACACGAACAAAATGTGACTTTTTACTCCACAGGTGGCACAGAAGAATTTATTAAAAACCTAGGTATTCCGGTGGTTGCCGTGGAAGATGTAACGAGTTATCCTTCGATTTTAGGAGGAAGAGTGAAAACCTTACACCCAAAAATTTTTGGCGGAATTTTAAACCGTCAAGATCACGAAGGTGATATCCAACAAATGGAAGAATTTGACATTCCGCAGATTGATTTAGTAATTGTAGACTTATATCCTTTTGAAAAAACAGTAGCTTCGGGAGCGGAAGAAAGTGATATTATTGAGAAAATTGACATTGGTGGAATTTCTTTAATTCGTGCTGCTGCAAAAAACTTCAAAGACACGGCTATCGTGGCTTCGGTAGATGAATATGCTACTTTGTTGGATATGATTACCGAGCAAAATGGTGCTACAACTTTAGAAAATAGAAAATTATTGGCTACAAAAGCCTTTCATACTTCGTCTCATTACGACACGACGATTTTTAATTATTTCAATAAAGAGGAAACTTTTTATAAAGAAAGTATTGCAAACGGACAAACCTTACGTTACGGAGAAAACCCACATCAGAAAGGATTTTTCTTTGGAGATTTTGATGCAATGTTCAAGAAATTACACGGAAAAGAATTGTCGTACAACAACTTGCTTGATGTGGATGCTGCGGTAAATTTGATTAACGAATTCAAAAACGACGGACCGACTTTTGCGATTTTGAAACACAATAATGCTTGTGGTTTAGCAAGTCGTTCTACAATTAGTGAAGCGTATAATGCGGCTTTGGCTTGCGACCCGACTTCGGCTTTTGGAGGCGTTTTAATTTCGAATGTGGAAATTGATTTGGCAACAGCCCAAGAAATAAACAAATTGTTTTGCGAAGTAGTTATTGCTCCATCTTATAATACTGAAGCGATTGTCGTTTTGCAAGAAAAGAAAAACCGAATTATATTGGTTCAAAATGAAGTGGCACTTCCGGCAAAACAAGTACGAACTTGCTTGAACGGATTGTTAATTCAAGACAGAAACACAATTACGGATACTAAAGACCATTTAAAAACCGTTACCACTACGGAACCTACTGCTGAACAAATAGAAGATTTATTATTTGCTTCGAAAGTGTGCAAAAACACCAAATCAAATACGATTGTGTTTGCAAAAAACGGCACGTTAATTGCTTCAGGGACCGGACAAACTTCTCGTGTAGATGCCCTAAATCAAGCAGTAGAAAAAGCGAAAAACTTTGGATTTAGCCTTGAAGGAGCTGCAATGGCAAGTGACGCTTTTTTCCCTTTCCCGGATTGTGTGGAATTGGCAAAAAATGCAGGAATAACTTCGGTAATTCAGCCTGGAGGTTCAATAAAAGACCAATTAAGTATTGATTATTGCAACGAAAATAAACTTGCAATGGTATTTACAGGCACACGTCATTTTAAACATTAATTTGTTTAACTTTGCACGTTCATTTATAATAACTTAAACCCCCAATAAAAGTATGGGATTTTTTGATTTCATGACCGAGGATATTGCAATTGACCTTGGAACCGCAAATACATTGATCATTCACAACGATAAAGTAGTGATTGACAGTCCGTCCATCGTAGCTCGAGACAGAATTTCGGGTAAAATAATTGCCGTTGGAAAGGAAGCCAATTTGATGCAGGGAAAAACCCATGAAAACATTAAGACCATACGTCCGTTGAAAGATGGGGTTATTGCTGACTTTGATGCTTCGGAGAAAATGATCAGTATGTTTATCAAAAGCATTCCTGCTTTAAAGAAAAGACTCTTCACTCCTGCTTTGCGAATGGTAGTTTGTATTCCTTCAGGAATTACAGAGGTGGAAATGCGTGCTGTAAAAGAGTCTTGCGAAAGAGTAAACGGTAAAGAAGTGTATTTGATTCACGAACCAATGGCTGCTGCAATCGGTATTGGTGTGGATATTATGCAACCAAAAGGAAACATGATTGTGGACATTGGAGGTGGAACGACAGAAATTGCCGTAATCGCTTTGGGTGGAATTGTGTGTGACAAATCAGTTAAAATTGCCGGTGACGTTTTTACAAACGACATCGTTTATTATATGCGAACACAACACAACTTGTTTGTGGGTGAAAGTACCGCAGAGAAAATCAAAATAGAAATTGGTGCTGCAATCGAAAATCTTGAAACACCACCAGACGACATGTCAGTTCAGGGACGAGATTTATTGACGGGAAAACCAAAACAAGTGGAAGTTTCTTACAGAGAAATTGCAAAAGCTTTAGACAAATCGATTCAGCGAATTGAAGATGCGGTTATGGAAACATTATCGCAAACGCCTCCTGAATTAGCTGCGGATATTTACAACACCGGTATTTATTTAGCTGGTGGTGGTTCGATGTTAAGAGGTTTAGACAAACGTATTTCGCAAAAAACAGATTTACCTGTTTATATTGCCGAAGATCCTTTACGAGCGGTAGTTCGAGGAACAGGAATGGCCTTAAAAAACCTTACCAAGTTTAGAAGTATTCTTATAAAATAATTGACTACAGAATTTAGAATATCCAAATTCCAGTAATTAATACTAATTTTTGGAATTTGGATTTTTGACTTTTATAATTTTTAATCATGCAGCAGATATTTAATTTTATATTTAAAAACAGCTATCGATTGCTGTTTTTGTTGCTATTGATTATTTCTATAAGTCTGACGATTCAAGCCCACTCTTTTCATAAAAGCAAAGTCATTAGTTCGGCAAATTTTTTATCTGGCGGTGTTTATTCGCAATTAAATTCAATTGATGAGTATTTCAGTCTTCGCTCTAGAAATGAGGAATTGGCTGGCGAAAATGCACGTTTGAAATCAATACTCTTTAATCGGAAAGATTCAATTGACATTGATAAAGTGGATACTATTCCTGGATTGAAACGCATCAATGTCATTGTTTCAAAAGTCATTCACAACACTTATAATTCTCCCGAAAACTATTTAACATTACACTCAGGCTCGAACCAAGGCGTTGAAACTGACATGGGTGTTATTAATGATTTAGGAATTGTAGGTATTATTGAAAAAGCATCTCCAAAATATGCAACAGTTTTAAGTGTATTGAATACAAAATCAAGAATCAATGCGAAATTTAAAAAGTCCAATCACTTTGGATCATTGGTTTGGAATGCAAAAAGCACCGGTTTTGTGCAGTTGATTGACGTACCTCGATTAGCTTCAACCGTTAGAAAAGGCGACACCATTGTTACAGGTGCTGAATCGCGCATTTTTCCGGAAAACATAAATATCGGAACGGTTTATAAAATTTATATTGACGACAAGACGAATTATTACACGATTGACGTAAAATTATTCAACGACATGACTAATTTAGGTCACGTGTATATTATTAAAAATAACGAACGAGAAGAATTATTGCAACTCGAAAACGAAACCCAGAAAAATGAATAGTGCTTTATTGACCAATATCGCTCGATTTATATTGTTGTTAATGTTGCAAATTGCCATTTTCAACAAGATGGACTTTTTGGGCTATATCAATCCGTATCCTTATATTTTATTCATCCTTTTGTATCCGGTAAATGGAAACAAATATGGACTGTTATTTTCTAGTTTTTTATTGGGAATTATAATGGATCTGTTTTGCAATTCAGGAGGAGTTCATGCAACAGCAGCGATTACTTTGGCGGCATTGCGACCTACTTTTTTCAAATTTTCATTTGGAGTAAGTTATGAATACCAAACGATTAGGATTAACGATAAATTAACGCCTGAGCGTTTTTCTTTTATTGCAATATCGGTTATTTCTCATCACTTTATCTTATTTTTGCTTGAAGCGTTCCGATTGAGTTTTGTACTTCAAGTGTTACTTCGAACTTTGTTCAGCACTTTGTTTACCATCATAATTTGCATTATACTAATCTATTTATTTAAGCCTACCCGACGATGAAAAAAGTCCTACTTCCAACAATCATCATAGTTTCTGCTCTTTTGATTCTGGCGCGACTTTTTTATTTGCAAATTGTAGACGAATCGCTAAAATTAAAATCAGACAACAACGCCATTAAGATTATCTATGACTATCCTGAACGCGGTTATATTTATGATAGAAATGGAACGTTAATTGTTGCCAACCAGCCTTCTTATGACATCTTGGTTACTCCAAAAGATGTCAAAAACATCGATACGCTTGAACTTTGTAAATTACTGAAAATCACAAAAGCTGATTTTATCAGAATTATAGAAAAAGCACGCGTTTACAGTCCACGGCTTCCTTCGGTGTTTTTACCTCAATTGAACAAAAGAGAATATGCTGCATTTCAAGAAAAGCAAAGAAAATTTGCTGGATTTGACATTGTAAAACGTTCTTTGAGAGATTATCAAACAACTGCTGGTTCTAATATTTTCGGATTTATAACGCAGGTGAATGATAATATTATTGAAAAAAATTCTTACTACAGAAGCGGTGATTTAATTGGTCGACAAGGTGTTGAACAAGAATACGAAAACATTTTAAGAGGAATTAAAGGTGTAAAATACCGTCAGCGAGATAAATTCAATAAAGATATTGGTTCTTATAAAGATGGGAAATTTGATACAATTGCCGTTCAAGGCGAAGATATTAAATTGACAATTGACATTGCTTTACAAGAATACGGAGAACAGTTAATGAAAGATAAACGCGGTGGAATTGTTGCTATCGAACCAAAGACAGGTGAAATTTTAGCATTAGTTACAGCACCTTCCTATGACCCTGCCATTATGGTAGGCCGTGAACGTTCCCGAAATTACACCCGACTATACAATGATTCGATTGCAAAGCCGCTATTTGACAGAGCGCTTTTAGGTGAATTTCCTCCTGGATCACCATTTAAAATCTTAACGGGATTAGTGGCTTTGCAAGAAGGTGTCATTGACGAGCAAACTACTTTTTTCTGTAATCATGGATTTAGTTACGGTCGTGGCCGATTTATGCGTTGTCACGGATCCGGACCGCATCAGTTGCACAACGGAATTTCTCAATCGTGTAATACTTATTTTGCAAATGCATTTATGTTGACCATAAATAAATATAAAAATCCAGCTCAAGCAGTTGATATATGGAGCGATCACATCAAAAGTTTCGGCTTAGGTCAATTTATGGGATACGATTTACCTACGGGAAAAAGAGGATTGATTCCTTCTTCCAAAATATACAAACGTATTTATCCTAATGGTGGCTGGCGAAGCACAACTATTATTTCTAATTCCATTGGACAAGGAGAAGTGTTGATGACTCCCATACAACTTGCCAACATGATGGCGGCCGTTGCCAATGAAGGGACTTATTTTACGCCTCACATTGTCAAAAAAATCAAAGACCATCGAATTGACGATAAATTCTTAAAGAAGCACATTACGACCATTAATCCCATGTATTTTAAACCCGTAATTGAAGGGTTATTTGCTGTTTACAATGGTGGAACTGCTTCTAACTTGCGAATTGAAGGAATCGATATTTGTGGAAAAACAGGAACTGCTGAAAATTATACTAAAATCAACGGAAAAAGGACACAACTTACAGACCATTCGATTTTTGTGGCATTTGCACCAAAAGACAATCCCAAAATAGCCATCGCTGTACTTGTTGAAAATGGTTATTATGGTGCGAGAAATGCAGGTCCTATTGCAAGTTTGATGATTGAAAAATACCTTCGGGGAACGATTTCTAGAAAAGACTTAGAAACAAAAATCTACAGCAACGATTTACAAAAAGAATATGCTAAATACATTAGTGGACAACCCTTTGGCATAAACGGAAAATAAAATGAAAAATCAAAGTACTCGAAGTAATATCGACTGGATGGTGGTAACACTTTACATCGTTTTGGTGGTTTTGGGCTGGCTAAACATTTACTCTGCGTCTCTGCCATTAGAAGAAACTTCTATCTTTGATTTGAGTCAGATTTACGGGAAACAAATGTTGTTTATCCTTTTGAGTATTCCACTAATTATCGTCATTCTTTCCATTGATGGTAAGTTTTTTGAAAAATTTTCAAGTGTTATTTTTATAGCTGCTTTACTATCTCTTGCAGGACTTTTTGTCTTTGGAAAAGAAATAAAAGGTCAAACCAACTGGTATTCTTTTGGCTCTTTTAGTTTACAACCTGCCGAGTTTGCTAAGTTTGCAACAGCTTTAGCGCTTTCCAAGTACTTAGGCGATGTTCAAGTTAATTTGACCATGTACAAATATCAGTTTCAGGCATTGGGAATTATTTTCTTACCTGTTTTACTGATAGTACCACACGACCCTGGAAGTGCGTTGATATTTAGTTCTCTAATTTTAGTATTGTACCGCGAAGGTTTACCACCATGGTATTTATGGACGGGGTTTATTGCAATTTTATTATTTATTTCCAGCTTACTTTTTGAGCCAATTTATATTGTTCTCGTAGCCCTTTTAATTGTCACATTACTTTATTTCCGAGCACGCCCTATCAATCGAAATATTGTTTTAAGCAGCATTATATTTGTTCTAGTTAGTGCATTTACCTTTTCAGTAAGCTATGTTTTTGATAATGTTTTTCAGCAACACCATAGAGACCGTTTCAATATTTTACTTGGAAAAGAGGTCGATATGAGAGGAATTGGTTACAACATCAATCAATCTAAAATTGCAATAGGCTCAGGCGGTTGGACAGGAAAAGGTTTTCTAGAAGGAACTCAAACTAAAGGAGGTTTCGTTCCCGAACAACATACCGATTATATTTTTACAACCGTTGGAGAAGAATGGGGTTTTGTAGGTTCTCTTTTTGTGATTTTCTTATTTATTACGCTTATTTTACGTATTCTATATTTGGCCGAACGCCAAAAAACCAAATTCAGCCGGGTTTACGGTTATTGTGTAGCCGCTATTTTATTCATTCACTTTTTTGTAAATACCGCAATGGTTCTGGGTCTTTTCCCAACTGTTGGAGTTCCGCTACCGATGTTTTCTTACGGAGGTTCCGGACTATTAGCTTTTACTATATTGATATTTATTTTTGTAAAAATGGATGCTAATAAAGTAAATGAGTGGTAGACTTCAAACCTTAATTTCACTTTCTTAACCATTTGTAAATTGTATATTTGCCACTTATTTTGTTCCAAATGAAAAACAACATCAACGGATTTTCGAAACTTTCGAAAGAGAAAAAAATAGATTGGATTGCTCAAAACTATTTCTCAGAACCTGAAAAAGCAACCCAACTTATCAAAAGTTATTGGAATGCCGATACAAAACTGCAACAACTTCACGATGATTTTATCGAAAATACCATTACCAACTTTTATTTACCATTAGGACTTTCACCCAATTTTTTGATAAATGGAAAATACTATACCGTTCCAATGGTGATTGAAGAAAGCTCAGTCGTTGCCGCTGCATCTAAATCTGCAAAATATTGGTCAGAAAGAGGTGGATTTAAAACAACCGTTTTCAATACAGAGAAAATTGGTCAAGTTCATTTTATTTTCAACGGTGACAAATCAAAATTAGAAACTTTTTTTACCAAAATAAAAGCAAAATTCCACGAAGATACGAATGGCACAACTGCAAATATGCAAAAACGCGGTGGTGGAATTGTAGATATCGTATTAAAAGACAAAACGGCTGTACTAGAAAACTACTACCAATTACACGCTACTTTTCAGACGAAAGATTCCATGGGTGCCAATTTCATCAACTCGTGTTTAGAGCAATTTGCAAAAACATTGAAACGAGAAGCAGTCCATTATTCCGATTTTACTTCTGATGAAAAAGATATTGAAGTCATCATGAGTATTTTATCGAATTACGTGACCAATTGTATTGTTCGAGTAGAAGTATCGTGTCCAATTGCTGAACTAGCGGAGAAAAACATTCCCAATCCAAAAGAATTTGCAGAGAAAATGGTCAAAGCCATTCGTATTGCTGAAGTTGAACCGTACCGTGCCGTAACGCATAATAAAGGAATTATGAACGGAATTGACGCTGTTGTTCTAGCTACAGGAAATGATTTCCGTGCTGTTGAAGCTGGAATTCACGCGTATGCTTCAAAAGACGGTCAATATACCAGTTTATCACATGCTAAAATTGAAAATGATATTTTTAGTTATTGGATGGAAATTCCATTAGCATTAGGAACAGTTGGTGGATTGACGAGCTTGCATCCCTTAGTAAAATTGGCTCTAGAAATCCTCGAAAAACCTTCGGCTGCAGAATTGATGCAAATCGTTGCGGCAACAGGATTGGCACAAAATTTTGCCGCTTTACGTTCGTTAACTACGACTGGAATTCAAGAAGGACACATGAAAATGCATTTGGGAAATATAATCAACCCGTTTGAAGCTAACACTGAAGAACGACTGATAATCGAAAAACATTTTGAAAATAATACCGTTTCTCATTCTGCAGTAGTTACTTTTATTGAAAATTTACGCAAATAAAAACCATTTCATTGACGAAAAAATTTTACAGCAACGGAAAACTCTTGATTACTGGTGAATATTTAGTTCTTGATGGCGCTAAAGCATTCGCTGTTCCTACAAAAATGGGACAAGATTTAATTGTTGCTGAAACTCAAAAAATTGGTTTTATTCATTGGAAAAGTTTTGATTTTGATCAATCCGTTTGGTTTGAAAAGAATTTCGATACCGCAGAAATTATCTCTAATGAATTTGGAGAAGAAGAACAAAGCGTCGCTACTTTATTAAAGCAAATACTTTTTGAAGCCCACAAACTCAATCCTACTGTCTTAGTAAATAAAGGATTTTCGATTGAGACTAATCTTACTTTTCCTAAATTCTGGGGACTGGGTACCTCTTCTACTCTAATTAACAACATGGCTCAGTGGTTTGAAATAAATGCTTTTGAACTGCTGAAAAACAGTTTTGGAGGAAGTGGTTATGACATTGCAAATGCCCAAAATAATACACCGATAACGTATCAGCTACTAGACGGAAAACCGTTCGTTCAACAAGTTCAATTTCAAGCAGACTTCAAAGAAAATCTCTATTTTTTATATCTGAATCAAAAGCAAGATAGCAAAGCTGCAATTGCAATGTACTACTCTAAACAATATGCTATTCAAGAAGTAAAAGAGAATATTGAAGCAATTACCAATGAAATTTTAAAAGGAACAAATCAGGAGCGATTTGAATACCTACTACAACAACACGAAGCTTATATGAGTGCTGTTTTAGAAATGAAAACCGTTAAAGAGAAGTACTTTAGTGACTTTGAAGGAACCATTAAAAGTCTTGGAGCTTGGGGTGGCGATTTTGTTATGGTCGTTAGTAACTCTAATCCAAAAAACTATTTTGAATCAAAAGGTTTTAACACACTACTCCATTATCACGAAATGATATTATAAAAAAAATCCCGATATTAATCGGGATTTTTTTATGAACTAATAATAAATTTCTACTAGTAGAACGTAGGTCGATTGTCCTCAATATCAGCATTTTCTTTAAGAGCTGAAATTACTCTTCCTGGTGCTGAAGCACTTTGACCTTTTAATTGAGCTAGATATGGAGAGTAGTCTGTGATTGCCGGAGCTTTAACAGCGCTTTTTTGCATTACTACAAATACTGCTGAAACACCTTCAATTGGTGTTGAAACTTTATTTGGAGCTAAAGCAAAAGCAGTTGCAACCGCTCTTTGCTCTTGACCAAATCCAGGTAAAACAGCATTCTCAATTGTAACATCCATTGCGTTTTGAACCGTTACACCAGCTGATTTAGCCATAGCATCCAAAGTTGCACCTTTCAGTTTTTCTTTAATTAAAGCTACTTTTTTCTCTTTTTTCAAACGATTTTCAATCATCGGACGTGCTTGGTCGATTGCCATCAAACCTGCTTCATTTACTTTTACCAATTTAACGATTACGTTTCCTAAGTTTGGCACTTCGTAACGTTTTACATCACCTACTTCTGTCTTTTTATCGAAAGCCCATTTAACCATTTGTCTTTGGTTTTGAACCGTTCCAACATTTTCATCCATTGCATTCAACTTTACAGCAGGCACAACAGTTAAACCACTTGCTTTTGCTACTGCAGCAAAATCTTTTTCATTCGCTTCCATTTCGAAAGTTACTGCTTTGTTGTATACTTTATCCGTTGTAGCTTCAGAAGCTTCTATTCTTCTAGCAATTGTAGCTAAACGTACACCGTCTTGCTTATCTGTAACATTGATTATATGAAATCCGAATTCTGTTTCTACTAAACCAATTTTCCCAATTGGGTTGCTAAATACAAAATCATTGAATTTACCAGTCATTTGTCCTTTAGAGAAAAAACCTAAATCACCGCCTTGTTGTTTTGATGAATCGTCAGAATTTACCTGAGCCAACATTGCAAAAGAACTTGGATTAGCTTGAACTTGTGCGAAAATTTCATTTGCTTTAGCCTGAGCTTCTTCTTTTGTACGTGTGACAGCAGGATTCGCTCTCATAGCACCAGTATAAGCGATTAAGATGTGGCTTGCTTTTGCATTTACACCCGCTTCACGTCCTAAAGACTTACTTACAGCAAGGTAATCGTTGAACTTGTACGGTCCGTAAATTTCACCTTGAGGCAAGTTATACAATTGTTCTGCAAATTCAGCAGGCAAATCTTTCTTAGCTACGTAACTAGAATCGTAAGGAACATCTGAGTTCATATTTACAAATTCAGCATTCGTTCTTGTAGTTCTAAAACCTTGTAAAGTATCGTTGATTTTTGTATCATTATTGTACACTACATTTCCGTTCAACATTTGCTCTAAATCCGTTTTAACTTGAGCTTCATCATCAGTAGATGGTTTGTCTTCAATAACAACCATTTCTACTTCACGCGTTTCTTCTGCTTTGTATTTCTTCTCATTTTTACGCATAAATGCTACGATTTCTTCGTCAGAAATTTTAACATCGCTATCTTTAATAGAGGAAAAAGGTACCGCTACAAAGTCTAAAGTAACTTTATTAGCACCCATTTCATATTTCATCTTCGCTTCAGCAGTTGTGCTGTAAACGCCCGATTTCACTAAAGAACTGTACATTTGAAATTTAGCATTCAAAGTCGCTTCTTTAATTCTAGCATTTAAATTTTCCTTTAAAGCTGGATTTTCATTAAAAAATGCATTGAATTTTGCGCTATCAAAAACTCCAGCTTCATTTAAGAAAGCAGGATTTTGACCAATGTCTTGACTTTGTTTCAAAACATCCATCACTTGCTCTTCGCTGACACGCAAACCAAGTTTTTCAAACTGAGCATTCATTAAAGAAATGGTAACTTCTTGTTCCCAAACTCTAGCTACTGCTTGTGAAGAAGTGGTACCTTGTCCACTTTTTTCAACAATATCTACTTTTGTTCTGAAATCGTCGTACGAAATTTCATCACCATTTACGCTTCCTACATCTCTTGGAGTACTTT
This sequence comes from Flavobacterium sp. SM2513, assembly GCF_050908145.1. Taxonomy (GTDB): domain Bacteria; phylum Bacteroidota; class Bacteroidia; order Flavobacteriales; family Flavobacteriaceae; genus Flavobacterium. Next base: position 1,430,774 of record NZ_CP194228.1, on the reverse strand, counting down.
GAAAACCGCCACTATTTACTACATCACCTACTACAAATGCTAATAAGCAAAAGCCTATTACAAGTATTAAAAGAAGTGAACGCTCTCTAATTTTTGATAAAACCGCCATTTTTTATGTTTGTTAATTTTAAAATTCAGGTTGCGAAAATACAATTATCTATTTAATAATAATAGTACTAACCTTATATTTTACGTTAAAAAGTGTTTTTTACTTGAAATATTATTCTGTGATGCTAATTTGAACCAATTCAACCTTTTTATTCGAGGCTTGCTTGATTTCAAATTGGAAGTTTTCTATCTGAATAGTTGTTCCTGTTTGCGGAATCTCATTTGCATGATGCACTATAAATCCCGCAAGAGTTGTGTATGAATCCGACTCAGGAATATCTAATTTGAAATTTTCATTAATATATTCCACATCCAGACGTGCAGAAAAAAGGTAAATACCTTCGGAAATTTCTTCTTCTATGAAATCTGGAACTAATAAGTCGTGTTCGTCTTCAATTTCTCCAAAAAGCTCTTCGACAATGTCTTCTTTGGTAATCATTCCAGAAGTTCCGCCAAATTCGTCGAGCACAACTGCCACACTTTTTCGCTTTCGAGCTAAAATATTTAAAACTTCTTTTACAAAAATCGTTTCAGGGACAAATTCCACTGGTATTGTAATGGATTTAATGGAATTCGGTTTTCTGAATAAATCAAAACTATGAACGTAACCTATTATATCATCTAATGAATTTTGGTACACCAATATTTTAGAATATCCGGTTTCTACAAATAATTGACGTAATTCAATTAAAGTGTCGTGTACTTCAACAGCAGCAATTTCTGTTCGTGGATTCATAATATCCCTTGCCTTTACACCAGAAAATTCTAGTGCCTTTTGGAAAATCTGAATTTCAGAATCAACTGCCTCTTGATTCTCAATGGATTTCATCTGTTCTGTAATGTAGTTTCCAAGTTCAATTTTGCTGAAAAGCAATTGTTCATCGGTATCTTTAATTCCGAAGAAGAACTTGAGAATGATATTGGAAGCCCAAATAATTGAAGACGAAAAATAATAGAAAATTTGATAGAAAAGATAAGCCGGAATTGCTAAAAACTTAATTAACGTATTGGCATAAATTTGGAAGAAAATCTTGGGTAGAAATTCAGAAGTCAAGATAATAATTACACTTGTTACTGCAATTTGTATTAAAAAAACGAGCCAAAACGGACCGGAAAAGCCTTGATTAATTAGGAAATCAAGTACTAGGTTACTCATTAAAATTCCGTAAATTACTAATGCAATATTGTTACCAATAAGCATTGCTGCAATAAATTTGGACGGGTTTTTAGTAAGTTTGAATAAGATACGGGAAACGAAAGTATCTTGCATTTTCTCGATTCCAAGATATACTTTATTAGAAGAAATATAAGCAATTTCAACGCCCGAAAAAAAAGCAGAAAGTATTAAACAACAAACAATACTAAATGCTTCCATAATTTATGAGTTGTTATTTCGGTTCTTTGCTTTGTTGAAAAAGCTTCTTCGAAAGAAAAACATAAAGATACAAACTGCAGCAATACCAAAACTCAATAGATAAGGTTCATCAGGAATATTCATTTTTGCTATTCCGTCGTAAACAAAAAAAGCGGCAAAAATCAAATAGATGTATTGTGTAAATTGTAAGTATTTCATAGTCGTTATTATTGTTCTGATTGTTCAATTTCTCCTGAAAATTTTTGTGTATTCATTAACGTGAAATCGCTATTAAAATCAATTCCCTCGCCATTTGAAATTCCTTTTGGCGCTGAAAATTTAAACTTTTCTTCGGTAAAAAACCAAGAATTTTTCTGGTCAAAGTACAGTTGTTCCGTTTCCAAAACCTGATTGTCTTCAGTACTAATTTTAACTTTACCTTGTAAATCTATAATATCCGTACCTTTAAATTGAACGGCATAATTAGAGCGAATATACGTTCTTTTTCCTTTCTCATCGTACAAAGTTACGTCAACTCCTTTTGGAAATTCAGTAAATGGATATTTAACAGTGGCGTAATCAAGCATTTTTGAAGCAATCAAAACGGCTTTAATTCGTCCAGAGTCGGTATATTTTAAAGTAATTGAGTCCGCGTCTCCACTTGGACTGAATTCAGAAAGATTGATTTTCTGAACGTCCTTCAAATTACTATCGCAACTAGCAAGAAATACTGTCGCAAAAAGTAAAAATATAAATAAGAGACCTGTGCTTTTCATCTAATGAAGAAAAAAATTTATACTAGTAGTATTTTCTCTTCACAAACCATTTATCGTTTAGTGAAAGACTGACGGTAAAGTTAATGTAATTTTCTCGAACTAAATCAGCTGCCTTAGTTCCTTTTCTACCGTATTCAACTCCTAAATTAATATTAGAGAATCCGCCAGGAACGGGAAGTCCCAAACCAAAAGTTACAGCAGCGTCCTCAATTGATTTGTTATTAATCACTAACCCCGTATTTTCATATCTAAAACCAGCGCGATAAGTTATTCGTTCAAAATAGCTTGAGAAAGAATTATAATCAGGAATATAATAACCTCCAACGGCAATTTTCTGTGCGTTTTCAAAAGTTGCATCTGTAATATCCTCAAAACGGTTTTGTAAGCTATTTGCTTTGCTAAAAGTAAATTCAGTACCCACTAGCCACTTTCGTTCTTCCCCAAAACCAGCTCCAAAAGCTATTTTAGTTGGTAATTTTATTTGCGTGTCTTTTACAACAATCTCTTGTTCATCGATAACAAAAGGATCAGATGATGTAGAAAACTGTACTGTAGCAATTTTTCTACTATTAGATAAACTCAAAGTACTTTCCGGCGTAAATACCGCCGATAAAAATAGTTTTTGTTTTGCATTGATTTTCTTATCCCACATCGCACCAAAATTAAAACTAAACCCACTTAGTTGCGAAATATTTACCTCTTGGGAACCAAATTGAATTGTTTCCAGAAACTCTAATGAAGATGTTTCTATTTCACCAAAATTATAATCTACCGTTGCACCTAAACTAAAATTTGAGTTGATTTTATAACCCGAACTTAAAAAAACGCGATTTACTCCGCCATTTCCTTGGTACTCGTTTAATGTTGACAAACTCCCTTCATTTTGATTTTGAATACGGTAACCCACTGACGAGTAAGCCATCAATCCTAAACCGGCACTCCATTTTTGACTTAATGGAATTCCGATTGCCATATAATCGATAGAAGTGTTCTGTGATTTTCCTTCGTCAAAATTAGAAACAGCATCCGTACTATTATAACTTCCAGCAATTGAAAAAGTAGTTAACTTTAAACCTCCAAATCCAGCAGGATTCTGTAAATTTATGTGCGTACTGTCTGGAAAAACACTCAAACCACCCATTGCTCTATTTTCTGAAGCACCTTTAAACTTAGCTTCACCTATCCCGTAAAATGAATATGCAGATGATGTACCTCTTTGTGCAAATGCGCTAATTGACAGTAAAACACAGATGCTAACAATAATTTTTTTAATCATTTTTGATTTTATATTGATATGTATGGTTCAAACTTTCCAACAGAAAATTTGAATTGGCAAATATGGTATTTTTTAATCGTTTAGCCAAAAATTCTGCATCGCCACCCGTTAAAATTATTGTAAATTTTGAATATTGCGCTTCATACTGATTTATAAAACCCTCAATTTCATAAATCAAACCATTAACCACACCTGAATGTAAGGACTCTGGTGTAGAATTACCAATAAAATTATTTGGGTATTTTAATTCTAATAACGGAAGTTTAGCTGTGTAATTGTGTAAGGATTTATATCGTAGCGACACCCCTAGGCTGATTGCACCACCTAAATAGTTGTCATCGTCATCAATGAAATCATATGTAATACAAGTTCCAGCATCAATAACCAACCGATTCTGTTTCGGAAATTGCAAAACGGCTCCTGAAGCTAAAATCATTCTATCGATTCCTAAAGTCGCTGGCGTTTGATACTTGTTGCGGAATGGAAATTGAAATTCATGAGTTATAAATTCAATTTTTAGTCTATTTTGAAGAAATAAAAAGTCTCCAATCCCTACTTTTCCGACTGATGCAACGACTAAAACATCAATTTCAATATATTTTTTTAAAATAATTGAAACTTTTTTTTGCAGTTCATCTTTATTAAAAACAAAAAGGTCTATCAAGTTATTATTCTCAAAAACAGCACTTTTAATTCGGGTATTTCCTACGTCAATGGTCAAAATCATGGTTGATAATTTGGTGCAGCAAAGATAGTGATTCATTTTTTTTTAAAATTGTTTTGGATAAACTAAAAAAGCCTCTATATTTGCACTCGCAATAAGCAAGGTACCTTAGCTCAGTTGGTAGAGCAATGGACTGAAAATCCATGTGTCCCTGGTTCGAACCCTGGAGGTACCACAAAAACCCGAAACAATCGTTTCGGGTTTTTTGTTTTAAATTCTCTTTGTTTTTATGCATTATTTTCTTTGTCATTTCACTTTTGAAAAAGTATCTTTGCAATCCCTACAAAAAGGGAAGCTATAATAATGTAAACCGCTTTGGAAGCAACCAATAATTCATTCTCCATAAAAGCAACTTTTTTTGATTTTAAAGAAATCACTAAAGCAGGATTAGCCATTAGTGTTGTGTTTTCGTCTATTGCTGGTTTTTTATTAGGTATTGATGAATTTACTTCTCAATCTTGGATTACACTTATTATGCTTGCCATTGGCGGATACTGTATGGTTGGTGCTTCAAATGCTTTTAACCAAATCATTGAAAAGGACATTGACGCTTTAATGGATCGGACAAAAAATCGTCCTATTCCATCTGGCAGAATGTCCAAAACTACTGCGTTTATTATCGCCAGTTTCCTAACTATTGCTGGAATTGTCCTTCTTTATAATATCAATCCTAAAACAGCAATGTTTGGGGCAATATCCATATTTTTATACACCAGTTTATACACTCCGTTAAAGACAGTTACCTCATTATCTGTGTTTGTAGGTGCGATTCCGGGAGCGATTCCATTTATGCTGGGCTGGGTTGCTGCAAATAATGGCGAATTTGGTATTGAAGCCGGAACCTTATTTTTAATTCAATTTTTCTGGCAATTTCCTCATTTCTGGGCAATTGGTTGGTTTTTATATGAAGATTACGAAAAGGCAGGTATTTTTATGTTACCTACCGGAAAGAGAGACAACACAACTGCTTTACAAATATTACTTTATACGGTTTGGCTTATTTTAGCTTCTTTATTACCTGCATTATTTCCCGTGATCGGCTTGGTAGGAAGTCATTTATTTTTAAGCCCAATTGCCGCAATTTTTGTACTTTTGCTCGGAATTTGGATGCTGGTTTATGCCGTTAAATTATACAACACCCGAACTGCGAAAGCAGCTCGTACATTAATGCTTGTAAGCGTTTCATACATTACATTGTTACAAATAGTTTACATAACAGATAAATTCTTACGTTAAAATGATGACAATCGAAGAATACAAAGAAAGAAGTGATCGTTCTAAAAAAATGCTTTTATGGTTTTCCATGATTAGCTTTGTAATGGTTTTTGCAGGATTAACGAGTGCTTACGTAGTGAGTAAATCTAGAGCTGATTGGAATGATTTCGACATGCCGTCTGCGTTTATAATTAGTACAATAGTCATGCTACTTAGTAGTGTAACATTCTATTTAGCTAAAAAAGCGATTAAAGAAGACAAGCATTCTTTGACTACCGGATATTTATTAGCAACATTATTTTTGGCTTTAGCTTTCGTTTATTTTCAATTCGAGGGTTTCGGACAACTCATTGACTTAGGGCTTTACTGGACAGGACCTACAAGTACAATCACCACTTCATTTTTATATGTTGTGGTTGTAACACACTTATTACACCTTCTAGGAGGTTTAATATGTATTTTGGTTATAATTTATAATCATTTTAAACAAAAATACAATTCAAGTCAAACCATTGGCATTGAGCTTGGTGCAACTTTTTGGCACTTTCTTGACTTTCTATGGCTGTATTTGTTTTTGTTTTTATATTTCTTTAAATAAGAAAAAAACGTAAATTTGGGAACTTTTTAACGAATTAATTTTATGGGATCGACAGTTACTACTGCAAAAAGCGAAGGTAAAACCTGGGGCGGCGGAAATGAGCCAATGAATGCCAGTTATGGCAAGTTGATGATGTGGTTTTTTATCGTATCAGATGCATTGACATTTTCAGGATTTCTGGCAGCTTATGGCTTGTCTAGATTTAAATTTATTGAAACTTGGCCTTTACCGGACGAAGTTTTTAATCACTTCCCATTCATGCATGGCGTGAATGCACCAATGTATTATGTGGCATTGATGACTTTTATTTTGATTTTCTCATCTGTAACAATGGTTTTGGCTGTTGATGCAGGTCATCATCTCAAGAAGGGAAAAGTTGCCATTTATATGTTTTTAACCATTATCGGAGGATTAATTTTCGTTGGTTCTCAAGCGTGGGAATGGAAAAACTTTATTAAAGGTGAATATGGCGCTATAGAAACACAAGGAGGAAGTATTCTCCAGTTCGTTGACAATACTGGTAAAAGAGTGAAGTTAGAACAATTTGCAGCTATACTTGCCGAAGACCGCGTTCAAGACACAAGAGATAAAGGGGTTTGGTTTGCAAGCGAAAGCGCACTTCCTAGTTTTTCTGTTGCTGAAGTACAAGCAGGCTTTAAAGCACATCCTGAATTATTGATTCGTACTGAAGTGCTTTACGAAGCTACAGAAGCAAATAAATCAGACAAAACATTACATCCAACATTAAACAGCAAGCCTAAACATAAATCGATTCTTACTAGAGAAGCATCCGAAGATATGTTAGCTAAAGCACATTACGTAGTTGAAGGAGCTAATTTAAAAAGAAATGAATATGGTAGTAAATTATTCGCCGATTTTTTCTTTTTCATTACAGGTTTTCACGGTTTCCACGTTTTTTCAGGAGTAATTATCAATATCATTATCTTCTTTAATGTTATTTTAGGAACGTACGAAAAAAGAAAAAGTTATGAAATGGTAGAAAAAGTTGGACTGTATTGGCACTTTGTCGATTTAGTTTGGGTATTTGTATTTACTTTCTTCTATTTAGTTTAATTCTCAAAAATTCAAAATATCATGTCACACGAACACGTATCTAATACTAAAAGAATTTGGGTTGTTTTTGGAATTTTATCCATTATAACAATTGTCGAAGTTATCTTCGGAATTTTAAAACCTGAATCTTTACATTTGAATTCATTTCTATCAATGAATATGTTGAACTGGATTTTCATCATTCTTACAATTGTTAAAGCTTATTATATTGTTTGGGCATTTATGCACATGGAAGGCGAAACAACTAGTCTTAAGAATGCAGTTGTCACTCCACTTGTATTTCTAATTTTATATTTAATGTTTATCCTTTTAGTAGAAGGAGATTATATTTACGACGTATTTAGAGATTCCACTATAAAATGGAATTTTTAACACCATATTAGTTATTAAAAAAGGGACGCATTGCGTTCCTTTTTTTATTTTTGCAAAACAGTAATTGTCTCCGCACTATGAAAAAAAATATTGTACTTTTTAGTCTGTTTATTCTACCGATTGTAGCTTACCTCTTTTTTGCTTCAGGTGTCAATACTTTTTCGAAATTGCCCGTATTAACTCCAAAAGTTACTGAATTTGGAAATTGGTCAAGTTTGAGTGGTGAGACAATTCAGTTAGATAATAAAATCACTGTTCTAAGTTTTGGCGGTGCTGATGTTTACAAAAATAGAGGCAACTACTTCAATCTGAACGAAAAAATCTATAAGAGGTACCATACGTTTAAAGATTTGCAATTTGTGGTACTTTCACCATTAGGAACTGAAGAAGATGTTAAAATCATTCAACGAGAACTGGGGACTTTTACTGAAATGGCCGAATGGAAATTTATTTTTGCTTCACCTGAGGAAATTCAGAATTATTATAATGGATTGCATCTAAAAAAGGACAAATTAAATGAAGGTTTAGGAAATAATAACGTGTACTTAATTGACAAGGAACGTAATCTTCGAGGTCGTAAAATAAATGACGAAAAAGAATACAAAGAAGGATACAGCATGTTTCACGTTTCCGAATTGCACAACGAAATGCTTGATGATTTTAAAATCATTCTATATGAATACAAAGCAGCTTTGAAGAAAAATCGGAATGCTACTAAACAACTTTAAATTCACTTACTTTGAAAAATAAATCCTACATCGGAATTTCCTTAATCATTTTAGTATTTGGAATTTTAGTAGTTCCAACGATAATGGAACGCATTAAAAACAACGACGTGGTCAAAGGAGATCGCCTGAATATGCAAACTAACCCTAAAGAGAGTGATTTGGTAAAAATAGGTCCAGCTCCACAATTTAGTTTGACAGATCAAAACAATAAGACAATTTCGAATGAATCGTACGAGGGAAAAGTCTATGTATTAGAATTTTTCTTCTCCACATGTCCAACAATATGTCCTAAAATGAATGCTAATCTAAAGCAAGTGCAGCTACAATTTAAAGGACAAAAAGACTTTGGCGTAGCATCAATCACAATCAATCCAGAAAACGATACAGTAGAAGTTTTAAAAAAGCATGCAGAAGATTTAGGAATTGATGCTGAAAATTGGCATTTCTTAACTGGCGACAAAGACTATATTTATAAAATAGCCAACAAAGGTTTTAATATGTATGCTGCACAAAATAGTAAAGTTAATGGAGGTTTTGAGCACTCTGGGCTATTTGCATTAATTGACAAAAAAGGCAACATTCGTTGTAGAAAAGACGATTTTGGAAATCCTATTTTATATTATGACGGTTTAGAAAAATCAGGAATTAAAGCAATTACCGAAGACATAAAATTACTTTTACAAGAATAATAATGAATCAAGACCTAAACACAGTTGAGTTAAAATACCGGAAGTGGATTATCATTTTATCCATTGCAATCCCGCTGGTAGTTGCTCTTTTATTCGGAATCAAATTAAAAGATTTTGGATTTGACGTAGAACCATTAACATTCCTACCTCCTATTTACGCAAGTATAAATGGATTTACGGCCGTTCTATTAATTGCGGCAGTTATTGCTATCAAAAAAGGGAAAAGAAAGCTTCACGGAAACCTAATGAAAACGGCAATCGGATGTTCCGTACTGTTTTTAGGAATGTATGTTGCTTATCACATGACAGCTGATTCAACAAAATTTGGCGGTGAGGGAATAATCAGTTACGTGTATTACTTCATATTATTTACACATATTGTGTTATCAATTATAATTATTCCATTGGTTCTAATTACGTTCGTTCGTGCATTGGCTCAACGCTTTGACAAACATAAAAAACTAGCGAGAATCACTTTTCCGCTTTGGCTTTATGTGGCAATTACAGGCGTAATAGTTTATTTAATGATATCTCCTTATTATGTGTGAAAAAAAAAATATAACAAAGAATAAAGATTATAGAAAAGGTAATGGAACGAAATTATTCCTTGCGTTTCTATTCTCTATTTTCTATTCTCTAAACTCTTCTGCTCAATGTGCCATGTGTCGTGCGGTTTTAGAAACTGAGGAAGGCGGTGTTAAAGCAGAAGCTGTAAACGATGGAATTGTTTATTTAATGGCTTTTCCATACATTTTAGTGGGTGTCATCGGTTACATTGTATATAAAAGTCGTCAAAAAGTTAAAGTTTAATTATTCCAAACCATCCACTTTTATTGCTACTTTTCCATTAACGGTTAAGAAGGCTAAAATGGCTTTATTAGTCAACTGAACTTCGGTAAAGTTAATGTCACCCATTTTTCCATTGACAAAAACGCCAGGCATTGGAGAAAAATTAGATAGATAACTCAACATCGTTTTCTTACCTTCTTCTAAATTGGGTTGCAAAGAATAACGACAACTTTCTTCCATTTTTTTCAAAATAACTCCCGAAGCCAACCAGTTTGCTGTTCGAATTAAACTGCTTTTTGTATCAATAGCATAATCTAATTTGTCAAAGTAAATTTCTTTGGTAGTTTCGTTATACTTGGGCAAACCTGTTAAATAGATTGTTCCTGTTAAACTTCCTGTCAAATCCAAAGCAATAACTATTTTATCATTTTTGTGCCAAAGTGCCACATTCATCACTTTCACCTTTCTACTTCCAGAAGCGAATTCCTGACCTTCAAAATTCTTAGTAATAATTTTAGACGCATCTTTATAGGTAGAAACAGCTACGATATTTGCCGTAAAATTATCCGGCATTTTAGTTACTGGTTTTAAAATAATTTTATTTTTATCGAAAATCTTTGCTGGTTGTTGGCCAATTAAGGTTTCAATAGTACATTTCAAACCCATTTGCATCACAATGCTTTGTCCTTTCAATTGAGCTTCTGTAGCGTATAATTCGGTGGGAACGATGCGTAGCCAAGTTTCATATTCAGGACTCATTTCTGATGGTGTGGCAATTTTATCTAAAGCATCAAGAACATTTGGTTTAAAATCCATCGATTGCTCAATCGCTTCATCAATTGCTTTTTCAATTTTAGATTTGAATAATTGAATAGCGGGATTAATCAGGTACGTAATTGAAACATCTTTGCCAAACGCTTTAACAGATGGACTTTCCTTCCAAACCATAGATTTGAATTCAGTTTTCGTTTTTAATTTCCAATTGTTCAAATTAATTGAACTCATCAAAGTAATCATCCCATTAAAATTAAATTCCTGCGTGGTATATAAAGCAACACCCAACTTGTCTGTCCCAATTCGATACTTGACATTCACTTTTAAAGGCAAAACCGTTTTAATCTTTCCATTTTCATTTTCGATGATAATTGGCGCTTGTTTCCAAATTTTAATCGTGTAATCATCGTCCTGAATGTTATTGTCTTCATAAATTATTCCTGTCAAAAATTTGTTGGTTTGATTTTCAATATCTTTGATTTTTAGCGCAACAGGCAAGCTTATAAAACTGGGTTTGTTATCATATATCAAAGGAGATGCGTCTTCAGGCTCAGGCTTTAACGTATTAATTTTACTAGTTGAAGAACAGCTCGCTAAAAAAACAATAGCAATGACAAAAAAAGAAATTCGCTGAAATATTGACATAATTAAAACAGTATTTAAGTCGGCAAAATTAGAAATAACAAAAATATTTTTGACAAAAAATGTAACAAATTATTTATTTTTCGTCTTATAATCGTAGGCGTTTGAAAATTTGCAACTTATACAGCATTAATAAGTACCCTTAAAATTAAAAAACACAAGCTATGATGATTGAAATTAAAGACTTACATAAATCCTATCAAACGGGAAGTTCCTCTTTGCATGTCTTGAAAGGAATTAATTTCAACGTTGAAGAAGGAGAACTAGTAGCAATCATGGGTTCTTCAGGTTCAGGAAAATCCACATTATTAAATATTTTAGGAATTCTAGATGAAGCTGATTCTGGCACTTACGTTTTGGATGGTGTTCCAATTAAAAACTTAAATGAAACTATTGCTTCACGTTACCGAAACAAATTTTTAGGTTTTGTATTTCAGTCTTTTAATCTTATCAATTACAAATCAGCTTTGGATAATGTCGCATTACCACTATACTACCAAGGGGTTCCTGCAAAAGAACGTGCTGAAATTGCAATGTCTTACTTAACAAAAGTAGGATTAGCTTCGCACTCACACCATTTACCTAACGAACTTTCTGGTGGTCAAAAACAAAGAGTTGCAATCGCAAGAGCATTGGCTTCTCATCCCAAAGTTTTATTAGCCGATGAACCTACAGGAGCGTTAGACACAACAACTTCTTATGAAGTTATGGAACTAATTCAAGGAATCAATGACGAAGGAAAAACCATTTTGATTGTAACGCACGAACCCGATATTGCGGCAATGTGTAAACGAAATGTTATCCTAAAAGACGGAATTATCATAGAAGACAAAAAAATAATCCAACAAAGAGTAAAAGCACATGTTTAATTTAGAAAGATGGCAAGAAATATTTCAGGCAATCGCTAAGAACAAGTTGCGTACTTTTCTTACGGGTGTTTCTGTGGCTTCTGGTATCTTTATTTTGGTGATTCTCTTAGGTGCTGGACGTGGAATTCAAAACGGAATTCAAAACCAATTTGCACAAGATGCAACAAACAAGATTCAAATTTATCCTGGAAATACTAAAAAAGAGTACAAAGGTTTAGGAATAGGTCGCGAGACAAAATTAAAAAACCGAGATTACGAAATTGTTACTCAAAAGTTTGAAGATTACATTGACAATAAATCAAAATTATACTCCGTTTGGAGTGGTAATATTGTTTACGGCAAAGAAACAGGAACTTACAGAATTGAAGGTGTAAACCCTAACTATCAGTTTATTGAAAATGCCTCAATTACAGTTGGACGGTTTATCAATTTAAGCGATATTCAGAATTTTGAAAAAGTAGCTGTTATTGGAAACAAAGTAGCGTTAGACTTATTCAAGAAAAAAGAAAATGCTTTAGGCAAGAATATAAATGTTTCAGGAACAATTTATAAAGTGGTTGGCGTTTTTTCTGACCCAGGTGGTGAACGTGAAGAGAGTCGTGCATTTATTCCAGTAAGTACTGCTCAACGAGCTTACAGTGCTGGGGAAAACATTAGAAGTATGGCTTTTACAATGCCAAAAAGAGAAAACTTTGACCAAGCTGTTGCTGAATCTCAAAACTTCTCGAAACAATTAGATAAAATTCTAAAAGAAAGACACGATATCGCACCCGACGACGACGGTGCCCTATTTATCAATAATTCATTAGAAGAAGCTAAAAAAATCTATCAAATGACGGATATGATTCAAGGATTCTTCTGGTTTGTAGGTATTTTAACCATTATTGCAGGAGTTGTTGGTGTTGGAAACATCATGCTAATTGTAGTAAAAGAAAGAACAAAGGAAATCGGAATTAGAAAAGCTTTAGGAGCCACACCTTATTCCATTATCGCAATGATTTTACACGAAGCAGTTTTTATCACACTTATTTCTGGATTTATAGGTTTAATATTTGGGTTACTTCTTTGGGCAGGAATTGGCCCGATGGTTGAAAGTGATTTTTTCACACATCCTGAAGTAGATTTTAATATTGCCTTGACCACAGTTATTTTATTAACTATTGCGGGAGCTTTCGCAGGTTTTGTTCCTGCATATAAAGCCGCGAAAATTAAACCAATTGTAGCACTTAGAGACGAATAATATATGTTTAACAAAGACCAATGGAATGAAGTTTTGGAAGCCCTTTCGGCTAAACCTTTGCGTACTTTTATTACTGCATTTGGAGTATTCTGGGGAATTACGATTTTAGTAATACTTCTTGCAGCAAGTACTGGTTTAGAGAATGGTGTACAAAGAGGTTTTGGTGGAATGTCAACCAACTCCATGTTTATCTGGGCCAACTCGACTTCAAAACCTTATAAAGGTTTGCCTCAAGGCCGATTTTTCAATTATAAAAATGGAGATATCGATGCATTGAAGCGTGAATTTAGCCAACTTCAATATGTTTCACCACGAAACCAGCTAGGTGGTTTTCGAGGAAGTAACAATGTGGTTAGAGGTATAAAAACGGGAGCTTATAATGTTTATGGAGACTATCCAGAGTACATTTTGCAACAACCGATGAAAATTAAACAAGGCCGATTTCTGAACTATGGGGACATCAATCAGAAAAGAAAAGTTGCCGTCATTGGTGAGGGAATTATTAGAGAATTATACGAACCTGGCGAAGATGTCTTGGGTACTTATGTAAAAGTAAACGGCGTCAACTTTATGGTCGTAGGCGTTTACAAAAGTATTTCAAGTATGGGCGGCGATGCTGAAGAAAAACAGAAAGAAATTTACACTCCATTTACAAGTTTTCAACAAGCTTTTAATTATGGTGACGTTGTCGGTTGGATGGCAATTACTGCAAAAGACGGCTATCCAATTACTGATTTAAAACCAAAAATTTTCGACCTTTTAAAAGAACGACACACGATTGCACCAACAGACGATAGAGCCATTGGAAACTTTGACTTGTATGCAGAATACTCTAAAATCAACGGTTTATTTTTGATTTTGAAAGCCGTCTCATTCATTGTTGGTGGCTTAATTTTACTTTCAGGAGTTATTGGAATCATCAATATTATGCTAATCGTTGTAAAAGAACGAACTAAAGAAATCGGAATTAGACGGGCACTTGGAGCAACACCTTGGGACATTAGAAAACAGATTTTAACAGAATCCGTAGTACTATCCTTAATTGCAGGAATGGCAGGAATTATCTTTTCCACGTTCATAATATTAATTGTTAACTCTATATTGGACGGCATGCCTGATGCATCAGAAGTCATGTTTGCCAATCCAAGTATTAGTCTTACTATAGTTGTAACGGCATTATTAATATTAGTGATTTCCGGATTAATTGCAGGATTTATTCCCGCACAAACGGCCATCAAAACAAAACCAATTGACGCTTTAAGAACAGAATAAAAACAAACATCAATACCGCACAAAATGAAAAAAAGAACAACAATCATCATCCTTTTTATATTAGCAATCGCATTTGGTGGTGCTTTATATTATTTATTTCAAAAAAATCAGCAATCGCCAATCGTTTATAAAACGGAAAAAGCGGAAGAGCGAACCATCATCAAAAGTACGGTTGCAACAGGAAAAATTGTTCCAAAAGAAGAGGTTTTAATTAAGCCAAATATCTCGGGAATTATCGAAGAAGTATACGTGGAAGCGGGTGATGATGTAAAAGCGGGTGATATGATTGCAAAAATCAAATTAGTTCCTAACATTGCTAGTTTAAACAGCGGTTACAACCAAATTCAAAGTGCCAAAATTGATTTGGACAACCAAGAAAAATTGTATAAACGTCAAAAAACATTATTTGACAAAGGTGTTATTTCTGCCAATGATTTTGATGTAGCTCAAACTTCTTACAAACAATCACAACAAAATTATCGTGCAGCTCAGCAAAATGTGGAGATTATTAAAACAGGTACAACAAGAAATACCGCAAGCTTAGCTCAAACTATGATTCGTTCTACCGTTACAGGAATGGTTTTAGACGTTCCCGTGAAAGTAGGAAATCAAGTTATTGAAAGTAATAACTTCAACGAAGGAACTACTATTGCCAGTCTTGCCGATGTAGGAAATATGATTTTCGAAGGAAAATTAGATGAATCTGAAGTAGGAAAAATCAAATTGAATTTACCTTTGGAAATTACCGTTGGAGCTATTGAAAATAAAAAGTTTAACGCGGTATTAGACTATATTGCACCAAAGGGAACGGAAGAAAATGGTGCCGTTCAGTTTCCAATAAAAGGAACTTTAGACAACAAAGACAATACATTTATTCGTGCAGGTTTGAGCGCCAATGCTTCTATTATTTTAGAAAGAGCAGATAAGGTTTTAGCAATCAAAGAAAGCTTAATTCAATTTGATGAAAAAACGAAGAAATCATTTGTAGAAGTTGAAATAGGAAGTCAGAAATTTGAAAAAAGAGACGTAGTTCTTGGCGTAAGCGACGGGATTTATGTTCAAATAAAAAGTGGTATCACGAAAGACGACAAAATTAAAGTGTGGAATACGGGATTGGAATAATATTCAAAAAACCCAAATTTCTAACTTGATAAAGATTAAAAAATGAAACAATATATAGCACTTGTATTAATTCTCATCACCTCTTTTGCGGAAGCTCAAGAAAAAAAATGGACACTGAAAGAATGTGTCGATTATGCTATTGAGAATAATATTTCCATCCAACAAAGTCAATTAGACACTGAACTAATTGCTATTGAAAGAAAAGATGCGTTAGGAAATTTTTTGCCAACTGCCAATGCCAATGCTTCCCACAGTTGGAATATTGGACTAAACATCAATCCGATTACAAATGCAGCAGAGACGCAAACCTTTCAAAATACATCTGTAGGTTTTAACGTAGGAATCGATATTTACAATGGATTGCAAAATCAAAATCGATTACGTCGTGCAAATTTGACAAAAATCGCTGGACAGTATCAATTGAAAAAAATGAAAGACGATGTTTCATTGAATGTTGCTAATGCTTTCTTGCAAATTTTATTCAACAAAGAAAATTTAAAAGTTCAGAAAGAACAGCTGTTGAACAATCAAAAGCAAAAAGAAAGAACGCAAACACTTGTTGATGCAGGTTCCGTTCCTCGAGGCGATTTAATGGACATGACAGCTACCGTTGCCACAAGTCAGCAATTAGTTATTAATGCTGAAAATGCATTGTTGATTTCAAAATTAAGCTTAGCTCAATTGTTATTATTAGAAGATTTTAAAAATTTTGATATCGTAGAAACCGATTATGCATTAGCCGAAAGTGAAGTTATGATTCAATCTGCTGATGCCATTTACGAAAAGGCAAAGGAAGAACGAGTTGAACTAAAAATAGCTCGAGCGAATCTTGAAGTTGCCCAAAAAGACATCGAAATTTCAAAAGGAGCACTTCAGCCGTCGTTGAGAGGTTTCTATAGTTTTAGTTCACGAGCTACAAATTCTGATCGATTTTCAGTTGACAATAATGGCAATATTGTTGCACGAGGTCCAGACGCCATTTTCAATCAATTTAGCGATAATAAAGGAAATGCTTTTGGATTACAACTAAATGTTCCCATTTTAAATGGATTTTCAGTTCGAAATAATATCGAGCGTTCTAAAATAGCGTTTAAGCGTTCTCAAATTTCTGTAAACCAACAAGAAATTGATTTAAAACGAAACGTGTATACTGCTTTTACGGATGCAAACGGCGCTTTGAATGCTTATGAAGCTGCAGTAATTGCACGTGATGCACGACAACAATCTTATAAATATGCTCAAGAACGCTTTGATGTAGGATTGCTAAATGCATTTGATCTAAACCAAGCTCAAACTCTTTTTGCAAATTCAGAATCAGAAGTAATCCGAACCAAATACGATTATATTTTCAGAGTAAAAGTCGTTGAGTTTTATTTCGGAATTCCAATTGCCGGTAGATAATTATGAGCGAAACGGATATCTATATTTTAAATATTGAAACAGCAACTAAAAACTGTTCAGTAGCACTTGCGAAAAACGGAATAACCATCGCTTTTCGCGAAATTGCCGAAGAAGGCTATTCGCACGCTGAAAAATTACATGTTTTTATTGAAGAACTTGTTTCCGAGAGTGAAATCACCTTCAATGAACTAAATGCCATTGCAGTAAGTCAAGGTCCTGGCTCTTATACTGGATTGCGAATTGGCGTTTCCTCTGCTAAAGGCTTGTGTTATGCATTGAATATTCCACTCATTGCTATTGACACACTGCAGAGTTTAGCGGCTCAAATCACTATTTCAGATGGAGTTATAATTCCGATGATTGATGCACGACGAATGGAAGTTTTTAGTGCAACTTATGATAAAGATTTGAACACCATTCAAAAAGTAGCTGCCGAAATCATTGACGGCGAAAGCTATCAAAATCGCGAGGAACAAATTCATTTTCTTGGCGATGGCGCATCAAAGTGTAAAGAATTTTTAAATAAAAACAACTTCACTTTTCACGACGAAATCAGGTATCCTTCTTCTAAAGAAATGAGTTTTTTGAGCTTTGAAAAATATAAAAAAAGCGACACTGTTGATGTCGCTTATTTTGAACCTTTGTATGTAAAAGATTTTATGATTACGAAGAAAAAAACTTCTTAATAATCACTTTATCCGTGGTATACTTTTGAGAAAATAATTTTTCCATTTTCAATCTGAAGTAATTCTGCAACCATTAAATCGGGTTCTCCATCCACTTTGCGAATGTATTCCATGAATACTCTGTACTCATTTGAAGTCAATGATTTCACTTCGTACTTTAAAGTGGGCAATCGGTCAAACGCATCGTTCCACCAATTTCGTAAAGCATCTTTTCCAGAAATTAATCCATCAGATTCAGGGTTTTTTACTTTGAGTTTCGGACTGTAATGTTGGGCTTTGTCGTCGTATAGACTTAATAATTTTTCCAAATTGTGCTCATTGAAAGCATCAAACCATTTAAAAGCAATTGAATCTAAATTTTGGCTCATAATTTTAGTTATAAATTAAAAAATCCCCTTTAAAAAGAGGATTTTAAATGATAAATTCTATTTCGTTGTTATACGTTTTTCAAGTTAATCACTTCCTGTTCTGTTAAAATTCTGAAATTTCCACGAGGCAAGTTTTTCTTAGTCAGTCCTGCAAAAGAAACGCGATCGATACGCAAAACATCATAATCAAAATGTTCAAAAATTGCGCGAACGACTTTTACATTGGAGCTTTTCAATTTCACACCAACTTCACTTTTTGGCTCTTTCTCAATATAACTTACTTCCTCAACAGCCACTCTATGTCCGTCAATCACCATCCCTTTTTGAATTTTTTCCAAATCTTCAAATTTTAGATTTTTATCTAAAGAAACTTGATAGATTTTTGACGATTTCTGGGTTGGCAAACTAAATTTACGAATCATATCGGTGTCGTTTGTAAACAAAAGCAAACCTGTTGTATTCTTATCCATTCTACCAATTGGTGCAATCTTAGAAGTAGTCGCACCACGAAGCAATTCCAACACATTTCTGTGTTCTTCATGCTCTTCCATTGCCGTTGTAAAGTTTTTAGGCTTATTCAGTAAGATGTATACCTTTTTCTCCGGGTTAAGTATGGCTCCATCAAAATTCACAACATCAGTCAATTTTACGAGATACCCCATTTCAGTAACGGGAATTCCATTTACTTTTACATTTCCAGATTGAATGTAAATATCGGCATCACGACGCGAACATGCACCCGAATTGGATATATACTTATTTAATCGGAGTTCATCCGACGCTTTTTGCCTTTTAGGTGCTTGATTGGGTTTCTTAGCTACCACTTCTTCTGGCTTCCCTCCTTTTTCAGATTTTACTCCTTTAGCAGGTGCTTCTTTTTTAGGTTTTTGCGAACGTTTTGCCATAGCAGGTTTCGGCTTGTTTGAACTTGGTCTGCTTGAACCTGAACGTTTATTATTCCCTTCCTTATTATTCATAAATCAACATAATTTGTGCAAATATACTATTTAATTAATTTACATTTTGATTTAGAAGTAAATAGAAAAATAAATCATTCCTAAAAAGGAAGTTTTCAAGAATTTGAAACCCAATTTCAGCCTTTTAAAATTCAACAGAACTAATTCCCTCTCTTTCTGCAATCTAAATCTACTCTCAAATTGCTTTTCACGTCGTATTTTATGTCATTCACGACATTTTTTACCAACGGATTAGAAAATTGCGCAATTTTGATTAACTGAAAAACGATTTCCGAAAATTGTAATTCTAAAAAAGAGCAGCCGAAAACTTTATAGAGTAGGCAAAAAAATTAATCTTATGTAATCATGAAAAAACTTTTTTTATTTCTAGCTGTGTTATGTTTAGCCTCTTGTTCAGAAGATGCAAATGATGCCCACAATTCAGTCGCTTCTTTTTCGCCCTCTGACATTAATGGTACATGGAAAGAGACCAATTCAGGACTTACGATTGTTATTTCTGGAGTGTCTAATAATGCGATGGGCATTGGTAAAGTTACAAGTTCGGGTTCTTTAGGATGGCCTTCAGCTGCCATTGGCGGAAACTACTTAACTGAAGTTGAATACCAAAATGGCGGTTATTGGAATGCCTATAGCCACACCTATTATGACAGTGGAAACTGGTATCAAAGTGGAGTTGCAGGTCTTGCAATGGAGGATAACAAGTCAAGTTTTAAAATTGGAACAGCTGTTTATGTCCGACAATAAACTACTCATCTTGTACATCTTTATAACCGTTTTAAATTAAGATTTCCAATTAATAAATGTTTTAATCGTTTCAGGTTTTAAATATTGAAACGATTAAAACATAATAATAAAAAAGAGCAGCCGAAAACTTTATAGAGTAGGCAAAACAATTAATATCATGAAATTATGAAAAAACTATTACTTATCATTCTCCATCTTATAACATTCGCTATGCAAGGTCAAAACAAAATAGAGTCTGCTCTATATGAATCTTATGATACCGGTTCTTGGCAAAACTATGGGGGATACAATTATGAATACGATTCAAATAATAATGTAACAAGCGAAACTTACTATTATTTTTATGATAATGTTTGGACAGCCTCTGACAAAAGCACTTATACTTACAATGCAAATAATAAGTTAGTATCGGAAACCTATTTGAGTTGGACAACTAATCAATTTGAAAACAATTATAAAACAATTTATACCTACAATGCTTCTAATAAACCAACTACAATTAGCAATCAAGATTGGAACGGAGGTATTTGGGTAAACGCTTCTAAAACCGATATCTCGTATAATGGTAGTTTTTTTGTAAACGCAATTAGCAAGATATGGGACGGTTCTCAATATGTTGATGATTACAAAAGCACCCCTACTTATACAGGTAATAACGCTACACAATGGCTAAACGAACAATGGAACGGAACCCAATGGACAATTGACAACAGAACATTATTAACCTATAATGCTGACAATAAAATAACCAATTATAAAACCCAAGCTTGGAACGGAACCGCTTGGGAAGAAGAAGAGAACATAACTTATACACTGTCAGCAAATTTCAATCGTTTATTACAATTAAGCTCACTCTTTGGCGATTTAGAAGGAAAGTATGAATACACCTACGATACCACCTCGTTAATGTCCAATTTTGGAAACCCATTTAATGATAAAACAGGTATCGATTATGTGTTTGAAGATTTTCCTTACACCAATAAAATTTTGAGTGAATTGTATTCGTATTATGACACCGCTACTTCTGCTTATATATTGAGTTCCCGCACTACCTACAACTACACTAATTCATTACCATTGGCACGAGAACATTTCAAATTGAACAACATCAGCCTATATCCCAACCCAGCTAATACTACTATCGCAGTATCTGGATTATCTTCTTCCGAAAAAATCAGCATATACAATGTTTTAGGAACAAAAGTATATGAAGGAAGTATTATGGCAAACGAAAACATCAATATCGAATACTTATCTAGTGGTCTTTATGTAGTGAATTTTGAAAACGGATTGTCCCTTAAATTTATAAAAAAATAACAGGTTCATTCCTATAGAATTTAATAATGTCGGGGGGAAATGCTTTTTGCAACTGCGTAAATCGTCTTGGCAACTGCATCAATAATTTTAGCAAGTGCGTAAATCATTTTTGCAACTGCGCAAATTATCTTGGCAACTGCATCAATAATTTTTGCACCTGCATAAATCATTTTAGCGACTGCATAATTCATTTTTACACCTGCACAATTGATTTTAGCAACTGCATGAACCATTTTTTCTTGAGAAAACATCAACTAAGGTCTTATTTACTAGAAAATTAAACAACAAAAAGTAGTTCTGAACTACCAAATTTAAAAATTAACAACCAATAAAATTAAAAAATATGGCAACAGGTTATTTAGAAAACACTGATGAAAAGCTAGCACTACAACTAGACAATTTTTCATCCAAAATTGATGAGTATGCCTCTATATTTGGCATTACAGCACCCGAGGTTCAGTCTTTGACAGAAGATTCCGATTGTTTTAAATGGGCAGTCAATAGTCATTTGAAAATTGACACTAATAAGAAAGATTGGACGCTTTTTAAAAACATTTTAAAAAAAGGCGAAGAGAATATAACGTCTAACCCCGCCCCTACAGCACCTAAATTGGACTCAGAACCAAAAATTGTAGCGCCAGGAGTTATTTATCGGTTTACGACAATGGTCAATCGTATTAAAGCACACCAAAACTACACCACATCCATTGGTCAGAATTTAGGTATTGAACAAAGTGCACCACCTCCATTAAATAGAGATACTGCACAACCGGTGCTCAAAGCCGTACTGCGTGGTGGAAAAGTGAACTTGCTTTGGAAAAAAGGAAAGTATTCAGGCATCTTGATTGAAAAAGACAGCGGCAATGGTTTTGCAACCCTCGACCGTGATTTTGTTCCTGACTTTATTGACAATTCAGTTTATCCAGCACAAGGACAAAGCGCCATTTGGAAATACCGAGCTTCCTATCTCGTAGCTGATGATAAAGTAGGCGTTTGGAGTGACATCGTTACAATTACCGTGGCGGGATAATTATTCTTTTCAAAATTGGGGATTTTTGAGGAGTAAGACCCTTTCAGTTTTTACAGATTGAAAGGGTTATTTTAAAAAAATGAAATTAAAAACTAGAAATTATGAAAACAATTATTTTATTAATCTTTTTACTCATATACAGTATTAGTTGGGGACAAAAAACACAGAAAGAACAAATTGAGGAAACGGTCTTGGCCACATTAAATAAAATTGAAAACGAAAAAACTTCAGTAGGTACAATCAAAATAAAAGAGAAAGCTTATGTGATTGATTTTGATGAAAATTTAACAGAAGAGTCTTTAAAAGAAAAACTACTAAGACGAAAAGACCATATTAAAATTGCAAAACCTATAGCAATTGACAGTGTAAAAATTGATATTCAAGAAGGTATGCTAGAATATATTAAAGTTTATTTGAAAGACGGCAGTATTTTTTCGAACAAAAAAGCCCCAATTGGAATTATTTATACTGGAGAAAGATTTTTTGATATGCTTTATAATGATATAGAAACTCAATTTGTGTTATTTCAAGATATTATTGAAGTAGACACTAAAAAAAGATTTGGCTTTTTACCGAATGAAGACACTTTTACACTTTATAACAAGCCAAGTACAGGATTAAATTTTAAAAACCTGAAAAAAGATAGTGATTTGAATTCACTAATTAATTTTGTAGCCTATTCAGATTTATTAGGTCTACTCGGTAATCAACCCAACGCTCTGGTTCATTTTGAAGCAAATGCAAAATTTTATATACATAGACGAAATGCATTTAAAAGCTTTGTATATTTCTTCCCTTCCTTTCAACCAAGCTTCAATTACAACAAAATAGATAGTAAATTTGATTCTATCAAGGTTGTGTCAAATAAAATTAATCCTACTGAAATTTTCAGACGCCACAATTATGCGGTAGGAATTGATTTAACAGTTTTCAAATATACCTTTAGGCCAGCAAATACTGTTGAGTTAAGTACCGGTTATCAATACCTTTCTAGCAGAATGTTTGTAAGTGATGACGTTTCAGAAAATGAAGTCATCGCCGTAAGTCATATAAGAACAATTGGGTCCGTACTTAAATCAAAAGAATTAGAGAACTTCGGAATCGAGTTGGGGGCAAAGTATATTTGGCAACTCTTAAATAAATCCTCTTTTTATGACCGAATTAATAATAACCTGATGGAATTTAAAGGAAGTATTTATTATTACCCACCTACAGGAAAAGGTAGCGATAAAATATTTATACGCTTTTCAAATTATATTGCATTTGATAGTCGACAAAGTGATTTTTCTCAATTACAAGTAGGATTTTCTAAATCGCTAAGTAGCAAGTAATATTATAATTACTCAGAAATTAATTTTACATTTACATTACAACCATTAAAACCAACAAATTATGAATATCGCACTTACTGCTTGTAGATTAGAAAAAAGAGATACTGTGGTTACTATTTCTTTTTCAGATACAGAAAAAGACACATTTAAATATGTAGACAAACATTTAATCACGAATTCTAAGGGAGAACAAGGAGTGATTTTTCATGTTAAAAATGACTGTGCAACAGAAATGGAAACTTCAGGTAGGGGTAATTTACTTTTTAGTGAAAACTTTACTGTAACAACTAATGAAATCAGAGTATTTTACTGGAATGACTCTGGTTTACTAGTCGATAATCTAGACTGTTTCATTAAGTTTATGGAAGATTATGGACTAAAAGATGTGCCAAGCGAAGTTTTTATTTGTCCATTGCCCGAGGATAAAGCTAAGACAATTCCCCGTCAAGCTGGAAACGGTGGTGTGGTAGGAATTGTAGATAGACCCTAACATGAGACACCTTTTTCTACTTCTTTTCAGCACTATTACATTTGGGCAAAACATCCCGATCGACTCTGTTTCTTATGATTGTTTTTATAAGAAAGAGATGCAAACTATCGTGCGGTTAAAGAAAGAATTGGTAAACAAAGATTTCGATGCCTTAAAACAATTAAAAATTGCCGAATTATACGCCAATATCAATTGTGAAGATTCGGCTTATGCTTCTTATTATAGGGTTTTTGAAAAAGAAAAAACAAAGAAAACGATAAGTACCGAACAGTATAAGGAATTACTATTTCAACTTCACAGAACAGAATCCAGTAAGCACAATTATACAAAAGACAGACGCGTATTTCTAAATCAGTTAAAAACAGCATCTAAAAATGACCGTTCGGATAAATGGAGAGCAAAAATTGAAAATGAAAATTTCAAAGATATTTATGTCGACAGTTCGAAGTATAATTTGGCTTTAGAGAAAATAAATTTGATTCAAAAAACAAATTTTTATAAAAATAATACCGAGTTTCGAGCAGTTATCTTACTAAATTTAGGAAACTTATATACTAGCTTAGAAAAGTTTGATTTATCAGAAAATGCTTTAAATGAAAGTTTACAGCTTTCAAAAAAAAGTAACGATAATACAGGACAGCTATATGCTTTGATCAATCTAGGCGTCAATGAACGGGTTAGAAGAAATTATGCCAAGGCCCTCTCCTATTTAAAGCAAACCAATAAGATTACCAAAGAAAAATACCACTTAAAAATTTCACGTATTATCGCATTTCAAAAGCTTTTAGTTTATGAAGGTTTGAATGATACTGTTGCTTCAATAAAGCAAGAAAAGCGCTATACAAAGTTAGATAGTTTGGTAAATGATTTCGCTAAAAACAGTAACTTTTATGAAATAGATGTCAAGTACCAAACCAAAGAAAAAAATGCAAAAATCAACCAACTTAATGATTTAGAAAATAGATTTGTTCGCAATAAAATCCTTTACGGCATATTGAT
This sequence comes from Flavobacterium sp. SM2513, assembly GCF_050908145.1. GTDB lineage: Bacteria > Bacteroidota > Bacteroidia > Flavobacteriales > Flavobacteriaceae > Flavobacterium. Next base: position 1,405,809 of record NZ_CP194228.1, on the reverse strand, counting down.
TTTTTTAATATTCTTGTTAGCATTATATTCATTTATCCGATGGAAAAGAGTAGATGAAAAGAAGCGAATTTTAGCTCTAGAAAAAGAAAAAGCAGAACAAGTAACGATTGAAACCATTGAAGAACTTGAAACGGTAAAGAAAAAATCAATAATTGAATACGTCGTTCTAAAAAACAAATCACAAGTTCATTTAGAGGATTTATTTTACATTCGTTCCGATGATCATTACCTAGAATTGATTACAAAAAACAAAAAAGAAATTACTAGAGGAACGCTGAAAGAGATTGAAGGTCAGTTGCCACCAAATTTTTTTAGGTGTCATAAGTCCTACATCGTCAATACTAATTTCATCAAAACAAATAATACTAAAGGAATTGTGATGCAAAATAACGATATCATTCCCACTTCACGAAACTACAGAACCTTATAAATTATTAAAGTCCCAATGATAATTGGGTAGAAATTAATAATTTCTTTCCATGAATCAAAACAGAAGGTTCAATCAAGACAATGCAAAAAACGCCGGAAACGATTAATACCTTCAATGTTGTATGCAGTTTTAAATACTGCTCTTTAGAAGTGGATTTCCATAAATAAACTAAGAAGAAAATAAGTACAATAAAACAACAATAAAAGTAAATATCCATATAACCTACGTCGTCTAATTCAATTAAAATATATACGGGAATGACAGTAAGAATACTTAAAATCGTGATTAAATACTTAGAAACTTTTTCGCCGTAAACAACTGGAATGGTCTGATAATCACTGGTGAAATCGCCAAGAATATTTTCTAAATCCTTTATCAATTCCCGAATCCACAATAATAAAAAAAGAAATGCAGCATGAGAAAAAATCACGATGTAAGAATTCGTGTGTTCAATGTCTTTATAATACATAAGGAAAATAGCAAAAAATGGCGCGATCGTCATCAAAGTGGACATCAAATTACCAATGATGGCATATCGTTTTACTTTATGTGAATAAAACCAAATGAGGAAAATATAAACGGAGAAAAAAAGTGCAGCCCGCCAGGAAACGAGAAGCCCGAGGAATGCTGCAATAAAATTAAGCGTAAAATAAACGGTAAGTTTTGTTTTTTGACTGACCAATCGGTCCAACATCGACTTACGAGGCCGATTGATTGCATCTTTTTTACTGTCGTAAAAACTGTTAATTATGTAACCCGATGCAATCGTAACAGAAGAAGCTAGTACAATTAAAAACAGATTAATATCTAAAAGTGTCTCTAAAGCCGGTTTATCTTTCGCCAAAATAAAAATAGCGGAAAGATATTGAGCCAATATAATAACAGGAATATTATAACCGCGAACCACAGAGAACAAACTGATTATTTTCGTCACGAAAAGTTTGCTTTTTCTGCTTAGCATTTTTTAAAAATTGATTAAGGGTTTTAAGCTTTTATTGGAAAATTAAAAATTATAAACTACTTCAAGTTTATAATCTTTCAAAGCTACTTTGGCTTTCTCTAAATCTTCTGTAAAACCTAAAATATAACCGCCGCCACCGGAGCCACAAAGTTTTAAGTAATAGTCATTGGTGTCAATTCCTTGTTGCCAAATTCCATGAAATTGTTCCGGAATCATTGGTTTGAAGTTATTCAAAACCACTTTTGATAATTTTTTTGTGTTTGATAATAATGATTTCAAATCGCCTCCCAAGAAATTTTCAACACAAGCATCGGTATATTTTGTAAACTGGTTTTTAAGCATGGTTCTAAAGCCTTTGTCTTTCAAGTTTTCCATAAAAATGGTAACCATTGGAGCAGTTTCGCCAATTATACCAGAATCCAACAAGAAAACAGCTCCCTTTCCATCTGCAGATTGCGTAGGAATTCCAGTAGCTTCAATATTGTCCTGTGAATTAATCAAAATAGGAATACTCAAATAACTGTTTAAAGGATCTAATCCTGAACTTTTACCGTGGAAAAAAGATTCCATTTGACCGAAAACTGCTTTTAGAATCAGTAGTTTTTCACGAGTCAAATTCTCTAACACCGTAATTTTATCAGTAGCATATTGGTCGTAAATCGCTGCTACTAAAGCACCACTACTTCCTACTCCATATCCTTGTGGAATTGAAGAGTCAAAATACATTCCTTTTGCAACATCTGATTTCAACTTTTCAATATCAAAACTTACTAATTCAGGTTGTTCCTTTTGCAATTGCTCTAAATAAGTCGTAAATCTGTGCAAACTCTCATTTGATTTCAATGAAACGGCATCAGATAAATCTGAAACTTTAAGTGCTCCATTATAAAAATTATAAGGAATCGAAAGACCTTTCGAGTCACGGATAATGCCGTATTCTCCGAAAAGTAAAATTTTTGAGTAAAATAAAGGTCCTTTCATCTGATTTTTATCTAATAATATTTAAAGATAGGAAAATTTCTTATAGTTAAAGACAGTTTTCAAATAAACTTGAAACTTAATTTAATTTAAAAGAACCAATCCCAATTTCGTCGCAAATATACTGCTGATTTTGGCAATACACAATCAATTCATTCTTAATAAATTGCAAAACTTTATCCTTACTATTGTTTGGATATAAAATGTGCACATTTGCACCCGCATCCAATGTAAAACAAACCTGGATATCAGTCTGTTGGCGATATTTCCAAATTTTATTAATAATTTCTAGCGTGTTAGGTTTCATTAAAATAAAATAGGGCATCGAAGTCATCATCATTGCATGTAACGTTAAAGCCTCGCTTTCAACTAATTCTACAAATTTCTGTAGATTTCCATCCGTTAAAATTTGTTTCATTCGGGCCAAATTATCATGAGCTTGCTCAAATCTTTGTTGTGCAAATGGATGATTGTGCATCAATTCATGACCCACGGTGCTTGACACCACTTTTTCTCCTTTATCGACTAATAAAATAGTGTCTTGATAATTCTGAAAATTCGGATGAATAGTTTCTAAAAATTCAACCCCAAATAAGTCTGAACTGTTTTCAATTGATTCTGTTTCTCCCCAAACCACAACAGAACCTTTAATACTTCTACAAGCACTTCCTGAACCCAGTCGCGCTAGAAAAGAAGCTTTTTGCCAAAAATATTCTTCCGTCATTTCTGGATTAAATAGCTTTTCGATAGACATAAAATTCACCGCCATCGCTCCCATTCCGCTCGCTGAAGAAGCAATTCCTGAACTGTGTGGAAATGTATTTTCTGTTGAAATGGTAAAATGATAATCCTTTAAAAAGGGTAGATAAACTTCAATTCGTTCAAAGAATTTCTGCATTTTAGGCTTGAAATCTTCCTTTGGCTTTCCGTCTAAAAACAAATCAAAAGCAAAATCTTTAGATGTTGATTTTTTAGGTTCGAATTCAAGCTTGGTAATTGTTTTGCAATTATTCAAGGTAAAACTAATAGAAGGATTTGCTGGAATTTGATTTTCCTTCTTTCCCCAATATTTCACTAAGGCAATATTACTTGGTGCAGACCATTGAAAACTACCTTTTTCAGTAAGTTTCTGCGTATATTCTTGAGGGATAAAATCAGTAGTTTTTGTCATTTTAAATGCAATTTTGGCAAAGATACTTTATTTGCGGTACATCAAAAAAACATCTTTTATGGAAACTAAAGATTTAGTAATTTTGACAGAAAATAATTTGTCATGAAACTCTTCACAAAAACAATAATCCTAATCGTCATTTGCCTTGCAATCGGCTACGCTTCCAGCATCGTAACGCAAAACGGAATTGAAACCTGGTATTCCACTATTGAAAAACCAAGTTTTAATCCACCAAATTGGGTTTTTGCTCCAGTTTGGACGGCGCTTTACATTTGCATTGCGATTGCTGGAGGAATTATTTGGGATAAAATTGACACAAATCCATTGGCAAAAAGAGCCATGATTTTCTTTGGTATTCAATTGTTCTTAAACACACTTTGGTCGTTTCTATTCTTCGGACTCAAAAATCCGTTAATCGCTTTAATAGAAATCATTTTACTGCTATTAATAATCTACGAAACTTATATGTTGTTCAGCAAAATAAATAAAACGGCAGGTTATCTTTTTATCCCATATCTTCTCTGGGTTAGCTTCGCTATGTTTTTAAATGGAAGTATTTGGTGGCTCAACCGATAAGCGCTTATTTATAACGAATAAAAACTAGGCAAAAAGAACAATTGAACAAAAGTGAAAAAGACAATTAAGGTTGTGTTTTAAATAGATGCAACCTATCTTTGTGACCAAAATTATTTTTCAACAAATCGATTATTATGCAATCAGATCAATTTGACTATTTTCCGATAGTAATGCAGTTAATTCTAGCAGTGGGATTTGTAGTAACAACTATTATAGTGTCTAGTTTTTTAGGTCCAAAAAGGTCTTCTAAAAACAAAGACAAAAACTTTGAATGCGGAGTAGAATCTGTTGGAAATGCGCGAATGCCTTTTTCTGTAAAATACTTTTTAGTAGCAATACTATTCGTTTTATTTGACGTCGAAGTTATTTTCATGTATCCGTGGGCGGTAAATTTCCGCGAAATGGGTGTCGAAGGAATGGTAAAAATGGGAATATTCATGTTCTTACTAATTGTTGGTTTCTTCTATGTCATGAAGAAAAAAGGTTTAGAGTGGGAATAAATTAAATTTGAATACTGATTTTAAATTTGGCTGTAGCTAAAGTAAAAATCTATAATTTAAGGAAGTATAAAAATGAGTGATGTAAAATCAAATATGGTAGCACCACCAGAAGGATATTCTGGCGAAGGTTTTTTTGCTACAAAATTAAATGATGTAGTTGGATTGGCTCGTGCAAATTCGCTTTGGCCGTTACCTTTTGCTACTTCTTGTTGTGGAATTGAATTTATGGCAACAATGGGTTCTCATTATGATTTGGCACGTTTTGGTTCTGAACGAATGAGTTTTTCTCCTCGTCAAGCCGACATGTTGCTAGTGATGGGAACAATTTCCAAGAAAATGGCACCTATTTTACGTCAAGTGTACGAACAGATGGCAGAACCTCGTTGGGTAATTGCGGTTGGAGCTTGTGCAAGTTCAGGTGGGATTTTCGATACTTATTCTGTTTTACAAGGAATTGACAAAATTATACCTGTAGACGTCTACGTTCCTGGTTGTCCGCCCCGTCCAGAACAAATTTTAGACGGAATTTTGCGTTTGCAAGATTTAGTTAAATCTGAGTCTACAAGACGCAGAAGTTCTCCTGAATATAACGAATTATTGGCTTCTTATAACATAAAATAACATGGCTTTAGAAAGCACGATTATACAAACAAAGTTGGAGGATAAATTTGATACGCAAGTCTCAAACTTTATGCAACAACACGATATATTTACTTTTGATGTTGCCTCTGAAAGCAATTTAGAAGTTATGCGTTTCTTGAGAGACGACCCTACTTTACGTTTTAATTTCTTAACTGATATTTGTGGGGTTCATTATCCTGACGCAAGTAAAGACAAGGAATTCTGTGTGGTTTATCACATGCACAACTGGTTGGACAACACTCGAGTTCGTTTTAAATGTTTTATTTCGTTAGAAAATATTAAAATCAATTCGGTTACTAGTTTGTTTTCAGGAGCAAACTGGCAAGAACGTGAAACATACGATTTCTACGGAATTATATTTAAAGGTCATCCACAGTTGAAACGTATTTTAAACATGGATGAAATGACTTCTTTTCCAATGCGGAAAGAATTTCCACTAGAAGATGGCGGACGTACCGATAAAGACGACCGTTTCTTTGGAAGAACAACAGATAATTGTTAATGCACCTGAAATAATAGCGCAAACATGCAAGACTTATTATTACCACCAGAATTACGTTACGCTGATATTATCACGCAAAGACAAAATGAAGACGGAAGTGAACTTTCAATTCTGAATTTAGGACCAACACACCCGGCGACTCACGGTATTTTCCAAAACATCTTATTGATGGACGGAGAACGAATCGTAGAAGGCGAAGCAACTGTGGGATACATTCACCGTGCTTTTGAAAAAATTGCAGAAAACAGACCTTTCTACCAAATTACACCACTTACCGACCGAATGAATTATTGTTCCGCTCCTATAAATAATATGGGTTGGTGGATGACATTGGAAAAAGCATTCAATATTGAAATTCCAAAACGGGTTCAATATATGAGAGTCATCATTATGGAATTGGCTAGAATTACAGACCACGTTATTTGTAATTCAGTTATTGGTGTCGATACAGGCGCTTTAACTGGATTTTTATATGTGTTTCAATCTCGTGAACAAGTGTATGAAATCTACGAAGAAATTTGTGGTGCTCGACTTACTACTAATATGGGACGAATCGGAGGTTTTGAAAGAGACTGGAGTCCTTTAGTTTTTGAAAAAATTGAGAAATTTTTAGAAGATTTTCCTGCTGCATGGCAAGAATTTGAAAATTTATTAGTTCGAAATAGAATTTTTATGGACAGAACCATTGACGTTGGAGCAATTAACGCTGAACGTGCAATGAATTATGGTTTTACAGGTCCAAATTTAAGAGCAACAGGTGTTGATTATGATATTCGTAAAATGCAACCTTATAGTTCGTATGAAGATTTTGAATTTGATATTCCTGTTGGAAAATCAGGTGATACCTACGACCGTTTTTGTGTTAGAAACGGAGAAGTTTGGGAAAGTTTAAAAATTATCAGACAAGCATTGGACAAGATGCCAGAAGGACCTTTTCATGCCAATGTTCCAGACTACTATTTGCCACCAAAAGACGACGTTTACAACACAATGGAAGGTTTGATTTATCATTTCAAAATTGTAATGGGAGAAATTCCAGTTCCAGTAACTGAAGTGTATCTTCCTGTTGAAGGCGGAAATGGTGAGTTAGGATTTTACTTAATTACAGACGGAAGTCGTGCTCCATTTAGATTGCACTTCAGACGTCCTTGTTTTATTTATTACCAAGCATACAATGAAATGGTTAAAGGAGCGATGCTATCCGATGCAATCGCCACTTTATCTAGTTTGAACGTGATTGCTGGAGAATTGGACGCTTAAAGAATGTATATTGAAAAAATTGTATAATGTGAAAAGTATAATGTCCCGTTAGAGTTCAATCTACCATATACATTATACAATATACAGAAGATAAAAATGAAAATACTAGATATAAAACAAGATATTAATATGACTGAAGCTTTGATGACACGCATCAATGAATTAATCAGTCATTATCCAGAAGGAAAACAGAAATCAGCTTTGTTGCCAATTCTGCACGAAGTACAAGACGCTCACAACGATTGGTTGAGTATTGGCTTGCAAGATAAAGTGGCCGAGATTTTAAATATAAAACCAATTGAGGTCTATGAAGTGGTGAGTTTTTACACCATGTACAACAGGCAACCAATCGGAAAATATATGTTTGAATTTTGTACTACTTCTCCTTGTTGTTTGAATGGTGTAGAAAATTTAATGGACTATACTTGCGATAAATTAGGAGTAAAAGTTGGTGAACCCACTCCAGACGGAATGTTTGAAGTGAGAGGTGTTCAATGTTTAGGTGCTTGTGGCTATGCTCCAATGATGCAATTGGGTGATTTTTACCAAGAACATTTGACCAAAGAAAAAATAGACCAACTCATTGTGGATTGCCGAGATAACAAAATAGTTTTACACGATAAATAATATGTCACAAAAAATATTATTAGATAAAATCAACGTTCCAGGAATTAAAACCTATGAAGTGTACCGTCGTGAAGGTGGTTATGCTTCTGTGGAAAAGGCAATTAAAACCTTAACTCCTGATGAAGTAGTTGAAGAAGTAAAAACTTCAGGATTAAGAGGCCGAGGTGGAGCAGGGTTTCCAGCTGGTATGAAATGGAGTTTTATTGACAAAAAATCAGGAAAACCACGTCATCTGGTTTGTAATGCCGATGAATCAGAACCGGGAACTTTCAAAGACCGTTTTTTGATGGAACATCTTCCGCACTTGTTAATAGAAGGAATGATTACTTCAAGTTATGCACTTGGAGCTAATTTATCATACATCTATATTCGTGGAGAATATATGTGGGTTTACAAAATTTTAGAACGAGCCATTGCCGAAGCGAAAGCTGCTGGATGGTTAGGGAAAAATATTTTAGGTTCCGGTTATGATTTGGAATTATATGTTCAAATTGGTGGTGGAGCTTATATTTGTGGTGAAGAAACTGCATTAATTGAATCATTAGAAGGAAAAAGAGGAAACCCAAGAATCAAACCACCCTTCCCTGCAATTTCAGGTTTGTGGTCAAATCCAACGGTTGTAAATAATGTAGAAACGATTGCAGCAGTGCCGTGGATTGTAAACAATTCCAGTGCTGATTATGCTAAAATTGGAATTGGTCGTTCTACAGGAACAAAACTAATTTCAGCTTCTGGTCATGTAAAAAACCAAGGTGTTTACGAAATTGAATTGGGTTTAAGTGTGTATGAATTCATGAATTCTGATGAATATTTAGGCGGAATGATTGATAGTCGTCCCTTGAAAGCATTCGTTCCAGGAGGTTCGTCTGTTCCGGTTTTACCTGCAAATTTGATTTACAAAACAGCAAACGGTGACGATAGATTGATGACCTATGAATCTCTTTCAGATGGTGGTTTTGCTACTGGTTCGATGTTAGGTTCAGGTGGATTCATTGTTTATAATGACACCGCTTGTATCGTAAGAAATACATGGAATTTTGCTCGTTTTTACGCACATGAAAGTTGTGGACAATGTTCACCCTGTCGTGAAGGAACGGGTTGGTTAGAAAAAGTATTGTGGAGAATCGAAAACGGTCAAGGTCGTGAAGAAGATATTGATTTATTGTGGAGCATTCAAAGTAAAATTGAAGGAAACACCATTTGTCCATTAGGTGACGCAGCGGCTTGGCCAGTTGCAGCAGCTATTCGTCATTTTAGAGAGGAATTTGAATACCACGTTCGCTTCCCGGAGAAAATTAAAAATAGAGAACACTTTGTTGCCGAACCTTTTGAAAAAGTAAAGCATTTAATAAGTAGTCAAACAGTTTAAAAAGTTCAAAGTTAAAGTTTAAAGTTGCAAAACCTTAAAGTTAAACTTTCAAACAAATTATATAATGAAAGTAACAATTGACGGTCAAAGTATAGATGTAGAACCAGGAACAACGATCCTGCAAGCTGCTCGAATGATTGGTGGAGAATCTGTTCCGCCAGCCATGTGCTATTATACAAAATTAAAAGGCAGTGGCGGAAAATGCCGTTGTTGTTTAGTGGAAGTGGCTAAAGGAAGTGACAACGACCCGAGACCGATGCCTAAATTAATGGCTTCTTGTGTAACAGGTTGTCAAGATGGAATGGAAATCAACAGTACGGCTTCAGAACGCGTTCAAGATGCAAGAAAATCGGTTACTGAATTCCTTTTAATCAATCACCCATTAGATTGTCCGGTTTGCGATCAAGCAGGAGAATGTGATTTGCAGAATTTAAGTTTCAAACACGGAAAATCGCAAACACGTTACATTGAAAAGAAACGAACTTTTGAACCGGAAGATATCGGTCCGAATATTCAACTGCATATGAACCGTTGCATTTTATGCTACCGTTGTGTAATGGTTGCGGATCAATTGACTGATAATCGAGTTCACGGAGTAATGGATAGAGGGGATCATTCTAATATTTCGACTTGCATTTCAAAGGCGATTACAAACGAATTTTCAGGAAATATGATTGACGTGTGTCCTGTTGGTGCTTTAACTGACAAGACATTCCGATTCAAATCGAGAGTTTGGTTCAACAAACCTTTTGACGCCCATAGAGAATGTACAACTCCAGGATGTTGTGGAAAAACAACAGTTTGGATGTTTGGAAATGAAATCCAAAGAGTTACAGGACGAAAAGATGAGTTTCATGAAGTAGCTGAATTCATTTGCAACACATGTCGTTTTGAGAAAAAAGAAGTTTCTGACTGGGTTATTGAAGGACCACGCAAATTTGAAAAATTCTCAGTAATCAATCAAAATAATTACACACGTGATTTAGACACAGTAGTTATTGAGACTGAAGAAGGAATTCTTAAAGGACGCGACCAAGACCGTAAGAAAATCAGTATGCCACAAATTCCTTTAAGAGGAAAAGAAAAAGAAGTATTTAAAGAAGGTAATATTTAATCATAATGGATAGTACACTTATCATAGAAAAAGGGATTTTCATTGTCATCATCTTTGCAATTACAATGCTGATGGCGATGTATTCTACTTTGGCAGAACGTAAAGTTGCCGCTTGGCTTCAAGACCGAATTGGACCGAATAGAGCCGGAAAAGGAGGGATTTTACAACCACTTGCCGATGGATTAAAATTATTTTCAAAAGAAGAATTTTTACCGGACACACCTAATAAATTCTTGTTCGTTGTAGGACCAGCAGTTTCCATGAGTGTGGCCTTGATGACAAGTGCCGTTATTCCTTGGGGTGACAAGTTACATTTATTTGGTCGCGACGTAGTTTTGCAAGCGACTGATATTGATGTAGCTCTACTATATGTTTTCGGAGTTTTATCTGTTGGAGTTTACGGAATCATGATTGGTGGTTGGGCATCTAACAATAAGTTCTCTTTAATGAGTGCGATGAGAGCTGCTTCCCAAATGATTTCTTATGAAGTTGCGATGGGATTGTCAATTATCGCTTTGATTATGATGACAGGAACTTTAAGTTTGAAAGAAATTGCCGAACAACAAGCGGGTATGAATTGGAATATTTTCTACCAACCGGTTGGATTTATCATCTTCTTAATTTGTTCTTTTGCAGAAACAAACCGAACACCTTTTGATTTAGCAGAATGTGAGGCGGAATTAATTGGAGGTTATCATACCGAATATTCATCTATGCGAATGGGTTTCTATTTGTTTGCTGAATATGCGGCAATGTTTATTTCGTCAACCATTTTAGCGGTACTTTATTTAGGAGCTTACAATTATCCTGGAATGAGTTGGGCTGTTGAAAATTGGGGTGTAAATATTGCGAATGTGATTGGAATAGTTGTTTTGTTTGCTAAAATCTGTTTCTTCATCTTCTTCTTTATGTGGATTAGATGGACAATTCCAAGATTTAGATACGACCAATTGATGCGTTTGGGTTGGAAAACATTGATTCCATTAGCTATTGCAAATATTGTAGTTACAGGAATTATTATTTTAATATTTGACGGTAAGATATCATTCTAAACTAGTCGAAAATTGCAACCACAGAATAATCCAAAAGATTTAAAAAAAGCGAATAGATTCTCAAATAGCCCCGATTGAAGTGAGAAATCCTTTATTTTTTCCTTGAAAAAATAAAGATTGAAACGGAAAGCGGGAATAGGGAAACCAAATAAAAAAGGACGATTCGCTCCATATAAAAAAAGAAATTAATTACGATATGTCAATAGAAACGATGTCATTGTCGGGAAGTAAAAAAGAGGTTTCGAACAAAAAGATGACTTTTTGGGAGAGCCTGTATCTCGTAGCAATTGTGAAAGGTTTGTTTATCACCATTAGCCACTTATTTACCCGAAAAGTTACGATTAAGTATCCAGAAGAACTTCGAACACGAAGTGACATTTACCGTGGTCAACACATGTTGATGCGTGATGATGAAGGTAGAGAACGTTGTACTGCTTGTGGATTGTGTGCTTTATCATGTCCTGCGGAAGCGATTACGATGAAAGCCGAAGAACGAACGAAAGATGAATTGCATTTATACCGTGAGGAAAAATATGCTTCGATTTATGAAATCAATATGTTGCGTTGCATCTTTTGCGGATTGTGTGAAGAAGCGTGTCCGAAAGAAGCAATATACTTGACAACGTCGAAAGTTTTAGTTCCTGCTAGTTACGAAAGAGAGGAATTTATTTTTGGAAAGGATAAGTTGGTGATGCCGCTTGAGGCTGCAATTGCTAATGGTAAATTAAAAAACGCAAACTAATGTCGACAGTACTTATAATTTTTTGCATATTATCGGCAGTTACATTGTCTTCTGCTTTTATGACTATTTTTAGTAGAAATCCAATTCACAGTGCAATTTACTTGGTGATTTGTTTTTTCTCAATTGCTGGTCATTATTTATTGATGAATGCACAGTTTTTGGCTTTGGTTCACATCATTGTCTATTCTGGAGCAATTATGATTTTACTTTTATTTACCTTGATGTTAATGAATCTAAACAAGGAAGACGAAGTACACAAGCCTCGATTAACACGTTTGGGAGCTGTAGTTTCTGTATTGATTACATGTGGTGTTTTAATTTCTGTTTTCTTACAAACAAAACCTATTGTAGGAGATTATGATACCACAGGAGAAGATTACCAATCAATAAAAGTATTGGGTCAGGTTTTATTAGACCAAGATAATGGTTTTATGGTTCCTTTTGAATTTGCTTCGGTATTGTTACTTGTTGCAATGATTGGTGCAGTTTTATTGTCTAAAAAAGAAAATTCAGCTAAATAATTATGGATAATGTTTTAAACCAAATTGGTATTGAAAATTATATTTTCCTTTCGGTAATCCTTTTTTGTATTGGAGTATTTGGAGTGTTGTATAGACGAAATGCCATCATCGTTTTTATGTCAATAGAAATCATGTTGAATGCCGTGAATTTATTATTTGTTGCTTTTTCAACATACCACCAAGATGCAAACGGACAAGTATTCGTTTTCTTTTCGATGGCAGTTGCTGCTGCAGAAGTTGCGGTAGGACTAGCAATCTTAGTAGCTGTTTTCAGAAATCTAGGCTCAATTGATGTAGCTAATTTAAAAAACTTAAAAGGATAATTTTCAATGGATACTACTTTAGCTTTAGTTTTAATATTAGCACCACTTTTAGGGTTTTTACTTAATATTTTCTTCGGAAAACAGTTAGGCAAAGGACTTTCGGGAACTATTGGAACACTTACCGTTATCGTTTCTTTTGCGGTAACTTTATTTTTCTTTTTACAAATCAATGAAACCAATCAGCCGATTCAAGTTCAATTGTTTGACTGGATTGCCATAAGTAATTTCAATGTTGAATTTGGTTTTTTACTAGATCACTTGTCTTTATTATGGTTGATGTTTGTTACTGGAATCGGAGCTTTGATTCACCTCTACTCCATCAGTTACATGCACGATGATGAAAACATGCACAAGTTTTTTGCTTACCTAAACTTGTTTATTTTCTTCATGATTTCATTAGTAATCGGAAGCAACTTACTTATCATGTTCATTGGTTGGGAAGGCGTTGGACTTTGTTCCTACTTATTAATTGGATTCTGGTATAAAAACCAAGATTTCAATGATGCGGCAAAGAAAGCGTTTATCATGAACCGTATTGGTGATTTAGGTTTGCTTGTGGGAATCTTCATTGTAGGTTTTGTATTTAAAACCATTGATTTTGCTGAATTGAAAACAATTGTTTTAGCGGGAACAATGAATAACGAAATGTGGATTACGATTGCAGCAATTGCTTTATTTATTGGAGCAGCTGGAAAATCGGCACAAATTCCATTATATACGTGGTTGCCTGATGCAATGGCGGGACCAACTCCAGTGTCAGCGTTAATTCACGCGGCAACCATGGTAACAGCGGGTATTTTTATGATTACACGTTTGTATTTCTTATTTGATTTAGCTCCGTTAGTTCAAGATGCGATTGCAATTATTGGTGCAATTACTTCATTAGTAGCGGCGACAATTGCTTTAGTACAAACGGATATTAAAAAGGTCCTTGCCTACTCTACTGTATCTCAATTGGGATTAATGTTTTTGGCTTTAGGAATGGGTGCTTATGAGATTGCCGTTTTCCACGTAATTACACACGCTTTCTTTAAAGCTTGTTTGTTCTTGGGTTCTGGTTCAGTAATTCACGCTTTGCATAACGAGCAAGATATGCGTAAAATGGGTGGTTTGCGTAAAGCAATGCCAATTACATTTATCACCATGTTATTATCAAGTTTAGCGATTTCTGGAATTTTTCCTTTAGCAGGTTTCTGGTCGAAAGATGAAATTTTAATGACTGCATTTCACGGTAATCCTGTTTTATGGGTTATTGGTTCATTGGCTTCTATATTCACCGCTTTCTATATGTTCCGTTTAATGTTCTTGACATTCTTCAATGATTTCAGAGGAACAGAGGAACAGAAAAAGCACTTACACGAAAGTCCGGCTTTAATAACTTTTCCACTAATTGTTTTGGCAATTCTTGCTACAGTTGGAGGTTTAATTAGTTTGCCTGGAAATTCTTGGTTGAATCATTATTTAGCTCCGTTTTTCCCAAACAAAGAGCACATCGCTCATGCTTTAGGTCAAACTGAATATATCTTGATGGCCATTGCAACTGTTGGTGCTTTAGTAGGTATTGGCGTTGCTTATGCAAAATACATGAAACAAAATCAGGTTCCTGGTGCTGACGCTACTTTCACCGGAATGAGTAAAGTATTGTATAACAAATATTATGTTGATGAAATTTATGACGCAATTTTCGTAAAACCAATCAATGTTTTGTCTAACTTTTTCAGAGATTATATAGAAGTTGGTTTATCTGCTTTTGTATTTGGATTTGGAAAAGTAGCCAACGAGTTGAGTTTTCAAGGAAAAAAATTACACACAGGAAGTATCGGTTTTTACTTATTTATCTTTGTCATCGGTTTCTGTGCAATCATTTCATACTTATTTATAGAATTATAATTTTCGACTAATGGACATATCTTTATTATTAATTATACTTTTAGTTGGCGCTATAGCAACCTTTTTAGCAGGAGACAAAATGGCTTCAAAAGTCGCTTTGTGCTTCGGTCTGGTTTCTTTAGGGTGTACACTTTACTTATTGAGCCTTTTCAATGCCGGACAGAACCTTGACCTTACGATGGCTTGGATTACAAAACCCGTTGTCTCTTTTTCATTAAAAGCAGATGGTTTGGCTTTTGCTATGTTGTTATTGAACGGGATTTTGACACCAATCATCATTCTTTCCTCTTTTGGAAATGAAGTTAAAAATGCTAAAAATTTCTACGCATTAATTTTATTCATGTCGTTTGCTATGGCAGGAACTTTCTTGGCGTCAGACGGACTTTTATACTACATCTTTTGGGAATTGGCATTAATACCAATTTACTTTATCGCATTAATTTGGGGTAATGGAGATGCTGAAGAACGCAAAAAAGAAGTAGTTAAATTCTTCATTTATACATTAGCAGGTTCATTGTTCATGCTAACGGCTTTCATTTACCTTTACAGTAAAGCGGGAAGTTTCCAACTTGAAGCATTATATAATTTAGATCTTTCGGCAGCCGAACAATTATGGGTTTTCTTGGCATTCTTCTTTGCTTATGCAGTGAAAATTCCATTAATCCCTTTCCATACTTGGCAAGCAAATGTATACCAAAAAGCACCAACTGTTGGAACCATGCTTTTATCAGGAATCATGTTGAAAATGGGATTGTACAGCGTTATCCGTTGGCAATTGCCAATCGCTCCTATGGCGGCGAAAGAATATATGAATATCTTCATCGGATTAGGAATCGCAGGAGTTATTTACGGTTCAATTGTGGCTTTACGCCAAAGAGACATCAAAAAATTACTGGCTTATTCTTCATTGGCACACGTTGGATTAATTGCAGCGGGAACGTATGCTTTGAATCTTGACGGACTACGTGGAGCAGTTTTACAAATGATGGCACACGGATTTGTAGTAGTAGGTTTATTCTTTGCTGCTGAAATTATCTATAGAAGGTTAGACACACGAATCATTTCAGAAATGGGTGGAATTAGAACTCAAGCACCAGCATTCGCTTCGATGTTTATGATATTGGTTTTTGCATCTATTTCATTGCCATCCACATTCAACTTTATTGGTGAGTTCACAGTACTTTATGCATTGTTCCAAGTGGATATGTGGTTTGCAATTCTTGGTGGTTTAACCATTATTTTGGGAGCATATTACATGTTGAAATTATACCAACATTCTATGTTAGGCGAAAAAAACATTAAAGTTTTCAAAGACGTAACTTTTAGCGAAGGACTAGTAATGGTATCCATTATCGGTGTGATTATGTTTTTCGGATTTTATCCAAAACCATTGACTGACTTGATTACTCCTAGTTTAGAAACTATTCTTTTACAAATAAACCGATAACCCTCAAATTTAGAAATGACAACATTAATAGCAATTACAGGATTAGGGGTTTTATGCCTTATATTTGAAATTTTCAATTTAAGAAAAGGAATTATTCCCGTAACAATTATTGGTTTACTAATCACTTTAGGGCTGACCATGTCGGAATACGGCACAGAAGCTTCATACTACAACAATATGATTGTGGTAAATAACTTTTCTGTAACTTTTTCAAGCTTATTCATCGTCTTAACTACATTTATTGTCGCGATGAGTCACGATTTTTACAGCAATCACCCCACAAAAATATCCGATTTTATTTCCATAAAACTATTCATTCTCGCTGGAGCCATTGCTATGGTCTCCTTCGGAAATTTAGCAATGTACTTCTTGGGAATCGAAATCCTTTCTATCGGACTTTATGTAATGGCGGCAAGTGAACGCTTGAGCATTCGAAGTAACGAAGCAGGAATGAAGTATTTCCTAATGGGAGCTTTTGCCTCTGGAATTATCCTATTCGGAATTTGCTTAGTTTACGGAGCAATGGGAAGTTTTGACGTTGCCGAAATCGCATCGCTATCTCGTTCTGCCGAATTACCTGCCTGGTTTTTCATCGGAGTAATTATGATTGTCATTGGAATGTTATTTAAAGTAGCAGCCGTTCCTTTCCACTTTTGGGCTCCCGATGTTTATGAAGGTTCCCCTACATTAACTACAGCAACGATGAGTACTTTAGTAAAAGTAGTAGCAATGGCAACACTTTTCAAACTACTTGTTGTCTTAAATGCCGAAATGTCTTACGCGTTCCAAATGGTCATTGTGGTTTTATCAATCGCTTCAATGACCGTTGGAAACATCATGGCTTTACGCCAAGTTAATGTAAAACGTATGCTGGCTTTCTCCGGAATTTCACACGCCGGATTTATGCTGATGACCTTATTATCATTGAGCACATCTGCAGGAACGTTGTTATATTATGCTGCCGCTTATTCACTCGCTGGAATCGCTGCTTTTGCCGTAATAATTTACGTATGTCGCAACAATGAAAATGAAGACATGGTCAACTTCCACGGATTAGGAAAAACCAACCCTGTTTTAGCAGCAGTATTGACTGGAGCTTTGCTATCTATGGGTGGTATCCCAATATTCTCCGGATTCTTCGCCAAATTGTTTTTATTCAGCGACACTATTTCAGCAGGATATTTATTCCTAGTAATCATTGCCGTAATCAACTCCATAATTAGTATTGGCTACTACTTCAAACTAATTTTAGCGATGTACGGAAAAGAACCAAACGAAGAACGCACAGGAACTCCAGTTTTATACTATGCCGTTGCCGTGATAGCAATTTTACTAAACATCGCACTAGGATTTTTCCCTTCATTAATCATGGATTTAATGTAAAATTCAATTTATACAAACTAAGAAAGCCATTCAACAGAGTGGCTTTTTTTATGCCCTTACTTTACAATAACGCTATCCATCAGGAGCGAAAGGCTTGGTCTTTTCCAGGTTTCCCTATTCCCGCCTTCCTTCCACATCTGCCCAAAAAAAGGGCAGGATGTTCCCTCCAGTCGGGGCTACAGAAGCTTCCATTTTTCCTTTTGAATCGTCCTTTTTCATACCTCAACTCCCCTCTAAATCCTACACTACATTCTTTTACCTACACCTGACTCCTATTAACACCATCCTATCCCACTTGCAATGCCCCTTTACCGCCTTTTATGAAGCAGCAAGCCCCTTCTAGAACCACGTATTCTCAATATATTTATAAGAAATTCCATTATTTTCACCTCTGCTTCAATCTAACCCATCTCTGATTCAATCTGACCCACATCTGATTCAATCTGACTCGTCCCTGACGCAATCTGACTCGACTCTGATTCAATCTGACTCATCCCTGATTCAATCTGAGTCATCTCTGATTCAATCTGAGTCATTTCTGATTCAATCTGACTCGTCCCTGATTCAATCTGAGTCACCTCTGATTCAATCTGAACGCTCATATTGCGTCACACACAAGTAAAACGGCTTCTGAGGTTACTAAAATCGTGTTTGACACCATTTCAAATGCACCTCTTATCATTCAAATACATTCAGAAACCAATCCTAGTGCATCACCTACCCGTCCATTGCATTCCAGTAGTGTTCAGATACAAACTACTACTACTATCTACTACTACTAAAACAGCATCTAGTAGCACCGCAATACATTCAAAGAGCATTCAGATAAAATCAAATACAACTAAAATGAAAATTGATAGTACTCAAATGGAATCACGTACCATTACAATGAAACTTCATTTCAGTACAATTGCATCCGTATAAGCTAAAAGCAGATTTGAAAGAAAATCAATCAAATTAGTGGGTATTAAAAAACGATGTGAGAGGAATCAAAAGAAAAAACAACTTTATTTTATGGCGTTTCATGCCTTCGCAACATTACATAAATAAAGCCACCCTCTCAAGCGGCTTGCGTATTTTCAATAAAAGAAGATTTATTCTAAAGCAGCTCTTAGAATATCTAAAGACTTAAACTTGGCAACCTCATCATACAAATAAGTAGTTACCATCAATTCATCAATTTTTGTGTCATCGATAAAGCCACCTAAATTATCACGTAACGTTTCTTTGTCACCAATAAAAGTACACGCCAACATATTCTCTACCATGGCTCGAACTTCAGGAATTTTATAGGAATCAGGTAAATCACCAGCCGGTTGCAGCGGACTTCTAGCATTGGTTACAATTCCAGTAAACATTCGTACTAAACTTGTCGCGTTTATTTGAGCTTCTTCATTTGTTTCGCCTCCAATAACATTTACGCAAGCCATTACATACGGTTTTGCTAACTGTTTTGAGGGTTTAAAGTTATTGCGGTAAATGGCAATTGCAGGTCTGAATTGTGCGGGTGCAAAATGTGCCGCAAACGCATACGGCAATCCCATTTGAGCGGCCAAATAAGCACTATCAGTACTAGAACCCAATATCCAAAGTGGAATATCTAAACCTTCGGCTGGAAAAGCACGAACGGCTGCGGTACTATTTTCAGTACTAAAATACGTCTGCAATTGTTTCACATCAGATGGAAAAGCCATCGAAACATCTTGTGCATTTCTACGCAAGGCCATTGCCGTTTGTTGGTCGGTTCCAGGAGCGCGTCCTAAACCTAAATCTATTCTTTTAGGGTAAAGTGTTTCTAAGGTTCCAAATTGTTCTGCAATCACAAGCGGACTATGATTAGGCAACATAATCCCACCCGAACCTACTCTGATTTTATCGGTATGCCCTGCAACATGCCCAATCAAAACAGATGTTGCGGCACTTGCAATGTTGGCCATATTGTGGTGTTCTGACATCCAGAAACGTTCAAAACCCAATTCTTCTGCATGTTGTGCGAACCTAACGGTTTCTGAAATGGCTGATTGTGCGTTTCCGCCTTGCTTAACAACAACTAAATCTAATATAGAAAGTGGTATCTTTTTCATGTTGCAAAATTAATGAACAAAAGGGGTTTACTGTCTTAAGGGTTTGCTAAACTGTCTAATCACAAAAAAATCCCGATTACATTACTGCAATCGGGATTATTATTAACCAATTAGAGTATGGCAAACCTAATTTACTATAAACTTACGAATTTGCTTTAAATTAGAATCTGTAGTAATTTCAATCATATATACACCTTTTGATAAATCGGAAACATTAACGGTTGCTTGTTGTGCATTATTTCCAGAAATGGTCTTGATAGCTTTACCAATAATATCATAGATAACTATTCTCGACATAGTTTCAGCAGAATTTCTTAACGTGATTTGTACTACTTCTTTCGCAGGGTTAGGATAAATCACTAAATTACTAGCATCAAAAGAACCTGTACTTAAATTCGGAACAAACGTAGTTTCAAACGTATTGGTAAAAATAGGAGGATTAAAATCAAAATAGATTTCAGCCGTGTTTTCAATTACGTCACCTACGACAAACCCATTATTCAATTTGATTTTAAACAGTACATAGCCGTGACTTCCTGGCTCGTTATCATCCTCACTTGGAAGATTAATAGTGTTGAAAGTCCAAACCAACTTATTATTGATTCGTTCCATAGTATAATCATGACTGGCACTAATCATTCGTACACTTGCAAAATCAAAGTCGGATGTTAAATTATCTTCAATACGAACGGTTTCAGCACTTGCAGTTCCAGAATTTTGAAAACGAATGGTGTAATACAAATAATCAGCTTGTGTAAATTGTCCTATTTCTACACTTTCCCCTCTTGCTTCCGTTTTATCATTAGGGTCGTAAGAGCCTACAACGGTTTTCACAGAAGTAAAACTGTTACTTGTAAGATTCACATCACTTTCAATTGGTGCGATTGAAACCGTATTTGTAACTACATCTCCTAAATTTACAATTGGAATAGGAGGAACAAGCATAGATACAAAGATATTTCTTGTTTGTCCAGGCAATAAATTAGTGTAATCATAAGTAAATCCATTTGCAGTAGTTGTTGTAGCAATTGGTAACGTACTCGTGATGCCTATATTCGCATTGCTTTTAGTATAAGTTATGGTTCCAGAACTTGCATTATGACCTACATTTTTATATACA
Organism: Flavobacterium sp. SM2513; assembly: GCF_050908145.1. Taxonomy (GTDB): domain Bacteria; phylum Bacteroidota; class Bacteroidia; order Flavobacteriales; family Flavobacteriaceae; genus Flavobacterium. Next base: position 1,385,117 of record NZ_CP194228.1, on the reverse strand, counting down.
ATTTGGTGTGTATATGAAAAACCAGGACGTGGTACACCAAAAGCAACTATAGCAACTTGAACATCATTATAAGCTTGCGTTATTGTAATAGGGAAATTTAAAGTTTGAGTACCGCTACCTTCTTGAATACTTATATTCGTATAATTTATAGGGTTTACAGTATAATAAGAGGCAACTTCTGAGTTAATTTCGTAATTGAAATTATAAATGTTTGCAGGGTTTTCATCATAAATTTTAAATTGCCCATATTGACTTGAGCTATAAGTCGTTGGTTCATTATTCTTAATATAGGTGAAATTTCCGTATTGGAAATTTTGTTCCAACCCATCTTGTATACCATTACTATTAACATCAATAAACGCATTCAATATAATTTTATCCGGAGAATAAGTTGTAAGTTTTTTCCAAGTACTTCTATCTGTAGACGAACAAATCGCTCTAACATAAAACTCAAAATATTCAGTGGGAAGTAGACCCATTATAACAAAATCGGCATTGGTGTTCGCTAAATAATACCAAGGAATTCCTGTATTTAAAGGAGCATTATTATCCGGGACTGTTCCATCAGCACTAGCAAAAACTTCCCATTGTGTCGCAGCACCCATTTCATTCCAATTCAAATGTGCTGTAGTGGAAGTTCGTGTACTTCCTCCATTATCCTGTGGCTTAGGACAAGTAGGAGGCATACAATTTCCTAAAGTAATATCCGAATATAAGACGGTTAACGGCGTTCCTTCGCCAGGTAGTTTAGTGTAAACGGTATCCCCAAAAGAATTTTCAACTTGTATACCTATTAGTTGTGGCTGTGTTCCAGTCTCGCTCCAATACAAATCAAACGGAACACCATTACAAATAGGTACAGCAATTCCGTTTAAATTATTTACACCGCCAGTTCCTAAAGTTGCTACTACAACACCATTTTGACGCACTTGCATTCTACCATTACTCCAATTGCTAGCTGCTTGACTGGTCAAGTAAAACTTATAAGTACATTTATCTGCTGGATCACAAGTAATAGTATTAAAAATAATTGGTCCTGACCAAGCACTCTTATCATCGGCTGAACAAATGGCTCTAACATAAAAATAATAGTTTGTCGCAGCTTGTAATGTAGGCGTTAATGAGGTTGTTAAAACATTTTGATAATAATAATCCGAAGCACCTACAGTGGGAATTTCACCAGGTGCTGAAGGCACAACCCCAATTGGTGCAGCAAGTAACAAGACCTCCCATTGGGTAGCTAATGAAGCTTCTGACCAATTCAAGCTTGCCGAAGTTGCAGTCACATTAGTTGCCGAAAGATTCACAGGCTTAGGACAACTCTGATATACAAATGGCTTTGGTCCTACCCAAGCACTAAAAACACCTGGTGCACATTCTGATCTTACCCAATATTGATAGTCATTTCCTTCAACTAAATCATTTATAGAAAGTGAGGGTATGACTGTTGAATATTGTCCGGATCCTGACGGTACTAAACCTCCCTCAAGTTGAATTTCAACCTGATAAGAAAGAGCTGGCTCCCCTGCTGGAGGTGTCCATGCTAAATCAGCTCCCGTTAAATAAATATTTGGCACGGTTAAATTCGTTGGTTTGTTTGAGCAATTTTCACATTGAATGACTAAGTTATATCCTATGGTTGGCGATAGGTCACTTGACGAAACTACAATTTTATAGGTTTGCCCTGCTACTAAATTAAGATTCAGAATTCTCGGGTTATTAGTAGTATTACCAACAGCTGCTAAACAAGGTCCTGTAATACCCGCACAACTTGGATATATAAATAACGACGATTCGGGTTGATTAGAATTTAATATAAAACTCACAAAACAATCTTCTGTTGCGGTATAACTATAAAAAACATCATTTCCTGCTTGATAATTGGTACCACCAGAAATACAACTTGACGTTTGAGGACCTGCTAGTGTATTTCCGAAATTACTTGTATTATTAATAGTTTGGTAAGGCAACGATATATCAATCGCATACTGACAATTTATTCCAGTAGGTGGCGTACAAAAATTAAAAGGACCAACCCATTCACTAAAATTACCATTACCACAATTGGATCTAACATAGTATTTATAACATACATCTGGTATTAAGCCTATTTTGATAAAACTAGACAGAGATACATTAGAAATATCCGTTGCAATTCCAGTAGCTGACTGGCTAGAAGGTAGTATTTCCAACTCATAACCTGCAGCTCCTTGAGGACCGGTCCAAAAGAAATTAGCACTTGTAGGCGCGATATTAGTTGTGCTTAAAGAGCTTGGCGTCAAGCATTTAGGCGCCACATTAATATCATCTATCACCCAACGGTCTCCACCAGAAGCTGCAGTAGGCTGTGTATATACACGTACAAAAGCGATATAAGCATTTATACCAAATAAAGTAGAGGGAAGGTTTACTACTTTTTCTTCTGCAACATCAAAAATTTGATTCAATTGATCCTCCGTCCATTGTTGTACAATCGTATAGGAAGGTAAATTGGTTTGTGAGTTTCCTGTAGAAACTCGAATTTGATAAAGCGTTCCATTATCTCCAGGAAGCGTTTGTCTCGTAAAAAAACGGAGCACCCCGTCAGAAGGAACTGCAGTACTCGGACTAATCAACCAATCTTCTGAAGTATTCCCAATACCAATATCATGTCTATTTATATAGGCTGATTTTGTACCATTAATAACTAGTATAGGACTACTCAGAGTGTTCCAACTCGTGCTCGTTCCAACGCCATTATCTGTGACTAACCAACCGGCAGGAAAACCATTAGGAACTGTCACATCAGGACCTTCAAAGTTTTCTGGATATTGACAATAAGATAAACTAACAAAAAGTACCGTAACTAGTAAAAGTAATGTTTGCTTCATAATGGGACAGATTAAATTGCAATTTGTATTTCCAAATTTAAGCAAAATAATCTTTTGTCCGACATTGACTCATAGCAAACTACACATTAAAATTACAAATCCGTTAACACCCTATCATTTCCTATAAAAAAATCCCGATTACAATAATTGCAATCGGGACTAGCATTAACCAATTAGATTTATAAACCTCTAATTTACAATAAACTTACGAATTTGTTTTAAATTAGAATCCGTAGTAATTTCAATCATATATACACCTTTTGATAAATCGGAAACATTAACGGTTGCTTGTTGTGCATTATCTCCAGAAATAATCTTGATAGCTTTTCCGATGATGTCATAAATTACTACTTTGGACATCGTTTCGGTAGCATTTTGCAAAGTAATTTGCACCACCTCCCTCGCAGGATTTGGATAAACCACTAAATTACTAGCTTCAAAAGATCCCGTACTTAAATTAGGTACAAAAGTAGTTTGAAAGGTATTGGTAATAATGGCAGGATTAAAATCAAAATAGATTTCAGCCGTATTTTCAATTACGTCACCTACTGCAAATCCTGTATTCAATTTTATTTTAAACAGTACATAACCATGACTTCCAGGTTCGTTTGCATTTTCACTCGGAAGATTAATAGTGTTAGAAGTCCAAACCAACTTATTATTGATTCGTTCCATAGTATAATCATGACTGGCACTAATCATTCGTACACTTGCAAAATCAAAGTCGGATGTTAAATTATCTTCAATACGAACGGTTTCGGCACTTGCTGTACCCGTATTTTGAAAACGAATCGTGTAATACAAATAATCACCTTGAGCGAATTGTCCTATTTGTACGCTTTCTCCTCTTGCTTCTGTTTTATCATTAGGGTCGTAGGAACCTACAACGGTTTGGACAATAGTAAAACTATTGTTTGTTAGATTCACGTCACTTTCAATTGGAGCAATTGAAACGGTATTGGGAACTATATCTCCTAAATTTACAGTAGGAATTGTACCCACCTGCATATTTACCAAAATTGTTGCGGTTTGTCCTGGCAAAAGGTTTGTGTAGTTATACGTAAAGCCATCTGAAGTAGTTGTTGTTTCAGAAGGCGTCGTACTTGTGATGGCTATATTCGCATTACTTTTAGTATAGGTTATGGTTCCAGAACTTGGATTATGTCCTACGTTTTTATAAACAATTTGATGGGTATACGGAAACCCCGGACGCGGAACAGCTAAAGCAATTAAGGAAACCTCAACATCATTATAAGTTTGCGTTAGTGTGATGGGAAAATAAAGCGTTTGAACTCCGCTTCCCAATGGAATCGTTAAATCATTAAAATTGGTTGGCGTTTCGCCATAATACGCTGCATATTCTGAATTGATTTCATAATCAAAGTCATACGTAGTAGTTGTGTTTTCATCATAAATGGTGTGAAAACCCAGAGGACTATTTGCATAATAAATAGTTCCTGCATTGTTCTTTTGATAAGTAAAGGCACCATAGCCAAATCCAGCTTCTGTTGCTTCTTTCACTCCATTACTATTGGCATCTACAAAAACTATTAGTTGAATGGTATCTCCACAAGGCGAACCATTTGCACCATTATTGACTACAACTACGGCTTCACTAGATGTGATTGGCGTTCCGCAAGAAGAATACACTACACAGGTATAGTCTCCTGAATCGGCTACTGTTGTTGAAAACATTACGAAAGTTGGTTCCGTCCCTCCTGCAATAACTGAACTGCCTTTATACCATTGGTAAATTAAGTTTGACCCTGTTGCGGTTACACTCAAACTTATTGTTTGTCCTGCACAAACAGTAGCTCCTTGGGGTTGTTCAATAATTGTGGTATTTTCATCTACTATAATTGTTACACTTCCAGTTAATGCCTTGTAACATCCTGTTAAAGAATTTTCAGCACTTACTAAAGTAAATGTTGTTGTAGTAAAAAGTATTGGCATAGCTATAGTAATGACACCTTCGTTATTCAAAGTTACTGCATAATTATTTGTTCCGTCGCTATAAGTTACAGTAGCATTTGGAGTTCCTGTAATGTATAGATAAGTTGGTTCTCCTAAACAAACAGTTGTGGCTGATGCAGCAATTGTTGCCCATGGCAAATCATTAACAATAACCACTGCTACATTAGATGTAACTGTGTTACCAGAAGAAGTTACTTTACAGGTATAGTTTCCTGAATCGGCTACATTGGTTGAATTTATCCCATAAGTTGTACTGGTTGCTCCTGGAATTACTGTAGATCCTTTATACCATTGATAACTAAAGTTAGATGCTCCTATAACAGCTATTGATAAAAATACAGGATCTCCTACACAAACCGATGTTGATGCATATGGTTGTAGAATAAATATTATTTCTTGTGGAATTATTAAGTTGTCTGAATTTGAAGTTACGGGTGTGCCACAACTTCCTGTTACAATTTCCACATAATTTCCTGCACTTGCCGGCGTTGCATTTGCAATCGTGTACGATGCGTTTGTTGCTGAAGCGATTAGACCCGTTGGCCCAAACCATTGATTGGTTAAGCCGGAATCAGTGGCAGCTACTGTAAAAGTAGCAGATGCATTGCTGCAAATAGTAATCCCTACGGGTTGTGCAGTAATTACTGCTTCACAATCATCATTAACAACCTTTGTTATAAAATTTTCTGGAGACAAAAGAGTCCTCGTGCTACGTTCGTTTACAGAAGAGTTACCCAAAGTATTTTTAGGATTACCGTCATTAATTGTATGGGCATTCCCTGATAAAACAGCCGAAAATAAAACTAAAACAGCATAAAGTAATTGTTTCTTCATAAGATTTGGGTTTTTAAGTGCCGAAATATACTACTATTTTTGTTCTACTTAACATTGACTCATAGCAAACTACACATTAAAATTATAAATCCGTTAACACCCTATCATTTCCTATAAAAAAATCCCGATTACAATTGCAATCGGGACTACCCTACATACCAATTAGAGTATGGCAAACCTAATTTACTATAAACTTACGAATCTGTTTCAAATGAGAATCCGTAGTAATTTCAATCATATATACACCTTTTGATAAATCGGAAACATTAACGGTTGCTTGTTGTTCATTAGTTCCCGAAATGGTTTTAATAGCTTTTCCAATAATATCATAGATAACTATTCTCGATATAGTTTCAACAGAATTTCTTAACGTAATTTGCACCACCTCCCTCGCAGGATTTGGATAAACCACTAAATTACTAGCATCAAAAGAACCTGCACTTAAATTCGGAACAAACGTAGTTTCAAACGTATTGGTAATAATAGGAGGATTAAAATCAAAGTAAATTGCAGCGGTATTTTGGATTACATCGCCTACTGCAAATCCTGCATTTAGTTTGATTTTGAAACTTACATAGCCTTGACTCAATAAATCATTTTGAACAGCGGGTAACAGATTGATATTATTAAAAGTCCAAACCAATTTATTATTGATGCGTTCCATAGAATAATGATGACTGGCGCTGATCATTCGGATGCTGGCAAAATCAAATTCGGAGGCTAAAAGGTCTTCAATCCGCACGGTTTCGGCACTTGCTGTTCCGGTGTTTTGAAAACGAATGGTATAGAATAAATAATCGTCTTGTGTAAACTGATTGATGTTCACGGTTGCCCCTCGTGCTTCGTTCTTATCATTTGGATCGTAAGAAGCTACAACAACTTGGTTAGTTACAAAACTATTATTGTTGGTATTCACATCAACGTCTGGAGAAGAAATACTTACTGTAGTTGTCGCTACGTCGCCTAAATTTACAATGGGTATCACTGGCACGGTCATTTTTACATTAATGATCTGCGTTTCCCCTGGTGCAAGATTGATAAAATCGTACGAAAATCCTTCTGTTGTAACGCTTGTGGCTGCGGGAAGAATTTCGGCTATAGCGATAGTAGCATTTCCTTTGGCAAAAGTTAGAGTGCCCGAAGTAGCAGCTATCCCCAAGTTTCGGTACACAATTTTTTGAGTATATTGAAAACCAGGACGTGGCGCACCAATGGGAACAATGGACACGTCAATATCACTGTAGGTTTGCGTTATTGTTATAGGAAAATAAAGCGTTTGAACACCACTACCAAATGGAATACTTAGGTCGTTAAAACTTGTAGGTGTTTCGGCATAATAAGCTGCATATTCTGAATTAATTGTAAAATCAAAATCATACGTATTCGCCGTGTTTGCATCATAAATATTTTGAACGCCCATCGGATTGGTTACATAATAGGTAGCTCCTGTATTGTTCTTTTGAAAAGTAAACGAGCCGTAAGTAAATTTACTTTCTGTTTCCTCTTTAACTCCATTATTATTGGCATCAATAAATGACACCAGTTGAATAACATCGCCACATGACGTCGCTCCTGCACCTGGGTCGTTGTAATTATCTTGCATCAAACTGATGTAACCCGGCTGTCCAGAAAAATTGGTCAGTAAAAGCACATAATATTCCCCTGCTTGGGCATTAGGAATAGACACCGTTTCAGTATAACTGGCCGAATAACTGCAATCTACAATGTTGCCTAGAGGATAAAAAGCAGGATTATTTGTATTATTAGGACACGTAGGACAATCAGCAAATACAATTTGGTCACAACTTTGTGGAGAGGCAAAAGGTCCCCACGCTACAAAATCAACATCGAGTGGATTACCTAATAACTGACCCTCCCCATTAATATTTGTGTTTTGAAAAATGGTAAAATTTAGCGGACCAGTTTGACTTACGTTTAAAGTATAATACGTTGGATTAGGAATACTACCCAAACAAGCTACTTGTACATTATTTGGAATTCCAGTGGTATTCGGAAAAATATAAGGGTCTCCAAAACTACCTGCACAAAATGGAGCCGCAGTAGCACACGTTGAAACTGGTTTGATACACACATCAAAAGTAACCACTTGATTTGTACTACCAGCCGACCAAACTCTCAGAAAATAGTTCTGACCGACGATAAAATTAGAATTGTTACTTGACGAGGCATTTTGCGACGAACAATAAAAGAGCGTTAAATTATCATACGTTCCGGTAAGAACAGCATGATTTAAATCAGTGGTTGTTCCCTCTATATTTAATATATTAATTATCTGTGTGTCAGAAGTAGCTATAAAGCTGAACCATACATCATCATTTGCAGTTCCCGCACAACCTGAAGGAACCGTTGCAGTAGCGGTAGCGCCAATTAAGTTTCCTGGCGTTACATACACGCATTCTGAAAGCGGATTAATCGGCACCGCAATAGCATTAATGGGTTCATCATTAGGCCCTGGAGGTGGTGGTGTAGTGACACTAATATCAAATGCAGCAGATTCAGTCGGGTTAGCTCCATTTGTATAAACCCTGATTTTATACACTTCACCCACAACTAAATTGGTCAAAACACCCTTATTATTTCCAGTTGCACTGCAAAATAGTTGTGTCATAGTCTCACAGACATTTCCGGCATAAATAGCAAATCGTAAATTCGTAGTTGAACCAATAATGTTTTTTAATTCAACTACTTGAATTGCATTTGTAGCTACAAAACTAAACCACACATCGTCATTCTCATTCCCAGGACAAGTAGAAATTTCTGCAGAAGCCGTTCCTCCTAAAGTAGTTCCTGCAACGGAAATAAGAAATTGTGGTGATGGATTGACAGGGATATTAATTGCTGCCGCACAATCATCATTAACAGGAGTTGTGTTAAAACTTACTGGATTTAGTAAAGTCCAAGTACTATGATCAACTCCGGAACAAATGGCTCTTACATAAAAAGTATATGCAGTACTAGGTACTAACCCATTAACTGTAAAATTTGTATTTATATTTGCAATATAATACGGTGCAATATTAGAAACTGCTGTTCCATTAACAGGCTGAGCCATGGCATCTGTTGCAATATACACTTCCCATTGGGTGGCAGAACCTACTTCTTCCCAACTCAATTGAACTGAAACTTGTGAAGCATTTGCCAAAAGATTGATTGGCTTTGGGCAACTTGGCGGTGCACAATTTTCTAAAATAGTGTCTGAATATAGAACAGTAAGAGCCGTTCCTTGTCCTGCTAATTTTGTAAAAACAATATCATTATTTACATCAATAAGTGAAACACCTATATCTTGAGGCAAGGTTCCAGCTTCACTCCAATACAAATCAAAAGGAACATCATTACATATAGAAACCTCGATACCATTAGGATTATTTATCCCTCCTGTTCCTAAAGTAGCTACAACAATTCCATTCTGACGCACTTGCATTCTTCCAGAATTCCATGAATTATTGGTAGTATTGGTTAATATAAATCTATAAGTGCATTTTTCAGATGCATTACAAGTAATTGTATTAAAAATAAAAGGCCCAGTCCAAGTACTTTTATCACTTCCCGGCTGGCAAACCGCTCTCACGTAATAATAATAAATAGTGGCGGGTTGCAATGTTGGCAGTAAGGTTGTAGCACCTGTAAGGTTTTGAAAATACAAATCATTTGGTCCAACAGCAGGATTTAGTGCAGGTGCTGCCGGTTCAATTCCATTTGGAGCCGATAGTAATAATACTTCCCATTGGCTTGCCGATGCGGCTTCAGTCCATCCCAATACTGCTGAATTTGTTACAATTTCGGTTACAGTCTGCTCGATTGGTTTAGGACAAGTTGGTAATGTGGTAAATGTGGTTACTGCAGACCATGGTGAATCACTTGGATCATCACATTGTACTCTAACATATACATCATAACTAGTGTCTGGAAGTAATAGCGACGGAATAGTATAAGAAAATGGAGCGGCTGGTCCATTTACTCCAGAATAGGTCGGCAGAGTAGTCATTGTTGGCGACAACCCTCCTGTTGGTACAATATACACATCAAAACCCACATTTTCAGTTCCAGGTGCCTCCCAATTGATTGTTTCACCAGTGGTGGTAGGATTAAAGGTAACATTTGTTGGAGCTAAATTACACAAAGCATACGTACAGTTTATAGTTCCCAGATAAATAACCGTTCCCACAGTGGCATTTGCTCCATTAACTGTCCCTATAGTTTGACCAAAAGAATTGACAATAGAAAGAACACATTGATGCGGTTGACTTCCTGCCACTTCCCAGAAAACGTCAATAGGTACGTCATTACATAGCGGAACAATAACATCTACAGGCCCAGCTCCGGAGGTATAAGTGCCTCCTATTGTAGCAACCACAATACCATTTTGTCTTATTTTCATTCGAGCACCATTCCAACCATTGTTAGCGGTATCCGTCATTCTAAACGTATAGTCACATTGTGCTGCTGCAGTACAAATTACCGTATTAAAAAGGTAAGGTCCTGCCCAAGCACTAAAAACACCAGGACTGCATTCTGACCGAACCCAATATTGGTATAAGGTAGCCGCATTTAAATCTGTAGGTGTAAACGTAGAATTTGTTATTCCTGAATATTGTCCTGCTCCTGAAGGCACTAAACTTCCTTGCGGTTGCACTGCCACTTGATGCGAAATCGGATTACCCTCACTACTCCACGAAAAGGTGGCAGATGTTAAAGCGGTATCGCTAACCATCAAATTAGTGGGCTTTGTACAATTTTCTTTCTGAATTAGTAAGTCATACTGAATTATTGGTGTTTGAGAATTGGAAGAAATCAAAATGATATAAGTAGCACCCGCTACTACATTATAATTAATTATTCTCGGGTAATTCGTGTTGTTTCCTACCGCGGCCAAACAATTTCCAGTAATCCCACTACAACTTGGATATAGAAATAGTGACGAGCGAGTTTGCGTAGTGCTTAGTGTAAAACTTACTGTAGCATTTTCTACAGCCGTATAACTATAAAAAACATCATTGCCCGATTGGTAGTTTGTTCCTCCAGGAATACAGGATGATAGTTGTGGGCCGAGAACAGAATTCCCATAATTTCCTGTATTATCCATGGCTTGAAAAGGTAGCGCACTAATTACTATGGGATTTTCACATGTAATACCGACTTGGGCTTTTGCTAAAAAAGTAGTCAGAAAAAGCACTACGATGGAGTAAAGTAATTGTCTATTCATATAATTTAATTTAAAACTATTTCAAATATAATTAAAATTTTGTTTTGTTTAACATTGACTCGTAGTGAATTACAAGTTTTCGTACTTAATTTTTAAAATAAATCGGATAAACCCAGTCCCTTAGCAACATTATTTTATAATTCGTAAGGCGGTAGTTGTGCTACATATTTTCAAATTTACAAGTATGTACTATCTACTTTTTTAATCCATCTATTCTTTATCTACCCCAAAAAAAACCACAACAAATAAATGCTGTGGTCATTTTCATGCATCCGGACATAATCCTACTGATTATCCCCAAAAATAGCCTCAATAATACTGCTTTGTAGCGGTACTTCTTCGTCACGGATTACTGCAATAGCCATATATTCGCAGTTGTCGGGAACATCTGGTATTAACAAAGGACGCATGTGTTCATATACGTCGAATAACTGTCGTACGACAATTTTACCCAAGTCATCTGACCATTCATGCGAGAATAAGTAATAACCCCGTTCAGTTTGTCCTTAATAAAATCAATCTTCACGGGACCCGGCATAATAACGAACCTCCTTAAAACACCTTCTTAGTAACCACCCCACCATTACTCAACCTAACTTTTACAATTAAAGTTTGGTCGCTAGAAACGATATGACTTGCTTCAAAAGTAGTGTTGTTGCAGTCCTTTTTCTCAAAAATAAGACGTCCCATGATGTCATAAACCATTACTTCATCAATCGTTTCATAAGGCGAATTCACCCGCAAGACAGCCTCGTTTTTACGAATAGTTACACTGCTAATTTGCTCATCAAACGTTGGATTAGCCAAATCTTCGGCAGGTAAGTATCGCAACACAAAACGATTGTTGAATGTTCCCGGAACCGCTGCAAATGTATAAGAAGAAGCGTTCAAATCATGAACGATATCCAACACATTGTCTTTTAAATAAATGCCTTGATTTTCCATCAAGCAATCGACATGGTCAATACTAATCGTTAGGTTTCCAGTCACGGTTGTTTTATACCCAATTGGTACTTCATCGGTAGGAACAAATGGCAAGGCACGACCTTGAATCACTAAATTTTTAGCACTTAAAACTGAATAAAAAGTTACGGAGTTACCACCAAAAGAAGGGCCGTCGTAAAGTGTGTCGTAATCATTTGTGGCATTTGCAATATAACCTACAAGCATTTGACTAAATCCATTAGTTCCGCCTTGTAAATTTAACCACACCCGACTTTTTTCGATTGGTTCAGAAGTAGAAGATGCATTTGCATTATTAGCCGTTTCAGCAGGATTCGATTTAAAAAACTGCATATTATTTCCTTTCACCCGCATGGTGTTTTTAAAAACAGCGGTTCCACCAGTGGCACTTCCTTGTACAAAGAAACCTTGACCTGCAGCGATATTTCCATCTGGAGCCGCATTGTTATCGCTTGTTCCTCCATTATTGGTAGCAACAGAACCTGAGCCATTCCATGCTGCATAGTCACCCGTACTATACGTATAAGTGGGCGAACTCAAAAATGGCGTATTGTGCGTCCAGAAATAAAGTGTTCCCTGAACGACATTATTACTTCCTCCCACATTTGCAGTCACAAAATCACTGGCACTAATAGCGGAAGGATAAGGATTTCCCACTAGATTATATTTCTCCACCGTAGCAGAACCGCTAACACCAATGCTTACCGTTCCGTTGTTCGGAACGCCACTAAAGCTTCCATTATAAGCGGTATAAGTATCAGTTGCATAATCATTAGGAGCTCTGATGATATATCCTTGCCCAGCAGCCATTGTTGCCGCACCACCTGTTATAGCAGTCCAATTGGGTGTAGGAGTGGTAGCATCAGGATTGTATGAGTAATACCGATTCACATGTGTCAACGGGGATAAATCGTGCAAGGTATTTCCAGCAACCGGTGAACTCCAATAGGTGTAATCATATTTGTTCATGGGTTGGGTCGTTCTTGCAACTGCAATTTTACCCGTATTTACATTTTCATCAGTCACCTGAATGATACTACCGCCATTTGCAACTACAACCGCATCATTTACAGTAGTGATGCCATTTTTCACAGTAAGTGTTTTTCCTTCTTCAATACTAAGCAAGCTGGAAGTTACTTCTAAACTATTATCTACTTCAATATCGGTCGTATTTAAGGTTTTCGTTCCGGTTCCAGACACGAGTAGTTTTCCGTATTTGTTACCTGTATTTAATGCCGTTATCGTTTGGTCACTTCCATAATACGCAACAGTACTATTCATTGGAAGGTTGATGGTTTCAATATCGTCTCGTACAGAAGTAGTTGTGGTGCCGTAAAATCCTTGAGCATCGCCAGTTTTAAAAACTGCGCCATTTTCTACATTTAAAGTTTGTGTTCCTACAGGACCAACGATTGCATTGGAATTAATAGTGAAAATACCGCCTGTTTTTACTGTGAACGAACCATTTTCATTTAAGGTAATGTTACCATTTGAATTTCCTACATTAGTTCCCGTAACTTCAATATTTTGGTAAGAACCATTTCGGATTGTTTTAGAAGAAGTATCGGCATATTCAACCACGCCTGCTGTTAAAGTATAGGTGCCCCGCATGTTAGGTTGTGTGCCACCTGTTCTTAAAATCAATCGACCACCGTCCATCGTAAAAGCGGTATTGTTCGCACTTGTTGCGGCTAAATTCGAAGTAGCATCTACGGTTGCATTTCCTGTTATTTTTACCAAACCATTCGTGTCAACGCTAATGGAGCTTTGAGTTGTTTTTGTACCACTACCGCTGCAGGTGATGTTGTAGTAATTAAAAGTAGAAATGATTTGATTACCATTCAAAGCATATTCAACAGTAGAATTGCTAGCAAGGGTAGGTGTAATACTAGGTATAGCAGTGGTAGGTCCTGCAAATCCTTTTGTATGCTGTGTAATGAAGGTTCCGTTTATTACAATGGATCCAGTTCCCCCGCTATTATTGATTTGGTTTTCACCGCCATTGTCAAAAGTAGCATTTGGGTCAATTGTCATAACGCCTCCTAAGGTAAGGTCATTTGTCGTTGGGTTTAATGCAAAAGAGGAAGTGCCTTTGACATCAACAGTTCCTGAAACCGTAATATTATTGGTTCGATTAGAAACCACATTGGCATTATTAAATCTTAGGCTTGCCGGATTGCCAAAAGTTCCTGTAGGAAATGGAGTAGTAGTATTGGCGTTGAAAATATAATTCGCTCCAACTTCAAAAGTTTTTGTGCCTCCAACTGCAATTGCAGAAACCAAACCGCCAGTGTTTGAAGTAATGACTGTAGAACCTGTTCGAGCGGCAAAAGTACCAGTACCTGAAAAGGCATAAATTCCTAAATCGAGTATTCCAAAATGTGAAATACCTCCAGAAGTGATTGTAGTATTACTGGTTAACGTTGCAGTGCAATTAGAAGTAATAGAAATACCGCTAGGGTTGGTTAAAGTCAAAATGCCTGTTGATCCACCTATTTCGGCTGTTCCAGCAGACGCATCGCCTATTTGCCAAGGACCCGAATTAGCATTTCTAATCATTGATGCAGTACCTAGTGCAACTATTCCATTTCTAAATATTTTAGAACTGTTTCCTTGCCAATTCAGATTGACACCGTTCAGTTGCAATAAACCATTTATAACCGTATCTGAACCACCTCCTACACTTGTTGCAGGGATTTTAGTAATTCTAAAGATAGGTACAGTTGAAGCCACTACTCCAGGAAAAAAAACAAGGCCGCTTGCAGTAAAAGCACCATTAGAATTCCATTCATAAATGGCAGCGTTATTCCAAATAATTTGGCTAGAAGATGCAGTAGCAAAGGTATCGTAACCACTACCGTTAGTAGCTACACCATCTCCAATTGTGATTTTTCCAGCTACATTCATAGAGGAGCTAGTTGCAAATATAATTGTTGATGCATAAGTAGCCGTTCCAGTGACTTGCAAAATTCCACCACTTTGAATATCAATATCAGTTCCTGTTCCGTTACTAATATTTAAAGTTCCCGATGTAGAGTTAACGGTTAGTTGTCCGCCGTTTGCTATAATTAATTGATCCGTTGTTACATTAGTTGCTACCGTAATGTTATGTCCAGTTCTTATGGTAATCACATTTGCCGCAGCGGTTGGTGGCGCTGCAGCAGTAATCCAACCCGTACTTCCATCATTTGAGGATTGCCAACTACCAGCTGTAGACCAATTTCCAGTAGCAACGTTACTTCTAAAAAATCCATTAGCAGGATTTGCTGAAATAACGATATTCCCACTAGTTACTCCTGTCAATCCGGATGCTGTTGCAGAAATCGTATAAGTGTCTGCCAAATCAAATTGAGCCGTGCTAAAAGTTGCCACTCCTGCTACAGCATTCACAGTCAACGTTCCGGACAGCGTTCCTGAACCGGATGCTTTTGAAATCGTTATACTGCTTGTATAAGTATTGTTTAAAGTATCATCAGCCCGTAATGCTCTAACGGTAAATGTAGTTAGGTTTACACTTGCATTCCCTGTTGCAGGTGGCGCGGTTCCAAAATCCAATTTAGTGGCTACTCCTAAAACGATGAATGTCGCACTTTGTCCTGCTATCAAACTGTCGCCACTGTCTCTAGTAGCGGTTATCGTAACTCCCGTTCCAGCATTGGGCAGGATTACGCCTGATACGGTAACGCTATTTGTTCCAGGGTTAATTGTCCCGGTAACTGTACCGCCGATTGTACCTGCATTTCCATTTGTGGTTAAGGTAAAAGAAGTGGCTGCTAAAACACTGGCAAAAGCACCGTAGGCATCTTGCGAACGAACCGTCACGCTAAATGCATTTCCTGCGGTTGGCGAGGCAGGAGTAATAGCGGTTATTATCAAATTAGTAGCTACTAACATAAGTCCGTTATCCCTACCCAAAGCAAAATATTGCGTTCCCGTAGTTAGATCGGAAGGCGTTAAGTTTGCGTTTGAAGCCACTGTAAAAGGATTTGCACCTGAATGGGTGGCTGCAACTTGTTGGGTATAAATGGTTCCATTATAATGTCCTATAAAGTTATCAGTTCCCGCTGCATAACCCGCACCTGCTTCTCCTGTATTGTATTGGGCTACGACGGACAAATTACTTCCTCCAGCAACCGCTTCGGTAGTAATCCATTGTCTTGAAACGGTTTTGGTAGCATTAGCTCCTGCCGGAGTTGCGTTTGCCACTCGTACGCCATAGACATCAGCGGTTCCAGAATTATTGAAGGTTATAGGATTATACGCAGTATTTCCCACGGGAAATAAAATACCACTGCCTCCAACGGTTCTTTTTAATTGCCCTGTTGAATTGGTGACAACATACTTTGAAGTAGTTGCTCCATTGATGGTTCCTGAGCTTTCAATCGTTAAATCATTAGTACCAAGGCTTAATTTTCCATTACTAAAATCAAGTTGATTGTTAACAACTACAGCATTCGCAAGTGTTACACCTGCCGAGCTGTTTAAGAATAAATAGTCGAAAGTAGTGGCTCCAGTAATAGTTTGAGCAGTGGTTCCATTGAAAAATACGGCTCTGCTATTTGGGTAAAAGTTACTCGCCGGTCCTTTCGTCCAATTTCCTGCCAAATAAAAGTCACCACCAATAGCATTTCCCAATCCGAAATTTCCGTTGTTTATTAAGTTTCCTCCTATACTAAGACTCCCCGATTTATTAGCATTATCTCCATAACCCATAAATAAGGATGAACCGGAATCAATCGTAAGATTTTTTGCAATAGCTAAGTTTGTGCTAAAAGGTCCAGCACCGAAAGCACCAGCGTTTGGATAATTCAGCGTGGTATTGTTTATAAGTTGCACGGAACTTGGGTATCCTGCCCCAGCAGTAGCATTCCACTCTAAACCTCTACCGTAAACCGCACCAATATTATAAACCAATACAGAGGATGGGCCATAAATGGGGGAACTATTAAAAAAACTTCCCGCATTCAATTGACAAATTCCGTTTAATGTTAAAGTGGAAGCTAAAGTTACCGACCCCGAAATGTCAAACAATCCCGCTACTGTTCTATTAAAACCCAATTCAAGCGTGCCAGACTTTACCGTCACATTAAAAGGACCATTTACAGTCGGCCAATAATTACCGTTATTAGCGCCATATAATCCCCCTGTATCAAAAATCAGCGTTCCGGTAGTTCCGTAAACAAGACTATTTGTACCCCCTGCATCAGAAACCCAACCCCCTGCATTTAATCGAAAAGAACCATTCACTGCAGTAGTTCCATTGTTAATATAATTTTGCGCAGTTGCCAAAGTGCCACCTGCATTTACAATAGTGGTTGTTCCTGAATTTCTAGTTATGGAACTGGTAGCTGTTACAATATGTCCTGAAGCGATTGTTACATTATCCGAGCTTGATGGAACACCAGAAGGCGTCCACGTCGCGGCCGTGTTCCAATCTCCGGTGGTGATTGATGTTTTGCCTACAAATGTTACTGTGCCGCTTAATGAAACATTTACCGTATTTGTAGAAGTATCAAAACCGCCAGTTCCAGCAGCAGCTGTTGCTCCATACCCGTATAATCGGAAAGTTGTTGCAGTGGTAATATTCGAAAGACCAGAAATTGAAATAGTATTTGCAGTAGCGATTGCAGCAGTAGGTGCGATTGTGCCCAAGTTTGTGGTGTAGGAATCTGCAGAAGATCGTAACGCAACATTTTTAGGACCAGTTGCGGAACTATCCCACTGGAAGACAAATTGTGAAGGAGTGAATGAAAAACCCGTATTTGGCGTTACAATAAATTGAATATAATTGTCACCTGCTATAGCTTGTACCAATGTAGAAGAATTTGAATTACCTGTATCAAACCAATAATTACCCCCAAATCTATCACCATTAGGGAAAGCACCAATACCTGGTCCCAATGTCAAATTTGATGAGCTAATATTAACGTTGTTAAAAGAACTTGGCTCTGAAGTTTCTGTGCCTGCATTCCCGAAGGTATTCCATTGTAATATCTGTCCCCAACCGACAGTAGTAACCGACAGTAACAAAAGTACATACCAAAAACGAGCAAATAAGTTTCCAGTGTTTTCTGAATTACCTGATTTTTTTTTCATAATCGTTAATTTTTTAAGTAAAAAAAACTGCAAGAAATCACAAAATTGATTTCAAAACAGACGGTGAGGAAGTAGCAGGGAGCTAGGAATGTACACCTAGGTTTTTGCACCCATTTAGGTATAAGTGCGCGAAAGGGCGGGTATTGTTTTTTTTGGCTGAGAGTCATAATTATGTAGTAAAACCTTTTATACTAACAAATCTAAGCGATTATTTGTGTTTTTATTAAAAGTTAGTACCTTAAATGTGTTAAATTTTAAATTTACTAGTTGAAAGGTACGCTTTTTCCGACAAACAACATAAAAGACTATTAAACAAACCATTATAAAAGCCGTTATTTCATTAATACAGCTACTTTTCAACTCAAAAAACGATTTTCTGCGGGATGTAAATAAAACCAAAAAATGAAGTCAGCCCTAAAATGGAACTTCCATTTAGCACAAGGTAAAAGCCTCATTTTGTACTGCTGAAATAATTTCAGCAGCTTAAAAAAGCATCCTCAACAACCACGCACTACCCACTTTGTCACCGTAACGCAGGAAGGGTCACCTAAAGTTTCCACCACAATGCTCCAAACTCCGAACAACCAGTGCTCATCCAACCGTAATTTGATTAAATCAATGATTAATAGAAGAATAGGCTTTTTTGTAGACTCATTGTTCTTTGTGAAATATAACAAAATGTTATTTATTCTGTATAGATTTGCCTCAAATAATTTTAAACTATACAATGAAAAAAAATGTACTTTTACTCCTCTTTTTGTTTTCAATAATGGGAGGCTACAGCCAATGCATCCGAACACTTCAAAATCCGGGTTTCAATTTTGTTTCAAACAATCTTGGATTTAGTCAACAAATTACAGCTTATTCTTATTCTAATGAATTTTCACAATTGTCTGGACTAATAGTAGGTACAGATTATCTTTTTAACTACAAACAAGGCAACTCCAATAAATACATCACAGTAACAGACTGGTCTAATAACGTAATCGCACATGGCGAGTCCCCATTGACGGTTCAAGCCATAACTTCCACACAAATTAGATTGCATTATTCGGAAAATGTGAATTGTAGCTACGAAGAATCGGACAATACAGCAAGTATTATGGCATTGCTTACTTGCCCAACACCAATAAACTATACCGTTTCAGATATCTACTCCACCACTGCCACTTTTAATTGGGAAGCCCAAGGAGAAGAATCGGCTTGGCAAGTACTGGTAGTACCACAAGGCACTACACCTCCAACAGCCTCAACAACAGGCTTAGATGTAACAGTTGATTCGTTTTACACGTATACGAATCTAACGCCTGGAACTAAGTATCAATTTTATGTAAGAGCCAACTGTGGCAACGAATTCAGCCCATGGAATGGCGCTTTGAGTTTTACCACGGAGTGCGAACAAGTAACATCCTTCTTTCAAAATTTTAGCACAACTGCTTTTGCACAACTGCCTGTGTGCTGGAATCAGGTACGAAACGGAATCGGTTCCTCTCAAAGTTCTTATGCACGTGTAAGTACTTCTGTAGGTACGGGTTCAAGCCCTTATCGTTCAGTTCAATTATACAATGCAAATGCGACTACCACAGCGAATCTTATATTAACTGCGACGCAAGTAAGTAATTTAAATGCGGGAACGCATCGTTTGAAGTTTTTCGCAAGGGCAGGAGCGGGTACACAAAGCCTTCAATTTGGGACAATGAATCAATCAACAGTGGACGGCACTTTTACTGTGCTTGAAACCATCAACATTGTAGGTAATACTTTTCAAGAATATATCGTGGATTATACGGCTTATCAAGGAACAGATTCTTTTATCGCTATTCGTCATAATGGAACACAATTTTCATCGATATATTTAGATGACATCAGTTGGGAGCTGGCCCCTTTATGTACAGCGGTCTCTGAATTAGAAATACCCGCCGCTACCCTTCAGCCGGAGTCGGCAACTATTGTATGGCAACCGAATGGAAGTGAAACTGCATGGGATGTCGTTTTCGGACCCGCGTCAGTTACAGATCCTTCAACACTAATTCCTGTTTCGCCTGCACCATCAAATAACCCGGAAACCGTATTAACTAATCTAACAGAAAACACAACCTACAAGGTATGGGTGCGTTCGGTTTGCGAAGGGAATCTAGGAAGTTGGATAGGGCCAGAAACATTCAAAACGACCTGTTATGCTACCGATGTAATCAATGAAAATTTTGATTCGTATGCTTATAACGCATTGCCTGATTGTTGGTCGGCTGTTAAAAATGGCGAAGGGGTATCTCAATATGCCCAAATCCGAGTAATTAATTACAATACATACGAAGGGAACTGTACTTTTCAAATCGCCAATAGTAACTCTCCATCAACCACAAACCTGCTGTTTGTTTCTCCGGAGTTAACCAATCTATCAGCAGGAACGCACCGCCTTAAATTCTATGCAAAAAGTAGTGGCGTTGCAGGCAGCCTTCAACTAGGCACAATCAATACTCCAACAAGTAACGGTACTTTTACAATTATAGAAACCATTGCCCTAACGGCAAACTATACGGAATATAGTGTAGACTTTACCACTACTAATGATATCGACTCGTATGTGGCGTTCCGTTTTAACACAGCCGAACAGAACCAATCCATCTTTATAGACAATGTGATATGGGAACCTATACCGTCTTGTCCAGATGTAACAGCAATAACCGTTTCTGAAGTTACTACCAGTACTTCAATTATTAACTGGACATCCGGAGACGAAACCCAATGGGATATCGTTTATGGCCCTACAACTGTAACGGACCCCAATACGTTAACCCCTATCGCTCCTGCTCCATCAGTCACTCCAGAAGCTACATTAACGGCTTTAACGGAGAATACTTCTTATAAGGTTTGGGTGAGATCCGTATGTGGCATCCAAAATGGCGCATGGATCGGACCAATAACCTTTAAAACTCCTTGCGTATCCATCAATACATTGGATGAAAATTTTGACAATACCGCTTACGGCAATTTACCATCGTGCTGGTCTTCAGTTAAAAATGGCGTTGGTGTTTCCGCTACTGCGTATGCAAAAGTGATTGATTTTGACTATTATTCAGAAAGCCGAGTGGCTCGAATTTACAACGACAACGCAACCGCAACCACCTCCAATGTAATGCTGGTTTCGCCCAACTTGGGAAATGTAGCCGCTGGAACCCACCGAGTAAAATTTTTCGCTAAAAGTAGTGGTGATACTGGAAGCCTTCAAGTAGGTACAGTAAACAACACCACGAGTAATGCTGTTTTCAGTGAAATGAATACTATTGATCTTACGTCAACTTATGCAGCATATACTGTAAACTTTAGCAGTTATAACGGGACAGATACTTTTCTAGCATTCCGTCACAATACGAATACTCCTTTTACTTCTGTATATATAGATGACATAATTTGGGAAATGGCACCACTTTGTGCTGATATAACTTCCCTTACAGCGGTAGCCACTTCTGTTTCATCAGTTGAGATGAACTGGTCAGCAGGTGGTACTGAAGCGAATTGGCAAGTGGCCTATGGAGATGTCAATGCTACTGATCCTTCATTACTTATTCCTAGCGCAGTTTTAACGACCAATTATTACACGATAAATGAATTAGAAGTCGCAACTACCTATACGGTTTGGGTGCGTTCCGTTTGTGGAACCGAAAATGGAGCGTGGGTAGGCCCAAAAACAGTTACTACGCTTTGTATGGCTGCTACTATTGAGGCTACTACAATGGAAAGTTTTGAATTTACAGTTGCAGAACAACTTCCTGCTTGTTGGGATACGGAAGTGCTAATAGGAACTAATAATTGGAAAGCGGTTACCACTCCTTTTGGTGATATCAATGCATCGGCTTCTGGTTCAAAAATTCTTTATAAGGATTATGATGCCTCAACAGCAGTATTATATTCACTACCGTTTAACTTCTCCACAATTACTGCAGCAACACCTATTAGAATTAACACATACCTTCACAGGCATTTAAGTGCGGATGCAACTGATAAGTATACAGTATATGCAAACACTACACCTTCATTAGTCGGAGCTCAACTGCTTTTAGAACAATTTTCTAAAACCACTGTTCAACCAGTAGTGGGATCCACAGGTTTTTATAATTTTCTTATAAATATTCCAGAATTGTTCTACGGACAAGAAGAGGTGTATCTAATCCTTGTAGGCTATACAGCTGATGGAAGTTCCTCTTATGCATTAGGAATAGATGATTTCAAAGTGGAATATGCACCTAACTTATCGAACAGTGATTTCGATACTACAAACGTTAGCTACTATCCCAACCCTGTGAAGGAGGTACTCACTTTGACCTCTACACAAAATATTTCAAGCATTGTAGTTTATAATTTACTAGGGCAAAAAGTTAGTGATAATTCAGTCAATGCTACTTCTGCTAAAATCGATATGTCCGCATTATCCAAGGGAAGTTATATCGTAAAAGTCACTTCTGAAAACCAAACAAAGACAATTAAAGTGATCAAAGAATAAACGTTTACACTTTTTTTTACAAAACCTTCGGATGAATTTCCGAAGGTTTTTTGTTTAAAGGAGTCTTAACTTTTTAAAAAAACCACCAAACATTTAGATGTTTCCCAATAGCCTACTTTATTTTAAAAAAACACTAATTCACTTTATGCAAGGGCTTTACACTTTTTTGTAGCATGTTTGTTCCGTAAACAATTGCTAAGAATATAACAATAAGTGATATTTAATAAATAGGTTTGCCCTGTTTAATTTAAATAATTCTTTTATGAAAAAAAATGTACTTTTATTCCTCCTGCTCTTTACTTCAGCTATTGGAGTTTATGGGCAATGTTTTCGGACTGCCTTGTATCCGAGTGAAACCGTAGTATCCAATAATCTGGGTCAACCACAAATTGTAACATCGGCAGTATTCTCATCAGAATATTCTCAAGTTTCAAATTTGATTATTGGTTCCGATTATATATTTACTTGTAAATTGGGAACTACTGAAAAATATGTTACAGTTACCGACTTTACTAATGTGGTAATTGCTCACGGACCCTCTCCGTTAACAGTTCAAGCCATTACCTCAGATCAGGTGAGATTGCATTACTCAGATGATGCCGCGTGTGCGAGTACTTCTAGCAGCCATACGGTAACGGTACAAGCCCAATTAACATGTCCGCCTGTTACGGCAGTCGCTGTTTCTGGTATTACAACTGCTACAGCAAGTATCGCATGGGAACCTACTGGTTCTGAAACAGCTTGGCAAATACTAGTCGCACTAAATGGTACAGCTGCTCCAACAGCAACAACAGCTGGTACGGAGGTAACTAACAATCCTATTTACGCTGCAACTGCTTTAACAGCAGGAAGCCTTTATCAAGTATACATCAGACCAAATTGCGGAACCGAATTCGGTCCATGGAATGGACCTTTGAATTTTGCAACGCAATGTGACCCAGTTGCATCGATTAATGAGAACTTTGATACGTACGCTTTTGCAACGCTTCCTTTGTGCTGGACACAAATAAAAAATGGTACAGGAAGTGCTCCAAATTCTTATGCGTATGTAGCGGATACAAATTTTAATAGTGCTTCTCGTTCTATTCGTATGTATCACAACTACACGGCAGAAGATGCGAACCTGATATTAGCAACTCCTGCTGTATCTAATTTATCTGCGGGAACCCACCGTCTTAAGTTTTTTGCAAAAAGTGGAAGTGGAACCCCTAACATCAAGTTTGGAACTATTGATATAAATGCAGCTGAAGGAACTTTTACCGAAGTAGCAGCAGTTACAATCAATAATACCTATACAGAATACACAATTGATTATACGCAGTATACGGGAACAGACACCTATATCGCTATTAAACATGCAGGTACATCTGGAACAAGTATTTATATTGATGATTTTCGATGGGAATTTTCTCCGTTATGTCCTGATGTAACAGAAATTACTATTCCTGCTCTTACAGCTACTACAGCAACAATCAATTGGGCTGCAGGTGGAGCTGAAACAGAATGGGACATCGTGTACGGTGCTAGTACGGTAACCGATCCAACCACGCTAACTCCTATAACTCCAGCGGCAACCTTAACTCCAGAACAAGTTCTAACGGGTTTGACAGAAAACACTTCTTACAACGTGTGGGTGCGTTCTGTGTGTGGAACTAATGATGGAGCATGGATAGGTCCCAAAAAATTCACAACAGCTTGTACGGCAGTTTCTACTTTAATTGAAAGTTTTGACACTACAGGTAGTGCGCTTTTGCCTAACTGTTGGTCTGAAGTAAAAAGTGGTACAAACCCATCTCCAACGGCCTATGTTAAGCTCTTAGATTATAATTTTTATACAGGGCCTCGTGCTGCACAAATCTTCAATTCTAATGCAGGTGCAGATGCTAATATCATGTTAGTTTCTCCTGCTTTAACTAACGCGAGTACGGAAACGCACCGTGTCAAATTTTATGCTAAAAGTAGTACTACAACCGGAAGTGTTCAAGTGGGTACGCTAGATACGCCTACTGCAAGTGGAGTCTTCTTTCCAGTACAAACAATTGCTTTAACAACAACGTATACGGAATATGTTGTAAATATTACAGGCACTAATGGTACAGATCCTTATATCGCATTCCGCCATAATTTAGCGACACAAAGTAGCTCAACCTATATCGATAATGTTGTTTGGGAACCTATCCCAGCTTGTACGGATGTAACAGGAATTACGGTTCCTCAGACTACTGTAACTTCAGCAACTGTAAACTGGATTCCTGTGGGAACCGAAACCCAATGGGACATCGTTTATGGTGCAACAACCGTAACAGATCCAAGTACTTTAACACCAATCGCACCTGCACCTACAAATAGTCCTTTTGGTACAATTACAGGCTTAACGGATAATACATATTATAAAGTATGGGTACGTTCCGTTTGTGATGGAGGTAATGGCGCATGGATTGGTCCAGTAACATTCAAAACACCTTGTCTGGCATTAACTACTCTTGATGAGAACTTTGATGCGACTACAGGTACAGATATACCAGATTGTTGGTCAGTTATTAAAAACGGGACAGGTCTTAATCAATATGCGTATGCGTATACCGTTGGATCTAACTATAATTCTGGTTTACGTGCGTTTCAGTTAAATAATGCATCCTCTACAGCTCCTTCTAATATCATGTTGGTTTCTCCTAATTTACAAAACGTATCGGCAGGAACACACCGTTTGAAATTTTTTGCAAAAAGCAATGGTGATGGAGGAAGCATTCAAATTGGTACCGTTGATGGTACTTCTACTACTGCATTTTTCTACGAATATCAAACAATAGAGTTAACTACTACTTATACTGAATATATAGTTGATTTTTCAAGTTATCAAGGTACAGACCCTTACATTGCTTTCCGTCACAATACTACCGGAACGTACAAATCGATTTACTTAGACGATATCCGTTGGGAAGCACTTCCTCTTTGTACAGACGTTTATGATATTGAAGTAAATACGATTACTACAACTGAGGCAACAATTGCTTGGGCAGCTGCTAATGATCAAACTACATGGCAAGTGGCTTATGGCGCTACTACAGTTACTGACCCTACAACACTTACACCAATTGATGTTGCAACAAATACGTATGTAACGATACCTAATTTAGACAACAGTACGCCTTATAAAGTATGGGTACGTTCAGTATGTGGTGTCCAAAATGGAGCTTGGATCGGTCCTGTAAATTTCAGTACTGCTTGTCCTGCTGCTGCTATATTAAATGAAAACTTTGACAGTGTTAGCTTTCCGAACCTACCGGTATGTTGGTCTAAAATAATAGAAAATGCGGCTGCGGGCACGGGTATTAGTGTATCGCCTTATGCGTCAAGCACACCCCCCAACTCGGTAGAAATGTATGGTTCAACTACCACTTCAAATCTTTCAAGAATCATCTTGGTATCAGCACCTGTTTCTACACTTTCATCAGGAAGCTATCAGTTGAAATTCAAAGCTTCGGGCAACAGTAGCTTAGAAGTAGGAACATTAGATGGTAATACGGATGCGGCTGTATTTACGGCACTTGAAGTTGTAACACCAAATGAGATGACGGTTACAAATTATACAATTGATTTCTCCTCTTACTCAGGTACGGATACGCATATTGGAATCCGTTTGCTTACGCCAAGTGGAAACCAATACGCCAACATAGATAATTTTGTTTGGGAAGAAAACCTATCAGTAGGCTCATTTGATGCCGCTCAATTCCAGTACTTCCCTAATCCCGTTCGAAATATTTTGACTTTAGCGTACAAACAAAATATCGATCAGGTGACGGTGTACAATTTGTTAGGGCAAAGAGTACTTGACAATACGGTGCACGCTACTTTGGCTAAAATCGATATGTCAACTTTGACACAAGGAAGTTATATAGTTAAAATCACTTCTGAAAATCAAACAAAAACGATTAAAGTCATTAAAGAATAAATTTCTTTAACAGCATTTTTTCAAAACCTTCGAAAGAAATTTCGGAGGTTTTTTTTTGAAAGAGTGTCTCGCTCTTTCAGAACAGCACCCAAATTGAAATAACACTTTGAAAACATCTTTAAAATAATATATACTTTAAATGTTAAAATTTCTTAACGTTTAGTTAAATCGCTCTTCATTAGTTCGCTCTAAATTTGCTTAAAATTATTAATTAATTTTCAACTAATGAATATGATAAAAATCAAACAAATTTTTTTGATGCTACTAGTAACGTTATGTTCTACAGTTACTTTTTCGCAAAGTACCATCAAAGGTAAGGTTATTGGCTCTGACATGAATGCGCCACTTCCTGGGGCAAATGTTATTGAAAAAGGGACAGCAAACTCCACTACCACGGATTCTGAGGGGAATTTCACCTTAACAACAGAATCCGCAACTGGAGCCGTAATCCTATCTTATATAGGCTACAATACTCAAACACTTTCATTTACTTCTAATCAAGATTTTGGAACTATTGCACTGTTATCGGGCGGTGTTGGTTTAGATGAAATTCAAATTATTGCTTCTATAGCAGTGGATAGAAAAACACCTGTAGCCGTTTCTACAATTAAAGCAAGTGAAATTGAATTGAAACTAGGAACACAGGAATTTCCTGAAATTTTAAAATCTACTCCTGGTGTATATGCAACACGTGCAGGTGGTGGTTTTGGTGATGGTAGAATCAATTTGCGTGGTTTTAATTCAGAAAATGTTGCGGTATTGATTAATGGTGTACCGGTAAACGACATGGAAAACGGGCAGGTTTATTGGAGCAACTGGGCAGGTTTGAGCGACGTTACAAGTTCTATGCAAGTGCAAAGAGGTCTTGGGGCTTCAAAAGTTGCAGTGCCTTCTGTGGGTGGTACCATCAATATTATTTCTAAAACAACTGATGCCGAAGCCGGTGGAAATATCTACACCACAATAGGTAATGATGGCTATTTAAAATACGGACTAACCTATTCTACTGGACTGATGGATAATGGCATAGCTACAACTGTTTCGGCAGCTAAAACAGATGGTGATGGTTATGTGGACGGAACAGAATTTAATGCCGTTTCTTATTTTGTTAATATATCAAAAAGAATTAATGAAAAACATAATTTATCATTCACCGCTTTTGGAGCTAAACAACGCCATGGTCAAAGACAAAACAGACAACTTATTTCTACTTACAGAGCAAGCGAAAGAGGTATAAAGTTCAATGCAGATTGGGGTTATAAAAACGGGCAGGTAACCCATCAAGAAGATAACTTTTACCACAAGCCTCAATTGTCACTCAACCATTATTGGGATATAACCAACAAGACAAGTCTGTCTACAGCAGTATATGCATCAAGCGGTACTGGTGGCGGTGGGGGCTTTAGTGGAACAAACAAGTTCGGCTTAGGAACTAATGGCGTTAGCGATTATAGATTTGGTTTGTATGGTCCTATTAATTTTGATAAAATAGTAGCCGAAAATGCTGAAAATCGAACTCTAGGTGCCGAAACAATCCTTAGAGCTTCACGAAACGACCATAATTGGTACGGGGTTCTTTCTACTTTAAAAACTGATTTAACAGACGAATTTGTTCTGTTAACAGGAGTGGATTATAGAAACTACAAAGGAATTCACTTTACCGAAGTTACCGATTTATTAGGAGGTCAGTATTATGCAGACGATAGCAACGTAAATAATCCTTTAGGAACTTACGGAGTAGGAGATAAAATTTCCTACTATAACGACGGGCTAGTAGGATGGCTTGGTGGTTTCGGACAATTGGAATACGCTAGAAACAACTGGGCTGCATTTGTTTCTTTAGCGGCATCTAATACCTCTTACAAAAGAGTAGATTACTTTACTTATGCATCCAATGACCCATTAAAAGAAACCGACCGTTATAACTTTTTCGGATACAGTGCCAAAGGTGGGGCCAACTATAACATAGACCAAAACCATAATGTATTTGCCAATTTAGGTTATTTTGAAAAAGCACCCGATTTTGATGCCGTATTCCCAAACTTTAATAATACAGACATTAATGACAAGGCTGAAAACCAAAAGATATCAAGTTTTGAATTGGGATATGGATTTAGAGGCACTAAATTCTCTGCAAACCTAAACTTATACAGAACATCTTGGAACGACAGAACAGAAACTGCTAGTTTTCAACAACCAGACGGAACCACAGCTTTTGCAAACATTTTAGGAATAAATGCAATTCACCAAGGTATTGAAATTGACTTTGTTTACAATTTAACCAACGAATTGAAAATAACAGGTATGGGATCAATTGGTGATTGGAGATGGCAAAACAACGTGGAAAACATTCAGATTTTAGATGAAGATCAAAATCTTGTTGATACCGTGAATTTATTTATCAAGGATTTGCATGTTGCAGATGCAGCACAAACAACTTATGCCCTTGGTTTAAATTATAAATTAACTCCAAAAACAACTGTAGCTGTAGATTACAACTACTATGACAAAATTTTCGCTGAATTTAACCCAAGCGACAGAGGAACCGTAAAACCTGATGCATGGGAAATGCCAAGCTACGGATTATTTGATATAGCGATGAACCACGGTTTTAAACTTGGTAATTTTAATGCAATGTTAACTGCTCGAATGAACAACGTATTTAATACAGAATATGTATCTGATGCCCTAGACGGTTCAGGATCAAATGCAGAAACAGCTTTAGTGTGGTTTGGAGCAGGAAGAACGTTCAGTGTTGGAGCAAAACTTAATTTCTAAAAAATTATTGTAATTATGAAAAAACTTATTTATTTATCAGTAATTCTAGGTTGTATGCTAGTTGGTTGCAACCCAATGGAAGACATCTACAATGATATTGATGCACAGGAAAATCCAATTGTTGGTAATGCAGAATATACCTTAACAGATACGGATTATACAGCTCTAGATCTTGAACTTGGAAGTTTTGAGTCAGAAAATCAAGCAAAAGAATTATTACCTGCATTTTTAAGCGAAAGGTATCCGTATTGGGGTAATGGTTCAAGTGTGTTAATTGGATACAATCTATATATCACCGAAGGAGTCAGTAATTATACAACTGCCGAAAATTATGCACTCCAAAGTGATGATTATCCGACAGCCGGAAGCAATGCTTTTTTTCCAAATCAGAACCCTGCAACATTTGTTGACGACGTTTTAGCAGAGAAGATAGCCAGTCCTATTGATGGACAAGTAGTTTTTGTGGAGTACAAACAATTCGTGAATCAACCAGAAGTTGGTTATGCAAATATTCCACAATATGATTATGGATTTAACGCAAGTTTCAACAACTGGACTGTTACCGATGTTTTAGGAGCTCAAGGTTGGACACCACAACCTACTTATGCCGAAGGAAATGGTTATTCAGGAGGGCAAGTTGCCAATGAAGATTGGTTGATATCTCCTTCAATCGACTTGACTTCAGAGACGGATATTAAATTCCAAATCAATCAAGCGATTAATTATGCTACCGATATTTCACTGCTGAAGATATTAGTCTCAACAAATTACACAGGTAATATCGCTACAGCTTCATGGAATGAAATTAATCTTGCAACAGCTCCAGCAGGAAACAGCAATGATTTTATAGTGTCAGAAGAATTTAATTTCAATGCTTATGCAGGACAAACAATTAATATTGCCCTAAAATACAAATCAACAGATACGGATGCTGCAAGATGGAGAGTAGATCAATTGGCCATCAAAAGAGTTGGTATAACAGGACCAACCAATACCCTACATGATTACTATGTATATGATGGTGGTGTATGGAAAAAAGCAGAAGGGGTTTATTATCTTACGGCTGCAGATTATGACGCTATGGGAACAACTTCTGGTCAACCAGGTCAATACAACAATTTCAGCGGTACTGCTCTTCCGGAAAACTATTTACCAACGTTCTTAGATGTCAAATATCCTTTTGCACAAGAGGAAGACGAAATGATTGTAATATATAAATGGTATAATGGTGCTGAAACACAAACAAGAGGTAGATTATATACTTTTTCTAGCGGAGTTTGGGAGCCACTACAATCTACACTGCAATT
The DNA here is from genome assembly GCF_050908145.1 of Flavobacterium sp. SM2513. Classification (GTDB taxonomy): domain Bacteria; phylum Bacteroidota; class Bacteroidia; order Flavobacteriales; family Flavobacteriaceae; genus Flavobacterium. The sequence continues at coordinate 1,354,615 of NZ_CP194228.1, read as the reverse complement.
TGGACATGATGGTACACAATGGATTCCAGACAATACCATCAGACACACTTTAACTGGTACAGATTACGATACATTGGCAGATCATTTTACAACTGTAGCAGGATTTGAAAACGCCGCTATAAGTATGGGTAACTACGGTAACCTGGACAGAAGAGTTGGTAACGCAGCCTATTGGACCGATGAAATGATCATTACAGCAATGGGTTATTTGTTAGATAATGTGGTTGCTACAAATGCGGAAGATGGACAAAAATACATCGTAACATTTGCCATCTACAACGGAACAAATACAACCGAAGATTTTAAATTAATAAAAGAAGCTGGAGAATGGATTTCTAATCAATAGCAAAGCATAATCTATACGGGAAAGGTCTATCAAAATTTTGATAGACCTTTTTTTTTACTACCATCAAAAAGTCTAAAATAAAAAGGACTAGAGATGCCCCTATTCTTATTTTGCTAAAAATAAAATAATTTGTAAAAAGCGGGCAATTTGGGTAATAAATGGATACAATCACTTAAAAAATATTTTTCAAAAGACCTTTCTATTTTCTAAATAATCCGCGAAAGCAAGGGCTGTAATTTGCAATTGAAAACACTTGAAACAAAACAAAATTATGCTTTTATTAGCAACCGACTGCAGAAGTCGACCGAACAGAATATGGAGGCCACGTTAGCATTGTTCCATTTGCATTCCCGTAAACAAAAACCCTGCTGGATAAGTTCCGTACGAAACACGTACAACCAAATGCCAAATTACTTATTTTTACAAGGATAAAATAATTCCACTTCTATGAAATTTTCGACAGACGTATTCGAATCCTTACAAAGCAAACTAAAAGTGGGCAATCGCAGAGGGGTTCACTTAAATGCCATTCCGGGAAATTCCAGATACAAATTTGACCTTTCACGCTTGTCGGTAATCCGGAAGACCTTGCCCGAACTGTTTGTACTGGATTTATTGACCATGCGAGATGTCAAATTCACCTTTTCGACCCAATTCAAAGAAGTGGTAAGTCAAGACACAACTACTTCTAATGACCGTGCGTACTTAAACGACTATGAAGATCGAAAGCCAAAATCAGACGAAGAGGCACTTGTTGCTAAAAATCAAGAAAAAGAAGCGGCCCTCAAGAAAATAACCACTAGTATTGAGAATCTAATTTTCCAAAATGAAGTGGTTCGCTCTGAAAAAGGGATGAATACCTTGGGTTTTGGGTTCCCCCTACTCATCCGGAGGGACAGTAACGACAATCAGATTTCTGCCGCACCTCTGTTGATTTGGACGCTTAAGATAAATGCTACTTCGGCCATGAATACTTGGGATATTTGTCGGAATGAAGACGACCCTATCTACCTCAACGAAGTTTTAATCAATCATTTGCAAAGCGATTCTGGAGTGTTTTTGAATCCAATTCCCAGCGAAATGCTCGAAGACGGCAAAATTGACAAGTCCGAATTGTTGTCGATTTGCAAAAACATCCTAGAGCAATTGCACGTGAATCAAGACCTGGACTTTATTTTGAACAATTACGCTTCCGTTCCGTTCATAAAAACAAAAGCGTCGTATGAAAAACTACTTCCCAATAAAGGCGACAGTTTAATCGAAAAGAGCGGTCTTTTTTCTCTTTTTGAAGTGCAAAAGCAAAATATTATAAATGATTATCAAGAATTAATTTCATCCTATTCCTTTAATGAAAGCACGCCTGACGGACTCTTTCAATCGATTACGGCAGTAGCAACCGATCCTTCCCAACAGGGAATTTTAGAATCTTTAAAAACCAATTCCAAACTGGTCATCCAAGGTCCTCCAGGCACAGGGAAAAGTCAAACTTTGACCGCGTTGCTAATCAATGCGTTGGAAAATCACCAGAAAACCATTGTGGTCTGCGAAAAACAAACCGCTCTTGAAGTACTTCAAAATGCATTACAGGAGAAAGGTTTGGGCGCTTTTTGCACCACCATCAAAGACAGTGTTACCGACCGAAGGAGTGTTGTAGACCATGTTCGGAACAAGATTGACGCCGCCACCTTCAAAAGCCACAAAGAGGTGTATCCCCGAAGCGTCGTACAAGAGCTGTTGGAAGGTATCCATAAAAATAAATCGGACATTAATAAAGTCCACCACAAACTCAATGAAAATGTGATTCACGAACACGATTGGTCGGAAATCATTGGGCAAATTTTGCATTTACAACCCGAACAAGAACATCTGGACCTAAAGGATTTTACTTTTGAGCATACGTCCACCGAACTCGATCAATTACTGGACACTATTGAAAAAGGACAGCCGCTTTATGAAAAGTTCCAAGCCTTTAAAGAACATTCTTTTTTCCACCCTGAAAGAATCAGTTCTAGTAATCGGTTTGAAACCGAGCAAAATTTAAAAAAAGATTTTCAAGACTATGGCGATTTATTTGGCCAAATAAGCCATTATACTTTGCAATTTCGTAGTTTTTATTTTGAAAAAAGAAAGCAGGAATTCGCCATGCAGTTGGCTAATATAGAACAAAAAATTCAGGAACTGATTGTTACGTCTTCTACTCTAAGCGAACAATCCGATGTTTATAAACTTGAAAAAACGAGTGGTTTTATGTACCGTTTTCTGGCTTTTTTCTCTTCACCAAAGAAAGAAGTCTTGCGTATGCAAAAGCAATTGCAAGCCGCTATCTTGCAAGTAAAAAGCATTTCGCTGCATTCCAATTTTCACGAGCTGACCCTTTCACCTGATTTTGCTCAAAACATACAAAATTGCATCAATTATAATCTTAGTATTGCGCAAGCACGAATCGAATTTGAGCCTAAAATGGAAGCTGATTTTGATGCGTTAGACCTCTTGCATTTTTATGAAACGGAGTACCAAAATTCAGATTTAAACGCCGTTGTAGACGGAACTAAAAAGCTCAAAAATCGCATTTATCAAGACAACTGGACGTCGAGAAAGATTCCTGACACTTCGTTTCAAGCGACAAACCAGCACATCCAAGAATTGATTGAAGATTTCAAAAGGGAATACCAAGAAGCATTTGTGCCAAGTTACAACTGGTATTCTTTCTATTTTTCACTTTCAGCGTCGCACAAAAAAGGCATTGATTTACTCCAAAATCATTCCAGGTGGACCTCTTCCTTTTTGTATGCCTACTATAATTTGCTTTTGCTAAAAAAATCAAACGAAGCACTTACTTCAAATGAAGAGAATTATCTTAATTTGACAAAAAAAATAAAAGGATTTGAGTCGACTCAAAAAAGTTATATTGAAAGTTACTGGAACAATCAGCAGCTGCTTTCGGCTCAACGATTTGAAAAAGCGAATCCTGAAATTACCGTTGCAAATTTGTACAATAAGCGGAAAAGCACCAAGTTTAATCGGTTGACTTTACGTCAAATTGCTAAGAAAGACACCGATTTATTTACATCTTTCTTCCCTATTATTTTAACCACTCCTGATGCTTGTTCGAACTTGTTTCAAGGTAAAAACTTTTATTTTGACAATGTTGTTTTTGACGAAGCCAGTCAGTTGAAACTCGAAGACAATTTGCCTGCTTTATTGAAAGGCAAGAATGTAATCATTGCTGGAGATGAACACCAAATGCCGCCGTCGAATTATTTCAGCAAAGTGTTTGATGGCTTGCTGGAAGATGAAGAGGATGCAGAAGATGAAAACGCGAACATCAGTCAGAAAAACACCCTTTTATCTATTGAATCATTACTGGATTTTGCCATGGAATTTAAGTTTGAAAAAAATTACCTTGACTTTCATTACCGCTCAAAACATCCGTATCTAATTGATTTCTCCAACCATGCTTTTTATGGTTCGCGATTAAAACCCCTTCCGGCTCTAAGTGGTGTAAAACCTATAGAATTTCACGAAGTTGATGGTGTTTTTGACGAACATATTAATGAAGCTGAAACCCACAAAGTACTGGCCATTTTAGCCTCTATTGAACCGAGAAGCAACGGGACCTTTCCATCTGTGGGAATTGCGACGTTTAATATCACACAACGAAATTTCATCAAACGAAAAATAATTGAGCAGCAAAACAACCCAGACAATGCCTTATTTGCTGCTAAAATAAAAGCCCTTGAAACGGCCGGTTTATTCATCAAAAATTTAGAGAATATTCAAGGAGATGAACGGGACATCATTATTCTTTCTACCACGTACGGAAAGAAAAAAAGCGGGAAATTCATGCAAGCGTTCGGCCCTATCAATCATACCAAAGGCTACAAATTGCTAAATGTGATTATTACCCGAGCGAAAGAAAAAATCATCGTCATTACTTCTGTTCCGCAAGAATATTATGGCAATTATCGGGAAGCGTTGGAACAAGAAGGAGCGAACAACCGACGTGCTGTTTTTTATGCGTACTTGAGCTATTGCAAAGCGGTAAGTGAAACGGACGAAGTTAAAAGAACTGAAATCCTAGCTGATTTAATGCGTTTTGGACACCGTATTCAAGATACAGAAAACACCGCTGAACCTCTTTTTAAAGTGCAAATTTACAAGAGACTCACCCAACATTTCCCTGATTATCACTTTCAAATGGATGTTGCTTTTGGCGGCTACACGCTCGATATACTCATGCTTCGAGACGGAAAAAGCCCGGTTGCTTTGGAATGCATGAGCAAAAAAGTGTATGCAGGAGACTTGGCTTATTTGGAAGATTTACATAAAGAAAAAATGCTAAAAAATGCAGGTTACGAATATGCTAGAATTTGGAGTCAAGATTGGTGGCAAAATTCCGAGCGTGAATTAAAAAAATGGGAAGAGAAGTGGATGGTTAATTAATTTATTTTAAGATATTTACTTTTTGTAAGTATTCACATTTTTTTTTCAGCATGAAGAGACACCTTAAATACATTGACGGCAATTCGGATAAATTTTGGCAAATAGCAACCACTGGAACTCATTTTACCGTTACGTATGGCAAAAATGGCACTTCGGGAATTTCGCAAACCAAAACATTTGATTCAGAAGAAGCCTGCATTAAAAATGCAGAAAAACTGCTGAACGAAAAGATTAAAAAAGGCTATTCAGAAACGGGAGAAGTTGTGACTACTGAAACTGTGGATAAAAAAACAGGAAAAGTGTCCAATATTGGCGCGATTCTGGAGGAATACGATTGGATTCTTAAAGAAAAAAATGCAAAGTCACTTCTGCCTTTTTTAATTAAAAACACCAAAGGAAATTTAGACCCCATTCGCAAACACATTAAGAAAAGTCGGAAGTATTGGATGACTTATGTTGACTTGTCCTTGGAACCTGGATTTAAAAAAATAAAAGACCGCAACTGGAATTGGGGAATTCGAGGAAATGACCAACTCACAAAAATCATTTCGTTGAGTGCTCTTGCCACTTTTGACAAAACGGATATACTCGCTTTTGACGAAATACAAAATGTATTAGAAAATGCACAAGAGCCGTTAATATTAGAAATTTTGCAATGGGCTAAACCCAAATGGATTGAATTTTATCTTTTAGAGCGGTTTAGAAAACAAGAATGGAATACGTTCTCCTATCAATCCCTTCGGTTTTTGGAAACGCAGGAGTTGATTTCTTTTAATCCCGAATTATATGCTTTTAGTCTTTTTAGATCTAACAGCTGGAATAGCAAAATCAAACCACGCGATTTTGTTTCCTTTTTAGTAACGGATGCAACCGCTATTCAACGAGATATTCCGTTATTATTTGACTACGAAACCGGAATCCAGAACGCTAATTTTAGCGAAGGCGAAAAAGAAAACACACAACACTTCAACACGTGGTCACTTGTTTTTAGACAGTTAATAGCCGACGAAAAGCTGGAACGCACCCATTTTATAAACCAATCCCTACTGCTGCAAACGAAGGAATGGAATGCTAATTTGAAAAGTTACTTTAGAAAATTTGTTACCGAATTAGAGCCAACGATTAATGAATTGATTCAAAATCAAGAAACAATTTTCACCTATTTTAATTATTCCAATCCGACTGTAGTTAATTATGGTTCGGAATTAATCAAGAAAATGGTGCTGCATCCCAAGTTCAACGCCAAATCGTATCTAGAATGGCTTGAACCGGTGATGATGCGAAGCGACTGCAAGCTTGCCGTCAAAAATGCGTTGATGGTTTTTGAAAAGCTCCACAAAGCCAATCCGAAACTTAACAAAAGCATCACTTCTGCAGTTGCCGATGTGTTCATTATTGCGGATTTGAATTTACAAGAACGAGCGAGTAAAGTACTGCTAAAAATTGGCAACGAAAAAGACAGCGTTTTAACAGAAAAATTGACCACTTATGCCGCTTACATGCAAGGTAGTGTGAAGGCGAGTTTGAGTTCTTTTTTAAGTGAAGAAAGTTTAGAAGTCGATGAAAATGCTTTGGAAATCTATCGCTTCAACCCATTAAATACGCGTGTTTTAACTGAGGAAGTAGTACTCCCAAAAGATTGGAACGACATCATGTACCTCATCGGACGGTTTATTGCCTCCAATGAACTCATCGATGCCGAAGCGATTTTGAACGTTTTTATCGCCCAACGGCATTTATTCCCAGCAGATTATACCAGTCAGTTGCAGCCTTATTTTAAACAATTGGAAAACACCTATTTTGAGGGTGTTTTGAAAAATTTTGTCAAAAATTTAGTGATTAATAAAATTCGTGATAAGGATATCGTTTATACGATAAATGACAAAGACTACGTTACCCTAAATACCTTAAAACTGATCAAACCTTTGTCTCAGAAAGTGTTGAAAAAAAACAAGGAATCTTCTGTTTTGCCATTACTTTCTTTACCAACGCATCAACCGTATTGGGTAGCTCCTACAATTTTATTGCAGCGAATAATTCAATATCAAAACGCTAATGAAACCATAGACAACGTCGACTTCAGCATTGCTATCAGCCGCATGCCACGTGAAAATGTAGAAGAAGCACTCCCTTTATTGAACGTTTTAAACCCTGAAACGAAAGACTTAATGTGTTTTTGCCTTGGGGTGACCAATGAAATAAAAGTATCCGCTACTTCTGTGCTGTCAAAATTATTTCAAAAAGTGGCAGGACCCAATCAGAATGCGGAAAAAATAGCGCTTTGGGCCGTGGCTGCACGTACTTTTCATCCAAATGCTACCTTTCCTGATTTCGAAAAAACAAGTTTAAACGACATTCCGTTTGTCACGTCTCCGTTTGTTCCCGATTTGAAATTTTCGGAGAAATGGAACGAGTGGAAGAACTACCAAACCGAAGAAGTGCAACGTTCGTCTTCGTGGATGGAACTTACTTTTCCGTTGCCACCAGAGAAGATTGTTCCGCTCAATTTAATTTATAATTTAGACCTACATCCAAAAAAGGAAAAATACACGTGGCATTCTGAATATGTGCTCGGGAACGAGAACAACGTTTATTTCTGGAACAGTCTCATGCCGCAAAACAATGAACCTTTGGCTTGTTTAGTATTGGCTAAAAATTGCAAAACCAGTTCGGGTTCGCACAATGAATTGAAAGGTGTTCTGCATGTGGTCAACCAAGCCTGGTTCCGCTTTTCGGATATTAGCTTGCTGGTTTTTGCCTGTTGTTTTTTTCAGGAAAAGAAAGAAGTACGGCTCTTGGCTTCAGAAGTTTTGATCAATTTAGTTGAGTGTAAAACGATTGATATAACCTTGTTTTCGGAAAAACTCGCTTATTTGATCTCCAATAAATACGGTCCTTTACTGCGATTGATTGATGCAATTGTTCCAATGAAAGATATCACTCCGCTGCACAACTCTGCTTTATTTTTCCTTCTGGATGGTGTTTTTGAAAAGGTAAAGTTGGAAGATAAATTGCCTACAAATTTCAAGAAAATGGTCGAGCATTTTGCAGATTTGGGTGTGAAAACCAATCAAAAACCAACGACTGCTACTTTAGCCTTTTTTGAGAAATACAAAGATAATACGTCGCTTAAGACATTAGTCAAACAAATAGCCCAACTGTAACATGAACGATTTACTCTATAATTACCAAGGTGTTTCAACGCTCAACAAGACCAAAGGAATCAATAATTTGGTTATGGCACATCAAACTGAAATTGCCGAAGTGAACAGCATTCCGTGCTTTTTCTGGGGAAGTTTAACCGATCCTTTTGTGACGGCAAAATGTTGGAGTACGATTGCCAAAGTGGTGCGTTCTAGTTTTGGACCAATTCCTCCGAGTTTACGCGACCCCATTGTTACAGCAGGGTCCGAACGAATGCGGTTTGAAGGATTCTCTTCGTGTAATGGCGTTTACGTACGATTAGACATGAAACCCGAATCTATTGACGGCGAATTTATCGCCAGCGGAACGACCAATGTCGATTTTAACGAACCGATGTTAAATGCGTTGAACGCCATTCAGAAAAACGAAAAAGTAACGCTTGCTGTGGGCCAAAATGAGATGCAGGTCATTACAACCAAAGCCAAAGTAGTGGAGAAAAAAGTAACCTTACCGCCCCGATGGATTAAAGGATTGACGAGCGTTCAGTTGTATTTGGCCGATATGGAACAGAAGTTTGAACTTAATAAAATGCAAACCATCCAACTGTTTCAAAATTTGCCCAAAGGAAATGTGAAAGGCGCATTTTATATTACCAAACGTGTGGGCAAATTCATGTTTTCGACTTTGCAAACGGCGGATAGTGTTCGGATTGGCGGCATCCACAGGTTGAGGTTATTGGAAGGTATTTTAGCTTTGGTAGACAAAATGCAAATTTACGAATCGTCTGATAAAGAGACCTGCGCCATTGTGTGTGAATTTGGAAAAATGCAACTGCTTATGGCATTTTCACCGGACGCATATCGTGGTTTTTCAGGTGAAGGAAAAGTATTGGAAAACATGACTGAAAATGTGCCGATGGAATGGGTGTACGGATTAAACAGTCTTTTGAAAGCCAACGAATCGTTTGATCCCACCATGTTGTCCATTGAAAATGATATTGATTTTGGCACCATGGATCATCTTACTTCAAGCCTTTCTTCGATGGGGTTATTGGGTTTTGATTTAGAAAACAGAAGCCATTTTTACCGAAGACTGCCTTTTAAAACCGAACGTATTTTGAGTTTAAATCCCCGATTGAAAAATGCACAGAAATTAATTCAAAACGACGAAATTCAAATTATTACTCAAAAAGAACACTATATCGAAGCATCGGTAAAAGGAACGGGCGTGAACCATCGCGTAATTATTGATGGCGAGAAACACCATTGTACCTGCAACTGGTTTACGAACTACCAAGGAAAAAGAGGTATTTGCAAACACGTTTTAGGCGTGAAGATTTTGCTGGAAAAGTAATTGAAAGTATTTCAACTATTCCATTGATTTATTGTCGGTATCGGTAAGAATAAAGCAAAATTAGCTTTCGATTGGAATTTGTTTGCTGATAATAAAACCAAAAAAACCACGAACCCTATAAGTCCGTGGTTTTCTTATTTAACAAATATCTCTTTCAACTGACTGATGACATTGCCGCTGCCCGAAATCGTGATTTCGCCAATCTTATCGGCAATCTTCTCCACGTATTCCATCTCTTTCAACTTCCACAACATCTCGTTTTCCTCCATTAATTTGGCGGTGTTCAACAAACTTCTTGTTGAAGCCGTTTCTTCTCGTCTCATAATACTGTTGGCTTGTGCCTTCTTTTCGGCTACCAAAACCTGGTTCATAATCTCTTTCATATCGCCTGGCAAAATGATGTCTCTAATTCCCGCATCGTAAACCATCAAACCTAAAGCCTCAATTTTCGGAGTGACACTATCCAAAATATCTTGGGAAATCGTGTCTTTTTTGTTCAACAATTCATCCAACGTCATGCCTCCAACAAATGCTCTTAAAGCCAATTGCATCAACACATACAACTGTTTTTCAAAGTCTTTGTTTTCAGTTACCGCTTTAAATATATCGGTTACTTGGTACCGTACAAAAAAGTTGATTCGCAAACCCGCCTTGTCTTTGGTCAATAATTCCTGACCCGAAATCTCCAACTGTTGTTGCCTCACATCCACCGATTTTACTTCCACTGAAATCGAATTGTTCCAAAAGTAGTAGGTTCCAGCAGTCAATTCTTTTTCAAAAACACCATTCACAAACAACAATGCTTTCTCAAAATTAGCTACTTGAAAACGTCTTACATGCATTTTTACTTTGGCATTTTCTAATAAAGCAGTCGGAATGGCCTCGGTGATAAACACTTTAGACAAATCCACTTTCACAAACGAATTCTGAACGTAACCTTTCCAAAACGCATACCGTCCCGTACTCATTACTTCCTTGAAAATACCATTGACGAAATACAAAGCCAACTCATTATCGGCTACTTCTACGATTTCCAACATTGTGGCTAACTTTTCGTTTTGCAACAAAAGGTTCAACTCAATGGGTGTTACAAACGATTGTTTCTTCTCATAAACCATCACTTCTTTAGAACCAAACAACCAGAAGTCACCCGCTTCTAAAACCCTTACCAATTTCTTGTTATCGAAAACCAAACCTACTTGGTAGGCATTAATGTGTACTTTTTTAATCATTATTTCTGTTTTTTACATTTTTACTTTTAATAAGAAAACGAAACGGCTCCGTCCTTTTTCAAAAACGGAAGCTGCGGTTGTATTTGGTTTAACGATTCTTGTTTCTAACCATTTTCGGATGCCCTTTTTCTAAATCGCATCCGTCAAGTCAAAAAGAACAATTGTCAGTTCCCAAAACAAATCCCAGCTTTCAAGTCTTCTCGAAAGTGCAGTGTTCAAACCTAAATTTAAAACCACTGACGGAGCCCGTCCCCCTTTCCTTGGTGCATTTTTTTAAAGAGTGATGCTACTCGTACACAGTTTTTAACGCTGTGAGCTTGACGCCGCTGTCAGACCGTACCAGAAACGGTGTAGGATTCGAACCTACGTTAAAAGCCTATTGTTCTACCCAATTGAACTATCCGCCGAGACGGAGCAGGACTCGAACCTGCAACCCATAGAGGAGAATGGTATTTTGGCAACCATCCAAGCCTTCAAATCAAGTTGCACAGTAATGCATAATTCGCTTCCGCAAAAAGACTACTACAAGGGTGCTATTCAGAAACACGCAACAGGACTTGTTTGATATTTTTATAATGCAATGCATCTGTTTATTTTTTCTATTGCAAATATTTGAAAGCTACTACGCAAAGATTTTACGCAGTAGAAATAAATTTTATAAAAGATTTGTTTTTAGAGAAATTGAATAGAGGATAAAAAAACTCAAATGGAGCAAACAAAAAACAAATTATTCCAAATTTTTAATAGAAGGCGATGAATAAATCAAAGTCTTTTTCTATTTTAGACCTGTAAAAAATCAAATTCATGGAAAGTCTACAGTGCCTAAATTGTGAAGAAACAGTTGAAAAAAACTATTGTTCTACTTGTGGACAAAAAACGGCGACCCATCGAATAACGTTGAAGCATTTTGTCTTTCATGACATTATTCACGGCGTTTGGCATTTAGATAAAGGAATTTTATTTACACTCAAACAAGCGTTAATTCGACCTGGAAGAGCAGCATTGGATTACATTAGTGGAAAACGTGTTCGTTATTACAATGTGTTTTATTTGATAATGCTGTTGATTGGTTTGGGGATTTTCATTGAACATATATATGTTGACATTGCTTCCCAATACGTAACTTACAGTAAACTCCCTGTAGAGCAAAATGATGCTTCTTTGGATTTTTTAGGAAAGTATGTAAAATTCTTTTTATTATTGGCAATTCCCGTTTATGCTTTTAATAGTTTCCTATTATTCAATAAAAAGAGCTTATTATACAGCGAACATTTAATTGTTTTTGGTATGCTCTTCTTAGGTATTATCCTCATTACGTTATTAGGAAATGTGCTTTTCTTTGCTGAATTTAACGAAAACACGTATTTATTAGCCGATTGGAGTAATTACATAGTTCCTCTTTTGCTTGTACCCTACCTAATCAATGGATTATATGGTGCTTTTGGAAAGGACTACACCAAAATTAGTTTTATGCTTCGGTCCCTGATTTATATTGCTTTAATTGTTATTGAATTAAGAATACTGGCTTATTTGGTGCGCTTTTACTTAAATAATTACCGTTAAAAATAATTACTTTAATCCCTTTTTCGACCTTAATGTCCTAGTTCGAATTGCAACAGTCCGCCTAGAGGTCACTTCCTTTTTGAATAACGTGAGTATACTAAATTACAAGAATTTGTACCGCAGCAGTTTTTTTCGATTGACCTTTAGTGTGCTTCGAGGTCAGAGACCGTCGAAGAGCAAAAGCGGAAAAACAGTAAACTTCGTGGAGCGGATATTGTTTTCATGCACTCTTCATACACTATCCATGCCTTTGCTATGCCTCTGCTATGCCTTTGCTATTCCTTTGCTAAACACCCTTGTTTAGGCTGACTCGTCCAGAAATAACTATTCAAATTATTATTCCATTTTCTATACTTATTATGTAATGTGCTTCGAGGTCAGAGACTATTGAAGAGCGGAAACACACATCGCAGAGGTGGAGAGAAGTGGATAAAATAGTTTCATTCTGCTTTTGATTGAAACTTATAGCGGACAAGATAAACGAAAAATAGCCCACAAAAAAAGCCTCTGCGAACAGAGGCTTAAAAACAAGTATAACTAAACTATTAGTTTTTAATAACTTTTATGGTTTTAGAAACAGTAGCTGTAAGAATTTTCACGAGATAAGTACCTTTTGGTAGTCCCGATAAATCAACAGCGGTTGTACTACTATTTAAAGAAGTTTCCAGTACGTTTTGTCCCAATAAATTATAAACCGTTACTTGTGTAATAGCAGCGGTAGAAGAAATGTTTAAAACATCTTTGACAGGATTTGGATAGAAACTGAAAGTGTTGTAATCATTTACAGGTGTAGCTAAACTACCTTCTACAACAATATTATCTAGAAAAAGTTGCGATTGATTGGCGGTTGACCAAGCTTGAAAACCAAAGTAATAAACACCCGTTGTAGCGGGAATGAAGTCGACTTCGTTAGTCATTGCCATACCATTATTGATATTCAAATGATCTCCAATTTCTTGAGTCATCGCATTCGGATTGGCGTCTGTTCCATACAATACATGTAAATTTTCACTGTAGTTGTCACTACTGTTGTTACCGTATTTGTAAGAAATGGTATACGCCATTCCTCCAGTCAATTCAAGTCCTTGTGTAAAAAACCACGCATTGGCCTGTGCTGAATTTCCATTGTATCGCAGCACATATCCATCAAATCCGTATCCCGTGTCACCATAGGTAGTATCCCAATCATTAAGGTTACCGCTACTTTCTACAGTAGTACATTCTGGTACAGCCGGTAGTGTAACCGATTCAAAATTTTGTGTGTAAGGAACAGTTGTAGCAAGACAACCGGTTGTAAAATCAATCGGTCCAATCCAGGACCCGTTACCATCGGTTCCGCCACATACGGAACGAACCCAAACATTATAAGTGGTGTTTGCCGTTAAGTTTTCCAATTCAAAAGAAGGAATACCAATAACTGGACTTGGTGTAAGCAAATAAGGATCACTAACAGATGCCAAACCATAAGCTACTTGCCAATTGCTTTCTGTACCCGTTGGAGTCCAATAGACACTTGCAGCTTCTGCAGTAACATCTTGTACAGAAATAACTGATACATCTGCACATGTGGGCAATACTTCCCATCGTACATTATCGATAAAAATCGAATTGTAATTTCCTGCAACATTTCTAAAAGCAATATACGTATCCGTACCCGTGTAAGTAGTAAAGTCTACAATAATCTCATTATAGCCACTACCTAAAGTAAATGTCGTGAAAGGAGTATAGGTAGAAGTACTATTATTACCGTCCATTGTTCCAATTTCTAAAGGCGTATCGGTATTATAAGACAAAGCATAGAACTTCAAGCGATGCGTAGCGGTGGCTAAAGTGCTCAAATAAGGAGAAACAAGCATTACAAAATCGGTTGGAGCCGAGCTGTTGGCATGAATTTCAACGGCATTACTTCCAAAGGCTGCGTCATTCGTAACGGTTCGTACAGCTGCATATTGTCCCAATGTAGGTCCTGATAGCACACGAGACCAACAGTCAGGTAATTCGCCGTAAGCGCTCGTTTCAAATCCTTCGTTGAAATTAGCCGTTGGCAAACAGGCGGTTCTAAAGGCAATAGGACCAATCCAAGCACCATTTCCTTCAGTTCCTCCACATGCAGAGCGTACCCAAACTTTATAGACCGTATTGTCCGTCAATCCACTTAAAGTAGTTGTACTAGTGTTGGATGGAGCAGGACTAATAGGTGTAAGTGTACTAGGATCTGTAACAGCAGCAGAGCCATATACTACATCCCATTGATTTTCTCCAGCATTTGCAGTCCACGATACAGTTGCCGCTGCGGCAGTAATTCCATTTACAGCAACTTCCGTAACATCTGCACATAACGGCGTAACATCCCAACGAACGTCATCAATATAAATACTAACATATTGACCAGAAGTATTTTTGAATCCAAAATACGTATCCGTTCCTACATAGGTACTAAAATCTACTACATACTCCGTATAATTAGAAGTAGTATTTATTGTCTGATAGTCGCTAAAGGTAGCCCCGCTAGCAGGACTATCTAATGTACCTACTTCTACAGTTGCAGCTCCGTTAGAACGTGCGTAAAATTTTACATGGTGCGTACCTGTAACCAGTGTCGATAAACTAGGAGATACTAAAATGATTTGCGAACCCGCACTTTCATCTCCATTATACAATTCAACTGCATTACTGCTAGAAAATCCATTATTAGTATTGATACCAATATTACTATTCAATAAATCACCTGATAAAATCGAAGACCAACAATCAGGAAGCGAACCGTATCCGTCATTTTCAAAGCCTTCATTCAAGACACTAGTAGCAGCACAGGGAGTAGTAAAGCTAATAGGGTTCATCCAAGCGCCTTTATCCGCACCTTCGTCACAAGAAGAACGCACCCAAGCTTTATAAGTAGTATTAGGTTGCAAACCAGAAATAAGTACCGACGGTGTATTTTCAGCAGAAGCAATAGGCGTTAATGTCGTAGGATCCGTTGCCGTTTCGGAATACACTACATCCCAAGCAGTAGGTGTATTGTTAGGAATCCATCCAATAGTCGCGGTGTTTTGAGTAAGGTTGATTGTTTCAATTCCAGCTACATCTGGACAAGATGGCGCGGGCTCCCACTTTACATCGTCTATAAATACCGGATTATAACTGCTGGTATTAGCATGTTTAAAAGCGACAAATGTATCCGTACCCGTATAACCCGTAAAATCAACAATATGCTCTGTATAATTAGCCGTACCATTAATTGTTTCCAAACTATTGAAAACCGCATCAGAAGTAGTACTATTAATCGTCCCTACTTGAAGCGTTACATTTCCATACCCTCTGGTGTAAAACTTCAAGCGGTGCGTTGCCGTTCCTACCGTCGATAATTTGGGAGAAATCAATAAGATTTGTGCAGCCGGCCCTGAATTACCATTGGCCAACTGTACCGCATTAGGAGTAGAATTAGAAAGACTATTTATAGTAATGCTCGCTTCCGTAGAAGGGGCATTTAACAACAAACCCGTCCAACAACTTGGTAAAGATGCGTCCGTACTTGCGTCAAAGTTTTCTGTAAACACAGTAATGGGATCACAAGCACTATTGAATACATAAGGTCCTCTCCACGGACTGTAATCGTTCCCACAATTCGCTCTAATATAAAATTTGTAAGACTGACCTGTTTGAAGAGCCGTGTAAGTATAAGTAGGATTTGCGGTTACCGCAGTTCCTATAGTATTGGCTGAAGGCGCGTCACCAGATGCTGGAAGCACCAGTACCTCCCACATGGTTTCAGCATCTCCAGGCGTCCAGTTAAAGGTAGCATTTGTAGTAGTCACCCCAGTAATTTGAATAGCGGTAGGAAACGGACAGGCTAAAGTCACTTTAAAGTAAGAGCCCAAACACAATTGTGCTGTACCACAAGCAGCATCTTCTGTATAATGCAGCCGAACACTCGTTTGAGAAATAGCATTTACGATTAAAGGACTTGCCCCTTGCGCAAGTACATTATTACTAACATCCGTTACAGTAATATATTTTTCTACAGGTTGTCCTTCAGAACGAAGTTCAAAGGTATAAGTACTACCCACAGTAATATTGGATATAGTAGAATAATCACCTGTATAAACACACGTATTTATTTCTTGAAAATCACCTGAATTGTCGGACACGATACTTTCAGACGGGTACGCATTCGTATTGATGCATTGCCCGTAATTCAGTGCGGTATACAACAGCAGTAAAAGAAGGATAAAAGTATTTTTTTTCATTTTATAAAAAATTAAGTTATTAAATTTTTGGAGATTTTGGTTAATAGATTGAAAACCTTCCATTATAATAACGTAAAACTCTATAAAAAATAGATATAAGCCCGTACATCGACACCTAAAAAACGTGACATACCACAAGAAAAAGCGTGATTAGGTATTTGAAGGCCTTCCAATGGAGGAGAGGTACTCATAAAACGAAGTGTTTTTATCAATATCCATTTTACCAGAAATACGCTCTTTTCTTTTTCTACACGCTTCTTGAGTAATATTAAGTATGGCACCAATTTCTTTAAAACTCAAATTCATATAAACATAACAAATGAACCGAATATCATTAGCATTAAGCTGCGGGTGCTTGTCTTTCAAAGCAGTTAGTAGACCTTGGTTAACCTCCTCAAAGTGAACGATGAATTCATCCCATTCAGAATCCGATTTCAAATGTTCTTTCAAGGCTTTGATGTGATTTTTAATCAAATGGTTTTGAGAAACAGAATCAAGGTTGGACAAAGACTGCACCATTTCTTCAATCATTGCATTTCTTCCGGAGAGGTACAATGCCTTTGCAGATAACTTTCTGTTGCGTTGTTCAATCTCACCTTTAAGACGTTCTTGTTCCAATAAAGCTTCGTTGGCAATTTCTTTAATGTGTTTTTCCAATAACAGATTGTCGCTTTTCTCTTTCTCCAATTCAAGAGCGATGATTTTTTGTTGCCCTTCTGCAATGATTTTCTTTTGCTCTTGTTTTATAGAACGGTTTCGAAAGCTCCGATAACCAAAGAAAATGAATACAACCAGAAGAAATAAAGCAATACCAAATATTTTCCGTTCCAATTTGGATGCCGCAACAGATGCTTTTAAATCCGACTTGTAGTTCATTACTTCAAATTTGACTTTATTATTTTCATACAGCTTCTCATTCTTCCGTTTGGCTATAGAATCAGTAGCAGAAATCATCATTTTTGTCGCCTCTAAAGCTTTTCCATAGTCTTTTTTCATAGCATACGAGTCGGACAAACTCGAATACACATCGGCCTTTGTCTCTAAATCTTCAGCCACTTTAAGCGAGGCGTTCAAGTAATAGATACTCCTGTCATAATTTTTTTCTAAATAATAAACCCTAGAGAGCAAATTGAGTAGTGTTGATGTATTATCTTTCGTTCTAAAACCCTTTACTTTAGGTTGTGCTTCTAAGTCCAACAGTATTTTTTTTGCGGTTTTCAAGTCTCCACGCAACATATAATTGTCTGCCGTCATTGCTTGCAACTCAAAGTGCAAAGCAGGATCCTCTTCAGAAAAGGCCTTCACTTCTTCCAAATAATTTCGTGCCGTATCCAGTTCATTAAAAAGGTGGGCTACTTTTACTAAATTCATAGCATACACACCCATCTTGGCTTTGTTATTTGTTTTTTTGGCAAGCTCATAAGCCTTTAAATAATACTCCCTCCCTTTTTTAAAATTTTTGTCCATGCAATAGATAACAGCAATGTTATTCAGCACACTCATTTCATTATTAGAGTCCAGATGTTTGATGGCAATCGTGTAGGCATCCAAAAAATAATTCAAGGCTTCCCCATAATCAGACAGATTCATATAAACAATCCCGATATTATTCTTGGTCTCAAAAACTTCCTCATACCAATTGTTCTTTTCAGCCAGCACTTGTGCATTCGTCAAATATTCCAAAGCAACCGGATATTCATGTTGATTCATTGCTGCTAAGCCTTGTTTTTTAAGTGCCTGAGCCTCAGCTAAAGTTTGAGCAGAAATACTACCACCAAAAAGCAAACAAAAAAACACAGTAAACAGTAGGGATTTACTATTCAAGATTGTGCTATAATGCTGAAAATTAAAGGTTTTATATTCCGTTTTCATTTACAAATAAAAGTTGGTTCATGCGGAGGCATAGCATTTTAAAAAAGCTAATTTAAACCATTTATAATAAGCAAGACAATAATATTTTAACTATTGTTGGTAGTGTTTACAATACCCACCCTGCCAACTCCTGTCAAGAACCACCATCTAAAACAATTTTATACCAATCTTGCAACATCACAACGCAGCAAGAAATCCCATAACCAATATTCCTCATCATTTCATAGTTCTTCCTTTTCCTTCTCATGTCAGCCCAAACCTATCACAAGCATCCACCCACACGATTTAAAATAATTAAGCCTACTGAGGGATGCTTTTCTTGAATTTACAAATCATTGATTTTGGATGATACCCTATTGATTGAAACTGCTGATTTAATTTATGAACTAATGTAGAATACTTCCTTGTGAGTTTTGATAAAGAAGTTATTAATTTTATTTTTAATATGTTTGTAACTTTAAAATTAAAAATATGTTACAAAGATACATTTTCCTTCTTATTACTCTTTTTTCATTGCATTCTTATGCTAATGAGAAAAGCGAAAATAGCACCCCCGAAGACTACATTAACTTTGTGGTCGAAGTAGGATTGAACGGACATGTACAAGTAAACAGACCCGCTGGTTTCTTTGGGATTTGGGCAATTGAATATGGCCCTCAAGGGTTTGTTTCTGGAACAGGGACAGTCGTTTCAAATATATATCAAGCCTATAAACTTTTCATTGTCAATCCATTTTATGCCGTAGATTTTAGAGTCAGAGTTCTAAACGGAAGTTACGGACCGTGGTCACAAGCGATAACGGCTAATTTATGTAATTCTTCAGATATTACGGTAGGCTATAATTATGACTTTGATAATTATGCAACGGAGACCCAAAACCACTGTTGGCGAGGTTATACAGTTCCTGACAACTCTAACAATGCAAATATTTATAACAATTCGTATCAATTTCATGGAGAATCAGGAAAGTCCATAGCACTAGAATGTGAAGAATATTCAAATCTTTTTACCTACTTTATATCTCCAAAAATAGCCGATTTAAGCACGGATAAAAAAATAACTTTTTGGCTTAAAAACTATAATGGATCTGGACTTAAAGTCGGTACGGTAACAAATCCTTATGATCCTTCAACTTTTCATATCTTAAAAGCGGTACAGTCACAAGGAAGTAATGCTTCACAATGGCAAAAAATAACAATTTATTTAAACAATTACAACAATGTAGACGACTATATAATGTTTAAATTTTATGGAACGTACAACAGTACTAACGAAATTTACATTGATGATTTTACTTACGAACAGTCTGTAAATTGCTTCGCTCCCCAAAACTTAGTGCTTTCCAATATTGGCGAAAACACAGTACAAGTTGATTTTGACGGGCAAAATCAGGAACTTTGGGAAGTGGCGGTAAAGAATATGGTAACGCAAGAAATTATAACTTCACAAACGACAAACAGTTCCTTTCTATTCGATAACCTACTTGGAAATACCCAATACGAATTAAGTATAAGAGCCATTTGTAGCGAAGATCATTTTTCTGAATGGACAATACTTGCATTTACCACGGTTTGCGAAAATAAAACAACTGGATACACTACCAGTTTCGGGGATTTTTCAATTTTAGATCCTTGCTGGAAATCAATTACTTCAGAATACAACAGTGTAACAGCAAACAGTACGATAAACAATGGAAACGACTTAATTTTACTACCTCATTCGGGTAGCAAATTAATAAAAATCACACATTCGTATGACGAGTCTGGCTCAAAAGCTTATTTAGTTTCGCCCTATTTGGCGGATTTAAATTCAAATAAGAGAATCAAGTTTTTTTCATCTGCTTTTTATTCATACTCTTCGGATGGAGCTTCACTGATTATCGGAACAATGAGTAACCCCAATAACTCAAATACCTTTCAAGCTTTATATACCATTCCTGCAACAGATATAAGTAAAGCCAATCAAGGTTCTTTTGCCTGGAAGCAACATATTGTCTACTTAAATAATATAAGTAACAATCCTAATAATAAATACATCGCTTTTAAGCATGGTTTACAAATCACAGGAACATTTGCAATTGATGATTTTACATATGAAGAGATACCAAGTTGTACCGAACCTTCTAATCTAACCGAAGTAAATACAACCTACAATTCGGCTACTTTAAAATGGAACACCTATGCCAATGCAACAGCTACTGAATGGGAAATTGAATATGGAATTACTGGTTTCACACAAGGTACAGGAACTACAGTTACAGCAACCTCCAACCCATTTACTATTTCAAATATAAATGGAAGCGATACAAACTTTGACTTTTATGTCAGAAGTAAATGCGGTACTGATTTTAGTGCTTGGTCAGATAAAGGCCGTTTTTGGACTAAATGTTTTGGCATGATTGATAACGACGAGGAAGGATTTGAAAATTATCCTCTTGGATCTTTATACCAACAATGTTGGTCGTATACAAAACCGTTCTTCACTACTGAATCTTCTCTTAACCATTATGACATTTTTGTAACCACCGTCAATTCAAGTCAAAATAATAACATTAAAGTACATACCGGAAATCAATCGGTTCGCTTTATAATGAATAACAATACAGAAGCACTACTAAATGAAAAAGTAATCTTAGTGTCTCCAAGACTAGTAAATTTAAATAATTATAAAAACTTATCCTTTTGGTTGTATGCAGTAAACAACCCCAATGAAATTAATATAGGTACTTTATCCAATCCCGCAGATTACAACACATTTACTCCTTTTTCTAGTATCACAAATGCAGGTAGCTTTCTAAATGCATGGAAAAAATATACAATTGATTTGTCAGCATATTCCGGAACAGATGAACACATTGGTATCAGAATTGGAGCGGGTAATGGTTCTCGTACCTTATATTTTGATGATTTTAAATACGAAGAAGCCGGATGCCCAACCCCTAATCATTTAAAAGCGGTTCAATCAGGGACAAATGGCGTTTCAGTAGCATGGACAGATAATAATAATGCAAATCCGTCAGTGAACTGGTCTATTGAATACGGCCCTGTTGGTTTTACAAACGGAACTTTAATTACAACCACTACTAATCCTTTTGTAATTTCAGGCCTAACCATTGGAAATAAATATGAATTCAGAGTTCGTAATAATTGCACAGAAAGTCAAACGGGAAACTGGAGTAACAAATATGCTTTTTTAGTCTCCTGTTCAAAAACAGCTCCTTATGAAGATAATTTCAATCAATTCGGATTAATTCAGAGTAATAATCCTGGGGGATTTTGTTGGACAAGTACCAACTATGAAACAGCAAGACTTATAACCTATTATAAAGAAGATTTTGGAATAAATACAATAAGTACGACAGATTACAACAATGGTAACAATGCAATTCGAATGTACCATACTGCTGAAAATTTTTCCCAACCCGCGTCAACGGGTTACATTACATCCCCATTTCTTGCTGATTTTGATAGCTCCAAAAGTATTAAGTTTAATGTAAAAGAATTATTTTATCAAAATACAACCACCACCACCAATAGAAGTATAATTGTCGGAACTATCGCTAACCCACTTGATATTGCAACTTTTGTCCCTTATCAAACAGTAACTTCTCAGCAAGTAGCGAGTTATATGGGTAAAGAATTTATTGTCAATTTTGAAAACTATGCAGGAACTAATAAGCATATAGCTTTTCTGCATAATGGACAATCACTCTATAACTATTTGTTGTTAGATAATATTAAATATTTTACTACTAATCCTTGTATAGAACCTACTTCATTAAATGTGGCTAACTTAAGCGATACCGAAGCAGTTATAACTTGGGATGAACAACCCGGAAACAACAATTATGAATTGGAATATGGAGTAATGGGGTTTCTTCCCGGCACCGGAACCATACTAACCACTACAACACCAAGTATTCAAATAACCAATTTACTGCCAAATACAGCTTATCAATGTTATCTAAAAGCCATTTGTAGCGAAAACAGTAGTAATGTAACGGGATTAAAAAAGTTCGTTACTACATGTGAGCCTAAAACACTTCCTTGGGAAGAAAATTTCAATCAAATGTCTGCTTACGGAGTCAATATTTTACCCAATTGCTTTAAAGCAGTTACTAAAAAATTTGAATCTCGTCAAAGTCCTTTATATAATTACTCCATTGATTATGACAATGTCATTACAGGAATTGGTGACACCCATTTTATTTTTAGACCTTCCTCATTCTTTGATGAGATGTACACACCCATGTTTCATTTATTGGCAGGTACGACATACAAATTTAGAATTATGGCTAGAAAAGGATATGAATATTCTTCACAAATTTTCCGAGCGACTGTAGGTACTGGTAATAATTTTTCACAAATGAAAACCACTTTAAATGCCGTAGGCGAGGCCAGTGAATATCAATATCAACCTATTGATTATTACTACACCCCCCTAGTAACTGGAGATTATTCTTACAACTTAACATTGGAAAGTTCCGGTGGAGGAATAGTAGCTTTAGATAAATTTAGCGTAAAAGAAGGTTATAATTCTATCATTACAAATAACAATGTACTGTATGATTTTGAAGGGACTCTTCCTACTGAATTAATTTTAGAAAGCTCAACAGAAACGTTAAACGAAGTAATCACTTATGCTGCAACGGTAAATACAACAAGCAATAAGTCAGTCAACAAAGTGCTAAAAATGAATGGTAACATTCAAAACGGTACCGGCTGGAAAGTAGCTACAGATATTTGGGCCGCTAACGAACAAAGCATTACAAAAGTCAATTTTAAAATTGATGCTACTCAAATGACGGAGCTAACTTTAAAATTTAATTTAAAACAAACGTTCTATCAAAGCACAGCTAATTCTGCTTTTAGAATAATCATAAATGGAAACGTTTTTGGAACAACTACTTATGCAAGCAATCAGCCCAATTTAACGTTACATCAATTCAATCTTAATGAATTTGCAGGACAAACAGTAAACGTTTCGTTACAACACATTGGAAAAAGTCTTAATGGTAATGGAGACAATGCCTATTTAGATAATATAAGGTTAATTGGAACTGTTTTATCAAATGAACAATTTGAAACTAATAGAATCAAGATTTATCCTAATCCAACTACCGATATTGTACGTGTTGAAAACCTTATTCCCGATTCAGAATTAAAACTTATTAACGTAACAGGACAGGAACTATTTACTAAAAAATGCAATACCCCTTCCGATGTTTTAGATCTTTCTATGTATCCAACAGGACTTTATTTTTTGAATATAAAAAACGGTAATCGTTTTCAATCATTTAAAATTATTAAGCAGTAATAAAGGTTATAAGGGGGGAGTGCTTTGAGTACACCCCTAAAAAACCACCCCATTGGATAAAATACTCATCAAAAACTACTACCTGACCGAATAACCGTTCAAAACCCCTTGAACACTAGAGTTACCTCCCAAAACCCACCAAAAAAACCCCTCTAATTACATCACCATTCCACGTTTACTGTGGGTATACTGTATCAATTCCAACTTAACTACGATGTAAAGGCAGCTACACCTCAATACGAACGGAATACTAATCCAGCATTCTTCTCCCAATAAAAGTGCTTTTACCTAACAAATACTGAATTGCCCGTTCTATAATACGAACTCTAGTATCTTCCGTTTTTAAATTCCCAATAAAACGTACCATTTCTTTTTGCATCGATGGAGACAAGTTATCAAATTTAGCCTTAGCAACAGCATTTTGACAAAGTGCTGCTACAAACTTAGGATGGGGTACTATAGTTCTGTCGGAAGGATCAAAGGCAATTGTAACCTTAATTTCCTCCCCAATTCGCTTCGGAGAATTTTTAAGCATAACGGTATTAATGTAAAGACGCCAGAAGCCACTGTATTTTACTAAGGTTTGTTGGTACGGCTCCTTATTTATCGTTCCTCTAATCGGAAGGTGCCCTTTGTCTTTTCCTGCTGCAACGAAAATTTCAGCCAAAATAATTTCAGGAATAAGCACATAAGGATTGATTCCTATGATTTCAATTTTAGCAGTAAACGAACGGGTTTTCATTTTAAATTATATAAAAATATAGTTTTATCTATCGTTCTTGCAAATTAAAAACTGTTCCTGCTGGATCTTGAATCCAATGCATATTATTAGGAAGTTCTTCAAGTTCATCACAAGTTTCCACTCCTTTTGATTGGAGATAATTTGTTGCTTCCTCAATGTTCGGAACCGTAAGCTGTAACCAAGTTTCGGAATGCGAATAATTATCTACACAATCTAACCATAGAATAGTGTTACCAAATTTTACTTCGTGTGTTCTAGAAATGGTTGGGTTTGTTATTGGTTTTTCTTCGATTTCCAATTTCAAAATATCTCTGTAGAAAGCAACTGTTTTCTCATACTTGCTTTTTGGAACTTTTATGGCGATGTTAATTCCTGCTTCAAATTTTGGATTCATATTAAGTATGTTTTTTGCGTTTGTAATATAATTGTGTCAACCCCGTATCAAATGTTTTTGCCGTTACAAATTCAAGTATTTGTTCAGGTCTTCCATCTTTAAATAATCGTGTTCCGTTTCCTAATAAAATGGGAACAATTGAAATAGTAAGTTCATCAATCAAGTCATTTTTTAAAGGCTCGTTAATGACTTCTGCTCCTCCATCACAGTATATGTCTTTTCCGTTTTCGTTTTTTAATGTATTTACTAATTCGGTTAAATCTCCTGTATAGAATTTTATTCTATTAGTATCTGATTTTTCAGTTCTTGTAATTACATAAACATCTCTTTCTCCATTATCATAATGAGAGGCTCCAATTTCTTTAACAACATAATCAAAAGTCTTTCTACCGATAATAATAGTGTCAATGGTTGCTGTAAATGCTGCATAACCATAATCTTCACCTTCTTTTTCTACTATTTTCAAGAAACTTAAGTCATCATTTGGTTTGGCAATATAACCATCTACACTGGTGGCAATATAAAGTGATAATTTTCGCATTGGTTCTATATTTTCAAAGTTGCAGTAAAATTAATTAATAAGAATTTTAAATTACTTATTTCTAATTCAACTATGTCATTCAATTTGTGCGTTTATTAAAACTCGATGTTCAATGATTAGTATAGTTGTCAGAGCAGTTTCCTTCTGAATATTTTTTTCGTTGCATTTCACCATATTCTTCCATAGTTATTTGATGTGGCTCAAATTTTTCGGCCAACCCCACTACGGTTTTCATGCGGTCTATTCTAAAATTCCGAAACTCCTTCCTCAACCTACACCAAGCCACAACTATCCAATCTTCAGAAAAACTATGGTAAATAGCAAATGGTTCAATTTCTCTTAAAATGGGATTTGAATCAGATTCTTTTAAATACCCAATTTTCAAAACTTCAAAATTGGTCAAAGCACGTTGTACTACTGACAAGAAGTTACTCGTTTTTTCGTTTTCCCAATTTTTACCTATTACGGTTCTTTTCGATAAAAAGTCCGCTTTGGTCTTTTCCTCAACCCGCAATACGGCTTTTACTTTTTCAATGGCTTTATTAAATTCAGTGATAAGCGAGGCATCTTTGGTTTTCGCCATCAGTTTTTCAGCAAAAATAAGCGCATTCGCTTCTGATTCGGTAAACATTACCGGAGGTATTTTATAACCATCCATCAAGGTATACCCTTTTCCTTCAATAGAAATGATGGGTACATTGGCTCGTTCAAGAGCAGCCAAATCTCTATACACCGTTCTTTTGCTAATCTCAAATTGTGCAGCCAGTTGTTCCACTGAAACACAACTATTCGACTGCAATTTCAAATGAATCGCAGTCAATCGAGAGAGCCTAGAAATATTATCGGTATATGCCATAAGAATAGGATTGAAAAGGCATTAGTTTTTTAACAGTGGTATCTCATCTGCTAAAACTTCAATATAAAAACCACATTCCAATACAAGTTGGAGTACTGCCGTATTATTTAATGCCTCGTTAAAGGTATCAATTCTTAGAATCCTATCACAATCCTCAAGGTCAAAATCAATCCTACAATTCGGAAAGCTTTTTTTGAATTGCTTGGCTACCTGCCTTGCCTCTTTCTTTCTTGAGATATTTGTTTTGTAAATTTCTATCATCTTTGCCAATTCTTACTAATTATACTACAAAGAAATCAAACAGCTGTGACAACCCTTTGACGGCTGAATTATTTATTTTTAAAGTTTTTCAGGTTCTGGTGCACTCTTTTTCAGAATCTATTAGTAATCTTTTTTATTAGATTCTAAAAAATCTTTCAAAGAACTATTCACAATTGCATTCTAACCTTCTTCAAAATTACCAATTGCAAAGTCTGAAATAGTAGGAGGAAATGTTTCGATGCCCAATGGGTTAGTTCTATTGTTTGATTTCCTTCTGGAGACAATTCAAAGAAGGATTAAAAAGATAACGATTCTAAAAATAGAAGAAATTAAGCGTATATTTTTCAACTGTACAAAATTTCCCTAATCGCTACGAGATTTTCAATCGCTTTTTCTACATCAGGTTTTTCGGGTAGCGTAGAAGTTTGATAGTGCTTATCAATAGACGCAATCAAAGTATCCGCCAGTTCCAATAACGCATCGTATTCCATTTCGCCTGCTTTTATGGCAAGCAATTCGGCACGGTTGTCCACTTTAATGTTCAAGGTTCCTTTTTGCAGAATTTGTTCGGCAGTTTGCAAAAGTCGGACGGTATGCATCATGTTTTTGCTGTCGTAATTCTTGCCGTGTTGTTGGTTGGTGCGGTAGCGTTCGTCGTTTCGCTTGGCAATCCATTCCCAATATTCCGTGTATTCTTTGCAGTATTTAGAATACTCGTCTTGGTTGACGGACAAATAACCAACTGGTTCCTGACCTTTCGGAATAGAGGAGAGCGAAACCTCATTGGAGTTTTCCTTTTGTACAATTCCTTTGTAACCTAAAGCAGTGGTAGCATCATAAAACAAGGCAAACATTTCTTTTGAACTCGGAAGATTGATTAAGCCACAGTGTTCTTGTTTCCAATTCTTTTCAGACAGAAAAACAGGTAAGGAAACAGTATCATAGCCTTTCAGTACATAACAAAAATCCAACAAACTTTTCTTTTCCTTCGCCATCGGATTGACAATTTTCTTGTTCAATCCCCTCGCTTTTTTAATTTGCGTCATCGCATAACCGGCAAAGGTATCTTTGCACAGTTTGGACAGAAAGTCCTTCAATTGCAACTTTTCCATCAACGGATGTTTGTATAAAATACAATCGTCTGGCGTGGCCAAAATCTCCAAGATATTCGGGTTGTTTTTTATAAGCAACTCCACAAAACGACCTATTTCATAATAAACCTCATCGTTGGTTTCATTCGAAACTTGCGGTATATAATCCAACCCATAAAACTGTTCTTTCGGTAAATAATAAACGCCTTTGATGTCCGTATCCGAAGTTGGCGTGTTTAAACCAAAGGATTTGCTTCCGGAGATTACTTCGAAAAGGAGGAGGTTTTGGGATTTTAGGGTTTGGATGGTCATTTAGATTTATAATCTTAAATCAAACGTTTGCATTGTTTTATTGCCTTATTTCTTTAACAACTGATAAAAACACTTTTTGTAATTCTAAAATATGGTGGCCCAGTAATTTAAATTCCTCAGTAACCTTAGTATTAAATTTTAATTTTAAGTTTATTGGCATTCCTTCCATTACATGTAGTATAAGGTTGTAGGAATACATATTCTTCAATTCTATTGTAAGAGAAGGCATAAGATACAACTCTTTAAGAAACTTTGATGCCATAACTATTACATTAGGATTATTGTGAATTGAATATTTTAAATTTTCCAAACTTAAATTATAATAATTTTCTCTTCCAACAAGTAAATCATAAAATTCATTTTTAAGGGTTTCATAATTAATATTAATTCCGAGATAATTAGATTTCAACAAAAATCTATAGAAATCCGTATTACATCTTTCTGAGTAAAATGAAGTTAGGAATTTTTCTGGATTAATTATATTACCATTTGTATTGTTCCTATTTGTAAATAAAAAAAGTGTACTGTCGCTACTTATTAAATGAAATTTATCTCTATCACACAAACACATATCATCAACTATTAACTTCATAAAATCATCAAGTTTTTCATTATCATCAAACTTAGGTAATAAATCAAGTTTTTCTTTAACTAAATCTATGCTACAATTACGATCAATCCATTCCAATAACGATTCTAAAAAATCTTGTCTTTTTTCTTTATAATTTTCTGGAGTTAAATATTTTCTAAATGATTCATTAGTAATTTCAATACTCATAGAAGAAAATGGAGAGTTATTTAGTTCTATAATTTCTTTTTCAATTTCGACTTTTATTAAATATGAAATTGTAAACTTATGTACAAATTCAAAATCAAGTTCTTTCTCTAAAAAATAGAACAATATTAGTGTACTAAAATCTAAACCGAAATTAATTTCACTATTTGTACTTTTTTCAATATTTTTTGTTACTAAAGATGGTAATGTGGTAAATTTATTTCCAATAAAGCCAGATAAATGCAAATATGCGTCTATATAATTCTCTTTAAATATACTTCTTGATATTTCTGAAAATCCAATGCGATAATTATAATAATCTACTAATAA
Source organism: Flavobacterium sp. SM2513 (assembly GCF_050908145.1). Classification (GTDB taxonomy): domain Bacteria; phylum Bacteroidota; class Bacteroidia; order Flavobacteriales; family Flavobacteriaceae; genus Flavobacterium. The sequence goes on along the minus strand of NZ_CP194228.1, from coordinate 1,325,797 downwards.
TTTATCTTTCCTCTTTTTTTCTTCTGAACCTTGATTCCCAAATAATTCTTTAAAAAAATTTGCAAAATCTTCACTATTGGGTGGTAGTTGCAAAGATTCAAAGCCTAGTTCATTCAATGGGTTATTTGCCTCCTCCATAATATTATGGTGAAGGTCCACAGCATCATTATGAATCTCTAAAATTTCAATTGTATAAATTTTACCCGTCAGTTTAGTAGTGGTAGTAAATTTGTCTCCAACTTTCTTTCCTAAAAATTCCTTTTGAAAGCCTTCTTCTTTTTCAATTTTTACTTTTTCAATCTTATTTGCTATGCTGTATGAAACCCAGCAATCCAAAATCACATTATCATATTTTTTAAAAAATTCATTAAACATTAAAGAGTTAAAAAAATAATTTTTCCTTGCTAACGTATTATTTGGATTTATTGCTAAATTGTACAAAATTTGGAATCCCTTTTCAACTTCTAATCTATTTCGTAATAAAACAGAACTTACACTTACTCCAAATCCTTCATCATCAACATCTAACGGAATTATATTTATTACTTCTAATATTTTAGAATTATTTTTAGTTCTTTCAAGAATATTTAAATATGTTAAAATATAATGTTTATTGTCAGGAAATTTATTAAATAAATACCCATCAATTTCTTCAAGACTTTTTAAATCATTAATTTCAGTATATAGATTATGTTCATATTGTAAGAATGTTTCATCCACATATTTATTATTTAATCTCCAGAATCTAAGCAATTCCAAAATCTCATCATATCGTCCTCTTTCCGTATCTTCCTTATCACACAATTGGGCGTGAATTAGAGAAATAAAAAGTCTCAACGATTCTGAAACAACTGATTTATCGACATAAGTTTCTAAAAATTCAATAGCATCATTTCTTCTTCCAATTGTATTTAAATTTTCAGCTATTAAATTTTTCCAATTCAAATCAAATCCGGCAAATTCCCTCAAAGAATTTAAAACAGAATAAGTTTCTATGAGATCAAACTCTTTTAGATATCTAACTTCAATTGTTATTTCTAATAATTCTTTTATTTGCGTACTTTTAAATTCTTTTTTACGAATTTTATCTAATTGGTTTATTAAAATCTGTTTATCAACCTTATTAAAAAGAATATTTAAAAATGCGGTAATAATATTAAAACCATTTCGCTCTTCAATAATTTCAATTGATAATAAATAATCATCAAATACATTTTCAATTTCATTTTTTTTACCATTTAAATGATATAAAGCTGATTTTAATAGATAAAATTCACTTGTCAAAGCCCCTCCTAATTGTTCATATTCATATAGATATATTAATGATGTTTCGTAATCTTCATTGTGATTTAAAAGTTGACAAATACAAAAAGTATAGAGCCAATAGGGTTTATGTGTGTTAGGATATTCAGTTAAGATATTTTGATAATAGTTTTTCTTATTTGTTAATAAGTATCCAAAGTAGTTATAATAAAACTTTTGATGTATTGTTGAATCTTTTATTTCAGTATCATCTAACTTAGAAATATACAATCCCATTAAGTTAAATACTTTTTCTATTAAAGGAATGTCGTCTAAAATAAAATGTTCTCCAGCTATATATTTCAAAGGATAGTCATTAAAAACTTTATTCATTGACAAATCAATTGCAATCCTCCAAGCTTCAAGGTTTCCAAATGTTAATATTTTATACTTGTCAAAATCAATATTTAATTCTAAATTATATTCCGATAAATTTTCTAAAAAACTTAATTTTTCAGTAGAAATTATGTGAGATATAATACTTAAACGAAAATTGTAATCTTCAAAAACAACCTTGGGAATTATATTAAAAAAAACTTTAATATTTTCTGCTGTGACAGCTTTAACATACCAGGCAGATTTATTGTATTCGTCACTCTTTAAAATGTCTTCAGCTATTCCTAATGCCTTTTTTTGATCTTTTAAATTCAAATATTCAACACAAGCCCTATCTCTAAAAATATTTTCACTTGGATTCAACTTTGAAGATTTTAAAAAATCCTGCGCTGACATTTCTATATTAAATTCATTGATTTCACGTTTACATAAACCTTTTAGAAATGAAATTTTGCCTAAGATTTTATTTTTTTCTTGAATTTCAATTTCGATAACTCTATTCTCTAAACTATTTAATAAATCTAAAGCTGTTTTTGGTTTAAATGAATTCATTAAATCTTCTATACTTTTCAACTGATCTTTGAACTCTTGTAGCAAATAATTTAACCCTTCAAAAACATTTGTAATATAGTTATTTCCTAGCTGGACGTTTCCTCCATTACTATCTATACTTCCTAAATTTGCATTGTTAATATCCATAATTATCTCCTAGTCTAAAATCTCCTCCACCTGTATTTACATTTCCAGTATTTACATTTTTACTATTGCTTATTGTATTTTCGACTTTAGGGAGTTTTTCTAAAATTTCTTTCAAATGATTTTCAAATTCTGGATTGTCTTGGATAGAATTTTCTATAATTGCTTTTGCTATATTTTGTTTTTCTTGACTTTCAGGATTTTCCTTAAGTTCAAGTAAAGCTTTTTTTGGCTTTTCATCTTTAAAAAACAATGATTTAAACCAGTTAATCGCTCCGTCTGAAACATTTTCAAATCCTTTCTCACTAAATTTTTCAATTCCTTTTTTTGCTAATTCAATCAAAAAAGGAGTAATAACTGCCACTGTAATTGGTTCCATATATTTAAATTTATTTGTTTATAATCATTCCCCTAAAAACCCCATCCAATTCCTCCGCAATCTTCTTCCCACTCCCCAAACCTTTCGCACCTTCCTCATTAAACCGCACCGTTTCCATCAAGAAATCCGTAATCAGCACTTCTTTTGGGTGCAAATAACTTTCGTTTTGATTGGCTTTTAGCTCCATCAATTCCCGTACTTTTTCTTGAATCGGCAACGGAGCAATCGGCAACAACTCTGCAAAGGCTACAGGTGGAAAACGGTTTTCCTCGATGACCCATTTTCCGGCTAGAGCGGATCGCAACGCATAGAAATAACTTTTCAATTTTACTTCTTCGGCAGTGCAAACGTCCATGAAGTTCTTGGTCGTTCCCAAGTAATGATGCAGACAAGCGATAGGCGAAAAACAGGATTCCGCGAGCTTCCGCATTTCACTAGCAAACGCCTCGTTTTGGTAATACACTACAGGCGAATACAACCACTCCAACAAAGATGCGTTAGATTTAGCCAATAACTTTACGGTTTTCCGTAAGTCCCAACCTGAACCGTCCAAATCGTCGGCAGTCATAAACTCAATCACATCGGTTTGTTCCCAAAGCGATAAGTAATAATCCAAATCGTGTTTATAAATAAACCGAATGTCGTAATCGCTATCAGGCGAAGCAAATCCCCAAGCCCGACTTCCCGATTCGCAGGCATACAGTATTTCAACTCCTTTCTGAAGTTCGATTTCTTTAAGCTTTTCTAAAATTTTAGTTTCCATATCCATGCGTTCCAAATTTAACAAAAAAAATATCCTAAAAATGTCGAATGATTGCAACAAATCCAAAAATTACTTTTTATGCCCACTAATTTATGAAACTTATACCTGTAGATTAAAATTAGGCCATAAAAAAGCCCAAACTAAGTTTGGGCTTTATATACTATTTTATAGTGATGACTAGTACGAATAAATGGTTTGTCTTGAAACAATAAAACTACTTGCTCTTTATCAACTCTTCCAACCTCAGCATCATCGCATCTTTTTCCTGCAACATACGTTCAAACAATGCTATCTTTTCTTCATGAAGTCGCTTTAATTCTTCCATAGAATTGAATGCGAATGTGGAATTAGGATTTCCTACACAAGCATTATCTCCAAAAGTATTCGAAATAATATTAATAGCCTGTTCCTCATCAAAATTCTGAAACGCTTCCACAGGAATTTTGAGCACTCCGGAAATCTGTCCCAGTAAGCCCGCTTCAATAGCTTCTTTTTGCTCCAAAAGCGATATTTTTTTCTGGTTCCAGTCTTCGCCCAACGCGTAGGCCATTGCCTCTTGCTTGATGCCTAACATTTCGCGGAACCGCTTCACATTGCGACCTTGGTGTATTTTCTGTTCCATAGTGTTTATCAAATTGGGTTGGACTTCAAAGGTAAAGCCAATTGGGTTACAATTGGTAGGGTAAATTTAAAAAATTATTTGGTAAAATAGGTTTTTGTGTTGCTAAATTATTCCTTGTAGGAATAGTAAATCCCTCTTCCCTAAAAGACCTTTATACCTATAAGGTAAAGGATATGAAAAAGCAAGACAATAAAACAACCGGTCAGCGATTGATACAAACTAAGTCACAGTCCGAGAGGGTATTTCAGCAGGTTTTAGCCATGCCTGCTTCTGAAAATTGGAGCTTGGCATCTATAAATTGCTTAAAGAATTAAAGTGTTCAAAAATGCTTTCCCTTTTCAATCAATTACCTGAATGGGGTCAAGAACACGGATTAGAGGGCTTATTGAAAGCTCTTCAATTCTACCTGCAACGCTTTGTGATAACCGCTGAATCCTCTTATTTTTAATTCTAATTTAGTTTGGGCAAGCGTACCATATTTTGAAAACGCTCTTTCTGCTTTTCTTTTTAAAACATATATATAGTCCTGCGAAGGTCTTTCTTCTATTTTGACTTCCGTTTCTAGAATGTGAACAAAGGTAAGGAGCTTTTCACTTTTTTGATGTTTAGATTGGAACAACGCCAGTTTCCGTTCTAATACCTGTTGTTTATATGCAGTTTCCCGAAGTTCTTTTTTGAGTTCTAAAACATGTTTGTGAATATCCGCTGCTTCTTTGTCTGAATTTGGAACATAAGGTCCTTGTTTTTGAACTAAAATATAAAGCCTTACCAACTGAAGTTCAATTGAGCTTGATATAGGTCGCTGACCAATTTCAAACATACCCAACAAGCTTTTAGGAATTTTCAGGAGCTGTGCGGCTACATCTTGCGTGAGTCCAAGTGCTTCTCTATATTTAATTCTATGTTCCATTTCCTATTGATAATCACTGTGATTTTTTCATCTATATAATTATTCTAATCACAAAGATGTGATTTTATTTATGAAAACGTTTTTCTAATCACCTTATTGTGATCACTTTATAGTAGTAAGAATTATAATCACGATTAGATTTATGTGCAAGCTTCGAAAATAGATTTTGAAGACAGATAATGTAGAGTAATGGAGTTTTTATAATCACATTTAGTGTGCGTTTTTAATTTGGTGCTCGTTTGTAACGCGACTAAAACAAAACGACTATAAAGGTTCCACATTCACACTATCAATTACTTTGTATTTCTCAGCCATTATTTTTTTATCAAAGGCCTTGATTTTATAAATAATATTAAAATCGGTATTGTTGATGCTGATTTAATTAGCCGCGTTGTAAACGCTATCATTTTTCTTTTAATTTAAGTAGGTACTCGTTACAAACGAGCACCAGATTTGTGGACAAACGAGGACGAGCGGGTATTTTCTAAAATTTTAGTTTCCATATCCATACGTTCCAAATTTAACAAAAAAACCTCCACAAAAGCGTCGAATGAATACTACACCCACAAACCTCCTTTTTTACGCACTTCGTTCGAGGATTCCTTTACCTTTGTTCGACAAAAGGGTCTTTTTCTCGAACAAACGTAAACCAAAGGTAAAAGAAACCCCACAAAAAACCCACAAAAAAACAACCACTAAATGCCGATTAGGCACGACACTTGTGATTGTTTCTATTTTATACCTAGATAAATATAAATTCATTACCGATAACAGTCAACTGATCACTGATCACTGACAACTGCTAACTGTTTATTTCCCCCCAATTCTATACAACCTTCCGTTGTCCGTTACTGCATATAAAGCACCATCGGTTCCTTGCGTAATATCTCTAAAACGTTGGTTTTCTTCTTTCAGTAAGCGTTCTTCGCCAACTACTTTATTATTTTCAACAACCAGTCGGGCAATGTGGGTGCTGCTTAATCCGCTGATGAATAAATTGTTGTTCCATTCCGGTACGGCTGTTCCGGTATAAAAAGTCATACCACTTGGCGAAAGCACGGGATCCCAATAATAAACAGGTTGTTCGAGTCCTTCTTTTTGCCCGATGTGGGAACCTATTTCGTCACCGCTGTATTCCATTCCGTAGGTGATGGTGGGCCAACCGTAATTCTTGCCAGCTTGAATGAGGTTCAACTCATCGCCTCCGAGCGGGCCAAATTCGTTTTCCCACAAATCACCCGTTTCGGGATGAAAAGCCAAACCTTGCACATTTCGATGGCCATAACTGTATATTTCTGGTCGTGCATTTGGTGTTTTGGCAAACGGATTTCCAGGTGCGGGTTTACCATCGGTCGTAATGCGAAGTATCTTTCCATTGGCGGAATTCAACTGTTGGGCTTGTGGTCGGGTTTCCAAATCAGAACGTTCGCCGGTACTGAAAACCAAGTAACCGTTTTTATCAAAAAGAATTCTCCCTCCGTAATGCAAGTTGCCTTTATAACCGGGTGTCGCTCTATAAATAACCATAGCATTCTCCACTTTCGTCTCGTCAGTAGCCAAACGCCCTTTGGCAACAGCCGTAAGATTACCGTCCTTTGTTTTGTCAGAAAACGTCCAATACAGCATGCGGTTATTAGCAAAATCAGGGTCAAGAGTTATACCCAATAACCCACCTTGACCCGAATCATTGACTTCTGGTAGACCTTTTATTTTTTCAGAGACACTGCCTGTTTTCGCCACAATTCGCATCGTGCCTTCTTTCTCGGTAATCAAAAGTCGTCCGTCCGGCAAGGCGACAATACCCCAAGGCCTGTCGAGTTTATCGGTCAGCATTTTAGTTTCGTAAAGCGTTTTGGTAGTCACTCCCGCAATTCGGGTTTGCCCTTCAAAAGCGGGTTTCAAATCGCTGTTGGGTTTCTCGGTTTCCACCGGTGCATTGGTTTCCGCAGCAGTTGGATTCTCCACGACCTTAGTTTCCGTTTTCTTATTGCCACAAGCCGTAAGCACTGCTGCAGCCAGTAAAGTAGGAAGGATGTTTTTCATAATAGTTTTTTTTAGTTGCGTTCTTTTTTAATTTTTCAAATAAAGATACTAATGTATTTGCTTCTAGCAAAATGATTTACCCATTAAAACCCCTACTGATAAGTTAATCAGTCCATTATTAAATCTGTATACCCATTACAATTTGTCATCCAAAGGAAGGAAGAACCCCCTGCGTCAGAACCCAATCCCCAATAAAACCAAAAACCGCCAACCCTTTGCGTCTTAGCGTCTTCGCGAGAAACCAACTCCAACTACTCCCAAATTTGTCATCCTAACGAAGGAAGGCCCCCTGCATCAGAACCAAATCCCCAATAAAACCATAAACCTCCAACCCTTTGCGTCTTCGCGAGAATCCAACTCCAACTGCTCCCAAATTTGTCATCCTAACGAAGGAAGAACCCCCTGCGTCAGAACCAAATCCCCAATAAAACCAAAAATCTCCACCCCTTTGCGTCTTCGCGAGAAACCAATTCCAACTACTCCCAAATTTGTAATCCTAACGAAGGAAGGCCCCCTGCATCAGAACCAAATCCCCAATAAAACCAAAAACCTCCAACCCTTTGCGTCTTCGCGTCTTCGCGAGAATTCAACTCCAACTGCTCCCAAATTTGTAATCCTGACGAAGGAAGGCCCCCTGCATCAGAACCAAATCCCCAATAAAACCATAAACCTCCAACCCTTTGCGTCTTCGCGAGAATCCAACTCCAACTGCTCCCAAATTTGTCATCCTAACGAAGGAAGGCCCCCTGTGTCAGAACCAAATCCCCAATAAAACCAAAAACCTCCAACCCTTTGCGTCTTAGCGTCTTCGCGAGAAACCAACTCCAACTAACCCCAAAATTTGTCCTCCTTACGAAGAAAGGATCTCTGCGTCAGAACCAAATTCCGAATAAAACCAAAAACATCCAACCCTTAGCGTCTTAGCGTCTTCGCGAGAAACCAACTCCAACTAACCCCAAAATTTGTCCTCCTTACGAAGAAAGGATCTCTGCGTCAGAACCAAATTCCGAATAAAACCAAAAACCTCCAACCCTTTGCGTCATAGCGTCTTCGCGAGAATTCAACTCCAACTGCTCCCAAATTTGTAATCCTGACGAAGGAAGAACCCCCTGCGTCAGAACCAAATCCCCAATAAAACCAAAAATCTCCACCCCTTTGCGTCTTCGCGAGAAACCAATTCCAACTACTCCCAAATTTGTAATCCTAACGAAGGAAGGCCCCCTGCATCAGAACCAAATCCCCAATAAAACCAAAAACCTCCAACCCTTTGCGTCTTCGCGTCTTCGCGAGAATTCAACTCCAACTGCTCCCAAATTTGTAATCCTGACGAAGGAAGAACCCCCTGCGTCAGAACCAAATCCCCAATAAAACCAAAAACCTCCAACCCTTTGCGTCTTAGCGTCTTCGCGAGAATTCAACTCCAACTGCTCCCAAATTTGTAATCCTGACGAAGGAAGAACCCCCTGCGTCAGAACCAAATCCCCAATAAAACCAAAAACCTCCAACCCTTTGCGTCTTCGCGTCTTCGCGAGAATCCAACTCCAACTGCTGCCAAATTTGTCATCCTGACGAAGGAAGAACCCCCTGCGTCAGAACCAAATCACCAATAAAACCAAAAACCTCCACCCCTTTGCGTCTTAGCGTCTTCGCGAGAATTCAACTCCAACTGCTCCCAAATTTGTCATCCTGACGAAGGAAGAACCCCCTGCGTCAGAACCAAATCCCCAATAAAACCAAAAACCTCCAACCCTTTGCGTCTTAGCGTCTTCGCGAGAATTCAACTCCAACTGCTCCCAAATTTGTAATCCTGACGAAGGAAGAACCCCCTGCGTCAGAACCAAATCCCCAATAAAACCAAAAACCTCCAACCCTTTGCGTCTTAGCGTCTTCGCGAGAATCCAACTCCAACTGCTCCCAAATTTGTCATCCTAACGAAGGAAGAACCCCTGCGTAAGAACCCAATCCCCAATAAAACCAAAAACCTCCACCCCTTTGCGTCTTAGCGTCTTCGCGAGAATTCAACTCCAACTGCTCCCAAATTTGTCATCCTGATGAAGGAAGACCCCCCCTGCGTCAGAACCAAATCCCCAATAAAACCAAAAACCTCCACCCCTTTGCGTCTTAGCGTCTTCGCGAGAATCCAACTCCAACTGCTGCCAAATTTGTCATCCTGACGAAGGAAGAACCCCCTGCGTCAGAACCAAATCACCAATAAAACCAAAAACCTCCACCCCTTTGCGTCTTAGCGTCTTCGCGAGAATTCAACTCCAACTGCTCCCAAATTTGTCATCCAAAGGAAGGAAGGCCCCCTGCGTCAGAACCCAATCCCCAATAAAACCCACAACCTATAACCTTATAACCTATAACCTTATAACCTCAAAAATTTAATCTTCCCGACTCCCATCATCCGCCATTCGCACCATCTTAGGCGTAAACTTCGCCACAACATCTACCAAATCTTCCTGAGCAGCCATTACTTGATGGATATCTTTATACGCCATCGGTGCCTCGTCTAAACCTGCTCCAATCAACGTAACGCCGTGGTGGTTTAGAATACTTTGCATCTCGTTTTTAGTAATCGACTTAATGGCTTTCGTCCGACTCATTTGTCGACCTGCTCCATGAGAAGCCGAGTTGATGGCGTTTTCTTCGCCTTTTCCGCGAACCAAAAATCCAGGAGCCGTCATACTGCCAGGAATGATTCCCATAACGCCTTTTCCGGCAGGAGTCGCCCCTTTTCGGTGTACGATGACCTCTTCGCCGTTCCAGGTTTCTTTCCAAGCAAAGTTGTGGTGGTTTTCGACTTTCGCCAAAACGGTCGCACCCAAAGCCTTTTGCATTTTGGCATGGATAATCTCGTGACAAGCCGAAGCATAATCACCAGCCAAGTTCATTGCAATCCAATATTCCTGACCCAAAGAAGAGTTCATGTCCAAATAAGCCAAGTTTCGGGCGATTTCGGGTAGTTTGCACACTTCCTTTGCCAACTTGGTATAATGTCCCGCCACAGTAGCGCCAAAACCTCGGGAACCCGAATGCGTCAACAACGCCACGTAATTCCCTTTTGGGATGTTCAATACCGTATCTTCTTTTTCAAATTCGATGATGCCAAATTCCACAAAGTGATTTCCACCACCTGAGGAACCCAATTGTGACCATGCTTTGTCTTTTAACGATTTCGTCAAGGCATTGGTTTGAAAATCGGCACTTTCTAATACGGCATGCTCCGATTTATATTGACCTTGGAAACCATGTCCGGCTCCAAATTTAGTGTGTGTTACCAATTCCCGCTTGAATTTGTCGTGATGTTCGTTGTAAAACGCTTCGGGAATATCATAAATGGATAAAGCCATTCGACACCCAATGTCAACACCCACTCCGTAAGGAATTATGGCATTTCGAGTAGCCAAAACACCGCCAATAGGCAATCCATAACCCTGATGCGCATCCGGCATCAAAGCTCCTGCCACGGTAACGGGAAGTTGCATGGCAACACGCATTTGGTCACGGGCTCCTTCTTCAATTTGTTCCAATCCGTACGCCGAGAAAGCGTGTGGAGTTGGGTTTAAAGTGATGAAATCCTCAGGTCTTTCATTCGCTTTTTCAATTAATGCTAAAGCGAGTTTGCTAAAGATGTTGTTTTCTATATAGTTTTCGGGATGGGCTAAAACGGCTGCATAAGAAGCCATCATTTGTACTCTGTTCAAGCCGTGTCTTCCGCGATTGATTTTTAAGGCAATGCCAATTACGGCACCTTGCGGAAATCCAAGTTCCATTAATTCGAAGCCGTTGATTTGTGTTTGCATAATTTCTATCTTTTTGATGGTACAAAGATGCTTGAGGTGCTACGCAATTATTTTGCGCAGTAACTATTTTTTTCTACATTTGAAATAAACAAGGGATTATGAATCTTCAAAAAGTATTTGCTGAGCTGCTGCAACGAATTGGTTTTCCAACAGAAACCATCAGCAACCATTGGGGAAATTTAGAAAAAGCGTACTCAAGCAACTCCCGACACTACCACAATATAACGCATTTGGAAGAAATGCTACTTTGTTTTGAAACCTATAAACAGCATTTGCAATTTCCTGATGAAGTATTGTATGCTCTTTTTTACCATGATTATATTTACAGCAGCACCCAGAAAGACAATGAACTCAAAAGCGCTGAATTTGCCGTACAATTGCTGCCAGAGAATATAACAGTGGACAAGCAAATCATTTTCGATATGATTTTAGCGACCAAAGAACACATTTGTAATGGAGTGGAAGACGAAAAATGGCTGATTGATTTTGATTTAAAAGTGCTGGCAAAAGAACCTGAGGAATATGCGATGTATGCCCAACAAATCCGGCAAGAATTCAGCATTTATCCCGATATTTTATACCATCCCGGACGTAAGAAAGCCTTAACACATTTCTTGGAAAAAGAATTCATTTACCAAACCGAAACATTTCGAACTCTTTTTGAATCAAAAGCGAGAGCTAATATTCAACAAGAAATAAACAACCTCTAAACTCTTAACCCAATAACCTCATAACCAAAAAAAATGTCTCAAAACAAAAACGCACTAATTCGCTACAAAACAATTGACAAATGTCTGCAAAACCGATATCGGCAGTGGACGTTAGACGATTTAATGCAGGCATGTTCAGAAGCTTTGTTTGATTTTGAGGGAAAAGAAAACTCGGTAAGCAAGAGAACTACACAACTCGATATTCAGCTGATGCGGAGTGAAAAATTAGGTTACAATGCTCCAATCGTGGTTTATGATAAAAAGTTTTACAAATACGACGAGGATGATTATTCGATTACCGATATTCCACTGACGGAAACGGACATTAATGTATTGACGGAAACCGTTTCGATGCTCAAACAGTTCAAGGATTTTTCTTTGTTTAGTGATGTTTCGGATATTCTGCAACGGCTGGAAGACAAGATTTATGCAGAGAAAACAAATACGCAGCCCGTCATTCATTTGGACAAAAACGAAAGTTTGAAAGGCTTGCATTTTCTGGATCCTTTGTACCAAGCCATTATTAAAAAAATGGTTTTGAACATTACTTACAAATCGTTTACCTCCCGTGATGAAAGTACGTTCCAATTTCATGCTTATATCTTGAAGGAATTTAACAACCGCTGGTTTTTAGTGGGACGAAGAAGGAAAACGGCTCCGATAACTAACCTCGCTTTGGACCGGATTATCGCAGTTGATTTTGATTTCCAAGCCGAGTATTTAGACCATGATTTTGATGCCGAAAAATTCTATACAAATGTGGTAGGTGTTACCGTAAATTCGGGTCTTCAACCACGAAAAGTGGAATTAAAAATCGACCGAGCTAATGCACCTTACGTGTTGACCAAACCGTTGCATACGTCGCAAAGACATATCAAAACTAATGAAGACGGCAGTGTTATTATTCATTTATTCTTGATAGAAAATTATGAATTACACCGACTTTTATTGGGTTTTGGTAAGGGGTTGGAATTGGTTAGTCCCGAACGATTGCGGAATGAAATGAAAGCAAACTTGAAGAAATGCCTGGAGCAATATGAATAAAGTGTAGAATCAGCAAGTCAGAGACCACCAAATCTACACGCTATCCTCTATCCTCTATTTTCTATTCTCTATATTCTATTTTCTATTTTCTATTTTCCCCTTAAATTCTAAACAAGTTCTCCCCTAGCTGGATATTTCTTGTCCAAGATAAAATCAATAGCTTCAAGGAACGAAGGCAAGTAAGGACGTCCCCATGGATTACTAGTAATCGAAGAATAATAAACCTCCGATTGGTTGTCTATTAAAAACAATCCGGGTTCGCTAAATTCATCTGGCTCTGCATCCTTGATGCCTTTACTCATGTAAAGACCCCAACTTTTCGCAGTTTCGGCATCCAAGTTGAAGCCTAAAGCTAGGTTTTTTAATTCCCAGTCTTTTCTAGATAATCGAGCCCGCTTTTCCGTGTCCATACTAACAGCTACTACGTTAACGCCTCTTTTATCAAAATCAGGCAAAAGCTCTTCCAATTGCTGCAAGTATTTTTTACAAACAGGACAATGCAGCCCTCTATAAAAAACGATTAAAGTAAAATGCTCCGGACGTTCCTTTTTTAGATTCCATTCGTTTCCATCAATCAATGGAAATTGCAATTCAGGTGCTTTGTGTTTAGGTGTAGGTCTCATACTGCTATTTTTTTAAAAATTATGTAATTAAAGAAAATGCTACTGTTTTAAAAAGACGAGTATTTTTAATACCATTGTATTTAAAACCTGTAACAAAACGGATTACCAAAAAAATCAATCACAATGCCGTATTTTGATAAAAACCGTTCATTCAAAAGTACAATTTTGAACGCCTTTCCCATTATATGATTTCAATTTAAAGTTACAGCAATACAAGAGATGCGAATCCACAATGACACCAAAAACCTCCAGCCCTTTGCGTCTTAGCGTCCTCGCGAGAATTATTCACTAATCCAAATCTGAACCCCTTCCTCCATCACCAGAACCCACGTAATAAGATTGCTTCGTACCTCGCAAAGACGAAATAAATGATTATGTTACTCCATTTTTGCGACCTTAGCGCTACTTATAAAAACGAGTAAGTCTTTGTGCCTTCGCGGTAAATTTTACCAAGTGAAGTAACTCCTACGTTAGAACCCAATCCCCCAGTAATACCTACAGTCTCCAACCCTTTGCGTCTTAGCGCCTTCGCGAGAACCCTACACCAACCAAACCCAAGACTTTCATCACCCAAAATCAAAGTAATGGGATTGCTTCGTACCTCGCAAAGACGAAATAGTGAATGATTTAGATTCAGAAATTCCCAACAGCAACACAACGCACTCATAAATCACAAATAATAAGGACTCCAACGTCAGTTCCCAATCCCCAATAATACTTACAGTATCCAACCCTTTGCGTCTTAGCGCCTTCGCGAGAACCCTACACCAACCAAACCAAAGACTTTCATCACCCAAAATCAAAGTAATGGGATTGATTCGTACCTCGCAAAGACGAAATAGTGAATGATTTAGATTCAGAAATTCCCAACAGCAACACAACGCACTCATAAATCACAAATAATAAGGACTCCAACGTCAGTTCCCAATCCCCAATAATACTTACAGTATCCAACCCTTTGCGTCTTAGCGCCTTCGCGAGAACCCTACACCAACCAAACCAAAGACTTTCATCACCCAAAATCAAAGTAATGGGATTGATTCGTACCTCGCAAAGACGAAATAGTGAATGATTTAGATTCAGAAATTCCCAACAGCAACACAACGCACTCATAAATCACAAATAATAAGGACTCCAACGTCAGTTCCCAATCCCCAATAATACTTACAGTATCCAACCCTTTGCGTCTTAGCGCCTTCGCGAGAACCCTACACCAACCAAACCAAAGACTTTCATCACCCAAAATCAAAGTAATGGGATTGCTTCGTACCTCGCAAAGACGAAATAGTGAATGATTTAGATTCAGAAATTCCCAACAGCAACACAACGCACTCATAAATCACAAATAATAAGGACTCCAACGTCAGTTCCCAATCCCCAATAATACTTACAGTATCCAACCCTTTGCGTCTTAGCGCCTTCGCGAGAACCCTACACCAACCAAACCAAAGACTTTCATCACCCAAAATCAAAGTAATGGGATTGATTCGTACCTCGCAAAGACGAAATAGTGAATGATTTAGATTCAGAAATTCCCAACAGCAACACAACGCACTCATAAATCACAAATAATAAGGACTCCAACGTCAGTTCCCAATCCCCAATAATACTTACAGTATCCAACCCTTTGCGTCTTAGCGCCTTCGCGAGAACCCTACACCAACCAAACCAAAGACTTTCATCACCCAAAATCAAAGTAATGGGATTGATTCGTACCTCGCAAAGACGAAATAGTGAATGATTTAGATTCAGAAATTCCCAACAGCAACACAACGCACTCATAAATCACAAATAATAAGGACTCCAACGTCAGTTCCCAATCCCCCAATAATACTTACAGTCTCCAATCCTTTGCGTCTTAGCGCCTTCGCGAGAAAACAACTCCGACTACTCCCAAATTTGTCATCCTGATGACGGAAGGACCCGACCCGTGCGTCAGAACCCAATCCCTCAATAATACTTACAGTCTCCAATCCTTTGCGTCTTAGCGTCTTCGCGAGAAAACAACTCCGACTACTCCCAAATTTGTCATCCTGATGACGGAAGGACCCGACCCGTGCGTCAGAACCCAATCCCTCAATAATACTTACAGTCTCCAATCCTTTGCGTCTTAGCGTCTTCGCGAGAAAACAACTCCGACTACTCCCAAATTTGTCATCCTGACGACGGAAGGACCCGACCCCTGCGTCAGAACCCAATCGCCAATAAAACCCACAACCACCAACACTTTGCGTCTTAGCGTCTTCGCGAGAATTCTTCACTAATCAATGCCACGAAGTGCATCAACCTTAAGCCTAAAACCCGCTACCCGCAAACTTGTCACCCGGACGAAGAAAAGGTCACATCACGTTTCCATCACGTTGTTCCCTTTTTCATATCCCAAAAACCACTACGATTAAATTAGGACTTACGTCTGATTAACGTATGGTATACCTATGGTCTAATCCATACCTAAAAACAACCAGGCTAAAATCAATTACAAACAAAAAAGCCCACACATAAAACAGAAAAATTACCTAAATTTACCTCAAAACAGTTCCTATGAACAAACCCCTCAACATCGGTCACCGAGGTGCCAAAGCCTACGAACCCGAAAACACACTCGTTTCCTTCCAAAAAGCTTTAGAGCTCAATGCGGATGGCGTAGAGTTGGACGTGCATGCCTGCAAATCCGGCGAACTCATCGTCTTCCATGATTTCACCGTAGACCGAACCACCAACGGAACAGGAGCCGTATCCGATTTGACTTTAACAGAACTGAAAAAGTTACGCATCAACGGTACCATTGAAATTCCAACACTCGATGAGGTGCTAGCATTTTTCAACAAAAGCCATTTCATCAACATCGAATTGAAAGGAACCCATACCGCTCAACTCGTTTGCGATTGCATCGAAAGAAACAGACAACAAAACAATTTCGATTACAGCAACTTCATCGTCTCCAGTTTTCAACGCGAAGAATTAGCAACGGTTGCCCAATACAACTCCAAAATTCCCATAGGAGTACTAACACAAGCGAGTGTAGAACAAGCCTTAGATTGGGCAGATGAATTTGAAGCAATAGCAATTCACCCGCATTTTAGTTTATTAACCACAGAAAATGTAGCTTTGACCCGCCAAAAAGGCTACCAAATTTACACATGGACCGTCAACGAATTGGAAGACATTCAACGTGTAAAACAACTAGGCGTCAACGGCATTATAACCGATTTTCCAGATAGAATATGAGTCAACATTTTGATGTAATTTGCGTAGGCGGTGGAGCAGCAGGTTTCTTTACAGCCCTAAATATTGCCGAAAAACACCCCCAACTAAAGATTGCCATTTTAGAACGCGGTAAAGAAGTACTGACAAAAGTCCGCATTTCCGGTGGAGGAAGATGCAACGTCACCCACGCTTGTTTTGAACCTAATGAACTGGTCAAGTATTATCCGCGAGGCGAAAAGGAACTGAAAGGCCCTTTTAATCAATTCTGTTCGGGTGATACCATCGAATGGTTTGAAAAACACGGCGTTGAACTAAAAATAGAAGAGGACGGACGAATGTTTCCAGTGTCCAATTCCTCCCAAACCATCATCGATTGTTTTATGGACGCTTCCGCAAAAGCAGGAATCAAAATCCTAACCAGTCAAAGCGTGCAATCCCTCTACAAATCAGAAGCGTTCTGGAAAATTGACACCCAACACGATAAGTTTACCGCTACGAAATTAGTTTTATCTACGGGAAGCAACCCTAAGATGTGGGACATGATAAAAGGCTTGGGACACTCAATTATCGAACCCGTACCGTCCTTATTTACCTTCAACATCACCGATAAACGCATCAAAGATTTGCCCGGTGTTTCGGCATTGGCAACGGTAAAAGTCAAAAACACCAAACTAGAAGCCACCGGACCCTTACTCGTTACCCATTGGGGAATGAGCGGTCCTGGAATTTTAAAATTGTCCGCTTGGGGTGCCCGAATTTTGGCAGAGAAAAACTATCAGTTTGCTATTTCGGTGAATTGGTTGAACGACTTGGATTTGGCGGAAGCCGAAACCCTATTGAAATCCCTCAAACAAGAAAACAGTAAGAAAATCATCGCTAAGAAATCCCCGTTCGAATTCCCCAACCGCTTGTGGGAAAAACTGGTTCTTGCAGCTGAAATTGGCGAAGACCTCAAATGGGCTGATCTTACTAAAAGACAAATTTGCAATCTAGCCCAGCAATTGACCCACGGAACGTATCAAGTAAGTGGCAAAAGCACTTACAAAGACGAATTTGTTACGGCAGGAGGAATTGATTTGAAAGAAGTAAACTTCAAAACCATGCAAAGCAAGCTGCATCCCGACCTGTATTTTGCCGGAGAAATAGTGAACATTGACGCCATTACCGGAGGTTTTAACTTTCAAAATGCATGGACTAGTGGCTTTATTGTGGCGAATGCGATATAAATGCTGATAAAATTTTTACCGCAAAGGTCGCTAAGCTTGATTTAGTAATGTGTTTGTGTAAATACTTCATAAGTTCGCAAAGGCATAGATAAATTCATTTATTCTGTTGCAAAAATGATTTATGCACCTGCTAAAATAGTTTTTGCACTTGCAATAATAATTTAAGCGAGTGCTAAAATGATTTACGCGACTGCTAAAATAGTTTTTGCAGGTGCAATACTAATATACGCACCTGCAAAAATGATTGATGCGACTGCTAGAATAGTTTTTGCAGGTGCAATACTAATTTAAGCGAATGCTAAAATGATTTTTAAAACGGACTCAGCACTATATTCTACTGCAAAATTGATTTTGTGTTAAAATAATGTTTAAATTTATCTGTGTTTTTAGGTTAATGCTAATCCCGATTGCAATTCTGCTATCGGGATTTTTTTTGTTGAATAATCACTGGGATTGCGAATTTTGTTTTTTTTTAATCTAATTGGTGGTGGTTTTGTATAACGAATTGAAAATCATTGTATATTTGGGAACCGAATAAGTACAAATAACCTGTAATACCTCATTTATGAAGAAAACTTTACTTTTAATACTCACCACTTTTTACTGTTTGTTGGGGTATGCACAATTTCCTCAAGATTTTGAAAATACAGCAATAACGGTCCCAAATGGATTTCCTGCAGGTTGGTTAGTTACCGATAACGGTGTGGGAACAGCTGCCAACTGGTCTATTACTAATAGTCCTTCGGTGGTTATCAACGGAACTAAATCTGCTTTGATGAACCGTCACGAAATAGGTGCTGGAAACACTTCCGAAGATTGGTTGATTTCGCCAGTAACTTTAATTCCATCTAATGGTCAACTGAAATTTAATACAAAGCAAACACTTCCAGGAGATGATGGCACGCTGTATCAAATCAGGATTTATTCGGGAAACTCACAAAATGCTTTATCTTCCTATTCGATTTTGCAACAATGGACAGAAAGTCAGCTGAATGTAGTATATAATGTGGCAGAGGAAAAAGTAGTTAATTTCCCGACTGCCCTCTTTGGGACTAGCCAATACATCGCATTTGTGCGTATTTACACGCAACCAACTGCTGTTCAAGGAGGCGACAGATGGCTTATTGACGACATCAATGTGACAGCACAATGTTTGAATCCCTTTAGTATAAGTACGGCTAGTATTACGTCCACAAGTGCTAATTTATTTTGGTCAAATGGTGCTGGGTCGAATAACAACGAGGTGGAACTTATACTTGCTAATGAAACTGCCGCTGGAATAGCAACACATACTACAGAAACGAATTCGCTTTTAGTGACTGGATTAACACCCGGAGCTTGCTATAAATTTTATGTACGCACCAATTGTGGAAATGGAAATTTCAGCACGTGGACAGGACCCTATAATTTTTGTACATATCAAACAGGTTCTGAATGTGCAAACCCAATAGTGGTTTCTAATTTACCTTATCAAACCACTGATTTTACAGGAAATTATGCTAATAATTTGCCAGGACCACAAGTGTCAAGTTGTATTTCTGGAACTACAAACTACCAGTCGGGAAAAGATGTTTTTTACAGCTATACCGCAACTGAAAGTACGATGCTGAGTTTTACATTAGATCCTACTCAAACGAAATCGTCGCTATTTATTTATCCAAGTTGTTCAGGAACAACAGGACCTTGTTTGGCTGCTATGGGTAACACCAATGCAAACCCCAGAATTATAGATTACTATGTTACCGCTGGAACCACTTATATTGTTGTGATTTCTTCTAATTTAACATCAATCGCTTATGATTTAACCATTAAGGAAGAGCCTTGTGCACCTAAACCAACAAATTTAACTGTTTCAAATGCAACTGCAACAGGAGCTGATTTAGCTTGGAATGTACCTACTGAAACAGTGTTAGGTTATGAAATTGCTGTACAGTCTCAAGGAAGTTCCATGCCAACAGGTCCGGGACAATATACTTCAGCAACGCCTACTTTAGCTGTAAATGATTTAAACGGAGGCACGGGTTACCAATATTGGGTTCGGTCAGAATGCACCTCAGGAGTTTTTAGTTCTTGGGTAGGCCCCGTAACTTTTAGTACACTACTTTGTAATCCAGCCAATCAATGTACCTATACATTCAGAATGACCGACACCGCTAATAACGGTTGGAACGGTGCACGAATGCAAATTCGTCAAAACGGAGCGGTACTTCAAACCATTGGTGAAACCTATAATGCTGGAGCCGGACCTGTCGATATTGCAGTAAGTCTTTGTAACAATGAGCCTTTCGATGTTTATTGGAGTATAGCGGGATCGCAACCACTACAATGCGACTTATCGGTTATAAATTCATTTGGACAAACCATTGCAACAATTAACGGGAATGCTGTATTACCATATACTTCAATATACAATGGTGTTATGGATTGTAATGTTGCCGCATGCAACCTAGCACCAAACAATGTTACTGCAAGTGCAATTACTTTTAGTGGTGCAACAATCAATTGGGATGCAACAGCAACAGAGAATCAAGGTTTTGATGTTTACATTGTTGCCTCAGGTGCTCCACAACCTACTGCTTCAACAATGCCTACTTATTCGGGTATGACCGGAAGTTCAGCACCATTTTCCTATAGTATACCTGACGGTACTTTATTATCAGATACTTTTTATGATGTGTATGTAAGGGTACAATGCGAACCAAACGATTCGCCATGGTCTGGGGTGCAAACCTTTAAAACAGAAATATCTTGTCCTCAACCGATAGACCAAACAGTAACAGGAATTGGAATGAATTCGGCAGTATTAGGATGGTCAGAAGCTGCATCGGCAACTCAATGGGAAGTTTTGGTATTGGCTGCAACAAATGGTGTAGAACCGGCAGCTCCTCTAGCAAATCCAATTGCTGGAATAAATGATATCTTTATTCAAAATCTTACTGGAGCTACAACTACAACGCCTACGTTACAACCTGCCACTATTTATTATTATTATGTTCGTTCAGTTTGTCAACCAGAAATCGATAAAAGCGCTTGGACGGGACCATTTATATTTAATACAACAGTTTGTAACACGGCAGATACCTGTACTTATAAATTTTTACTAACTAATGCATCCAATAACAATTGGAATTCGGGTAGGATGCAAGTGCGTCAAAACGGAATCGTTGTAGCTACCTTAGGTACGGGAGGAATCAATAACGCTAATGGAATTGCGGTTGCTATTTGTAATAATGTTCCTTTTGATTTATATTGGAATCAAGCAGGAGATTTACCGCAAGAAATTGGAGTTTCAATTATAGATGCAAACAATGATATCATTTTTACTAAATTAGCGGGACAAGGAACTCCACTTACAATATTATATTCGGATACAGATTTAGGAAATTGTGCTCCTCCAACATGCCCTAAGCCATCCAATTTATTGGCAACAGCCTCACAAACTACCGCTCAATTAAGTTGGACAGAAACAGGAAGTGCCACACAATGGGAAGTGTATGTTGCTGAAGCGGGAATGCCTCAACCAGTTAATGGAACGCCTTTAAATACAGGAGTTGTAGGGTTTTATTTAGCAACTTCAAATACAAATTTCACCGTAAATGGTTTAACTTCAAGTACTAATTACACTTATTATGTTCGAGCAATTTGTTCGTCAACAGATATCGGTAATTGGACCATTTTGAATCCAATTTCATTTATTACTAAACCATCTAATGATGAGTGTGCTACATCAATTAACGTACCTGTAAACCCAACGCCAGATATGACTCAAACAGTAGCGGGAACTACTTTAGGAGGAACGGCTTCAAGCGAGATTTCAACGTGTCCTGGAAATGAAAACGATGATGTGTGGTTTAATTTTATGGCTACAAATACTATTCATATAGTAAACCTGCTCAATACAGCTGGAACGACAACAAGTTTAAGATTTGCAGTATATTCAGGTGCTGATTGCGCAACGACGACCGAAATATATTGCAGTCCCACAAATTTAGGAGGCAATTTAATAGGAGGCTTGACTGTTGGCCAAACCTATAAAATCCGAATTTATACCAATGGAAATAATCCAACTCAATTTGCAACATTTGAAGTAGGTATCACAACGCCTCTTCCTATTACAAATGACGAATGTGTTACTGCTATTCCTTTACCTGTAAATGAAGGATTAGATTGCATTCAAGTTACATCAGGTTCAATCACTGGAGCAACAGCTTCTCCAGAACTTATTACTTGTTCAAGCAGTATAGATGATGATGTTTGGTTTAGTTTTGTGGCAACTTCACAAAGTCATGTTGTTACAATTTCAGATATTGTTGGAACAGCAACGGATTTAAATAGTGCATTATATTCGGGGAATGATTGTGGAAATTTAACATTCATCTCATGCAATAATAATGACCAAACAGTTATAAACAACTTAGTAATTGGAACCACTTATACAATTCGTGTTTGGTCTGCTACAGCTATATTAGTGGATATTCAATTTAATATTTGTATCGCAAGCATAACGCCACCAATTATTGCCAATACAACGCAATACACCGTACCTCAATTGGTAAACGATGTATTGATAAATTCTCCATGTAGCACAATTGCTAATATAACTTGGGCAACAGGAACTACTGAAGCAACAAATGGTATTGGGTATTTTAACAAAGGGAATTCTGTTTTTCCATTTCAACAAGGCATAATTTTATCAACGGGTAGTGCGGCAGCGGTTGTAGGACCAAATACAAGTATTCTTTCTGGTGGAGGAGCTGGTGGTGATGCTGATTTATCAGCCATTTTAGCAAATCAAGTACCTCCGGTAACAGGAGCTTTAAACAATGCTACTAAATTGGAATTTGATTTTGTAGCAGTTACGGATCAAATTAATTTTAATTTCTTATTTGCTTCTGACGAATACGGTGTGTTTCAATGCCAATACAGCGATGCCTTTGCTTTTATATTAACTGACTTAACAGCCGGAACGCTGCCAACAAATTTAGCAGTACTTCCAGGCACGAATGTTCCGGTATCTATATTAAATATTAGAGATACACTCTATAATACAAATTGTCCGTCAAATAATTTAGCTTACTTTGGTAGCTATTATTCAAATCCAGCAGGAGTTTTAGGAGCTCCGGTAAACTTTAATGGGATTACCGTCCCTATGACGGCTGGAGCGACCGTAATTCCTGGAAATTCGTACCACATTAAGATGGTTATTGCCGATTATTTAGACGCGGCTTATGACTCTGCTGTTTTCTTAGAAGGTGGAAGTTTCAATCCAGGAGAAGACAATTGTACCGATAAAATTAAGTTAATCGCATTTCACGATACGAACAGCAATGGCATTAAAGAAGAAACAGAAACCAGTTTTACCTACGGTTTGTTTAAATACCAATTAAATGATACTGCGGAAATTCATAACTTATCTTCGCCAATTGGAGCGTATACTATTTTTGACCAAAACCCACTAAATAGTTATGATTTTACCTTTGATATTCATCCAGAATATGCTACTTATTTTTCAGCGGGTACTACCGCTTATACTAACATTACGATTCCGGCAGGAAGCGGAACACAGACTTTGTATTTCCCAATTGCACAAATTCAAGGCTATAACGATGCAACAATTTCCATCAGTCCAATAGGACAACCGGTAGCTGGATTTGATTATAACAACAAAATTGTGTACCAAAATTTAGGAACAGCACCTACATCTGGAACCATTAATTATACAAAAGATCCGGCAGTTACGGTTTCGAGTTTAGAAAGTGGTGTGACCATTAACCCTACTGGATTTAGTTATGACTTTGTGAATTTAGCACCTTTTGAAAGCCGTTCTTTCAATATAAAAATGAGCGTTCCCTCAATTCCCGTAGTCAACATTGATGATGTTCTGTCTAGTAGCGTCGCGATTTCTGCTCCAGCAAATGACATTAATACCAACAACAATTCATTTTCTATTTTGCAAACAGTGGTTGCTTCGTACGATCCAAACGATAAAATGGAAGCACATGGAACTAAATTAAATTTTGAAACCTTCACCCAAAACGATTACTTATTTTACACAATTCGTTTTCAAAACACAGGAACCACAAATGCCATCAATATTAGAATTGAAGATGTATTAGATGCTCAGTTGGATTCAGAAAGCGTTCGGATGGTTAGTGCGAGTCACAACTATTTATTGGAACGAGTAGGAAATCAATTGGTTTGGAAATTCAACAGTATCAACTTGCCAAGTGTTATTCAAAACGAAGAATTAAGCAACGGTTATTTAACGTTCAAAGTAAAAGTACAACCCGGCTTCGCAGTTGGAGATGTAATTCCAAACTTTGCTGAAATTTATTTTGACACCAATCCTGCAATTATTACCAATACATTTCAATCCACCTTTATGGAGAGTTTAAGTATAAAAGGATTTACAAGCACGAATATCTTGCTGTATCCAAATCCTACAAATGCTATGTTGCATATAAACCTTCAAAACACGAATGAAAGCCTAAAAAACATTATAGTTTATGACATGATAGGAAAAACGATTAAAACCATTTCTGGAAATAATGCCCAACAAGCAAGTATCAATGTGGGTAATTTAGCTAAAGGAGTTTATATGATAGAAATCACTACGGATTCGAATTTAAAACAAGTTCGTAAGTTTATAGTAAATTAGAGGTTTATAAATCTAATTGGTTGTTAATAGTCCCGATTGCAAATGCAGTCGGGACTTTTTAATCTCGAAACTATTGTTAATAAAACTGTAATTTTAAAAGTAATTTATTGTGAGTCAATGTTAAACAAAGCAAAGTTTTATTTATATTTGGAACTTTACAATCCGAAATTTATGAAAAAACAATTACTTCTTGCAGTAATGCTACTGTTTATTGGGGCTCAAATAGGAAAAGCCCATAGTATTATGGAGCCTGTTTTCCCTGAAAATACGTATTACACTTGTGGTGCTCCTTACAACGTGACCGTTTCAGAAGTTACTATGACTTCTGCCAAATTAAACTGGACAAAAGCGTTATCTACAGATACTACTTGGGAAATTTTGATGGTCCCTACTACAACGCAAGTACCTCCAGTTGATGTTCCATCAGCAAATCCTGTGCTAGAAAACGGCTCGATTATGTATACCGTTACAGGAAGTGTTGCTTCTAAAGTATTTACTGATTTAGCACCAAGCTCTATTTTTATATGTTATCTACGAACCGTATGTTCTGCAGGCGAAAAAAGTAATTGGGCCCAAGCTTTTATTTTTAACACAGAAATATGTGCGGCAACTGATAAATGTACCTATAAATTTTTTCCTACAAATACAACAAACAATAATTGGAACGGTGGTAGGATGCAAGTTCGTCAAAATGGGATTGTAATAGCTACATTATCTCCGGGTGGCGTTTTTGGTCTTAATGCAATTACCGTACAACTCTGCAATAACGCTCCATTTGATTTGTTTTGGAGTGAAGCAGGTGCTTTTCCTGCAGGAATGGGTGTGAAGGTCGTAAATTCTTTTGATGATATAATTTATACAAAACTTCCTGGAGAAGGAACACCTTTGACGGTTTTGTTTACCGAGAGTGCGTTAGTAAATTGTACTCCTCCCACTTGTCCTAAACCAATCAATTTATTAGCAAATAATGTTTCACAAACCTCAGCACTTTTAAGCTGGACAGAAGCAGGTTCTGCAAGCCAGTGGGAAGTTTATGTGACAGAAGATGGAGGTGCTGCACCAGTTAATGGAATACCGTTAATGATTGGAGTGAATAATTATTATTTGGTCAATACCAATGCTAATTTATCAATAACTGATTTAACACCAAGTACAAAATATTTGTGTTATGTTCGTACCATTTGTTCGGCGAGTGACATCAGTACTTGGACTATCTTAAATCCAGCAGCATTTATAACAAAACCATTGAATGATGAGTGCGCCAATGCGATTTTAGTTCCAATTAATTCGACGCCTGAGGTTATTCAAACAATTTCAGGAAGCACCTTAGGCGCAACTGCTTCGGCAGAAAACTCTATTTGTTCAGCTGGAAACCACGATGTCTGGTTTAGTTTTGTTGCTACAAATACATTACATATAATCAAATTTAGTAATATTGTTGGGATTACTCCTACTGCAACTATTAAATATGCATTATATTCTGCAGCTGATTGTGCTACCCTAACGTTTCTTTCTTGTACTACTACAAATGTAAATACAAATGTAAATACAAGAGTAATTTCCAACTTAGTAGTAGGTCAAATGTATAAAATTAGAGCGGATGTATCCGCAAATAGTTTAAGCTCATCAGCAACATTTGACCTCAGTATTTCGACACCGATTCCCATCACTAACGATGAATGTGTCAATGCAATTCCTTTGATTATAAATTCTGATTTAAATTGTGTTCAGACTACAGCAGGTTCAATTACTGGAGCAACTGCTTCTGCAGAGGCAAGTAATTGTGCAGGAGAGGAAGATGATGATGTATGGTATAGTTTTGTTGCAACAAAGACCAATCATATCATTACCTTACAAAATATTGTGGGCACTGCAACGACTTTGAACAGTTCTTTATATTCGGGTGATTGTGAAAGTTTAACTTTTATTTCTTGTAGTAGTACAAATCAAACTTATATTCAAAATTTAATACAAGGAACAACCTATAAATTACGAGTTTGGTCGAGTTCTAATCAAACACAAGACATTCAATTTACTATTTGTGTAACAACTCCGGCACAACCAATCATTGCCAATACAACACAATATACCGTACCTCAATTGGTAAATGATGTATTAATTAACTCTGCCTGTAGTACCATTGCTAATATTACTTGGGCAACAGGAACAACTCCGACCTCTAACGGAATTGGTTATTTTAATAAAGGAAATTCTAATTTTCCTTTTGAGCAAGGAATTATACTTTCAACAGGTAATGCAGCTTCGGTTGTAGGACCAAACACTAGTACTATTTCTGGTGGGGGAGCCGGAGGCGATGCCGACTTGTCGGCTATATTAGCAGCTCAAACACCACCTGTAACTGGAAATTTATTTAATGCAACAAAATTAGAATTTGATTTTGTAGCCGTGAACAATCAAATTAGTTTTAATTTCTTATTTGCTTCTGAAGAGTATGGTGTATTTCAATGTGGTATTGCAGATGCATTTGCTTTTATACTTACTGATTTAACAGCAGGAACTCCACCAATGAATTTAGCGGTGCTTCCGGGTACTAATGTTCCGGTTACTATTTTTAACATCAGAGATAATCAGTACAATACAAGTTGTCCATCAAGTAATGTTGTTTACTTTGGAAATTATTATGGTAATCCAGCAGGTGTAATAGGAGCTCCAATTACAATTGAAGCTCCTATAAACTTAAACGGTATCACAGTACCAATGACAGCGGGGTCCACAGTAATTCCGGGAAATTCATATCACATAAAAATGGTGATTGCTGATTATAGCGATATGTCTTATGATTCTGCTGTGTTTCTACAAGGCGGAAGTTTCAATCCAGGGGATAATGGTTGTATCGACAAAATAAAATTGATTGCATTTAACGACACCAATAATAACGGCATTAAAGAAGAAACAGAAACCAGCTTTACGTATGGTGCTTTTCAATACCAATTGAATGATACCGGAGAAATACATAACTTGTCTTCACCTATTGGAGTTTATACTATTTTTGACCAAAACCCACTAAATAGTTATGATTTTACCTTTGATATTCATCCAGAATATGCTACTTATTTCTCAGCAGGTACTACCGCTTATACTAACATTACGATTCCGGCAGGAAGTGGGACACAAACTTTATATTTCCCAATTGCACAAATACAAGGCTATAACGATGCAATAATTTCCATTAGTCCAATAGGACAACCGGTAGCTGGATTTGATTATAACAACAAAATTGTGTACCAAAATTTAGGAACAGCACCTACATCTGGAACCATTAATTATACAAAAGATCCGGCAGTTACGGTTTCGAGTTTAGAAAGTGGCGTGACTATCAACCCTACTGGATTTAGTTATGACTTTGTAAATTTAGCACCATTTGAAAGCCGTTCTTTCAATATAAAAATGAGCGTTCCCTCGATTCCCGTAGTCAATATTGATGATGTTCTGTCTAGTAGCGTCGCGATTTCTGCTCCAGCAAATGACATTAATACCAACAATAATTCATTTTCTATTTTACAAACAGTGGTCGCTTCATACGATCCAAACGATAAAATGGAAGCGCATGGAACTAAATTAAATTTTGAAACCTTCACCCAAGACGATTACTTATTTTACACAATTCGTTTTCAAAACACAGGAACCACAAATGCCATCAATATTAGAATTGAAGATGTATTAGATGCTCAGTTGGATGAAGAAACCGTTCGAATGGTAAGTGCAAGTCACAACTATTTATTGGAACGAGTAGGAAATCAATTGGTTTGGAAGTTTAATAGTATCAACTTACCAAGTGTTATTCAAAACGAAGAATTAAGCAACGGTTATTTAACGTTCAAAGTAAAAGTACAACCCGGCTTCGCAGTTGGAGATGTAATTCCAAACTTTGCTGAAATCTATTTCGATACCAATCCTGCAATTATTACCAACACATTTCAATCCACCTTTATGGAGAGTTTAAGTATAAAAGGTTTTACTAGCACGAATATATTGTTGTATCCAAATCCTACAAATGCTATGTTGCATATAAATCTTCAAAACACGAATGAAAGCCTAAAAAACATTATAGTTTATGACATGATAGGAAAAACGATTAAAACCATTTCTGGAAATAATGCCCAACAAGAAACTATCAATGTTGGTGATTTAGCAAAAGGTGTTTATATGATAGAAATCACGACGGATTCTAATTTAAAGCAGGTTCGTAAGTTTATAGTAAATTAGAGGTTTGTAAATCTAATTGGTTAATGCTATTCCCGATTGCAGGTATTGCAGTCGGGATTTTTTATAACTATTTGAATGAACTAATTTTAGCATATTAATTAATACTAAAACTTTAAAAGTAGTGTATATTTGGCAACTTATAATCCCAGAATTTATGAAAAGACAATTACTTTATTCTCTATTGTGTTTATTTATTGGTTTGCAAATAGGAAATGCGAAAACCCATTCTACAAGCGTTTTATTAACGCCTCCGGAAAATGATGAATGTTCAAATGCTATTTCTGTTCCCGTAAATCCAACTTTAGAAACTGTTTCTTTTGTGTCTGGAACTACTCTTGGAGCTACTTATTCACCAGTGCCGGTAAGTTGTGCCGTACCAAATCAAGTGGATGTTTGGTACAGTTTTGTAGCGACTTCAACAGTTCAATTTGTTAAATTTTATAATTTAGCATATTCTACTCCAGCAAATTCCTTGAGTTATCAAGTTTTTTCTGGAATCAATTGTGCAACCATGACGCCTGTTGCTTGTTATTACGGTGAACAAAATATTGTAAATAACTTGGTGGTCGGTCAAACATATAAGATGCGTGTTTATTATTCTAATTTAATTACCACGTTTACATTTGATCTTGCAATTTCTCATGCAAATCCAATTGTAAATGATGAATGTACCACTGCCTTAGTCATTCCCGTAAATGAGGGCTCAAGCACTGACTTATTTTTAAATACTACAGATTTAGGGGCTACAGGTTCTCCATATATCTCCAATTGTTTTAATGGCGAACATGACACATGGTATCGTTTTACAGCCGCAAATTCAGTTCAAGTTATACGTTTTTTTGATTTGGATAATAGTCAAATTAATAAAACATTTTCGTTGTTTACGGGTGTAGATTGTAGTAGTTTAACTCCGGTAACCTGCGGTTTAGAAGGAGTTTTAGAAAATCTAACAGTGGGGACAACCTATACATTAAGAATCCTTAAGAACACGATTAATAGTCCTTCTCTTTCTTCTTTTAAAATTCAAATTAATACAACTGAACCCCTTGTGAATGATGATTGTGAAGATGCCATTACAATAGTTGCCAATCCAGATTTGCAAAAGAATTTTTTTATATCAGGAACAACAATAGGGGCTACTGCATCAAATTCGGACACTACGGATCGAGATGTTTTTTATCGATTTATTGCAACTTCAACACAGCATTTAATTTATTTTGACAACTTAATCAATACTTTTCAATTTGAACTATTGGAAGAAAATTCAATTTGTGCCAATTCTGATTTACTCTATAACTATTCAGGTATTGGATATAATTCTATAGGAACTGTCTATCATAATTTCATTGTAGGGAATCCTTATCTAATTAGAGTCAAATCAGCATCTGGAGAAATACCCTCATTATTTGATCTTTCTGTTAGAACACATGAAATTGTACCAAACGGCGAGTGTATAAACGCTATTGATGTACCAGTGAATCCTACAGAATCTTGCGAAGTTTTCGCGACAGGAATAACGCAGGCTGGTTTTTTTGAAACAGCTCCTTTCTATAATCCTAATGATTCTACTTGGTATCGTTTTGTGGCAACCTCAGAAACGCACGCGATAGAATTTGAAGACCTAGACGACGTGTTTTTAGAAACTAATTATCAACTTTATAATAATGATGCGTGTGACACCAATCAAAGTATAGCCTATGTTCCAGGACTACAAGGATTTCATAATAATCTGGTAATTGGAAACGAGTATATAATTAGATTAAATTCGCAAAATCACGTAGCACCCGTATCAGGTGAAGTTAAAGTGTGCATTACAACTATACCACAACCTGCAAATGACGAATGTGATAACGCAACAACACTTCAAGTTAACGCTGTCAATCAAGTAGAATATTATGTTAACTCATCGACTTTCGGTGCTACAAATTCGGATATTGAAAATACTTGTGGAGGTCTTGCTGATGATGATGTTTGGTTTAGTTTTGTTGCGACATCTAAGTTTCATACGATAACTTTATCGAATGTAACTCCCATAACGAATAATTTAAAATTCATAGCTTATGAAGGTGCTGATTGTAACAATTTGTCATTTAAAAAATGTGGCGGTATTTCCTCAATGCCTTTAAATACATTAACTATTGGACAAACGTATAAAATTAGGGTTTTTACGGAAGGTTTAGCCCCAAACAAATTTGCTGGTTTTACTATAGCTGTCGCAACAACTACATTAGCTGTTAATGATGAGTGTTCAAATGCCATATTGGTTCCAACGAGTACAATTTCAGATTTGAATGTAATAGAAGCTAGTGTAAAAGGAGCTTCTCAATCGAGTGAACAAAATAATTGTGAACCAGAAGCAGATGATGATATTTGGTATGCATTTATAGCTACTGCAACCCGTCATTTTATTAATTTCAATTGGACTAGTAATTATCCTTTTTTTGTAAGTTTCTCCGTTTACTCAGGAGATTGCAATAATTTGACAGAAGTTTATTGTAGTGATGTTGGAGTGAATACTATAAATGATTTGGTTATAGGTCAAACCTATAAAATTAGATTTTGGACTTCAAGTTCTACTCCATCAAATACAGCGTATAAACTTATTATCACAAATCAAGATGAACCACTGGTCGCAAATACAACTCAATTTACACCGCAAGAATTAGTATCGGATATTTTGATTAATGACCCTTGTATTTCAGTTTCCAACATAACTTCAAGTACAGGCACAAATTTTGGATCAGTAAATGGTATCGGTTACTTTACAAATGACAATCCACTTTTCCCTATAAGTTCAGGAATTGTTTTGAGTACAGGAAATGCAGCAAATGCAGGTGGACCAAATCCGTCGACTTCATCTGAAGGAAATACTATGGCATGGAGTAATGCTAATGATGCCGACTTAAATGCCGCAATGCTAGCGGCAACTGGAATTCCTTTGATTTCTAGAAACACTACTAAATTAGAGTTTGATTTTACAAGTCAAAATGAATTTATGAGTTTTAATTTCCTATTTGCATCTGAAGACTATGGAACGTACCAGTGTTTTGATCAAGATGCATTTGCTTTTCTGCTTACAGATTTAACAACAGGCATCACTACAAACTTAGCAATTGTACCAGGCACTTTACTTCCAATATCTGTAACTACAATAAGAAGTGATCAATACAATTCATCATGTCCCTCGATGAATAATGCGTTTTTTGATGCTGTTTACTCCGAAGTATTGAGTGAAGGATTAGGTATATTTTCTCCTACCAATTTCAGTGGACAAACTGCTTTAATGACAGCTTCTTCTTCGGTAATACCAGATAATCCTTATCACATTAAAATGGTTATTGCAGATAGAGGATCAATTACATATGATTCAGCAGTGTTTATTCAAGCAGGAAGTTTCTCGTCTGGACCACCTCAATGTTTAGATAAAATTGAATTGGTTTCGTTTATTGACTCCAATAATAATGGCATTAAAGAGGACACAGAAAGCATTTTCACAAGCGGTTCTTTTGTATATCAATTAAATGATATTGGAGAGAACATTGCAATTACTTCTACTACCGGAATGCATACTATTTATGATACAAATCCATTAAATAGTTATGACTTTAGCTATGTAATTCAACCCGAATTTGCAGCTTATTTTTCAGCAGGAACGACTACTTTTAGCAATAGTACAGTTCCCGTAGGAAGTGGTACTCAAACTTTATATTTCCCAATAACTGAAGTGCAAACTTTTAGTGATGTTACCGTATCAATTATTCCTATTGGTCAACCCGTTGCTGGAAGTACGTATGCTAATAAAATTGTGTATCAAAATTTAGGAAATAGTCCCGCATCAGGTACAATAATTTATACGAAAGATACATCTGTTACTATTTCTAGCTCAGAAAGTGGAGCGATTATTACACCAACAGGATTTACATACAATTTTGCAAATCTTGCTCCATTTGAAACACGTTCATTTAACATTCAGATAAATGTTCCTCCAAGTCCTCAAAATAATACTACTTCAACAACATTCTTAGATAACGATATTGCATTATCAAGTAGTATTGCAATTGCTGCGTCTGTAAATGACACGAATATAAATGATAATTCGTTTCAAATAACGCAAACTGTTGGAAGTATTACAAGTTCAAATGATAAAACAGAAGCACATGGCGAAATTTTAAACATAGGAACATTCACTCAAGACGATTATTTATTTTATACCATTCGTTTTCAAAATTTGAAAACCACAAATGCTATTAACTTGCGTGTAGATGATGTTTTAGATGCTCAACTTGATGAAACAAGTGTGAGAATGGTTAGTGCAAGTCATAATTATAAAATGGAACAAGTAGGAAATCAGTTGTCATGGAATTTAGATTATATTTATTTGCCAAGCCAATTTGCTAATGACAATTCTAGTCGGGGATACATAACGTTTAAAGTAAAAGTAAAGCCAGGTTTTGTAGTGGATGATGTGATTCCAAATACTGCTGAAATTTATTTTGATGGCGATGCATCTATAAGTACTAATACATTTGAATCAAGATTTGAAGTAGATTTAAATACAAATGCATTTAGTACTAATAATATCTTGCTGTATCCAAATCCTACAAATGCTATGTTGCATATAAATCTTCAAAACACGAATGAAAGTTTAAAAAGCATGGTAGTTTATGACATGATAGGAAAAACGATTAAAACCATTTCTGGAAATAATGCCCAACAAGCAAGTATCAATGTGGGTAATTTAGCTAAAGGAGTTTATATGATAGAAATCACTACGGATTCAAATTTAAAACAAGTTCGTAAGTTTATAGCAAATTAGAGGTTTATAAATCTAATTGGTTAATGCTAGTCCCGATTGCAATTTTTGCAGTCGGGATTTTTTTAAAGCAATTCTATTAATCTTGTATAACGAATTGAAAATCACTCTATATTTGGTAATGTAAAAATCACAAATCAATTGCACTACCCCATTAATGATGAAAGCTTTAGTTATTGCACTTACACTGTTCTACTGTACCATGGGCTATTCGCCGTTTCCATAAAATTTTGAAGGAGCTGCTGTAACTGTACTTAATGGATTTCCAGCGGGTTGGTGAGTGACTGACAATGGTGCAACATCCAGCAGTCGGACAATTATAGACAATCCAACTGTACTTATAAAGGGTACGAAGTCCGCGTATATCAGTAGAGAATTATCCGGAGCTGGAACGACACCAGAAGATGGGTTATTTCCGCATCAACTTTAAAAGGTTACGAAGTTACAGTTGTCAGTCTTTAAATTAAAATCCTGAAACGAGTTCAGGAGGATAAAAAGCGTAAGAGGTTAAGACAGCGTATAAACAATCCTACACTTCCGACTTTGAGGCATTAAAAACATATAAAAAAAGTCGTCGTCAAAATCGTAAAATGTATACTGTATGATTTATATTGTATGATGTAAAAAGTATGCTGTAGATTTTTACAGGTTGTAGGTAGTAGGTAGTATATTGAAGAATGTATCAATAACAAAAAAAGTCTCAGGATACGCTTTCACGAATACCAGGACTTTTCTATATTAAAATAAGCTGTGCTCAAAACCGTAAAATGTATACGGTATGATGTATACTGTATGCAGTAAAAAGTATGCTGTAGATTATAACTTTCAAGACTATCACTCACAAAAATAATAAGTCGTGCTCAAAACCTAGCACCTACAACCTTTTAATCCATAACCTAGATCTTACAACCTACAACCCATAACCCATAACCTTTTAACCCATAACCCCATAACCTAAATCTTACAACCTACAACCCATCACCCATAACCTTTTAACCCATAACCCCATAACCTAGATCTTACAACCTACAACCCATCACCCATAACCTTTTAACCCATAACCCCATAACCTAGATTTTACAACCCATAACCTTTTAACCTCACAACCCCATAACCTACAACTTACAACACCTTCTTACTAACCACCCCACCATTGCTCAATTTCACTTTCACAATTAAGGTTTGGTCGCTATTCACAATATTACTTGCTTCAAAAGTAGTCGTATTACAGGCGTTCTTTTCAAAAACCAATCGACCCATGATATCATAGACCATGACCGCATCAATTGTTTCGTAAGGGGAATGGACACGTAAAGTAGCCTCGTTTTTACGAATCGTTACATGGCTAATTTGTTCTTCAAAGGTTGGATTGTCCAAATCAACAGCAGGCAAGTAACGCAGCACAAAACGTTCGTTGAATGTTCCTGGTACTGCAGCAAATACATAATCGGAATTCGTTAAGTTATGTACTACATCCAACACATTGTCTTTCAAGTAAACGGTCTGATTTTCAAACAATCCATCTGCATGGTCAATTCCAATCGTCAAATTACCCGTAAGGGTGGTTTTGAATCCCATTGGCACTTCATCGGTGTCCAAAAACGGTAACGCACGTCCTTGAATTACTAAGTTTTTAGCATTGTTGATCGAATAAAAAGTTACCGAATTTCCTCCAAAAGAAGGTCCATCAAAAAGCGTATCATAGTCATTGGTAGCATTCTCAATATAGCCTACTAATGTTTGACTGAATCCATTAGTGCCACCTTGTAAATTCAGCCATACCCGACTTCTTTCTAATGGTTCAACAGTAGCAGATGCATTTACGTTATTCGAGTTTTGTGCCGCATTGGGTCTATAAAAATTCATATTATTTCCGCTCGCTCTCATATTGTTATTAAAAACAGCAGTTCCGCCAGTGTCACTGCCTTGCACAAAGAAACCCTGACCTGCAGCGATAAAATCATTTGGTGGATTGTCATTGTCGCTCACTCCTCCATTGTTTGTAGCTGTTAGTCCTGTACCGTTCCAAGACGCATAGTCACCGGCACTATAGGTATAGTTGGACGAGGATGAAAACGGTGTGTTATGCGTCCAGAAATAAAGTGTTCCTTGCGTTGCAGGATCAGAACCGGTCGCATTTGCAAGTACAAACGCACTTGCACTAATAGCAGATGGATACGGATTTCCTAGCAAGTTATATTTGTCAACGGTGTCAGATCCGCTAACAGCAATACTTACCGTTCCGTTATTAGGTACACCGCTAAAACTACCAGTATAAGCCGTATAAGAATCAGTCGCATAGGTATTAGGAGCTCTAATAATATAACCTTTTCCGGCAACCATTACTGCAGCACCTCCTGTTATTGCAGTCCAATTAGGTACAGGCGCTACAGCATTCGGATTGTAAGAGTAGTATCTGTTTGGATGAGTTTCAGGGGATAAGTTGTATAAAGTAGTTCCAGCAACGGGCGAACTCCAATACGTATAATCGTATTTATTCATGGGTTGCGTGATTCGTTGCATTACTATTTTACCTGTATTATTATTTGTGGTTGCATTATTCACATTGGTTACTTGAACCAAACTACCACCGTCCATAATAAGCAGTTGGCCGTCATCGGCTGTATTACTTGGGGTATCGTTATCAGAAACAATAACCTCATCAACTACCGTAATACTACTTCCACTTGGTATGGTTACGATTCCCATGCTCTTAACGTTTAACGTTTTTACATTGGCATGGTAATCGGCTGGAATAATCGGCTGAATACCGGTATCTGGAACAATAATACAGTTGACGCTTGTAGGTACTCCCGATGGTTTCCAGTTGCTTGCTGTTTCAAAAGCAGCAGTTGTACCGCTCCACACTTTTCCATTATTGGTTACAGGAATAGTTTGCTCTAACGGACAGCCATTGATTAAAGTGGTAGTAATAACAATATTAAAACTAGCTTCCTCCAATAAAGACAAGTTGGGAACGATGTACACTTTATCCAATGCATCGCCTGAAATATAAGGATTTTGCAACGCTGCATCCGTAAACACATTAATATCCGTACCCGACCAAGAATAAGAAGCGGTTAATTTTTTGGAACCATAAATTTGTACATCATCAATGGCAACTCCATCTGCCCATGTAGTGGTTTGGTAGCGAATTCTAAATTTTAAATTCGTTTGGTTTTTATAACTACTAATGTCAATTACTTTTAAGCCAAAATTACCCGGACTTCCTTGACTAGAAACGTATTTAACAGGTGATAAAAGAGGAGTAAATAGGCTACCTCCATCTGTTGACACTTCTACGGACACGTATTCTTCATTTGGACCAACTCCAGCAGAAAAATACCTTGAAAAATACATTCTATAACTCAAGGTAAGCGTTTCAAAATCGGTTGTATTCACCGCATTTTTCATTTGCAAGGCGTTGTCAATTGTATAATATACATCGGTAGCTACTTGTCCTACGTCTGAAGTTGTGAACGCAAATTTATTGGAACCAAATCCAGATGAAACAGCGGGCAACCAGGACAGCTGGCTGTCTTGTGGAATAAAAGTACTTGTTTTAGCGTCCCAGTTGGAAACTGTATTAATCAAAGAACCATTATCTACCAACAGGTTATTTTCTAGAAGAGCGGCTGCAAAAGAGGTGCCTTCAAAGTTTTCATCCAAAAGAAATACGGTTTCTAATCCTTCTTGAGCCGTAAGTGCTATGGGTTCAAATTCCCCACAGGACACGGGTGCTTCTGGTGTAAAACTAATGACCGGAATATCTTTAATCGTAGCAATTACTTTCTTTCGAACTTCTGTTTCACAACTACCATTATAAACAGCCACGTAAAAGGTTGTCGTTTCTGAAATAGAAGGTGTAGTATAAACAGTAGCATTGCTAGAAACCGTACTTGCTTCATAAGTCCCTCCCACAGCTGTGGTGTACCATCTAAATTGGGTAACACCCGATGAAACTGTAGAAGCTTGCAAAATAACGGAACCCGTACCACAACGCTCTCCATTGCTAAATGTAGCAACATCTACCCCACAGCGTGCTACTACCGTTAATATATAATCTTCTGTTTCTCCCGCAGATGTCAAGTCGTCACAAGATCCGAAATTATAATTGCCATACCCGTCGTCGTAATTCTCAACTCTTATCCTAATTCTATAATTTCCCGCAGGCAAACCAATAGGGATTTGATACCCAAAGGTTGTGGCTGATTGACCAACATCTGTTGAAAAAATAGTTTCTCCACCATCTACAAAATCACCATCATTATTGGTATCGATCCACGCTTTAATGAATGCGGTATTAGAGGCATTCACCTTTATGTTGATTCCCTCTCCTTGAATTTGACTCGGATGTGTATTTAAATTAGTAAAATCTTGATACCCTTCTGCCACATGGGTAGAAGTATTTTCAATATCATTTTGAGTCCCTAAAAAAGTTGTTTTATTTATAAAAACCGTATTACTTATGGTGTTGGAAGGTACACAGTTATTATCGGGTACCACACCACAGTACAGTTCTATTTCACCTACAACAAATCTTCGGGCAGCATTAGTGGTGGCTAATGATTCGATTGTCAATAAAGAACCCGCTATTACACCTGTAAAAGTGTGCAAAACCGTACTATAAGAAGTACTGCTATAATCACCTACGGAAACAAAGTTGACTGTCGTATTTTGTGCTCCTAAAGATATTTTAATTGGAAAAGTACCTGCGACCCATCCTTTTACTTTCATCTTAATTGTAACACTTCCCGAAACACCATATATAGCACTAGTTGTTTTAGACGTAATGCTTCCGTTCGTATTATTTCTACTTATTCGTAATGCACCATTTTGTTCAAATGCATTTCCATTCGTCGTAAAATTGGTATTCCCAGACCA
Source organism: Flavobacterium sp. SM2513 (assembly GCF_050908145.1). Lineage (GTDB taxonomy): Bacteria > Bacteroidota > Bacteroidia > Flavobacteriales > Flavobacteriaceae > Flavobacterium. Next base: position 1,287,548 of record NZ_CP194228.1, on the reverse strand, counting down.
AGCTGTACCACTTCCTGTCAAGCTCACATACGATTCTTCAAAACAAGGCGGATCAGTAACCGTTAGAGTTGCAATAGATGAAACGACAGCAGTACCACACAATCCTGTAACCGTAACACGGTATTGATACCCATTCATACCCAACGTAGTAGCGGCGGTGGTTAGAGAAGCGCTATTTGTTCCCGTATTGGCCCAAATTGACCCTGTATTTATCTGCCATTGATAACTCAAACCTACGCCATTTGCCGCAACGTTAAAAGTACCCGTATTGCCTGTATAAACAATAATGCTTGAAGGCGGTGTTGTAATAACAGTAGCTGCATTAACAGTTACAGAAATACCAGTTGGTGCACTCCAACAAGCTGTGCTTACTGTTTGTGCTCTTAAATATAGCGTAGAAATTCCTGGAGTAGTAACTACATAAGTCGCAGCAGCATTTACAGCAGCTGTCTCAGTTCCTGTAGCAGTAGTTTGCCAATACCATACTTCACCTGTTGGCGCAGTTCCTACTTTAGAAACTGTTACACCCGTTGGTAAACATTGAGGTGAATTACTAGTAGGTGTAGTAGCTATGGCTGGTTGCACACAACTGGCTGTAACGATTAATTTAAAGTCTATTGCTTCTCCATAAGTTATCGCACTACAAACTGCAGGATCTGTGGTGTTCCACTGTGCTCTGATTCGCATTCTATAGTTACCAGGATTAGTAAGTGCCGGAACAGTAAAGCTCCCTGTAAAACCACTAGTTACAATAGTTCCAGAAGCGTACACTTTTTCACCTGCGTCGTCAAAATCACCATCTTTATTATAATCCACCCAAATATTAAAACCGTGCGTTCCTCCTACATAGGTTTCAGAAAAACCAATCAACTCTCCCGCTACTTGCGTTATTGAATTGGTGTTGTATAAATTTCCGTAACCACCCGCATTTATACTGGTACTGGAATAGTTACTATTTGCAACAGCTCCCGTTGTGGTGAATGCATTGATATAATCGGAAGTACTAGACGAAGAAGGGATACAACTGGCAACACTTAAGTTGGCAATTGCTGAATTTAACGAACCACAAACGGCACTAGTTACCACTACCCTATAACCCGTATCGTTCATTAACAAGGTAGTAACAGGCGTCGTATAGGAAGCTGTTGTACCTCCCGTTCCTGTAGTTACATTGGCCCATGAGCCACTTGCATTGGTTTGCCATTGGTAAGAAAGCGTAGTTCCTGTTGCCACCACTGAAAAAGTAGCTGTAGCACCTACTACAACACTTTTGTTGGTAGGCTGTGTGGTAATACTGGGTGATTTATTAATAACAACTGCCTGACTTACTGTACCTGTTGACCAACAATCACCATTATAGGTGCGAACATAGTAGGTTCCTGAAGAAGTAACGGGTAAAGACACGCTAGCAGGAAAAGCTAAGCTGACACCCGTTGATGCAGATTGCCAATAGGCATTTGGTGCATCCGCTCCAGAATAGGTTAACGAAGTGGAATTACATGCCGTAAATGTTCCCGAAATAGAGCCTACTGGATTTGTTGCAGGTGCACAAACGGGAACAATAGTGACCATCATTTCAATAGTAACTCCAAATGTTCCGCTGTAACAAGGATTGGGAGTGGTCTGTCCATTATCTGCTGTACCAATTCTCATTTTATGAGTACCTAAAGCAGCAGCACCATCCACTGTAAAATTAGTAGTTAAAGTCGTTGGGTTAGTAGCCAATGAAACGCCTGTAAATACTTTTTCATTTGTATTATTAAATTCGCCATCGTCGTTATAATCAATCCAGATATGGGTGTCATACGTATATCCTGTAGCAAAGGTAATTGCGGCAACAACTAATTCACCCTGTTGCAAATCGGGAGTCGAAGTCGTATAATTTAGATAAGAAACATCCGTTACTGCAAAATTTGCAGCACCAATTACCACATTCGTTATACCTGCACCATCATTGGATGTTGGAACAGACGTACACGGTGCGACCGTCAACGTAGCTGCCGAAGAATTAACGCTGTTGCAGGTTCCATTGCTAATCACCACACGGTATTGGTTGCCACTCATAGCCATTGTGCTGGCTATAGTAGTGTATGAATTTGTGGTGCCACCAGTCCCATTAGTAACATTGGACCATCCAGAACCCGTATTGACTTGCCACTGGTACGCAGTAGCATTAGCCGGAATAGAACTTGCAAAGGTAGCCGTACTTCCCGTGCTAACGGATTGGTTACTTGGATTTGTAAAAACCGTCATTTGGTTATTGACGTCTATAGTGAAAGTAGCCGATTCTGCCGCAGTATCGTAAGCAATAACACGAATGTAATAGGTTGTTGCAGCACTTAAAGTAGCTGAAACACTTTCCGTTGTCGAAGAAGAATGCGAAGTAAACAAGGCAGTACCTGAAGAAGGACATGGCCCTGCAAAAACATCCACATCAATATCATTTCCACTGGCAAAAGTGGTCGTAATTGTATATTTTCCTGCACAAGTAGTTGTGTATTTATACCACACATCTTTACCCGTTGTTTTATAAGTAAATGTATTGGTGCTAAACGAACTGCTTACTAAAGTTCCTCCAACAGGAGCCGCATTTAAGACCAATGCTACTGCATCTGCACATAAATCATTAGCCGGTGGCGTAAGTGTAGTAAAAGTAACCACACTCCCATACGTGTACGTACTTCCGTTATACAAATAAGCCCGATAACTGTATCCTGTTGTAGCTGTTAAACCTGTTATGGCTTTGGTGTAAGCCACTCCTGTAGTACCTAGTGGCGTTACAATCTCTTTGGTCACCCCAGCACCACCGACTATTGGAGTCGGACTTGAAGCTGTTGGAGCAATAACAAATCCCTTTTCAGTGGTATTCGGGCACACACCAAATGTAGTGCCGCTTGTAGCGTTTAAAGTAACCGAAGTCCCAGCGATAATGGTTGCTGCAGCGGTTACAGCAACAGCAGTAACCGATGTAAGACCTGTTCCTGTCAAAGCGCTCGTAGGCGAATTACTACCAGAAGTCGTACTTGCTACTGTGATAGTGGCTGTTTTTGCCCCTGCTGTTGTAGGTGTAAAAGTTACCGTATAAGTGGCTGTTCCGCCACTTGCAGCTATAGTAGTAGAGGACAAACCGCTTACTACAAATTGCGCATCATTGGAAACCACAGTTACACCAGCTGCTATTGAACCACCCGTATTGGTTATGGTATAGGTTTGCGAAGTTGCCGCAACCGTTGGGCACGAATTTCCGTGGGCTGTTGTTCCCGTGATGGCTAAAACGGGATTGGCCGATGGAGCAATACAGCTAATATCTAATGCAAAACCGGCACAGTTGGTCGAAGTGTCGGAAAAGAATTTTACAGTAAGCGCTCCTGTAGTAGAAGTTACAACAGGTACTATAAATGAATCACAATTAAAACCAGTTCCATGCTTGCTTCCGCCAAATAATACGGTTCCACCAGTACCACTACCGTCATAAATGGTTAAATAATCATAACCTGCTTCTGCAGTTATAGTTCCTGACAGACGTACTTTATTTCCCGGTATACTTGGATTAATAATGGTATAACCACTCGAATTAGTTGCATAATTTCCAGAAACTCCTCCACTATCGTATAATTTTCCTGCACATGTTGAAATAGAAGTATTTCCCGTAGCAGGAACTGACCACTCGTTTTTGATTGATACATCGTCAAATACTAAATCATGATTGCCTTTCGTGAAAGTCCATCGTACATATCTAGTTGCAGCATTTAGTGTGTAGGGTCCTTTTGTCGAACACGAATTTGGCAAACCTGTAGCTCCCGTTAAACTCACCACAGTAGTATAAGAAGACCCATTACTAGATTGCTCCACTAATAGTACGGATGTACTACTTGTTCCAGTTGATTTGACTACAAAAGACAAATCACTTGGACTGCTATCGAAATAAACTACTTTCGAATCACCCGTAGTATCAAGTTTAGCACTGTTAGTACCCGAACAAGCAGTAGCATCAGTATAAGAGTCCAATGGAGAATCGGCCCATCCTGTTGGCGAACTACCGTTCCAAATGGTTCGGGTTACAGGCAAGGTCGCCTGACCAAACACCACCCCACTAGAAACTAAAAATAAAACAAGAAGACTTTTCCAAACAAAAGAAGAAAAAGAGAACGAACAACGTTCAAGAGAACGAACTGCTATAGCATTGTGTAAAGTTGTTTGCATACACTAGGTTATTAAAGGTCAGAATTTGGGTTTTATTAATCAGGCAACAAATTCCTACATTGAGGAACTTTTTATTTTTTATGCAAAAAACACCGCTTTAAACAGCACAACCTACTTTTCAATGACATAAATAAAAAAATATCCCTAAAAGAATTGCATAGTCTCAGCTACTACAAACATAATTTATTATTGATATGTTTTTAACAAAACAATTGCTGATTTGTGTTAAAAATAGAAATATTCTTTGAACGGCTCTATTTTAACGTCAAACTACACTAAATGTTCGCTTTTTGCTGCAACAACATTTCATTTAAGAAAGAATTTGTACCGTATTTTACGTGTTTAAGGGTTCTTATATAGCTATAAGCACGACCAGCGATTGAAAAATAGTTGGTGATTTGGTACTTGGGTTGGGAAGATGATAAAAAATGTTTAAAAGGTTATGTGGTTAAAAGGTTATGAGGCTAGAGTGTGTGTATTTAAGTTTGAAAAGGTTTATAAGGTTAAAAGGTTGTGAGGTTATGAGGTTATGAGGTTATGGTAGCATATTGATTCTTTAAAAAAAACCTACACTTTCGCCTTTGAGGCATTAAAAACATATAAAAAAAGTCGTCGTCAAAATCGTAAAATGTATACTGTATGATTTATATTGTATGATGTAAAAAGTATGCTGTAGATTTTTACAGGTTGTAGGTAGTAGGCAGTATATTGAAGAATGTATCAATAACAAAAAAAGTCCCAATATACGCTTTCACGAATACCAGGACTTTTTATATCAAAAATAAGTCGTGCTTAAAACTGTAAAATGTATACGGTATGATGTATACTGTATGCTGTAAAAAGTATGCTGTAGATTATAACTGTCAAGACTATCACTCACAAAAATAATAAGTCGTGCTCAAAACCTAGCACCCATAACCTAGAACTTACAACCTACAACCCATCACCCATAACCTTTTAACCTCACAACCGCATAACCTAGAACGTCCAACCTACAACCCATCACCCATAACCTAGAACTTACAACCCATAACCTTTTAACCCATAACCCCATAACCTACAACTTACAACTCACTACCCATAACCTCTTAACCTTTCAACCCCATAACCTAGAACTTACAACCCATCACTCAAAACTCACCACTCAAAACCCAAAAAAAAAATCCCAGTAGCCGCTCTCACGAATACCAGGAATTTTCTATATTAAAAATAAGTCCGGCTCAAAACCGTAAAATGTACACGGTATGCTGTAAAAAGTATGCTGTAGATTATAACTGTCAAGACTATCACTCATAAAAATAATAAGTCGTGGTCAAAACCTAGCACCCATAACCTAGAACTTACAACCTACAACCCATCACCCATAACCTAGATCTTACAACCCATAACCTTTTAACCTCACAACCGCATAACCTAGAACGTCCAACCTACAACCCATCACCCATAACCTACAACTTACAACACCTTCTTACTAACCACCCCACCATTGCTCAATTTTACTTTTACAATTAAGGTTTGGTCGCTATTCACAATGTTACTAGCTTCAAATCGGTTGCTGTTCAAGTCTTTTTTCTCAAAGACAAGACGCCCCATAATGTCATAGACCATGACCGCATCAATTGTTTCGTAAGGGGAATGGACACGTAAGGTAGCCTCGTTTTTACGAATAGTTACATGGCTAATTTGCTCATCAAATGTTGGATTAGCCAAGTCAACAGCAGGCAAGTAACGCAGCACAAAACGATTATCGAATGTTCCTGGTACTGCTGCAAATACATAATCGGTATCCGTTAAATTATGCACGACATCCAATACATTGTCTTTCAAGTAAACTACTTGGTCTTCAAACAAACCATCTACATGGTCAATACCAATAGTTAGATTTTCAGTAAGGGTTGTTTTATAACCTAAGGGCACCTCATCTGTGTCTACAAACGGCAAGGCACGTCCTTGGATTACTAAGTTTTTAGTGTCATTAATAGAGTAAAAAGTTACCGAGTTTCCTCCAAATGTTTCTCCGTCATACTGAATATCAAAGTTATTTGTCGCATTTGAAAAATAACCTACTAATAGTTGGTTAAAACCTTTAGTAGCACCACTTAAGTTTAACCAAACACGGTTCTGATTTGGGGTTTCTATAACACCCGCTGCATTGACATTGTTTGCTGATTCCGCAGGATTAGGTCTAAAGAACTGATTGTTATTCCCGCCAATTCGCATAGCATTGTTAAATACAACAGTACCGTCATCAATTCCTTTGACGAAGAACGCTTGTCCTGCGGCAATTTTTCCTGTAGGAGTACTCATATTGGTTTGTAAATTAAGGTCTTCTATTGAAGTGGCTGCTGTTCCTACTCCTCCAGATTTATTCCAGCTCGCATAATCACTAGTAACGTAAGAATAACCGGTGTCACTGAACGCTGAATTATGTGTCCAGAAATACAAGGTTCCGCCAAGTACAGTGTCATTATCGTCTAAGAAGTCACTTCCTTCAATCGCTGATGGATACGGATTCCCTAAAAGATTAAATTTCATTTCAGCAGCAACTTCAGAAGTGTTGCCAACTACGCCAATACTTACGGTTCCATTGTTTGGTTTTCCATTAAAAAATCCGTCAAAAATCTCATACGAATCCGAATCTGCTGCATCCGTGCCATAATCATTTGGAGCTCTAATAATATATCCTTTACCTGCAACCATTGTTGCAGCACCATTTGTGCTTACTACCCAAGTAGGTGTTGCGTCAGGATTATAAGAGTAATATCTATTTTGATGTGTGTCAGGAGATAAATCGTGTAACGTGTTTCCAGCTACCGGCGAACTCCAATACGTATAGTCGTATTTGTGCATTGGTTTTGCTTTTCTTAGCATGTTAATGGATCCTACATTAGTATTAGTTGTAGCATTATCTACTTCACAATTTTGAACCAAGCTTCCGCCGTCAAGAATACTAAAAGTACCGTTGTTGATCAATTCAAATTCGATGGTTACTGGATTTGCATCCGTTACCGTTAAGGTTCCGTTGTTCGTTAATTTACGAGCAATAATAGCTCCCGAAGCCGTACTATAAGTGGAACCTGTTTCTATGATTACATCTTTAGTCAAATCATTAGGTGTCCCACCAATCCACGTACTTCCAGAGAAAGTAATAGTTCCCGTAGCTCCAACTAGACCAATGGCTTGAGTAGCCTTAGAACAAGTTGCTGTATTTTCTCGTACTTGGCAGTAAAATTGATAATCTTCATAAGTACTTGAATTTGCTACACCCAATGTAGCAGTAGTTCCTCCTGTAAAGTCGGCACCACTAACTACAGCCCAACTTGCATTACCAGGAACATTAAAATACCATTGGTACGTAATTGCTGCACCTCCAGAAGTTCCCTCAGTAGCACTTACAGTAAAGTCAGTACTAGTAGTTCCGCATGCTAATACGGTTTCGGCAGGTTGTGTTATAATTATAGGTGTTGCAGCCGTTTCTAGGTCATAAGTACCAATAGCACTGTACGAAGTACCTGCACAATCGTCCCAGTTTATAATGTCCCAATCTGCATTGGCATAGGTGTTAGACGGTACTGTCGCTGTTGTTTTTCTTGAAAAGTTAGCTCCTGCAGTTCCTAATCCTAACCCATTTGCCCAAGAATTACTTGCAGGATTACCCCAACTGTCTATTAAAGTAGTGCCGTTAAATAATCCGATATGGTCATGTTCATTTATTTTAAAATTCACACCACCTGAAGTAGTACTCTGATCGGCATAACTACCGTCACCGCCCGGTATTGCACAAGGCGCTGTAGCGCTAATTGCTAAAGTATAGATACCTCCAGCTGCTAAATCAAAATTATCTAAATCTATTGGAGTACTGTAAATCCCACCTCCGTTATTAGCCACTTGTATCGAATATCCCGACAAATTCACAGTAGAACCTGTTCCGTTAAAAATTTCAACATAACTCAATCCTCCATCAGAAGCATCGGTAACTTGACTCATAAATAGGTCAGTTAAAGCTCCTTCACAACTTGAAAAAGCGGCATCGATTAAAGTAAACGTTCCTTCATAAGTTTTACAAGTAGCGGCATCACCAATAACAAAAGCAGCTGTAGCCACTCCTGATGGAATCGTAATATTTATTTTTGTTGAATTGACATACGCTACGGTAGCCGAAACACCACCTAAAGTAGCCGTTGTTGATGCTGAAAACCCAGTTCCTATCAGGGCTACCACAGTTCCCACAGGACCGCTTGTTGGCGTAAAACTCGATACCGAATGAGCCGGTGTACAGTCAATGACAACATTTACCATTAAGTCAATCGTAACTCCATACGTTCCAGAATAACAAGGATTTGCTGTTGACTGACCGCTATCTGCAGTACCTATTCGCATTTTATGTTCACCTAAAGCAGAAGTCCCGCCTAATGTAAATGTGGTTGTGTAAGTAGTAGGATTTGTGCTAAGTGATTCGCCACTCCATACTTTTTCGTTAGTGTTGTTGAAAACACCATCGTCATTAAAGTCAATCCAAATATGATTGTGGTAGGCAAAGCCAGTTGCAAAAGTAATAGATGAAACGATTGAAGCACCTTGAACTAAGTTAGGAGCTGATCCCGTATAATTATAATAAGTTACATCGCCAACTGGAAAATCGGCGGAACCTATAACAACATTTGTAATTCCACTATTGTCATTTGATGAAGGACTGGAAGTACAATAATCCACCGTTAAGGTAACTATGTTAGAATTAACGGAACCACAGCTTGCACCTGAAACTAGTACACGGTAAGTAGTACCACTCATGGATAATGTGACAGCGGCTGTTGTGTAAGAAGCAGTTGTTCCACCTGTTCCTATAGATACATTATTCCAACCAGCTCCTATGTTGCTTTGCCACTGGTAGGTTAATCCAGAGCCACTTGCTACAACCGTAAAACTAGGTGTAGCACCAGCTAAAACAGTTTGGCTTACAGGCTGTGTGCTAATACTTGGTGGAGTTGCAATGGTTACTACTTGACTGATACTTGCTGCTGACCAACAACTAGAAGCATAATTTCTCACATAATACGTGCCCGAAACAGTTACTGTTTTAGCAGTCGTTACTGGTTCTACAGTACTGGTTCCAGTTGCGGTTGTTTGCCAATACGAAGTAGCAGCATCTGCACCTGAATACGTAATATCTGTTGTAACACAAGCACTAAAGGTTCCGCCAATTGTTCCTACAGGATTGGCAGAGGGTGTACATGTTCCTTCGCCACGAATAGCAAAAACATACGGATCCTCATCGCTATCGTTGTTGGCTATAGTTAAAGTTGCACTCCTAGAGCCTAAAGCCGAAGGAGCAAAAGTTATATTAAATGTCGTAGAACTTGTTGCTCCAATTGAAGCGCTAGGTATCGCAGTAACACTAAAGTCGGCTGCATTAGTTCCTGAAATAGCTACATAAGGACTACTTCCTGATAAGGTCAAAGCCGATGTTCCTGTGTTTTCAATAGTAAACGTACGTACCACCGTTCCGCCTGCTACATAAGCCGTACTAAAGTCAGTATGGTCCGTTAGGGCAGGAGTAACATCATTATTTACAATGGATACACTGTTTCCTTTTACGTTTATTTCTCGGTACAATGTTGTACCACTTCCTGCTAAAGCAGTTACTTGGTAACAATCAGTAGCGGAATCATATTCGTAAACACTAAACTGGTATTGTGTGTTTTGTAATAATGAAGAAATTGTTTGCGTAGTAGCTGTTGAAGCGCCAGAAGCAGTTCCTTTATACACTACGGTACCACCCCCCACTGCATCTGAAACGGAATAACTCGTTCCTGATATGGGTGCTGTTGCCGGTGTAGCTCCCGCTCTAGCTACAATCATCACGCCATCGCCGTTTCCTCTTGTAAAATTTAAATCAAGTGAATTAACAGTCGCGTTATTTACCGTTAATGTTGTTGCAGATGTACTTGGAGGAGTACAAGCAACCCCACAATATACCTCTACATCATCTAAATAAAAACTTCCTCCACCTCGTGGTGATTGTAAAAATCTAATATAATAATCTCCTGTACTAGCAAATGGAATAGTATATGTATCCCATGACGTAGTTACTGAACCCGAATTTGACCCGTTAGCACCTACTGTACCTTCATTATTCCAAGGTCCTGAAGACGATGTTGAAGTCTGAATAGTTATTGTATAACTAGCACTACCAGAGGAAGCTCTACCTCTAAAAGTCATTGACATTGCATTAGACGTTGCACTTGATGTTATAATATCATCATTATTGGTATTAAAGCCAATTCCATTTCCTGTTTCTCCTGCACCACTATTATTATAAGTACCCGACCCACCTGTCCAATTACCATAATTAGAATTAAAATTGTCACTCAAACAAGGCCCACTCAATGTAGTAATCCCTGTAGTAAAATCAGCAGTAGCACTTGTTCCTCCTGCATTAACAGCAGCAACACTAAAATAATAAGTGGTACCAGAACTCAATCCAGTTACTGTAGTAGTGGTTCCCGCAATTCCTGTAATAGCACTTCCTACTTGTGTAGTAAGAGTGGCATCACTGTATATGTTTACTGTATAACTAATGGTTTCACTTCCTTGAGTAGGAGGTGCCGTCCATGATGCCGTAAATCCATCAGTTGTAGCAGTAGAGGCAGCTGCCGTAGTAGGTGCTTTAGATACAGAAGTAAAATTAGTATTCCCTGCATAAGCGGTAATACCATTACTATTTGTAGCATAAGCCCGAACATAATATAACGTATTTTCAGTTAAGCCTGTAATAGCACTTGAATAATCTGCCGTACCCGTTCCTTCATTTGTACTGTTAGCGGATGGAAGTGTTGGACTCATACCAGTACCCCATACAACTCCTTTAGCAGTAATAGTACCGCAAGATGTGGTTACATTAGTTGCCCCAGAAGTTGCAGTAGTGGTTGTGATTGCTGATGTACTCACACTAGTAACAGTTACTGCTCCGTTAACACCCGTACCAGAAACCGCAACATTCTTAGTCGTAGCCCCCGTACTTGCATTAGTTACATTAAGTGTACCTGACGCTCCTGCTGTAGTAGGATTATATATAACATCAATAGTACTGTTTACATCACCTGCACCATCAGGCACAAGTGTAGCAGTTGAAGCATAAGCATCCGTTCCCTTTCTAACTTTAAATCCTGAAGGTGCTGTAACCGTAATGTTAGCCGATAAATTAACTCCCACAACATCATACGATTTTAAGGTACTGTCCGTATTGATACAAACATTTCCAAAATCAGTTAGCGCAGTTGGTGTTACCGTAATTGTAGGTACAGCTGTTGCCGCTATGGTTTGTACTCCTGATTCTGCTGCTGTTCCTGAAACCGTACCGTTCGAAACCGCAAAGTCTGCAAATCCCATACTGTATAAGTTAATGGTATGTCCATGTGCAGCTGTAATAGCAACATTTACGGTCACCCAAAAATAACGTGTAGCATCTTTAGTAAGCGTTTGAGTGAACCCTGTAAAAGTCTTTACATCGGCTGTTGCAGAAGTCAAACTCCCCAAAACCGTAGCCGTAGAAAAATCATTAGTAGCACTACTGTACAATTTAAGTCCCAATCCATTGATGTCTGCTTCCTCAAAAGTACCATCAAACAGAAAAGAGGCTTGTGTCAATGAAGCATTTCCCCCCGTTTGTGCCAATTTAAAAGAAGCCAATATATTATTATTCGTTCCTTGCGTAATGGAACTTGCCCCTACAACACTACCGTTATAAGAAAGTGTAGTAGCTACAGCGGTCCATTGTGCATATAAAGTCGAATTACTTACAAAAGGATAAGAAGCCCCATCTGCATAAGCAGTACCACTTCCATTTGCCGCCGTATTCCATCCTGCAAAAGCATAATTGGTTCTTGTAAAAGTATTGGTTGTAAGATTCGTTGCTGCTGACGCAGTCTGATTTGCCATTGTCCCACCTGCACTTCCATTTCCGTTAAAAACAACCGTCTGCCCAGCAGACTGAACATTTAACGTATAATCCTCTACCTCACCATAAGTAAAATTACTTCCTCCATTACAAGCATTTGACACAGTCCCATCTACTATTATCACTCTCATCCTTGTGTTGCCTGTTAAAGCAGATACAGGGGGCGTGATTGTACCTGTTGCAGTAAAAGAAGTACCTGCTGCTGTATAGGTCATGGCAATGGTCTCACCTGCATCTAACCAATCACCATCTTGATTCCAATCTACATAAGTATAAACATTATCACTAGAATAGGAGCCTGAAATTGTAACTGATAAAGAAGCTCCAACTCCAATGGTTACATTAGCAATTTCTGAAGTATTATTTTCATATCCATTGCTGCTGGAATTTTTATTAATGCTACCAATACTAACATTTGAAATATGTTCATAAGTAGTATTCGTAGCCAGTAAAGAACAATAGTCTATATTTATCACCACATTATTAGAAGTTCCCGTAGTACCACTACAAGTTACCTGACACCTGTAAAAAGTTTTCGCAGTAACCGTTGCTGTATAAGTTGCATTAGTTCCAGTTCCCGAAACATTTGTCCAACCTGTAGTTCCATTAGCAGATTGTTGCCATTGGTAGGTGACACCCGAACCAGTAGTTGCATTTTGTAAAGATAAATTAGTTGTACCACCCGACGGTACAGCCGCAGAAGAAGCTATTGTATTACCTGGTGCAGGAGTTCCTGAACAAGGAGATGCAGCACTTCCTGTAAGTTTAAATTCATCAACTAACCAACGTTCACTACTAGAGTTATTAGATAAGGTTATGCGTACCCTTAAATTTGTTACTGCTGGTAGCCCAGTTATCGTTACAGTACTATAGCCATCTGTTGTTCTATTTCCTCCACCTGCTGGCGAAAAATCTACAATAGAGGTATTACCATCATAAGCCGTACTTGCAACACCTGTTCCCGTAGAATAGCCCCAATAGGCATTACTAGCTCCTGAAACTGAAATTGTAGAATAATAGGTAGTTCCCCCATTAGGACTTACCTCAACTACAACATCATCAGAAGCATCCAATCCATTCCCTGTAGAACTTATTGAAAAAGCAGCAAGTCTAAACGTCAATGAAACCCCTGTGTAAGCAGATGTATTAATATTTGAAGATGTTAAAGTAGCAGTTGCATTACTAATACCTCGTGAATGTGTTCCTTCTACTGCAAAAGGAGAGGTAACTGGCCGATCGCCTGAACCAGAACTCCCAGTATAGTAGGCCCCTCCACTTAGTGAGAATAGCGTACTGGAATTATTCAGTCCTTCAGAAGCTATTGTCGTCTGCCCAAAAACCCCACCACTCATCAAAAGCAAAAAAGCAAAAATACTGCCTAATGTCAGCTGCCTAAATCGCGAGCTTAAAGTTTTGTTGTAAGTTATGGATTTCTTTTTTTGGGGTAAAATTACATTCATAATTGGTTGTGCTAGGGTTAACATTGTGTACTTGTTGGCTTTTTGTAAATACAAATTCGGTTTATAAATTCATTCCTTTTTATTGATTAAAATACAAAAAATCAAGCATTTGATTTTTTACATATTTCTTTACCAGAACGGTAAAACACCATCAACAAAACTAAAAGATTAAAAAAGTGTTGGGGACAAATTAGTGTAATCTAATTGTTAAGGAACAAATTATTCGACAAACGGTTTTGTTTAATCGACAACCAACACCACTTTGCCCAGCTCTTATTAATTCATCCTTGTTTAACAACTATTAACAACACCTACACTCATTTTATAGACTACACCAAAAACCAAAAAAAGTCCCAGTATACGCTTTCACGAATACCAGGACTTTTGTATATTAAAAACAAGTCGTGCTCAAAACCCATCACCCAAAACCCAACACTCATCACCCACAACCTACAACACCTTCTTACTAACCACCCCACCATTGCTCAATTTTACTTTCACAATCAAGGTTTGGTCGCTATTCACAATCTGACTTGCTTCAAATGTATTGCTGTTCAAGTCTTTTTTCTCAAAGACAAGACGCCCCATGATGTCGTAAACCAATACTTCAGCAATCGTTTCATAAGGGGAATGGATACGCAAAGTCGCATCGTTTTTACGAATAGTTACATGGCTTATTTGCTCGTCAAATGTTGGGTTAGCCAAATCTACAGCCGGCAAGTAACGCAACACAAAACGCTCATTGAATGTTCCTGGTACGGCAGCAAATACATAATCGGAATTCGTTAAGTTATGTACTACATCCAACACATTGTCTTTCAAGTAAACGGACTGATTGTCAAACAAACCATCTACATGGTCAATTCCAATCGTCAAATTACCCGTAAGCGTAGTCTTATAACCCATTGGCACTTCATCCGTGTCCACAAAAGGCAAAGCACGTCCTTGAATAACTAAATTTTTAGCACTATTAATAGAATAAAAAGTTACAGAATTACCTCCAAAAGATTTTCCATCATATAACTTATCGTACCCATTGGTAGCATTTTCAATATATCCTACTAATACTTGACTGAATCCATTCACCCCTCCTTTTAAATTCAACCATACACGGCTTCTTTCGATAGGTGCCACGGTAGCAGATGCATGTACACCCGCGGCTGTTTCTGCAGGGTTGGTTTTGAAAAAAGTCATGTTCTTTGCCTTAATACGCATGTCATTGGTAAATTTCGCACTTCCGGACACCGTTCCTTGCACAAAGAAACCTTGTCCCGCAGCTATATTCCCATCCGGTTCCGTGTTATTCCCTCCTGTATTGGTAGCGGTAGACCCTGAACCATTCCATGACGCATAATCACCTGTGCTATAGGTATAAGTTGGCGAATCTAAGAATGGCGAATTGTGCGTCCAGAAATACAGCGTTCCTTCCAGAATATCATTAGTTCCAGATGCATTTGCGGTTACAAAATCCGAGGCACTAATAGCCGATGGATAGGGATTTCCTATTAAATTATATTTTTCCACTGTGTCAGAACCGCTTACCCCTACATTTATCGTCCCATTATTAGGTACACCACTAAAAATTCCACTATATGCAGTATAAGTAACAGGGTCATAATTATTAGGAGCTCTAATAATATAGCCTTGCCCAGCTGCCATTGTACCGGCACCTCCAGTTATTACACTCCAGTTTAATGCAGGAGCTACAGCGTCAGGGTTGTAAGAGTAGTATCTGTTGGGATGCGTGTCTGGCGATAAGTCGTGCAAAGTAACACCACTCACGGGTGAACTCCAATACGTGTAATCGTATTTGTTCATGGGTTGCGTAATTCTTGTTACTGCAAGCTTACCCACATTTACATTTTCATCCGTTACTTGTACCAAGCTACCTCCGTTTGCTACAGAAATAGCATCATTCGAGGTAGTTATTCCGTTGGTAACCGTAAGCGTTTCTCCTTGGGCAATAGCTAACGTGCTCGAAGTTACTTCTAATGTATTTCCTACTTGAATATCAACAGTCGCCAATGTTTTAGCGCCTGTTCCAGATATTTTTAGTTTCCCGTATTTAGAAGAAGGTGAAAGTATTTCAGCTACAGCCTGATTCGTTCCTGCATAATTTACAATACTAGAATTGTGAAGGGTATGAATTATAAATCCTGAAGGAAAAGTGGCAGTTCCTTTAATGCGTAACGTAGCCGCATCATCAATTTTTATAGTCGAACTAGTACCTTGCGTTACTTTTTCATTCAAATCGAGCACCCCTGTTGCTACTTGCAATTTAGTATTGGCAGTAAGTGCACTTCCTAAAGTAACTACATTATCAGGCGCTGTTCCCGTATTAGTAACAACCAATTCTGCTACAATAGCAGGCAATGCGTTTCCTGTAGCTTGATTCGTTTTTCCGACATAATGAAATTTAGCAAATGGCGTTGCAGTAGCAATCGTTCGTATACTTGTTCTGATATTTCCGGTAGCTCCTGAAGTAGCAATACCATCGGCAGAAGTAATTTTTATAGTTCCTCCCGTTTCTAATACAAAAGTAGGCCCTGAAATAGTTAATGGCGTTGTACCTATAAATCCAAAGTCAAAAACACCTCCCGACTTAACAGTGAATATACTTGTCGACCCCATCGTAAAGTTCTGATTGATCAATTTTACGTAAGCACCAGAAGTGGTATTAAACAATATTTTATCGGCAGTACTTGTATTAACTACATTAATAGTTTGTGTAGTGGCGTCAGTAGTTCCATCTCCCGTTCCTGCAAAATTAAATATACTGTCTGGATCTATACTAGACAACGTGCGAGAAGCATCTGTTTGCAAATCTCCGTATAGATTAACAGTAATTTGTGCATTACTAGAAGTTTGTTGATTCAGATTAATATTCCCTCCAGTCGCCGTTAAATTTCCTAAAATATTGATTATTGGGTATCCATTTGTGGTTACGGCCATACTCAATTGACCTGAATTTACAATTACATTTCCTCCAATAGTAACTATTGCACCAGCATTAGTTAAGCTCACATTACTACCAGTAGTACTTACTGTTAAATCATTCTGACATAAATTAACGGTTTGACTTCCATTAACCGCCACAAAAAGAGCAGTTGGAGCACCTCCAATAGTTAATTTTCCAAAAGCATAACCCGCTGCATTTGCACTAATAATACTTGGGTTTTGAATAAGTCGATTCGCTCCACTACTAGCTCCATAATCCCAGTTAATAAGTTCTACTGTAGAGCCACTCTTAAAGTTTTCCACTCCACTCCAGATAGCACTAGTACCTGTTAAAGTAGAGGAGTTCAATATCAGTTTCCCTCCAGATTCGACCGTAAGTGTTCCTGTATTTGCCAAAATACCGGCCCCAGAAGCATTTACACTATACACCCCTCCTTCATTAACCTGCAATGATTTGAGTGTAGAAGAATGTCCATTATTAAATGTCCCTCCATTTTCTACCTGAATTTGTGTTCCTACACCACCACTTGAAGCAAATGCTCCATTTGTTGTGATGGTATTTCTTATCATTAGTAAATCAGTAGTAGAAGCACTCGGTGCCGAACTATTTGTCCAAGTACCTGAAATCATTCTTTGCCAAGTTGCTGTACCTGAAGTGGGCCAAGTTCCTCCACCAGTAGATTGATAAGTACCATTAGGAACCGTTATTATATCAAAAACAGTACTCGTTGCCCCAGTCAATCCAGTTAATGCAGCACTCAAAGTACGTCCTGTTCCTGCTGCTGTATGGGTCAATGTAGTAAAACTTGCCACTCCTGAACTTAACGATACCGTTACAGGGGCTCCTGTTAATGTTCCATCCGATGTGATAGCCACTGAACCTGTTCGATCTACATCAACGTTTCCATTTACATCCGTAGCTGCAACCACAACTGTAGGCATGGCAACATTTATAGATATCGTGGTCGGCTGGGTTGTAAACACCAATCGATTTGCAGTTACTACAAGCACATTATTGGTTCCTGTTGTAGAAGTAGTTGCAGAAAGCGTTCCAAAGCCCGAACCTGTCGCAGCAGCTGTAGCCGATGCAAGCGTTAAAGTAATCCGTTGGTTATCCGTTACTATAGTTTTAAAACTACCACGGATAGTAAACGCTTTAGTTTCATTATCAGCAGCACCCAACGTCAATCCTGTAAAATTAGTCGTTCCTGCCGCTGCAACTTCCGCAACTTCAATTGCCCCATCATAAATAGCCAGTTTTTCTAAGTTTGTCGAATTCCCTACCGTAAACGATAAAGCATTCAATACCGTACTTAAATTATCCGCATCTGTCGTTGCTCCTCCATCACGTAGAATAAAACGACCCAACTCCACACTGTTTGCAGAAGTAATATCAGCCGTTATATAATTTTTGTAATCTATATTAGTAGCGTAGGTAAAGGTCCCGTCGGTTACAATATCCGAAGCCACACTTGCGGTTCCTGTTCCTGTTAAATTAATGATATAAGGATTTTCATCCGCATCACCATTCACTAACGACAGTTGCGCTGTTTTAGCCCCTAAAGAAGTAGGCGAAAAAACTACCGTAAAAGTAGTCGTACCACTTGCCGCTACTGATGAACTTCCCGGTTGTGTAATGGTAAACTGACCCGCATCGGTACCTGTTTTAGTCAAAGCACCTACTGTAAGTGCTACTCCTCCTGTATTTTCAACAGTAAAAGTAACAGCTGTACCACTTGTTGATGTAATCTGATTCCCATGATCGAAAGTGCCTCCACTCGCAATACTTACAACACCTTGTTTGATATTAATTTCTTGAGGACTTACAACGGTTACTGTAGCATTATCACTGCTCCAAATACCATTTTTCCCACCATATACATACTCCGTACTTCCTGTTTTCTTGTAACGGAAGGCAAGATAATACACGCCAGCTGTTGTTATGCTAGGACCTATGTTAGCCGTATATTCATCATTATTTCCTATATCTGTATTAAACGTAGTTGCAACCCAATTGCTCCAAGTGCTTGGATTCGTATCCAAGGTACTGTATCCCGCTTCTGCGGTAATACCTGCCCCTGGAGAACCTGCGTTCGTAATTCCCGGTTCGTACACTTGACCATAAACATTATAAGCTCCCCCAAGGGTAAAAGTTCCCGAAACTGGACTTTGATAGTTAGCCCAATCTACAAGGTTGGAATTGATGGTCAACACACCATTATTGCCAGTAGAATACCAATTACCAGCCGTGCCTCCATAAACATAAGCTCCCGTTCCTAATTTAAAACGAACTGCATAATAGTAAGTCCCCGGTGTAAGTCCCGTTCCTATACTTGCATTATATTCATCATTATTTCCATATTGAGCATTCCAAGTAGCAGTAGTCCAGTTCACCCATGTATTAGGATTGGTATTCGTTGCGTTGTATCCAACCTCTGCTGTAATCATTCCTGATCCTCCTGGACCTTCTGTTACAGTTTCAGCATAAACCCTACCATAAACCGTAACCGTATTTCCCTCATACAAGTCTGCAGTGCCCGGAAATTGCAAAACAGCATAGGTAATTACGGGATCCGGTGCTGCTGTAGCATAACCTACCGATGTAGATGACCAAGCTGAGTTTCCTCCTGCATTTACTGCACGAACTCTATAATAATAGGTTGTAGAGGATGACAATCCTGTCGCCGAAACAGACAATCCTGTAATACCACTAGCGGTAAAATCTACTGACCCAAAACCACTATCATTATCTACTTGAATTTGATACGTAAATGCTGCCGCTCCACCTGTTGGTGCTGTCCAGTTTGCTGTAAAGCTAGTAGCTGCAGACGCCGAACCAGTACCCACTGTAGGTGCATTATGCAACGTAGTGAATGTTGGGTAACTTGATGTTGCCGTATAACCTGTTTTGTTAGGCGAACAATCATTTACGGCATAACCTCTATAATAATATACTGTATTGGCTACTAAACTTGTTAGGTTTTCTGAATACGTTCCTGTAGCGGTTGCCGCTGTAGATTTTGTAGCAGAACCCGTCATTGCTGAATTGGTACTGTACTCAAAACCTCTTGTGTTTATTGCAAAACCACCCGCTGCTGTTACATTACCGTTTAAAATAACCGATGTGGCTGTTGTGAAAGTTACAGGTGTTCCTGATAATACTACCGTTGGGGCAACACAATCCACATAACATGTCCAATTTAAATCATCTATTGTATATCTTGCTCCAGAAGAAGTAGCAGTTATAACAACCGTACCTCCAACATTAATTCCTGTAAAAGTTTTAGTGATAGGAGTTGAACCTGACATTTCTGAATATAACACTGTTCCTACAGTAGTTCCATTTACTGCAATTACTAAATTCCCACTACTCTCACTGAAAGGAAATTTAGTCGTAAGTGTAATATTGCCAACACCATCTGAAAATGTTGGAGAAGTTAAAACTCCACTTCTAATTGTAATAGCATTTCCAGTAATAGTTTGGTCACCTCTAGCATCAGTTACATTCCATGTACCGCCAGCACCAGTCCATGAGGCACTGCTGTAAGATGCAATAGTACCTATTCCACTAAAATCTTCAGTGTGACAAGGCCCACTCACAGTAGTACAAGTTGTTTGTGCTTCTCCTGTCAATTTATAATCGATAGCACTTCCACTGTTGGTATAACTCCAAATTTTAAAGAAATAGGCAGTCCCTGACGTTAGTCCTGTAACGGTGTACGTCCCAATTCCATTTGCTATATTTTTAATTCCAGAAGCGTCTCCTTGGACTGTACCGTCCACTGGTGCGGTAATTGCACCATAAGAAGTACCCCATTTTATTAAATAACCATCAGGCACCGTAGCACCTGTCGCATCTGTCCATGTTAACGGAATCGTAGTTGTAGTAGTCGTTCCGCAAGCAAATAATGTAGGGTGATTCGTTGGTTCTGCTTTTAATGTTGTGAAAGAAGATTGACTTGTATAAACTGTTCCGCCACTATTGAGAGCAAAAGCTTTAAAATAAATCGTAGTTCCTGATGTAAGACTTGTAACGGCTTGTGTAAATACACCTGTCCCAAAACTTCCTGTAGTCGAAACCTTAGTTCCTGCTCCATCGGCAAAACCATTGGTCGTGCTCCAATAAATACCGCGTTCAGTAACTGCACTACATCCAATGCTGCTGATGTTTCCTCCCAAAGTTGCGGTTGTTGTAGTTACAGCCGTTGAGGTAGGTGTTGCAATGGTTGCAGGCGTATTGATACCCGTACCAGAAACCGATACATTTTTAGTAACAGCTCCCGTACTTGCATTAGTGATAGTAAGTGTACCCGAAGCTCCTGCTACTGTAGGACTGTAAATAACATCTACAGCAATAGAAACATTACCCGAACCATCAGGCACAAGTGTAGCAGTTGTAGCATAAGCATCAGCCCCTTTTCTTACTTTAAACCCAGAAGGTGCTGTAACAATAACGTTATTTGTAAGGTTAACCCCCACTACATCATATGATTTTAAGGTACTATCCGTATTCAAACAAACACTACCATAATCAGTTAGTGTTCCCGGTGTTACCGTAATAGTAGGCACTGCTGTAGCAATAATCGATTGCGTACCTGAAACAGCTGCAGTTCCCGACTTTGTTCCGGTAGAGGTTATAAAATCAGCAGCAGCCATACTGTACATATTTATGGTATGTCCAACTGTTGCAGTTACTGCTAAATTAGCAGTGAGCCAAAAATAACGTGTTGCACCCGCGGTAAGCGTTTGCGATAAACCTGTATAAGTGATTATTTCGCCACTTCCTGTTGCTGTAGGAGTTGCACTAGCCAATACTGATGCTGAACCAAAGCTATTAGTAGTACTAGTGTATAATTTAAGTCCTGCTCCATTAATGTCTGCGGCAACAAAAGTACCATCAAAAAGGAAAGAAGCTTCCGTAAGATTGGCATTTCCTCCTGCTTGTGCTAATGTAAATGAGGCTAAAATATTGTTGTTCGTTCCTTGTGTAATATCTGCGGCTGCTACCGTACTACCGTTGTAGGCAAGTGTAGTAGTTACAGGTGTCCATTGTGCATATAAAGTAGCATCTGCCGTAAAAGGATAAGAAGCTCCATCTGCATAAGCAGTACCACCCCCTACTGCCACAGTATTCCATCCTGCAAAAACATTATTTGTTTTTGTAAATGTATTAGTAGTAAGTGCTGTTGCAGTTGATGCCGTTTGATTAGACATTGTTCCTGTTCCCGTATTTGCATCGAAAGTAACGGTTTTTCCAGTTTCATAAGTTATAACTACTGAAGTCCAGTATGCTGCACCTGAACCTCTTTTAATAGCAAAAAAAGTATAATCAGTTCCTGTAAAATCAGACGAAGTCCAACCTGTAGATGAAGCTGAACCAACAGTAGTTCCACCTGTAACCGTATAACTTCCAGTTGTTGCATTTACCAATCTTGAAGTATTTCCTCCTGAAAAAGTAGATGTATTGCCATTGGTCTGATTTATGGTTACACTTAAAATCTTTCCAGGTAGTGCCGTAGTATTATACAAAACACCATTAGAAGCTTGCATTTGGAGTCTTGCTTGCCCAGATTCTTTAAAAACAGCTTTAGCACCAAAAGAAACCCCACTTTGAGTCCAAGTTCTTTCAGCACCACTATCATATCCAGTTGCAGTAATTCCACTTGATGATTGTGTAATTGTTATCGTCCCCTGCCCAAACACTCCCCCACTCATCAAAAGCAGCAAAGCAAAAATACTTCCGTAAGCCAACCTTAAAAAGGAAGCCGACATTTTTTTCGCAGAAGAACGAATTCCTCTTTTAGTAGGTAAAAATGTATCCATAAAATTCAGTTTTAGTAATAAGCTCACAGCAAGAAACACCACCGTACTCTAAAGTAAAGTAATCCAAAAAGCGGCAAGTAAATGTTTAATAAGTTAGGTTAATTTTTATTGTATTAAATGTCAATTTGGGCATGAAATATAAGGCGTTAGAGCTTCTGAAGTGTACGTCCAAACAGTTGTCAACCAACCATTCGGACAAGCAAAATTAGGTGTTATTTGCTTTAATTTAACATTTTAAAACCCCATTTGTGTTAATGTTTTTTGTTAATCGTTAAACTGCACGATTTAACCGCCCAAATACACAAATCAAAAATAAAACCCTAATATTTTACACATCCCGCAAAATTAGAAATGCATAATTTACAAAATCCTAAAATACACCCTAATTTATAACAGTATAACAAGCCCGTCCAAAAATCCATCAATCCTACGCAATCGATAAGTGGCGCGAGAGTCCTAACATGTATTAAGTAAATATCAGAATTGCATGTAACAATTAATACTAATACAGCTCGTAACCACAACGTCATTGCGAGGAACGAAGCAATCCTATGTAATCGGTAAGTGGCGCGAGAGTCCTACCATTTATTAAGTGACTATCGGAATTGCATACAGTAATAAATACTAGTAAAGCTCATAACCACAACGTCATTGCGAGGAACGAAGCAATCCTATGTAATCGATAAGTAGCGCGAGAGTCCTAACATTTATTAAGTGACTATCGGAACTGCATGTAACAATTAATACTAATACAGCTCGTAACCACCACGTCATTGCGAGGAACGAAGCAATCCTATCCAATCGGTAAGTGGCGCGAGAGACCTAAACATTTATTAAGTGAATATCGGAATTGCATGTAACAATTAATACTAGTAAAGCTCGTAACCACCACGTCATTGCGAGGAACGAAGCAATCCTATCCAATCGGTAAGTGGCACGAGAATCCTAACATTTATTAAGTAAATATCGGAATTGCATGTAACAATTATTGCAAATAGAGCTCGTAACCACAGCGTCATTGCGAGGAACGAAGCAATCCTATGTAATCGGTAAGTGGCACGAAAGTCCTAACATTTATTAAGTGACTATCAGAATTGCATGTAACAACACAACGTCATTGCGAGGAACGAAGCAATCCTATCCAATCGGTAAGTGGCACGAGAGTCCTACCATTTATTAAGTGAATACTTGAACTGCATGTAACAATTAATACTAATACAGCTCGTAACCACAACGTCATTGCGAGGAACGAAGCAATCCTATCCAATCGGTAAGTGGCGCGAGAGACCTAAACATTTATTAAGTGAATACTCGAACTGCATGTAACAATTAATACTAGTAAAGCTTGTAACCACCACGTCATTGCGAGGAACGAAGCAATCCTATCCAATCGGTAAGTGGCACGAGCGTCTTTACGTTTATCAAAAACTACAACCGCCACCCCAAACAGAAAAATAATCTAAATAGCAACAGTATAGCAAAGCCCTCCTTCAAACCCATCAGACCCACTTGCTCTAAAACCATTTTTTTTAATATGTTTTCAAGTAGTCCCATTTGAATTAGCTTGTTTTTTTGTTATTTCTAATCATCATCAACTTATTTTTGATAAAAGGAATTCTAATGATAAAACCTAAGCCTACAATTACTGCATAAATCAACCAGGTTTTTTCTAAAAGCACGATGTGTAGTAAGCTTAAAAAGAAAGCGGCATAGGATAGGCTTTGTAGTTTTTTCCAATTGGCTTTGAGGCGTTTCATGGATTTTCTGTTTGAGGTAATGAACAAAGGAATTACTATCAAAATGGCTAGAAAACCTGCTACATAATTTACTTGTGTAAACGTTTCTAAAAGCCCTTCTACTGCTAGAAAAATTATAAAGTGAAGCAAGCTCCAAACCGCTGTTGCGATTCCCATTGCCTGACGTACAAACAGGTTGCTGATACCGAAAAGTATGAAAAAAGGTGTGCATGTTAGTACGGCAGTCATCCATCTGATGGCAAATTCTCCCGAAACATGATACATCATTTCTAAAGTTGTTTTGCCTTCGCCACCTGCACCTTCGATTAAAGTTATCGAAAAGCCATCAGTAAAATTTATATGCATCATATTAAAAATCACTAATAGCGGTAGAAAAGCTAACACGGCTACTATCATCCAACCGTAATTTCTTTTTAAAAATTTCATTTGTCTTGCTTTTTTAGTTTCTATTACAAAAGTGTTCCTAAATTTGTTCCAGTCATTTTATTTAAGCATAAATAAGCACTACCAAACGTTAGTTGGTAGTGCTTCACCAGCTAAACGGAAGTTAAAAGTTAAACTTTCCGTTGTTGTTTTTTCTATCGGCTTCGGGCATAATGGTTTCAATAGTATCCCAATGTTCTGCAATTTTTCCATTTTCAATTCTAAACAAATCATAGAACGAAGTTGGCTTTCCAGCAAATGTTCCTTCGCTGACTGCTAAAACAAAATTACCTTCACCCAAAACAATATGATTTTCTTTAAACACCATCGTTATCCCTTGTTTAGCCATTTCCTCCAATGCTTTACCTAAACCAGAAACGCCATCACCAATAAGGGCATTGTGCTGAATATAATGGTCACCATCAAAATAATTATGCATTTTGTCAAACTGACCTTTGATTAAAACAGTAGTTATAAAGTCTTTTACCAAGGCTTTGTTTTGTTCTGTTTTGTCTAAATCGGTAATTTTTACAACACCGTCCGTTTGGGTTCTTCCACTTTGGTTTTTGGCAGCTACGTCCGAAAAGTTATCCCAATGTGCTATAATTTTCCCTTTTTCAAACTTGAAGATGTCAAAACCTATTTTAGGTCCAAAAAAGTCATATACTGTATGTGTAATGGCATATCCACCATCTTGAAAAGAGCGGACGACATTGGCTTTGAAACCTCCCTTTGGAGCATGCTGCAATACGGCACCAAAACCTTCCAAGCCGTCTGCAACAGCAAGATTATGTTGTTCGTAATTCGTTGGGTTAATGTATGCAATTGTCGATTGGTCGCCGGTTTCTAAACTGCTGATTAAGGCTGCTGCTTTTTCTTTGTTGGATAATTCTGTTTTAGTTTCCATACGTTCTGATTTTTTAAGGTTGCTTTTTTTGTCCTGAGCTTGGCCATTTGCGACTAAAAGAAGTAGGGCAACGGCTGTAAGTACTTGTTTCATTTTCTTTGTTTTAATGTGGATACAAAGATGAAGCAATTGCAACTTTAAGAAAAGATGAAAACGGGTATTAAAATGGTTAAAGTAGAACCAAAACTATTTAATTAGCGACTTTAAGAAGTCTTTTGGGGTTAAACCTGTATTTTTTTTAAAATACTTGGTAAAGTTAGTAGGGTCGTCAAATCCTAAAGTGTAGGCCAATTCCGCACTTTTCATACTAGAATTGATTAAATTCCTTTTCGCAAGTAGAATGATATAATCATCAATCACATTTTTGGCCGTTTTATTAACCAACTCTCTGCAAATCATATTCAAATGTTTGTAGGTGATGGCCATTTCATCGGCATAAAAACGAGCACTTCTACTTTTGGAGAGGTGTACTTCAATAAGGGAAGTGAACTTTTGAAAGAGGGTCACTTTGGAAGAGTCTTTAATATGAAACGTCTGATTTTGCTTTATATCTTCTGCCTTTGATATTAGAATAGTAAAGAGTGCATTAATAATATTCATTTTATTAAACACATGTGGTTCATTGTATTCCTTCTGCAACAAATCAAAGTAATTAATAAAATCAGACTGTGGTGGAATTTGCAGGATAGGAGAAAAGAGTTGCGGATTAAATAACCGAAACACAAAATCCTTTGACAAGTTAGAGAAACAATCCAGAAAATACGCTTCCGTAAAAATAATGCAAAAGCCTTTCAAGCTGGGTTTAAACTCAAACGCATTTACTTGTTCTTTGGTAAGGTACACCAAACTATTTTGCTCCACAGGAAACCAATTGAAATCGATGAAATGCCTTCCTGTGCCTTCTGTAAAAAAAATCAGATTATAAAACTTAAGTTGATGCGGTAATTCGGGGTTATGATCACTCTGCTCTGTAAGTTTTGCAATCCTTTCAATAGAAACAATTTCAAACCCAAAACCATGTGTAGAGGCTGCATTGAACTTTTCAGGGTTAAACGTAATATGTGGAATTTCTTTGTTGATCATTTGTTAGAACTAAATTTTTTTTAATAATTTGACTCCTCTTTTTTCTAAAAACACGTAGTCCAAGGTCCATAATCAATGTTCCTTTTCTCAACACCAAAAATAGGAGTTATTTCTTTGTCTAACTAATTGTCAATCTCATTGTATCCTGTTTTTATTAGCAGTTGATTTAGCGTTTAATGAATTTAGATGCAATTACCTCCCACTTATTATCAATTAATACAAATCTAATATCGGGCTTATAATTTTTTACCCCACATGTACATTCTGATATTTCTGCAAGTGGAGAATTCTTGCCTCTTTTCTTTAAACCTTTTAATTTGTATTCACTAAAATTAACATCAACAGTATCTTGACTAATTATCCTATAGGCGAGAGTATAAACGGTAAACTCTTTCTTTTCTTTGCGAGAAATTTTAATTATTTCACTTTGTGGTAAAACTTTAATGGGACCTTCTGCAAATAAAAGCTGAGGTGCATTAGTTTGATTATCTACATCAAGATAAGTAGTACCGCTCGAAAGACTCCAATTTATTCGCTGTTGTATAGCTTTTACATACAAAGTATCTATATCAGCCTGACGAAGCGATTCTTGTCCAAAACAGTCAAAAGCAAAAAGTAAAATGACATTAAAGAATATGAGTGTACAATTGTTTTTCATTACTTTTTTTATGTTTTATTCAATGAGTTTTCTCTATTTGATATCATATTGACTACTAAAACACACTTAAATTCTAATTTGAATCCATGAAGAAAAGTATTTGTCATATGCATAACTGTTTACAACCGTTCAACAAGTTCCTATTTCGTAGTCCATTTCCAGTTATCCAAAATCAGCGTAACAATCACGTCACTCCACATCTCAAAATTAGTAAGATTAGGCCAAATAGGAATTATACTAGTAGACAAGAAGTCGTCTCGTCCAACAATAAACATATGAGCTTCATAAGTCATGATTTTATCAAATGGATTTTTTACAGTCAGCATCATCGTTTCGCTTTTTCTATCCTTAACTGTCTGTTCGAAATCTACGGTAATTGTCTTTTCAGGAAATTCAATTTTATCAACAGTTTTCAGGAATAAAACACCCCATATAAATAATTTAATTTCAAATAGTATCAGCACGTAAATTATCGCCATATGATTTTTTGATCTTATTAAGAATGGCAAAATCTTTAATGGCTGCTTTTAAAGCTACTCCTTCATAACTTTCAACTCTTTTGTTTGTCAAGTATATTTCAATAGTTTCCTTCTTTTTACAAGAAATGAAAAGGATAAAAAAAAAGAATAGTATTTTTTGCACGATAGATTTCATATTCTTGTAATTATAATCCATTTCTATACTAAAATAGCACTAACTACATCATTAGTGCTATTTTGTATATTATAATTGTCTAAGGATAAGCTCAGTCATCGACTTAAAATTAATTAAACAACATTAGACAAATGCAATAAAAATTACATAACCATTTGTTGATTACACGGAACAACTCTGATAGTTTTATAAATAAAGGTTTCAACTACTATAGGATTACCAGAATTATTATTAGTTTCAGTCTTCTTAATTCCTAAATTTATATAGTAAGTTTGGTTACTAACATTATAAATGTATGTGGTAGATAATAATGAGTAGCTAGTCGAAAGTCCTAATGCTGCTCCAGTAACTGAAGGCAACGTTACCGTTAAATTTGAAAGAACATGAGTAGAATTGTATGACGCTGCAACTGTAATTCTTAAACAATTTTCTAGTAATAATTTGCCAGTAAAATAACCACCAGTAGTACAACTACCAGAAAAAGTAGAGACATTAACACAATCACTACCACCACCACTACCACCACTACCACTACCGTCATGGTCAGTTAGAAACGTAGTAGCAGGATCTCGCTGTAATAAAGTTTCATTTGATACTTGTGCATTATTTTCTGATAGCTCATCAGTAGTACATGAAATAGTACTAACAATTAATGCTAATAATATTAAAAAATTATAAAGTTTATTCATAATAAAACATCTTACCTTGTTATTGATACGGCTTACCGTAAGGACGATTTTTAGGCACACATTTTTAGTTTGGTACCGCCCTCCCAACATATTTAATTTTACTTATTAATAAAATTTCATGTTTCCTTGAATAAAATCTATTGTATTTTCAAGAGATCCGTCCTTTTGTTAATTTTTTCAAAATATTATGCTAAGTTTCTTTTTAGATTGACAAATTTTAAATTTGTTTATCAAATATAAATTATTTTTTAATACGAATTACTTAAATCCATTTAAATTATAGGTCATATTTAATCCCCTGCTCTCCGAAGTCTGCCGCTCTGCGAATGTCTCTGACTTCGCAGCATTTTTTTATACAAAGAATTGGTCATACTCAGCTGTTCGAAGACTTACATTTTTGAACACA
Source organism: Flavobacterium sp. SM2513 (assembly GCF_050908145.1). Classification (GTDB taxonomy): domain Bacteria; phylum Bacteroidota; class Bacteroidia; order Flavobacteriales; family Flavobacteriaceae; genus Flavobacterium. Next base: position 1,258,570 of record NZ_CP194228.1, on the reverse strand, counting down.
TTCCAATATCTCCTGCTCTTCGCAGTCTACAGGGAAAACACCGCTTCCGCCAGATTCGCAAAGCCCATTTGGTGCTCGTTTGTTCATCTGGTGCTCGTTTGCAACGAGTACCTACTTTCTTTTGCAAACCGACACAAAGCGTTTGCAACGTGACTAAAATTAAAGTTTCAGAATGGCTCTACACTTGCGGTGCAAAATAACTTATTACCCTTGGTTTTCTAAAAGCACTTACTAAACAACCTGGACCAACTTGCAGAAGACCCAAAAGAAGTAGTTTCCAAAATACGTTTTAAAGCAAAAACAATGGATTCAAAAAAACTAAAAAAGTCATTACAAGAATACGGAACTATAAAAGCAAAAAAACTATTAGAGCCAATCTTATTTGCTTCATAGGAAATCTTACAATAAATGTTAGAACTTTCAAGTTTTATATAAAATTCAAGCATTAAAGCAAACACATACATTTACTTCAATTATAATTTATCAACTTATATGTTTACTTTTATATAAAAAAATACACATATAAGTTTACTTATATTTTGTTTTGTAAATGTATAGGTTTACTTTTGATAAAATATGTAAACATAATAATGATGCGAAGTACTAAAAAGCTACTGATAGACCAGCTTGACAAAAAGCTAAAACCTTTTCAAGGTACAGAAAAAGTAATCGTGCCACAACAAGGCTGGGTTCACACCATCCGAACTTCGTTAAATATGACTTTAAATCAATTAGGCGAAAAACTCCAAATGACCAAACAAGGCATTAAAAAGATCGAAGAACGAGAAGCAACCGAATCAATCTCAATCAAATCCCTCAAGGAAATAGGAAAAGCTTTAGACATGCACTTTGTCTATGGTTTTGTTCCTAAATACAATTCCGTTGACGAAATGATATCCGCTAAAGCCACGAAAATTGCCCAAAGAATTGTTTTGCGAACAAATCAAAATATGAAATTGGAAAACCAAGGCAATAGTCCCGAACAAATAAACAACGCCATCATGGAACTGGCAAACGAATTAAAACGTGAAATGCACAAATCATTATGGGATTAGAGCTTGTATATGAGGATGGGCAAACGCCATTAAGCGAGGAGGAAAAAGAAGGATTGCTTATCAAGACCATCACTACACATGAAGAACTGGACGAATACGAGCAGCTTAATATAGAAAAGGCGATACAATGGCTTATGCGTCAAAAACTAAAAAAAGAAATCCTACTTACCGAAGAATTCATTAAAGCGCTACATAAAAGAATGCTGGGTGAAGTTTGGAGTTGGGCAGGTGAATTCAGAAGGTCAGAAAAGAATATAGGAGTACCATGGATAAGAATCGGCATGGATGTAAAGGTTTTATTGGATGACACCCTCTATTGGATTGAAAACAACACGTACGCTCCAGATGAAATTGCCATAAGATTCAAGCATAAATTGGTAAATATCCACTGCTTCCCAAATGGTAATGGTAGGCACTCACGAATTATGGCAGATAGTATTATCGAGTTTGTTTTTGAAGCTCCTATTTTTTCATGGAACCATTCCAATATGGTAAAGGCAGACGAAACCAGAAAATCATACATAAATACCATTCGTCAAGCAGACCAAGGAAATATCGAACCTTTGATGATCTTCGCACGGAATTAGCAAATGGGTTGAAAAACTATGAAGAAAAAAAATGCGTTAATTATTTAAGTTTCTCAACGCATATTTGCGGTAAATATAAAGTAGAACCGCTCTGCGAAAATCTCCGACTTCGCAACATTGATTTCTAAAAAGCAGGGATTCAACAAAACGCCCTCCGCTACCGTAATAAATACAGTTCAAAGTAATTCATCGTTTCGTGTAGTACAAAATTATTATTTGTAGTTGATTTGTCAGGTTTATCCTCTTTACTCAACTATAAAACATAAATTTGAAAGGGTAAATTACTGTTTTCAATTCTTCCCTATCGCATATCGCAATATGCGATATATAACTTTTATTTATTTTGGAGTGTCTTAACCCGTATTAAGTGACTACCGGAATTGCATGTAATAATAAATACTAGTAAAGCTCGTAACCACAACGTCATTGCGAGGAACGAAGCAATCCTATGTAATCGATAAGTGGCGCGAGCGTCCTAACATTTATTAAGTGACTATCGGAATTGCATGTAACAATAAATACTAATACAGCTCGTAAACACGACGTCATTGCGAGGAACGAAGCAATCCTATGCAATCGATAAGTGGTGCGAGCGTCTTTACGTTTATCAAAAATTACAACCGCCACCCCAAACGGAAAAATAATCTAAATAGCAACAGTATAGCAAAGCCCTACTTCAAGTATAGATGAAGTATAGATAGTGTATGAAACACCTATTCTGCGAAAAGGTCAAAACATAGAAAATTTATCTAAATAACGCTATTTAGACAGAAAAATAAAAAAAGGGAAACGGTGAAAAAAAGCGGATTTAAGAACTAAAATCAGACAAAGATAACAAATTTACCGCAAACCCCACAACTCACAACCCACCACCTACTCCCTATTCTTTCTTCCTCCCCTCTATTCTTTTTCACTAAATTTGCGGCATGAAGTTTCCAGAAAAATTAGCGCATAAATTAAATCGAAGAGTAGAAAGCAATGCCCTTAGGCAGTTGGGCTCCAGCAATGACCTCATTGATTTTGCTTCGAATGATTATTTGGGGTTTGCGCAATCGAAAGCTATTTTTGATGCAACCCATACGTTGCTAGTGGATAGCGGCTTACAAAGGAACGGCGCCACAGGTTCCCGCTTATTAACGGGAAATCATACTTTGTATACCCAAACGGAAAATGACATCGCTTCCTTTCACGAAGCAGAATCGGCTTTGCTGTTCAATTCAGGCTACGATGCCAATATTGGGTTCTTTAGTGCCGTGCCGCAAAAAGGCGATTGCATTTTATACGATGAATTGATTCACGCTTCGATTCGAGACGGCATCCAACTCTCCAATGCCACCGCTTATAAATTCAAACACAACGATTGCGAAGATGTAGCGCGATTGATTGAAAAAGCCAAAACCAACCCCACAACCACTATTTATGTGGTCACAGAATCGGTCTTCTCCATGGACGGCGATACCCCTCCTTTAGCCGAACTGGCCCAACTTTGTCAGCAACACCAGGCTTATTTTGTGGTAGACGAAGCCCATACTTTAGGCGTTTTTGGCGACAAAGGCGAAGGATTATTGCAGTTATTAAATTTGCAACACCTAGTTTTCGCACGAATTAGCACCTTCGGAAAAGGATTGGGTTGCCACGGAGCGGTAATTTTAGGCAGTCAAGAATTAAAATCCTACCTCATCAATTTCGCCCGAAGTTTAATTTATACTACTGGACTTCCACCCCACGCGGTTGCGACGATTCAAGTGGCGTACCAACATTTGGCACAAAATAATGAAGCGCGGGAAAATCTAAGAACAAACATCAATACATTCAACCAGCAAAAACAATTGTTGGGATTAAAACCGCTTTTTGTAAGAAGTAAATCGGCCATTCAATGTGCAGTTATTCCGGGTAATGAACAAGTAAAAAAGATTGCTACGCAGCTGCAACAACAAGGGTTTAATGTAAAAGCCATTCTATCTCCCACCATTCCCGAAGGCCAAGAACGCCTGCGGATTTGTTTGCACAGTTACAATGCAGAACTAGAAATTAGCCGCCTTTTAAAGTCCTTTGCCGCTCTTATTTTTTAGTTGTTTGTGACAAAAAAGGAAGTCTCCCACTTCTTTAATACTGAATATCTTTATCCTCTTGAGCCTTGCTACGAAAGGCTTTCTAAAAAAAGTTATTTATTTTTGTAACGTTTTAATGGTTTGCTCACTTACGAGTAGTACTTAAAAAATTAAAACCATTATGAAAGCAACTTCTATTTTATCAAAAGCACCGATTTTCAACTTTGTATTTATTTCACTAGCTACTGTAGGCCTCGTGTTTTCGGCAGTCAACCATTTTTTATTGCAGAAACCCAACACCCAATTACTTATCCTAATGTCGTGTTTATTTGTAGCTTCTGTTGCTGCATGGTTTCGAAATAAATTAAATAAGTAAGCATCCTAAAGTTTCAATCATCAAATTCAAACCCCTTTAAATCAATCAAAATCATGAAAAATGTATTTCAATTACTCGTAGTTTTCATTGCAGTTTTATGTAGCACCAACCCTCAGGCCCAAACCAAATCAGCTCCACTTGAAAATTCCCTTTTGTGGGAAGTATCCGGTAATGGTTTAACTACTCCTTCGTATATTTACGGAACCGTTCACATGATTTGTAGTAGCGATTATTTTCTATCCGAAAAAACAAATACTGCACTTCAAGCTTCCAAAAAATTGGTTTTAGAAATAAACATGACCGACCCGAATGAATTAGCCGTAATGCAAAACACAATGATTGCAAAAGAACCCCTTGACAAAACACTAAATGCGGTACAATTGTCTAAATTAGAAGAAATTTTTAAAAAAATCGACGGTATTTCGGTGGAGCAAGTCAACTCCTATAATTTAACCGCCGTAATGAGCTTGCTTTATATGAAAAGCTATGGTTGTACGGATTTGAAATTCTATGAAATGGAATTTATGGCTGACTTCAAAAAACGAAATTTAGAGGTTGTAGGATTGGAACTCGTTACATCGCAATTGACAACTCTAGAAAATGCTTATACGAAGGATGAAATGCTAAAACTGTTAGAAGAAATAAGTGCGAAAGAAACCGCTAAATTAGTTCAAGACTATAAAGGCGAAAACATCAATAGTCTTTATCTAGACATTACAGACGAAAAAGTAATGAATAAGAAAACCAAAGCCGAACTGCTTGACAAACGCAACATCGACTGGGTTACCAAAATACCCGCTTTAATGAAAAAAGAATCTGTATTTATTGCAGTTGGAGCTGCCCATTTGGCCGGCGAATACGGTGTACTTCATTTGTTGAAAAAAGTAGGATATACAGTAAGTCCAATTTTGAACTAGTTTTATTGTGAAAGAAAAAGAGCACGAATTTTTAACCCGCATCGAGAAACATAAAGGAATTTTGTATAAAGTTTCCCGAATGTATATGGACAATGCTGTTGACCAAGAAGATTTGTTTCAGGAAATCATCTGTCAGCTTTGGAAGTCGTATGACTCTTTTAGAAATGAGAGCCAGTTTTCGACTTGGATGTACCGCGTGGCTATTAATACCGCCATTATTTTCCTGAAAAAAGAGAAGCGAAAAGTGGACAAATATGAAATCCCTTCGGACAATATTAAAGAGGACGAAGGCGACTCTCACATCAAAGAAAGCCAAATAGAGCACTTCTACAAAGCGGTTCAGCAATTAGAGAAAATTGACAAAGCGATTATTTTTTATCAGCTCGAGGGATTTTCACATAAAGAAACTGGATTGAATTTAGGAATTTCAGAAGGCAATGCCCGAGTAAAATTAAACCGGGCCAAAGAAAAATTAAAAGAAATTATAAAAAACCAAGGTTATGGATTTTAACGACATACAAAACGCATGGAACAACGAGAAGACTGAAAAAGTCGTTGTTCCCGATAATTTAAAGAAAATACAATCGGCAAATACGCCTTTAGACCGTATCAAGAACAACTTGAAAAAGGAATTTACATATCAAATCCTTTCCATTGTCTTTATGGGTTTTATACCAGTGTTGTATGATTTTTCACCGCAAATACTGCTCTTATTTTATTTGCTTTTCAGTCTTTTTGTAGGAATTTGTGCGTATTATTTTACCAAATTTTATTTCTTTTACAGAAGACTGAATGCCTTGACATTAAAGACAAAAGACAGTTTGTACGAGACCTATTTTGACATCCGACTCAATATGGAGCTTTATAAAACCTTTGGATTTGCTTTAACACCCTTTATGATTTTATTTCTAATTGGTTTTCTGTACGTTCAATTTTCAAAAACGCCAGGGTTTGCATTCACTGAATTTAATACTACGCAAATAGTCGGTATCTTTTCGGTAGTTATCTTCTGTATGCTTTTTATGGGGATCGCTTTAGAGTGGTGGGTCAATAGCTTTTACGGGAAATACGCAAAAGAAATTAAATCCGTCATCAACGAGTTAAAAGAAGAATAATAAATGACCCATCTTAGCGATGGGTTTTTTATTTTTGTGACTTACAGTATCAAACATGAAATTATTTATCACAGGAATTGGAACAGACGTTGGGAAAACCATTGTTTCGGCAATCATCACGCAAGCTTTAGAAGCCGATTATTGGAAGCCTATTCAAGCGGGAGATTTAGAACATTCGGACACGCATAAAATCAAAGCCTACGTTTGCAATCCAAAAACGCAATTCATTGACAACAGTTATGCCTTAAATACGCCGGCAAGTCCACACCTTGCGGCTGAATTGGATGGCGTTACTATCGACATCAAGAATATTATTGAACCAAATACGGAAAACCATTTGGTTATTGAAGGAGCAGGCGGACTATTTGTTCCTTTAAACCATCAAGATACTATTATTGATTTAATTCAACCCGATTACAAGGTCATTGTCGTTTCCCGACATTATTTGGGAAGTATCAACCATACGTTATTGACTCTTGAAGCTTTGAGAAATAGAAGGATTGAAGTAGCAGGAATCATTTTCAACGGCGAAAAAAACGAAGCTACCGAATCGATTATTTTGAACAAAACCGGTGTACATTTCATAGGAAGACTGGAACCTGAACCTTATATGGATACCAATGTCATCAATGAATATGCAGATTTGTGGCGGGAAACTCTTTTGAAGTTGTAACTACACTATTTTTCATTAAATTTGAATAAAAAAGAAACCATGATTACCGATATCAATCAATTGGACTTGAATAAAACGTATTCTTATGCGGATTATTTGACTTGGGAATTTGATGATAGAGTAGAATTATTTAACGGTAAAATATTTAAAATCGGACCATCCCCAAACAGGAATCACCAAGAAGCAGCAAGAGAATTAGCAGGAAATATATGGACTATTTTGAAAGGTAATTCTTGTAATTTATTTATGGCACCATTTGATGTTCGTTTACCAATTACCAAAAACTCAAAAAGCGACAAGGAAGTTTACACCGTTGTGCAACCCGATTTATGTGTAGTTTGTGATGAAAACAAACTTGATTCTCGTGGTGCCATTGGAGCTCCCGATTTAATGATTGAAATTTTATCTCCCGGAAACTCCAAAAAAGAAATGACCCATAAATATGAATTGTATCAGGAAGCAGGCGTTTTAGAATATTGGCTTGTCAATCCAACCGAAAAGATGATACTTATTTATATTTTAAAGGATGGAATTTTCGTTGGCCAACAACCTTTAATAGAAGAAAATAAAATCAAAAGTCCGTTGTTTCCACAACTCGATTTCACGTTGTCGGAGATTTTTAATTGATACAAATATTCTAATTATTACCTTTTCATCTCTTTCGGCATTCCTTACCTTTGCCCCATGAACATTATCGAAAAAGACCGCCAATACCTTTGGCATCCGTATACCCAACATAAAACAGCAGCCACGCCAATAGCCATTGTAAAAGGAAAAGATGCCCTACTTTGGGACGAAAACGGCAAAGAATATATTGACGCCATCGCTTCTTGGTGGGTCAATCCTTTTGGACATTCGAATACCTTTATTGCCGATGCGATTTACAAACAATTGACCACATTAGAGCACGTACTTTTCGGTGGATTTACACACGAGCCTGCTGTTCAAGTTGCTGAGAAATTGATTCCGATGTTGCCTTCCAACCAACAAAAACTCTTTTTCTCCGACAATGGTTCCACTTCAGTTGAGGTTGCGATTAAAGTGGCTTTGCAGTATTTTTTCAATAAAGGCGAAAAGCGCACTACGGTAATTGCTTTTGAAAATGCTTTTCACGGCGACACTTTTGCGGCAATGGCTGCTAGTGGTATTTCGTTTTACACCCAAGCTTTTCAAGGCATGTTTATTGATGTGGTGCGAATTCCGGTTCCTACACCTGGCAACGAACAAGCCAGTTTTGATGCTTTGCAAGCGGTTACAAAATCGCATAATTGTGCTGCATTTATTTTTGAACCACTCGTTCAAGGAGCTGCCGGAATGGTGATGTATGCTCCAGAATCTTTGGACAAACTGATTGAAATTTGCCAAGAAAACCAAGTCCTCACGATTGCCGATGAAGTCATGACTGGATTTGGAAAAACCGGTAAGAACTTCGCCTGCGATTATTTGCAACAGCAGCCCGATATGATGTGTCTATCAAAAGCACTTACAGGCGGTACGATTCCGATGGCGTTGACGACCTTTACGCAAGAATTATTCGATGCTTTTTACGACGACGATATTAACAAAGCCTTGTTTCACGGCCATACTTTCACGGCAAATCCTACAGGTTGTGCCGCTGCTCTAGCGAGTATGACTTTGCTGGAACAACCCGAAATGCAAGATAACTTAAAGCGCATAAACCAACAGCATTTAGCATTTCAAGAACGTATAAAAAGCCATTCTCGAGTAGTAACCACACGCGTTTTAGGAGTAATTTTCGCCTTAGAAATTAAATCGGATAACGCTGAGAGTTATTACGGAACGATGCGAAACAAGTTGTATAACTTTTTCATTGCAAGTGGCGTGATTTTACGACCCGTAGGCAACATCGTTTACATCTTACCGCCGTACATCATGACGGACGAACAATTGCAGAAAGTCTACACAATCATTGAAGAAGCGATTGAAATAGTTTAATTTTGGAGCCATTTCCAGCTATCCGTTGCAATCTTTTGTCCCGATAAAAATCGGGACAAAAGGATTTCCACTACTATCTGGGCTAGGAGTTTCCGTATCACCACACCATTTTATTTTGCAAGAACCCATCGCTATAACCGCACTTTCCTCCCTTTCTTCTTTAGGAAATAATCCTGCTGAAGTTTGGAAAAACTACCTGCAACCGAATCATTTTTTACAATTAAAACCCTTTGGAACAGATGCTGCATTTGCCGCTCCGTTATCTGCTGAATCGAAAAAGTTAGTAAAGGAATTGACGAAAAGTGATTCTAAATACAAATCGCTCGACCCGTCGGTATTGATGGCGATTTGGACTTCGCGTCAAGCTATTGAACAAGCGAATTGGAGCGAGAAATCTGATTTTGGTATCAATATCGGTTCCTCACGAGGTGCTACTTCCCTATTTGAAAATCATTTTCAAGAATTTCTGGAAACTGGAAAAGCACAAACACTTGCTTCACCAACCACTACTTTGGGAAACATTTCTTCGTGGGTTGCCCATGATTTGCAATCGGAAGGACCAGAATTGTCGCATTCCATCACTTGCTCCACCGGTTTGCATGCCGTTTTAAATGGAGTTGCTTGGTTAAGAGCCGGAATGGCCGATGCGTTTTTAGTTGGCGGAAGCGAAGCTCCCTTAACTCCCTTTACGATTGCTCAAATGAAAGCCATGAAAATTTATGCTTCCAATGCTGAAATGGATTATCCGTGTCGTTCTCTGGATTTCAACAAAAAGAAGAACAGCATGGTTTTGGGTGAAGCAGCGGTTTCGATTTGTTTGGAACTTGGAAAAAAGGACAATGCACTCGCCTATATCACTGGAATTGGTTATGCTACTGAAATTTTGCAACACTCCGTTTCGGTTTCTACAGAAGCCGAATGTTTTAAGAAATCCATGAAAATGGCGTTGAAAAACACGTTTATTGAAAAAGTAGATGCCATCGTGATGCATGCTCCCGGAACCATCAAAGGCGATACCTCCGAATATAAAGCCATCCAAAATGTTTTTGGCGAAAGCCTGCCACTTCTCACTACTAATAAATGGAAAGTGGGCCATACGTTTGCTACTTCAGGCTTATTGAATATGGAATTGGCGTTGTTAATGATGCAAAATAATCAGTTTATTGATGTTCCATTTGGCAAACCACAACAGCAAAACAGGGCTCTTAAAACGGTTTTGGTCAATGCGGTAGGTTTTGGTGGAAATGCCGTTAGTATTTTGATGGAGGTTTAGTTGAGTTTTCGGTTATCAGTTGACGGTTGTCATTTGTTGGATAAGTGTATTATAAAATTTGAAATCAAATCATTTTCATCAGCATTTAATAGATTTAACGACTTTTGTTTTTAAAACTAATTCATCACGCAAGTTGCGTGGACGCTTACGCAAAACATAGGCTGACTCACGCAACTTGCGTGAACATGCACGGGAGAGGCGTTCGTACTCCTGCGTGACGCGTGAACAGTCACGCGAAATATGTACTGACTCACGTAAAATGTGTGGAGACTCACGCATGACGCGGGAACGCTCACGCGATTTCCACGAATCATAATTCTTTTTATACAGCCCTGAAACACGTAACTACTTGCTCTAAAAACGTTGTCATTTGCCTTAAAATCAACTTTTAGCATGAAATTTGAAAGTAAATTCTATAAAATAACTTAAATTTGGTGTAACAAACCTACTGTTTAAACTACTAATCAGTATAAACCAGTAACAAATTATTAATAGTTATGAAAAAATCATTAATGGCTTTGAGTTCAGTTCTCATGCTTGGAAGTGTTGCTTCAGCTCAGAAAGTAAATTTTGAGGAGTACACTTTAGAAAATGGTCTTCATGTTATCTTGCATCAAGACAAATCGGCACCAGTAGTAATTACATCTGTAATGTACCACGTAGGTGCTAAAGACGAAAACCCAGAACGCACGGGTTTTGCTCACTTTTTTGAACACCTTTTGTTTGAAGGAACAGAAAACATCAAAAGAGGAGAATGGTTCAAAATCGTTTCTGGAAATGGTGGTACGAACAATGCCAACACTTCTGACGATAGAACATACTACTACGAAGTTTTCCCTTCAAACAGTTTAGAGTTGGGATTATGGATGGAATCAGAACGATTGATGCATCCAGTTATCAACCAAATTGGTGTTGATACTCAAAACGAAGTTGTAAAAGAAGAAAAAAGATTGCGTGTTGATAATTCTCCTTACGGAAATTTATTTACAGTAGTTAAAGAAAACTTGTTTTCAAAACACCCTTACCGTTGGGCTCCAATTGGATCTATGGAACATTTAGATGCTGCAACTTTAGAAGAGTTTCAAGCATTTAACAAGAAATTCTACGTTCCTAACAACGCTGTTTTAGTTGTTGCAGGAGATATTGACCCTGTTCAAACACTTAAATGGGTGAATAAATACTTTGGAACTATTAAAAGAGGTGCTGATGTGAAAAAGGAAACTTTTGTTGAAGCTCCTATCACTAAGCAAATCAATGCTACTTATGAAGACCCGAACATTCAATTGCCAATGGTGATTCAAGCGTTTAGAACTCCTTCCATGAAAACAAGAGATGCTAAAGTATTGGACATGATTTCTACTATTTTAAGTGATGGTAAAAGTTCTCGTTTGTACAAGAAATTGGTTGATGAGAAGAAAATGGCTTTACAAGTTGGTGCTTTTAACAACAGTCAAGAAGACTACGGTATGTATTTGATTTACGGAATTCCGATGGGTGAAAACACATCTGAAACTTTGACGGCAAATATTGACGAAGAGATTAAAAAGATGCAAACTGAATTGATTTCTGAGAGAGACTTTCAAAAATTGCAAAACGTTTATGACAATCAATACGTAAACAATAATACAAGCATTGAAGGAATTGCAGAAAATTTGGCTAGTTATCACATGCTTTATGGCGATATCAATTTGATCAATACTGAGATTGAAATGTACCGTTCTATCACACGTGAAGAAATTAGAGATGTAGCTAAAAAGTATTTAAACCCAAATCAGCGTTTGCTTTTGGATTACGTTCCTGCAAAAGATAAAGCGACAAAATAAGATATATCATGAAAAAAACCCTATTTATAGTAAGCTTGTTCTTAACAACAATTATGCAAGCACAAGACAGACCAATGCCCAAACCAGGGCCAGCTCCAGTAATTAATATTGGAAAACCTCAAACATTTGAATTAAAAAATGGTTTGAAAGTAATGGTAGTAGAAAACCATAAATTACCACGAGTTTCCTTTAACCTAAGCATCGATAATGCTCCTTATGCTGAAGGCGCTAAGAAAGGTGTTGCTGACTTAACAAGCAGCATGATGGGTAATGGAACTGCTAAGATGCCCAAAGATAAGTTTAATGAAGAAGTGGATTTCTTAGGAGCCAACATCGGATTTAATTTAAATGGTGCTTACGCAAGTGGATTATCAAAATACACTGATAAAATGCTATCGCTTTTGGTTGATGGAGCATTAAACTCTGTTTTCACTCAAGAAGAATTAGAAAAAGAAAGAGCAAAACTTCTTGAAGGATTAAAAAGCGAAGAGAAAAGCGTTACTGCAGTTGCAGGTCGTGTTGAAGATGTATTGTTTTACGGAAAAACACACCCAAGTGGTGAGTATTTGACTGAAGCAACAATCAACAATGTTTCTTTAGCAGATGTTAAAAACGAATACGCTACTTACTTCGTACCCGAAAATGCTTATTTAGTAATCATTGGAGATGTAAAATTTAAAGACGTTAAGAAAGCGGTTGAGAAATCGTTTAAAGATTGGAAAAAGGCAGCTGCTCCAGCCGTAGTTTACACCGATCCTAAAGATGTGCAATATTCTCAAATTAACTTTGTGGATATGCCCAATGCGGTTCAATCCGAAATTTCATTAGTGAATGTTTCTGATTTAAAAATGACAGACAAAGATTATTTTGCTGTTCTCCTTGCTAATCAAGTTTTAGGTGGTGACTTTAACAGTTACTTGAACATGAACTTGAGAGAAGCTCACGGTTGGACTTATGGTGCTCGTTCAAGCATACGTGGAAACAAGTATGTTGGTAAATTTAAAGCCAACACACAAGTTAGAAATGCCGTAACAGATAGTGCTGTTGTTGAATTCTTCAAAGAAATCAAAAAAATTAGATCAGAAAAAGTAGAAGACGAAATGTTGAAAAACGTTAAAGCTGGTTACGTAGGTAGTTTCGTTATGGCAATGGAAAAACCAGGTACAATTGCTCGTTATGCACTTTTGGCTCAAACGCAAAAGTTACCAGATGACTTTTTTGAAAACTACGTAAAAAACATCAATGCAGTTACTGCAGACGACATTTTAAGAGTTTCTAAAAAATATTTCCATGAAGATAACATCCGGGTTTTAGTTACTGGAAAAGCTTCTGATGTATTAGCAGGATTGGAATCATTGAAAATGCCAATTTTCTACTTTGATAAATTTGGTAACCCAACAGAAAAACCAGCTACATCTAAAGAAATTCCTGCAGGTGTAACTCTTAAAACAGTTTATGACAACTATATTAAAGCAGTTGGTGGAGACAAAGCAGTTAAATCTGTAAAATCAGTAATGATGGTTGGTTCTACTACAATTCCACAAGCACCACAACCATTGACTTATACTTCAAAAAACGACAGTAAAAGTCGATTGATGGTTGATATTTCTATGGGTGCGATGAGTATGTCAAAACAAGTTATTGGCGACTCTTCTGCTTATATGACAGCACAAGGACAAAAAATGGATGTTCCTGCAGCTGATTTTGCAGAAACGAAAGCAAGTGCTAAATTATTCCCAGAATTAGACGCTACTTACGGAACACTTACTGCTATCGAATCTATTGACGGTTCTGATGCGTATGGTGTAACCAAAGGAAAAACAGTAACGTATTATGATGTAAAATCAGGTTTGAAAGTTGCTGATGAAGCAACTCAAGAGCAAGGTGGTCAGAAAATTGTTGTTACTACTTCTTACAAAGATTACAAAGAAGTAAAAGGTGTTAAATTTCCTTATACAATCATTATGAATGTAGGAATTGATTTAGATATCAAAATCTCTGAAATCAAAGTAAACGAAGGAGTTTCGGATGCTGATTTCAAATAATTAAAATTTTTGCCCCAAATGGAAATGACCGTCAGTAATGGCGGTCATTTTTTATTTTAGATAGGTTCCTAAATTACTTGAATTCTGTGTCGCAGTTTTTGCACTTATAAACGTTTTTATAATAAAACGGAAACACCACAAAGAAGAACATAACGACCATCGACAGAATTCCTTTAGTTCCTTTCATCGATTTAAAGTTGGCATATAAATCTGTGGAGCCACAATTGGGACAAACCATTGCTTTTCCATCATCATCAAGCGTAGCAACAGCCTGAATTTCTTGTAATATCAAAAGCGCTTTATCACTATCGCTTTCATCTACTTTTAATTTTATACCTCCAACTCCCTGACTCATCAAAGGGTTTATGGCAACAGTATGTTCGTCAAAAATGTAACAATGAATCCCTTCACTTTCCAATTTTGATTTGAGCACATGCATATCAATTGGATTATCAAAAACTTGTACGGTTATGAGTTTCATTTAGGACTATTTTTTAGCTGACAAATAAATTCCCACAAAAATAATTACAGCGCCTAGATACTGAATAGGTGTAAACAATTCGCTGTCTAAAATTCCCCAGAAAAAAGCGACTACGGGAATCATGTAGGTTACGGACGAAGCGAAAACAGGCGACGACATGTGAATCAATCGGAAGAAAATGATATTGGCAATACCCGTACCTACAATCCCTAAAACAGCAATGTAAATCATTGCATGTTGCACATCCGGTTGCCCTACAACCGACACGAAATTGGTAGAAAACAATACGATAAGTGCAGGTATTACTAAGACCATAAAATTTCCGGTTGTAATGGCCAAAGGTTTCACATCTGACAAGTGCCTTTTTATTAAATTAATGTTGAGCGAATAGCAAAAAGCTGCAAAAACGACGAGCAACGCATACCAATAATTTTGGTCGGGGTTGTTTGCTGCTCCATTTAAAATCAATAAAACACTTCCTACAAGACCAATAATTACTCCGAATATTTGCCGCTTCTGCACTTGCAATCCAAATGCAAAAACCCCAATAACCAAAGCTCCAAGTGGCGTTAACGAATTTAAAACTGCAGTAATGGAACTAGAGATTTCTGTTTCTGCTATGGAAAATAAATACACGGGCATGAATGTTCCTATAAATGCCGTCAATGCAATGTATTTCCATTTGCCGTGGGGAATCGTAGTGATGCTTTTTAATCCTATTATTAAAAGAAATAGTGTGGCAAAAATGATTCGTAATGAACCCAGTTGATAAGGCGTTAACCCAATCAAACCGCGCTTGATTAATATAAAAGAACTACCCCAAATTAATGCGAGAACAAACAATAAAATCCACTTCAAATGCTTTGAAAACATACCTAAAATTTTGATTGGCAAAATTCTAACTTTAAAATGAATTTCAAATGCTTTTTTGATTATTTTTGCAACTAATTACCAATAGCTTGATTGATAATTTTTATAATTTAAATACTACGAATATGAAAAAATCCCTTTTAATCTTAGCGCTTTCAACGATGTTTTTGACTAGTTGTAAAGACAATGCAGCTGCCGCTACTGAAACTGCAGCTGAATCTACAACGGAAACAACAACAGAAACGAAAACAGTTGCTGCAGTTGGAAAAGTTGAAACAGCAAGTTTTACCATTGATGGAATGTCTTGCGAAATCATGTGCGCTTCTAAAATTCAAAAAGAATTAACCGCTACCGAAGGTGTTCAAAAAGCAACCATCGATTTTGAGAAAAAATTAGCGACTATTGAGTACGATTCTGCTGTTACTTCTCCTGAGAAATTAGTTGAAAAAGTAGAAGCAGTAAACGGTGGCGATTCTTATAAAGTTTCTAACTTGAAATCATCAGCAGACCATGCGAGTCTGTTTCAAGAAAAACCTAAAAAAGAGAAGAAAAAATCAAAGAAAGAACGTAAAGCAGAGGAAAAAGCAGCAGCTGAAGGAAAGACAGCTACACCAGCTTGTTGTTCATCTAAAAAAGCATGTTCTGAGAAAAAAGAAACGATGTAATTTTTAGTAGAAAATTAATAAAAAAAGGAACTCGATTGAGTTCCTTTTTTATTGTTAGTGGGTTATTAACATAAAATAAAGTCTTAATCAATGTTGTCACTTTAGTGAGTCGCGTTGCAAACGCTTCCATTTGTTTTTTGATTATAAGTAGGTACTCGATGCAATGGAGCAGCAGGTGGGATTGCAGAAGATAGCGTACATTATTCTTTTAAAAACCGTAACCTTTCCCCTGTGTCTGGGTCGCCGAAAAAATACCAAATCTGATAATTAACACCTTTTTTATATACATTAATACCAGTTTGAGTTGTTTTGTCAGTGTAAGTAATTTCTAATAATTTAAGATTAGCACTTTTATAGTCGGAGATTTTCCAAGTTCCAGATGTATTTAAATTATCAATTGCACCATTTTCTTTTGCATTAGAAGAATCAGAAGTCCAATATTTCCATTTAAATAAATCTTTAGAATTATTTAAAATAAATGTACTGTCTGCTTTAAAAATGATATATATGCTATCTACATTTTCTTTCATACACAAATATTCATATGAAAACTTATCTAATTTCCATTTTCCTATGATATCAACTTCATTAAAATCAACATTTTTAGTTTGAATACTACTATCAACTGGACTAAAAAAATGACAAGAGTTTAATAAAATCGCATTTATTATTATAATAAATGTTTTTTTCATAATTTTTTAATTTACAGGTTCAGACCATATGCTAAATACTTGACAGTCTATAATTGCATAGTAAATATACACTATTCCTACTTCCCTAACACCCTTTCTAAAATACTAACTTCCACTTTGAGGCGTTCGTTTTCTTTTTCTAATGCGGCAATGCGGTCCTGAAGAGTGGTATCGGGTGGCGTAAAAGTAGAAAAATCTTTGGGCAACTGGTCGGCCAAGTCTTTCAGGAAATTGTGTTTGAGTATGAGGCTTAGTTTCCAGATGGTATCGGTTTGCATCGAAGTTTTAGAGCGATAGGCCAGCACGGTTTGTGGACGCACGCCCAATATTCTGGAAAGTGAACTCTTGAAAGTGCGGTGTTCTTTAAAATACCGGGCAATTAAATTTCCTATGGAGGGTACCGTTTCTAAAATTGTTGTTTCTTTATTTTCCATCATCAGTGCAGTGTAAGGGGTTGTAACTATCTACCTACTTTATACTTAAAAACACAAGCCGTATTGTTCATTGCTTGGCATCAATATTTAAATTATAAGACGAAAAAAGCACTAATAGTGCTCATATTACTGCTAATTATTCACAAAAAAGGCATAAAAATTGTGTGTTTCAAGCAATTTATGTACTAAAAATTGCATTAAAACTGTGAGTTTTGCTGCTAATTATTCATAATAACCGCATAAAAATTGAGTAAGTTGAGCATTTTATGTAATTACAAACGCATTTATTATGCTTTACTTGTTACAAATAATACGTTTTTCGTGTATTTTAATCCTAAAAATAATCGGTTTCTAAGAACCGATTATTCTTCTACAAGTCTTTTTTTAAACACCATTGTCCGTTTTTCGTCCTAATTTGTCATACCTCTTTTTCAATTTATCATAGGGCTCTTTAGCGCCACTCACGCCAGCTTTATTTGCGGCATGAATCAGGTTATAAATCAATGAAGAGGTAGCCATTGTTTCGCTTGATGCAATGCGGTGTATGTCACTAATTCTTCGCGATACTTCGGCAAATTTAGAAGCAATAGCATCTGCTTGTTCAGCTAGAGTAAGGTCGTTTTCAAAAATTTGCAAGTCAATAAAGGGTGGTAAAATGTTTTTGGCAGGACCTTGTGCCTCAATCAGTACATTGTCAGCAAATACTTTGTTGTCTACATCCATTGATACCATACTGCCTCGCTCTTCATCTGTTAGGGATGCTTGGGGAAGAAAACTCAATAATGATGTAACTGCGTCATTAATTTTAGTAAGGGTAGGTTCGTCAATAATTAGGTCTAATCTGTTGTTGTTTACGTTTGCCATATTATTTATATTTAATAATTATAGTAACGAATTTAGAAAATTTACAAATATCTTAAACCACTGCTGCTCAGTAGTTATCAACACAGTTATTAACTTTTTTTAGATAAGTGGTTTGCCTAATAATCTTAGGTAAACACTATTGCTATGAAATAAGCCCTACAACTTATAACTCACTGAAAACAAAATAACCCTTGGCATCACGTACCTAAAATTATTGACGATGCTGAAATCAGAGAACGAAAAACTGTTTTTTCGTTGGTTGTCAAAGACATTATTTACCGAGAGCTCAAAACCAAACGGATTGTTTTTTTCTTGATACCTGAGCGAAGTATTGGCAATTTCATAAAAATTGGTCTGGTTGTTATCGTCGGTATTTTTCAGGTTTTCGTAACTGAATTTATACACAAAGTTTTTCAAGAACTCAATCGAACCCTCGGTATTGAAGGCGTCTGTTTTATAATTGCTTTGTGTCAAACCATTAAACTGACTGAATCCTTTTTTGTAACCTACTTCTAAACTGGGCCAATCTTTTTTAGCCGTTCGTAAAGTAACACCTATGTTTTGACTACTTCGGTCGTTTTGGGTCGTGATGTCATTCAACGTTTGTTTGTACGAAAACCAGTTTAAAGACGTATTTATTCCCGCTCTAAAATGGTAGATTTTTTTTTCAAACGAACCGTAAAAACTCCAATTGGTTTCTGGATTATCAGTAATTACTGGGGTGCTAAACTGATTGATGCCACTCAAAACCACGTCATTCCGGATGGTTTTTACTTTTTTATTAAAATTAGCATAGGCAAATAAGGTAATGCCACGGTACATGTTCATCTTTCGGTAACTCAATCGGGCAGAGTGAAAACGCTCGTTTCGCAACAACGCATTTCCTTTGTAAACTGAATTGTAGCCTTGCAAACTAAAACGATTGGCTAACAAATTAGCATCGGGAAAATCGTTTTCTAATTTGTAATTAAATTCCAATGACTCTGATTTATTAAATTCCAACTCACTCGTAAATTGCGGTTGAAATAAGGTTTTAGTCATTGCATAATTGGCATCCAATTGTTGGGTTTTTAAATCATACCAGTGAAAATACAGCCCTGGTTTATTGGTCCAAATGCCAATTTTAAATTTATATTCTAAACCAATATAAGCGTCGTTGAGTTGGTAATTAATATCGTTTCCGAAACCTGCTGCTGCAAAATCATTAATTGTACCGTTGGTTAAAAGCTGTTTTTCAGATGTACTAAAATCTGATTTTCCGTAATTATTTCCCACATTGGTATATAAATGATTGAAGTTATTGATGATCCAATAATGCTTGAACAACGCATCTATACTGTTGTTTTTTGTTTTTTTAATTTGATTGATGGTATAACTCGAATCGTCTTGCAACGGAATCAGTCCTGCAAGAAAAGGCTGGTCAGTAAACCAAGTATTTTCAGGCGTTTGTTCTTCGAAAGCTTGATTGATTACAAACGTTGTCGTGTGATTTGCATTAATGCTTTTGTGCCATTCCACATATTGTTTTATGGAAGTATTGTCGGCATTCTGCATCGTTTCAAACGTACTTGAATTTAAATTGGTAATTGATTTTAAGGAAGTAATTCCGTCGTTATTGCTCGACTGGTATTGGGCATTGTAGTAGATTTTTTCCTTTTTACTAGGCGAATAATCCAACTTTACATTTCCAATTCCTAGAACCGTTTTCTCTTCAGAGTCGGTCGTTCTGTTTTCAAAAGTAAGCGACTCGTTTTGCAAATATTCGATGTTACTTTCTAGTTTTTGAGCCAAAAGCACATTGCTGAAAATTGCAAAACCTGAAATATCTAGTTTTTCAGAAGCCGTATAACTGAAATTCAACGCTCCAAAATTGGATTTATTCCGAACTACATCCGTATTGTCATTCGTGAACGAATATAAATTGGTCAGCGATTTTCTGCCCGTCAAGAAACTACTTGCTCCACCGTCAAAACGCATTAAATCCTGAAAAGTAAACGTACTTCGCCCGATGTTGTTGCTATCGCCAATGAAACTCACATTGCCTTTGGGACTGTAATAAAACAAAGCGGCATGGGCTAAATAAAATTCGTTATCGCCGTTTCCCACTTCGCCACCGGCTTCTATATCGCCAAAAACAAATTTCTTTTTGTCTTCCTTGAGTTTCACATTCATTGCCAAATCTTCCGAATCCGAAACTTCTTTCATAAAACCCACTTGATTGAAATTATCAATCACTTCAATTTTATCTAAAGCATCAGCGGGAATATTCTCAACGGCAAGTTTTGTCCCTCCGCCAAAAAAGGATTTTCCTTCCACCAGCATTTTAGTCACTTTTTTTCCTTGAACGGTAACGCCACCATTTTTATCTACCTCAACACCGGGAAGTTTTTCGAGGATTTCTTTCATTTTACGTTCGTTTCCGTTGGCAAAACTTTTTACGTCAAACGTCATCGTATCTTTTTTGATAACAATGGGTTTGAACTCGTGTTTGATGATGATTTCTTTAAGGTTTTCGCCTGTAGCTTTCAGTTTAAAATTGTGTGTAGTAATCGTTGAGTTGGGTTCTACAATCAAAACTTCTTCGGTATACCCAATGTAGGAAACTACGATTTCATATTTCACTTCATTATCGAGTTCCAACCTGAAACGGCCTTTATTATCTGCCATTGCAAACTTGATTCCTGCTTTTTCTTGGAGCGGTTTTGCAATTAAATTCGCAGATTCTAAGGGTTGATTTAGGGTGTCAGAAACAACTCCCGTAATTGTTTTTTGGGAAAAAGCGGAGAGGGAGATAAGAAGGAAAAGTAGGAGGGATTTGGGCATTGAGAAGTTGTTGATTTTTAATTCTTTCGTTTGGGTTTATATATTGTCAGCATTTAAAATTTATTGAATTCATTTTCAATAAAGCTTGCTTTTTTTTTAAATACTATTAAAACCCTAATTCATTAGCCAAATCATCCATTTTTTTAATATATTCTTCTTCAGTGAACTTTGTTCCTTTCGTAGGCTTTTCGATTGTTATAATTTGTTCCGTATTCAGCTTAACCTTTGATGCAATAAATCTTATTTTTCCAACTTGTACTTCTAAAACCAAACCCGGAAGACCATTGTATAGAGCTGGACCAAACTGAATTGGTATTTCTGGAGTGAACCACACAACTTCAGTTGCTTTAGAATTACTGTTTTTTTGTTTTTTAATAGCTTTATAACACACAAATTCACCTATTTTTTTAGATTCAGTCGTAACTTCCCAATTTGGAAAATGATAGGTTACTAAGAAAACTTCTCCAAATGAAAGTTTTTGGGCCAGTGAGCGTTTTAAATTACTATCAGAATAATAGACGCTCGAAGCTCCGCCACCAAAAGTTTGTAAAAAATTTAATTTTGCACGTTTATTTGAGTCTGAATCCATTATTTGTTCTTTGCTTTTATATAATGATTCGTTTGTAGTAAATTCTAAAATAAAATAGGCAGGCTTAGAAAAAATTTCGACTAACTCTTTTTTTTGGTTAAGATCAAAGTTTTTATCGTTCGTAATTCCAGATGCATTAAAAGATTCTAATGGCTCTATCGTATATTCAACAACACCCGAAAAAGGGTGTTGTGAATAACTGATTTGCGATAAAAATAATAATGTAATAATTATAATTTTTTTCATAAATAATATTAATTGTTATAACAGTCAAGGTATATCATATGATACATATCCATCATTATCTGAAAGTGAGCCCCATCGCGACTAATGTCTAATCCATATTCATTAGCAGCACTTAAAATAGCGTTTCTGGCTAATTGAATACAAGCTGATGGGCTTCCATAAGAAGCTTCTAATACTGTAGAACTACTTTCCACAGTGAATGTACTTGATTCTAAAATGAGAACCTCTTTTAAATCTTCGATCACCACTTCTTTTTCGGCAATATCACTTGCCATACTACTTCCTACAAATGCTATCATTGCGATAGCTGAAAACATAAATTTTTTCATTGTGTTTAAATTTTAAATTTATAAATAATTTCTGGTTAATGCATTAAACCTTTTATAAAATTGTAGTATTAATTTCAGTTATCAAAATCTAAAATTGTTATTTATGAAAATGTATAGTTTTTCTATACCACTAAGTATAGAAAAACTATGCATTATGTTAATATTTATTTACTTTAATTAATATTTCTTCGCTATAACCAATGTAGGAAACAACGATTTCATATTTAACATCATTGTCAAGCTCTAACCGAAAACGGCCTTTATTATCTGCCATTGCAAACTTGATTCCTGCTTTTTCTTGGAGCGGTTTTGCAATTAAATTCGCAGATTCTAAGGGTTGATTTAGGGTGTCAGAAACAACTCCCGTAATTGTTTTTTGGGAAAAAGCGGAGAGGGAGATGATGAAAAGACTGAAAGATAAAAGGATTAAAAGATGGAAGTTTTTGAAAGTCATTGAGGTATAAGTAGATGAGGGATTTGTGCATTTATCTATTAAACGACGGGGGAGCTGACATTAATTTATTATAATCTTCTTGTGTTACTAACCTGCCTTTTGTAGGTTTTTCAATAATTTTATCATCTTTACTCAATTCAATTTTTGTCGCACCCCAAGTGATGTTCCGAACTTGCAATTCTAAAATTAAACCAGGCAAGCCTTGATACCCTTTTGGCCCAAAACTAAATGGAATAGCGGGACAATACCATGCTACAATAGGATGTTTAAATGTCCCTTCTGAATTTATAACAATCTGTTCTGAGGTCGCTTTATAACACAAATAACTGTCAATGTATTTAGTTTCATTTTCTAATTTCCATTCTATTTTTTCTGTATCGTTAATTCGAAATTCGCCATATCTACCATTTACATATTTAATTCTATAATCAGTATTTGCTTCGGTATAATAAGAATTAATACCTTCTGAAAAAGCAATTGCAAAATCCGTTTCATCGTTCTGAATAGTTTCCTTCAATTTAAAATACGATGCTGTATTATTTGCTTCAAAATCAAAATTTACAAATTCAGCACCTCCTTGTGCCATGGCATAATAACCTTTTAATGCTTCCGCATTTGAAAATCCTTCGTCAAATCCAATTTTTAATGCGTAATTTACTTTAACAAACTTGCTTTGTGCATAAATACTTGTTGAAAATAATAAAATAAGTAATACTATTTGTTTCATTTTTTTTAATTTTAAAAGAGGCTTAAGAATCTTAAGCCTCAATGAAATGTTAAGGATTTAAAGGAGCTTGAGTCAAAACATTCAAGCATGTTGCATAAGCCTTCCATGCAACAATTCCAGCTTGGTCATCATTTGCACCATTTTGTTTAGCAGTGATGTAAGTGGCATGATAAACATCGCCACAACCACTAAAAGTGACTTTTTCTATATTTTTAACATTCTTTACTTCCGAAGTATTCGCCATACTACTTCCTGCAAATGCTATCATTGCGATAGCACTAAAAATAACTTTTTTCATCTTTTTAAATTTTAAATTTATAAATATTTTTTGGTTAATGCATTAAACCTTTTATAAAATTGTAGCATTAAAAACAATTATCAAAATCTAAAATCGTTATTTATGAAAATGTATAGTTTAACTGTAATTTGAGGTATAGAAAAACTATACCAGACCTCTTTTTTTTGCTTCTCTTAGTAATCCACTTGAATTATCTATTTTTAATTCTTCTTTAATTTTAGCAATCCGCTTATTAATTGTTGGTTCGGTTAAATGTAATTCTTCGCAAATTTCTTTTATTCTATAACCCAAGGCTAAATAACTTATAATTTTTCTATTGATTGGCTCAAGTAGAATATTAGTTTCTAATCCTTTTTGATATTGGTCATTAATATTTTTGCTTCTAAAATTACCGCCGTTAGAAATTTCTTTTATAATTTTTGTCAATTCATTAAAATCGAAATCAGATTTATATAAAAATCCATCAGGTCTTACTTGTTGAATTATTTCAATCATTGTTAGCGTATCCATTGAGGCTGTCATAATTATTATTTTGCAATCGGGCATCAAATTCTTGATATATAACGCGGCTTCTTTACCAGAAAATATTTTTTTCTCATCATAAGAAGGCATACAAAAATCGAGTAATGCAAAATGGATAATTTCTCTTTCCAATATCTGTTGTTCAACTATGTCATAAACATCTTTGCAACACAAACACTTTAAAAAAGAATGTTTTTCATGTTCTAAAGCTTTATTAAATGAGACCTGTAAAGTTTCGTGGATAAATTCGTGGTCTTCGGCAATTAAAATATTCATTTGTGGCAGTTATTTTCGAAGTTATAAATATAAATACATTCCTTACTAGATTTGTAAGAAAGCTCAACTTTTAACAAAGTGTACAGTTAAACTATAACGAATGTTAAGATGTTTTAATTCTATTTATATTTTTTAAAATCAAATAAATATCATCAAGTTATTGATTAGCGATTAAGAAACGTATTCCGTGATTGTTTTTTGGGAAAAGGCGGAGAGGGAAATATGGATGAAAAGTAGGAGGGATTTAGGTGTTAAGAATTGAAAATAATTATTATTTAATCTTTGGAAGAAGCATTAATTTGAATATCTTCCATCTCTTTTTCTGTGACAAATTTTCCTTTACTTGGCATGTCTAACTCTGAATAAGAAGTATCTTTATAATCTAAATCAATCTTCGTAGCATAGTAAAATATTTTGCCATTTAAAGTTGCTTCTAAAATTAAACCAGGTAAACCAATTAGACCAAAAGGACCGTATCCAAAAGGAATCTCTGGAGCAAACCAAACTTCTGGATTTGTTATACTAGTTTTGTTTTTCCATTTAATATATTTTTCTTTATACGTTTTAGCTTTATAACATTTGAATCCATTTATAATCTTCGTTTCAGAAGTTATCTCCCATTTGTATTCATCGAATGGATAAATCACATTAAACTTTTCTCCTAATTCTATTTGCTTAATCTTTTCTTTAGATTTTAAATTTGTATAATAAATTCCCGTTCCAATTGCTTTCGACAATGGATGTTCCTCTTCAATAGTCATTTTTTCCGCTTTCTTGAAAATTCCTACAACATCATTCGCTATCAAGTCATACTCAATTTCTTCAACCGCATCTGCATACATTTTCAAACCCTTTTTAAAATGAGGTTCTAGTTCTGGAACATTTTCGCCAACAGCTTTTACGGTTTTATATTTCACATAAATCACCTCATTTGATTGTGCATCCACAATAAAGGAAATTGACAATAATAAAATGATTAGTATATTTTTCATAAAAATTAATTATTAAAAAAGCATATCAGAACTTAGAGTTTAAAATTTATTATCTAAGTGACTTTCCTAAAAGCTCCATCTCGTCCTCTATTTTTTTGTTTAATTGTTGCAAACTTATCGTTCTTACCGTTTTCAGAAACGAAGCATCAAAATCTAAATCAGAATTTAAGTCCATCTTTTTTATCGCAAAAACGACATTCCTAACTTGAAGTTGCAAGATTAATCCAGGCAAATTACTGTATCCATTTGGTCCGTAACTGTAAGGCAATTGTGGACAATACCATGCAATAACTGGATGGTTAAAAATTCGACCTGAACCGTTGTCTACTCGATTTACATTCGTTGCTTTGTAACACAGGTAATTGTCAATTAGTTTGGTTTCATTGTGCAATTCCCAATTATTCACCAAATCTTCTTTCACCATCACATCCCTACCTAATGTTGGCGAATATTTATAAAGGTTATCTAAATATTGAAAAACTTCACCTGTATACCCTGTAAAAGCTGTAGAACCCATCACGAAATTTACATTGCCAGATGTTGTCATTCTTTCTTGATCATAAAACTTAGAACCTGATTTAGTAACAATCAATCCGAATGAAATATTTTCAGCATTATCCATTGCTTCAACAAACATTTTTCTAAAGTCCGAATCAACTCCTTTTAACCGTTCTTCATCATAAATTTTGACCGAATATTCAACATAAATATTATTCTGTTGAGCCGAACTAGTATTTAAAAATAAAATTGCAACAATTAATAATAACTTTTTCATCATTATAAAATTAAATTCTTTCGACAATATACTTTTTCAGCTACTTCTGAAAACTTAACTTTAGATACAATTATCTGGAAAACGACGGTGGTGCAGCAATCATTTTAAAATATGCTTCTTCTGAAAGTAGCTTACCTTTTGTAGGTTTTTCAATAATTTTATCTTCTTTACTCAATTCAATTTTTGTCGCACCCCAAGTTATGTTCCGAACTTGCAATTCTAAAATTAAACCGGGCAATCCGTTAAATCCATTTGGCCCAAAACTAAAGGGAATAGATGGACAATACCAAGCAATTATAGGATGTTTAAACGTCTTCTCCGGTCGAACTACAACCTGTTCAGAAGTTGCTTTTAAACACAAAAAGCCATCGATGTATTTGGTCTCATTTTCTAATTTCCATTCTGTTTTTTCGGAATAACCAACTCGAAACTCACCCAAGTAGCCATTCTCATATCGCATTTTCTGATTAGAATTTGATTCTGTATAATAAGATGTGGAAGCTTCTGAAAAAGCGGTTGCAAAATCAACTTCCGTACTTTGCATCGTTTCTTTCATCTCAAAATAGGAAGCCAATTTATTAGCTTCTAAATTGAAATGTACAAATTCAGCACCTCTTTGTGTCTTTGCATAATAATCTTTGAGAACGTCATCATTTGAAAAACCCTCATCATAGCCAATTTTTAAATCGTAATTTACTTTAACCGAATTGGTTTGGGCATAACTACTTGACGATATTAATAAAAAAAGTATTAAGTTCCTCATCATAATTATTAAGTTTAACTTAAGTCTAAGAGCCACTATTTCTTCCAACGAAAACTTTCCATCATGTTTTGCAGGTCGTTTCGAAGATAACTTGCAGCAGGCATAATTGAATCAAAGTTGGGTTTTGCATAAAAATATACCGAACAATCCACAAAGTAACGGGTACTGTCGGTTAGATAAAACTGTGCGTTGGTTGCGGCATTTCCGTTTACGGCATAAAACATCCCATAAACATTGTCTTTTTTATTGATAAAAGGTTGCTCGATAATATCATCCGCTTTCACTACATGTTCGTAGGTAAGTTTTTGAGCATCTCTCAACAGTAAATCGATATTGTTATTGACAGGTTTGAGCGTGAAGTAAATCGTCGCCTTCATTTTTGGGTAATGAACGGACAAATTACAATTTTTTTCTTGCTTGATTTTTCCGTCGCTATTCACTTCAAAAGTAAAGGGGCATGAAGGGTCGTCAAAAGTTCTATAAGTGGCTTCCGAATAATCCAATCGCAAGTTGGCCATCGGTTTTGGCAAAACGTCTTCCTTACAACTAGAAAACACAAATAATCCAACCGCAAGGAGCCAAAATAATAAAAACTTGTGCTTCATTCTATTTAATTTAAAGTAACTTTTATCTGCTTAATTCTTTTTTTATCTACTAATTCTACGGTAAAAGTACATTTTGCAAAGTGAACTTGTTGTCCTTTTTTCGGAAAATTCCCAAGAATCTCTAGCAACAATCCGGCTAAGGTTTCTGCTTCACCTTTTCGTTCTTCAAAAAGGTCTTCGTCCACGTCAATAATTCGGTAGAAATCCTTCAAGTAAATTTTTCCTTCTACAAGAAAGTTTTTGTCGTCAATTTGGGAGAAATTAATGTCTTCATCGTCAAATTCATCACTAATATCCCCTACAATTTCTTCAATTATATCTTCGAGCGAAACCAAGCCCGAAGTTCCTCCGTATTCATCCACCACAACTGCTAAATGACTTTTCATGCGTTGAAAATCCTTCAATAAATTGTCTAACTTTTTATTTTCTGGCACAAAAAACGGCTCCCGCAAAAGTGTAATCCAATTAAAATCTATCTTATCAATATGCGGAATCAAATCTTTAACAAACAAAACGCCTTCGATATGGTCAATATTATCTCTATATACCGGAATTCGTGAATAACCCTTATTAATTACTTTTGCCAAAACTTCTGTGAAAGTTTCATCGTTTTCAATAGCAAAAATATCAATTCGAGGGCTCATTACTTGTTTCGTCTCGGTATTTCCAAAAGAAACAATTCCTTCTAAAATTTTCTGTTCTTCGGAAGAAGTTTCGTCCGATGAAGTCAGTTCTAAAGCTTGTGAAAGTTGGTCAACAGAAAAGCTGGATTTTTCCTTCCCTAGTTTCTTCTGCAAATAAATGGTCAGAAAACGCATGGGTAAACTGATTGGCGACAGTATTTTTTCAAGAAAAGCAATAAAGTACACCGTAATTTTAGCGAACTTAATATTATTCCGACTTGCAAAAATTTTGGGTAAGACTTCACCAAAAAACAAAATAATGAAAGTAACAACTGCAATTTTGGTCAGTAATCGCAAACCTACATTGGCAATAGCCATAAAAAAACCGCGACTAATGGCTATAAATAAAACTACTATAGCAATATTAATCACGTTATTGGCCACTAATAAAGTAGCCAAAAGTTTTTTAGGACGTTCTAATAAATCCGAAATAATCCTTGTTTTCCGGGGGTTTTTAACCGCTGCTTTTTCTAAATCCTGAGCTGAAAGTGAAAAAAAAGCTACTTCAGCTCCGGAAATTAATGCTGCAAGAAAAAGCAACAAAATAATTATGGCAAATCCAAGAATTGCCGTTGAGTCAAGTGTGTTTAAAAATGGTAAACTGGGAGGTTCTATGTCCAATTGATTATAAATTAGTTAAACATTAATACGGTAAATCGTTTTTAGGCATATCGTCTTCGTCGTATTTTGGTTTGTTTATTTGTGACCGACTGTCTTCTGACTCTTTTTTCAAAGTCAAAAAAGTAAACTCAGTTACCTGAATTTCAGTAGTATATTTTTGAGAACCACTGTCGTCTTGCCACTGACGCGACTTGATTCTGCCTTCTACATATACTTTATCCCCTTTTGAAAGGTATTTTTCACAAATTTCAGCAGCTTTATTTCGCACTACTAAATTGTGCCATTCCGTAGAATTTATTTTTTCTCCCGTACTTTTATTGATATAGGTTTCGTTTGTTGCTAGGGGAAATCGACCAATACAATTTCCACCTTCAAAGTAATGCATTTTTATATCGTCTCCTAAGTGACCTACTAAAATCACTTTATTTACAGTTCCGTTCATAGTTTTAAGGCTTTTTATCTATTCAAATATAGTGTTTTTTGGATTACTTCAAAAAATCCTTCTCAATAAAATTATAAATAACTATCGGAAACGGAAATTTTTTGATTTCAAAAAGTGATAATCCGTCGTCTAAAAGCCCATTTATTTCTATTTTCCAAAATTGTATCGACAAATTTTGATGCGACAATTTGTGTCGAATAGGCATTGGATGCAAGCCTTCTACCGCTATAATTTTATACTTATCAGAAAATTGCACGGATGAAAGTTGGATAATATCTTCCAAACTTACATCCTCATAAGTTTCAATTAAGGGAAATTCATATAAATTGTGCCAGATTCCTTTTGCAGACCGCTTTTGAATTAAAGTTTTGTGAACTTCATCTTGAAAAATCAAATAGTTCAAAAATCGATTCGTGACTTTGGTTTTTTTCGTTTTCACAGGAAGCGCTGTTACTTTCCCATTTTTCAATGCCAAACACTTGGTATTAAAAACACAAATTTCACACTTGGGATTTTTAGGCACACATTGTAAAGCGCCGAATTCCATTATAGCTTGATTGAACAGTGCCGGATTGTTTTTCGGCATCAGTTCAAAAGCCAATTCCTGGAATTCTTTTTTTGCGGAAGCATTAGAAATATCGGTTTCTACCTGAAAAACGCGTGAAAGTACCCGAAAAACATTTCCATCAACTACCGGAACCGCTTCATAAAAAGAAAACGAGGCAATTGCCGCAGCGGTGTAATCACCTACTCCTTTTAATGCAAGTAACTCCTTATAAGTAGTAGGGAAATTTCCGTCTAAAGAATTGGCGACATATTTTGCCGTATGGTGCAAGTTTCGGGCACGTGAATAATAACCTAGACCTTGCCACAATTTCAGCACCTGTTCTTCGGAGGCATTTGCTAAATCAAAAACCGTTGGAAATGCATCAGTAAATGCTTCATAATAAGGCAAACCTTGAGCTACTCGCGTTTGTTGCAGCATGATTTCAGAGAGCCAAATCAGGTATGGATTCTGCGTTTCACGCCAAGGTAAATCGCGTTTGTTTTGTAAATACCACTTTATTAATTGTTTATAAAAAATCATTATCAAATTTAAGTTTGCAAAAATAGTCGTTTATGTAATTAAATTTTAATGAATTAGGTTGATATATTGTTTTATTAATTCATATATTTGCACACTCAAAAAAAATAGTACATCAATATAAATTGAAAAGAAAATGACGAAAGCAGATATCGTAGCGAAAATTTCAGAAAGAATAGGTCTGGAAAAAGGAGATGTTCAAGCAACTGTTGAAACGTTTATGGACGAAGTTAAAAATGCATTAGAAACAGGTGAGAACGTTTACTTAAGAGGTTTTGGTAGCTTTATTATCAAAACTAGAGCAGAAAAAACGGGACGTAATATTTCTAAAAATACTACAATTAAAATTCCTGCCCATAATATTCCTGCTTTCAAACCTGCAAAAGTATTTGTTGAAGGTGTGAAGTTGAATAACGAAGCAAAATAAATAATTTATTAATTACAAAATCAACCAATTATGCCAAGTGGTAAAAAAAGAAAAAGACATAAGGTAGCAACGCACAAACGTAAAAAACGAGCGAGAGCTAACCGTCACAAAAAGAAAAAGTAGTTCTAAACTACTTTTTTCTTTTTTAAAGTTCATTGAAATTGAAAAAAAGACATAAAGAATATAGAATATAGAATAAAGACCTAAATGCGTCTATTTTCTTTTCTCTATTTTCTCTTAATCTTCTTTTCCCCGGGTACACAAACCTGTTAATTATTGTTTAATCCATCCAAGCTATGATTTAGGGTTTAAGATTTATGATGAAGGATTTTAAATCCAAATTCGTAAATCATCAATCATAAATAACGGTTCGGATAAAAATTTACAAGGTGAATAAAGAATTGATCATTCGATCAAGTTCCGACACTGTAGATTTTGCCTTATTAAAAGATGGAAAACTAATTGAATTACACAAAGAAGAAGAAAAAAGCAACTTTCAGGTTGGCGATATTTTTATTGCTAAAATCAGAAAACCAGTTGCTGGACTTAATGCGGCATTTGTAAATGTAGGCTTTGAAAAAGATGCCTTTTTACATTACCACGATTTAGGTCCGAATTTAGCTTCCCAACTGAAGTTCATTAAACTTGTTACTACAGGTAAAGTTAAAGATTTCATGCTGAAAAATTTTCAGTTTGAAAAAGAGATTGACAAAAACGGTGTTATTACAGATGTAATTAGTGCCAATCAATCTATTTTAGTACAAATCGTAAAAGAACCTATATCTACAAAAGGCCCACGAATCAGTTCTGAACTGTCGTTAGCAGGTAGATTTATTGTTCTCGTTCCTTTTTCTGACCGCGTTTCTATTTCGCAAAAAATAGAATCTAAAGAAGAAAAAGAGCGTCTTAAACGATTGCTACAATCCATTAAACCGAAAGGTTTCGGCGTCATTGTTCGTACAGTAGCCGAAGGCAAAAAAGTCACAGAAATAGAAAAGGACTTGACAACATTACTCGACAGATGGTCGGGAATGTGTAAAAAATTACCAACTGCTCATCATCCCTCAAAAGTATTAGGCGAACTCAATCGAGCTTCTTCCATATTAAGAGATGTTTTCAATGATTCATTCAGCGGAATACATATAGATGACGAAGAGTTGTTTTACCAAACAAAAGATTATTTGCAGGAAATTGCTCCATCAAAACAATCTATTGTAAAGCATTATCAATCGAAGGATACTCCCATTTTTGAAAAGTACAACATAGAAAGACAAATCAAAACCTCGTTCGGAAAGACCGTTTCCATGAGTAAAGGCGCTTATTTGATTATTGAACACACTGAAGCTTTGCACGTTATAGACGTAAACAGCGGAAATCGTTCAAACAAAGCGTCTAACCAAGAAGATACGGCTCTTGAAGTAAACATGATTGCAGCTGCAGAAATTGCGCGACAATTGCGTTTGCGAGATATGGGTGGAATTATCGTAATCGATTTTATCGACATGTCAGACCCTGAAAACCGTAAAGTTTTATACGATTTTCTACGTGAAGAAATGAACGACGATAAAGCAAAGCATAAAATTTTGCCTCCAAGTAAATTTGGATTGGTGCAAATTACACGACAAAGAGTTCGTCCAGAAGTGAATATCAAGACGAGAGAAGAAAATCCAGATGATAAAACCAGTGAGATTGAAGCTCCCATTTTAATTATTGATAAGATTGCTTCGGATTTAGAATTGATGTTGAAAAAGCATAAAAAAGTAGTTTTAAACGTTCACCCGTTTGTTGCCGCTTATCTTGCAAAAGGATTCCCTTCTATGCGTTCAAAATGGTTTTTTGAACACAAAAAGTGGATTAAAATAATACCAAGAGACGCTTACACGTTTTTAGAATACCATTTCTTTGACAAAAAAGGAAATGAACTTACAGAGTAAAATAAAACCGCCTTTCGTGAGATTGGCGGTTTTTTTGTGCCCAAATTTTATTAAATTAGCATAAATTTCTGCCACGAATTATCACTAATTTTTTAAATCTGTGCTAATTGCTAAAGTTAATTACTAAAAATCCTACTTCAACTTATATCACCTCACAATCTCAATCTTCCTACTAATCTCATTTCCATTTCCATCTACAACCGTAATTCGATGCATTCCGGCTTTCGCCAAAATTGATTTTTCGTGAAAAATCGTTGTTGTTCCTTGAAAAACTTCATCGACATACCAATATAAAATTGCGTCACTTTGTGAATGAGCCACTTTTAAAATTAAAGCTTGGACTTCGCCACTAAAATTCTTAGTCAAATAAATTTTACTATTGTTTTTGGGATAAATAAAATCCATTGTTCCTGATGTGTTTCCAACGCAATCTTGTCGAAAAGGAGGCAACATTTGGTAATCAATATGTTTGCTTTTATAGTACCATTCCATCACGGGAGGTAAAACAAACCAGTACTTTACGACCATATTTTCAACCGCTTCGCAATTGCTGTTTACCCGAAATTTTTCAGAAGCATCAAGTTGGATTCTTTTGTGAAACGAACATAATGCAGACGTTTTTCCTTTTAACGGAATCCATTCTTTCATTGTAGGACAACCTTCATTGGCTAACGAACCACTTTGTTGACAAACATCCACTTCTTCCAAATCATTTAAGGGTGGTTGAAACCAATTTGACCTCGGAAATAAATTAAAAACATCAAACATAATTGGTGCTGCACTTCCAACTCCTGTTAGATTTGGCCTTCCTTCACCCGTTGCATTTCCGACCCAAACGCCTACAACATAACGAGAATCGCTTCCCACAGCCCAAGCGTCGCGACTTCCAAAGCTGGTTCCTGTTTTCCAAGCTACTTTTCGGGCACTGTCGTAAAATTGCCACGCTTCGTCCTCTTCCGGTCGGTTTACTTCCTCCATGGCTTTATAAGTCAGCCAGATGGAACCCGCTCCAATAATAGTTTTCTGAAAGCTTTCCTTGCCAAAATCAACTGATTTATTTTTGAGAAAAAGTGGTTCTGCAAATTCATTTTTCCGATATTTTCCTTGATGTGAATTGAAGTAATTCAACGTCGATGACAATCCTGCATACGTCCGACATAAATCCCATAAATTACTTTCCGCACCACCTAAAATTAACGACAAACCGTAGTGATTTGCTGATTTCGTTATGGTCGTAAATTTAAACTTCTGCAATTCCTCGTAAAAAGTATTCACACCAAAGTCCTGCAACATCAAAACCGAAGGAATATTTAAAGAACGAGAAAGTGCTTTTCGAGCGGCAACCGCACCATCATAACTCAAACTGTAATTTTCAGGCGTGTAACCGGAAATTTGTGTCGGAACGTCGGCGATTAAAGTATTGGGCAGAATTTTTCCGGCATCCAACATTCCGGCAAAAAGTAAGGGTTTCAGAATACTTCCCGTACTTCGTGGCGCTTGAATAATATCCACATCTTTTTTGTGTGCTTTATCTGTCGGTGAGTTTCCAACGTATGCCACCACCTTACGGGTTTTAATATCCAGTACCAAAACAGCTAAATTATAGACTTCATTTTGCTTATACTGGTTGTAATAGTTTGCAGTTATGTCGTTAATTCGAGATTGAATTTCAAAATCAATACTACTCTGTACTTTTTTTCCTCCATAGGTTTTTGCCATTCGTTCTACCAAATGCGGTGCTAGTTCTGGCAAGGGAAACGGTTTCCCTACTAATGGTTCGGCTAAAGCCAAATTATAGGTTTCTGCATCAATAACTTGATTACTCTTTAATTTCAAGAGTAATTTATTTCTTTTCGCCATTAATAGTTGCTGATTTTTACCCGGAAATATTAAACTTGGTGCATTGGGCAAAACCGCTAAAGTCGCACTTTCAGACCATGAAAGTTGGTTGGGTTTTAAGCCAAAATAACGCCACGAAGCCATTTCTAAACCAACCACGTTTCCACCAAATGGAGCATGAGCGGCATATAATTCTAATATTTTATCTTTTGAATACCGCAACTCAAGACGAGTTGCTAAAATAAATTCTATTGCTTTTTCAAAATAGGTTCTGCTTTGTCCTTTTCGCGCTAAGCGAATCACTTGTTGGGTCAATGTACTTCCGCCACGAACTACCTTACCCGCTTTGTAATTTTGGACAATTGCATTGAAAACCGCCACAGGATTAAACCCCGGATGTTGGTAGAAATGTTGGTCTTCAAATGTTACAATGCACATTTTAAACTTTTCGGGAAGCGTGTCATTTTCAGGAAAACGCCATTGTCCGTCTTTTGCAATTTTGGCACCAATCAAGCGTCCTTCTTGGCTTTCAACAACTGTAGCATAAGGCACTTTGAATAAAGGTGAAGGTAAACTGAAGTAATAAAAAACCAATAACGTAAAAAAAACACCCGTTTTAATCGGATGTTTTTTTAAATAATTTAAAGTCGAGTTTAATGCGTTTTTTAATTTCAAAATCAATCTTTTTTTGAAAATTAAGGTAAAACTTGAACCCAGTATCCTTTTGTCCGAGTAATGAAAGTGGCATCATACATGGCTTCACATTGCAATCCTGGCATATAATAATTACCAAGATAAGATGCATTCAACAACAAAGTGAACGTCTTGGTTTGTGAAGCTTTTAAGCCAAAATAATAATTCGCTCGGTCGTCTCTAATGTCAATATAATCCGCTCTATTATCCGTTGACGAACCATAATCAGTATATCTTGTATTGACAATTTCAAAGCCAGAAGGAATAATTTGTGTTAAAGCAATGTTCTCCACCGACTCATTTCGTTCATTTCTAATGGTAATAGTCGCGATAAATTCAGTTCCTTGTTTCATTTTCTCCACCGAAATAATTTCACCTTTTCTGTTTTTGTATGAAATTGAAGCAGAAACATCACTTTGAATCGTTTTTTCTTGACCAACAGGCAAAATTCCGGTATTCAATAATCGAACGTAAATGGTATTTCCTTTGGTGTTTTTAAGCGCTAAGTTATTTGCTCCATTTTTTGCATTTAAAACCCGACTCACAATTGCTTTTTTAGTTGAAATTGTCGCTTTCAATGGAGTTCCTGAAACCTGAACTGCAATTCCAGATTCTCCGTTAGTTTTGGCAAATTGACTCATGGCATATAAGGCATAAGCTGTCGTTTGGGTACTCATCCATTGGTCACTTGAAAGATTCTTAGCCAAAGTTTGAGCCATTCGGAAGGCTTTCTGTTTTTCACCTAATAACAGAAACGTTTCCAATGTCATTGCGCGATTTCGGTCTTCTGAACCATAGTAATAATTCGAATAACGATTTGTAGTTTCGGTAATTGCACTTTTTGCTAATAAAGTTTGACCCGCTGATTTTTGACCACTTAAAACATAAGCGGCAGCCAATCGCAATTTTGCTCCATTAGAAATATCCACCGTTTCACGTAAACGATTCATTGACGCCAAATCTGCAGAACCGGCTAAAGCCAATGTGTACAGTCGGTACGCTTGTGCCAAATCATTACCGTATTGCGGTTGGAAGCGCCATTTTCGAGCTTCACTTTTTTGATAACTCAACCACTTACTTTTTGCATTTATTGGCAAAACATAGCCTTTTTTCTCTGCTTCAATCAAGAAATGTCCAGCATACGAACTTCCCCAATCGTCGGCACTTCTCGCTCCAGGCCAATACATAAATCCACCATTTGAGGTTTGAAAATTAACAATTCGCGTAATTCCGGCAGTGACATTTTTTTGAATATTTTGCTTTTGAGTTGAAGTCATATCTACTATTTCCGCCAAATAAAGTTGCGGAAAAACACCCGATGTTGTTTGCTCTAAACAACCGTGTGGATATTGAATTAAAAACTGAAGTCGGCGGTTAATATCAATGGTTGGCATTGACGAAATCTCCAATTTAGCTTCATTACTTCCGCTTACGCCAAAAGTAGTCCAATCTATTTTTGCGGTAGCATTTGGTTCAATCACGTAATCTTGGAATGCATTTGTAATCGGATTTGGATTCACTAAATCAATTTCAACAGTATAAGAAGCACGTTCCCTTCCTGAATTTACAATCACTTCCACTTTCGCAATACCTGTAACCTCGCCTACTTCAATATCGAAATAAGCCATTTTCTCGTCAGGTGTTGGAAAGCTGATTGTTTGTATAGACGAACCAAGAACTTTCAATCCTTTTGACATTTTTAAAGAAACCGTTGCAGTTTTAATTTGCGATTCCATTGCAAAAACCGTCACCGGCAATCTTACTTTTTCACCTGGAGAAATTTTTCTAGGTAGTGATGCCAAAACCATCAACGGACTTCGAACAGGTGTCGTTTTTTCAGCAGCACCATACGCACTTTTTGAAGTCGAAGCGGCAACAACCATCGTACGAACCGAGCCAATGTATTTAGGAAGTTGTAAAGTGTGCGTTTTGGCTTGTCCTTTGTCCAATACAAACGGGCCGTAATATAAAACGACAGGCTTGAAGCGGTTGGCTTTTTTGGCTTGACCACCAATCATACTTTGGTCACCACCAATAGCAAATATTTGGTTTATTTTTCCACCGTAAGCACCAATAATATCATCGTAAATATCCCAAGTTTTCACACCTAAAGCCGCTCTTGCATAGAAACTGTCCCAAGCATTTGGCGTTTTAAATCGTGTTAAATCAAGCAAACCTTCATCCACAACCGCAATTGTGTAGGTCATTGCTTGACCTGATTTCTCAGAAACATTGACGGTGAATTTTTGTTCTGGTTTCAACACATTTGGCATTTTAAGAATAGGTTCCAAAATACTGTTTTTATTCAAAACTTCAATTGCAGCTATTCCATACATTCGAATTGGCGAATCATTTTTTGTGGTAGCGTGCGGTTGCAAAAGCGTCACGTTAAAATACACATTTGGTGCCATATCATTCGTCAACGGAATTTCCGCTTTTGTTTCTCCTTTGGCTGTATTCACCCAAATTGTTTTCAATACTTTCGTACCGTTTTCAATTGAAATCAAAGCACGCCCGCCTTCACTTGAGGGAAATGAAATTTGTGCTTTTTCGCCAACATTATATTTCTTTTTATCAGTTGCAAAAACCAACATATTGGCAATGGAAGCATTTCCGTCTTTGGTTTTTCCCGACCAAGTAGGCCAATCAATCAAAACTGTTTGAGCCGTTGCATGACCGCTTGTTCCATTGGAAACGCGAATTAAATAGCGACCCCAATCGTTATCAGGAACGTCAAATTCAAAAGCAGCCTTTCCAGCGGAGTTAGTTGAAACTGTAAAACTTTTGTAAGAAGTAGTCGCGTCAGATGAACTAAAATTAGATAAATTATCGTCTGAAGCATCCCACCACCACCGCCATTCGACTTTGTATACGCGAACATCTAAATTTTGAACTGCTTTCGGTCTGCCGTTTTCATCAACCGTTGCTATTTCAAAACGATTATTTTTTCCCGTTTCAAGCATTCCATATTTATTAGGTTCTGGAGATTTAATCCCCACATAGGTTTCGTAAGATGAATAGGTTGTAGCAAAAACATCGGTACTTACATCTCCTCCTTGTTCGTGCACTTTCGTTATAAAAGCGGCTTTCAAAAACCCTGGAGCTTGAGCTGCTAATTTAGGTTCTATCGAAATTTTCGCTTGTCCACTTTCATTTAAATTCCCTGAAAACACGTTTAATTCTTCGGTATTAAACTTCCGAACTTCGTCATCAAAATCATATTTAGTGTAGTTTTTGAAAGTAGTGGCCTGTTGCGAAAATTTGGCTTGTACTTCCACTTTTAAATTTTTTGCTACAGCACCATGCAACCAATTTACTTGTAAATTATTGACATTAATTCCTCTAGCAGAAAGCACTGTTTTTTGAAAACTATTTTTTATTTTTAATCGGTTGGGTTTAATGGTTTCGACCTTCAGACTTTTATAGAATTTTGCACCACCTACACTAATTCTTGCTTCCCAATTTCCCGTTGGAGATTCCTCATTCGTAGAAAACTTAAAAATATAATGATTTGATTTATTAGTTTTTGAAACAGTTTGATACGCCACTTTTCCTCTCGGGTCCGAAACTCGCAATTGTATTGGATGATTGACAGGAAGTGGATTCGCGGTATCGTCTAAAATAAACGACAAATAAATCGCATCTCCCGGACGCCAAACGCCTCGTTCTCCATAAATATAACCTTTCAAACCTTTTTGTAAAACTTCGCCCGAAACATCAAAATTACTGACAGAAAGCGAAGTACCATCGTCTAATTTGACGTAAGTCGTGTTTTTTCCTCGAGTAACAATTGCAAAGTAGGCATAGGTATCTAAAACGACTTCGGCAATTCCGTCCGAACTAGTTGTTAAACTCGATAATTTTTGTTGTTGGAAATTGTATAAATCGATTGTTGCTCCAGAAACCGGGGCGGTATTTACGATATTATTTACCGCAAAGAAATACGATTTATTTTCGCCTCTTTTGGCAATCACACCTAAATCTGATGCCAATATATTTGTACCAGTAACGGCATTGTAAAAGTAGGATTCTGAACACGGGTCCTG
The DNA here is from genome assembly GCF_050908145.1 of Flavobacterium sp. SM2513. Taxonomy (GTDB): domain Bacteria; phylum Bacteroidota; class Bacteroidia; order Flavobacteriales; family Flavobacteriaceae; genus Flavobacterium. Next base: position 1,219,525 of record NZ_CP194228.1, on the reverse strand, counting down.
ACTTTCACGCCAATCGTAATCGTAATAATCATTGTAGTAATCGTCGTAGTAATTATCTCCTGAGTTGCTATAGTTTACGTCCTTTTCGTCCACTTCTTCAACTTCAGTTTCCTCTATGTTTTTATTGGAATTGGAGCATGCATAAAGCGAATAACTTCTCTTAAAAGAAATTTCAACACGATACATTGCTCCAGGGTCTGGCGTGATTAACTTGGATAAATCCAATGCATACGTATTCCACTTACTTGTGTCGAATAGATTGTTTTGTTTTAAGTTGATTGTTTTTTTAGCAACCGGTTGAGCGACTCTTTTGAGGTTTCTAGAGCCATTTAGCTCATTCTCTTGTAAGAATTGCAAAATTGTATTTGCATAAATTTTATAAATTTTGACATCAACTGCTTTTAAATTGACCGTTTCAAAATTTAATTTTAAGTTGTTTGAACTGGGTAAAATTGTTCCGTTTTTCAAATACCGAACATTGGGTTTTAATTGATTAAAAATAACGAGTTCTCCGAAATTTTCTTTCATTTTTGCCCCATAATCGTTTTCAATTCCTTGGAAAACTTCAACCAAAAGTTCTCCTTTTAACGAAGAGTCAAAAAACACTTTTAGCAAATTTCCTTGAACCGCATATTTTAAATTTCTAGCGCCTTCAATAGCTACCAAACCATCAAAATCTTGGTCTTTTAATAAAGGTCCCGAGAAATTAAGTAACAATGTTTCGCCAGAAGTATGAGAAACAGTTACATCTACAATTGTAAAATCATCTTTGGCTTGAACAACATAATTAATCATGCCTTGTTGGTCAATATCGTATGGTTTTCCGTCAAAAGTGATTTTGACATTGGAATCTTTATCAAACCTTTGTAAACTGTCGATAATAAATTTAAATTCTGTTGAAGTGCCGCTTATCTTATTGAATTTTAGTTTCAGTTTTTTACCATTTTGTTCGGCAACAATTAATTTTGAAGCAGTTTCAAAATCCAATTGGTCTGCTGTTTTAAAACTAGCATTCAAGTACTGGTATGTAGGTGAATAGGACTGCACATCTGCTGTAGAAACGATGAAATCTTGCTTAATCGTTTTCACCGTAAAATTAAAATCGTTTAACTCTTTAGGTGTATTTATTAGTTTAGACAGGTGTAAAGTCACCTGATATTCTGTATTTGACTTTAATTTTTTTGTTGGCACAAAAGCTATTGTACTCGATGAAAGCGCGATTACTTTACCCTCGACGGACGGAGAAATAGTGAACAAATCATTATCTAGTACTTCATTTTTTTTCCATTCCTCTTTTTGAAAAGCAAGAACTACTCTCAAATCGGATTGTGCCGAAATTAAGCCACCCGAAAAGTTCGTGATGTAGGATTTGAATGCTGAAAAATTAGAATTGAATTCTGCAGCAGACTTTTTAGAGCAAGCTTGCGTAATTAGCAGAAAAAACAACAAATAAACGGAGAGTTTAGCTTTCATTTTGCGCAAATAAGATTTAGGATTACTATCGAAAAAATCAATTTAAAACATCGAAATTTCTATATAAACGTAAATATAACGCAAATTTTATAAACCTAAATCAAATCTTTAGAAATTGCACTTTAAAAGCCAAGTACGACTTTAGCAATGGAGAAATAAATCAAAATCCCACAAATGTCGTTACTGGTCGTAATAAAAGGCCCCGTGGCAAGTGCGGGGTCTATTCCAAATTTATCCAAAAGTAATGGAATAAAAGTTCCGATTAAAGAAGCGATAATAATTACAGAAATTAAAGCGCCAGAGACAATCATTCCTTCAATATATTGTAAGTCTAAAAGAAAGTGACCTCCCACAAATAAAATACTGGCTAAAATTGCACCATTGAGCAAACTCAGTGATATTTCTTTGATTAAACGTCTAAAAACCGAACCGCTTAAGGTATTATTTGCTAAACCTTGCACAATAATTGCCGAGGATTGAACACCTACATTTCCCGCCATTGCCGCAATTAGTGGCGTAAAGAAAAATAATTTTCCGTGTTCTTTCATTGCTCCTTCAAACAGTTGTAAAACACTTACCGTCACAAATCCTCCTAATAATGCCAAAACCAACCACGGTAATCGAGCTCGAGTTAATTCTATAATGCTATCATCCGCTTCAACGTCTTGCGAGATACCGGCCGCCAATTGGTAATCTTTGTCGGCTTCGTCTTTAATTACATCGAGAATATCATCAATGGTAATTCTGCCTACTAAACGACCCAATTCATCCACAACCGGAATAGCTTCTAAATCGTATTTCTGCATGATTCGTGCCACCTCAACATCTTCGTCGTCTACTTTAGCAAAATTCAGTTTGGTAATATAAATATCTTTAATTGGTGTTTTAGTCGAAGTAGTCAGTAAATCTTTCAACGAAAGTCGCCCTTTCAAACGTTCGTCATCGTCCACCACATAAATAGAATGTACTCGTGAAATATTTTCTGCTTGAATACGCATTTCTTTCACGCAAGTTAAAACATTCCAATTTTCGTTGACTTTTACCAACTCTTTGTGCATAATTCCCCCAGCGGTATCTTCGTCGTAACGCAACAAATCTACAATGTCTTTGGCGTGTTCAACGTCTTGCAACTCGCTGATTACTTCCTCTTTTATCTGTTGAGAAAGTTCAGCGATAATATCCGCGGCATCATTGGTCTCAAGTTCGTCTAACTCTTCAGCAATTTCCTTGGAAGAAAGTCGAGATAGAATATTTTCCCTTAAATCCTCGTCTAATTCAAGAAGAATTTCGGCTGTTTTCTCACTGTCGAGAATTTTAAAAATATGTGTAGCATCGTCAAAAGAAAGTTCATCCAGAATTTCAGCTATATCAGCGTGGTGCAAATCGTTGAGCAAAAGTTCCAAATCATGGTCGTTTTTGCTCTCGATTAATACCGTTACTTGCTCTATAAATTCTTTACTAACTTTAAACTGCATCGGCCTCTATTTTTAGGGTAATATTTATAAAATCTTCTACACTTAATTGTTCCGGACGAAGGTCAAAAATTTTATCTTGACGCAATTCATCCGAAAGTTCCATCGATTTCAAACTATTTCGTAAGGTCTTTCTTCGTTGTTGAAAACCGGTTTTAACCACTCTGAAAAACATTTTTTCACTACAAGGCAATGAAAAATCTTCTTTACGAGTCAAACGCAAAACACCTGATTTTACTTTTGGTGGCGGAATAAAAACCGTTTCGTCTACGGTAAATAAATACTCTGCAGTATAAAAAGCTTGCACTAAAACCGACAAAATACCGTAGGCTTTGCTTCCCTTTTTCTCACAAATTCGTTGTGCCACTTCCTTTTGAAACATTCCTGAAAATTCAGGAATTTGGTTTCTTAATTCTAATGCTTTAAAAACAATTTGCGTCGAAATATTGTAAGGAAAGTTGCCAATAATAGCAAACTGTTTTCCTTCAAAAACTTCATTGATGTCGTATTTTAAAAAATCTTTACAAATGATTTTTCCGTGTAATTTTGGGTAATGTGCTTCCAAATAATCCACCGATTCCGTGTCAATTTCAACCACGTATGTTGTTACTGGTTTTTCGAGCAAATACTTCGTCAAAACTCCCATCCCTGGGCCAATTTCAAGAATATCTTCGTAGCCTTTCAACTGCAAAGTATTGGCTATATTTTTAGCAACCTCTTCGTCTTTAAGAAAGTGTTGTCCGAGGTGTTTTTTTGCTTTTACTTTTTCCATACTTTTTTTATTAGCCACAGATTATAACGATTATTAATCTATGGCGAAAAATTTTTTAATGCTCTGAAATTACTTCTAATTCGGTACGAAACGCCAACATTTTGTCTCCAAAAAGCGCCTGTCCTTCTTCTCTAAATTTCGGGGCGTCTTCTTGGTAATACCGTTCCAAAGTTTCCTTTGAGTCCGTTGTATATTGAATAGAATAAGTAATTCCACCCATTTCTTCTTCCACTAAAACTTTTACCATTTTAGCATTTGAAAACTTTCCTGTTGCTAAAATTTCGCTGATGTGTTTCTCTTGCATCCAGTTCATCCACATGTCGTGCACACTTTCATGAATATTGACGGTTACATTGTATATTATCATAACTTTTCTATTTTTTAGGTATTATTATCACCTCGAATTTCTCGGAATTTCCGTCGTGCTTCAATGAAATAAATGCTGTCTTGGTGATTAAAAATCATTTTTTCATAAAGAGGTTTCGCTAACTCAGGTTGCTTTTGTTCGTCGTAAATTTCGGCCGAAAAGAATAATGCCTCGTCTACATAAATTCCATCCGCATGCTTGTCTATTATTTCTTTGTACAAACGCAAAGCTTCTGTAAAATCACCTTGTTTCTCATTGATTTTCCCCATTCGCAACAAAGTTACAGATTCAATTTCTTCTCCTTTGTGCTCGGTTAGGATTTTTGAAAATTGGGCTAATGCCAAATCGTTTTTGTTCTGGTACAACAAGTAATCGCCTCGAGCAAATTTCTTCAACGCCACTTGTGTAGAATCAGCCACGGTATTGTCGTTGATTAACAGGAAGTATTCCATCGCATCATTCGCAATCAATTGTGTCGATGCTGATTTTAATATTTTAAACTGACTTTGAGCCCATTGAAAATCACCTTGAAAGTAACTTGTTTTTGCTACTTTCAAACTTGCTTCGTGACCAATTTGGTCGTTTTTTAAGTCTTGTTCTATTTGAGAATAATAAATTAATGCTTGATTGTACTGTTCTTGTAAAAGCAATATATCTGCTAATTGCATTTTTATTTCTGCCTTCTGGTATTCGTTGAGTTGAAATTTTAATGCGTTTTTCAACACTTCTTTTCCCAATTCTGGGTCGTTGAGTTGAAAAGCAAGAAACTCGGCTTTCAGTTCTTGCAGCGATATCGTAAACGGGCTTACGCCAAATTTTTTCAGAGCCAATTCTAAATCTGCTGAAATAGCTGGGTAGTCTTTTGGTGTAGCTTTCTCGATTCTATTTCGCAATAAAAAAGTATTCGAAAATATCTGTAAATCCAGATTGTCCGTGTTTTCTAAAACAAAGTTGATGATATTTACGGCATCTTCGTCCTGGTTTTCTTCAATAGCTAATTCAGCTAAACTAACGATATTAGAAAACGATTCTGGATTTCGTTTATAAATCGCTTTTTCTTGAATAAATGCTTTTCCGTATTCCTTTTGTTGCACATAAAACCAACTTAAAAACTGGTTCCAATAAATATCTTGACTCTTTTGCGTTTTTAAAATCAAAGCTTTCCGCAAACTTTCAGCAAAGGACTCTTCGCTTTCCTCCATCATAAATCTGGAAAGGTAATTCTGAATCATTATCGTGGATTGCGGGTTTTTCTCACCTTCTTCTATAAACTTTTCAATCATCAAATCAACCTTGCCTTGTTGTCCATACAAAACCGCCATTTGTTGGTTAAAACTAAACTCTGGTTTCAGTTTCAAAGCCAATGTGTAGGCTTTTAATGCGTAATCTAACAACGATTTCTTTTCGAAATTTACAGCAATAGCATACACATTCGAAGGATTTTCATTGATTTTGTCAATTGCTTTTTCGTAGTTTTTAGCAGCATTTTTGTCGTCTTTTTGCAATTGGTAATTGTAACCCAATTCAATCAGAAGATTCGGTTGTTTGTATTTATCTAACCGTTGTTGGATTAAATTTTCGGCTTTCTCAAACTGTTCTAATTGTTGGTAACAATCTACCGTTCTCTGAAAATAGTTGGAATTACCGGGTTGTTTCGTTAGTAATTCTTCATAGGAAACCAATGCTTTTTCGAAATCGCCTCGTTCAAAATAATTCGCAGCCAATTGTTCGTTTTGAGCAAAAGCCGAAAACGTGAGTAACAATAATAAAGTGGCAAGCATTTTTTTCATAAGTAGTAAAAAGCAAAAAAAGTACTGATTCTTGAAAAGTAGTACTTTTTGTAATTCTTTAGGTAAAGATAAAGTTAAAATTTGAAGGCCCTATTCTTGAAGAATTTGTTTTAATTGTAATTTAAGTATGTCTCGCAAAGACGTAAAGAACACAATAATTACTTGGCGACTTTGCGAGACTAAAATAAATAATTAATCAATAATATCAAATCCCGTATATTTTCTTAAAACCTCTGGAATTACGATTCCTTCTGGTGTTTGGTAATTTTCTAAAATACCCGCTAAAACTCTTGGCAAGGCTAATGAACTTCCGTTTAAAGTGTGTGCCAATTGAGTTTTACCATTTTCGTCTCGGTAACGCAATTTCAATCGATTGGCTTGAAAAGTTTCAAAGTTTGAAACTGAACTGATTTCTAACCAACGGTCTTGTGCCGTAGAGAACACTTCAAAATCATAAGTCAAAGCCGATGTAAAACCCATATCGCCACCACAAAGACGTAAAATTCGGTACGGTAATTTTAATTCTTGCAAAATTCCCTTTACATGTTCTACCATTCCATCTAAAGCTTTGTACGAATTCTCTGGATGTTCAATGCGAACGATTTCTACTTTGTCAAATTGGTGCAAACGGTTCAAGCCACGAACGTGAGCTCCATAAGAACCTGCTTCACGACGGAAACAAGGTGTGTAAGCGGTATTTAAAACCGGTAATTCTTTTTCATTCAAAATTACGTCACGATACATATTCGTCACGGGAACTTCTGCCGTTGGAATTAAGTATAAATCATCTACCGTTGAATGGTACATTTGCCCTTCTTTGTCAGGCAATTGACCCGTTCCATAACCTGAAGCCTCGTTGACCAAATGCGGCACTTGCACTTCATTGTATCCTGCAGCGGTATTTTTATCTAAGAAATAATTGATTAAAGCCCGTTGCAATTTGGCTCCTTTTCCTTTATAAACCGGAAAACCAGCACCTGTAATTTTATTTCCCAATTCAAAATCGATGATGTCGTATTTTTTGACCAAATCCCAATGCGGTTGTGCATTTTCATGCAAAACAGGGATGTCGCCTTCTTGAAAAGCGATTTCATTGTCTTCTGGCGTTTTTCCTTCAGGTACTAAATCACACGGAAGGTTGGGCAAGGTGTATAATTTTTGCAATAATTCTTCGGCTAAAACGTCTGCTTTTTCGCCTAATTCTTTGCTTTTTTCTTTTAAAGAAACTGTTTTTAATTTCAGAATTTCAGCTTTAGATTTCTCTCCAGCTTTCATCAACTCCCCAATGTCCTTGGACAATTTATTAGATTCGGCTAAGGTGTTGTCTAATTCTACTTGAGTAGCGCGACGGTTTTCGTCTAAGGCTACAACTTCTTCAACAATCGTAGTGGCATCCATATTTCTTTTGGCCAGAGCCTGAATTACTTTTGCTTGATTTTCTCTAATAAATGCGATTTGTAACATGTCTTGATTTTTTATACGAAGGCAAATATAATTAGATATTTTGATTATTAAGGATTGAAAGCTAGAAGGATTTAAAGATTGAGGGATTTAGATGTTGAAATTTATAGTCACAATCGTTATATTTGGCAATCGAAATAGAAGTGAGTCATTGATTTTTACCGCGAAGTTCGCAATCATTGATTTACAAAGTTTCTGTTTTATACGTGTTTTTAAGTTCGCAAAGTTGTAATAATTACAAAACAAAAGATTTAAATAATACGTAAATAGACTAAAAGATTTTAGGACTCCCACCTACAAAAAAAATTTACCTCAATTTATGAAAAATATACTAGCATTACTACTACTTACAATTACCACCGCTTTTTCTCAATCAACTCCCCATACCATTCATGCCATTGCTGAATCAGAAATGAAATCGGCATCGGCGACGATGAATTTTATAGCCAATCCCAACACGTTGAATTACGACGTGACGTATCAGAAACTAGAATTTACTGTAAATCCCGCCGTGTATTTTATCTCTGGGAAAGTGACTACTACTTTTAAAGCTTTGAGTTCGATGTCGAGCGTTGTTTTTGATTTAACAAACGATTTAACCGTGAGTTCGGTGAAGCAAAACAATTTGCCAGTGGCATTTTCACAGTCGGCTGAAGAGTTGACAATTACGTTGCAAAACACATTAACAACCGGAACTTCTTCCTCTGTGGAGATTATTTATTCCGGAGCTCCCTCTGAAAATGAAGATGCGTTTACGGTTTCCAATCATTCGGGAACGCCTATTTTATGGACACTTTCCGAGCCTTATGGCGCGAGAGATTGGTTTCCGTGCAAGCAAGATCTGAACGATAAAGTAGACAGTATTGATGTTTATATTACCGCTCCAAGTATTTACACCAGCGTTTCCAACGGACTAGAAGTTTCGCAAACCCCGAATACGAACGGCACTAAAACCACACATTTTTCACACAATTATCCTATTCCGGCTTACTTGATTGCGATTGCCGTGACCAATTACCAGATTTTTACACAAACGGCTGGAACGGCACCTAACACGTTTCCTATCGTGAATTATTTGTACCCCGAAGATTTCACTGCTTCGCAGGCCAGTGTTGCCGTGACGTTGCCTATCATGGATTTGTATGAAGATTTATTTGAAACCTATCCTTTCTCTGACGAAAAATACGGTCATGCACAGTTTGGTTGGGGTGGCGGAATGGAGCATACCACCGTTTCTTTCATGGGCGGTTTTAGTCGCGAATTAATCGCACACGAATTGGGACACCAATGGTTTGGCGATAAAATTACTTGTGGCTCTTGGAACGACATTTGGCTCAACGAAGGTTTTGCCACTTATTTATCCGGGCTGGTTATTGAAAATTTAGACGGAAATCTTCAATTCAGACTTTGGAAAAATTCTTTAATTTCGAATATTACATCGCAAAACGGAGGTTCGGTTTATGTTCCTGAATCGCAAGTGACGAATGTCAATCGTATTTTTAGCAGCCGCTTGTCGTATAATAAAGGAGCGATGGTGGTAAATATGCTTCGGTTTAAACTGGGTGACACCAACTTTTTTCAAGGTATGAAAAATTATTTGGCCGACACTGATTTAGCGTACGGCTATGCCCAAACTGTTGATTTAAAAAGTCATCTTGAAACCGTCTCGGGATTAGACTTGACGGAATTTTTTAACGATTGGATTTACGGTGAAGGGTTTCCTAGTTACCAGTTACAAGCCGAAAATTTAGTTGACCAAGTACAAATAACAGTCAATCAATCGCAGTCCCATTCGTCCGTTTCCTTTTTTGAAATGCCACTTCCGGTTCGTTTGCTTGGTGCAAATGGCCAGCAAGCCGATGTGATTCTGAACAACACAACAGACAATCAAATTTTCATTGAAAACGTAGCTTTTACAGTAACTTCAATCGTTTTTGACCCTGAAAAACAATTGATTTCAAAGAATAATCAGGTTACGTTAGGTACGAATACTTTGGAGTTTAACGCAATGCGATTGTATCCCAACCCTACTTCTTCCCTACTGAACTTGCAGTTGCTTGATGGTACCCAAATTGAGAATGTAATTTTTTACAACACCTTGGGCCAAGTTATAAAAACTTCAACAGATACTTCTTGGGACGTAAGTAACTTTGCCAACGGTGTTTACTTCATAAAAGTTACGAACAGCTTTGGCTCCAAAACATTCACTTTTATCAAGTCATAAAGCATTTTGAAACTACATCTAAAACCCTCTAGTTTGACTTTTTATAAAGACCTTAACTACAGGGTTTTGTTTTATTCATTTTTTAAAATTATAGTTTGAAAACTAAGTATGGTATGCTAATTCAGTTTGAAGTTTTTAAGTGAGGTAATAAGAACTAAAAAATGATTTGTTTAAAACCCAATTAGAGGTACTGCATGACATTTTGAAAAAGTACGGATATTTTATATTTACGGAAAATAAAGTAGGACGCTTGTCAGACAAAGCCAACCGAATTTGGTTGAATATACATTGCAGAACTAAAAATTGTGCTTTATATTTTTGCGGTTAACACTTAAGTGTTATTAATTAAGAAAACGAATCATTTTATACACTACTAAGGTCTTAATAGCGGAACAAAAAAGAAGTACGCAGTACTATTTCTCAGCAAATCCAAGATTGATGAGGAAATAGCGACATTTCTGTTTCTGCAAATTTAATCGTTTTAAAATTTAAGATTGTTGTACCAGGTAATCGTAATTCAATATTCGATAGGACAACTGTTTAATTATGCTAGAACTCAACAAACTATATTGATTAGTCTTGAAGAGCCTAAAATAAGGAGTCAAAACTAAAAATGTAAAAGAGTACTTTTTTCAATAAAACAGACCCAAATACAGTAGCACCTTCATTGTTGCACTACAAAATAAAAGTTTGCCTAATTTTAAATTTATCCCAAAAAAAATCTCCAATCATACGATTGGAGATTTTTTAAATATTTATAAAACTAAGAATTAGTTTTTGATAAGTCTTTTTTATTTTGATAAACGGAATAACCCCCAAATGAAATACCTAAAGCTAGTAAAACTAAAATATTAGAATCTATAGGTAGTGGATCAGAACAAAAATCACCTTCGGGGTCCTCGTCACAAGCCGTCAAGCAAGCAGTAAGCTCTGGTCCAGCTAATCCAGCACAACACTCACAACCTGGAGGAGCTATCTGACCATAATTAATTTGAAAACATAAAAACGTAAAAAACAGAGCTAAAATATACTTCTTCATTTATCATTGAATTGGTCGTAAAAATATATAAAAATTATAATTCAACAAAATTTTATCTGTTTATTAATGATTTAGTTACATATAATACCGTTTAACGGATATTAAATGCCATGTGTCGATTATTCTCTTAAAAATAAGCCCTCAATTGAATGTTACCCGTGTGAATAGCTTGACTATTTTCGCTTTTTCTCCCTTGATAATTCAGGTTTATGTCTAGAAACTGTGTCAAATTCTTCTGAATAAGCAAACGCCACGTCAAATTCTCTCCCACTTGAAGTCCTTCCAGCATTTGATAAGCAACTGGAGAAAGTTCATTTCCTTCAAATTTATTTTGATACAATGAAACTTCACCATTCATTGTAAATTGCTTTTCTCCGGTGTATGTGAATGAACTCCCAAAACGCTGCTGGTTCAGAAATTCTCTGTCACCAATGGTATTGTTTTTTTTCTGGTATTCGTAGAAAACATCCCAACTCGTACTTTTAGAAAACAAATAAGTCAATTTTGGCATTACCTGATAGCCGTCTATTTCATAATTTTTAGAACTATAATTTTCTGATTCAAGTTCTGTAGCAATTGTTTTTCCAGACAAATTGGTAAGCCAACTTTTAGCAAATAAATTTAAATACTGCAATTGATGCGAACTGTTTCTGTTTTCTTGTGCACCTACCGATAACAGGTTTTTGATTTGACTGTTTAAATAGGTATAAGTAACCGAGTGTTTTTGTTTTCCGCGGTTGTAAAACAAACTGTTTCTGAAATTGGTATTCAAACCCAATAAGTTTTCATCGCTTGACGAGAACGGATTCAAATCAAAATTACTGCCGCTTCGTTGAATTTTTCGCTCTGCTAAATAAGAAGTTTGGTTGTAGAAATAGGACAAGGCTTTCTTGAAACCCGTGTCATTTTGCCATTGCAACGGATTTAATGTAACCGACTGTGAAAATTTATTTTGATGTGTTCTCCTATACACTTGATTCGGTAAAAAAACACGAAGATACTTGGCTTGGTCGGGAAATGGAGCAATTTCAAATTCTTCCAACTCTTGAATTCCGTTCAAATTATAGTCGTTCCAAGTATAAACACCCTGTCCAGGTTCTACTTCAAGATACGTAAACTCTTGTTGGGCAATTGTTCCCGAGGTGTTTTCATAAGCCGTTGAGAGCTGCACTAATTGGTCGAAAAAACGCGTGTTGTAAAGTATGCGTGAATTTAATGACGGTTCGTTTTCTCTTGTTTTATCTTCAAAGACAAGCGTTCGGTAGTTTACGTAAACTGCTAAATCGCTTCGTTCGTTTTGAATTAATTTAGATTTTAAATAATACGAATGCGACGTATTTACCCGTTGCAAAATACCGTCTTGCAAACTGTCGTTTACCCGATTTCGATATCCTACTTCAGCAAAAACTTTTGTAGAATCACCTCGTCCTACAAAAGCGCCGTATTCTGTGAATCTTTGGCTTAAAGCCGAAAGCAAATTAGTGGATTTCAATTTCTCTTGATTGTCTTCTATACGAATCGTAGTTCCAACCCAGTTTTTGTTCCAATGAAATTTTGCTTTTGTATTGTTTCTTATAAATTGAGAAGACGAGATGGTTCCATCGCTTTTCAAATAGCTTCCATTGTTTTGAATGGTCCAATTTTTTAGGTTGAAAAAAGCATCTACCACATGTCGGTTTCCCGAGAAAGATTCGCTGAAATCTAAGTTTTCAAACTGATATGTCAAGCTTCCTTTTTCTGGTAATTGAAAGGTAAGTCCCGAAATAAGCAAACTTTGGTTTCCTGTAGGGTTACTCAAATTCCAATCGCGGTCAAATTCGATGGTAAAAAGACGTTCGATGGTTCGAAATTCTTTTTGAATGAATTGATAATTGGAAAAGAAATCAACCTTCCACTTTTTAGAAAATAAGCGTTGCTTTAGATTTATTTTTCCTGCTAAACCTACATTGTCATTATCGTTTTGGTTAGAAAACAAATTCAAATCATTATTGCTCAAACCAATTTCAAAATCAACATTTGTTTTCTCAGAAGGATTAATTTTCCCCATAACGGTTGCTATTTGAATTTTCGTTGGCGCTATTAATCGAATTATTGGTTCATAATTTCCTTGTTTCACCCCATTTATTGGTTCGACATATTCGTAAATTTTTCCTACGGCAGAAGCATTCGTCAAAATATAATTTCCTTGGTTATCGGCTAATAAACTGAATTTTACATTGTATAATTCATCATCTGGATTGTTCGAAAAAACAAATGCTTCAAGACCATTTATGATTTCCTTTTTATACAAAATTTTATTCTCCGAATACGAATCTACGTAAGCCGAAGGAGCTGTCATTAGGTCGGGATTATCACCGGCATTGACTAAAACTTGGGCTTGTTCAGTAGAGAGGTTTTGCTGTAAGGGTTGATTTTTTACATCATTTTCAGAATATAAATAACCGCCAATACTCCATTTATCGGTTTCGTGGTTTGCACCAGCATAGGTTACAAATCGGGTGTAATTTCGTTCGGAATATTGGTATTCGATGTTGATTCGCATCTCGGAAGTAATGGGGAAAAGCGATGTAAAAATTACTTCTCCCGCATTATAATCAATGGTGTAATCGTTATTTTCACCCCGCTTGAGCAACACCCCGTTTACGTAAACGCGTTCAGAACCTGAAATTACCAGAACATACAACTCATTATTGGGACCGCGAAGTTTATATGGCCCTTGGTTTCCTTCTTGGCCAACAAAGATACTTTTGGTATACTGACCGCGAACTAAAGCAGCAGCGGCAAAAATATTGGTTTTGGCCTCTTCTGTTCCAAATTGGAAATTGGTAGAAATTCCTTGTACTTTCTTATTAAAATTTAAAAATTTAGACGTTCGGTTTTCTAGGAATAAATCACCGGCACGGACGCTCCAGTTTTTGGCGAAAAGCTCGATGAAAATTTGGTCGAACTCATCTAGTTTTTGAGAATATCCGCCTTCTTGCAGTGGAATATTCGTGTCTTGAATGGAGGCTCGAAGACTTACTTTATCGGATATTTTTCCGGTGATTTGCAAATCTAAACTGGAATTAACGACGGCATTTTGATTGTTTCCAACGGTGATTCCTCGAGAAATACTTCCCGAAGTGGACAAACCATCAAAAGGGATGAAGGTATTTTTCTTTTCTTGTTCGACTTTAAATAGCGAGCCACTTTCGTTAGATACCACTCTTTTTTTATCGTAAATACTGTATTCTTTGGTTAGAAACTGAGGTAGCTCGAAGTATCGGATGGTTAAAGTATCTTTAGAATTGTAATTAGAATTGAAAACGAGCGTTGATTTTTGGAAATTAACTTTGTAGAAACTCGTGTCAATTACTTGCGCATTTTTGTCTAAAATTTTGAAAAAAGTGGGGTTTATGCTGACGGAATCGATACGAATGGTGTCTCGAGAAGCGCTTGTTTTCTTTGATTTATACAAGGACTGGATTTCTTGGGCACGAAGTCCTGAGAAACCTAGCAGTAGCAAACAAATGAAAACTTTTTTAAGCATAGAGTATATAACGGCAAGAGTTCAAAAGTAGTGTGTTTTGTTTGGATTAGCGAATTGGGTTGAGGAGTATTGGGGTTTTATACCGCGAAGTTCGCAAGTTTTTATTTGGAGATGTAAATTCGAGATTATTTTTAAGTGGTTTTTTACCGCGAAGTTCACGAAGTTTTATTTGGAGAAGAAGTATTTGTTTTGAGTTTTTAAGTTCGCAAAGGCGTTTGACATTGTTAGAGGTGGATATTGCTTGTTTCTAGTTGGGTATTGTCTGTTTCCGATTGGATATTGTCTTGTTCCAATTGGATATTGTCTTGTTCCGATTGGGTATTGCCTTGTTCCAATTGGATATTGTCTTGTTCCAATTGGATATTGCCTTGTTCCAATTGGATATTGTCTTGTTCCGATTGGGTATTGTCTTGTTCCAATTGGGTATTGCCTTGTTCCGATTGGGTATTGTCTTGTTCCAATTGGATATACTATAAATCCGTTTCTTTTGTAACCAATTGAAGTGTTTCGCGGCTTATTTGCTTTAGCAAAATCGTTTTACTTTTTTCGATGGCATTTTTAGACTTTTCGTCAAAGTGACGAATGGTGTAAAGTGAGACATTTTCATTGTAAGAAACTTTAAATTTCTTAGATAAAATGGCTTTTAATGCTTCAAAATTACCGTATTTGTCTTCGATGCAAACGGAGAAACTAATGGCAGTATTTTGAATTAAACTTACTTTCATTTTAAATTCGTGGAGTAATTTGAAAATTTCGCTGATATTTTCTTCCATAATAAAAGAGAAATCGATGGACGAAAGTGATAGTAAAAGTTGTTGTTTTTTGACGATGAAACAGGGCAAATGTGGCTCTAAATCGGCTCCTTTTGAAACGCTTGTTCCTGGCAAAACGGGATTAATAAAGGATTTTACCAGAAGTGGAATTTCCTTTCTTTGTAAAGGTTGCAAGGTTTTTGGGTGAATTACTGTTGCTCCATAAAAGGCGAGTTCGATGGCTTCTCTGTACGAAATTTGATTGAGCAAGGTGGCGTTTTCAAAGTAACGTGGGTCGGCATTCATGACTCCTGGAACGTCTTTCCAAATCGTCACGCTTTCGGCATTAAGGCAATAGGCAAAAATCGCGGCAGAATAATCTGAGCCTTCACGACCTAAAGTGGTGGTGAAATTATTTTCATCGGCACCGATAAAACCTTGCGTGATGTTGAGAATGTTTTTTTTAATTCCCTTTGAAATGTTTGCCTGCGTGATTTCCCAATTTACTCCAGCGTCGCGGTAATTACTGTCGGTTTTTATGAAATTTCGAACGTCGACCCAGTTGTTTGGCATATTTTGACTTGCGAAATAATGGCTTAGAATGGTGCTTGAAAGTATTTCGCCAAAAGAAACCATTTGGTCGTACACAAAACTATAATTGGGCGATTTATTATGACTTAAGAAGTAATCCAGTTCCGAAAATATCTTCGCTACATTTTGAAAAACAGGATGATTTTCATTGTCAAATAAGTCTAAAATAATCTCGTTATGGTATTTTTTTACTTCTTGAACCGAAGCTTGAAGCGATTTGGCTTTGTCAAAATAATCCTTTATGACCACTTCCAATGCATTTGTGGTTTTTCCCATTGCGGAAACAACAATTAGTACATCTTCATAACCTACTTTTTGCAAAACGTCATAGACATTTCGCACGCCATTTGCATCTTTTACCGAAGCACCACCAAATTTAAATACTCTCATTGTTGTTTGGAATTATTTTTTTGAACACAAATTACACAAATTAGCACAAATTGAATTAGTACTATTCGTGTATTCGTGGCTCCTATTTATTTATTTTTTTCTAGAAAATCAATTAGTCCTTTTTCGTCCATTTGTGCTACAAGCCAATCTTTGAAAACGACGGCTCCTGTTTTTTCATAGAAAGAAATGGCAGGCAAGTTCCAATCTAAAACATTCCATTCAACCCGACGGACATTTTGCTTCTTGGCTTCTTCCATAACCGCTTGATAGAGCTTCATTCCAATTCCTGAACCTCTGTGTTTTTCCGAAACAATCAAGTCTTCCAAGTGAATTGTTTTGCCTTTCCAAGTGGAATACCGGTTGTAAAATAAAGCAATTCCGGGAATTTCCTCCTCCAATTCTGCAACTAAAATTTGGAACAAAGGGTGCGAACCAAATCCATCTCGCTCCAAATCTGAAACCGTAACTTCAACGGCATCAGGTTGATTTTCAAACACGGCGAGTTCTTGAATTAATTCTAAAACGCGCGGCATGTCTTCAATTCGTGCTTTTCTAATGTTCATGGTCTAATAGTTTTGACAAATATACGATTATGATAAAGTATCAAATAAAAAGTCTTAATTTTTCACAAAATAAACGATATTTGTATCACAAAACTACAACGATTTCGACATGGAAAAACGCAACCAGACTTTAGGAGAATTTATTATTGAAAAACAAACTGATTTTAAATATTCTTCTGGAGAATTATCCCGAATTATTAACTCCATAAGATTAGCGGCCAAAGTCGTAAATTATAAAGTAAACAAAGCAGGGCTTGTTGATATCATTGGAGCCGCTGGCGAACAAAATATTCAAGGTGAAGACCAGCAAAAACTGGATGTTTACGCTAATGAAGTGTTTATTCAAAACTTAATAAACCGTGAAATTGTTTGCGGAATTGCTTCTGAAGAAAACGACGATTTTATCACTGTTCAAGGAAGCGATAACGGACATAACAATAAATATGTAGTTTTGATGGACCCTTTAGACGGTTCTTCCAATATTGATGTAAATGTTTCTGTAGGAACGATTTTCTCCGTTTATAGACGTGTAACTCCTATAGGAACTCCCGTTACGATTGAAGATTTCTTGCAGCCCGGAATTAATCAAGTTGCCGCAGGTTATGTGATTTACGGAACTTCAACCATGATTGTTTATACAACGGGTCATGGTGTAAATGGGTTTACTTTAAACCCTGCAATTGGAACATTTTATCTTTCACATCCCAACATGACGTTTTCTAAAGATGGAAATATTTATAGTATTAATGAAGGAAATTACACGCATTTTCCTCAAGGAGTAAAGGATTACATCAAATATTGCCAGACGGATGAAGAGGACAGACCTTACACTTCGCGGTACATTGGTAGTTTGGTTTCTGATATTCATAGAAACATGATTAAAGGCGGCATCTATATTTATCCAACAAGTGCCAAAGCACCAAAAGGAAAATTGAGATTGTTATACGAATGCAACCCAATGGCTTTTATTGCGGAACAAGCGGGTGGAAAGGCATCTGATGGCCACAATAGAATTATGGAAGTTGTTCCGACCGAATTGCACCAGCGTGTTCCTTTTTTCTGCGGAAGTTATAACATGGTTAAAAAAGCAGAGGAATTTATGTTGAAAGCGAAGTTGAGTAAATATTAGGGGAAGAGAAAAGAAAATAGAGGAAAGAATATAGAAGCAAAAACCCCATTTAAAAATGATTTTAAATGGGGTTTTTAAGTTTTATTAATTTTCTATACAGTATACATTTTACAACAGTACACTATACAAAAACTATTACTTATTCATGTGGGTCATTTCGAATAAGAATGTATCTAAATCTACATTCATTACCAACAAAGACAATGATTTATCGACGATATAAGCTACGTTTCCTGGTGTGAAACCTAACGCTAAAGCAAAACGAGTTAAAATTTCTTTTTGGCCTGGTCCTAAAATATGGTCTGCATAAACCATTTTAGATAAATCGTACAAACGCTCTAAACGGTGAATGTGTAAGTAAGGAGGGTTGATAGGGTATTTTAAAGGATTCTCTAAAATTTCGGCATATTCTTCTTTGGAAATATCCAGTTGTACCGCCAATTTGTCCAAAAACGAACGTTCGCCAGGACTCAAGTGTCCGTTTTCCATTGCAACTCTAACAATCGAAGCAAAATGTCCTTTGTTTCTGTTTTTAAATCCGCTATCAAATAATTCTGCAAATGACATAATCGTGTGTTTTTATATAATGCAAATATAGAATCTATTTTAAAATTTACAGAGAACAATTTTGAAACTTTTATGTAAAAGCCATTTCTTTATTTTTTCACAGTCACTTTTCTATTGGTTTGAAAATAAATTGTAAGTTTGAAATTCCCAATACACCTTCTAAAAACACCACTTATGTCAGAATTTATGCTCTATTTAGAAATCGGTTTGCGCCATGTTTTAGACATCAATGCCTATGACCATATTTTATTTCTAATCGCATTAGTAGTCCCTTTTGGTTTCAAAGACTGGAAAAAAGTAATCACTTTAGTATCAATTTTCACATTAGGACATACGATAGCATTAATAATGTCGGTTTATGGAATCATTAAATTCAATGCCAGTTGGATAGAATTTTTAATACCTTTAACTATTCTATCTACAGCTATCTATAACTTATTTAATTCGGGGAAAGGAAATGCAAAATCAGGCATTTCCATTGCTTTTTTTATCACTTTGTTTTTTGGAATCATCCATGGACTTGGGTTTTCCAACTATTTCAACTCTATTTTAGCTGGTTCGGCAGGCGATAAAATTTTACCTCTTTTGGAATTTGCATTAGGAATCGAGTTGGCACAATTGGCAGTCGTTTTAACGGTTTTATTGATTTCCTTTATCATGCAATATTTCATTAGGAACTCCAAACGAAACTGGGTTTTGATTACTTCTTCTATAATTATAGGTATCGTAATTCCGATGTTAATTGAAAGTGAAATTTGGAAAAAGTAAAAACTTTCGCTTTTTGTTTCCTATTTTTACACGCTCTTTTACCTTAAAATTCCTCCATGAATCCCGATAAATTATCCCGTTACGACAAAGCTTATTTAAAAATCGCACAAGAATGGGGTTCACTCTCCTATTGCGAACGTAGAAAAGTGGGTGCTATAATCGTAAAAGACCGCATGATTATTTCTGACGGGTATAACGGAACGCCCTCTGGTTTTGACAATTGTTGCGAAGATGAAAACGGAATAACCCGATGGGATGTCCTACATGCCGAAGCCAATGCAATCCTGAAAGTGGCAGGTTCAACCCAGTCGTGTCAAGGCGCTACCTTATATATTACGCTTTCGCCTTGCAAAGATTGCAGTAAATTGATTCATCAATCTGGTATTAAAAGAGTTGTTTATCAAAAAGGATATCGCGATGATTCCGGCTTAGCATTTTTGGCGAAAGCAGGAATTGAAGTTATCCACATTCCCGAACTTGAGGACTAATTATACATGAAAAACAACAAAAAATATTTCCCTATTTATCTATTTGCAACTTTGGCATTTGGTATGATTTTAGGCACGATGCTCAATTTTCCTGTTGCTGATTTTTCGTCTAGCAAAAACCCAACAAATAAACTCAACAAACTCATCAAT